>CAVXYY010000006.1:0-56310 GCA_963766195.1 uncultured Gammaproteobacteria bacterium
CCTGGCTTTCGTGGGCGGCCAGCTGATGCACTTCATCTGGGCGGTCTTCCACCTGATTATCGTGACGCTGCAGGCTTTTATTTTCATGATGTTGACGATCGTGTACCTGAGCATGGCACACGAGCACCATTGATGTTTTGATGTTTGGGTTTTTTTGGGTTTTTTTGGTTAACAATCTCTAAGTACGGGAGTTATTGATGGAAACTGTAATTGGTATGACCGCAATCGCTGTAGCCCTGCTGATTGGTCTGGGCGCACTCGGCGTTGGTATCGGTGTGGGTATCCTGGGCGGTCGCCTGCTGGAAGGCTCTGCTCGTCAGCCTGAACTGGCTCCGATGCTGCAGGGTAAATTCTTCCTGGCTATCGGCCTGTTGGACGCTGTTGCGATGATCGGTGTGGGTATTGCTCTGTTCTTCACTTTTGCAAACCCGTTTGTCGCCCAACTGCAGAATGCCCTGGGCGGTTAATTTCACGGTTTGAAGAGCCCGCCCGGGGAACCGGGCAGGTAAATTGAACCATCTGAACGAGGTAAGGCATGAATATCAATGCCACTTTAATTTTGCAGTCGATCGCGATGATGATCTTCGTGTGGTTCTGCATGAAGTTCCTCTGGCCACCCCTGATGAAAGCCATGGACGAGCGCCGTGAGCGAATTGCAGAGGGTTTGGCTGCCTCCGACCGGGCTGATAAAGAATTGGAAGCTGCCAAGGTTACGGTAGACCAACAGATCCGCGAAGCCCGCGAAAAGGCCGGTGAGATCGTAGAACAGGCCAACCAGCGGCATTCGCAGATCCTGGACCAGGCAAAAGATGATGCCAGCGCCGAACGTGGCCGGCAGGTAGCGGCGGCGGAAGCCGACATTGCCCAGGCAAGCAACCAGGCGCGCGAAGAGCTGCGCAAATCGGTAGCCAGCCTGGCAGTGCTTGGTGCTTCAAAGATTCTCGAAAAAGAAGTCGACGCGAACGCTCATCGCGAATTGCTCGACAAACTGATCGCCGAGATCTGAAGGTGAGCAGCGCATCATGAGCAGTCTGACCACCCTGGCACGCCCTTACGCAAAAGCGGCCTTTGAACTGGCCCGGGACGAAAAGGCCCTGGCCGCCTGGGACGACATGCTGAGACTGGCCGGTGAAATGGTCACGGAAAAAACCGTGGCGGTTTTGCTGGAGAGCCCGCACGTCAGCCAGGCCGAAGTCGTGAAGATCCTCTCGGATGCAGCCGGTAGCGCGTTCAGCGGTAAATTCACGGATTTTCTCTCCGTGCTGGCCGCCAACGGGCGCCTTTCCCTGCTGCCCCAGGCCACCACGCTGTTCCGCCAGTTTCGGGAAACAGAGGAAAATCGCCTGAGCGTCAGGGTGGTTTCAGTGGTGCCGCTCGACGAGGGACAGGCCAGCCGCCTGAAGGAAGCGCTCGCGCGCCGGTTTGAATGTGAAATCGAGCTGGATAACGAAATTGACAAAAACGTCATTGGTGGCGCCGTGGTGTACGCGGGCGACCAGGTGATCGACGGCTCATTGCGGGGCAAGCTCGAAAAGCTTTCCGCCACGCTCGCGAATTAATTTTAAGGAAACACGAAGATGCAGACGACATTGAATCCATCCGAGATCAGCGAACTGATCAAAAAACGCATTGAAGACCTGAACATCAAGGCCGAGACCCGCAACGAAGGCACCGTGGTGAGTGTTTCCGACGGTATCGCGCGTCTGCACGGCCTGGAAGACGCCATGCAGGGCGAAATGATCGAGTTCCCCGGCAACACCTTCGGGCTGGCGCTCAACCTCGAACGGGATTCAGTCGGTACCGTGATCCTGGGCGACTACGCCCACATTACCGAGGGCGACACGGTGAAATGCACCGGCCGCATCCTCGAAGTGCCCCATGGGCCGGGGCTTCTGGGCCGGGTAGTGGACGCGCTGGGTAACCCGATTGATGGCCAGGGCCCCATCGAGAACGATGGTTTTGCACCGATCGAAAAAGTAGCTCCCGGCGTGATCTGGCGTAAATCGGTTGACCAGCCGGTTCAAACCGGTCTCAAGTCGATCGACTCCATGGTTCCGATCGGTCGCGGCCAGCGCGAACTGATCATCGGCGACCGCCAGATCGGTAAATCAGCCATCGCCATCGACACCATCATCAACCAGGCGGCTTCAGGCATCAAGTGCGTCTATGTCGCCATTGGACAGAAACAGTCCACCGTGGCCAATGTCGTGAAGAAGCTCGAAGAGCACGGCGCGATGCAGCACACCATCGTGGTCAACGCTTCGGCTTCTGAATCAGCGGCCATGCAGTACATCGCACCCTACTCCGGCTGCACCATGGGAGAGTACTTCCGTGACCGCGGAGAGGATGCGCTGATCATTTATGACGATTTGACCAAGCAGGCATGGGCCTATCGCCAGGTTTCCCTGTTGCTGCGGCGCCCGCCGGGACGCGAAGCGTATCCGGGTGACGTGTTCTACCTGCACTCCCGCCTGCTTGAGCGTGCGGCGCGGGTGAACGAGGAATACGTCGAGAAGTTCACTGAAGGAAAGGTGAAAGGAAGAACGGGTTCATTGACGGCGCTGCCGATCATTGAGACCCAGGCAGGCGACGTGTCCGCATTCGTTCCGACCAACGTGATTTCCATCACCGACGGCCAGATCTTCCTGGATTCCGACATGTTCAACGCGGGTATCCGCCCGGCCGTTCACGCCGGTTTGTCGGTCTCCCGCGTAGGCGGCGCGGCCCAGACCAAGGTCATCAAGAAACTGGGCGGCGGCATTCGACTGGCGCTGTCCCAATACCGCGAGCTTGCCGCTTTCGCGCAGTTTGCGTCCGACCTCGACGATGCGACCCGCAAGCAGCTTGACCGTGGTCAGCGCGTCACCGAATTGATGAAGCAGAGGCAGTACAGCCCGTTGTCGGTTGGCGAGATGGCGGTGTCCCTGTTCGCGGCGGACCGTGGCTACCTGGATGACGTGGAAATGCCCAAGATCGTCTCTTTCGAAGCGGCGGTGATTGCGTACATGGCCTCAACAAAGGCCGAATTGCTGGCCAAGCTGAACGAAGGCGGCTGGAATGACGACCTGGAGTCACAGCTGGTCGCAGCCCTTGACGAATTCAAGGCAACCGGCACCTGGTAATCAGCACGGTCAAAAAGTAGGAGCAAGCCGGATATGGCAAGCGGAAAGGAAATTACAGGCAAAATCCAGAGCATAGGAAACACCATGAAGGTGACGTCCGCGCTGGAAATGGTTTCTGCCAGTAAAATACGCAAATCCCAGGACATGATGCGCGCCAGCCGCCCTTACATTCGGATGATGCGGCGGATCAGCGGACATCTGAGCAAGGCCAACCCGGAGATACGCCACCCGTTCACGGTGACTTACGAAAACGTGGAAAAGGTCGGCTATATCATCGTATCCACGGACCGGGGTCTGTGCGGCGGCCTGAACAACAACCTGTTCAGAATGGCGCTGGCGGACATGGCGGAGTGGAAGGGTAAAGGCGCCGAGGTAAAACTGGTCACGTTCGGCAAGAAGGCATCAGCTTTTTTCAAAAACGTGAATGTCGACATCATCGGTTCCATCAGCGGCCTGGGTGAAACCCCCCAGATCGAAGACCTGATCGGCGCTGTGCGGATCATGGTGGAAGCCTACCGCGATAACGGTATCCAGCGTTTGTTCATCGTCACCAACGTGTTCATCAACACGATGACCCAGAAGCCAAGCATCTTCCAGATGTTGCCCCTGCCGCCGACCGAAGATGAAGAAATCAGGGACATCTGGGACTACATTTACGAACCCGATGCCAAGTCCTTGCTGGATGCGGTGGCGGTACGTTATATCGAGGGCATGATTTATCACGCCGTGCTGGAAAACCTGGCGTCGGAACATGCCGCGCGAATGTTGGCGATGAAGAACGCGACGGAGAACGCAGGTGACCTGATCGATGAGTTGAAGCTGGTCTATAACAAGGCCCGGCAGGCAGCCATCACCCAGGAAATCTCGGAGATTGTCGGCGGCGCCGCAGCGGTTTAAAAAAATATTATTCGGAGCGAGTTTTATGAGTACTGGATCAATTGTTCAGGTAATCGGAGCCGTCGTTGACGTTGAATATGAGCGCGATTCCCTGCCGAAGCTGTTCGACGCACTGACCGTCGATAACACGGAAATCACGCTGGAGGTGCAGCAGCAGCTTGGCGACGGCGTGGTGCGCACCATTGCACTGGGTTCGACGGATGGCCTGAAACGCGGTCTCACGGTTACCAACACGGGCGCCTACATCTCGGTGCCGGTCGGCGAGAAAACGCTTGGCCGCGTGATGGACGTACTCGGGCGGCCGATTGATGAAGCCGGCCCGATCGGCGCTGAAAAACTCATGCCGATTCACCGCAAAGCGCCTACCTACGAGGAACAGGCGGGTGGTAATGACGTGCTGGAAACCGGCATCAAGGTTATCGACCTGATCATGCCCATCGCCAAGGGCGGTAAGGTCGGCCTGTTTGGCGGCGCCGGCGTCGGCAAGACTGTGACGCTGATGGAGTTGATCCGCAATATCGCGATCGAGCACAGCGGCTTCTCGGTGTTTGCCGGCGTGGGTGAACGTACCCGCGAGGGCAACGATTTTTACCACGAAATGAAGGACGCCGACGTACTCAGCAAGGTAGCGCTGGTGTACGGCCAGATGAACGAGCCGCCGGGTAACCGTCTGCGGGTCGCGCTGACCGGCTTGACCATGGCGGAAGAATTCCGTGACCAGGGTAAAGACGTACTGATGTTCATCGATAACATCTACCGTTACACGCTGGCCGGAACCGAAGTATCCGCCCTGCTCGGCCGCATGCCTTCCGCCGTGGGTTACCAGCCGACGCTGGCCCTGGAAATGGGTCTGTTGCAGGAACGCATCACGACGACCAAGACCGGCTCCATCACTTCTTTCCAGGCGGTTTATGTGCCTGCGGATGACTTGACCGATCCGTCGCCGGCCACCACCTTTGCCCACCTTGATGCGACACTGGTGTTGAGCCGTGGCATTGCCGAGCAGGGTATTTACCCGGCCGTGGATCCGCTGGATTCCACTTCACGTCTGCTGGACCCCAACCTGATCGGCCAGGAGCACTACGACATGGCCCGGGCCGTGCAGGGCGTGCTGCAGCGTTACAAAGAGCTGAAAGACATCATCGCCATCCTTGGCATGGACGAGCTTTCCGAAGAAGACAAGGCCGTCGTGGCGCGTGCGCGAAAAGTTCAGCGCTTCCTGTCCCAGCCGTTCTTCGTGGCCGAGACGTTTACCGGCTCCGCCGGCAAGTACGTGAGCCTCAAAGACACCATCCGCGGCTTCAAGGGTATTGTCGAAGGTGAATACGATCACCTGCCGGAACAGGCTTTCTACATGGTTGGCGGAATCGAAGAGGCGATCGCAAAAGGCGCCGAAATGGCCAAGAAGGCCGCTGCCTGATCAGCGCCTTTAAGAGACCCGAATTATGAACAAGACCACACGCTGCGACATCGTAAGTGCCCAAGGGGAAATTTTCTCCGGCGAGGCTCAGATGGTATTTGCCACGGGGGTCGCCGGCGAGTTGGGTATCAGCCCGCGCCATGCGCCGCTGATCACGCAATTGAAACCGGGTCCTGTGCGGGTTCTGCAGGCCAATGGCGAAGAAGCGTTTTTCTTCGTCAGCGGGGGTATCCTGGAAGTGCAGCCGCACGAAGTCACGGTATTGACCGACACGGCGATGCGCGGCGAAGATCTCGATGAGGCTGCAGCCGTGGCGGCCAAGGCCGAGGCCGAACGCATGCTTGCCGACCGTACCGGTGATATCGAAATTGCTGAAGCCCAGTCCAGGCTGCTCGAAGCCGCTGCCCAGATCAGCGCCCTGCAGAAATTACGCAAGAGACGCGGAAGCTGATCGTCAGAATACAATCGTAACAATCCGCCGGCCCGGGTAACCAGGCCGGCTTTTTTTTGAGCTTTTTACGCACCCCCTGACCAGAATTTCGCTGGATTGGCGAAATATTGTCCGGCGTCACTTTTCACCCTGGTTTCGCGTGCTAGTGTACTGCGACAGTAAACCCAAGGAGGAATCGCCATGGGGTTCAACCTGAGGAATCGCAGCTTTCTCAAACTGATCGACTTTTCGAAACGTGACCTGACTTATATTCTGGACCTGGCCCGTGACCTCAAACGCGCCAAGTACGCAGGAACCGAGGTACAGCTTCTGCGCGGGAAAAACATTGCGCTGATTTTCGAAAAGCCATCGACCCGGACGCGTTGCGCTTTCGAAGTGGCTGCTTACGACCAGGGAGCCAACGTGACTTATCTCGACCCGGCCGGGTCGCACATCGGGACCAAGGAGTCGGTCAAGGACACGGCCCGTGTGCTGGGCCGTATGTATGACGCCATCGAGTACCGTGGCTCAAGCCAGCACATTGTCGAGGAATTGGCAGCGTACTCCGGGGTGCCGGTGTTCAACGGCCTGACGGATGAATTTCACCCGACCCAGATGTGCGCAGATATCATGACCATGCGCGAATTCATGCCGCAACCCTGGCATGACTTCTGTTATGCCTACGTGGGGGATGCCCGTTCAAACATGGGGCATTCACTGATGATTGCCGGTTGCCTGATGGGTATGGATGTGCGCATCGCGGCGCCACGGCAATTGTGGCCGGGCGAGGAATTGCTGGAATACGCGCGCAGGCTCGAGAAGTTGAACAAGGGAAAACTGACGCTGACGGAAGACCCGGCTGAAGCCGTCAAGGGCGTGCAGTTCATTCACACCGATGTGTGGGTTTCCATGGGTGAGCCGAAGGAAGCCTGGGCGGAGCGCATCCGTCTGCTCAAACCTTACCAGGTCAATGCCGGACTGATGAAAGCCAGCGGCAACCCACGGGTCCGGTTCATGCACTGCCTGCCGGCATTTCACAATATCGAAACCAAGGTAGGTCGGGAGATTTTCGAGAATTTTGGTCTCGACGCAATGGAAGTGACCGAAGAAGTATTCGAATCTACGGCGGGTATCCAGTTCGAACAGGCGGAAAACCGTGTACATTCCATCAAGGCTTTGTTGGTAGCGACATTGGGTAGCCAGTGATGCGGGAAAAGGGTGGTGAAAGGGTGACAGTCCAATGCGGGTAGTAGTGGCGCTGGGTGGAAACGCCCTTCTGCAGCGCGGGCAGGCACTCAATGCTGAAAACCAGCGCGAAAATATTCGGGTGGCGGCCAAACACCTGGCGACCGTTCACGAAAATCACGAACTGGTTATCGCGCACGGAAACGGGCCGCAGGTCGGCCTGCTGGCCTTGATGGACGCGGCTTATAACGCTGTTGACCCTTACCCGCTGGATGTTCTGGGAGCAGAAACCGTTGGCATGATCGGCTACATGATCGAACAGGAATTGGGTAACATCATTCCGTTCGAGGACCATATCGTCACCGTCCTCACGCAGATACTGGTCGATCCGTCAGATCCGGCGTTTCAGAACCCGACCAAACCCGTAGGACCCATATACGACAAAGCCGAGGCGGAAAAGCTGCAAAACGAAAAGGGCTGGTCCATGGCGCCTGACGGAATATATTTCCGCAGGGTGGTTCCCTCGCCACTGCCGCTTCGCATTATCGAGATGAGCGCGATCAGGATGCTCGTAGACAGTGGCGTGGTGGTTATCTGCGCAGGCGGGGGCGGCATCCCGGTCGCTTATGACGAAAACAGGAAACTATTCGGCGTAGAAGCGGTTATCGACAAGGATCTGGCCAGCGGCCTGCTGGCGAAAGACCTGGGCGCGGAAATGTTCGTGATGCTGACCGACGTGCCCTGCGTCTATCGCGACTTCGGAACGGCCGATCAGAAACCCATCCGGGCAGCCCATCCGGATGCGCTGGAGCGCCTGGGTTTTGCAGCCGGTTCGATGGGCCCCAAAGTCCTGGGTGCCTGCCAGTTTGTTCGCGAGACCGGCCATAAAAGCGCCATCGGCCAGCTTTCCGACCTGGCAAAAATCATGAACGGCGAGGCAGGCACGCTGATTTCGAATACCATTAACGGTGTTGAGTACGCAGAGCAGAGAGGAATCTGATGAGACATGTGATATCAGTCCACGACTTTTCAGTGGAAGAGATTGTAGAGGTGTTGGACAGGGCGGAAGACATGGTCAGGATTGCGCAGGGCCAAGCTACCTCCGACCTTCTGAGGGGCCGGGTGCTGGCTTGTATCTTTTTCGAACCGTCAACGCGAACCCGTCTTTCTTTCGAAACAGCCATGAACCGTCTCGGCGGCGGAGTCATCGGATTTGCGGGTACGGAAGCAACTTCTGTCGTCAAGGGGGAAACGCTCGCAGACACCATCAGGATGGTCAGTGGCTACGCTGATGCCGTTGTGCTTCGCCATCCACGGGAAGGCGCGGCAAAACTGGCGACGGAATTTTCCAGTGTTCCCGTCATTAACGCGGGCGACGGCGCGGGCCAGCATCCAACACAGACCATGCTCGATTTGTTCACGATCAGGACTGAGACAGGACGCCTGGAAGGACTGAATATCAGCATGGTTGGCGATCTCCGTTACGGCAGGACGGTACATTCCCTGGCCATTGCGCTGGCCAAGTTCGGAAACACCATCAACCTGGTTTCACCGGAAGGTTTGGAAATGCCGCGCGAAGTGACCAGTTATCTCAGGAACATGGGAATGCTTGGTGTGGCCTGCCACGCTCCCGAGGAGGTCATCTCCAATACAGATATTCTTTATGCCACGCGGATCCAGAAAGAACGATTCCCGGACCTGGTTGAATATGAAAAGGTGGCCGGGCTGTACCGGGTCGATCCGGACCTGTTATCCAAGGGGCCGGAGCGAATGATCGTCATGCACCCGCTCCCCCGGGTTAACGAGATCACACCCGAGGTCGACGCCATGCCGCAGGCTAAGTACTTCGTGCAGGCCTTCAACGGTGTGCCGGTGAGAATGGCGCTGCTGTCCATGGTTATTGGAGGAGAATGAGATGCAGGATAATTTGATGAAGGTCCAGCGAATCGAGCACGGAACAGTGGTCGATCATATCCTGCCTGGAATGGCTTTTGACGTGCTGCGGGTGCTCGGGATGTCGAACGACAGAAGCATGAGCATCCTGATCAATTCGCATTCAAAAAAGGGTGGTAAAAAAGACATTCTGAAGATAGAGGATGTCGAGCTTTCAGCCCAGGAGGCAAGCCGTGTAGCGCTGATTTCTCCGCAGGCGACGATCAACATCATCGTTGGCGGAAAGGTGGTCAAAAAGTTTAATGCCGAGGCGCCAAAGGTTGTCAGGGGTATCCTGACCTGTTCCAATCCGAACTGTATATCCAACCAGAATGAACCGGTGACCTCGGAATTCCGGCTGGGGCCCGACGATGGGCACCGCTATGTCTGCAGCTACTGTGAGCGCGATATCGTCGACCTGGCGAAACGGATTCGCTGATAAATCCCGGGAAATGAGTCCCGGGAGCAGAACCCACCATCAGAACGATCTATTTTTTCGTGCCGGGTGATTCAGGACCTGAATCATCTTTTTTTGGCTGATCGCCAATGATCGACTTGGCAGGGCAAACGGAAAATACCGGGCATTTCTTGCAACCAACGGCAATGGCTACCGGACAAAGAGTCATGGGCTTTCCAATGGGTGAACGAGCAGGTAGTGTATCGATATTCCAGTAAAAGATGGTAGATATAATATACGGGGGCCTATGAGCAGCACCATTCAATGCGACATCGTATCCGCCAAGGAGAGCATATTTTCCGGGAAAGTCCGCATGTGCATCGCTACCGGCATGGCAGGGGAACTTGGGATTACACCCCGGCACACACCCTTGATGACAACGTTGAAACCGGGTCCTGTCAGGGTGATTCTGCCCGATGGTGAGGAAATCGTTTTTGTCGCCGGGGGTGGAATTCTTGAAGTCATGCCGCACCTGGTCACCGTGCTTGCAGATATGGTCATGAGGGCCGATCATCTTGATGAAGCGGCTGCGATACGGGCCAAGGAAGAGGCAGAACGTGTTCTGAAAACCCACACGGGCAAGATGGAGTTTGCGGAAGCCCAGGCCAAACTGATGGAGGCGATCACGCAGTTGCAGGCCCTGGAACGTTTACGCAAAATGACCAAGCGCACAGGCTGAAACAGGGAAAACCGGAAATGAAAAATACAGGACTTTTCCGAATAACGGCGATGGCGCTGGTATTGATACCCGCGCTGACCGGTTGCCTGGGCATGCCTGAAAACGTTAAGCCGGTAGACGGGTTTGACGTCAACCGCTACCTGGGCAAATGGTATGAGATAGCCCGCCTCGACCATTCCTTTGAACGGGGACTGATGAACGTGACTGCCGAGTACAGCCTGCGCGATGATGGTGGCGTCAACGTGGTCAACCGTGGATTTTCCACCAGCAAAAACGAATGGAAAGAGGCGAATGGCAAGGCCTTTTTCGTTGAATCCGGGGACACCGGCTACCTCAAAGTATCCTTTTTTGGTCCATTTTACGGATCCTATGTGATTTTCGAGCTGGACCAGGATAATTACCAGTACTCTTTCGTGTCCGGCCCTGACACCTCGTACCTGTGGTTACTGGCAAGAACCCCCAAGGTGCCTGAGGAAGTGCTGAAAAGGTTCATTGAAAAGGCCTCGGCTGCGGGGTTTGATACCGGAAGCTTGATTTACGTTGAGCAGAACAGCGATGCGCCTTGATCACATCAACATCGCAGCCTCCCCGCCCCGGCGTCAACTTTACCGATGAACGCTGAGCGATCCTGAATGGTTACCGCAAACGAAGCGCTGGAGCGGCTCAAGCTCGGGAATCAAAGATTTGTCACCGGTGAGGGGGTTCGCGATATCGGTTTTGCGCATTTGCGCGGCAAGACATTGGTGGATAACCAGAATCCATTTGCGATCATTCTCGGGTGCTCCGATTCAAGGGTGCCGGCCGAATTGGTTTTCGACCAGGGTCTGGGTGACCTGTTCGTGATCCGCGTGTCCGGTAATATCGTGATGCCTTCCCAGATCGGCAGTGTCGAGTTCGCGGCTGAGGCATTCGGAACCAAACTGGTTGTTGTGCTCGGCCATTCACAATGTGGGGCCGTGTTGGCCACGCTGGATGAACTGGAGCGGCCGACGGACACCCGGTCGCCCAATCTCAGGCACATCGTGGATTCCATACGCCCCGCGGTCGAAACCCTTTTTGAACAGGAACCCAGCGGGCAAAGGGCGCCGCCCAGCGAACAGCTTGTGCAGGCATCGGTCCGCGCAAACATCCGGGCTTCGGTGAACCGGTTGAAACGCGGTTCTGAAATTCTGGAAACCCTGATCAAGGATGACTGGCTAAAAGTTGTAGGCGCTGAATACTCGCTGGAAACCGGCTTCGTCGAGTTTCTGGATATTCCTTAGCCAAAAGCTGAACCGGGCCCTCACCCAGTGAGCAGAAAGGCCGGCTGTGCTTGCCGGCCTTTCCCTTGTAGGGAGCTGCCCTGGAGGATTATCCGGGGAAAAACACCTCGAAAATAATGTCTACGCCGTCATAGACCTCAATCAGCATTCCTCGCGGGTCAAAATCCAATAGCTCCCGCTGGTCTTTTTGCGGGTCGCTGAAACGCAGCTTTCCCTTGAGCGTGTCGTCATTGTCGTCGCTGTCCGATGGCACGATGATGTCACCGCGCAGCTCATTGCCGACCCAGAGCGGGTAGGTTCCGGCCGGCACACCCTTGATTTCGACCTCGAACTCAATGCTGTTGTTTTTTTCCAGGTAGGAAGCATTCCCTGCGGCTCCCGGAAAGACATCCAAATTTTCCAGGTCAACAGCAACTTCCATTTTCCCGTTTCCGTTCCCATGGCCATTGTTGCCTTTGTCTTTTCCGCTCAGCACCTCGGCACCGGAGGTCAGCACAGCCCCTTCACCATCGAGCAACTCGATAAGGCAGGATCGCGGGTCAAAACTGAGGAGTTCCTTGCCAGGGGCTTCGGGGCTCCTGAACTGGGTCTGGCCTTCACCGCCGGAAATCGTGAGCGTTCCGACGGGTTCTTCGCAGACCTGGATTTCGTAGTCTGAATCCGCAAGGCCTTCAGCGGAAACATGGAAATCAGAGCGGTCCGCCCGCTCCCAGAAGATTGCCTTGCCCTTTCCGGTGATGCCGTCACGTGCGGGCTCGAGGTTTACATCCAGCATCACCGGCTTGGCGTTACTCGGTGTGTCGTCTGAAATCCCTCCGCTGCAGCGTGAATTGTAGAGGCCGGCCAGGCGCTTGATTTCAAACTCGCCACTAACCTGATCCTCATCGAAATGGTAGCTGGCTACCCCGAAATTGCAGTTCTTGAATGAAAGATCCAAAGTCCCGGCGATGTAGACGTTTTCGTTGCCCGGAGCGTCATCCTCCATGAAGGCTACGCCTGCGGCGGTGTACAGATTCATCAGCACCCGGTCGCCTTCAACGTGCCCGATTGCCATGTACCATGCGGTGTCCAGGTTATCGCCGTAAGTAAACCAGTAAGCGACTGCCTTTTTATGGCCATCTTCCTCCTGGTCTATGATTTGCAGCACGATGCCCTGGCTTTCCTGCTTCGGTTGGTCCCACAGCCCGGAAAAATAGCGTGTTACAGAGAGTTCGGCGGCCGATGCCAGCTGAGGCATAAAAACGCTGCCGGTCAAAATGATCAAAGAAAAGAGAATTCGAATATTCATATGGTGGTACCTCCATTTTTTACTTGGCAAAAGACAAATCCCTGTGTCCTGCCCCGCCCTTGGCGCATTAATTATAGTCCAATGGCCAGGGGATTGCCTTAAGCACTACGTGTGAGCGATTTCTGCTAGATTGGACGGGATTTCAACGTGCGCGACTGATAGTGGGTAAGAAAATGCCAAACCTGACGATAATTATCCGGATCTTTTTACTGGCTGCAGCACTCTCCGCGTGCGAGAGCAAGACCAATGACCCGGGGGCGGACGGCAACGGACACACAGCGCCTACTGCGGCGACCGTCGCGGCAAATGAAGCCGTTCGGGACAGCCTGGATTTTTCAGACCGGCAGGATTTCGAAGATGCGACCCGCGGCCTGATCGCCACGGATCCCGCCTTGCGGGCCCGCACGGAAAATGGCGGAATCGTCTGGGATATGCCGGCTTATGCATTCATCGGCGATGAAGTTCCCGGCAGCGTCAATCCCAGCCTGTGGCGCCAGGCCCAGCTGAACAACATTCATGGCCTGTTCAAAGTCACTGACGGGGTCTACCAACTGCGCGGCTATGACCTGTCCAACATGACGATCATCGAGGGACAGACCGGATGGATTATCGTTGATCCGCTTACTGCGCGGGAGACCGCTGCAGCGGCCATCAGTTTCGCCAGGCAGCACCTGGAACCCAGGCCGATCGTTGCAATGATATTCACACACAGCCATCTCGACCATTTCGGGGGCGTCCTCGGCGTATTGACCAGCGAGGGTGTGCAGACTGAAAACATCCGGATCATCGCACCCGAAGGGTTCATGCAGGAGGCGACCAGTGAGAACGTCATTGCCGGTCCCGCCATGAGCCGGCGCTCGATGTTCATGTATGGCAAGCGCCTGGCCCGGTCAGAACGCGGTCACGTCGATTCCGGGCTGGGAAAATCGCCGGCTTTCGGCACTTTCGGCTTGCTGGAACCCACCGAGATCATCACCCACACGCCGCAAACGCTGATGATCGACGGTATCGAATTCATTTTCCAGAACGCACCCGGATCGGAAGCGCCCGCCGAGTTGACCTTTTACCTGCCACATCTCAAGGCGTTTAACGGTGCCGAGGTGACGTCGCACAACCTGCACAACCTGTATACCCTGCGTGGCGCCAAGGTGCGCGACGCCCTGCGCTGGAGCGGATATATCGATGAATCCATCGATCTGTTCGGTGAAGCGGAAGTGTACCTGGCAAGCCACCACTGGCCGATCTGGGGTAAGCAACGGATCAGGACATTCCTGGAACAGCAGCGGGATATGTACAAGTACCTCCATGACCAGACTGTCCGGCTCTTCAACCAGGGTATGACCCCGGGTGAGATTGCAGAACAAATCCAATTACCGGCCGCGCTTCAGTCCTCGTTTTATAACCGGGGCTATTACGGAACGACGCGGCATAATGCGCGGGCGGTCTACCAGGAGTATCTCGGGTGGTATGACGGTAACCCGGCCAACCTCGACCCTCTCCCGCCGGTTGAAGCGGGCGGGCGTTATGTCGAACTCGCCGGCGGGCCGGAGGCGCTGATGCAGAAGGCCCAGGCGGCTTTCGACCAGGCGGATTACCGCTGGGTGGCCGAATTGCTTAACCACCTGATTTTTGCAGACCCCGGCAGCCGGGCGGCAAAATCCCTGCTGGCAGCAACCTACGACCAATTGGGATACCAGGCCGAGTCCGGTCCCTGGAGAGATGTGTACCTTTCAGCAGCCTTTGAGCTTCGGCACGGAGCGCCGGACCAGGGTCTGAACGTTGCCATGATGGAAGACGTTATTCGCGCGACACCGGTGCGGCAGTTTTTTGACTCGATGGCGGTCCGGCTGAATGGGCCTGATGCGGAGGACGTCGAGCTCAGCGTCAATTTCGTGTTTACCGACCTGGGCGAGAACTACCTGCTAACCATCGGTAATGCCGTGCTTCATCATAAACCCTCCGCACCGGATGAAAGCGCGGATGCAACACTCAAACTGACCCACGACCTTTTTATCAGGATGTTGACCGGCCAGGCTGGAGTCAAGGAGCTCCTTCTTTCCGACGAGCTCGATATCGAGGGCAGCAAGCTGAGCCTGGTGGAGTTTTTTTCCCTGTTTGATAAACCCGAGGGTAAATTCGATATCGTGACACCCTGATTGGCAATGCCGGTTCAGTTGACCAATGTCGTTGAAGGGCTCTTGCCGGCTTGTTTGAATGGGCGGGTTAAAACCAGTTTGCGAGCCATGCATGCATGACACCTGAAATCATATTGCTTTCCCTTTCAGCTGCCGCCATCGCATTCGTGCATACGGTTCTCGGCCCGGATCACTATTTGCCCTTTGTTGCAATGGCCAAGGCCCGCGGTTGGGGGATGCAAAAAACCCTGAGGGTAACCGCAGTTTGCGGAGTGGGCCACCTGACCGGTTCCGTGGTGCTTGGCATTCTGGGCATTACCCTTGGCATCCAGATTTCCTCGCTGGAGTGGCTGGAAGGCGTTCGCGCAAATCTTGCCGCGTGGTTACTGATCGGATTCGGCCTTGTTTACACCGTTTGGGGGCTGCGCCAGGCTTACAGAAACCGGCCGCATACCCACTGGCACAGTCATGGCGGAGCCGTCCATGAGCACCTGCACAGCCACCATGAAGAGCACCTGCATGTGCATGAAAAAAAGTCAAACCAGAAATCCCTGACGCCCTGGGTCATTTTCATCATCTTTGTTTTAGGGCCTTGTGAGCCCCTTATCCCGTTGCTAATGTACCCTGCGGCACGTGAAAACCTGGTCGGCGTATTGGCGGTCACGGGAATCTTTGGCGTGGTAACGGTACTGACCATGACTTTCCTGGTCGCGCTTTCATTGAGGGGGCTTGAATCCGTCAAGATGAAACGTTTGGAACGCTACTACCATGCGATCGCCGGGAGCGCGATCCTGGCTTGTGGCCTGGGAGTCGCTTTTTTCGGAATGTGAGTTCCATGTCTGAACGGAAGAACAAAGCCCGGCATGTCGATATGCGTGAGTGGCGGTGACCAGATTTCTGCTCGCCGTTTTTCTGATCCTGGGGATTCAGGAGTTCACACATTCACAGGGCAAAAACGAAATGTTTACCATCTACCTTGCCAGGCACGCGGAAAAAGCCTCTGCGGCTGAAGACCCCACTGACCCGCCGCTTTCAGCCTGTGGTGAAAGGCGAGCCGAATCGCTGGCGTTCACGCTCAGAAACGTAAAACTGGAGCGTGTCTACAGCACGCGCTTATGCGCGTACCCGGGATACGGCGCTTCCGGCTGCAGCAGGCCATGGCCTGGAAGTTGAAGACTATGATCCGGCAAATCTCGAGGCGTTCTCGGGCGCACTGCTGGAAAACAAGCAGAACGCGCTCGTTGTTGGCCACAGCAATACCACCGCGGTCCTTGCCGGATTGATTTCGGGTGAGGCGGGCGAAGAATTTGACGAGGATGAATATGACCGGCTTTACCTGGTCACGGTTTCCGGCGATCAGAAACAGGTGATTCTCCTGCACCAGGACTTTCGCTGCGACGGGTAGCAGGAAACCGGTCATTTACCGCCGGAGCGATCAGGGTGAAGTTCCGGGATTCAGCCACTCAAGCAGTTTCGCGCGTACCTGGTCTTTTTCGGGCTCGTTCAGCATCTCGTGGTAAAGCCCCTCCCACAGCACCAGCTCGACCAACCCCGGGGGCGCAGCACTGGCCCAGCGCCCGGGAGCGGCCGGATCGACCAGGCGGTCGGCGCCGGACTGCATCAGCAACATCGGGATACGCAGTGAGCCGGCATTCCGGAAGGCCTGTTTCATGGCCTTGGTGATTTCGCTGTACCAGCGCGCCGAGACTTTTTGCGAAACCAGGGGATCATCGATGTAGGCCTTCACAACCTCCGGGTCCCGGCAAATGGCCTGGGTATCCAGACCGCTGTCCACCAGCAGGCGCGGCGCCAGCCGGGAAAGGATGCTGACCAGTATTTTCAGGAAGAGCGGAGGTTTGAATTGCGGGTGAGTCCCGAGGGCCGGCGAGGAAATGAGGACGCCGGCCAGGGCTTCCGGTTTCTCCAGGGCGTAACTGATCGCGATGAGACCGCCCATGGAATGGCCCAGGATGAAGACGGGGAGGCCGGGGTGCCGGGTTCGCACCAGTTCCGACATCGCATCGACGTCGAAGAAGTAATCAGTGAAGCGATGAACATGCACACGGCCCGCCTTTGGCGGATCCGGGCTGAGGCCGTGCGCCCGGAGATCACAGGCATAAACCGCCCAGCCGTTTCCGGACAGGAATTCCGCCGTTTCATGGTATCGCCCGCCATGTTCGGCGAGCCCGTGAATGATGATGATCACGCCCCTGGGGCTTTCAGGCGCCCAGGACTGCCAGACCAGGTCCAGTTGGTCCGCGGTCCGCACCCGTCCGCGGTGTGCTCCGGATGCTTCAGTCATCGCGGCGACTGCCCGATTTTTCGGATACGCGGGCCACGGCGCGTTGCCATCCACGGTACAGTTCGTTTCGTTGCGCCCGGCCCATCTGCGGTTCAAAACGGCGGCCGGTGTGCCTGATCCGGTCCAGTTCAGAGGGGGTATTCCAGACGCCGGTGGCCAGACCTGCCAGGAAGGCGCTACCTGCCGCCGTGGTTTCCACCAGCCGGGGCCTTGCTATGGTTACGCCGAGCATATCGGCCTGGAATTGCATCAGGAAGTCGTTCATCGAAGCGCCGCCGTCCACGCGCAATTCCTTCAGCTCAACCCCGGAATCCCGGTTCATGACATCCACGATATCCCGGGTCTGGTAAGCGATCGCTTCGAGGGCCGCCCGCGCCAGGTGGGCCCGGCCCGAACCGCGGGTTAGCCCGACCAATGCGCCGCGCGCCTTCATGTCCCAGTAAGGCGCACCCAGCCCTGCGAATGCGGGAACGAGGTAGACGCCTTCATTGTCTTCAATTTCCTGGGCCAATGCTTCCGTTTCAGATGCATGAGTGATGATTTTCAGCTCGTCCCGCAGCCATTGGACGGCAGCACCCGCGATGAAGACCGAGCCTTCCAGGGCGTAGGCCGGTGCGCCATCAGCATCGCAGCAAATGGTTGTCAGTAATCCGTTCTGGCTCACGGGATGTTGCCTGCCCATGTTCATCAGCAGGAAACAGCCGGTACCGTAAGTGTTCTTCGCCTGTCCCGGTTGCCAGCAACCCTGGCCGAACAATGCCGCCTGTTGGTCACCGGCGATGCCGGCAACGGGTATTCCGGCCGGTATCCCCTCAACCCTGCCGGTCTCACCGAAGATGCCGGCGCTTGGCAAAACCTCGGGCAGCATGGCCAGCGGCACGTTCAGAATTTCACACAGTTCCTCGTCCCAATCCTGGTGGTGTATGTCGTACAGGAGCGTACGGGACGCATTGGTGGGGTCGGTGCGGTGCAGTGCGCCGGCTTCTGAACAGCCGCCGGTCAATTTCCACAATAACCAGCTGTCGACGGTGCCGAATGCGAGTTCGCCGGCCTCGGCACGCCGTTGTAAACCGGGGTCGCTATCCAGTATCCAGCGAATCTTGGAGCCGGAAAAATAGGGCTCAACAAACAGGCCGGTTTTCTCCCGGAACAAGGGCTCGAGCCCGTCAGACTTCAGCCGTTCGCAGATGCCGGCGCTTTGGCTGCTCTGCCAGACGACGGCGCGGTGAACGGGTTCTCCGGTGTCGCGGTCCCATACGATCGCGGTTTCGCGCTGGTTGGTAATGCCGATGGCGGACAATTCCTTCCGGCCGACGCCGGAAGCCGCAAGCGCCTGCGCCATCACGTTCCGGCTGACCTGCCAGATCTCTTCCGGGTCGTGTTCAACCCAGCCGGGGTGTGGGTAATACTGGGTGAATTCGCTGTAGGCGCGCCCGAGGATTTCGCCGTCCTGCGCGAAAACGAGCGCGGTTGAGCCGGTGGTTCCCTGGTCGATTACAAGTACGGCGGTCATCGATGAATGTATAAACGCTCGGCCTGTGGGTTACAGGGATACTGCTAAACTGAACAGGTGCCATCAACCAATCCAATTATCATTGCAGGCGCCGGCCCGGTTGGCCTTTATGCCGCCATATTACTGGTCAGGGCCGGAGTCCGGGTTATTGTCCTGGAAAAATTCGAAGGTCTTTCGCTGGACAGGCGAGCCTCGACTTTTCACCCGGCAACGCTGGATCTTCTAGATTCCATAGGGCTGGCGGAACAACTGGTTGCCCTGGGATCGATTAACCAGGGATGGCAATACATGATTCACGGAACCAAGAACCATGCCGTTTTCGACCTGGAAAGCATCAGCGACCTGACCGACCACCCGTACCGCCTGCAGTGCGAACAGTATTATTTCAGCGACATTGCGATCGGTTACCTGCTGGGAAACCCCCTGTTTGAAATTCGTTTTGGCCATGGAATAGTCCGGGTCGAGGACCAGGGCGGGGAGGTACTGATACGGGCCGGAAAGCCCGGTGCTGAATATGAACTGAGAACGCCATGGCTGGTAGCAGCGGATGGCGGGAACAGCACCGTCCGGCAACAATTGGGTCTGCCTTTTGCAGGCAGTGTACTACCCAGCACTTCCATCACGCTGGTGCTGAACCACCCGTTTCAAAACGAGATCCCCGGCTTGCTCGGGGTAAATTACGTTTGGACACAATCCGGCTTTTACAGCCTGATCCAGATTCGGGACCTGTGGCGGTTTACCTATTCGCCTGACCCGGATCAGGCCTTGCCGGATGCCTTGTCAGCGCCGGTCGCGCAAGCGTATATCCAGTCGGTTTTTCCAAGCCTGATGCCTTATGAGCTGTTGCATATTGACCACTACACGCTGCAGCAGCGCTGCCTGGATTCATTCCGGCACGGACGGGTTCTGTTTGTCGGAGACGCTGCGCACCTGAACAGCCCGACGGGCGGCATGGGGATGAACGCCGGGATGCACGATGCACATTGCCTGGTCGAGCATTTGCTCCCGGTTCTGGAAGGGGCGGACGATGAGTTGCTGAACCGGTACTCCCGCAGGCGGCGGACTGTTGCTTTTGAAGAAATCCAGCAGTTGTCGGCACGAAACTTTCGCTGGCACCGGGAAATCAACCCTGAAAAGCGGATGGAAATCTGGCGCGAACTCCAGGAAATAGTCAAAGACCGCAAAAAGACCAGGGATTTTCTCCTCGACTCCTCCCTGATCCGCTCTCGCTGGCGCGAACGGGAAATCCCTTAGGGAACCTCCCCTGGTTCAATCTCGCAGGGCAGTTCCTGACGCATCTCGTAACCTTGACAAACATCATTGCGCGACTTTCGGTACAGTCGTCAGAATGCTCCGGTATCCAGTTAAACCGGAGAATACCATGTCAAACAAAAAAGCCGACCTTGCAGGCCCCGGCATCAGCACTTATGCCGAAGTAGCCAAGATCCTTCCACGGGATTACGACTCGTTGCTGACCCCCAAGGAAACCATGCAGGCCCTGTTCGCGGTAAAGAGCTACATCGAAGAAAACCTGTGCAGGGAACTTAACCTGATGATGGTCCAGGTTCCCCTGATCGTGGATCGGGACAGCGGGGTGAATGACATGCTGGATCGCGATGGCTCCCGCACCCCGGTGGAGTTTCCCTGCGGACTGGGACTGGAAAAACGACTGAACGCCCAGGTCGTGCAGGCGGCCACGAAGTGGAAACGCATGGCGCTGAAGACCTTCGGGATGGAGATTGGTGAGGGCTTGTGCACCGACATGAAGGCCATCCGGAAGGACTATTTCCTGGATCACGATCACAGCGCATACGTTGACCAGTGGGATTGGGAAAAAGTGATCACCCCGGAACAGCGCAGCATGGATTTTCTGACCGAAACGGTGAAGCGGATCTGGAAGGTGATCACCGGCGCCGAGGAACTCGCACAGGACATGTTCCCGCAGCTGAAAGACCCAAGATACCCCAGCCTGCCGAAAGAACTGGTGTTCATTCATGCCGAAGACATCCTGGAAAAGTATCCCGATCTTCCACGCAAACAGCGTGAGACCCGGTTGATCCAGGAATACCCGGCGGTGTTCATTTATGGAATCGGCTGGCCGCTGGCGGACGGTTATCCCCACGAACTGCGCGCGGCGGATTACGATGACTGGGTGACCGAGACCCGGTCGAAGGACGGGCGCCCGATGCACGGCTTGAATGGCGACATCCTGGTATACAATCACGTCACCGGCAGGCGGCACGAACTGACCTCGATGGGGGTTCGGGTCACCACGGAAACCCTGCTGAAACAGCTGGAACTCAGTGGCCAGATGGACCTGGTGAGCCAGCCTTATCACCAGGCCATTCTGAATGACCGCATTCCACTGAGCATCGGTGGCGGCATCGGGCAGTCACGCGTTTTCATGCTGCTGCTGCGCAAAGCGCACCTGGGCGAAGTGGGCGTCACGATCTGGCCGAAGGAGCTGAAAGATATCTGCGCTGAGCGGAATATCCACGTATTGCAGTAAGAGGACCTCGAGAACAGGAACCAGCCTATGACCGTGGGAAATGTGATTGTAAATGACGTAGGCCCACGGGATGGCTTGCAGAGCCAGGCAAAGATATTGTCCCCGGATCAGCGCATCGCGCTGGTAGGTGCGCTGCTGGAATCCGGGTTGCGCCATATCGAAGCAGGCGCTTTTGTGTCGCCTGTAGCGGTTCCGGCGATGGCCGGCACCGGTGAAGTATTAGCCGGCGTTCAGAGTCATCCGGGCGCCCGTGACGCCGTATTGACCGTTCTGGTGCCCAATGCCAGGGGTTATGAACTGGCCGTCGCAGCCGGTGCCAGGAGTGTCTGCCTGGTGTTGTACGGGACAGACGGCATGGCGCAGGCCAACGTTGGTATGAGCCGGCGGCAGGCTGAATCCATGGCAGCGGAAATCCTTCAACAGGCGCAAGTGGATGGAGTGCGCGTGACCTCGACCATCGCGGTGGCTTTTGAGTGTCCCTTCGATGGCCCGGTGGATCCCTCCGGGATCATTGATCTGGCTGGCCGCTTCCTTGAACTGGGCACGGACGAGTTATGCATCGCCGATACGATCGGTGCAGCCAACCCGCGTCAGGTGCGCATCCTGACCTCGTCCCTGGTGGAGAGCTACGACTCGGACCGCCTGGGCTGCCATTTCCACGATACGCGGGCGATGGGCCTGGCCAATGTATTCGCCGCGGTGGAATCGGGAATCCGCAAATTCGATTCGTCGATCGCAGGAATGGGTGGCTGCCCCTTCGCACCGGGAGCGTCGGGCAATGTGGCTACCGAGGATGTCGTCATGATGCTGGAGCAAATGGGTTATGACACCGGAGTCGACCTGGCCGGCCTGTTGCGGGCGGCCGACCTGGCCAGGGAACTGACCGGCACGGCTCCCGGGGGGCGCGCCAGTGCCTGGCTTAAGCGCCAGCTTCAACCGCGCCGTTAGCGGTCAGATCAAGAATTTACAGCGTTGAAAATAATCAGCAGGCCGGCAACAACCGAGACGACCGCCATCCCAAAGCGCCACCATTTAAAGCGATAGATCGGTAAACCTGGATTTGTACCGGTTTTCTCAATACGTTTGCTTGCGTTGACTTGCGCGAAACCCAGGCCGAGACCGACCAGCACCGCCAAAACACCCAGAAAAATTTCAGTTTCACTGTTCATTAACCGATTTGTCTGAATTCATATAACCTTAATTTAGCGCAAAAAGGGAATGTAACACGCCATTTTGTTCGAGCAAATGCGAGGCATTCCCGGTTATTGGCACCGAACAGGAAGTTTTGGGCAATCTGTTAGACTTGTCATTTTTCAAGGGTTTGTGGTGAATCCAAAACCCTATTGTCGAAGATAAATGGCCAATCGCATAAGGGGCTACTTTTGAAAATTGTTTTGACAGCGCTAATGATTCTGACGGCTCAGGTTACTGATTTGCACGCTCAAGGCTCTGCGCAGAGCGGGAGTCCGGGAGCCGAACCGAAGTGGCGAATCGTCAATTACTGGTCGGAGTGGTGCGTTCCCTGTCGCAGAGAAATCCCGGTTTTAAATGAACTGAATGCACAACTGGCTTTGTCCGGATCGAATGTGACGGTGGTTGGCGTGGATTTTGATGAAAACCCCCGCGACGAAGCCCTGGGGATTGCTCTGCGTATGGGTATTGAATTCCCAACGCTGACCACTGAAGTAGTCCGGCAATTGCAGTTGACCGCACCCGATGTGCTGCCAACAACCTATGTTTTGTCGCCGGATGACCAGGTAGTGGCCAAATTGATCGGTGAGCAAACCAAAGCCAGTCTGTCGGAACAGATTGCCCGGTTGGGCCCGGCTGAAGTTTCCATGATGTCGCCGCCGGTTGGCGGCAACAGCAGCCTTTCCCGCCTGGTGACTGATGCGAATGGCGCCGTTTACCTGTCGTGGGTTTCGCAGCGCGATGGTATCAGCACGCTGCACTGGTCGAAGTGGGTGAATGATGTTTGGCAAGCACCGCAGGCGATCGCCGGGGGTGATGACTGGTTTATCAATTGGGCAGATTTTCCCTCCCTCGTAGTGAATGAAGACTCGATGGCGGCACATTGGCTGCAGATGAGTGCCAAGGGGTCTTACGATTACGATGTCAAAGCCGCTTTTTTTGATGCGGAGCGTCAAAGCTGGGGCGAGGCTATCACCGTGAACACAGACGGCGTTAACGCTGAGCATGGATTCGTCAGCATGTTGCCGATGGCTGAGGGCAAAACCTTCATCTCCTGGCTGGATGGCCGCAATACCCGGATGGCCAAAGTGGAAGGTGAAGCGGAAGCCAATGCAGAAGCAGATGCGGAAGCGGGCCATGACGGGCACAGCATGGGCGGCGCGATGACCTTGCGGGCGGGCATTTTTGATCGTAACGGTAAAACATTGGATGAGTGGGAACTGGATGGGCGGACCTGCGATTGCTGCCAGACCAGCGCCGCACTGACGGCTTCTGGGCCGGTCGTGGTTTACCGGGACCGGTCCGGGGAGGAAATCCGGGATATTTACATCACCCGCCGGGTCGACGGCCAGTGGTCTGAGCCCATTGCGGTTCATCATGACGGCTGGAAGATCGCCGGTTGCCCGGTGAACGGTCCGGCGGTGGCGGCTCAGAAGGAGCGGGTAGCCGTGGCCTGGTTTTCGGCCAGGGACGATTCACCCGAAGTGAAGCTGGCTTTATCGCAAGACGGCGGCGCCAGCTTTTCAGCGCCGGTGCTGGTCGCCAGGGAAAACACCAGTGGCCGGGTCGGGGCGACCTGGCTGGCTTCGGGCAATATCGCGCTGAGCTGGATGAATATCCGGGGTGATGAGGCGCAGTTGATGCTGGCTTTGTATGATCCTGAGGGCAAGTTGCTGGCCCGGGTCCAGGTCGCTGAGAGCAAGTCGTCACGTCGCAGCGGTTTTCCGGTGATTGCCAGCGTGGGTGATGACGTGTTCATGACCTGGACGGATATTGCCGCTGATGCACAGGTAAAAGTGGCGCGAATCCGTTTTTCAGAAGATCTCTAAGCTACAGGTCGCTGCACTACAGGCCGTCGATCACCAGCACGCTTTCATGTTCCGAAACGTGAAACCCGAAGTGCCGGTAGAAAGAGAGGGCCGCTTCGTCTTCATGGTAAACGGCCAGTTTGCAGTATGTGGCGCCCCAGCTTCGGGACCGTTCAATCATCGATTCCAGCAAGCGCCTGCCGAGTCCGGCGCCGCGGGCTTCTTCCGAAACATACAGATCCTGTACATAGATGCCGGGTGATCCACGCCAGGTAGAAAACTCGCTGAAATACAAGGCCAAACCGACGGGCCGGTCGCCTTTCCAGGCAATCAGGGTTTCGAAGAAAGGGGTCTCGGAAAACCCGAAGCGCAGGATATCCCCGGGTTTGCGCTTGACCGCGTCTTCCATGCCCATGCCCTGTTCAAGCTCGGTCAGTAAGCGATGGATGACCGGGGCATCCTCTGCCCTGGCCCGCCGGATATTGATTTTCTCCATGTTGCTCGCTTCCTGCATGTTGGTATTCCTATTTAATATCTGACTTCTGTCAATGGTAGATAAAAACTATGGAAATATTTTCCGGATTCATTACTTGGCTCCGATAATGGCGATTCTCCGCTCTCTGCGTACGGGTCGTAATGACCTGCGTGCTGGCGTCCGGCACGCAATTGCTCACCGGATTTGGGCGCCACTCGCCGTCACGGCCGGCTCCCACAGCGTAATTTAGCGATAGAACAGGTCGGGATTCTCTTCCGGACTGTGCCTGGTCGTCATCGAAATAAAAACCAGCGCCGGCAGGGCCACGATCCAACCGGCCCAGGACGACGAAAAACCCCATGGCTCTCCCGCCAGTGTCCAAATAACCGCGCTGGAACCGCCCAGCATCATGCTCCAGAAGGCGCCGGAGGCGGTCGTGCGTTTCCAGAACAACAGCCCCAGCATCGGAAAAAACAATCCGGCGGCGCCGAAGGTATAAGCATAGAGGATCAGGTCCAGCACATTGGGCGTCAGGTAAGCCATGCCGATGGCCGAGACGCCCAGTACGATGGTCATCACCCGTGCCACCCGCACCAGTTCCCCGTCATTGGCCCCGGGCCGGAACAGTTTCCGGTAGATGTCATTGGTGAAGATGGAAACCGGGCCGATCAGGCAGGAATCCGCGCTCGACATCACGGCGGCGATATAGGCCGCGATGACGATGCCGGTAATACCGGCAGGCAGCAGGGTAAGGATCATGGTCGGTGTGGCCAGTTCCGGGTCCGTGAGTTCCGGCGCCAGCACCCGGGCGAACAGGCCGACCAGGGTACTGCCAATCGCAAACAACGGCCACTCGATCGGCACGCCGGTCAGCAGGAACGCGCGGCGGGCGGTTTTCTCGTCCCGGGCCGCGACGATTCTTTGCAGGGCCGCAATGGAAATGAACCAGATCGGGATAATCGAGAAAAACCAGCCGAATAATTGTTTCCAGCCGATCGCCCCCCAATCTGCCAGCGAAGCGGTTTGCGGGTCGGCGGAAAGCTGTTCGACCAGTCCGCCCCAGCCACCCACCCGGATCAAGCCGATGGGAACCAGGATCAGGATGACGCCGACGAACAGTACGATCATTTGCAGCACATCCGTGTAGATAACGGCCTTGAGTCCGCCCATGGCGGTATACGCCAGGATAATGAAGCCGGCCAGCGCGATGGCCAGTGTCAGATTCATGCCCAGTGTTACCTGCAACAGCTTGCCGCCGGCGATGATCTGTCCACCGACAAAGGTGAACCAGGCCAGGCCGATGACCAGTGCGGCCAGTGTTCCGGTGCGCCGGTCGAAACGGGCTTCGAACAGGTCTCCGGTGGTCAGGCCCTTCACTTGATCCGCCCATTTTTTTACTTTGGGAACCATCAGAAAGGAGGCGAGGATGATGCTGAGCCCGGAAATGGCGATCAGCCAGGAACCTGATATACCCAGTGTGAAGCCAAGCCCGCCCATTGCAATGCTGAAACCGCCGCCGATGTCGGTGGCCGCGGTTGTTGCGGTTGTCTGGAACAGGTTCATGTCCCGGTCGGCCGCCATGAATGATTCGGCCTCGCCCCGGCTCTTATGCGAGCGGGCGACGTGTAGCCCTACCCAGACGAGGGCCAGGAAATACAGCGCAATCGCCAGGTAATCGAGGTAATGAAGGGTCTGCAAAGGGCGGCCCGCCAGTCAGGCCATTAGAAGGCGGTTTGCCCGGCGCCTTTCAGTTGCAGGCGTGCGCGCGCTTCGTCCGGGCTGGCGATCGTATATCCCAATTCCTCCAGGATCCGGCGGATTTTCCGGACCTGTTCGGCGTTACCCGGGGCCAGCTTGCCCGGGCTGATCGTCAGGCTGTCTTCCAGCCCTACCCGGACGTTGCCGCCCATCACGGCCCCCATGGTTGCCAGCCGCATTTGCGCGCCACCGGTGCCCAGGACAGAAAATTCATATTGATCGCCGAGCAGCCGGTCAGCGGTATTCTTCATGACCATCAGGTTCTCCGGCGAGGCGCCGATGCCGCCGAGCACGCCGAGGACGAACTGCACATAGAGCGGCGCCTGGATTTTACCCTCGCGTACATACCAGGCCAGGGTCTCGATCTGCCCCACGTCATAGCACTCGAATTCGAACCGGGCGCCTTTGCGCTCGCCAAGGTCAGCGAGGATGGTGTCGAGATCCTCGAAAGTATTGGTAAACGGCACCCGGCGGGTCGCATCCAGCAATTGCGGCTCCCATTCGTGCTTCCAGTCGCTGTACCGGTCCTTCAGCGGAAAAATGCCGAAATTCATCGTGCCCATGTTCAGCGAGCACATCTCCGGTTGCGCATCCCGCGCCGGCGCCAGCCTTTCATCCAGTGACATCAGTGAGCTGCCGCCGGTGGAAATGTTGAGCACGGCGTCGCATTCCGATTGGATGCGCGGAAGAAAAGCCCGGAAGTGTTCCGGGTCGGCGCTGGGCCTGCCGTTAAGCGGGTTGCGGGCGTGCAGATGAATGATGGCGGCGCCGGCCCGGGCCGCCTCGATCGATTCACGGGCAATATCATCCGCGGTGACGGGCAGGTGCGGACTCATCGTCGGCGTATGGATGGAGCCGGTTACCGCGCAGGTGATGATGATGTTTCGGGCCATGGTTTCCTGTTTAGCGCTTTTACAAGCGCTTCTTGTCAAGACTTGAGCTTCTGTATTATTCTCTATTCTGATAGATGGCAAATCAACCATAGATTTTATTTATATTATTATATGCCGCCCCGACCCATCGATGCCCGGAACAACTGCAGGCCGGAACTGCTTGCCTGGAACCTGGACTGGAACCTCCTGCGCACCTTTATGGTCATCGTCCAGGAGCAGGGCATCACCTCCGCTGCCCGCAGGCTGGGACTCAAGCAACCTACCGTTAGCAATGCCCTGAAGCGTCTCGAGACCTGTCTTGGCTTCGAATTGATCGAACGGGGGCCGCGCTTTTTCGAAGTCACTTCCCAGGGCCAGGCGCTGTACCAGGAGAGCGCCGCCATATTCGGTTCCGTGAGCCGTCTCTCCGCCGCGCTGGAAGAATCCGGCGAAGAAGTTACCGGGACCGTGCAATTGTCGATGGCAAGCCACGTTCAGTGTCCACTGCTGGATGAATCCCTGGAAATCTTTCACCGTGACCATCCGGCGGCCTGCATTCAGATTGACATCAGCAGCAGCAAGGAAGTGATCCAGTCGATGCTGGAGAAAAAAGCCGCCGTTGGCGTCTGCCTGGTGCGCGACCAGGTTCCGGAACTCAGCTACACTTTGTTGTACACCGAGCATTTCGGGTTTTTCTGCGGCCCCCGCCATCCTTTATTTGGAAGGCAGGGGTTACGCCTGAAGGACCTGAACCGGGAGCACTGCGTGTCATTCCACACCGACCAGTTGAACGATGTGCTGCAGCCGATCGCGCTGCTGCGGGCCCAGGCGGGTTTTGACGAGAACATCACTGGCGTATCGAGCAACCTGGAAGAAGTCAGGCGAATGGTGGTGGCCGGCCTGGGTGTCGGCGCGCTGCCGGTCCACGTGGCTGAACGTGACGTCAGTGACGGATTGCTGTTCCGCCTGCCCCCCTATGAAAACCCGCCGGCCATCGACATCTGGCTGGTGCACAATCCCGGCGCCAGCCTGAACCAGGCCGAACGGGAGTTCATCCGGATCCTCAACCGGAAAATTGAGCAGACGCCCATCGCGCAAAGAACGTATGGAAAGGAGAAATCAGCTTGAGACCGCTTACGTCATGGGACCCTTCCGCGCCGTCCCGCCTGTTCTATCAAACACGCCAGCGGCGTCCCCTGCTCGACCGGGCGGAAGGTGTTTACCTGTGGGACCGTAAAGGGAAACGTTACCTGGACGGCTGCAGCGGTGCGATGGTTTCGAACATCGGCCACAGTAATCCGCGCGTGCTGGAGGCCATGCGGCTGCAAATGGAACGCTCGACGTTTGGTTACCGCCTGCACTTTGAAAATGAACCGGCCGAACGCCTGGCCGCGCAGATCGCGGACCTCTGCCCCGAAGGGCACGATCGGGTGTTTTTCGTTTCGGGTGGCTCGGAGGCGGTGGAAAGTTGCCTGAAACTGGCCCGGCAGCATGCTTTCGTGACGAACCAGGAATCGCGTTGGCGGGTCATCTCGAGAAACCCCTCCTACCATGGCTCGACCCTGGGCGCGCTGGCGGTAACGGGATACCGGCCCCTGACCGATCCCTTCCTGCCGATGATGCGGCAAATGCCCTGGATACCGGCGCCCCGCTGCTACCTGGACCGCGACTCGCTGACCCCTGCGGAACGTGGTGTCCGCTATGCTGATATGCTGCGCGACAAGATCATCGAGCTGGGCCCGGAAACCGTACTGGCGTTCATCATGGAGCCGGTCGGCGGCGCCTCGACCGGCGCCCTGGTGGCGCCCGACAGTTATTACCCCCGTATCCGCGAGATCTGCGATGAATTCGGTATCTTGCTGATTTATGACGAAGTCATGAGTGGAGCCGGCCGGACGGGACGTTACCTGGCCGCCGAACACTGGGGAATCAAGCCGGACATCATCGCGCTGGCCAAGGGCCTGGCGGCCGGTTATGCCCCGCTGGGAGCCATGCTGGCGGACAACCGGATCATTGACCCGGTGCTCAATGCCGGTGGTTTTCAGCACGGCTATACCTATGCTGGCAACCCGCTGGCCTGCGCGGCAGGCCTCGCGGTGACGCAGGAGATCCTCGAACGCGGCCTGATGGATCAGGCGACGGCCACGGGCGGCCTGCTGCAACATGAACTGGAAAAATTGATGAACGATTATGCGTTCATCGGCGATGTCCGGGGCAAGGGCCTGCTGCTGGCTTTCGAACTGGTCGAAAGCCGCGAAACCATGAATCCGCTGCCGGCAAACCTCAATGCCTTCGCACGACTGGTGGAACTGGCCTATGAACGTGGCCTGATTGTTTATTCCCGGCGCACGCGCGAGGGGCTCGCAGGCGATCACTTCATGGTGTGTCCGCCGATGATCGCCACGCCGGAACACGTCACTGAAATCATCGGTACGTTGCGGGACAGCCTGGATGCCTTGCAGGCAGAGCTGGGCCTGTCCGGAGCCGCCGGATGAAAGTCGTTTGCCACCCGGATCAAAAGCAGCATTATCCGAAACAGTTCCTGGTCAATGGCTGTTTTCAGCCCAACCCCGAGAAGCCGGAACGCCTGGACCGGCTGCTGGAAGGCGCCCTGGCGGCCGGTTGCACGCCTGAAACGCCTACCGGGTACGACATGAAGACAATCGGCGCGGTTCACAGCCCAGCCTACCTGAAGTTTCTCGAACATGCCCATCAGCGCTGGATGCATATCGACGGCGCGAGTGATGCGGTCACGCCGAACATCCACCCGGACAGCCGGGACGTGGGTTATCCGGCTTCGGTGGTTGCGCAAGCCGGCTACCACATGTCAGATGCGTCCGCCCCGATCGCCAGCAGGACCTGGAACAGCAGCTGCTGGAGCGCCTGGACGGCGGCACACGCGGCCGGCTTGGTCCTTGCGGGCGAGCAGCGTGCCTACGCGCTGTGCCGGCCACCGGGCCACCACGCGTTCAGCGACATGGCCGGCGGGTTTTGTTACCTGAACAATACGGCCATCGGTGCGCAGATATTGCGCGGGTCACATGACCGTATAGCCATCCTGGACGTTGATCTGCACCACGGCAACGGCACCCAGTCGATTTTTTACGCCCGTAACGATGTGCTGACCGTTTCCATCCATGCCGATCCACAGCGGTTTTATCCCTTTTTCTGGGGTTACGCCGGCGAGCAGGGCAAGGGTGACGGGTTGGGGCATAACCTGAACCTGCCGCTACCGCGCGGTTCTGGCGATGCGGAATTCCTGTCGGCGCTGGAAATAGCGATCGACCGGATCCGGGGCTTTGCCCCCGGCGCCCTGGTGATTGCGCTGGGCCTGGACGCCTTCGAGGGTGACCCGTTCGGTGGTCTCCGGGTCTCGACCGGCGGTTTTCGGGTCATCGCGGCCAGGATCGCCGCCGGGCTGCGCCTGCCCACGCTGATTGTCCAGGAGGGCGGCTACCTGTGTGATGAGCTGGGCGAAAATCTCAGCCAGTTTCTGCAGGGATTGCAGGATGGATAAGCGGCTTCACCTCCCCGGGTTGCTGTTGATCGCCGCCCTGCTGTTTTCCGGCCCGGTGGCGGCTTACCTGGACCTGGCGGCGGCCAGCGTGGAGCAACTGGATAACGGCCTGACCGTGATCGTGCTGGAGGACCCGTCCTTTCCGGTGGTCAGCGTGCAAATGCTCTACCGTTCAGGCGCCATCGATGAAGTCAGCGGGAAAACCGGCCTGGCGCATTTCCTGGAGCACATGGCGTTTCGCGATTCTGAAAATTTCCCGGATACTGAACTGGTCAGCTCCATCTACGCCGTCGGCGGGGAGTGGCACGGTTACACCTGGCTCGACCAGACCACCTATTTCGCAACCGTTCCGGCTACGCAACTCGGTTTGTTGTTGCGCATCGAGGCGGACCGCATGGCCCGGCTGGAAATTCCGGCAGCAGAAGTAGCAGTCGAAGCGGGTGCCATCCTGTCCGAGATGCACGGCTACGAAAATGACCCCGCTACGGTTTTGCAGGACCATGTGCTTTACCTGACGTTCCTGGCGCACCCCTATCGCAACAACACGATCGGCTGGGAAAGTGACGTTCTGGGCGTCACGCACCAGGACCTGGTCGAGTTTTACCAGGGGCACTACCGGCCCGGAAACGCGGTACTCGCGGTCGTCGGTGATGTGCGGAAGGATGAGGTGATGCAGCAGGTCCGGCGCCTTTTCGGCCCGTTGAATGACCGGCCGGCGCCAGCGGTGCAATATACCCCGGAACCGGTGCAAAAAGGCCAGCGGCGGGTTTTGATCCACGGCGACCTGGATCGAAAGTACTTCAAAATTGCCTACCGCGCGCCGTCTGTGTCCGATCCCGGATATGCGGCTTTTCTGTTGACCCAGGAGCTGCTATCCGCCGGTTCCGGTATCAGCTTTCTGCAGAATCCCTGGGGTACACCGGCGCGCCCCGGTTCTGCGCTGGACGGTATCGCCGAAGACCTGGCCACCTGGTTTCCTCCCTCGGAGCAGGATTACGTCTTCACCATCAGCGGAACCCTGCCCGCGGATGGCGACGAGGCGGAGCTTGAAGGCGCCATAGAAGCCGGTATCGACGCCATGCGTGAGCGATTCCGCACCAATTCAAACGGTGCCTCAGAGGCCCTGGAGAAAGCCCGGGCACGCGTGCTGCGGGAATTGGCTTTCGACGTACAGACAACCGAAGATGCCGCGCACCAGCTCGCGTTTTTCACCGGTTTGGGCGCGCTGGGGGTTTTGAACGGCTTGCCCCGGGACCTTAGCGCGGTTTCGATTGCTGACATCAGCGCGATCCTGGACCGTTACCTGGTCAAAGAGCGAAGCGTGGTTGGTTGGTACCTGCCGGCGAGCCCGGACAGCCCGGGCAACATCCCGGCCGAACCGGAAAGGATCCAGGTCCGCCAACCGCCCGAAAAAACGCCAGTGCCGGTTCAAAAAGAACCGGTTGCTCCGGCAATCCATGCCAACCTGGTCAATGGGACACCAGTTATCATCCAGCGCTCCACCGTTTCACGCACTGTCGTGCTCGCTGTCGTGGTACCGCCGGCCGACTATCCGTTGCCTGCCGGAGCGACCTCGAGCGAGCCGGCACGGGGCCTCGTTTCGCTGAATTTCGAATTGTTGCCTGACGAGGTCGGGCCCACCATTACCCATGCACGGGAAATCCTCGATTCCGCGGGCACGGCTCCTGCAATCACCGGGGTGGATGCCGCTGACCCGGATTCACTGTTCAATTACTACCTGGAGGACTTGCTGGGTGGCAGGCAGCCTTCGGGGACCGGGGCAGGTGCTGGCCCTCTGTTACTTGTGGTCAGTGGCGACATCGAACCGGAGGCTGTGCTGCGGCAGCTTGAGGCCGGTTTCGGCGACCTGCCCGCCGGCAACTGGCAGATCCCCGGGGTTCCTGAACCCGCTGCGCCGGTTGAAATCGAATCCCGCGTCACCAATCACATTGCCCAGGAGCGCCTGGGTTACATCGTCCGGGTACCCGGGCCGCACCGGCAAACCACCGCCGCTGCCTGGCAAATGACGCTTTACATCCTCAGCCATGGTTACGAAGGCCGTCTCGGTAAAAAAGCCATCAGCGACCAGGGACTGGTGTATTACATCGACAGCGCCTACCAGACGGATGGCGGGAATGACTGGATCACACTCAGTATGGGGGTGGATCCGGCCAAGCTGCCGGCCGTGAAGCGGTTGTTAAAAGAAGAACTGGAGCGATTACGGGAGGAGCCGCCTTCCCAGGCGGAAATCGACGAAGCAAAAGCTCACCTGCTGGGCCGCCACGTCAGCGCGTCACAGAGCAACGCGGAGCTGGCGGACAGCCTCACCCGGCAGTGGATCCGGAATCACGATCAGGCGGGCCGGGATGAATGGGAACAACAGCTGGATGCCGTGCAGCGCAAGGACGTCCTGGATTTACTGCCTGAATTCACCCGGGGTTCGATCATCGCGATCAGGAATCCGGACGCGTAGGAGCGATTTCAATCGCGATTGAATTCGCGATTAATCCTGGAAGGGTTTCGCGGATGAATCCGCTCCTACGGCTTCGTCTTCCAGCGGGGTGATCTTGAAATTGGTCATGCCGTAAATGATCGCGATGACCGGGTTCATCAGGTTGAGGAAAGCATAAGGGGCGTAAGACAGCGTCGGAACGCCCAGCGTGGCCGCCATGAACGCTCCACAGGTGTTCCACGGCACCAGGGCAGAGGTCATCGTGCCGGCGTCTTCCAGTGTTCGCGACAGGTTTTGCGGCGCGAGGCCGCGGCGGGCGAATTCGACCCGGTACATGCGGCCCGGGAGAACGATCGCAATGTACTGGTCGGCGGCAATGATGTTCATGCCGATCGAGGTCAGCACCGTGGTTGCTATCAGCGAGCCGGTGCCGCGGACCCCCTTCAGCAGGAAGTCGACTATACGTTGCAACAGCCCCGTGTGCTCCATCACGCCGCCAAAACACATGGCCGACATGATCAGCCAGATCGTGTTGAGCATGCTGGACATGCCGCCGCGTGAAAGCAGTTCGTCGAGCGATGCGTTGCCCGTTTCAATCCGGAACCCGTCGGCCAGTGCCATGAACAGGGCCTTGATACTCGCGGTCCAGCCCGACAGGCTTCCATCAGGACTGCCAAAGGACCGCACCAGGTCGGGCTGCCAGATCAGTGCAACCACGCAGCCCGACAGCGCCCCCACTGCGATGGTTGGAAGTGCGGGGACCTTGCGCATGGCCAGGGTCAGCAGCAGGGCCAGAGGCAAAATGGTCGGCCAGGCGATGGTGTAGTTGGCGGCAAGGATGTTACGCGCCGCGTCGATGCTCTCGGCCGGCGCCTGCACGGCATTCGCTGTTCCAGCCGATCACCGAATAGAGTATCAGCGAAATCACGAACGAAGGCGTGGTGGTCCAAGCCATGTGCCGGATGTGCACGAACAGGTCGGTTCCGACCATGGCCGGCGCCAGGTTGGTGGTGTCCGAAAGCGGCGACATCTTGTCGCCGAAATAAGCGCCGGAAATGATCGCCCCGGCCGTGATCGGCAGCGAAAGCCCCATGATTTGCGCAATGCCTACCAGCGCCAGGCCGACGGTGCCCGCCGTGGTCCAGGAACTGCCGATTGACACCGCTACCAGCGCGCAAATGATCAGCGCGGCCGGGTAAAACCAGGCGGGATCGAGAATCCCCAGCCCGAAATAGATCACGGTCGGCGCCGTGCCGGCCAGCATCCAGCTGCCAATCAGGGAACCGACCGCCAGCAGGATCAGGCAGGCTTTCAGGGCCAGCGAAATGCCCTCCACCATGGCCCGTTCCATGTCATCCCAGCTTTCGCCCAGGTACAAACCGACCAGGGAGGCTACACCGGCCGCCAGTAACAGGGCGATCTGGTTGGGTCCGTAAGAGGAATCACTATGAAACAGGCCTACCGAACCGGCCAGCATGGTCATCAGGAACAGCAATGGCAGCAGTGCCAGCCAAAGCGGGATCGTGGCCTTGGCGGAGTCTTTCAGGATCCTGTACCCAGCACGGTGTGTCCGCGGGCTATGGCCATTGCACCGCTGCGCACGACGGTCAGGATTTCCGAGCAATCAGCCACCCGGGCAATGAAATCGTCGAGTTGCTCGCTGGAGGCGGTCATCTCGAGCGTGTACGTTTCCGGGCTGTCGTCCAGCACCCGGGCGCCAGCGGACTCGATCATTTCCGGCAGGTTGCATTCTCCATTGGATGGAACCATCACCTTGATCAACAGCAATTCCGTCTCGATGTGGTCGTCCAGCGTCATGTCGGCGATGTTTACCACGTCGACCAGTTTGAGCAGTTGCTGGCTGATCTGGCGGATGACGTCATCAGACCCCTTGGTAACCAGCGTCAGGCGCGAAATATCGGCGTCCTCGGTGGCTGCCACGTTAAGCGATTCAATGTTGTAGCCGCGGGTGGAAAACAGCGCGGCAACCCGGGAAAGGGCGCCGGCTTCGTTCTGTAAAAGCAGTGAAATGATATGACGCATAGCGAATGCAATGTTGGCTCAGAACGCCGGCTATTGCAATGGATGATCAGTTGTCAGACACTTCCTGTCATGACACAAGCAGCTAAAAAATTGACCGGCGTCAGCCATCCGCTCGCCGGCCGGATCATGTCCGGCGCCGAGATGATCGTGCAGATCCTGGCGGACCAGGGCGTAGACGTGATTTTCGGTTACAGCGGCGGCGCCATTCTGCCGACTTATGATGCGGTTTTCCGGTACAACGAAGAACATACCGGAGAAGATGGTATCGAACCCATGCCGCTGATTGTTCCGGCCAACGAACAGGGCGCCGGTTTCATGGCGGCCGGCTTCGCCCGCGCAAGCGGACGGGTTGGTGTCGTCATGGTGACCTCCGGTCCGGGCGCGACCAATACCGTAACCCCGGTTCGGGATTGCATGGCCGACTCCACGCCCATCGTGGTGATTTGCGGCCAGGTGCCCACCCACGCGATCGGCACGGACGCATTCCAGGAAGCGCCGGTCAGCAGTTGTCTCGGGCCGGTCGCCAAGCACACGTTCCTGGTCACCGATCCGGAGAAACTGGAGTCAACGGTCCGCACGGCGTTTGAGATCGCCCGCACCGGCCGGCCGGGCCCGGTGGTTATTGATTTGCCCAAGGATGTCCAGAACTGGTCCGGAACGTTCAGAGGCAAGGGTTTACTGCCCGTTCCGGGTTACCGGCAACGGCTGCACGCGGCGCGCGGAAATCACCTGGACGACCGCAAGTGCGCGGCTTTTTTCGGCATGCTGCAAGCATCCAAACGCCCGTTGATTTACGCCGGTGGCGGCGTTATCAATGGCAATGCCACGGAAGAGCTCAGACGACTTGCGGATCACTTTGGCATTCCGGTCACCACCACGCTGATGGGTATCGGTGCCGTTGACACCACTCAGCCGCTTTCGCTGCACATGCTGGGTATGCACGGCCTGGCCAGCGCCAACTACGCCGTTGAGGACTGTGATTTCCTGATCGCGGTAGGCGCGCGTTTCGATGACCGCGTCGCCGGACTTCCAGACAAATTCGCACCGCGGGCAAAGCATATTGCGCAGTTTGACATCGATCCCTCGGAAATCGGCAAAGTGAAGAATGTCGACTGGTCACATATCGGGGTATTGAAAGCGGATTTGACGGCAATCTACGAATATGGCGTGCGCCACCGGGTCGTTCCCAATTTCGACCGCTGGCATGGCGAGGTTATGGCCCTGAAGCAGAAATACGCGCTCAACTACGATCGTGAAAGCAAAATGATCCAGCCTTACGCGGTTATCGAGGCGATCAACGCTATTACCGGCGGCGACGCCATCATCACGACCGGCGTTGGGCAGCACCAGATGTGGGCTGCCCAGTATTTCGACTTCAAGCATGCCCGGTTGTGGCTCACATCGGGGAGCATGGGCACGATGGGTTTTGGCTTGCCGGCGGCGATCGGCGCCCAGTTTGCCGCCCGTGAACACCTGGTGATCGATGTCGACGGTGATGCGAGTATCCGCATGAACCTGGGAGAACTGGAAACCGCCACCACGTACGGGCTGCCGGTAAAGGTCCTGGTAATGAACAATTACGGCGACGGCATGGTCAGGCAGTGGCAAAAACTGTTCTACGAGGGGCGCATGTCGGCGAGCGACAAGTCGTTGCGCAGCAAAGACTTCGTCAAGACAGCCGAGGCCGACGGTTTTCAGTATGCAGTGCGACTGGACGACAGAAAAAATCTGGAAAAGACCGTCGGCGAGTGGCTGGCGTTTCCCGGCCCGGCCTTCCTTGAGGTTATCATCGATCCGGATGCCGGGGTTTACCCCATGGTGGGACCGGGGCTGTCCTATGACCAGATGATCACCGGTGATTTCATTCCATGCAGGGTCAAGACAACGGAAGAAGACATCGACGGTTCGTCAATGTTTTGAAGCCAATTGAGAACACCCCCCAGCCGCTTCAGGGCACAAAGTGCTCAAATCTATCTTCCCCGGTGTTCACGTCATGGCCGAACACATCGACGTATTCGACGGTGATTAACAGGCCGTGTTTGTGCGCCTTGATGTAAATCCGGTCGAGGTAGGCTTCCCATTCGCCAATCGTGGTCCGCGCGCGGTACACATCACCGTCACGCACCACCGTTATCGACCGTCCTATGTCAACTTCCATCTCCATGGAGGCACTGTCGTTGACCGGGTCGTACTTGGCGTCAAAACCAAACGCGAACTTTCTCTGGATCCAGGAAAGCGGCTTAATCTGGCCTTCTTCAGCCAGGCGGACCCAGTATGCAGCGATCGGCTGCTTCGCATCGAGCTTGCCGTCCGGCCCGATCTGCGCGTCGTACTGGATGATATTGGCATTCCTGCTTCTTTCGATCCGGAACAGGGGTTCACGCACCAGGGGATCGCTGAGCAGCGCAGTGGTTATACTGATCAATGCCAGTGCCAGGCAGGGGAGGAAGGGCTTCATGTGTTTTTCATCATGCGGGCGGCTCCGGCGTCGCTTCCGAAGTATAAATTGATAAACAGCGAACCATCAATCGCCGGACTTCGCGGAGCCCGCACCGGCGGTTTTAGGTAATTGGGTTTGTTGATACGGGTTTCTGCTGCAATACTGTTGCCGGGAAATTGATCGCGGTAGGTCATTGTATGCAGTTTTGCCCATGTCGGTAGTCACCATAGTCTTTGTCATATACCTGGCAGTTCTCGCCGGTTTCGCGCTTTGGAGCCGCCAGGAAACCCATTCCATGAGCGGTTATTTCATCGCCGGCAAGAAGCTGCCGCCCTGGGTAGTCGCTTTCAGCACGAATGCCACCGGGGAAAGCGGCTGGCTGCTGCTGGGCCTGACCGGTATGGGGTACGTGGCCGGGGCCCAGGCATTCTGGGTCGTGGCAGGCGAGGTGGTTGGTATCGCACTGTCCTGGTTGTTGCTGTCCCGCCGGATCAAGCGTTTATCCGATGAGTCCGACTCCATAACGGTTCCGGACGTGCTGGCGGCACGTTTTGATGACCGCAAGAATGTGCTCAGAAAAGTCAGCGTGCTGATCATTCTGGTGATGGTGGGCGCCTACGTTGCCGCGCAAATGGTCGCGACCGGGAAAGCCTTTGCCGGTTTCACCGACCTGGATTATTCAAGCGGCGTTCTGGTGGGTGCGGGCGTCATCATCCTGTATACGCTGGTGGGTGGTTACAAGGCGGTTGCGTGGACTGATCTGTTCCAGGGAATACTGATGCTGCTGGGCCTGATCATCGTGCCCCTGATCGCGATCGACGCCGCTGGCGGTTGGTCCTCGGTGCTTTCCATGCTTGACAGCCAGGACCCCGGTTTACTGACACCCTGGGGTCCGGAGGGGAAAAGTACGGCAGCGCTGGTCGGAATTTTCAGTTTCCTGGCCGTCGGCCTGCCTTTCATGGGTGTTCCGCAGCTGATGGTGCGTTTCATGTCTGCCCGGTCCGAGCAGAGCCTGGTACCCGCCATGGCGATTTCCGTGGTCGTGATTTTGTTGTTTGATCTCGGCGCGGTGCTGACCGGTATGGCCGGCCGCGCGCTGTTTCCCGGCCTGGAAGACCCGGAAACCATACTGCCCCTCATTTCCACGACACTTCTGCACCCGGTGCTCGGTGGGATCATGATGGTGGTCGTGCTGGCCGCCATCATGTCGACCGTGGACAGCCTGTTGATCCTCGCATCGAGCGCCGTTGTTCGCGATTATTGGCAGAAAATCCGTGGATCGCAGCTGAGCGACTCGGCCCTGGCCAATCGCGGTAAGTTGATCACTGTCGTCATTGGCGTGATCGGGATTGCATTCGCCCTGAACCAAACCCCGCTGATTTTCTGGTTTGTTCTGTTTGCCTGGTCAGGCCTGGGGGCGGCTTTCGGGCCGGTATTGTTGTGCGCCGCATGGTATCCGGGGACCAACCTGAAGGGTGCGCTGGCCGGTATGCTGGGCGGGTTTTTCACCACGGTCGCATGGGTGCTGTGGCTGAAACCCTGGTTTTACGACCTGCTTGAAGTGATCCCGGGTTTCCTGGTGGGCCTGGCGCTGACCCTTATCGTCAGTAAGATGACGACCAAACGAGCTTAGAGGTTTCCTTAATGAAAAGAAGAAAATTTATTTCCGGTTCCAGCCTGGCCGGTGCAGGTCTGGCCCTATCGCCGGTAGCTGTCTTGCAGGCCCAAAACGGTGGGGGGCCGGTCCAGGCCGACCTGTTGATCAAGAGTGCCCGGGTCTACACGATGGACGGCACCCGCCCTCTGGCCGAAGCGGTCGCGGTGTTGGGAAACCGCATTATTGCGGTGGGTTCAAACGAGGAATTGAATTTCCTGGCCGGGCCAGGTACCCGGGTGATCGATGGCGCAGGCACCACGGTAACGCCCGGTTTTATCGATGCCCACAGCCATCCTGACGGTGCTGATGAAGTCACCGGCGCTGATGTGAACCTGCGCAGCATTACCGAAATACAGGCCGCCATGCTTGCCCAGGCTGCCGTGACGCCTCCGGGACAGTGGGTCATCGGCAACAAGTACGATGATACGAAACTGAGCGAGGGACGGCCGGTCAACCGTTATGACCTGGACGAGGCGGTCCCGGACCAACCGGCCATCGTGCGGCACCGCGGCGGGCACACGGCTGTGGTCAACAGCAAGGGACTGGAAGTGGCTGGCATCAAAAAAAACACCCCAGACCCTGATGGCGGCAGTTTCGGGCGCGAGAACGGCGAACTCACCGGGTGGGTGGCCGAGAAAGCGCTTGTTGATGTCGTTTACAACGCGGGTGACTGGCCCGAGATTACCCGGGCCGTCCGGCAGCAGGGCGTCGCCCTGATGTCCCGCGCCATGGCGGCTGCCGGGATGACTTCGACCACGGATTCATGGGGCATCACCGAGAGCCTGGTGGCCTATCAGGATGCACGGGCGGCCGGGGAGTTGCTCACGCGTCTCTCTTTCATGCCCGGGGGCGAGACGGAGTTATATTCCCACCTCAAGGCAGCAGGGATCCGCAGTGGTTTCGGCGACGACTGGATCCGCTTCGGCGCGGTCAAGTACGCGGCAGACGGCTCCGCATCGGAGCGCACGATGCGGATGAGTACACCCTTCAACGGCCGGCCGGATGACTATGGCATCCTGACCATGGACCAGGCGGAAATCGACGCTGCGGTCGATGATGCCGTGCAAAATGGCTGGAGAATCGGCATCCATGTCAATGGTGATGTCGCTATCGACATGGCGCTGAACAGCTACGAACGAGCCCTGCAGGACTGGCAGGGGCCGAACCCGAGGTTCCGGCTGGAACACTGCTCACTGGTCAATCCGGAACTGCTGCAGAGAATCAAGGATACGGGTGCCATTCCAACCCCGTTTTATACCTACGCCCACTACCACGGCAACAAGTGGGTGGATTACGGCCCCGAGAAGATGCAATGGATGTTCGCGCATCGCTCATTCCTCGATTACGGTATCCCGGTCGCGCCGGCGTCAGATTACACTCCCGGCCCCTTTGAGCCGCTGATGGCCATCCAGAGCATGGTCACCCGTAAAGACTTCAAAGGCAGGGTCTGGGGGCCGAACCAGCGCATCACGGTGAACGAGGCCATGAAAATCTGCACGATCAACGGCGCTTACGCCTCGATGGAAGAAGACATCAAGGGCAGCATCGTGCCCGGTAAACTCGCCGACCTGGTGATCCTGGCTGCCGACCCGAACGATGTCGTGCCTGACGAGATCAAGAATATTCCGGTCCTGGTGACCATTGTTGATGGAAAAGTTGTCTATGAAGCCTGATCGTTTCGGCGTGTCTGGATCTGCTGCCTGGCGTGGAGCCGCATTACTCTCTCTGCTGTTGGTGCTTGCCGCGACGCGAACCCGGTGACGCGCTGGCTTCGGGATTTGCCCACCTGAAGGGAGACCCGCAGTTGAAATCCGCCTCGGCACTTGTCATTGATGCCGATGGCAACATGATTTACGGCAAGGACGTTAACGCAGTCCGTCCAATCGCATCGATCACCAAGTTGATGACCGCGATGGTGATCCTCGATTCCGGATTGGACCTGGAAGAAAAAATCACGGTGAGCAAGGCGGACCGTGACCTTGTCCAATTAACGGGCTCCCGCCTCGAACCCGGCGCCATGCTGTCCCGGCGCGACATGCTGCTGATCGCGATCATGTCCTCGGAGAACCGCGCAGCTGCGGCTTTGGGCAGAAACTACCCGGGTGGAACCAGGGCGTTCGTGGAGGCGATGAACAAAAAGGCAGCCGGCCTTGGCATGAGTTCCAGCCGATTTGCCGATCCGGCGGGATTGAACCCGGAAAACCTGTCCACCGTCGGAGACCTGGCCAAAATGGTGACGGCTGCCGACGCCTATCCGCTGATCCGGCAGGCCAGCACGACGCAGCAAATGGAAGTCAGGCCTTATGCAAAGCGTGGCCCGCTGATGTACAACAACACCAACCGCCTGTTGAAGAACCCGAGCTGGGACATAGCCCTCAGTAAAACCGGTTACATCAACGAAGCGGGACGTTGCCTGGTCATGCAGGCAAATATTGAAGGTGAATTGGTATCCATTGTCTTGTTGAACTCATTCGGAAAACTGACGCCATTCGGCGATTCAAACCGCCTGCGCAAGTGGATGCTGGCGCAAAAGTAGCTTTGAAAATGACATTGAATCCGGAACTGACAGAACTCACGACGGCGGGCACGGATGCTGTAATCGCACTGATCTCAGTGGTATGCATGGCGGTACTCAGCCGATACCGGTCGGAGCACCGGTGGCGTGTGGGTATCTGGAACTGGGTTTTCGGACTTCTGGCGATCGCTTCCATACTGGGCGCGATTGCGCACGGGCTGGAGCTCACTTCGACAACGCAAGAGTCGTTGTGGCGACCGCTGTTTTTGTCCCTGGGCCTTGTCGTGGCGCTGTTTGTGATCGGGGCCGTGTTCGACTTCAAGGGCAAGCGTGCGGCGCAAATCTCTCTGGTTCCGATGTTGGTCCTGGCGCTGGGTTTCTTCGCGGTTACGCAAATCGCGTCAGGTACATTCCTGGTCTTTGTTGCCTACGAAGCCGTTGCGATGCTTGCTGTCCTTGGCATGTACCTGTCACTTGCGCTGAAGGGCCAACTCAAAGGTGCGGCCGTCATTGCAACAGGTGTCGTGCTGAACATCGTGGCGGCCGGTATTCAGGCGAGCGAAACGATTTTCCTGACTGTCGTCGTGCCATTTGACCATAACGGTGTCTTTCACCTCGTTCAGATAGTGGCGCTGGTGGTGCTCACCCTGGGTCTGGTGAGGGGAATGTCCGGTGCTGGTGATACCGGCCTCCCTGGTTAACCCTCAAGCCATTTCTGCGACTTTTTTGAAAATCAGCCCGGGAAAAAACCGTTTCAGCCACAGCGCTTTCATCTCCGCGCCCTCGCCCACGGCTATTTCAGGCGTTCCTTTGCGGAATCCCTCAATGATGGCCTGCGCGCAACGGGTCACGTCCATGCCATTGGCGATGTTTTTATCGGTCCGGCCAAATGTGCTGCCGTCCCCGTTGAGCGCGTTGATCGCGACGTTGGTGTTGATGTAACCCGGCGTGATCGTGGTAACCCGGACGCCACTTTTGGCGGTTTCGGCCCTGAGCGCGTCATAAAAACCCATTACGGCATGCTTGGCGGCGCAGTAACCGGTACGCAGCGGGACGCCGATTTTACCGGCGACCGATGAAGTGATGGCAATGTGGCCGCTGCCCTGTGCCAGCATCAGGGGAAGAACGGCCTTGGTCAATGCGATCTGGCCCAGCACGTCGACCTCGAAAATCTTCCGGTAAACACTCATGTCGGTATCAACGCACAGAGAATGCTGGGAGATTCCTGCGTTGTTGATCAACATGTCGATGCGTCCGAATGTGGCAGAAATGCGATCCACCGCCGCGGGCATGGAATCGTGATCGGTCACATCCAGGGGCAGCACCAGCACGTTGCTGGCGGACAGACCCTGCCCGATGCATGCTTCGCGCACGCGCTCAAGTTCATCTTCGCGCCGTGCCGAGAGAACGATCCTGGCTCCTTCTGAAGCGAACTGAAGGGCCAGCGCCTCGCCGATTCCCGAAGAGGCGCCGGTAATCCACACCGTCTTGTTTTTGAACATGAGCCTGCTCCGCAGCTAGCTTTGATTCCTAATGATACCGCCTTCCGTATAATGTAGGCTTCAATCCCGAAACAAAAAGGCAGTTCGCGTCATGTCCTGGTCCGTTCCCGATATCTGTGACGAATTCATCGATGAAATTTCCGTGCTGGAACCCCTGTTTGCCGATTTTGGCGGAAAGGAAAAGTTCGGCGGCGAAATCGTCACCATCAAGTGTTTCGAAGACAACTCGCTGGTCGGAGATGCCGTCAGGTCACCCGGCGCCGGCCGGGTGCTGGTGGTGGATGGCGGCGGATCGTTACGCCACGCGCTGCTGGGCGACCTGCTGGCTGCGGCGGCCGTTGAAAACGGCTGGCAGGGATTACTGATCAATGGCTGCGTGCGCGATGTCGAGATTCTTGAATCCATCGATCTTGGCGTCAAAGCGTTAAATATTTACCCGGTAAAAACCGAGAAACGCGGCGAAGGCAGAATGAATGTTAATGTGACCTTTGCCGGCGCCACGATCAGGCCGGGAAGCTATCTTTACGCGGACGCCAACGGCGTGGTTATCGCCGCGCGAAACCTCGAACTGGATTTCTGAGCCGGCTGAACCGATGCAAATGATACAGACCGCACCAACTGTGCCCGCGTCCGTGCCGGAAGGCGCTGGCGGAACCGAGGACCTGATCCGGTTGGGAATCGAAATCGAGCCCTACCTGCCGGACGCCGCAATTCCCGCCTGGAATTTCCTGCAGGACTATCCCCTGCTGTTTTTGGTTCTGATGGTCGCCATCGGCTATTTTACAGGCAAAGGTCTGCAATGGTTGCTGCGCTTTGCTTTTACCCAGGCAGCTAAAAGAACGGGATCAGTCCTGGACGCTAAACTGATCGGGTACCTGACAGCTCCGGTGGTGCAAACGGCGGTCATTCTCTCCCTCGTCGCGGTGGAAACAGCGCTTGAAGTTAACGAGACGTTGCGCTGGTACCTGGTCAGGGTGCTTTTCACTTTGCTGCTATTTTTGTGGGGCCGGACCTGGTTCAAGGCGACCAAACTCGGAATGGCCTTACTCTACACACACAAAAAACATCTTGAACTGTTCCAGCCACGAACCCGGCCCCTGTTCGAGATGAGCATCAAGGTCATGTTGCTCGGAATTTTTCTGTGGGTATTCCTGGGGTTGTGGGGTATCGATGGCACGGCATGGCTGGCATCTGCCGGAGTGATTGGTATCGCGGTGGGTTTCGCCGCCCAGGATACGCTGGCCAACCTGATTTCCGGTGTGTCAATCATTGCGGACGCACCCTACAAAATCGGTGATTTTATCGTGCTGGATACCGGTGAACGCGGCGTGGTAACCGAAGTAGGTCTTCGGTCTACCCGCCTCATGACGCTGGCTGACGTCGAGATCTCGATACCCAACGCCGTGATGGGAAACGCAAAAATCACCAACGAAAGCGGCGGACCCGCCGTCGAGCACCGGATCGGCATCCCCGTTGGCGTTGCCTACGGCACCCCGACGGCAAAAGTCATCGAAGTGCTGGAGGCGATTGCGCGCGACAGCGACTTGATCGTGGATCATCCACCGCCCCAGGTGCGAATGCGGGCTTTCGGGCAAAGTTCCCTGGATTTTGAATTACTGGGCTGGATCAGGAATCCCCAGCAAAGGGGCTTGGTAATTCACCAGGTACTGATCGAAATTGACCGGCGTTTTCGAGAGGAAGGCATCCAGATTCCATTCCCGCAACGGGATGTGTACCTGAAATCGCCTACGCCCGGGATATAGCGCGGCAGGCAATCCGGATCTTATTGAACCAGGTACTGCTGCAGAAAAAGGATGGTGGCCTGCTCGTAGACATCGACGTTTTCCTTGCGATTGTAACCGTGGCCCTCGTTCAGGGCCTCGATGTACCAGACCGGCCGGTCACGTTCGCGCATCGCCTGGACAATCTGTTCGGATTCACTGGCCGGGACACGGGGATCGTTACGGCCCTGGACTACCAGCAGCGGCACATCGATCCGGTCAACATGGTTGAGCGGGCTGATTTGTTCAAAAAACGAACGCATTTCGGGTTCGCGTTCGTCACCGTATTCCTGGCGGCGCAAATCCCGACGGTAGTCCTCGGTGTTTTCGAGAAAGGTCACGAAATTGCTGATTCCGACCACATCGATCCCGGCTTTGAGGCGGTCGCTGTAGCGCACGGCTGATGCCAGCACAATGTAGCCGCCGTAACTGGCGCCGTAGATGGCGACCCGGCTGGCATCGAGTTCGGGCTGGATCCGGATCCAGTCCAGCAGGGCGCCAATATCCTTGACCGCGTCCTCCCGCTTGTCGCCATCGTCCAGGGACAGGTACTCGATGTCATAGCCGCTGGATCCCCGGATGTTTGGCGCGATGACCGCGGTTCCCAATTCAGCGACCCACATCTGGATCGTACTGTTGAACATGGGTCTGTACTGGCTTTCCGGACCGCCGTGAACGTAGATGACAACCGGGTGCGGCCCGGCGGTTTTGGGGCGGTAGACGAATGCCGGGACGGTTCGTTGATCCTCGCCCTGCAAGTCGAAGGTCGGGTAGCGAACCAGTTCGGGTTCGACGAATGAACGGGTGTCCAGGCCGCCTACTTCGCTGAATGTCCAGCGCACCAGGGATTTTGATTTCTTTGGTGAAGAGCCCAGGTTCAGCACGTAAACGTCACTCGGTGTTTGCGCGGTGTTAAGGGTCATCCCGAGTTGGCGGTTGTCCGGACTGAACTTGATGTTCGAGATGATTCCCACCGGAATTTTTCCCACCTGGGTGTATCGGCGGGTCCTGGTATCGAACAGGTAGAGGCGGCTCATGCCTTCTTCATTGGTGATGAATGCACCCCGTTTTCCATTATCACTGATGGCGAACTCGGTAACATCCCACGGAATCCCCGCAGTCAGGTGCGTGGCGGGAACCGCCGGATCCAGTGATTTCCAGGCCAATTCCGCGGCCCGGCCGCGGGCATTGGAGATGTAATAAAATCCCTCTCCTGTCCGGTCGAAACAAACGGCGCGGTTGGCAGTCGGGTATTCGGGGCTTCCTGCAAGCAGTTGCAGTTCACGGTTCCGGAGGTCAAGGACATATATCCGGGAGTCGCTCACTGTCAGTGCCTGCTGCACCAGCAGGTATTTTCCATCCCTGCTGAAATCAGCGGGGCCGAGCCATGAACCGGCGGGCGCTTCCAGCAGCAGTTCAGCGCTGCCCGGCCGGTCAGGGTCCATCATCCAGACGTCGTTGCTGCCTCCGTTGCGCCGCGTCGACTGGAATGCGAGCGACTGACCGTTCGGGCTCCATACCAGCAGGCGGTTGCGCGACTCACTATTGCTTACGCGGTTTGTGGACGCGGTTTTCGGGTCAAACAGGAAGATCTGGTCCCGTTCAGCGCCGCCCTCGTCCAAAGTTAAAGCCAGTTCATCAGCTTTGTCGCGTCGTGACACTTGGCCGACGGGTTCCCTGAACCAGGTCATCTGCACCCGTGCACCCCCGGCGGCGTGGACCTTGTGAACCTGGCTGATGTCTCCGAAACGGGTCCGGATATAGATGCCCTTGCTGTCCCGGGTCCAGTCCAGTAGGGCAGCTGAACGGACGCTCTGGTATTGGTTGAGCCGGTCGACCAGGGTGGCTGGAATGGCCGGCACATCCTGCAGGATCAATTGGTCATTATTCGTTGTCCAGTGCGACACGTCGCCACCGGCCGACGCCAATGGGAGCAGGATCAGGAGGAGGCAAAAAAAAGCTGAATTCACGATCGACCTTGTTTTCGGGGTACCGCAACTATAATGCATACCGGCCACATCCATAAAGAAGCTGTATCGCCCGCTGATACTGGATCGGAGGTTCCCTAGAGCGTTCAGGTCGATGAGGCTATACTGTCCGCCTGTGCCTCCTCGAGACTTGCGTGAACCGATGAGTAAGCCCCTGCATATCGTAATCCTCGCCGCCGGCGAAGGAACCCGGATGAAATCCAGCCTGCCTAAAATGCTGCAAACGGTGGGCGGCCGGCCCATGTTGATGCATCTCCTGGATACCGCGATTTCGATGCAACCGGAACAGGTTCACGTGGTCGTGGGAAGCGGCGCGGAACAGGTCATGGAGGCGTGCAAAGACTATCCGGTCAGCTGGGTGCTCCAGAGTGAAAGGCGCGGGACCGGCCACGCGGTCATGGCGGCCATGCCGGGAATCCCCGATGAAGCCACGGTGCTGGTATTGCTGGGAGACCATCCCCTGATCCCTGCCTCCGTACTATCGGAACTGGTGGTTGATGAAAACCTGCCCCTGGCTCTTCTGACCATGGAACTGGAAGATCCGACGGGTTATGGCCGTATCCTCCGCGATCCGGGCGGCAATATCATCGGTGTCGTGGAACACCACGATGCAACTCCGCATCAGCATGAAATCAAGGAAGTAAACACCGGCATCATCATGGTCGATTCGACAAAGTTGCGCCGGTGGCTCGACAGCCTGGAATGCGACAACAGCAAGCGGGAATATTATCTGCCGGACATCTTCTCCATGGCGCGCGCGGAAAGCGGTGAGGTACATGGTGTAATCGCGCGGGATCATCACGATTTGCAAGGCGCAAACGATCGCAGCCAACTGGCTGAACTGGAAAAACGCTACCAGCAGCGCAAGGCCGGCGAACTGCTGGGTGCGGGAATCCAGGTGATCGATCCTGACCGGCTGGACGTCCGGGGTACCGTCGAAGCCGGCGCGGATGTGTGCATTGATATCAATGTCATCCTCAATGGTCACAATCGCTTCGGCGATGGTGTTTACATCGGGCCCGGTTGTGTCCTTAAAAACTGTGACCTGGCCGCCGGAACCACGGTTCATCCGTACAGTGTGCTGGAGGGTGCAACGACAACCGGAGCCTGTGACATTGGTCCGTTTGCCCGCTTGCGTCCCGGAACCGTGCTCGCCGCAGGGTGCCGGGTGGGGAACTTCGTCGAGACCAAGAACGCGAAATTGGGCGAGGGTAGCAAGGCCAGTCACCTGAGTTACCTGGGGGATACCACGATTGGCCGTCACGTCAATATCGGTGCGGGAACCATCACCTGCAATTATGACGGGGCCAACAAACACCAGACCATCATCGAGGACGATGTGTTTATCGGCTCGGATACGCAACTGGTTGCCCCGGTAACGGTTGGACGGGGTGCGACAATCGGCGCCGGCTCAACGGTGACCAAAAACGCGCCGGCCGATTCATTGACGGTCAGCCGGGCAAGGCAAACGAACGTCACGGGATGGAAACGTCCCGTCAAAAGCAAGGAAAAATAGACCATGTGTGGCATCGTAGCGGCCTCCGCCCATCGTAACGTCAGCGAGATCCTGATTTCCGGGCTGCATACCCTGGAATATCGCGGCTATGATTCAGCCGGCATCGCGCTACAGCAAGATGGCGGCCTGGGTATCCGGCGAACCAAGGGTAAAGTACGCGACCTGGAAGCATTGCTCGAGAAAGAACCGCTCGATGGCCATTGCGGTATTGCACACACGCGATGGGCAACCCACGGGATTCCCAGCACCACCAACGCCCATCCGCATGTTTCGCACGGATCGATTGCACTGGTCCATAACGGCATCATCGAGAACCATGATGATTTACGCCGTGAACTGCTGGCTGCGGGCTATGAATTCAGTTCCGAAACCGATACCGAAGTCATGGTTCACCTGGTTCATGACCTCGTGCAGAAAGGTAATGACCTGTTTGGAGCGGTGCGGAAAGCGGTCCAGCGAATCAGGGGTGCGTATGCAATTACCGTTGTACGCGCCGAAGAGCCGGGCGTTGTTGTCGGTGCACGCGCGGGCAGCCCGCTGGTCCTGGGTATCGGTTTCCAGGAGCATTACCTGGCCTCGGATGCCCACCCCTTGTTGTCCGTGACTAATCGTTTCATTTACCTGGAAGAAGGTGACGTGGTCCGCCTGGACACCGAGGGTTACGAAATCCGCGACCGGCAGGACCACAGGGTTGACCGCCCCGTGAAAGAGGCTGATCTCGCTGCCGACGCCACTTCGCGCGGTGAATACCGCCATTACATGCAAAAAGAAATCTACGATCAGCCAGAGGCGATTGCATCGACGCTGGAAGGCCGTATCGGAACAGACCACGTGCTGCCCAACATTTTCGGAGTCGGTGCGGATGACATCCTCAGGCAGGTCAGGCAGGTTCATATCGTCGCCTGTGGCACCAGTTATCACGCCGGGTTGGTCGCACGCTATCAACTGGAGGAACTGGCCGGCATTCCCTGCATGGTCGAAGTCGCCAGCGAATACCGCTACCGTAACCCGGTTGTGCCGGAAAGGGCGTTGTTCGTCGCCATTTCCCAATCCGGAGAAACAGCGGATACGCTGGCGGCTCTTCGCCATGCCAGGAAATCGGGTTACCTGGCATCCCTGGTCATCTGCAATGTCCCTGAAAGCTCTATCGTCAGGGAAGCCGACCTGGTGCTGATGACGCGCGCCGGGATGGAGATCGGCGTTGCTGCAACCAAGGCCTTCACGACCCAGTTGGTTGCCCTGCAGTTGCTGGTATTGGAACTGGCACAACTTGCAGGCCGCGTAGCGGCAAGCCAGATAGCTGAGTGGACCCGGGAACTGCATCAGCTTCCAAGGCTGATTCGTAACGCGCTTGAACTGGACGGCCGTATTGCATTGCTCGCAGAACGATTCGTGGACAAACACCACGCGCTGTTCCTGGGACGCGGCAGTTACTACCCGATTGCGATGGAAGGCGCTCTGAAACTGAAAGAAATCTCCTATATACATGCAGAAGCCTACCCGGCAGGCGAGCTCAAGCACGGTCCGCTGGCGCTGGTCGACCACGATATGCCGGTCGTGGCCGTAGCGCCCAACAATCGATTGCTTGAAAAACTCATCAGCAACATCGAAGAGGTCCGTGCAAGGGGTGGTGAAATGTTCGTAATCGCCGACGCCAACGCGGTCGCCAGCCTGAAAGAAAGACACGGTCAGATCATCGAGCTGGAAACCGGGGGGCAACTGCTGGCGCCGGTGGTTCTTACCATTCCACTGCAGTTGCTGGCTTACCACGTGGCTGTTCTACGTGGTACGGATGTGGACCAACCCAGGAACCTGGCCAAGTCAGTTACAGTGGAGTAGTTCTCAAAAGAACCAAATAACGTAGTTTGCGGGCTTTCGCGGTCGTTTCAGAAATCCATGAATTCATCGTCCCAGAGACGGAAGCCTCCAAGGAACGCATCACTATTATCGCCGCGGCGGCAGCCCGCCGGAAGTTCGGCAAGAAGCCGCACGTTACCTCCGCCCAATATCACCTCTTCGGGCAATAACGCGTTTTGCAAAAGAGCGACGACCCGCGATACATGCTTGCTCCATCTTTCAAGGCCCAGGCGCTGCAGGCCGCGCTCACCCACATAATCTTCGAAGGTCCTGTTCTTGCGGTAAGGCAAGTGACCTAATTCCATCTCGGCAACCAGGTGCTGCGTGACCATCGCGGTACCCAGGCCGGTACCCAGGCCCAGAAAAAGCGTTTTTCCGCCCCGGTAGCTTCCCAGGGCCTGCATGGCGGCGTCGTTCAGTATTTTAAGCGGCTTGCCGAAAGCGGCTGCATAGTCGAAATCAATCCAGCCATCGCCCAGGTTTGGCGGGTTCGTTAAGGGTTGATTGTTCCGGATCGGCGCAGGAATACCGATGGACACGGCGGAATAATCCCAATCCGCGGCCATAGCCAATACGCCCTCGCACATCTGCCGGGCGGTAAATCGGGGACCGGAGTCGAATTGGCGGCGCTGACGGTTAACACTGTCCATCAACTTGACATGACTCCCGCCCACGTCAACGGTCAGCACGGGAGAGGTCGGGGTTGCAGAGCGAACCGGAGCAGCAGAAGCATCGGCATAAACGACGTTTCGATCATGGCCCAACCGCCCCGCAGGGATGCTCCGGTCATGCTGTTGCAGCTTTGCCAGCATCGCCGCCTTGTCTTCCCCTGTTATGAACCAGAGTAACTGTCGCGCCCGCCGCAAGCAGGGATAAGTCAGCGTCAGGCGCCGGTATCCCTGGTACTTGCCGGTTACCGCGACGTCTTTCGCGGTCTCGTTCAGCACCGGGTCGTTGGGAATCAGTGACGCTGTATGGCCGTCGCTGCCAAGCCCCAGGTGCACGATATCGAAAACCGGCTCCCGTCCGGCGATCCGGCCCAATTCAGCGGCATAACTTTCAGCCGCGGCATCGAGATCCGCGCCGTCGACCGGCATCGGGTGGATATTCCCTGCCGGGATATCGATGTGCGTGAGAAAGTTTTTCTCCAATCCGGTCCAGTTACGTTCGGGGCTCCCAACTGGGGCGGCCCGTTCGTCAACCTGAAAAACGTGTACTGATTCCCATGGGACGTGTTGCCGGGAGAGTTCGGCCAGCATTTTTTCAGGGCTGCGTCCCCCGCTGAACGCCAGCGTGCACAGGCCGCGGGCATCAACTGCCGCCCGGATGGAATCAGCCAGATAGCAAGCCGCAGATAAGGCGGCAGCTTCCGGGCTATTGCTGATATACAGCTTCATATTTTTTGAATTTACACTCAAAGCAGTAACCTGTCGTTGTATTCAGCGCCTTTCTGGCCGGATGGCCATCGTGGCCGGTGGAGCGGCTGTGCAGACGGATACTCAGTATGACAAGCCCCCTTGGCACAGACAAGCCGGTTCAGGTGAGCAATGGTGCTTCCTGCAAGTGTGAGCCCGGTGGTATTCTCAACGGGATGATCAAGCATAAGCGGCACAACGATGACGAGGTGGAAATCAACATCACCCCGATGCTGGATATCGTCTTTATCATGCTTATATTCTTCATCGTGACGACTTCATTCGTGAAAGAAAAAGGGCTGGAGGTATCGCGGCCGGCCCAATCTCCGCCGAAGGAAATTCAGCAGGACAAGGGCCCCATTGTCGTGAGAATCGACGGCAGCAACCTGATCAGTTTGAAAGGCCGGATTATCGAACCCCGGGCGGTTCAGGCTAACCTCGAGCGCGAGAAAGCTGAAAAGCCCAATTCACCGCTGATCATCGCTGCTCACCCCGATGCAGATACACAGTCGCTGGTGATCATCCTCGATGCCGCGGAAGCGGTGGGGATCGAATCAGTTAACGTGGCCACCGGTTCCCGCTAAACCGGGTAACGAAAACTGCGAGGGACTTCCGGCTTCAGGAAAAACGGCGTGCGATTTCGTCTTCGACCGGCAGTTTCGGAGGGAGCTGCAAATAAAAGCCCTGCTGCGCCAGGCTTTCCAGCACTCTGACCACATCCACCCGCGCCAGTTTCTTTCCTGCCGATAACTCCAGCCGCATCACCAGGGCAGGAGCGCCGAACCTTTGCTGCAGTTCTTCCGGCAGTTCAGCAAAATCCATTCCATCGCTGAGGTAGAGGTAAGTCTCGGCTTTTTTGTCGGAGCGATACACGTTGCATGGAATCATGGAGGCTATTCTGTCAGATGAGAGTCCCGTTGCAAGTCCATTTGGTGTTTAATTGCAGTGTGGGAACATTTCGCTACAAGGCTTTCATCAGTTACAGCCACCGGGACAGGCAGTGGAGCGCCTGGCTACAGCGCGCACTCGAAGGTTACCGGGTTCCGAGACGGTTGGTCGGTTCGAAAGGGGAGTTCGGGCCGGTTCCACGCCGGCTGACGCCGGTATTCCTTGATCGTGAAGAACTGTCATCCGGATCCGACTTGAGTTCACAGGTCAAGGAGTGTCTCGATGCCTCCGAAGCCCTTATCGTGGTCTGTTCGCCTGCGGCGGCGCAATCCATCTGGGTGAATGAAGAAATCCGGTATTTCCGTAGTATCGGCCGGGAAAATCATGTTTTTGCCCTGATCGTGGATGGCGAGCCAAATTCGCAGAACCCGGATGAACAGTGTTTTCCTCCCGCACTCACCGAGAACACCGACGGGACCAGCCGCGAGCCATTGGCCGCAGATGCCAGGAAGTGGGCAGATGGAAAGTTGCTGGCGAAACTCAAGATCATCTCCGGGATCCTGGGAATCCGGCTGGATGAGCTGCGCCGGCGGGACATGCAACGGCGGCACCGCCTGTGGATGGCGTCCGCCGGAACGGCGATGGTTATCGCGCTCGTGATGACGGCCCTGGCGGTGATCGCGATCACCGCCCGGAATGCGGCCGAAAACCGGCGTGAGCACGCGGAAGAACTGGTGGGGTACATGGTGGGCGACCTCAAGACCAAGCTGGATGAGGTGGGCCGCCTGGACATCCTGGAGGGGATGGGCAGCCAGGTCAGCGAATACCTGGAGACCCTGAACCCGGAAGAGTTGACGGACGAGTCCCTCATCCAGCAAGCACAGGTCTGGCGGCAATTGGGGGAGGTCAGCAAGGACCAGGGTGACCTGGTCAAGGCGCAGACGGCGTTCAGTACATCGCGTGACATCCTGGCGGAGCTGTACCGGCGCAACCCGGAGAATGCCGAGTACCTGTACGAACTGGGAAACGCGGATTTCTGGCTGGGATATGTCCAGCTCGACGCGGGCGAGTTCGATAATGCCGAAAAGGCGTTCAATATGTACCTCGAACACGCCAACCGCCTGGTCGAAATGGAGCCGGATAATCCGAAATGGCTGATGGAAAAGTCCTATGCGCTCAGTAATCTCGCTGCCCTGGTCGTCGAGCGCAGCAGCACCGATACCGAGAGCGCCCTGGCGAACATCAAAGCCGCGGTTGAGTTGAACAAGGAAGTCATCAGGATGGTTCCTGAAGAGTCGTCTTACCGGGCTGAATTGAGCACGGCCCTGGCCTGGTTGGCTGATACCCAGTTGAAGGTTTGTGACCTCGGCGGCGCGCTGATTTCCCGCCAGGAAAGCCTTGCGATCGCGCGAAAGCAGTCCGACGAGTCCCCGGCCAACGTAAATCTGAGGAAAAATTATGCCTTTGCCCTGACCGGTGTAGCCAGTGTGGCAAGCCTGGTGGGTCTGACCGAAACGGCCGTCGAGAGTTATCGCCGGGCCAAGGAGATACTGGGTCAACTGTCCATCATGGAGCCGAGCAACCTGGACACCCGGTTTTCTTACCTGATGCGTGAATTCTGGTTGGCGGGGTTATTGGCCCAGTCCGGACATTTACAGGAGGCGCTTGCCCAGATGGCGATGATCAGGGAGCCTATGGTCCGGGTACTGGAAACGGAATCCTATGGAAATCTCAAGCGGAACCTGGAGTGGGTGCGCTTTTTGCTTTCCTGGTCGGACATGGAATGGCGGGCAGGCATGCAGGATGACGCGGGCGCCCTGCTGTCGGAAGCGATTGAAAACCTCGAACGGCTGTTGGCCAGGGACAATGAACCGTCGCCATACATCAAGGAAATTTCGAACGCCAGGTTCCTGTATTGGCAACAGCGGGGGGAAGATCTGTTCCAGACCCCGGCGTTTTCCGGCATGGAAGTTGAGCCAGATGCCGAGGATACCGGTTGCCAGGCGCAGGCAGGACTGGTCACGCAGGCTATACTGGAAGGTGACCTGCAAAAGGCGCAGAAGTTGACGACCGAGCTGCTTGCGAAGGGATACTATGAACCGGGCTTTATCCTGACCTGCCGGCAATACCATTTGTGCGAATGAAAACACAAAAACCAAAGGAGATCTGAAGATGATACCTACGAAGAAAGCCACGATTGGAAGCACTGTATTTTGTCTCGCCCTGTGTTCCACAACGCTGGCGCTTGGCGCTGTCAACATTGAACTGGAAGTTCAGGGCAGCCAGCTGGTGGTGACCAAGAACAATGCCCAATGTGCTGGCGGGGACATCGGTTGCATCGAGATCCAGCCGGGAACCCAGCCTCACATGTTTTTCACGCTGAAGGGTGGTTGCTCGTCGGGCTACAGGCTCTCGAATTTCCGGATCTCGGAAGGGTACAAACAACCGCCGGGCCCTTTGAATGAGAACATTGCCAGCGATTTCTGCGCGGAAGCGTCATCCGGCTATGTCAATTTCAGTTCATGCGATAACGATCTGAGTGAAAGCAAAATGAAGATCAAGGATTACAACCGCTCGGTAGTAACCGTTTATTATGACGTTGAAGCGGTGAATTGCAGCAATGGGAGCGATGTAATTGTCCTGGATCCACAGATCAAGAACGGCGGAGGCAACTGACACTCGTTTGTTTCCGGATTCATGCTTCTCGTTGTTGGCGTAACCGGTCATCGCGACCTGGTTGAAGCAGAAAAGCCCGCGCTCGAAAACCGGGTGCGGGATCTTTTTACCGGTTTGGCCGATTTTTATCCCGACCTTGAACTGGAAGTTCTGACCGCGCTCGCCGAAGGGGCGGACAGGCTGGTTGCCCGGGTGGCCATTGATCTTGGCATTCCTTTTTCGGTCGTTTTGCCCATGCCGCCAGCCGATTATGAAAAGGATTTCGACACCGCTGCCAGCCTGGCTGAATTCCAATCGCTGCTGGCCAGGGCTTCGCGGGTCATCGAGCTTTCATCCGGGGACCGGCCCATCAGCCGGGATAGCCTTTATGCGCAAGCCGGCCTGTTCATTTCAAACCACTGCCAGGTGTTGCTGGCGCTTTGGGACGGTAAACCCAACGGTGCTGTAGGCGGCACCTCGCAGGTCGTCAATTATCATCTGACCGGGGTGATGGAAGGGTTTGAGGGGATACTTTCCCAGGCCAGCCTGTTGGCCGACAATGAAAATGACCTGGTCCACCATGTGGTTTGTTCCAGGGACCGTGAAAGCGGTGCGCCGGCCGAGGGGTTGGTTGCCCTCGAAGCCGCCTGGTTCAGCAGCCGCAACGACGGTGAGCGGACCACCGGGATGCCGGAAGCCTACCGGATGCAATTGGGACGCCTGCAGCGCTTTGCCCGCGACTGGAAAGACAAAAAGGCCGCACTCCATGAATCCAGTACCAGCCTGCTGGGTGATACGTGCGAGCTGGAAGTACCCGCCGGTGCGCGTGAAACGGACCAGTTGTTCCAG
>CAVXYY010000007.1:0-32203 GCA_963766195.1 uncultured Gammaproteobacteria bacterium
GTTGTTTCGTGCTGTGGTGGTTCTGCTTTTTCTTTTTTTTCCCTTATTCTCATCCAGGTACGCAGCCCGTGCATTATCTGCTGTGGTCGCCGTTATCTAAGCCATTCCAATCAGAAGAGGACCATTCCATGAGTTCGGTCAGGCGTTTAGTTCCGGGTCATACTTTCAGGTCGTTTCTGTTGTTGGCGGCCATCACGTGCTTTCCTCATCATGCTTTTGCCGAAACGGCAGTGCCGAAGGCCTTTGCCGCCCTGTTTCCTGCCGAGGTAAAGATCGAATCGCAGAGTTGGAATGTAACAGACACGGCGGAAACAGCGGATGAGATAGAAGAGGGGATGACGTATGGAAAGTCGGGGGCGGAAAATGCACGGCTTTTTTCCCGGATCTGTCAGCTGCGATATTACGATAGGGCCTGAATTCAATCTTTCCCTCATGGTTGATACGGCATGGGAATCCAGCCCGGAACAATTGCAGATGTGGGAGATGATGACCTCGAAAGATCGTGATTTTGCAGCCCAGGCAAAGTCCAGGTTCGAATTCCTCAAAGTCCACGTCAAAGATAGCCCCGATGCGCTCGTTTTCACAGAACCCAAGTTGGAGCAACTGCCTGACGGCCATGTCAACTACGTCGAATTCAGTTGGAAATGCGCCAGGAATCCGGGCGGGGAAAACATCTGGATGGATGGATACGCCCAAAGAGGCACTACCGTCCTGAAGTTCTCTTTCTGGGCCAATATGAAAAGTGCCGAGGCGATTGGGATGGCCAGCGAAATCTTTACGGCGTTCGAGAAGCTGGATATCGCTGAACTCCTCAAGTGAAGCGACGGGAACGAAACATGAACCGTAAACCATCATCCGGCTTAAGGACCTTTTCCGGGTTCACGTTTGTCCTGGTGTTTGCAGCCGGCGCCATAACCCTGAGCAGACTTGTTATTTATTCCCAATAAGGAGCAAGGTTGATTGCGCTGAGTATTTCGCGGAATCTGGGGTCGGAGCGCAGTGGATCGGAAGAGGGTGTCAATCCCAGTTGCAGCACCGAGTACTGGCGCTCGGCAACCGCTTGTTGTAGTAAACGGAACGCATCGTCCATTTCTCCCAATGCAGCATAAGCCGAGGCGGCGTAAACCAGGTCAAAGGTCAGTTCAGCATTCCGCGCATTCAGGAAGGCCCTTGCGGTATCCGGATCACCCATCTGAATGGCGGCCAAAGCATGAATAGCATTCGCGCTATTGGCAAAACCTTCAGGAATCGCTGCCAGTGCGTCCAGTGCTTCCTGAGGACGTCCGGCTTCAAGGTATGTCAATGACAGCCAGCGCCGGGCATTATGAAAAGCGGGATCGATTCGAAGGGTTTCCTGGTAGGACGCAATGGCTGCATCCAGCTCGCCCAGCCATTGCAGATGATTGGAGAGCCCATTGCGAACCTGTAGCGCCAGCGGGTCCAGTTGTAAAGCCAGCTTGAGCTGTTTCAAGGCCTCATCAGGGCGGTTCATGTAATCGAGAATGGTGCCAAACCAGTAGTGGGCGAAAGCATTTCCCGGATCAAGCTCCATCGCCCTGTTGAAAGATTGCTCCGCTGCGACGAAATCCCACTCATACCAGGCCTGGATAGCGGCCAGCGAAGTATGGGCATCAGCCAGCAGTGGATCAATCTGCAGCGCCCGGTCGATAGCCTGCCGGGCAAGCGGGTAGCCATCCCTGGGCTTCATCCAGCCAAAATTCCACGAAATCAGGTAGGCGTCCGCCAGGCCCGCGTAAGCCTTGGCGTATTCCGGGTCCAGCGTGATCGCCCGCTTGAACGTTTCAATCGCTCCGAGCACGCCTTCGCGTGTCCTCCGGTTCCACTGGAAACGCCCGAGCAGGTAGGCGTTATAGGCTTCCAGGTTGGCGGTTCCGCGCTGCCGGGCCATTGATGATGACTCGCCACCACTAAGCTTGATTTCCAGTGCGTCGACGATGGCACGAGAAATATCATCCTGAACGACGAACACGTCTTCATCAAACCGGCGGTCAAACGTTTCTGACCATAAGTGAAATTGGTCGTCGGCACGGATCAGCTGGGCCGTGATGCGGATGCGTGAACCTGAACGGCGCACGCTCCCTTCCAGCACGGTGGCTACTTGCAGCGCCTGGCCAATGGCCCTGAGGTCAAGCTCCTTGTCCTTGAATGAAAAAGAAGATGTTCGACCGGCTACTTTCAGGCCGGGCAGCTTGGCCAGAACGTTGAGGATTTCTTCTGCCATGCCGTCACCAAAATATTCCATGTCGCCATCGGCGCTCATATCGGTAAAGGGCAAAACGGCGATGGAATTCAGCGCTTGAGTGTCGGCTTCCGGCACGCTGCTGTGTCCAGTCCACCAACCGGCGCCAGCCCCGAGCGCCACCAACAGGATGACCAGGGCAACTGCCTGGTAAGACAGCCAGCCGCCGCTTTGTGGCTGTGCGGACGGTGCAGAGGGCGTGCGCGTTATGCCCTCGCCGGTAAGATCGAAAATCCAGCCAAAAACTGCCGCAGCAGGCAGGCCCAGCAGCCCCAGTACAATGACCCCGGTCACGCTCCAGTCCGGCAAGCCCAGCCGGGGAAAAACCAGGTCAGCCACCTGGGCTACCGCATACCCCACAGCGGCATAGACAGAAACGACGCGCACCACCTTGCGGCGCTTGAGTTCGGTGAAGAAATTGAGGCGTCTCTGGCCCATACCCTGTCTTTGGTGGTGGTGAATGGGCCATAAGATACCATTGTGTCGGCACCCGGTGGTGTACACTCGCTTTTTTCCCGTCCGGAACATTTCCAGGTGATCAAATTTACCCGCATGTCCATCCTGCCCGGCCTGCTCTTGGCCGTATGCTTCAATGCCCAGGCACAGCAAACCGCAGCCAGCTGCGACCCGGAAGGTCCTGCGCTTGAGCAGGCGAGGGAGTTGTTGCGGTCAACGCCGCTGATTGACGGCCATAACGACCTGCCCTGGGTGATCCGCGAGGAAGCCGGCGGTGACGTGCTGTCGTATGACCTGGCGAGTGAGAAGCCGCGCGATACCGATATTCCGAAACTACGGGAGGGCCTGGTAGGCGCACAGTTCTGGTCGGTATGGGTTCCGGGCGAGATTCCCGCGATCGACTATGGCCGGGTTCAACTGGAACAGATCGACATCGCCCGGCAGATCATCAACGCCCATCCCGGAACATTCGAGCTAGCCCGGACGGCGGATGATGTCGAGCGTATTTTCAAGGCCGGTAAAATCGCTTCCCTGCTGGGCATGGAAGGCGGGTACGCGCTGTACAATTCGCTGGGCGCGATGAGGTCGTTTTATGAACTCGGTGTGCGTTACATGACGCTGAGCCACAACGTCACCCTCGACTGGGTGGATGCGGCGCTGGGTGAGCAGACCCACGGTGGACTGACGCCTTTCGGACGCGCCATGGTGCGCGAGATGAACCGCAGCGGCATGATGGTTGACCTGGCGCATACCTCGCCGGCCGCAATGCACCAGGCGTTGGACGAAACGCGGGCTCCGGTGATCTGGTCGCATGCGGCAGCCCGGGCGCTGGTGGACCACCCCCGCAACGTGCCGGATGACGTGTTGAAGCGCCTGCCGGACAATGGCGGCGTGGTGATGGTGACCTTCATCCCGTCTTTCCTGTCACAGGAAGTCTGGGACATGGAAGAAACGATGTGGGCGACCAACGGTTCCCTGGAGTTGATCAGCGAATTTCGCAAAACCTGGCTGGCCTACGATGCCGAGCACGGCGCGAAGCGCGCCACCATCGAACAGGTTATGGCGCACATCGAACACGTGCGCGATGTGGCCGGCATTGACCACGTCGGCATCGGCAGCGATTACTGGGGTATGCCCGACGGCCCGCTCGGCCTGGAGGACGTTTCCGGCTTCCCGCGCCTGTTCGCCGCGCTGATCTGCCATGGCTGGAGCGAGCAAGACCTCGCCAAGCTGGCCGGGCAGAACCTGCTGCGCGTGATGCGCCGGGTGGAGGCGGTTGCTGCGCAATTGCAGCGGGACACACCGCCGTCCAACGCCACCATTGAGCAGCTTGATCGGTAGGAGCGAATTCATTCGCGAATTACCCTTGAAACAATCGCGATTGAAATCGCTCTTACTGCCAGCTCAGGCGCCCCATCTCCTTGTTGCCCAGTAACTGCTCGCGATCTTCGAAGGCGCGCGCCCTGATGTACTGGTGAACCTGCTCGGCCTGTTCGGCCGTCAGCACATCGGCGAAGGAGGCCATGCCGTTGGAGAGACGGCTGCCGCCCAGCACGATGGCCGGGAAGGTTTCGTGTGTTGCGGGTGACATCAGGCGCAGGTCCGGAATGCCCGCGCCGGCGGCGCGGACCGCAAAGCCATGGCAGGTGGCGCAATTATGGAAATAAAGCCGCTCACCGGCGGCCAGGTCTTCCTCCGGGACGTCCGCCAAAACCTGCTCCGGGATGGTCCGGTCGCGCAATGCTGGCAAAGGCAATTGTTCCGTCCCACCCAGCTTGAATACCAGCATTCGGCCGGCGTTGCTGTATTTCCCGGAAGCCATGAATTCACCGGAGTCGATGGCGCCCGGGCCAACCAGGTCGCCACCGCCGGTACCGGTCAGGATAGCCACGTACTGCACGCCGTTCACCGAATAGGTTACCGGTGCGGCCAGGATGGATGTGTAGGTGTTGAATTGCCACAGCACATCTCCCGTATCCTTGTCGTAAGCGCTCAGGTAACCCTGCGCATCGCCCTGGAAAACCAGCCCCCCCTTTGTTGCGAGCACACCACCGTTCCAGTAGTGAGGTAATTCAACGGTCCAACGTGCTTCGCCGCTCAGCGGATCGAAGGCCTTCAGGTAACCCTTGCTGGCCGCGGGCGCAGTAGCGATATTTTCCACCACCAGGCCTGCTAGTCTTTCGATTTCAACACCAAAATTCCATTGGCCCTTGCGCCGCTGGTACAGCCCGGTTTTTTGCCAGTCTTCCTCCATGGCATACAGAAAGGGGATGTCCTGGACAGGCAGGTAAACCAGGCCGGCGTCAACGTCCACCGACATGGCCTGCCAGTTATGCGCACCCAGCGGACCGGGCATCACCCACTTGGCCTTTTCCAGGTAGTCGATTTCAGGATTCAGAACCGGCCGGCCGGTTTCCATGTCCACGTGGCTGGCCCAGTTAACGGTGGCAAACGGGTGGGCCCGCAACAAGGTGCCGTCAGCGCGGTCCAGAACATAAAAGAAACCGTTCTTGGGCGCCTGCAACAGGACTTTACGCATCACGCCATCCACTTCCATCTCGGCCAGGGCCATGTCCTGGGTGGCCGTGTAATCCCAGTTCTCCGCCGGAACTTCCTGGTAATACCAGTTCATGCGGCCGGTGCTGGCATCAACGGCCACGATGGAAACCAAAAACAGGTTGTCGCCGCCACCCGGGGAACGGATCGCTGCCGACCAGGGCGAGCCGTTGCCGGTGCCAAGGTAAACCTGGTCGAATTCAGGGTCGTACACGATGGAATTCCAGACCGTGCCGCCGCCGCCGTGCTCCCACCAGGGCGCTCCGCTCCAGGTCTTGGCGGCCATTTCCATCTCGGGATGCTCAAAGGGTTTCGAGGGATCGCCGGGCACCGTGTAAAAGCGCCACAACAGCTCACCGGAATCCGCGTCGTAGGCGCTGACATAACCCCGCACACCGTATTCAGCGCCACCATTGCCAATAAACACTTTGCCGTTCGCCACGCGCGGCGCCCCGGTGATGGAATAGTCCCGCGAGCGGTCGGTGCTGGTGTCAACCGTCCATAACTGCTCCCCGCTATTGGCGTCCAGTGCGATCAGGCGGCCGTCGAGCGCTCCCACGTAGACTTTACCTTTGTATACGGCAACACCGCGGTTGATCACGTCGCAGCAGGTCCGGCGGCCCCACTCGCCGGCGACTTTCGGGTCGAAAGACCACAGCATTTCACCGTCATCGGCGGACATAGCATAGACACGACTCCAGGCGCCGGTAAAAAACATCACGCCATCGACTACGATCGGTGTCGCTTCCAGGGTTCGGTTGGTGCCCATGTCGCGAAACCAGGCCAGGCCCAGTCCGGATACGGTTTCGCGGTTGACCTGGGTCAGCGGCGAGAAACGCTGTTCTTCAAAAGTGCGGCCATGCATCAGCCAGTTGCCGTCATCTGCTGCCTGGTTGGCGACGCGCGCATCATCAACTTGTCCCAGGGCCGCAGGCACCGGAACGGAAACCGGAACCTCGGTCTCAACCACCGCGACCTCGGTGGGTTCCAATTCCGGCTGGTGGAATCCAAACCACCAGACTGTCGCTGCGAGTGCCAGTAAAATAATAAGCCAGTTAATGGTGCGCATAAATCCTCCTGATCACATTCGAAATCGTCTGTACCCGGCGGGCGGCAGCGCGGGGAAAATCGGTGTTTGCGCGAAAAGACGGCGAGCTTGCGTGCCGGCGGCGGAGTTCCGCGAATACATTATTGATGGGCATGGGGCCAAATAATGGCTCAAGCCCGCGCAATTGTCGATGCCTGGGGGGCAGGTTGCCGGGGCGGAAAGTATCCAGCCTCTGAATTTGAGATTATGATTGGCTTTCAGAATCAACCCTGGAAAAAGTATGAATGCTGAAACACAAATGACCGGCGGCTGCATGTGCGGCGCAGTGCGCTACGAAGTCAGCGGCGAACCGTTTTTGGTCAGTCATTGCCATTGCCAGAGCTGCCGCAAGCACAATGGTGGTCCGGTGGTCACCCTGGCGGGATTCAAAAAGGACCAGGTCCATTTCAGCGGCGATGAGCGCAGGATTTATGCATCATCTCCGGGCGTGGGCCGCGCGTTTTGCGGTAAATGCGGCACACCGCTGACCTGGGAAGGCGACGGCGGCGAAGAACTGGGCCTGATCGTGGAACTTCACCTCAGCACATTCGATGAACCGGAAGCGCTGGAACCAACCGGTCACGCTTTTTACTCCGAGCGCATTTCCTGGTTTGATATTGCCGATTCACTGCCGCGTTACGAGGGTTTTGTTGGCATGAGCCCGCTTTTGAGCCATGGTCCGCCGTAATCCGGTGAATCAGGCGTAAAGCGGAAAAACAATCCTGAAGGTCGTTCCCTTGGAAACTTCGGATTCGACCCCGATGGAGCCTTCCATTTCCCGCACGATTTTACGGACCAGGTCCAGCCCCATGCCGCTGCCCTTGCCTACCGGCTTGGTCGTGTAGGCGCGGGAAAACACCCGGTCGAGATGCCCGGCGTCGATGCCGCAGCCGGTATCAGCCACTTCCACGAACACCTGGCCGTTATCTTCGCGGGTTGCCACCGTGATCACTTTTTTATCGCTGGATTCCATCGCGTCTTTCGCATTTGAAAACAGGTTCATCAGGACTTGCTGCAGCTTACCGATGTTGCCCATTATCATGGGTGATCCCGCTGACAAATGGTTTTGCAGCTCGATATTTTCCTGTTTGTAGAGAAAGGACACCAGGTTGAGAGAACCCCGGATCGCAGAATTCAGGTCGATGGGGGTGGGGGCAGTCTCGTCAATCCTGGCGAAGGTCTTGATACCGGATACCAGTTTGACAATGGATTGGCTGGCGGTGTTGAGCTTGTTTGCAATCTCCTGAAGTTCTTCCGGCTGGACCGGCCCGCCCCGGAGAGCTTCGTCGAGCACGTCCAGGTAGCCGGTGATCACAAATAGCGGGTTGTTGATTTCGTGCGCAATTCCGGCCGTCAGCAGTCCTATGGATGCAAGCTTGTCACTGAGCAACAAACGGTTGTGGCTGTCTTCCAGTTCATCGAACTGGTGTTTCAGTTTCAGGAACTGGCCAACCACCACGTCGTTGTGCCGCCGCAGCCTGGCGTCATAGGTCAGCAGCAGGTTGCGCATCACGGTTGGGGATTTTTCAAATAGCCGGTCGAACACGCTGGCGGAAATTTCAAATAATACCGAAGGCACCAGCGTGGTGACCGTGGCGTTCCGGACCCGGCCGGTGATCAGTGACATCTCACCGAAATAATCTCCTGATTCGAGGTGGGCGAACGCGACGCCCTTTTTGGAAATGCTGACTTCGCCCGACTGGATAAAATACATCGACTCGGAGCGCATGTCCTCGACGCAGACAACCTCTCCCTGATCGAATTTCAGCACTTCCGTTTCCTGGCAAATGCGCTTCAACTCTCCCTCGGACAGGTTGTCAAACAAGTTGAACAACCTGAGCATCGAGGGATTCTCGAGGTACCGTTGCTTCAGCTCGTTGTCGTTGCGTTTGGCCATTTTTTATCCGTCAAATTCAAAAGGACCGAAAAAATTTTTCGGGAATGTATTCCCAGCCCCTGTATTGTAGGGTAGGTTTTGATTCAGTGGCCAAAAAAGTGTTCAAGTTCTTTTTATTCAAGGATTTAGTGAAATGAATAAACTCGATGCAATGGAACCGGTTTTCACCAGGTATGGCGACACAGTCGAGATCCTGGTGCGTGGGAATAGCAAGAACCCGGGTGGATTCATTGAAAAGCGGGTGAATCGGGTTAAAAGGCACTGGTGATGAGCCAGCCCCTGCAATTCGACAACAGCTACCTGCAGCTTCCTGCCCGCTTTTACACCCGGTTGGCGCCCACGCCGGTGTCCCGCCCCGGGCCCATCCGGGTGAACCGGAAACTGGCGCAGCAACTTGGCATCGACGCCGACTGGCTGGCGTCCGGGGAAGGGACCGAGGCGCTGGCCGGCAATCGCCTGCCGGAAGGTGCCGAGCCCATTGCAACCGTATACGCCGGGCACCAGTTCGGCGGCTGGGCTCCGCAACTGGGTGACGGCCGCGCGATCCTGCTGGGTGAAGTGATCGGCCGCGATGGATTGCGTTACGACATCCAGCTCAAGGGCTCCGGCCCGACACCTTACTCGCGTGGCGGGGATGGCAGGGCGCCGCTGGGGCCGGTGCTCAGGGAGTACATCGTCAGCGAAGCGATGGCTGCGCTGGGTGTTCCAACCACCCGTTCTTTGGCCGCGGTAACGACCGGGGAACCGGTTTATCGCCAGGTTGCAGAGCCCGGCGCCGTGCTCACGCGGGTTGCCAGGAGCCACATCCGGATTGGTACTTTCCAGTATTTCCTCGCTCGAGGGGACATCGAGGCTTTACGCCTGTTGGTGGACTACGTAATTGAGCGCCACTACCCGGCCGCAGCGGAAGCTGAAAATCCCGCGAAAGCCCTGCTCGACGGAGTCATCGCAAATCAAGCCAGCCTGTTGGCGCAATGGCAATTGCTCGGTTTCATTCACGGCGTGATGAACACCGACAACATGTTGCTGTCCGGGGAAACCATTGACTACGGGCCTTGCGCCTTCATGGACAGCTATGATCCCGCCACGGTCTTCAGCTCGATTGATCACCAGGGGCGTTACGCCTACGGCAACCAGCCCGGTATCGCGCACTGGAACCTGGCCCGCCTGGCCCAAACCTTGCTGCCCGTGATAGATGAAAACGAGGAACGGGCGCTGGCCGTTGCACAAGAAGGGATTGAGGCTTTTCCCGGACTGTTCCAGGCGGCCTGGCGCGATGGAATGGCTGGCAAACTGGGTTTGCCAGGATTAGAGGAAGACGACGAAATCCTGGCGGCAGACCTGCTGGAGTTGATGGCGCAGGAGCGGGCTGATTTTACCCTGTCGTTCCGTCGCCTGGCCGACCTGGCGGCGCCGGAATCCACACCGGGTATCAGTGAGCTGTTTGAATTTCCCGGGTCATTTGCGCCCTGGCTGGAACGCTGGCGGCATCGCATCAAAAGCGACGGCCGGGATCCCGGACAGCGCCAGCTTGCGATGTACCGGGCCAACCCGGTATTCGTACCGCGTAACCACCTGGTCGCAGCAGCCATCGAAGCGGCGGTCGGAGAGAGCAATTTCGCGCCGTTCAACCAACTGGTGGACTTGCTCGAACAACCCTCGGATTACGAGCCCGGACTGGTTGACTTCGCCCGGCCCCCACGGCCGGAGGAAGTGGTCAGTGAAACTTTTTGCGGGACCTGAAGCAGGCGCGAAAAGGTTGAGAGGCAAAACGCCGGCCGATTGAAATCAACCTCCGGCAGCCAGGTACGGGATGGTGCCCGCTACGTCGGTGGCATCTATGGCCAAGAGACTCGAGTTGCTGCCGGCTATCCGGGCCGCAGCATACGGGGCATAATCCGAATCATTCATGAAGGCATTATGTAGTGAGCCATTTTGATCTCCTCGTGGTCCGGGTTCTATGTATCAACCTGACGCAACAAAGACAGCACTTGCCGGAGCAGTATTTTTGAAATACCTGTTTTGCCTGTTTCTGTTTGTAAGCACCGCGGCTTATGCAGCCGGTTCCGGCGGCGTGAACGCGCCGGACCAGCGCGATAAGCCGTATCTGATCCTGGTTTCGATCGACGGTTTTCGCTGGGATTACCCGGATCCTGGTATCACTCCGACCCTGGACCGGATCGCCGCGAACGGCATCCGGGCACAAGAGTTGGTTCCGGTTTTCCCGACCCTCACTTTTCCCAATCATTATTCCATTGCGACCGGACTTTATCCGGCGAACCATGGCCTGATCGGCAACCGGTTTCCAAGCAAAGACCGCACGAAATTCTACAGCCTCTATGACCGGGATTCGGTCCAGGATGGCTCCTGGTATCGGCGGTGCAACCGGTCTGGGTGGCTGCCGAGAAAAGCGGCATGGTTACCGCCGCCTATTTTTTTGTTGGCACGGAGGCAGCAATTGGCGACGTGCCGATGACCTACTGGAATACGTACGAAAGAAAAATTCCGGGCTTTCAGCGGGTTGAACAGGTGCTTGACTGGCTGCAGCTGGAGGCCGGCCAGCGCCCGCACCTGATCACACTTTATTTTGAAGACGTCGATATTGCCACGCACAAATTCGGCCCCGGTTCGCCGCAGGGCATTGCTTCCATTGCGCTGGTGGACAGGTATCTCAATCGACTGGTTACTGGAATCGGTGCACTGCCGATTGCAAACGAGGTTTACCTGGTGATCGTTTCCGACCATGGTCAGTCAGGTATCAACCAGGATTCAACGCCTTTTCTCATAAACTCCGTGGCAAATCTCGACGGTCTGAGGGTTGTGGACCACGGGGCCGTTGCCTTCATTTACTTTCCGAAGCCGGACCAGGGCCTTGCCGGAGAGATTCGCGATGCGATCAATGAATCCTGGACTCATGGCAGAGCCATGCTCCGTGAAGAAGTTCCGGCAAACTGGAACGTAACCGAAGGGGCCGGGTTTGCGGACGTCATAGTCCAGGCCGACCCGGGATTCACTGTTTATTCTTCAGCCGCGAAGGCAGGCCATCCGAGCATCGGTAATCATGGCTGGGCGCCGGAGTTCAGAGACATGCACGGCATTTTCATGGCCAGCGGGCCGCGCCTGCCAAAAGGCGTTCAAATTCCTCCCATCGAGGTCATTGATGTTTATCCGCTTTTGATGGAAATACTTGAGGTGCCCATCACGACCGGAATTGACGGTGATCCGAACTTGCTGCCGGCGCTTTTACAGCCATGGCAGAGGTCAGAGTAAAGCGCCGGATTGTGCCGGGCTTCAGAAATACCATCCGGGGTCAACAGCGGGCGACTGGTAACGAGGCAATTGGACGTTGCGCCAGTCACAGCCCCTGGACTGCAGCTCTTCCTCCGGAAGCAGATTTTCGAAGCGGACCAGGTACCAGCTTCGGCGGTGTCGATGGTCAATGTCGATCGCTGTGAGCTCGTCAAAACAGTCTTGCGTGGAACCCAGCGGCACCAGCGCCCAGCGCTTTGAAGGAGCTTCGCTCAACCAGCGGGCGGCGGCGCTTTGTTGCACTACTTTATCGGTTTTGTAGCCAAAATGGGTCACGTCACGACCGCTGAACAGCAGCAGTTGTTCGCGGAAGTCGACGATCGCCAGCTCACTGCCGGCGCCGGTGATCCGGCTGATCTCCTGCATCATGTCACGCGGCGAGCGCATGGGCTCCATCAGCCGGTATCCCCAGGTCGAGTAGAGGACCCAGACCAGGCATAGTCCAATGAACATACCCGTGACCGGTTGTGAATGGCGCAGGAGCCAGGCAGGAATAAGCAGGGCCAGCCCCAGCGCTGCGACGAGTAATAGGGAAACATCACTCTCGAGCGGCAATTTGCTCATCAGTTCCGGATTCAGTGTCCAGCCGGCAAGCGCCCCCAAAATCAGAACAGCACCGAACACCGCGGTGCCGATCCAGGCTGCAGATTTCACCCTGCGCATCGCGAGTATTTCCGGCAGGTACGGTGCTGCAATAACCGCCAGCATGGGCAGGATCGGAAGCACGTACACGCCGCGTTTACCCGGGCTCACGGAAAAAAACAACAGCACCAGCAATGACCAGGTGAATAAAAGGATGACCAATTTATCGCCTTGCCTGGCTGCGCTAATCCAGCGGCGGGCCAGCGTCGGCAGCAGCACGCTGAAGGGAAACCACAACGCGGGAATCACCGCAATCAAGTAGTAGTAAAAGGGTTTGTGGTGACCACCCACCCCACTGACATAACGTTCGGTGGTCTGGCGCATAAGGATGTTATCGCGATAGGCAACATGGGCGGCGTCCCCCAAATGTCCGACCGAAATGACCATGGGCAAAACCCACAGCGCGATCGCGGTCAGCATCACCGCAATGCCGAGCAGGTGCAAAACCGACCCGCGCAGAGACATTTCCTGCCGGGCATGGCGCAGGCATAACCACAGGTAAGGCAAGCACATCAGCGCGGGCAGAAATCCAACCCCCTTGGTGATCACTCCCAGGCCCATCGCGAACCAGGCGGTGTAGTACCAGCGCCAGTCCGGGCCCTGCAGAAAATGGCGTAACAGCCCGTAATTTCCAATCGTGATCCACATGCACACCGTCATGTCGATCTGCCCCTTCTTGGCCTGCATCACGAACTGGATGGTGCACAGCAGGAGCAACACGCCGTAGCGGGCGATTTCGTCGCCATGGAAGCGCCGGCAAAGGTCATAGACCAACCCAAGGATCACCAGGGAGGAGAGCAGTGAGGGCAACAGGAATGCGACAGAGATTGACCCGGTCAACAGGAAGAACACCGCTTGCATCCAGACAAAAATCGGAGGCTTGTCCGGGTACAATTCGCCGCCGCGATGCGGAAACATCCAGTCTCCGCTTTGAATCATCTCGAGTGCAATCTGGGCGAAGCGCGGTTCGTCCGCGGGCCAGGGGGACCGTAGTCCGATACCCAGACCCAGAACCACGAAGCTGAAAAACAACAGGAATAACAGTTCGCGATTCGAGCCGGGTACGGGCATAAACCGCTGACTCACAGACTCTCGCCGCGCATTCGTTTCTGCCGGATCAGCCAGAGGTTGCGCAGGTAGATGAATGAGCCCATCGACTGGCCGAGAATGAACACCGGGTCTTTCCGGTAAATGGCATAGGTCAGTAATACCGCGCTGCCGGCCAGGCTCAGGTACCAGAATGCGACCGGTATGACGCTCTCTCGCCGCTTCTCACTGACCAGCCACTGGATCAGGAACCGTGCCGAAAACAAGGCCTGCCCGGCCAGGCCAATTGCCAACCAAATCGTATTAGTCATCGTAAACCGCCTGCGCCGCAGCGCCCAGATACCTGGGGTTCCTGGCCCTTGCACAGAGCCACTTCACGCCAAACAGATCGACCAGACCCACCCACAGGCGGTTTCCGATACCATATTTTGATTTCCCCGCCGTGCGGGGCCGGTGATTGACTTCGACCACGATGATCTTGCCTCCATTGCGCTGTATCAACGCCGGGATAAAACGGTGCAGGTGATCGAAAAAAGGCAATGCCAGGAACGCCTCTCGTTGCATCACCTTCAGGCCGCAGCCCGTATCCGGGGTGCTGTCATGCAGCAGGCGCGATCGAACGGCGTTTGCGATCCGGGACGACCAGCGTTTGACCCATCCGTCGTGGCGGTTTTTTCGATAGCCGGCAGCGCACAGGTAACGGCTGTCTCCGGCATGCTTGTCGATCACGGCATGGTAAAGCGCCAGGATGTCCGCCGGGTCATTCTGGCCATCCCCGTCCAGCGTCGCGATCCACTCGGCGCGTGCCTGGCGGCATCCGCTCAGGACCGAAGCGCTTTGGCCGAAACAGCCGTCATGACGAACAATCCGCAATTCGGGAAACCCTTCGTCGCGGAGCGCCTGCAGTTTCGCGTACGTGTCGTCCTGGCTGCCATCATCCACGTAGATCAATTCAAAGGGCAGACTGGTCTGCAGACTGGAGCGGATTTCGGTCGCCAGCGGCCTGATGTTTTCCTGTTCGTTGAAAACGGGAACGATGACGCTCAATTGAACAGCATTTTTTTCAACCATGATGGCGGGTTTCTTCTTTGTGAAAGAAATGAGAGTACTCGAAACGTGTCATTTTACAGTATACATTGGGGTCGGGGCTTACTCCTCCGGCACTTTACTCCGACCCCGCCCTGCCCGATACCGTCTTATGATGATCCCCGTCTGTGGGTCGGCTAGAATAGGCCGGACAAAATTCGGAACATGTTTCATGGAAAGCTATCTCATTTCAATCGCCGGTAACATCGCCGCGGGCAAGTCGACCCTGACCAGGGCCCTGGAGAAACGCTCCGGCGGGAAAATCGTATCCTTCCTGGAACGCGTGGATTACGTCAAGAAGAACGGCTACCTGCAAAAGTACTACGAAGCCGTCAGCGCTTACGACCGGCTGAAGGGCAGAAAACTGACCGGCAAGGACCGCAAGGGGTTCCTCGAGGTGAAAGAAGCCGCAGAATACTGGGGTTACAAGATCCAGGAGACCTATTTCCTGTCCCGCCTGCTGGATCTTGGCGTGTTGAGTGAACTGCTGCGGGAAGGCCAGTCGGTGGCCCAGGACCGGAGCATTTACGAAGACCAGATTTTCACCAAGAACTCCAACAATTACGAGTACATCACCGACGAGGATTACCGGAAATACCAGGACCTGTTCAAACTGGTGATGAAAAACAAGCCAACGCCTGATCTGATTATTTACCTGGAAAGCGACGTGGGCGCGCTCAAGGACCGGATCGTCGGGCGTAACCGGGGCGAGGAAGTCGAACTTGCAAGCCCTGAGAACACCTACCTGTCCAATCTGAATGACCTGTACCGGCCGTGGATCATGAAGTGCGGGTTCCCCTACCTGGTCATCGACACGGAGTCCGTCGACTTCCGCACCCGGAAAGGGCTGGAGAAAGTCGTCGAAGGCATCGTTCGTACCGTGCCGGGAACCAGCAAACTTTTCGATTAGGCCCCGGCGGACCACCTGACCTATACTCGGCTGTCGATCAAGCCAGGAACCTACAATGACCGAACCGAACCAGGCTGTTCATGGCACTGACGAAGGCCTGATCCGGGCGATCGGAACCGGGGCGCTTAGTGCAAACGTCATGAACATGGTCGTTGGTGCCGGTATTTTTGTATACCCCGGAATCATGGCAGCGATGCTGGGCCCGGCAGCCATCTTCGCATACCTTGCATGTTCAGTGATCGTATCGCTGGTGTTTCTGTGTTTCGCCGAAGTGGGTAGCCGGGTTAACCGCAGCGGTGGCGCCTATGCCTACATCAGTGAAGCCTTTGGCCCCTTTGCGGGGTTTCTCGCTTCGATCCTGTTCTGGTTCGGCTGGTCGGTTTTTGGCGACGCAGCCATTGCCGTCGCAATGACTGATGCGCTTTCCACGGTTGTCCCGGAGTTGGCGAAGCCCGTGCCAAGAGCTGGCTTCCTGGTGGCGCTGTTTACATTCCTGGCACTGATCAACCTGTTCGGGGTCAAATCGGGCATGCGGTTGTTCCTGTTCAATACCGTCGCCAAGCTGGTTCCTTTGCTGCTGTTGGTTACGGTGGGGCTGTTCGTGATCAATTTCGACAACCTGGTGATTGTCGTGTGGCCTACAGCAGAAGAGTTCGGGGCTGCCATACTTTTGCTTTTCTTCGCCTTTGCAGGGGCGGAATCCGCGCTTTCGCCGAGCGGCGAGATCAAGCAGCCCTCGAAAACCATTCCGCGTGGCCTGTTCCTCGGAATCGGTGGCGTGCTGATTCTCTACATCGCCATACAAACGGTCGCTCAGGGGGTTCTGGGTCTCGCGCTGGCCGAGAATACCGAGACGCCACTTACGGCGACCGCGATCTCGGTGTTCGGCCACTGGGGCGGCGCGCTACTGCTGGCCGGGTTAATCATCTCGGCTTTTGGCACGCTCAGCAGTGACGTTCTGTCGACACCAAGGGTGGTTTTTGCCGCGGCAAGGGATGGCCACCTGCCAAAGCAGCTGGCCAAAGTGCATCCAAAGTATCAAACACCCCATGTGGCCATTATTTTCTTTGCGGCGCTGGGCTGCGCCTTTGCGCTGAGCGGCAGTTTCAAGCAGCTCCTGCTCGTGGCGACCGGTTCCATTCTGCTGATTTACCTGGGCGTTAGCCTTGCTGTCATCCGGTTGCGACGTCGTGACGGTAAACCGGCCGGGGATCAGTTCCGCCTGCCCGGCGGGGCGACCATTCCGCTGATGAGCTCGGGAGTCATCATCTGGCTGCTCACCCGGATGCAGTTGGACGAAGCCATTGGCATTGCTTCACTCCTTGCTGTTGCCGGCATCCTGTACCTGGTCCGGCAGTTGTTCAAAAAAGGGGGCAAGCAAGCCAACACAGGCTGATTTTAGCCCTTCAGTTCAGTCCGGCAAGGACGCCATCAATGCCCTGTAACGCGGGTGGTCGCGCAATTCGTCCAGATCGGGGTCGTTTTCAATCCAGCTGCGTGACTGGATAGAGTTTTCCAGGCAATCAAGCGCGGTTTCGATTTCACCCTCTCCAGCCCAGAAACAGGCCAGGTTGTACCGGGTGGGGCGGTCTTCCGCAAGTTCCAGCGCACGCGCCGCCCATTGCCGCGCCTTTTCTTTCTGGCCGAGCACGGTCAGGCCTGCCAGGCCCAGGTAGTAGGCGCGCGGGTTGTCCGGGTAGTCCTCCATGTGACGCTCGATCCTTTTGATTCCGATACGTGCCGCGCGTTGTGCGCCTTCCTGGTCACCGAGCTTTTCGTGGCTGGCGATAGCCAGCATCGGACTTTCCCAGTCATCCGGGTCCAGATCGGTGGCCTGGGTGAAATACCTCACGGTTTTCTCGATCTGGCCCTGGTGCAGCGACGCGCGCGCCAGGTAATGGTAAGCGCGGACCAGGCGCGGATTGATTTCAATCGCCTTCAGGAATTCCCGTTCAGCCTCGGCGTAACGTTGCCCGGCAAGGTGACCAAACCCCCGCGCCAGGTAACTGTCTGCGCGGTCCGGGGCCAGTTTTACAGCCATTTCTCCGGCATCGTCGGCGGCCTGGCGGGCTGCCTCGCCGCCGCCGACAAATAAGGCCCTCACGGCGTTGACTTCCGCCAGTGCTGCCCAGGCCCGGACAAAACCCGGATCGCATTCCACGGCCTTGCGGAACAATTCGGTCGCCCGCAACAAATCGCCCTCGCTGTAGTGCAGGGCGAAGCCCTTGCCGCGTAGAAAATATTCATAGGCGCGCGGGTCACGGGTGGTGTGTTCGGGTAAATCGCCACCACTGAACTTGACTTTGAGAGCTCCCAGGATGCGTTCCGCGATATCATCCTGGATCGCGAAAATATCGCTCAACTCACGATCATAAGTAGCCGCCCAAAGGCGTGTGTCGCTCGAGGCTTTCACCAGTTGTGTGCTGATGCGCAGCGTGTTGCCGGACTTGCGTACGCTGCCCTCGAGGATATGCGCCACGTGCAAGCGCTGCGCCGCAGAAGCGAGATCGGTCTCTTTGCCTTTGAACGCGAAACACGAGGTGCGTGAAGCCACTCTCAGCCCGGAAATCTGCATCAGAACGTTCAGCAGTTCTTCGGTCAGGCCGTCGCAGAAATGTTGCTGGTCCTGCTCGGCGCTCAGGTCCGGGAAAGGCAACACTGCGATGGACAGGTCATTGGCCGGTTGCGATGCGGCATTTAAAATTTGGGGGGATGCTTTATCGGCGGATAGTGTCCTTTCGATGCCAGAGGGTTTGATATCGAACACCCAGGCGAGCACCAGGGAAGCCGGAAATCCCACGGCCAGCAAAGCCAGCGTCAGTGTAATGCTCCAGCCAGGCAAGTTCAGTGCCGGAAAGATCACATCGGCAATTTGCAGCACTACCCAGGCCATCACCAGGTAGGCAATACCCACCTTGAAAACATGGCGGTCCTGTAACTGCCGGAAAAACTTTTTCATGACCGCATTATAGTGACAATGACTACAATCTCACGAAATAAGGAACGGCCGACAGGACAATACCGATGCCGATCAGGGGCAGGGTGCTGCTGACGAAATACGGGTAGATCATCAGCACCAGTCCGCAAATCAAGGGCACCAGGGCGGATTGTTTCTTTCCATACATGAAGTAAGCCATCCCGACCGCGCTGAAGAAAATGATGAAAAACAGGTAGGTCGTGTCTATATTCATCGCGGTATCCTACACCCGGATCGCGTTCAGAAAATCCCGGGCGTGACCCAGGTAGAAATCGACTTCGGCTTCGGTGTGAACAAATGAGACCTGGGGCCCGGCGGTGGGAATCGCGTCCCATATCCCGCGGTTGGCCATGAACAGTTTGCGTGCTGCGATCAGGTCAACATCTATAGACTCGTGCGCTTCCGCGCCGTTACGTGGTTCGGTCGGTCGCATGCAATAACCGGAACGCGGACCGAGGTGGAGTGCGCGCCAGGGCAGCTCCTGTTCATCAAAAATGTGCTGCAAACCATGGGCCAGGCGCAAGCCGAGCTCTTCCAGGCGCCGGTAGGCCGCCGGCGTGAGTACTTCTTCCAGGGCGGCTTTGGCCGCGAACACCGCAATGGTGCTCGCATAAGTTGTGCCGCCGGCGGCGATACCCGGTTCTCCCAGGTCTATGGCGGTATGGGCATCGACAAAGGTAGCCAGCTGCCGGCTCATTCCGTAAAGCGCAAAGGACACGCCGCTGCCCAGGCCCTTGCCGAGCACCAGGAAATCACAAGGAAGGCTCCAGGCGCGCGTGAGGCCGCCATAGGCAAAGGAGAAATTGTGGGCTTCATCCAGGCATAAAAGACTGCCGTACCTGTGCACCAGGTCGTACAGGCCAGGAAGAAAACCGGGGTCGGGTTTGACCAGGGTGCAGTTGCTGAGCGCCGGTTCAGTGATCACCACGGCGATTTCTCCCTTGCGCAGGACTGCTTCAGCCGCGCCGAGGTCGTTGAAGGGTACGATCTCAGCGTTCAATTCCACCCCTTTTGGCAAACCGAGGCCCTCGGGCCGCACCTTGCCGCCGTCACTTTCCACCAGGGTGTCGTCGAGGTGACCATGGTAGTGACCGTCAAAGACCATCACCTTGTTGCGTCCGGTCATCGCGCGGGCAATACGCACAACTTCGGTGTTTGCGCCACTGGCGGAAAGCGTGAACTGCCAATAGGGCACGCCGGTTCTGCTGGCCAGTTCTTCGGTCACGTCGATCGCCTCGGCCACCGGCAACAGGAAATGTGCCCCCACGTCCATGGCGCGACAAACCGCGGTGTTGATGTGCGGGTTGGAAAAACCCATCGTCATCGCCAGATCGACCACGTTGAAGTCGATATAGCTGTTGCCGTCGACGTCGCGAAACGCGGAACCGGCGCCCGATTCGACAAACAGACTGGGGTGGCGGTAAAGCCCGTGCATCCAGGACATCGGAACGCCCTTGACCATACTGTTCCTGCCCCGCTCCAGCAGAACAGCGGACCTGACTGTCCGTTCTTTGAAAAAAGCGAGTTCTTTTTCGTGCAGGCGGGAAAGCCGCTCTTTCGAAATTACCCGGTAATGATCCTGGTCGTGCACTGCCCGGCCGGTAAAACCTAAGCGCCCAGCCTTGCAGCCAACCGGCGCAGCAAATCCGCGCCATCTCCCTGCCATGCCGCACCATGCATGCACGCCAGGACCAGCGGGGAAGTCGTGGCAATCTTTTCCATCAATTCCTGGACCTGCACCGTGTGGGAAAAATAATCCAGTGCGCCGCGCATCTGTTCGCTGGAATCGAGGATATCGTCGGTCGTCAGCGGTTCATGCTGATGCCCGCCCTGGGTGAACAGGTCTCCGCAAAACAGCGTTCGTGTCGTGGTTTCAAAGAGGTGACCGCATTCCCAGGCATGCGGCAGGTGCGGCGTATCTATCCAGCGGATCACGTGGCTTCCGAGTGAGAGCTCTTCGCCATCGGCCAGGGCACGAGCCGGCCGGGTGGCAATGTCGTCCACGCTGACCATCTTCGCGATCCTGCTGCACAAGGGTTCGGAACCGGGCGCCAATGCGAGGAAATCATTCAGCGAGCCACATTCATCCGCCTCGTAGTGAGAAAACCCGATATAACGCAGTGATTTCACCGGTATCACGGATTCGATGGCGGCGCTGACGAGAGGGAACATTTTTCGCGGCCCCGTGTGGTAGAGCAGCGGGGCGTCATCCACGACGAGATACTGGTTAAAAGTGAACCCTCCCGGGATTGCGGGGGGTGGTACCGGGGTGCTGATGCGGTAAATTCCGCTGGCGATCTCATCTATCCTGGTGCCGTTTGCCTTGCCGGAATTCATACTTGTCTCCTGGATCCGGACCCAGTGTGCAGACGCCCGAATGGCTTCGATGCAGGTCCGGATTTCTGAAGTGTAGCAGAACGGCGATTTTCAGCCGAAATCCGAAGGGCCGTGGGAAATTTTCCGCTTGACCGGGTTAACGACTTGTTTCGCTGTAAATAACGAAGTTTTACCATCATCACTGCTACCATTCGGCCTCCTCTGAAGCGGAATAACACTTGGTGAAGTTTGAACAAGGCGTCGGCGCCGTCAGACCTTTCGACCGGAACTTCTGGATATATCACCTGGCGCTGCCCCTGGTGGCGGCAACCCTGGTGCTTGCCTCGCTGGAGCGGACCGGCGTCGACTTGTGGCTGGCTGACAGGTGGTATGCTTTTGAAGGCTACCACTGGGCGTTGCGCAACCACTGGCTGGTCAACCAAGTGATCCATCGCGACGGAAAGGAATTGCTCGCCGGCCTCGGACTGGCCCTGGCAATTATGCTGGCGGCGAGCTATCGCCTCCCGCGCTTGCAAAACTGGCGCCGGCCCATCGCTTACCTGTTGACCTGCATGGTCGTGCTGCCGGCGCTGATTGCCGGCTTCAAACACTTCAGCCCGGCTCCCTGTCCCTGGGACCTGGTCAGGTATGGCGGAGGTCTTCCTTACCACCACAGCCTCAGCTATTTTTTCGGGTCCACGGGAACGGGCCATTGTTTCCCTGCCGGCCATGCTTCCGGCGGGTTTGCATTGCTGGCATTATATTTTGCGACATACTTTCACGCGCGCTACCCGGCGATCTACCTGTTACCGGGACTACTGGTCGGTTTCACCTTCGCTTTCGGGCAGGAAGCGCGCGGGGCGCATTTCATTTCCCATGACCTGTGGACCCTGAGCCTGTGCTGGTTCGGCGCCCTGGGTCTTTTTGTCCTGTTCAAGCCTGGTGGCTGGACGCAACCAGCGGTTTCAAAAAACCAAGGTGTTGATTCAGTCCGATGAGTTGGCTTTCATCCCTGAAATTCAGATGCAGCGCCAACCAGGCGATTGTGGGCACGGCAGTTTTTATCGCTGCATTCGCCAACCTGACGTACTTTCGGATTCTCCTGGAGACCTTCGCCGCCAGCCCATGGGGGCGACTTCATATTGGCTCGCTCGGCCTGTTTCTGCTCTGTGCGCTGATCCTCTTCCTGTTGATTTTCTCATTTCGCTCGTTGCTCAAGCCGGCCCTGATTTTCTTTCTGCTGGTGTCCGCACTTTCCGCCTATTTCATGGACACCTACAAGGTCATAATCGACAGCGGCATGATTGAAAACGTGGCCGCTACCGACAGCGCCGAGGTTGCTGATCTCCTGTCCGCCCGGTTATTCCTCTACCTGCTGTTGCTGGGATTGTTACCCTCGGTGGTGTTGGGCAAGACCAGGATCCGGGAGGAGAGCGCGTGGGGAGCGGTTTTGGCGCGTCTGAAGCTCGCTTTCGTTGCGTTGCTCGTCATCACGGCCCTGGTCCTGATTTCTAGCGCTTTTTATGCTTCATTTCTGCGCGAACACAAGGCGATCCGGTATTACATGAATCCCCTGGCGCCGGTCTATGCGGCTTACAAAGCCGGTAAGTCGCTGTTGGCGGTGGACGACGCCCCACTGGAGGCCATTGGCACCGATGCCCGGACACCCGAGGTGGACATGGATCGCGAGTTGGTGATCATGGTGGTTGGCGAGACCGCCCGCGCCGACCGCTTTTCGCTGAACGGCTATGAGCGGCCAACCAATCCGCGACTCGAACAGGAACCCGTGGTCAGTTTCAGCCAGGTGGATTCCTGCGGAACCTCGACCGAGGTTTCCGTGCCCTGCATGTTTTCTGTTTACGGCCGGCTGGCCTTTGACGGTCACGACGGCCATCCAACCGAGAACGTCCTGGATGTCCTCGGGCACGCTGGAGTCAACCTGCTGTGGCGGGACAACAATTCGAATTCAAAGGGTGTTGCAGATCGCATCAGGAACGAGGATTACCGGACATCAGGGTCCAACCCGGATTGCGATGAAGAATGTCGCGACGACGGCATGCTGTCAGGTTTGCAGGACTATGTCGACAGCCAGGAAACCGGCGACATACTGATTATTCTTCACCAGATGGGCAGTCACGGGCCGGCATACTACAAGCGTTACCCCCCCGAGTTTCGGAAATTCGTACCCGACTGCGAGAGCAACCAGTTACAGGACTGCAGCCAGGCGGAAATCAACAACGCTTATGACAACACGATCCTGTACACCGACCATTTTTTGTCGCTGGTGATCGAATTTCTACGTGGAAACGACACCCGTTTCGAAACCGCCATGCTGTACGCCAGTGACCACGGCGAATCACTCGGGGAATCCGGCGTGTACTTGCACGGCCTGCCGTACTGGGTTGCTCCGGATGCACAGACGCACGTGCCGGTTATCCTTTGGTTCGGAAAAAATTATGATGATATGGACCTGGAATCGTTGAGGCTACTGCGGAACGAGCCCCTTTCGCATGACAATATCTTTCACACTCTGCTGGGTCTTTTTGAAATCAGCAGTGAAATCTACGACGGGCAGAAAGACTTGCTCCAGAAATCCAGAGATCTGGCAGGCGCCCCTTCTGATTAAGAGTACGGACTTATTCGATAAGCGCCAGTTGGCGGCTCTTGTTTTGAACCTGGTCAAGAATGGTCAGTGCTTCGGAGGGTTGTTCAACGTCTCCGTTGGGCATGAAGTGGATGACCTGCTCCTGGCTGATCACCCGGACCCCGGCAGGTAAGATAAATTTCACTTCCACTTCATTCATGGCCGTAGTTTGTTGCATCCTTGGAATCAGAAGCGTGATGACCTGCCGGTCCGGTGGATCTTCTTCGCCAACCCGCATCAGTACGTCGGTTTTGTAATACCGCGCAGTTTGGCGAGCATGCTGAATGGACGACTCTGTGATTTCAATGCCTTCCTTCAAGTCCGAAGGCAACAATGCGTGGCTTACCATGGGGGTCGTGAAGATCGTAACAATAGCAATAACACTGGTTATAATTAGAAGCTCTATCGCCGTCAATCCTTTTTGGGGATAAGATATAACAAGTACCATTTGCCCTCTCCTCTCAAGCCTTCATATTGATCGTTCACATGCTGGTAGCATGGCTTTCAACAGCTAAAGTCGAGCAGTGACCACCTTGTCCGGCGGTTCTAATGGAAACGAGTATATATCAAAAAGTCCAGGTATCGCCAAATACGCGAACCAGGTTTCCGCCTAGGATCTTCTCCACCACGCTTGCACTGTGGCCACGTTCCAGCAACAAGCCGGCCAGGGTTTCGAAGCGTCGGGGCGTATTGAGGTCGTTGGCGAACAGGTATCCCTCTCCGGTCTCAAATGGCGCTGCAATGCCCAGCTCTTTTCGCTTGAGTGTGGATTTGCGGAATTCTTCGATGAACTCGGGCGTGAGTTCCTGAGGCGAGATGGTGCCATCGGTGCCCAGCGACACGTGGTCTTCGCCGGCCACGTTAAGCGTATGTTCCAGGTGGGCGATCACGTCTGCCGCAGTGGGCTGCAGGCCTTTCGACAGGTAGGGCATGATGAAGATTCCGGTCACCCCCCCGGTTTCCGCGACGGCCCTTATTTCAGCGTCGGTTCTGTGCCTGGGGTGTTCAGCCAGGGCGTAACAACCCGTGTGGGTGAAGCTGACCGGCTTACTGGAAGCGGCGATCGCGTCCGCGGCCGTTTGCCTGCCGCAATGGCTCAGGTCCACCAGGATGCCCAGTTCGTTCATTTGCCCGATCGCGTCCAGACCGTTCCGGCTGAGCCCGGCATTGGCCGGCTCCATGCAGCCGTCCCCGAGCAAATTACGCCGGTTGTAGGTGGGTTGAATCACGCGAATGCCCAACTGCCAGAGTGTTTTCAGCCGGCTGACATCGTCTTCGAAGGCAACGCCGTCCTGCAAGCCATAAATCAGGCCGGTGCGGCCGCTGGCCGTGGCCGTGTCGATGTCACCGACCGTGCGGACCCGCTGGAGAATTTCCGGGTGCGCCGCAATCTGCCCTTCCCACTCGGCTACGCTGGTGACAATTTTGGCCAATGCTTCGAGAGCAGGCATGGTGCCAACTTCACCCACCGTGAACAGAGCTGCAGTGAGTCCGGATGTGGCGATATCCTCCAGTTCAGGCGCATTCAGCTGGCTGGTCTCACCTTGTTGCCGGCCGCCGGGGAAGCCCATTCCATCGATCACGATAGTGTTGTCATACAGTTCCGGCGCCGAAGGCGCAGCGAACAGTCCAGGGGATGTCAGCGCGGCCATACCGGTAGCCGTGGTCAGTTCAAGAAAATTTCGCCGGGTCAGAGTCATCAGATGTTTCCCAGGTACCAGGAGTAATCAAGATCCGGAACCTGGGCGCGGTACTCCGCGGCTTCCAGTTCCCGGCATTGTGCATAAGTGTCGCAGAATTCGGCGCCAAGGTAACCGGGCAGGACCTGCGCGTTCCTGAATTGCGCCAGGGCGCCCTCCCAGTAAATGGAGGTTTCGCCACCATGGTCCATCACCTGCCCCTCCCGCACCATGGGCGGCGGTTCGATCCCGTGCGTCATGCCATGATGCGCACCGGCCAGCACTGCCGCCAGCACCAGGTACGGGTTGCAATCGGCCCCGGCAGGCCGGTATTCGAGACGGACGTTGGCTTCATCGGAGGGCGGAATCCGGGTAGCCACCTGCCGGTGGTTATAGCCCCAGGTGCGGGCGGCAGAGACGAAGCTGGATGGGCCCAGCCGCCGGTAGGAGTTGGCATTGGGCGCCAGCAGCGCCCGTGTTTCGGGCACACTCGCCAGCAAGCCGCCGATCGCGTGGCGCAGGGCCGGGGCATAGGCGTCAGGCTGCTCCGGTGGCGGCTTACCGGCAAAAACATTGCGTCCGTCAGCGTCCAGAAGTGAGAAATGAATGTGCATGCCGTTGCCGTCCAGATCCGTGAACGGCTTGGCCATAAACGTGGCGGCCATACCGTGGTTCAAGGCAACGGCACGCACGAGCCGGCGCAGCAGCAGCGCATGGTCGCAGGCTTTTTCCGCATCCGCCACGTGATGCAGGTTGATTTCGCACTGGCCGGGTGACCCCTCGGACATGATTCTACCCATCGGCACATCCTGCGCCTGGCAGGCGGCCTCGACATCCGCCAGGAAAGCGTCCAGCTCATGCAGTTCATCCAGGCTGTGCAGCTGCGCCGCTTTCTGCACCAGGCTGGTTCCGGCGATCCGGGCCGGGCGCGGGGACGGGGCGAGGGGATCCTGGTTGTCCAGAAGATAAAATTCCAGTTCGAGCGCGATTACGGGAGTCAGGTTAATTTCCTTGAAACGCTCCAGCACCCGCTGCAGAACGTAACGGCTGTCATAGTGGTAAGGTACGCCGGCAGCGTCAACCATTTGCAGCAGGCATTGCCCCATCGGCCTGGGTGTCCAGGGCATGGGCGCAAGCGTGCCGGCCACGGGGACACAGGCGTAGTCAGGGTCGCCGTCTTTCAGGCCGATGTCCAGGCCTTCGGCCAGCACACCGCGGCTGTCCAGTAGCATGGTGCTGGCTGACATATAAGTGCCTTCCCTGAATATCCCCGGCATTTCATCGCGCGTGGCGCGGACACCGCGCAGCATTCCGTTGATGTCAGGCAGCAGCAGGTCAAAGCTGGTGATCTGCGGGTGCAGCACGAGAAAGTTGTCGAGATCCTGTAATCTTTTATCCGGCATGCGGAAGCCCCTGGCGGCGCGAGTGTTCTTTCGGTTTCAGGGATTCTATCGCAAACCGGGAAAGTCCACTGTATCTGGTAAATGACTTATGCTTGGGCTGTTGTGGGGAAAGGGGAGTGGCTTGATGAGGTGCTTGAGAAAATGAATTTGAACAGGACCCTGGTCCCGCTTGTAGCCTTGACCGTTTTGGCGGCCTGCTCGCGACAGGATCCGGAGCCACAGGCTGCGGGCCTGGAACCGGCCAAAGCCAGCGTCGAGGCCCGGCTTGAAGCGGGTGGGGAGATCCTGCAGGGTGAAGTGCTGGACCCGGAATCCGGCCTGGCAGTTTTTCGGGGCATTCCTTTTGCCGCGCCGCCCACCGGCGATAATCGCTGGCGGCCGCCGGCGCCGCACCAAGTGCGCGAGGGCGTGCAGGAAGCCCGTGCCTTCGGGCCGGCTTGTCCGCAACTACAGGGTAATCCCGATTTCTACCGCTTCGTGGCCGAGCGCGTGGGAGCGCCCCCGGATGTGGTTCCGCCCATGCAGAATATCAGCGAAGACTGCCTTTACCTTAATGTCTGGACACAGATTTCTGACACGGCGGAAAAACGCCCGGTAATGGTGTGGATTTACGGCGGCGGCAACAGCAACGGCTATGCCCAGGAACCGGAATACCTGGGCCATAACTTCGCCCGCCGCGGCGTGGTCTACGTTTCCATCAACTACCGCGTTGGCGCACTGGGTTTCCTGGCGCATCCGGGGCTCTCGGCTGAATCCGGCCAGGGTGTTTCGGGTAATTATGGCATCCTCGACCAGATCGCTGCGCTAAAGTGGGTGCAGGACAACATTACGGCGTTCGGCGGAGACCCGGGTAACGTCACCATTTTTGGTGAATCCGCCGGCGCAGCCAACACGGCCACGCTGATTGTTTCACCGCTTGCCAAGGGCCTGTTCCACCATGCCATAAGCCAGAGCGGCGGCTACCCGGTTGATGTTTTTTACACGCTGGAAGAAGCGGAAATCATGGGTGGGAAAATCGCGCAGCACCTGCAGATCGAGGACACGGCGGACCCTGCAAAAAGCATGGCGGCGATGCGTACCATGAGTTGGCAGTCCATCGTACAGGGAGCGGCGGACGCCGAACCCGGTGATTACAGCGCGGTCAATATCGACGGCTGGCTGCTGCCGGAGTCGCTCGCTGCGATGTACCTTCGGGGCGTGGAAAGTGACGTCGACCTGATGATTGGGGCCAACAAAAACGAGGATTATCCCTGGGTAAAAGAGGATGCGGCAGCCGCCGACCTGGAAGAAAGCCTGCAGCGTTTTGGAAGTCCTTTCAGGCAGGAGCTTGAGGCGGTATTGGCATTGGATCCGGATGTGCCGGTTCGCCGGCAAATCGACCGGCTGGAAACCGCAGTGGATTTTCTTTGCCCGTCGTTGTTTATCGCAAACGCAATGGCCAGGAACGGCAACCCGGTTTATTTCTACTACTTTACGCGGGTCAGGCCGGGTGGCGAAAAGTTGCTTGCCTATCACGGCGCCGAAATTTCCTATACGCACGACACAGCCTATGACTGGTTGCCGGCGGATGAAACGGATCGTGCCCTGACCGAAACCATGGGCCGTTACTGGGTGAATTTTGCGGCCACCGGTTCACCGAACCGCGAAGGCGTTCCGCACTGGCCGCCCTTCACGGCCGACGGGGGCGAGTTCCAGGAACTGGGTGACAGGGTAGCCCCGGGGTCAGGACTGGAAATTGATCTCTGTGCCATTCTTGACCGCTACCGCGAGACAAAAATGTAAAGACCCACATGACCCACGATATGTCCAAAAACAATATGCCGGAACCATCCACCCAACTGTTCGACTACCCGAAGTACTGGGCCGAGTGTTTTGGCGTGGCGCCGTTTTTGCCCATGAGCCGGGCGGAGATGGATACGCTGGGCTGGGATTCCTGCGACATCATCATCGTCACCGGCGATGCCTACGTGGATCACCCCTCGTTCGGCATGGCCATTGTCGGCCGCCTGCTGGAAGCGCAGGGTTTCCGGGTGGGAATCATCGCCCAGCCCGACTGGCATTCGGCGGATGCGTTCAGAGTGCTGGGCAAGCCAAACCTGTTCTTCGGCGTCGCGGCCGGCAACATGGATTCGATGATCAACCGCTACACCGCGGAACGCAAAAGGCGCTCCGATGACGCCTACACGCCCGGCGGAATGGGTGGCAAACGCCCGGACCGCTGTTCGCTGGTGTACAGCCAGCGCTGCAAGGAAGCCTGGCCGGATGTGCCGGTGATCCTGGGCGGTATCGAGGCCTCGTTGCGGCGCATCGCCCATTACGATTACTGGCAGGACAGCGTGCGCCGTTCCATCCTGCTGGATGCCACGGCCGACCTGTTGCTGTACGGCAACGCCGAGCGGGCCCTGGTCGAAGTGGCCCACCGCATGGCCCGCGGCGAAGATGTCGCCAAGATCACCGATGTGCGCGGCACGGCGCTGATCCGCAAGGATACGCCGGAAGGCTGGTGGGAAATCGATTCCACCCGCATCGACCGGCCCGGCAAGATCGATCGCGTGGTGAATCCCTACATCAACGTGCGCGAGATGGATGCCGACGAGAAACAGCGCCGGGAAGCTGCGCTGTACGGTGTGCGACCCGGACGGAGGAAGCCGTCGTGCAGTTCAAGCCCCACCCGAGCCGTGACCGCGACCGCACGGTGATCCGCCTGCCTTCGTTCGAGAAAGTCCGCAACGACGCGGTGCTCTACGCCCACGCCAACCGGGTATTGCACCTGGAAACCAACCCGGGCAACGCCAGGGCGCTGGTGCAGAAGCACGGCGAACGTGGACCTTTGGGTGAATGCACCGCCGATCCCCCTGTCCACCCCGGAAATGGATTACGTCTTTGGCATGCCTTTCGCCCGCGTGCCGCACCCTTCCTATCAGCGATGCAAAAATACCCGCCTACGAGATGATCCGTTTTTCGGTGAATATCATGCGCGGCTGTTTCGGCGGCTGCACCTTCTGCTCGATCACCGAGCACGAGGGCCGCATCATCCAGAATCGTTCCGAGGAGTCGATTCTCAACGAGGTGGAGCAGATCCGGGACAAGGTCCCCGGGTTTACCGGGGTGATTTCCGACCTGGGCGGGCCAACGGCCAATATGTACCGCATCGCCTGCAAGAGCCGTGAAATCGAGGCGGCCTGCCGCAGGCCCAGCTGCGTGTACCCGGGTATCTGTTCCAACCTGAACACGGACCACTCGTCCCTGACCCGGCTGTATCGCAAGACGCGCGAACTGCCGGGCGTGAAGAAGGTGCTGATTGCCTCGGGCCTGCGTTACGACCTGGCGGTGGAGGATCCCGAATACGTGAAGGAACTGGTCACCCACCACGTGGGCGGCCAGCTGAAAATTGCTCCCGAGCATACCGAGAGCGGCCCCTTGTCAAAAATGATGAAGCCGGGTATCGGCAGCTACGACCAATTCAGAAAGATGTTCGAAAAATATTCCAGGGAGGCGGGCAAGGAACAGTACCTGATCCCCTATTTCATCGCCGCTCATCCGGGCACGACCGATGAAGACATGATCAACCTGGCGCTGTGGCTGAAGCGCAATGGCTTCACCGCCGACCAGGTGCAGGCTTTTTACCCTTCGCCCATGGCCACGGCGACCGCCATGTACCATTCCGGCAAGAACCCCTTGCGCAAGGTGACGTACAAATCCGATGAAGTGCTGCCGGTGAAGAGATCCGGAGCAGCGAAAACTGCACAAGGCCCTGCTCCGGTATCACGACCCGAACAACTGGGAAATGCTGCGCAAGGCGCTCAGGAAAATGGGCCGGGCCGATCTGATCGGTGATGGTGAGTCGCACCTGATTCCCGAAAGCCAGCCTGAAGCCGGTGGTGGTTACAAGGCGCTCGCGACGGAAAAATACCGAGCAGGCGCACCAGCGCCGAACCGGCAAGAAAATCCTGACCCAGCACACCGGCTCTGCCACCGCGCGAGGATGGCAGCAAGCCGGCCAGGGCCGGCAAGAAGCCACGCACACGCGGATCGCGGGGTTAAGACGCTGCATTGTCAACAATAACCACCGGTGGAGCCAAAGACCGTCATCTGACCAGGGAGATTTGATGATACTTGTTTACCGCCTGAAGCTTAAGTGAAGCAAAAGGTATAAACTGTAGCGATGGTCTTTAAGGTTTGTAGCCGAAAGCTGGAAACTTACTGAGTTTTAATAATGAGGTGGAGAAAACACATCATGAAAAAAATCTGTTTAAGCTTATTGCTGTTATTGTTCTTGTTACCGGGTCAACTTCTTTGCTGCGTGCACTAATTCAACCATAGCGGTTAACGACAGCGAAGCGGGCAGCTGGGATTCGAGCTGCGAGTCCACGCAATCAACCAGGCTCCTACGCGAAGTTCTTCACGTTCTTCTCTGGCGAGCCTGCAGGAGATCGTGATTGACCTGTGCAATCTTCGAAGGACGTCGTGACTGTTTCTGCTCAGCGGCCCTGGTCAAACGGCCCCGTCCTGGGAGAGGACGATGACGGCGGCGACGGCCTGAACGCGCGAATTACCAAAGACCTTGCCAGCAGGTACGTACACCATTGAGGCAACGACCTTCGACTCAGCGACTACGGGTACTTTTATTGTCTCTGTACCTCCGCGACGCCGGATTCCGGAGCCTGTAATAATTACCTTGACCCCAACACCAATGTACCGGGCACCTGGGTGGAGCCAATTGCCTATCCACGCATCAAACGGGCAGTTACGCCAAGTACTACACGTTTACGCTGTTGACCGCGTCAAGAGGTGACCATTGACCTGGCATCTTCCGAAGGATACTTTTCTGTATCTGCTGCCCGGCGCCGGTCGCAGGTGGAACCCTCATAGCCAAGAACGATAATGATGGCAGTGGCACGAACTCACGAATTATCCGCACCTTGTCCGCCGGGCCTACACCATTGAGGCGACGACCAAACAGCCCGCGACAACGGGTAGTTTTACTGTGTCTGTCACGCTTAACTCAACACCACCTCCCGGTGAGTGTAACTACCTGATTAATGTGAACACCGATGTCGCGGGCAGCTGGAATGCAGAGCTGTCCATCCACGCACCGTGCTGACCGGTACGCCAATTTCTACACGTTTACCCTGATGAGCAGGCAGGAGGTGACAATCGACCTGAAATCAGCGAACGATTCCTACCTGTTTCTGCTGAACGGCTCAGGTCAAAACGGAAAGGTGATCGGCGAAAATGATGACGGCGACACCGATATAACGCGCAGATTTCCATGACCCTGTCTGCAGGCACGTACACGGTTGAGGCAACCACTTACGGGGTTGCCGTCACTGGCGATTATATTGTTTCTGTGAACACCGCCCCCCCGGGCTGCGATGACTGCCCATTCCAGATCAACGCCGGTCTGAATGATGCCTGGTTCAACACGGCCACCAATGGACAGGGCATGAACATCACGGTTTACCCCGTCAGAAAAGAGATGTTTGTGACCTGGTTCACCTTCGACGTTGAACGCCCGCCAGCGGATGTGACTGCGATGCTGGGAGGACCCGGTCAGCGCTGGCTGACGGCGTCGGGACCTTACGATGACGATACCGCCACCTTGACCATTTATGTCACAGAAGGCGGCGTATTCGATTCTGCAACGCCGGCCACTTCTACAGACCAGGACGGTGACGGCACCCTCACGATCGAGTTTTCCAGCTGCAACGAGGGGCTGGCGACTTATGAAATTACGTCGCTCGATATCTCCGGTGAAATTCCAATCGAGCGAATCGTGCTGGACAATGTGCCGTTGTGCGAAATGCTGGCTGAGCCCTGATCCACAGGCAAGGCAGTTTGTCAGTTCCTGTTGAAAGAGACGTGCGGGGTGCCAGAAAGGCACCCCGGTACTTTTGATAGCTATGCCGGAAAAATACTGCGCAGACGCACTGG
>CAVXYY010000008.1:0-234805 GCA_963766195.1 uncultured Gammaproteobacteria bacterium
CGCGCCACGGCGCCTTCCTGCAAACAGCGGAAGGACTCCTCGTACCTTTGCAGGTCTTCCAGTTCCTTGGCCAGGGCATAGCCGATCTGAACCCGGCCCGGGATCGTTTTCTCCCAGTTGAGCGAGCACCGACATCAACGGCTCGACGTGATTGTTTTCCGGGGTTTGCCGCCGCAGGGTGGAACGGTTCTGCCAGGCGTCGTAATCGCGCGGATCCAGCCGGATCACCTCGTTCAGAAGCCGTTCGGCCTCAACGAGTTCACCCAGGGCGATGCAGGAGGCTGCCAGGTTATAAATAAAGCCGGGATTGGCCGGTTGCAGATCCACCGAGCGCTGATGGCAACGCCGTGCCAGGGGGAATTGGGAGCATTGCGTGTACAACTCGGCGATGCGCTGCAGCAGTTGCGGATTATCCCGCGCCGAGTCTTCAAGTGTGTTCAGATGAGTGACCGCTGCATCGACCTGACCACAGAGCAGGTGGCATTCCGCCAGGCGCAGCGCGGCGTCTTCGTTGTCCGGTGCAAGCGTGTGCGCCCGTTCTGCCAGGTCCAGCATGGCCGTGAAATCGCCATTTTGCTGGGCCAGCCGGCTTTCCGATACGAGTTGCTCCGCCGACAACCGGCTGTGTTTCCCGGTTTTCATGTCGAATGTCGTTTCATTGAACCAGTGTAAAGCAACAGCCAGGGGCCGCAATATCCGGCCGGGATGATTGCGACTGCTTGCATCGAATCTGCATCAGGAACGGGCGCCCGCTGCCGGACGCCCGTTCTGGATCAGAAATTGTAGCGGACGTTCAAACCGATCGTGCGTGGGCGGGCAATATATTCCTTGCTGCCGTTGCCGTAATAGTTCTGTGCCGGGTCGGTGCCCATGTACTGTTCCGTGAACAGACCCACGACGCCTTTTTCGTTAAACAGGTTCTTGACGAACAGGCTGATCGCCCAGTTGTCGGAGGCCAGTGTCGAGTTGAAGTCCCACAGGCTGAACCCGTCCAGTGTGTAAGCAAAACTGGGCGAAGGCAGGATGGAGTTTTCCATGCTCGATTGGTAGTAAACGCTGACCCGGTTGATCCAGTCCCAATCGCCGGAGACCTGGTAGGTGTTATCCACCGTCAGGTTGAAGGTGCTCTTGGCCAGGCCGGGTAGTGTTGTGCCGTCCAGGGCTATGGGATTGAGTTCATCCGGATCGGTCGGTGAATACAGGTTTTGGTCCAGTTTGCCGTCAATATAGGCATAACCGGTATTCAGGTGCCAGTCTTCGGCAAAATACCAGTCATACTCGATTTCGACACCGGTGGTATGCGCTTTGCCGCCGTTCTGAACCGCAAAAAATGCCCAGTTGGTGGTTGCCGTGTTCAGCTGGATGTCCTGCCAGTCGACGTAGAAAAAGTCGATGTTCCAGAAACTGTTGTTGCCGGTTCCCTTGATACCGATCTCGTAGTTGTCGACCGAGTCGGAATCGTAGGTCTGCCAAACGGGGTCTTCGGCGAAAACACCGGACAGCGGGAACCGCGTTGGCGCCGCCCCGGCGGTAACCCTGGGACCAGGTGCCATAGGCCATCATCGTATCGTTGATGTCGTACGAAGCGTTGAATTTCCACAAGGTGCCATCGTCACTGCCGAGGTAAACTGCGTCATCCACGAAGTGGAAGGAGTCGTAAAGCCCGACTTCCATGTGGGTGTTGTTCTTGTACCTGACGTCGTAGTAGCGGAAACCGCCGGTCAGGTGGAAACGGTCCGTGATATTCCAGGTGAGTTCGCCGAACAGCGCCCAGTCCTTGAAGGTTTCATCACGCTCGTAGGCAAAATCGTTGTCGTTGAGCACGCAACATCCCCAGGCCGCCTGGGCCCAGTTGTAGAAACCACGCAGGTAACTGTTCTGTGTCTGGTTCTTATCCTCGTCCTGGTAGAAAGCGCCGACCACCCAGTCGAATTTCTCACCGCCGTTGGAAACCAGTCGCAGTTCCTGCACGAACGCGCTGTTGTCGTATGTGCGCACGGCCGAGGCCATTGGGCGGGGATAGTTGTAGTAGAACGCGCCCAGCCAACCCAGCTGAGCGTAGAAACCGGTGTTTTCGCTGGTGGATGAGCCGTCTGTCTGGTAGTAGGACGTGCTGCTAACGAGGCTGGCAAAGCCCATTTCATAGTTCATTTCCAGGCTGCCCAGGTTGACCGTTCGTTCGCTGGGTTCGCGCTGGATCGAACCGTTCTGGTATTTGCCGTACGGGTCACCCCAGCCGTCACTGCCCGGCGTCGGCTGCATGCGGCCATCTACCTCGTCTCGCTGGTGGGCGTAGGTCAGCAGGGCGTCAAATTTATCGTTGGGCTGGAACAGCAGCGAGGCGCGGATGTAGTCAATCTGGGCAGAGTCGGCGTCCTTGACGTATTGATAGACCGCGGTGTCGGAAAGGGGGCCGTCGGGAGCAACCGGGATATCGTTACTGTCGACGACGTATACATTGGGCAGATCAACCACGCCCGCGTCGTCCAGGTAACCCGCGACGATACGGGCTGCGAACATGTCGCCCATCGGGATATTCAGCACCGTGTCAACACCCCAGTTCCAACCACTGGAGCCATCGGTTACGCTGGTGCGGCCCTCGACATAACCTTCGAAGTCACCCAGTACCGGCCGGTTGGCAATGTATCGCACAGTGCCGCCCAGTGAGCCTGAACCATACAGGGTGCCCTGCGGACCACGCAGGACTTCCACCCGGTTGAGGTCCTTGAGGATCATGTTGGCGTAAATCGGCGTGTCATTCAGGTAGGTCGAAACCGTCGGCACCGTGGACAGGGCATAATCGCCAACGATATTGCTGTCCACTGCAAGTCCGCGGATCCGGATCGTATTGACTACTCCGCTGTTGCGGTTGCCCATGTCTATGACAGAGGCGCCCGGCACGCTCTGCAGGAGTTCGGCCGTGGTCAGGATCAGTCCCTTGTCAATGAATTCTCCGCTTACGGCTGAAATGTTGTATGGAATTTCAACCAGGCTTTGTTCCCGGCGCTGAGCCGTCACGATGATTTCTTCCATGGTCCGGAGCTTGTCCAGTTGCTCCTCACCGGCCTGGTCCTGGGCCAGCAGCGCCGGGCTCTGGGCGCCGGCCATCAAGGCGGTGGTAATGGCTACGGTCAGTGCATTTTTCTTGATTTGGCGTTTAGGATTCATTGATCCACTCCATTTTGATGTTGACTGTGTGACTGGATATCGAAAGGCCAGTGCAAGGAACACCCACACGGTTCCAGCAAAGACAGTACGTCACTCGCCGGTGCGCTGTGTAGGTCCAGATTACATATGTGTTTGAGTCCAAGGATTTTTCTTGTCCCCACAAAAAACAAAGCTAACTTGATGACTTACCGGGAAGTTCCAGTTTTCCCAGGGAATCAAAAGCGCCCCCGCCCGCACCGTCCCGGTACTGTGGAAACTGGACCGCCCGGTCGCGGAAAGCTCTTGAGTGCCTGGCACTGGCCAAACAATCCACGTTCCCGCACCCGCCGTACCTGGCTGAAGTCCAGTTCGACGGTGATGATTTCGCGCATGGAACCGGCGGTGTAAACCACCGTGCCATCCGGCCCGACTACGGTTGACCGGCCAAATCCCAGGTCACCGGCCGTGTTGACATTCAGGAACCAGAGTTGGTTGGTCGCTGCGTTGCTGCGGGCAATCGACAATTCAACGTCGCGATCAATGGTGGTGGTCATGGTCGGACAGATGATGGCTTCGGCGCCCATCCAGGCCAGGGTGCGCACTGCTTCGGGAAACCACATGTCGTAGCAGATCAACAAGCCCACACGGCCCGCACCCGGCACGTCAAAGACGACAAACCGGTCTCCCCAGGACACCCCCTGCTCATAAGGCGCAAAAGGAAACAGTTTCCGGTGCCTGGCGATGACTTCACCCTGTGGGTTGATGACCGGGCAGGTGTTGTAAACCCGGTCGCCGTCACGTTCAAAAATCGAGCCGGGAATCAGCCAGACGGAATTTTCCCGTGCGGACGCGCAAAATCGTTCCTCGACCTCGCCCGGCAATTCAACAGCATGTTTCGGACTGGATCCGAAGGTGCACAGTTCGGGCAGTACGATCATCTGCACCCACGGGTAACGTTGCCGTGTGCGGGATATTTCACTTTCAATCAGCGACAGGTTGTCTTGATTCTTCAATGCCAACTGCAGGGCCGCAACAGCCAGATACCCCATCGTATTCTCCTGGGTTCGCGCGCCGTGAAAATTGGCCGACGCTACGTAAGCCAAGACTAAAGCGCTGTTCGCAAGGCTGATAGAACCAGATCAGGGATGGCGATTAGGCCAGTCGTTCGTCTTTGCGAAGCAGGATCGCGTCATCGACGAGGTGTTTTTCGGTGTTGTACCAACGGATGTGTTGGCCATCCAGCGTGACGAAGTAGGAAGATTGTTCGCCATAGGCCCAGCGGTTCCATTTCCGAAACCAGCGGTCTTCCTCGCACCACCAGCGACCGTTGTCACGGTCCTCGTTGGCGTACCCTGCCCGGCCCGTCATGGTTCCGTCTGTGTTCAGTTCAATCACGCAAGGATCGCAGTACACAGTGCGGTAAATGATGGTGGCGCCGCTGAGGGTGTCTTTCAGTTGCTTTCCTTTAAGCAAAAGAGGATCACCATCCTCGAGCATCACACCTTCCACCTTGCTGAGGTCCCACATCAACTCGCGCAGGCGTGCCACACCTTCACGGATACGGGCGGTTGGAATACTGGTCACACCCATTCGAAAACTCTTCCGGGAGTCTTCCGGGTGTGCGTAGTAATAGGTGTCAGGCTCGATCAGGATGCCTCTTTTAGCCGCTTCACCAACCAGCATGTCAACGTCTATATCCTCCGGCCCCCTGACAGAAATCACCGTGCCGCCCTGGTTGGGAATCGTCATGATGGATTGCGGACGGTAGTGGTTCAGGGCGTCTCGCAAAGCATGCCAGCGAATCTGCATTTCCTGTTGCAGCCGGGCCATGAATGAATCGTAGTGTCCCAGGGACAGGAAATAAGCCGCGGTGCGCTGGTTGATCAGGGAGGGTCTCCCGATGACCTGCTGCCGCAGATTCCTGGCGGCACGGATCAAGGGTGCCGCAGCCACGATGAACCCGATTCTCAGACCGGGAGCCAGTACTTTTGGCAGCGCCGATACGTAAACGACCCGGTTGTCGCTGTCCATTCCACGTAACGCCGGGTGGGGCTGGCCCAGGTAATTGCTTTCGTGGACAAAGTCATCCTCGATGATGACCTGGTCCCGTTTTCGGGCCTTTTTCAACAGGGCCATTCGGCGGTCTGTTGGCATGGTGACCGCCGTCGGCACCTGGTGGCTGGGCGTGACGTACACCACCTGGGCGGGGTTCAGCCGGGAATCGATCACCATCCCCTGCTCGTCAACTTTTTGGTGGATCAGGTCAGCTCCCGATTGCAGCAGCAGTTCCCGCATCCGGGGGTTACCGGGTTCTTCCATGGCCACTGTGGTCGTGCGGTCGGACAACAGGCGGGTCAGCAGGTAAAGTGCATTCTGTTCGCCCAGCGTGATCAGGATTTCTTCGGGTTCTGCCGTGATGCCCCGGCGCGGGAGCATCTTGGTACGGATTTCCTCGATCAGCACCGGATCGTCGGCGTCGCCTTCCGTCACCGTGCCTTCATTGATCAAACGCGTTCCCAGGGCCATGCGGCTGGCCTCCCGCCACTGCGCCGTGGGGTAAAGCGAGGCGTCAAAATAGCCGTCGATGAAGGGATAGGGATGCTGTTGCCAGTTAGCCGGCCATTGGAACTGCGGCCTGATCTCTACGATAGTGCGGATGTGCCTGTTCCAGCGGGCTTCCTGTTCCGCATCCGTGGGCGAAGCTTCGCGCAACCCGACGCGGTTTTCACGAATGTGCTCATTGACATAAATGCCACTGCGCTGACGGCTTTCCAGATAGCCTTCCTCGATCAACTGCTCGTAGGCCAGAACGACCGTATTACGCGCCACGCCAAGTTGTTCGGATAATTTTCGGGAAGACGGCAGGCGGCTGCCTTTCGGAAACGCGCCTTTGAGAATGGCATTGACCAGTTGCTGACGAATCTGCGTTTGCAGATTCAGCGGGCTTTTCGGATCAAGGTAGAGCAGGGATTCAGTCATCTGCCCGGCATTATCTCATACCGCCGAAAATCACCGAGCTTAACCGGGCAGCCTGACTCATACGCGGCGAACAGGTCAATGCAAGGAGGTGGGCCGAAAGTACCGAAACTTAACCGGGCAGCCTGCTCGACCCGCCCGGGCGGATACATGGCAATACAATGAACGTGCGTTCGCCGGTGCGCAGAGATACCCCCGGGCGGATACGTGGTCAAGCAAGGTAGGTGCAGTCGCTGGTGCGCAGAGACTCCTCAGGCGGGCTGCTGTTGGGTAATGCAGTGGATGCCTCCGCCGCCAGTCGCCAGGCCCATTACGTTTACCTGTACGATTTTCCGGTCCGGGAAACAGTTTTCCACCACTTCGCGGGCTCTTTCGTCCGAAGCAATCCCGTATGCGGGCATGATGACGCCGCCGTTGGCGATGTAGAAATTGATGTAGGAATTGCAGAAACGGTCACCGATCGCAATACACCAATCGGCTTCCTCGATGAGGTGGATTTTCAGTTTACGCCCCTGGGCGTCGGTCGCCTGTTGCAGGGCGCGAATATTGCCTGCAAGCTGTTCGTGCCGTTCACTTTCCGGGTTCGGGTCCCATGCCGCCAGCACTTCACCCGGGCGGACGAAACAGGCCAGGCCGTCCACGTGTCCGTCGGTTTCGTCATCCAGTGGGTCGCCAGGCAGCCAGATCACTTTTTCCGCACCCAGCGCCTGGTGAAGTTCGTGCTCGGCTTCGGCCTTGCTCATACCAGGATTGCGGTTTTCATTGAGCAGGCATTGCTCGGTCGTCAGCAGCGTACCTTCACCGTCCGTGAAGATGCCGCCGCCTTCCATGAAAACCGGTGAGGAAAAAGTCCGGAGGCCGAGCGCCTCGGCCAGCCGGTGCCCCAGTGCCGCGTCTTTGCGGAATTTCGGATATTTCCCGCCCCAGGCGTTGAAGTGAAAAATCGATGCGGCCGTTTCAGATCCGTTTTTCAGGAAGTTGGGCCCGGTGTCCCGCAGCCAGGAATCTTCCAGATCCCAGGGCACGATCTCCACCGTGGGTCCGCACATCTCCGACGCCATCGCGGTGAATCCGGGGGGCGTCAACATCACGACGGGTTCGAACTGGGCGATAGCGCGGGCAATATTCGCGTAGTCCTCGCTGGCGGCCTGCAAGTACTCCCCCCAAATGGCTTCACGCGTCGGCCAGCCCATCCAGCAACGAATGTGGGGCTCCCACTCGGCCGGCATGTGAAAACCGGCCTCGAGCGCTGATTGGTGGCGTAATTGCATCAAGGGCTATTTGGCTGGAGCCAGGCTCATCAGCGGGTGATACAGATCCGGCCTGCGGTCGCGGTACACCCCCCAGGTAATGCGGGCCTGGCGGACTTCCTCCATGTCGAAACTGGCGGTGATCACGGCCTGTTCCGTCCGGTTGGCCTCGACGACCTTGGCGCCGGTGTGGTCCGCGATGAACGAGGAACCATAAAAGGTCAGCCCGCAGCTGTCGCCTTCCTCCCGGCCGATGCGGTTGGAGGCAATCAGCGGCACCAGGTTGGCGCCCGCATGGCCCTGCATCACCCGTTGCCAGTGGTCCCGGGAATCCAGCTCGGGAAAGTTCGGTTCCGAACCGATCGCGGTGGGGTAAAGCAGGGCTTCGGCGCCCAGCAGGCACATCGCCCGGGCCGCCTCGGGAAACCACTGGTCCCAGCAGATACCCACGCCCAGGCGGGCATAGCGCGTGTCCCAGACCCGGAAACCGGTATCTCCCGGCGAAAAATAGAACTTCTCGCTGTAACCCGGGTTATCGGGAATGTGCGATTTGCGATACACGCCGAGGCAGGATCCATCCGCGTCCATCATGGCCAGCGAATTGAAGAAGGTGTTGTTCGCGCGCTCGAAAAAACTGACCGGCAGCACGACTTCAAGTTCGGCCGCCAGCTTGCGAAAATGCTCCAGCAGCGGGTTGGCCTCCACCGGAGCGGCGAGGCCCAGGTGTTTCTCGTCTTCATCCTTGCAGAAGTAGGGCGTTTCGAACAGTTCCTGCAACAGGATGACCTGCGCGCCCTGGCTCGCAGCTTCACGCACCAGTTGCTCCGCCCGTTCGATATTGCCGGGCCGGTTCCAGTCACAGGCCATCTGGGTGGCCGCAAAGGTCAATGTGCTCATGTTCGCTCTCTCTGCTGTTCGCGCCGGTAGATCTGCGATTATCAGAAGCGACGCAGTTAAACGCAAGCCCGCCCTGTTTCTCGTCAATCATCCGGTAGCTTGTTATGCTGGCAGTCTTTGCCGGGGCGCGACGCAGCAAAGCATGATCAAGGACAGTCTCCAGCGTACCATCCTGCTCGCCGTCCTCGGCTCAATTACGCTGATGCCGCTGTTGGTTCTGCCCGTTATGGTCGGAAGTTTTGTCGACTACCTTGGCCTGAACGAATCAGAAGCCGGTTATCTCGCTTCCGCGGGTTTTCTGGGCAGCGCGGTGGCGGCAATTTTCGTTTCGTTGCGAGTCCATCACCTCGACCTGCGCCGCCTGGCCTACATGGGTCTCGTCCTGATGATAGTAGCCGACAGTGCCAGCGGTGCAGCCGTTCACATCCCGTTCTGGGTGTTGGTTGGGTTGCGGTTTGTCTCGGGTGTGGGCGGGGCCGCCGCATATGCCAGCGTGATGAGTGCCTATGCCGGCTGGCGAGAACCCGATCGTGCCTACGGGCTGTTCATGTCTTTCCAGTTTTTCTTTAGCGCAGCCGGGCTTTACGGCTTGCCATGGCTGCTTCCCGGTTCGGGAATTTCCAGCCTGTTTGCGCTGTTTGCCCTGCTCGATGTGATGGCCTTGTTGCTGGTCTCCCGGCTTCCAGCAATGCATGAACGCAGTGGCGCCGGAACCGGGGCGCCACTGGAATGGCGGGTGATCGTGGCTGCAACCTCGGTGATGTGCCTGTTCGGTATCGGGCTTTTTGAAGCCGCCAACATGGCCAATTTTACCTACTCGGAACGCATTGGTTTATCGTTCGGACTATCCAGCCGGGAAATCGGCGTGGTGCTGGGCGCGTCTACCGTGCTGGGAATTCCGGCAGCCTTCGGGGTGTTCCTGCTGGGCTCCAGGTGTGGGCGCTTTGTACCCATCATGGCTGCGGCACTGAGCCAGGTCACTGCGTTGTCGCTGCTGCTGACCGGGAGCAATCATGTTATTTACGTTATGGCGATGTGCCTGCTGGCGATGGGCTGGGCTTTTGCCTTGCCTTATTTCCAGGCGATCGAAGCGGAAATCGATCCGGGAGGCAGCGTGGTTGTAGCGGGTGGTTTTGCCACGGCATTCGGTGGATTCGCAGGGCCGGCCCTGGCTGCATCGCTGGTGTCACCGGGCAGTTACCGAACGATGATTTTTGCCGCCATGGGGGCCGATTTCCTGGTTGTTATTCTGATGCGGCTGGTTACCACGAGAATGACCGGGTTCCAGTAAAAAGGGCCGCTTCCTGAGAAGCGGCCCGCGTATCAAAGGTCCATTAAAAGAGTTACTCGCTGGACGAATTATTGGTCTGCGCCTTCGAGCTTCTTGATGTCTTCCGCGGACAGCTGTGGGCGATCAACCTTCAACGTTAACTTGTTCAGCTTGCCGGTGAAGGCGAAAGGCGGCGTGTAATCGGCATCATTTACGCCGGTCAGCGTGTCAGAACCGATATCGAAGCTCTCGTCCCACTGCAGGATCATCGGCAGCGTTTTCTCCATCCGCTTGCTCGCAACAGCTTTGCCGTCCACCGAGAGCGTGCCCATGCCACCCTTGGCAAGACCGCTCATGTTGTTGTAGGCAAGCGTGCCGGCGCCCATGCCGTCGTATTTGAAGTCGAATTCGACGGTGTGCTTGCCTGGTGTGAGCGCTTCCTGGCCTTCCCACTTGATCCGCTTCAGGTCCACCATGTTCCACAGAAACACGGGCTTGCCTTCGAGCAGGTAGAAGCCATAACCGCCGAAACGCCCGCCCGAGGTCACGATCATGCCCTCGGCGCCACCTTCCGGCACGGTGATTTCAGCAGTGAAGGTGTAGGATGCATTGAGGATGGCCGGAGAATCGCCCTGCGGCAGGCCGACCATCGGGTAGGTATAAACGAACTCGGTTCGGCCGGCAGTGATGTTCGGCCGCGGAGCTACGATCCGGCCGGCTACCGAAGCGTCCAGCGGCAGGACCTGGTACTTCTTCGCCTCCTCGAGGAACTGCTTTGCGCATTTCCTTCACTTTCTCCGGGTCTGCAGCCGCAATGTCGTTCGACTGCGTGAAGTCCTTGGTCAGGTCATAGAGCTGGAACACCTGGTTGTTCAGCGGATCGGGATTGGCTACGCCAAACGCCTCCCATGGCGCCCGGTTCACCTTGGTGCTCAGCAGCCAGCCTTCGTCGTACAGCGCCCACTGGCCCATCATCTCGAAGTACTGGGTCTTGTGGCGTGAAGGTTCCTTGGCGTTCTTCGCATCGAAGGTATAGAGGAAACTGGTGCCTTCGATCGGCTATTTGTTTGATGCCGTCAACCATTTCGGGCGCCTTGAGGCCGGCGGCCTCGAGAATGGTCGGCACCACGTCGATCACGTGGATGAACTGCTCGCGCAGGGCACCCTTGTCCTTGATCCGATCCGGCCACATGACCACCATGTTCTGGTTGATGCCGCCGAGCCGGGAGGCGTTCTGCTTGAACCAGTCAAATGGCGTATCGAAAGCCCATGACCAGCCGGCCGACATGTGGTTGTAGGTCTCTTCGGTGCCCCAGACGTCGTACCACTTCATCTGCACGTCCACCGGGATCTCGTTCAGGCCGTTGAAAAACGCGACTTCGTTGGGTGTGCCGAGTGGCCCGCCCTCGGCGCTGGTGCCGTTGTCGCCGTTGATGTAGATGATCAGGGTGTTGTCCAGACGGCCCAGATCCTCGAAGGCCTGGATCACGCGCCCGATCTCGTAGTCGCTGTAGGCGGCATACGCGGCGAAAACCTCAACCTGGCGGATGAACAGTTTCTTGGTCTGATCGTCGAGTTGATCCCAGGGCTTCAGGACCTGTCCGGCCAGGGCGTCAGTTGTGAATCGGCGGGGATGATGCCGAGCTTCTTCTGGTTCTCGAAAATCGTTTCGCGCAGCTTGTTGTAGCCGTCGTCGAACAGGTGCATCGCGGAAATCTTGTCCACCCATTCCTTGGTCGGGTGGTGCGGGGCGTGCGTGGCGCCGGGCGCGTACTTGATGAACAGCGGCTTGGAAGGATCAGTCTGGTGGATACGCGTCATGTAATCGATCGCGTCGTCGGCCATGCCGGTAATCAGGTTCCATTCCGGCTTGCCCTCGAATGGATAGATCTGGGTCGTGTTGCGGAACAGGTTCGGCTGCCACTGGTTCGCATCACCGCCGACGAAACCGTAGAAATATTCAAACCCCATGCCGGTTGGCCACTGGTCGAACGGTCCGGCCTGGCTGGCGGCGAATGCCGGCGTGTTGTGATCCTTGCCGAACCACGCCGTGGCGTAGCCGTTATCGAGCAGGATTCGCCCGATCGTGGCCTTGTCCTCGTTGATGATGCTGTTATAGCCGGGGAAGCCGGTGGATTGCTCGGAGATCACACCGAATCCGACGGAGTGGTGATTCCGGCCGGTGATCAGCGCCGCGCGGGTTGGCGAGCAAAGCGCGGTTGAGAAGACCCGGTTGTAACGCAGGCCCTCGCTCGCGATCCGGTCCATCGTCGGGGTCGGGATCACGCCGCCAAAAGTGCTCGGAACGCCGAACCCGGCGTCATCCGTTATGATCAGCAGGACATTGGGCGCGCTTTTGGGAGGTACGATGCGCGGCGCCCACCACGCCTTCGATTTCAGCGCGTCGTTCTCGATCGTCCCACCGAACGGCGGTGTCGGTGCGGGCAGTTGTTTGTTACTGACGGTTGTGGTCGCATCCGGTGAACCCAGGGTGCCGGTGACCTCCACATCGCGGCCAACACTACCTGGCTGGCCAATAATGCGACCGCAGCAAGTGAGCCGATGGTAATCGACGCAATCTTAAAACGCGCATTTGGAAACCTCCTACCAATTTACCACCAGCTTTGAAAACGAGCCCGGACCAGGAAGTCTGTTCACGAACCGCCAATACCGTAAAAGAGCCGCGACGTGCAGTCCGGTATTATTCATCACCATGATGGTACTTCCGATGATCACCCGGCTGTGACACGCATCAAAGTGCCGGCCCGAAGCCAGTTTTCTATCTAAATTTAACCGATCGCGGTCACTTAATACTTTGCAATTCCGGCAATTCTCCGCAGGCTGGGCTTGCTGAAACCAAGCCGCCCATGCGACAGGATCGATCCGATGGACACATGCTGATGGCAAAGCCGCGCCTGACGGCGCCCGGCGAAGTGCGGGTTGCGCCCATCATTGAGCTGCCCTCCGTGTTGGAAGCTTTGGGTGTTCCACCACGGTACGCATTCGAACAGGCTGGTGTTCCGCTCAGCCTGTTTGATGACGCGGAAAACCATATCGAGTACGAGACGGTCGCGCGGCTTATGTCGGTTTGTTCAGCCCTTACTCATCGCAGTGATTTAGGGTTGTTGGTCTCGGCCCGGTTCAGGCTCCGGCAGTTGGGGCCACTGGGAGAATTGATGCGCCACTCGGCGACGGTCGAAGAAGCCCTAAAGTCGCTGGTGCAGTATTTCAATGTTCACGACCGGCTGGCTTTTCCGCTGTTGTTGCAAATGGAGCCGGCCAGCGTTTTCCTGGGTTATTCGATCCAGCGGCCTGAAGTGGAAGGTACTTCGCAGATTTATGACCTTGCGATTGCCATAACCTTCAAAATACTTCGCGAGCTTTGCGGTCCTGACTGGCAGCCCCGGTTGGTTGAACTCTCCCACCATCAACCTGAAAACGAAATCTCTTTCCGTCGCATATTCGGACCGCGCGTGCTCTTCAATGCAGAATGGTCGGGGATAACGTTTGCTGCAAGCTGGCTGGAACAAGCTCTTCCGCAGGCTGATCCGGTCCGTTACAGTGAATTGAACCGGGAGATCCTCGGTGCACTGGCCGCCGATTCAAACAGCTTTACCGAGCAGGTAACGGGAGCTTTACACCGCTTGCTGCTTGGAGGAAATTCATCGGCGGCCAGTGTGGCGAACCTGTTCGCCATCAGTGAACGCACTTTGCGCCACAGACTTCGCGCCGAGGGCACGAGGCTGCAGCAACTTTTGGCCGAAACCCGGTTTGAACTCGCCCGGCACCTGTTGCAGAGCACAAAGTTGCCGGTGTCGAAAATCGCTGCCAGCCTGTGCTATTCAGACACGGCAACATTTTCACGAGCGTTTCACCACTGGGCCGGGCTCAGCCCCCGGCAGTGGCGGGCCAGCAAGGCGAACCTGAATTCCGCCCAGGCGACAATCGTTATTCAGTCAGCCTTTTCGTTCTGTGATTAACCAGGTAGGTTTCCGTATCAAAAAAAGCCCGGTACTGGTCGAGAATTTCCATCCCCCGTTTCGGGCGAATGGCGCCTGACTCGATCTTTTCCTTGACCTGCAGTTGCATTCTCCGGTGCAGGTCATTGGGAAAATACTGCACCTGCGCCAGCATGTCCTGGACCTTCGTGCCCGGGATCACCTTCTCGATCCAGAAATTGCCGTCTTCTTCGTTGTCTCCGTAGATGTGGGCTTCTGTGACCCGGCCGAACAGGTTGTGCGCGTCACCCATGATGTCCTGGTAGGCACCCATCATGAAGAATCCCAGGCAATACGGTTCACCCGGGTTCAGCGGGTGCAATTCGAGAAAGTTCTTGTCTTCGTTGGCGGACACGTACTGCGTAATCCGGCCATCCGAGTCACAGGTCAGATCCACCAGCATGGCGCGGCGCGTCGGCCGTCTCGTTCGAGCCGGTGCAACGGCACGATCGGGAATGTTTGCTGTATCGCCCAGTGGTCGAGCACCGACTGGAAAACCGAAAAATTGACCAGGTATTGATCAACCAGCAATTCCTGCAGTTCATACAGTTCCTGCGGCAGGGGATCGATGGGCAGCCGCCGCAACTGGCTCAGCAGGGCGGAACAGCTGCTCCAGTACATGCGCTCGATCAGTGCATTCTGCTGCAGCGGCAAATAGCCCATCGCGAACAGGGTCGCCGCTTCCTGGTGAATTTCGACGACGTCGTGCCAGGCCTCGATCAGTTCGTCGATGCGGTAGCCCTCTGCAGGGGTCTCGCGCAGCCATTTCAGGATGTCATTCAGGTTGTGGGCAATGCGGTGGGTGTCCGGCGGAATGTCCGAGTTCGCTTTCAGCGTTGTCTTTCCGATACGCGCCAAGGGTTTCTACCACCAGCACCGAATGGTGCGCGGTCATGGCCCGGCCGCTTTCGGAAATCAGGATCGGGTGCGGCACCTCGCGCGCATCGCAGACGTCCTTGATCGCCGAAACCACGGCATTGGCGTATTCCTGCAGGCTGTACTGGATGCCGCCCTCCTCGAATGCGCCGGAATAATTCACGCCAAGTCCGCCGCCCACGTCGATATAGCGGATCGGCAGACCCTGCCTGACCAGTTCCGCATAAATCTGCGCCAGTTCTTTCGCGGCCTGCTTCAACTGCGTGATCTGGGAAATCTGGCTGCCGAGGTGAAAATGGAGCAGCGTCAGGCGATGTTCCGCCTTGTTTTCCTTCAGTGTTTCAACGATTTTCAGGAGTTCAGGCAGGGAAATGCCGAATTTGGACTGGTAGCCGCCGGAGTCTGCCCACTTGCCGGAGCCGGCGGTCCTCAGGCGCACGCGGATACCGAATTGTGTGGTCACGTCGGACTCGTCGGCGAGCGCAATCAGGTCATTGAACTCGGCGTATTTTTCCATCACCGGTATCACGTTCTTGCCCAGCAATTGCGACGACAGGATCAGTGACAGCATCGACCGGTCCTTGACGCCGTTGCAGATCAGCAGCGTGTCATCGGATTCCAGGTGCGCGACGGTGGCGACCAGTTCGGCCTTCGATCCGCATTCCAGGCCCAGCGCGAACGGTTTTCCGGCATCGAGCACTTCTTCGACGACCTCGTGCAACTGGTTGACCTTGATGGGATAAACGGCGCGATAGTCATTTTGGTAGCCCGCTTCGCGGATCGCCTCGCTTGAACGCCTGGTTGAGTCGCCGTACCCGCGCGCGCAGCACATCCTGAAACCGCAGCACGGCCGGAAACGCGGCGCCCCGCCGGCGCAACTCCGCGACCACGTCCATGATATCGATGCTGAGCGCGGAGTCGTCGAACGGCCGGACCGCCATGTGGCCGCGTGGATTGATCTCGAAAAAACCGTCACCCCAGGCGGGAATCCGATAATGTTCCGCGGCGTCGTCCCGGCTCCAGGCGTCGCCGGAATCCGGCGTTCACCGGATTTGCGGCGGATGACGGTGGTTGGGTGGTATTCAATTTATTGCCCCAGGACGCATGCAAATATCAGCGGTGCGACGATCGTCGCATCGGATTCGATGATGAATTTCGGGGTACTGGCAGACAGTTTTCCCCAGGTGATTTTTTCGTTCGGCACGGCGCCGGAATAGGAGCCGTAGCTGGTGGTGGAGTCGCTGATCTGGCAAAAATAACCCCAGCTGGGCGTGTCTTCCTTTTGCAGGTCCTGCTGCAGCATGGGTACCACGCAGATGGGAAAATCACCGGCGATACCGCCGCCGATCTGGAAAAAGCCGATCGAGGCGCTCGCGGACGTCTTCTCGTACCATTCGGTCAGCATCATCATGTATTCGATACCGGTCCTGACGGTATGCACGTTCTTGATTTCACCGGTGATGCAATGCGAGGCGAAAATGTTGCCCAGCGTGGAGTCTTCCCAGCCCGGCACGATGATCGGCAGGTTCTTCTCGCAGGCGGCCAGCAGCCAGCTGTCTTTGGGGTCGATCTGGTAATGCTGTTCAAGCTTTCCGGAACGCAGCAACTGGTAGAGGAATTCGTGCGGAAAGTACTGCTCGATTGTTCTGGTCGGCCGCGGCCCAGATATCGAGAATCTCGTGCTCGATGCGGCGAATCGCCTCCTCTTCGGGAATGCAGGTGTCGGTGACGCGATTGAGGTGGCGGCTCAACAGTTCTTCTTCATCGACCGCGGTCAGTTCGCGGTAATGCGGCACCCGCACATAGTGGTCGTGGGCGACCAGGTTGAAAACGTCTTCTTCCAGGTTGGCCCCGGTGCAGCAGATCGCGTGAACCTTGTCCTGCCGGATCATTTCGGCCAGCGACAGGCCCAGTTCCGCGGTGCTCATGGCGCCGGCCAGGGTCATGAACATCACGCCGCCGCCATCGAGGTGTTTGTTATAGGCGTCGGCGGCGTCGATCATCGCCGCAGCGTTGAAGTGGCGGTAGTGGTGGTGTACGAAATCACTGATGGTTGTCATGTCAGATTCTTCCCTTGACTGAAAATGAATTAGGGTGTGTTCACACTAAACCGCAGGTACTTGCTGGGTCAGGCAGTGCAGCGCGCCGAGTCCGAGGACGAGGTCGGTGCAGTCTATACCAATGACCTCCCGGCCGGGAAAACAGCGGGCGAGCAGTTGGCGGTTTGGCTCGTCGGCCGGGTCGTTGAAAGTCGGCATCAGGACAGCCCGGTTGCCGATATAAAAGTTCGCGTAACTGGCCGGCAAACGTTGGCCCTGGAATTCGATGGGCCTGGGCATTTGCATTTCCAGTACCTTCAGCGGCCGCCCGTCGGCCAGTTTCAGGGTGTCGAGGCGATCACGGTTTTCGGCAAGCGCCTGGTGGTTTTCGTCGCTTCGGTTCTTTTCGACAACCGTAACCACGGTGTCTTCAGCCACAAAACGCGTCAGGTCGTCGATGTGTCCGTCGGTGTCGTCGCCCACGATCCCTTCGCCCAGCCACAGTACCTGGTTGACGCCGAGCGTGTCGCACAAGGCGGACTCGATCGCTTCGCGCGACATTGTTGGATTGCGGTTGGGGTGCAACAGGCATTGTTCGGTCGTCAACAACGCGCCGGCTCCGTTCACTTCGATGGAACCGCCTTCGAGCACCATCGGCAGCGTTTGGCATGGTGTGTTGAGCACATCCGCCATTTTTGCCGCAATCGCGTTGTCCAGGTCGGACGGATACTTGCCGCCCCAGGCGTTGAACTGGAAATCCAGCGCAAGCAGAGGGTTGATCCTGGCCGCTTCGCTTGACAAAAATGGCCCCGTGATCACGGCACCAGGCGTCGTTGGTCGGGAAATGATGAAACGCAATGTTGGCAGGCTGCGCATAATCCTTCAAGCTGCTGCCGGACATGTTTTTCGTGGGCTGCGTCGAGCACATTGATGCGCACCAGCTCGCTGCGGGACAGCGCGCCAACGAATCGGGCCATCGCCGGTTCGACCGGTTCAAACTTGCCCGGCCAGCTTTCCCGGTTATGCGGCCACGAAATCCACGTGCACTGGTGTGGCTGCCATTCGGCGGGCATCGAGTAACCGGCCGCTGCAGGGGTTTTGCCGTTCAAGGATCGAGGGGGCTTTCATCGGGCCAGTTTATCCTCAATGCCCGCGGCGCGCTTCCATGCGTTTCAGGAAGACGTCCATGATCCGGAGGTATAGCTCCTGGCCCAGGAATTTGTCCTCGACCCCGTGATCGATGTTCGGGTTGTCATTGACCTCGATGACATAACCTTTGCCTTCATGCTCCTTGACGTCCACCCCGTAAAAGCCGTCGCCGATCGGCCGGGTGGCGCGGAGCGCGGCATCGAGTATCGGCTTGGGCACTTCCGACGTGTCGAGGGTATCGAAACCGCCCGAATCTGTTTGCTTGCCGTGTTTGTAGATTTGCCAGTGGTTCTTGACCATGTAATAGCGGCAGGCAAAGAGTGGCTGGTTGTCCAGCACCCCGATTCGCCAGTCGAAATCCGTGTAGAGAAACTCCTGGGCCAATAGCAGGGATGAATGGTCAAACAGCCGCTTGCTGATCTCGAGCAACTCCTTTTCATCGCGCGCTTTTTCCACTCCCTTGGAGAATTGCCCATCAGGAATTTTTACCACTACCGGGTAACCCAGGGCAGCGCCCAATGCCGGTAGCTGCTGGAATTGGTCCTTGTGCAGCACCTCGGTTCGCGGCGCCGGAACCTTGTGTTTTCGAAACAGGTCCGCCAGGTAGATCTTGTTGGTGCAGCGCAGGATGGAATTGCTGTCGTCGATGACGACCAGGTCTTCTTTTTCCGCCTTTTTTGCGAAGCGGTAAGTGTAGTGATCGATATTGGTCGTGGTTCGAATGAACAGGCCATCGAACTCCGGCAGCCGCGAGTAATCCTTCTGGCCGATGATTTCACAATCAATCCCTCTTTCCTTGCCGGCACGGATGAAGCGCTTCAAGGCCCCCTTGTCCGAGGGCACCAGGACTTCATTGGCGTCGCAGAGAATGGCCAGGTCATACCGGGAGGCCTTCTGGTTGCGTGCCTTACGCCAGATTCCGCGGCTGAACGTGTCCAGCGCCTCGGCAAAATACGTTTCATCCGGCTCATCCAGGCCTGCCGGAGACAAAGGTTTTAATCCGGAAATTTCCCAAATCTTGCGATAACGCAGGGTGATTTCGAGGATAGGGCAGGGAAAGGCTTCAAAGAGTTTTTGTGACAGGTCATTGAAGTTCGTGTCCGCGGTATGGCCAAAAAAACTCTTCAGAACAATGGGCTGGTTAACATCAGCCTGCTGCAATGTCTTGTTTACTGTTTCGCTGAAATCATCCAGGTGCAAGCGGTATAGCGCGCGCTTGCCCAGGTCGCTGAGGGTCTGCACCGAGGGAATGACTTTGTGGCCGCGCGCCTCGGCCAGCAGGGAACAGTAATAACCCTCGGACAAGTAGCTAAAATTGCGGCACAGGTTAATAATGCGCGTATGCGGTGCGGTCTTTACCTGTGCACTGTTCATATAGTCTGCAAAGGTAATGACCTGTTCGCTGGGGTAGTAAGCCTCCCAGTCCTTGCGCCGGTGAATGACGATTAGGGTTTGTGCCATGAAACGTGTTCCGCTGGTTCAGTTGCAAGTATTTTCCAGTATCTGTTGGCAGTCAAATGCCGTGCAAGCTATATTCCCGCTTCTCGCCCAGGTTAGCCAGACATCGTGATTACGATCCGCCAGGCAATACAGTCAGACCTGCCTGAACTGCTGCGGTTGGAGGAGTCATCCTTCCAAACCGACCGGTTGAGCCGCCGGAGTTTTAGCCGCTGGTTAAGCCGTCGCCACTGCGTATTCCTGGTCTGTGAAGACGGCGAAACGCTTGCCGGCTATATCCTGGTGCTTCTGCGTCGCGGCACGCGACTTGCCCGCATTTATTCACTCGCGGTGGACTCCAGGTGCCGGGGGCGCGGCCTGGCCGTGCAACTGATCGAACAGGCCGAACACGAGGCCAGCGAGGCAGGCGCCTTGTACATGCGCCTGGAGGTGGCCAGTAACAACGATGGAGCGATCGCACTCTACAAAAAACGCGGTTACCTCGAGTTTGGGCGATACCGGGATTATTACGAGGATCACGGTGATGCGCTGCGGATGGAAAAATGCATCCACCCGTATCAGCCAGGCGGAGACAGCCGGACGATACCCTGGATTTCCCAGACCACGGAGTTCACCTGCGGTCCCGCATCGCTGATGATGGCCATGACCTCGCTGGATCCGGGTTACGAGCCGAGCCCGCTCGAGGAAATACAGATCTGGCGGGAAGCGACCACGATCTTCATGACATCCGGTCACGGCGGCTGTCACCCTGTAGGATTGGCGTTGGCGGCTCGCCATCGTGGATTTGAAGCCGAGGTGCTGGTCAACCAGGAAGGTCCGATTTTTGTAGATGGCGTCCGGAGCCCAAACAAAAAGCGGGTGATGAGCCTGGTGCACGAAGCTTTTCTGGCCGAAGCGCAGGTCCAAGAGGTCCCGATCAGCTACACCGATGTGGATCAGCACTCTTTGTGCGAGCGATTCGCCAACGGCGCCAACGTGCTGATCCTGATATCCAGCTACCGCCTGGACCGCAAGAAGGCGCCGCATTGGGTACTGCTCAGTGGTTATGATGAAATCTGTCTGTATGTTCACGATCCGGAACTTGAGGTCAGGGACCAAAACGCGATGGACTGCCAGCATGTTCCGATCGCCAAGGATGAATTTGCCTCGATGAGCCGTTACGGCGGCAGCCGTCTGCGTGCCGCCGTCGTCATTGGCAAGGGGTGACTCTGACGGCGTTGTTTCGCTGTCAATTTACCTCCATGCATGCATTCCGGGATAAGTGATTGGTAGAATAGGCACCCCGGCAAGCCAGAGGACCCGAAGCAGTGACGACACCAGCATCCCATTCCGCAGACATTGCGCAGGACTCCGTTCCGGAAGAAGTAAGCCCCCCAGCACCCAGCGCAGAAGAAATTCTGGCCGAGAACAAGCGGTTGCGCGAGGCCATTGAACAGCACGGCGCCGCGAAAATCCTCTCTACGCTGGAAAAAGTCGAAACCGAAAAAAGCCTGAAACCCTTCCAGGCCGAGTTGATCCTGCTGCAGAAATATTTCGAAGAAACCAAGCGCAGGATGATCATCATTTTCGAAGGGCGCGACGCTTCCGGTAAGGGCGGAACCATCCGCCGGGTCGCCCGGTATATGAACGAAAAACACTACCGGGTGGTGGCCCTTGGAAAACCGACCGAAGCGGAACGCACCCAGTGGTTCTTTCAGCGTTATGTCCGTCACTTCCCGCGCGGCGGCGAAGCTGTGCTGTTTGACCGCAGTTGGTATAACCGGGCAATGGTCGAGCCGATTTTCGGTTTTTGCACACCGGAGGAGTACCAGACGTTCATGAAAGGCGTGGTGGGTTTTGAGCGGGACCTGGTGCGTCAGGGCACTGTGCTGGTCAAGCTGTATTTTAGTGTCACCAAGGGAGAGCAGGCCCAGCGCTTCAGCCGTCGCAAGAATGACCTGTTGCGCCAATGGAAATTGAGTGAAGTGGATCTGCAGGCTCAGGAGCGCTGGGATGACTTCACCAGCCAGAAGTACGAAATGCTAAAGCGCACCCACTCCAACCACGCACCCTGGACGGTTATCCGCTCGAACAACAAGCACCAGGCACGGCTGAACGCCATGAGGGTGATTTTGAATTCGGTACCGTATGAGCGGGGGAATTATGACCTTGATTACGTGCCTGACCCGGAAATCGTGATTTCCGGATCGCGCGAAGTGGAACAGATGGAAGCAGAACGGATCCGGCGAGGTAAGTTTTCGTCCTAGTAAAAAAGTCAATTTTATTGACCTAAATCTACACGCAGGGGGGTTTTGCCGGTATCCTCACGGTGGATCATATTCAAGTCGTTACTAACGACCTGATACGAACGGAAGAAAAAGATCAGCCAATCGAAGCAGTCCAGGCTGTAAAGATCAAATCAACCGGAGATTTCTTATGAAAATCGGTGTACCGAGGGAGATATACGCGGGTGAAAAGCGCGTAGCCACGACCCCGGACGTGGCAACCCAGCTGATAAAACTGGGTTTTGATGTTGCGGTTGAATCCAAAGCTGGCGCCGCAGCGAATTATTCTGATGCAGCTTACCAGGCAGCCGGTTGTTCCATCGCGGCTACCGCGGATGACATCTGGGCCAATTCGGATATCATTCTGAAAGTTCGCGGACCTGAAAGCGAAGAAGCCGCGAAGCTCAAATCAGGCCAGACCCTGATCAGCTTCCTGTGGCCGGCGCAGAACCCCGAATTGCTCCAACAGCTTACCGAACGCGGTGTCACCGCCATGGCGATGGACAGCGTACCGCGTATTTCACGTGCCCAGAAGGTCGACGCCCTGAGTTCGATGGCGAATATCGCCGGTTACAGGGCCGTGGTGGAAGCGGCGCAGCATTTCGGGCGCTTTTTCACCGGCCAGATCACGGCCGCTGGTAAGGTTCCTCCCGCCAAGGTGCTGGTCATCGGCGCAGGAGTGGCCGGCCTGGCAGCGATCGGTGCTGCACAGAGCATGGGCGCAATCGTCCGTTCCTTTGATACCCGCCCGGAAGTGAAAGAGCAGATTGAAAGCATGGGTGCCGAGTTCCTGATGCTGGACTTTGCAGATGAGGATGGTTCCGGTGAGGGCGGCTACGCCAAGGTCATGAGCGATGAGTTCATCAAGGCCGAGATGGCATTGTTTATGGAACAGGCAAAGGAGGTCGATATCATCATCACCACCGCCCTGATTCCAGGCCGGCCAGCGCCGCGCCTGATCACGGCGGAGATGGTGGAGGCGATGAAAGACGGCAGCGTTATCGTCGACCTGGCCGCCGAACAGGGCGGCAACTGCGAGTTGACCGAGCCCGGGAAAGTCGCGCATCACCACGGCGTGACCATCATCGGCTACACCGATTTACCGAGCCGGCTGGCGGCGCAGTCCAGCCAGTTGTATGCGACCAATTTGCGCCACCTGCTGACCGACCTGACGCCGGCCAAAGACGGCCAGATCGTGGTCGACATGGAGGACGAGGTATTTCGCGGCGCCACCGTGTGCAAGGATGGTGAGACTACCTGGCCGCCACCGGCGCCGAAACTTTCCGCGGCTCCGAAAAAGAAGCCGAAACCTGCTCCGGCCCCGGTGGTCGAGAAGAAAAAACCTTCGGTGGTCGGACCGATCATCGGAATGCTGCTCGCCGGCCTTGGGCTGCTCGGGCTCGGCGCCGTTGCACCGGCATCATTCATGGCGCATTTCACGGTGTTTGTGCTGGCGTGTTTTGTCGGCTACATGGTGATCTGGAACGTGACCGCCGCACTGCACACGCCGCTGATGAGCGTAACCAATGCGATCTCGAGCATCATCATTATCGGCGCCTTGATACAGATCAGTTCCGATACCGAGGTAATCAAGTGGATCGCGGTTGTAACCGCGGGAATTGCAAGTATCAACATCGTGGGTGGTTTTGCCGTTACCCGCCGCATGCTTGAAATGTTCAGGAAGTGAGGCCGTCATGATTACCAATACTGGAATTATCGCCATGTCGTATATCCTTGCGACCATCCTTTTCATCCTCGCGCTCGGCGGGCTTTCCAACCAGGAAACCGCCCGGCGGGGTAACTGGTATGGCGTCATCGGTATGATGATCGCGCTGGTCGCCACCGTGATGGGTGTAGTCACCCAGCATTACGAGCTGCTCCTCGGGGCGCTGGTGATCGGGGGCACAATCGGGCTGCTTGCCGCGCGTCGTGTGCAGATGACCCAGATGCCGGAGCTTGTCGCCATTCTGCACAGCCTGGTGGGCGCCGCGGCAGTGGCTGTCGGCTTCGCCAATTTCATGGATCCCGGCCGGCTCTCGCATTTCGCGGGTGTCGAACTGACCATTCACGACATCGAAACCTATCTCGGAATCCTGATCGGTGCTGTGACGTTTTCAGGTTCCGTCATCGCATTCGGCAAATTATCCGGGCGCATCGGCGGCAAGCCGCTGACCCTGCCGGGCCGGCATTGGTTTAATCTTGCCTTGCTGATTGCCGCAATCTGGTTTGCCTATGAATTTGTATTGCAGTCCGCGGCTGGCGGCGGCATGCAACCGCTCATAATCATGACTGTCATCGCGTTGGTGTTTGGTGTTCACATGGTGATGGCGATCGGCGGCGCAGACATGCCGGTGGTGGTCTCCATGCTCAACAGCTACTCGGGTTGGGCCGCGTCAGCAACCGGTTTCATGCTGGGTAACGACTTGCTGATCGTCACAGGCGCTTTGGTGGGTTCCAGCGGCGCCATCCTCAGTTACATCATGTGCCGTGCGATGAACCGTAAGTTCCTTTCCGTGATAGCCGGTGGCTTCGGCACATCCGAGGGCACCGTGGTGGCGGGTGATGAAGATCAGGGTGAGGTGGTGCCCATTTCAGCTGAAGACACCGCAGAGTTACTGAGGGACGCCAAGGAAGTCATGATCATTCCCGGTTACGGGATGGCGGTGGCCCAGGCGCAGCATATTGTTCATGAAATCACGCAAAAGCTGCGTGAACTGGGCGTCAATGTGCGCTTTGGCATTCATCCGGTCGCCGGGCGCATGCCGGGGCACATGAACGTACTGCTGGCAGAGGCCAAAGTGCCCTACGACATCGTCTTCGAGATGGATGAAATCAACGAGGATTTCCCGAAAGTCGATGTTTCCGTGGTGATTGGCGCCAACGATATCGTGAATCCCTCGGCATTAACCGATCCGGACGGCCCGATCGGCGGCATGCCGGTACTCGAGTGCTGGAACGGCAGGACATCCATCGTGCTCAAGCGCAGTATGGCCACCGGGTATGCCGGCGTGCAGAATCCGTTGTTTTTCCTGGAGAATACCCGCATGTTGTTCGGTGACGCCAAGGACACCCTGGAAGCGGTATACAAGGCGCTTTAGCCGAAAATCAGAGTAGTTAGGAAAACCCCGGCTGCCTGGCGGCCGGGGTTTTTTCTTTAGCGGCAGCTTTGAATGGTGCCGCTTCAGGGCGCAACGGTGTGACGGTACCCGTTGTTCCGGATCATCTTTCAATTCAATCGCATCGCGAACCGCTTATTTAAGTGCAACCAAAACCGGGTTTGATACGTCTTAACTGTAACCGGGCCTGACTTTTGGCTCATGTACGCCCGTTTCCTTTGTGGTCAGATAAGCTGCAGACATGTGTGAGGTTCAAAGTGAAAAAAATACTTAAATTTCTGGCGCCCGCGTTGGTCCTGGTAGCCGGAGCTGTGATCATCCAGGTGCTGATTGCCGCCAAACCTGAGCCCGAAACGAAGGATGAAGAAGCGCGGCCGATTTCACTTTACGTGGACGAAGTCAAAGCTGAAATGGTCACCATTGGTGTCAGGACCCAGGGCGAAGTCAGGCCGAAGACCGAGATTGATCTGATTCCCCAGGTGTCAGGGCGCATCGTGGCGATGTCCGAGAGCTTCAACGAAGGCGCCGAATTTGGCCCCGACAGCTTGCTGCTGAAAATCGACGATACCGAATACCGGTTGGCCGTGATACGCGCTGAAGCACGTGTAGCCGAGGCGCAAACCGTCCTGGAGCGTGAGCACGCAACGGCGACACTCAAGGAAGAAGAGTGGCGGGGTGGCCGGAAGAACCAGGAGCCAACGCCTTTTTCCCTCAACCTCACCCAGGTTGCTGAGGCGGAAGCCAAGCTTCTTTCAGCCGGCGCGGATTTACAGAAAGCGCGTCTTGACCTTGAGCGCACCGAGATCAGGGTGCCTTTTTACGGCCGGGTTCGTGAGCGTTTCGTGGGCATTGGGCAATACGTGACCATGGGTACAACAGTAGGACGGGTGTTCTCGATTGACGTCGCGGAAGTCCGTCTGCCGCTGACCGACAGCCAGTTGGTTGAACTCAATCTGCCCCTGGGTTACAGGGCGGAAGACCGGCTTACGGCTCCACAGGTCAGTTTCAGAGCGACACTGGGCGACCGGGATTTCTTCTGGCAAGGCCAGATCGTTCGCGTTGATGCCGCGATCAACCAGGAAACGCGGCTGATTTACGCTACAGCCGAAGTGGTTGACCCCTACGGCCTGGGCGCCACGGAGGGAATGCCCCTCGCGGTCGGCATGTTTGTCAGTGCCGAGATCCAAGGTGTTTCCGAGCAGTCTGCCTACGTGATGCCTCGCCTGGCTTTGCGAAACCAGGACACTGTTTACGTGATCAATGAGGATAACCGGCTCGAGATCAGGACCGTCAAAGTTCTTTCCACCTCGGAGGAGCAGGTCATGGTCACCAGTGGCGTAAGCCCCGGCGAGCATGTCGTGACTTCAACGCTGCCCAATGCCGCCGACGGTATGGCGGTTGAACCCGTATTCCGCGAAGCCCAGGGCTAGCCTTATGAATCAATTGATCGAATGGTGGGCGCGAAATCACGTCGCCGCCAATCTCCTGATGATCGGCATCTTCGTGTCCGGCATCATCGGTTTCTTCTCCATGGAGCGCGAAATGGATCCGCAAGTGCGGTTCCCGGGGCTGGAAATCGAGGTCAACTGGCCCGGCGCGGCGCCGCAGGAAGTCGAGGAGCAGATCGTCGCCCGTATCGAAGAAGCGGTCAGCGATATGGACAACATCGAATGGGTCCGCTCGACCTCTTCTGAAGGTTACGGCGGGGTTTACATCCTGGCCGAGCAGCAGGTGGATTTCACGCAGTTCATGAACGACGTGAAAATTCGCGTCGATTCGATTGCCTCTCTGCCGCGCGATATCGAACCCCCGCAAGTACGGCAGTGGGTTAACCGTCAAGAGTTCATGCGGGTCGCTGTCCACGGAGACTTGCCGGAACGCGACTTGAAGCGCCTGGCGGAAACATTACGCCGCGAAGCCGCCGTGTTGCCAGCCGTTTCGGTTGTCCAGTTGTTTGGCGTACGCAACGAAGAAGTCTCTGTCCAGGTCAGCGAGGAAGCATTGCGGCGTTACGGCATGAGCTTCAGCGAGGTGGCGGCCGCCATTCGCAATACCTCGATCAACCAGTCTTCCGGATCCGTTCGCACCGAGGTCGGAACCTACCAGCTCAAAGTGCGCAGCCAGGCGGACACCGAGGCGGAATTTTCCGACATCATCATCCGGCAAACCAGCGACGGCGGTGTTGTGCGCGTAGGGGACGTGGCAACGGTTATTGACGGCTTCGAGGACAACCCGATCCTGGCCACGCTGAACGGTGAGCCCGCGGTACTGATCCAGGTCATGACCACCGATACCATGGACATTGTCAAGGCGTCCGATTCGGTCAGGGAGTGGATCAAGAACCGCCAGGATACCTTGCCGACTGGCGCCAAGCTGACCCTGTGGACGGACCAGGCGGTTGATTTCAAAAGCCGGATGAAGACCATCGGCAGTTCAGCCGCCCAGGGACTGGTGCTCGTGATGCTCTTCCTGGTGTTGACCCTGCGACCGATCGTCGCATTCTGGGTGGGCGTGGGTATCGCCACCGCTTATGCGGGCGCCTTCGTTTTGTTACCGTCCGTCGGCGTATCCCTGAATATGCTGTCCACGTTTGCGTTTTTGCTGGTGCTGGGTATCGTGGTGGATGACGCCATCGTGGTTGGTGAAGGCATCCACACCGAATCGCACCTGATCGGAGGCGGGATGGGTGCCGCCGTCGCCGGCGCCCAACTGGTGGCCAAACCGGTCATATTCGGAGTGGCCACGACGATCATGGCCTTCCTGCCCTGGCTTTTCCTGAGCGGTTCAACCAGCGAGTTTACCCGGCACATCACCTGGGTGGTGGTGCTGGCGCTGACGTTTTCCCTGATCGAATCTCTGTTTATCCTGCCTTCGCATTTATCGAAATTACAACCACGCAAGGAAGCGGCCCTGCACTGGTTCGGCCGCTTTCAGAAGCATATTTCCGACGGCATCATCCATTTCGCGCACAAGCGTTATCGCAAGATTGGCCAGTTTTCGGTTGACCGGCGTTATCTCGTTACCAGCATCTTCATCACGATCCTGGTGGTGGGTTTCGGTCTGTTCAACACCGGATGGGTTAAAAAGGCCTTTATGCCGGAAATGGAATCGGATGAAGTCATCGTCAACGTGGTGCTGCCCGAAGGCGCTCCTTACAGCCGGGCCCTTGAAATCCTCGCGCAATTGCAGGAGGCTGAAAAGGCACTGGAAGAGGAAGTCAACGAGCGTACCGGCGGGGAAGGCAAGTTGATCGAAAACTGGTACACGCGTTCGCGCCGCGACAGCGTGCTTGCCATCGTCAAGCTGACGCCGCCCGAAGTCCGGGACATGAGCGCCAAGGATGCGGGCCTTCGCCTGCGTGAACTGATTGGGGATATTCCGGACGCCAAGCAGGTCTCCGTCGAATTCACGCACAACAATGATGATCCGGATTTTGAACTGTCTATCCGTCATTCGGACCTGGATGTATTACGCCTGGCCGTCGAAGACGTCGAGAACAAGCTGCGCACTTATGAAACCCTGTACGATGTCCGCAATGACCTGGAGAGCGCTTCGGAAGAAATACGCTTTGTGCTCAAGCCGGGAGCCCAGAAGCTCGGGCTGACGATGTCGGACGTCACTCGCCAGGTTCGCCAGGCCTATTACGGAGAGGAAGTGCAGCGTCTGCCCCGGGAGGGTCAGGATGTAAAAGTCATGGTTCATTACCCGCTGGAGTCGCGGCAATCTATCGAAAGCCTGAAAAATTTCCGCGTGCGCACCGCCGATGGAAACGAAGTGCCTCTATTGTCCGTGGCGGAACTTGAATATGCACCGGGCATCAAGCAAATCAAGCGCTGGAACGGCAGCCGGGCGGCGCGCGTGTCGGCCGATCTGAAAGACAGCGTGCGTGACGACATCATGAAAGACCTGGATGAAAACTTCTTCCCGGACTGGGAAAAACGTTACCCGGGAATTCAGCGCGGTTCGGTCGGTCAGGCCGAAGGTGAGGCGCGTTTTATCAAGGAGGTCATGGGACTGTACCTGATCGCTATTTTCGCCATGTACGCCATGCTGGCCGTCGCGTTTCGCAGTTACTGGCAGCCTTTACTGATCATGGTGGCCATGCCTTACGCTTATGTGGGTGCGATCTACGGACACGCCATGCTGAACATGACCATGGCCATTTTCAGTTACTTCGGCATCGCGGCTGCTGCCGGCGTCGTGGTCAACGACAACCTGGTCCTGATCGACTACACCAACCGTCTGCGTGAAAAGGGCATGAAGCCGCTGGAGGCGATCGTCGAAGCCGGCGTGGTCCGGTTCCGGCCGATCATGTTGACCACGGCAACCACCATAGTCGGCCTGACGCCGATGATGATGGAACGGTCCATCCAGGCCAAATTCCTGATCCCGATCGTTGTTTCCCTGGTCGCTGGCGTCTTTGTTGCCTTTTTTGTGACCCTGTTGATGGTGCCGGCCCTCTACGCGATTGGCGTGGATATCACCGAGCTCAGGGCGCGGACCCGGGAGCGCGTGGTCGGCTGGTTCAAAGGCCGGAAATCACCGGTAGAGAAACCCGCGCTGGATCAGACGAATTAGAACGGCTTAGCCCTTCTGCGAAAGGAAGTGCGAAATGAGGCCGCTGGTCGAGCAATCATGACCGGCGGCCTTTTTGTTTTTCAGTTCCGGAAGAATTACCCCGGCAAGGACCTTGCCCAACTCGACGCCCCACTGATCGAAGCTGTTGATGTTCCAGATGACGCCCTGGACGAAAATCTTGTGCTCATACAGGGCGATCAGTGACCCCAGTGTGCGCGGGGTCAGCCTGTCGATCAGGATGCTGTTGGTGGGTTTGTTTCCTTCAAAAGTTTTATGAGCTCTCAGTATTTGGATCTGTTCTTCGGGAAACCCGGCCTTCCGCAACTGATCTTCAACCGCTTCTGCGGTCAGGCCAAAGGCGAGCGCCTCGGTCTGGGCGAAGAAATTGGCCATCAACTTGTCGTGGTGGTCGCCCACCGGGTTCAGCGTGTTGATTAAACCGATAAAGTCGGCCGGGATCAACTTGGTTCCCTGGTGGATCAATTGATAAAAGGCGTGCTGGCCGTTGGTGCCCGGCTCTCCCCAGATCACGGGGCCGGTCTCGTAGTCGACACGGTTTCCCTCGCGGTCCGTGGTTTTCCCGTTGCTTTCCATGTCGCCCTGTTGAAAATAGGCGGCAAAGCGGCTCAGGTACTGGTCGTAAGGGAGAAGGGCGCAGGTTTGAGCCCCGAAAAAGTTGTTGTACCAGATGCCCAGCAAAGCCAGCGTCAATGGCAGGTTTTTTTCGGGCGGGCTATCCAGAAAGTGCCGGTCCATCGCATGGGCGCCGTCCAGCAGTTCTTCAAACCGGTGAAAGCCGATCCGGATCGCGATCGACAGGCCAATTGCCGACCACAGCGAATACCGTCCACCGACGAAATCCCAGAATTCGAACATGTTTGCCGTGTCTATGCCAAAGGCTGCAACGGCAGCGCCATTGGTGGACAACGCCGCGAAATGACGGGATATCGCATCTTCCCCCAGTGCGCTGACCAGCCAGTCGCGCGCGGTGTGCGCATTGGTCATGGTTTCCTGGGTCGTGAACGTTTTCGATGCCACCAGGAACAGTGTCGATTCCGGGTCGACCAATTTAAGCGTTTCGATCATGTCCGTGCCATCCACGTTGGACACGAAATGAACCCCCGGCCCATCGGCGTAATGTTGTAATGCGGTGCAGACCATCACCGGTCCCAGGTCCGAACCCCCGATGCCGATGTTGACGACATCCGTAATCGGCTTGCCCGTGGCTCCTTTCCATGATCCCGACCGGACGCTTTTGGAGAAACGTTCCATTTTGACCAGCACATCGTTGATCGCCGGCATCACGTCCCGGCCATCGACCAGGACCGGGGTATTGGAACGGTTACGCAGTGCAATGTGCAGCACGGCCCGGTCTTCGGTCCAGTTGATCTTCTCGCCGGAAAACATGGCAGCAGCCTTTTCCGTCACTCCGGTGGAGGCAGCGAGATCATGCAACAAGGCGAGCGTCTTTTCCGTGGCGATATTTTTTGAATAGTCGAGCAGGATTTCCAGGTCGCGATTATCTATCGACATCTTTTCAAACCGTGAACGATCGTCAAACAGGTCGCGCAAATGAACTTTTTTCATTTCACCGGCGTGCGACTCGAGGGCTTTCCATTGAGGTGAATGGGTCAATGCGCTCACTCTGGGCTCCTTGGGTTAAGCGGATAATTATACTGTCCGGGAATTACATAGGCCTTGATTTTCAATCACTTGATGGGTTTGAACTTGAATTTTTGGCCGCCAATGGAAGCTTCGTACATCAATCCACCCTTGGCCAGGGTAAAAACCGCCATGCCCCGCTTCCACGAGCCTACTGCCCTGGTGTCGCCGGCGCTGGCGGACGCACCCTGGGTTGACGCACCTGCAGCAGCGCCGTAGGTAAGGGCAACCGCCGTCGCGTCCGCGCTAAACTCGAACTGACCCCTGGTGAAATCGTTGTAAACGTCAACATTCCTGAACAGGATAATTTGGCTGTAAGCCTGTCCACCCAATTGCCAGCCGATGGTGATTTGACCCATTGAGACTTTGCCCGTGTGTTTTCCACCTGCGAACACACAGCCGGTGCCGCCGGCGCCGCCGATACCTATTCCGCCTTTCCCGATGGTCGGTAGCACAGCGTAACCGTATGATTCGGCCATCATTTCCGGCACATTACCCAGTTGCCTGAATTTTTCCACGGTGTCTTTGCACTTTTGTAGGGAAGCGGCTGCGTGTGCTGCCGTGCTGAACAGGATAAGTAACACAAAAAAGAACAGTGATTGTGCGGTTTTGAGCATCAGATTTCCATTATCTCAACTGCGACCAGAAGGCATTGATCAGCGGACTGCCCAGTCTTTTATCGAGCGTGAACAGGCCGACCTCATAATCGTCCAGGCGAGGCTTCACGTCCAGCACCCGGATGGTGTGGGAAAGCGGACTATTGTCCAAAACAATCCGCGGAACTACCCCAACGCCGAATCCGAGGCTGACCATGCTGACAATGGCTTCGTTGCCTGCGACCTGCGCGTAAATCCTGGGCTGAACACCTAGTGACCGGAACCATTCGTCCACCCTCCGGCGCGCCAGGCCTCGCTCCGAGAGGATCATCGGGTTTTCTGACCAATCGGCCAGATCCGGTGCCGGGTGGGTTTTCGAGGCGATGAAAACCAGCGGGGAAAATTCGATCAGCCTGAAGGCCAGGCCCGCTTGCAGCCTGTCGGGTTTTGCGCCAATCGCGATGTCTTCGTCACCCGACAGGATCCGAACGATCGCCTCTTCAGGGTCGCCCGTGTGTAACTTGATTTCAACGTGCGGGTGGTTATGCCGGAAACGGGTCAAAATATCGAACAGAAAGCTGTAACTGGCCGTAACTGAGCAATAAATACTGATTTCGCCGTGCAGTTCACCGGACTCTTCCATCAGTTCATTGCGAATCGAATCCCACAGCCCCAGCGATTCCCGGGCATAGGTCAGAAACAGGCTACCGGCCCGGGTCAGGGACACACTGCGGTTGTTGCGCTCAAACAGGGTCACGCCGAGTTCCTCTTCAAGCCGCCGGATGCCGCGGCTCAAAGCCGAGGGGCTCACATGGCTGGCTTCACTGGCTCGTCCGAAATGCAGATTTTCAGCAAGAAAGACAAACTGTTTCAGGGTGCGGGAATCCATGCGTCGCATTGTTGCACACAACGCATTATAAAAATGCATATATATCATTTTACGCAATACAGTTGATCGGCTATGCTCCCATCCAATTCAAATACGGGAAACACATGGCATGCGCGTTTTTTACGATAAAGACTGTGATCTGGATATCATCAAAGGCAAGAAAGTCGCGATTATCGGCTACGGTTCACAGGGACATGCCCATGCATGCAACCTGCAGGATACCGGCGTGGACGTTACCGTCGGGCTGCGCCCCGGTTCATCCTCGATCGCGAAGGCGGAAGCACACGGCCTGAAAGTCGCCGACATTCCGGAAGCGGTTGCCGCTGCGGACCTCGTGATGATCCTGACTCCGGATGAATTTCACTCACAGCTTTACGCATCGTCGATTGCGCCGAACATCCGTCAGGATGCCACGCTGGCCTTCGCCCACGGATTTTCGGTTTTATACAAGGAAATCGTGCCGCGCGCTGACCTTGACGTGATCATGATTGCCCCGAAAGCGCCCGGTCACACGGTACGGTCGGAATTTGCCAAGGGCCGGGGGATTCCCGACCTGGTCGCTGTTGCACAGGATGCATCGGGCAGCGCCAGGGCAACCGCGCTTTCCTATGCCTCGGCGATTGGCGGAGGCCGTACCGGCATCATCGAAACGACGTTCAAGGACGAATGCGAAACCGACCTGTTTGGTGAACAGGCCGTCCTTTGCGGTGGTTGTGTCGAACTGGTGAAAGCCGGTTTCGAGGTTCTGACCGAGGCCGGATACCCGGCTGAAATGGCCTACTTTGAATGCCTGCACGAGTTGAAACTGATCGTCGACCTGATGTTCGAAGGCGGTGTCGCCAACATGAACTATTCGATCTCGAACAACGCCGAGTTCGGCGAGTACCTGACCGGCCCGAAAATCATCAACGAGGAGTCACGCGCAGCCATGCGCGAGGCTTTGGCGAATATCCAGAATGGCAGCTACGCCAAAAAATTCTTGAAGGAAGGCGCTTCGGGCTACCCCATCATGACCAAGGCCCGCGCGGCTAACGCGGCGCACGGGATCGAGCAGGTTGGTGAAAAGTTGCGCGAGATGATGCCGTGGATCGCAGCCAACAAGATCGTCGACAAGGCGAAGAACTAAGAGGTTACCCGCACTCGCAGCTTAAAAACTGCTTTCAACCTGCTGCTGGATCGATTCGCAAATCGCCTTCGATTCAGACAGCAGGGAGCCGAGCTTTTCCTGCATCTTTGCGATGAAAGCCTCGTCTTTCGTATGGGGCAGGTTGATGCGCACGTTGTGTATCGCGCCCTGAACCCCGGCATAGGCCATCAGGGCGCCGACACCGGCGTCACTCATCACGGCCTGGTTGCCGATGTCAGCGGCCTGCTGGCACAGGTCCAGCACTTCCCTGCACAGCCCGGCGGTCTTTAACGGCACTTCCGCGGCCGTTTTGTAACCGGCCCGGATTATGGTTGAGCGAATGGCGATCTGCTCGGGTGTGTCCTTGGCCATGCGTATTCCGGCGAGTACCTCGTTGAAAGCTTCGGTGTCCGCGTCGATCGCACGCACCAGTTCATCCTTTATGTCCTGGGCTTTCTCCGCGAGACGACACAGCTCTGGGTAGCGTGAATCATACTCACCCTTGCCGATCGACAGGTTGACGACCATCGAGGCCAGGGCCGAACCCAGTGCGCCGGCCAGCGCCGCGATCGAGCCGCCCCCGGGCGCCGGTGTATCGCGTGACACCTCGTCGATAAAATCAGTAACACTCATGTTGACGAGGGGGCCGTTTGCCACCGGCATGCCGATAACTTTCTTGTCGATATCGAACTCCGCGACGTCGTTCAGGGCCATGGCCTGGACCGCGGTGATGACGATGTCACGGGCAGGTATCCCGGTTGATTTTTGCATGCGCTGAAGATAGAAGCGGCCGGCCTGCTGCATCGCTTCGAACGGCACGACGCCAACGGCCTCCGACCCGGTAATCACGATGCCCCTGTGCGCGGCCAGTTGCCGCGCGGCTTCCAGTACTTCATGCGGTGCCGTGACCTTGAAGTTGGTGAGGTTCAACGAGACCTGGGCGCGCTGGTAGGCATCAACCACCCAGCCGATTCCCTTGAGGTGGGTGAACATCCCGTCCTTGTAAACCGGGCTGCCCGCCAGGTTCTCCGGATCGAGACCGATTCCGCGATAGCGTTCAGCAAGGTCACGCCCGTAGTTTTCTTTATAGTGGGTTGCCAGTTCTTCGAAGGAAGCGGCCACGAAATCCGAATTTCCATCCGGAAACTTGCCGTCTTCGAAATAGACGACTTCGCCCTTGTAGTAGAAAGGTTCGACATTACCCTCGCGTTTCCACCTTCCGCGTGCCCGTAACTCGTAGGCGAGTTCATTGGCGTAACGACGGTCGGTGGTGTTCAGGTTGATGTTGTAGGCGATCAGGAACTCGCGTGCGCCCACAGCGGTGGCTCCGGATTTCCGGTTGAACGCAGCGGGACCGAAATCCGGTTTCCATTCCGGCTTCGCCAGCTTTGACGGCAAACCTTCATACTCACCGGAGCGGACGTCGGCCAGGTTGCGCCGCGCAGGCGTGCTCGCGGCATGCTCATACAGGTAGACCGGGATTCCCAGTTCGTCACCGATGCGCTTGCCCACTTGCCGGGCGATCTCGGCGCACTCTTCCATCGTGGCATTGGCCACCGGTACAAAAGGACAGACATCGGTGGCTCCGAAACGGGCGTGTTCGCCGTGGTGCCGGGACATGTCGATCAGGCCGGCTGCTTTCTGTACGGCGCGGAAAGCAGCTTCCTTGACAGGCTCGGGTTCGCCGATGAACGTCACCACGGTCCGGTTGGTGCTTTCTCCGGGATCGACATCCAGCAACTGGACGCCCTGGACACTCTCGATGGCATCAGTGATCTGCCTGATTACGTCGAGGTCGCGGCCTTCGGAAAAATTCGGCACGCATTCGATGATTTTTTTCACGGTTTTTCTGCTCACGGGTAGCAATGACGTAAATCATAAGCGAAGCGGGCCGCAGGAGCTAAGATATTGCAGTTTTCGCAAGTGGATCCGAATGATGAATGCAGTCGCCGAATTGACCCCCAGGGAGTACTACCGCCTGCCCTGGACGCTGACCGACAACGCCATTTCCTGGCTGGAAGTCACCGATGACTGCAACCTGGAATGCGAAGGCTGTTACCGGCCGCACAAGAAAAATCACAAGTCCCTGGAACAGATTGCCGAAGAACTGGCGGTATTCAAACAGCAGAGAATCAGCGACTGCATGAGCCTGGCCGGCGGCGATCCACTGGTGCATCCGCAAATCGTCGAAATCGTCAAAATGGTCCGGGAAGGCGGGTGGAAACCGATCATCAATACCAACGGCCTCGCGCTGGGCAGAAAACTGTTGCACAAACTGAAAGAAGCCGGGGCTTATGGCTTTACCTTCCATATCGACACGACCCAGGTCCGGGCCGATTCGAAAGCCAGCACCGAGGCGGGTCACAATGCATTGCGCCAGAAGTTTGCCGAGATGCTGGCCAGGGAGGGCGGCCTGTCGTGCTCGTTCAACCAGACGGTCAGTATCGATACGCTGGACCAGGTGAAAGAAAGCATCGAGTGGGCCCAGCAACACCCGGATATCGTCCATACCATGGTATTCATCCTGTTCAGAACCCCCGAGCTTTACGGGGACGGTTTCGACGTTTTCGCCAATGGCCAGCCAGTCGACATCAACAACACGTATGAGCGGCCTGAATGGGGTGGCAAGGTCATGCTTCGGGCCAAAGACGTGGTGGCCAAGATTCGTGAACTCGATCCGGATTACCAGCCTTGCGCCTACCTGAGCGGTGACCAGGACCCGAATGCCACCAAGTGGCTGCTCGCGGCCCGCCTGGCCAGCAAAAAACAGGGTTTTGGGTATGTTGGTCCCAAGGCCATGGAGGCCGCCCAGGTCGGCCACCACTTCTTTAAAGGCACCTGGATGAGTTACGCCTCGGCCAAAAGCACCCGCATGGGCCGCACCACCATGGCCCTGTTCTCGCTGGTGGATCGACGGGCCCGGGCGATCGGAAAACGTTACCTGTCCAGCCTGTTCAAGTCCCCTGCGACCCTCTTTGATCCCGTTTACATGCAGGCTTTCATGATCATCCAGCCGATTGACGTCCTGCCGGACGGGCGCACCAGCATGTGCGACGGTTGTCCCGACATGACGGTACATGAAGGCCAGTTACGCTGGAGTTGCCGCCTGGAAGAAATCAAGGATTACGGGTGTTTCCTGCAGGCTTGCCCGAAGAACCGGGGCGCCAGCCTGCACTGAACGAATCGAGCCACGATCGCACGCGTTGTGCGGTGAACAAAGCCAGTCCCGCTCACTGGGGCAATGTCCTGCCGCGAGGGAAGCACCATCCCGCTTTTGACGCCTTCAATGGTACACTCACGACCTGGCAGAAGATCAAAGGCAGAGCGGAATATGAACCCGGTCAACCCGACCCAATCGCTGCAGGAACGTGGCGAGGCGCTGTACCAGGTCACCACCCAGATCGGTTGTGGCGTCAAGCGATTCGAGAAAACCGGCAGGGCGCAACTGGAATCACTGATCCGGCATGGTTTGAACCCCTGGGACAAATTGCTGGACATCGGTTGCGGCGCACTCTGCGGTGGTTACTGGATGATCAATTTCCTGCGACCCGGCTGTTATTTTGGCGTCGAGCCGAACACGTTCATGTTCAATGCCGGTGTCGAGCACCTCGTCGAGCCAGGCCTGTTCGAGGAAAAGCGGCCGAGATTTCTGCACAACGACCAGTATGATTTTTCCGGTTTCGGTGAAACCTTCGACTATTTTCACGCCCATTCCATCTGGACCCATGCGCCCAAAAAGGACATCGAAAAGATGCTGGACGGCTTTGTGCAGTTCACCCGGCCCGGCGCCCGCTTCCTGACGTCGTTCAAGTCACCGCAACCGTTTCGACCCGATTACAAGGGGGACACCTGGATCGGACGTTCGCATGAATCGGACGAAGCGGGAATTTGCCGACACAGTTTCAAATGGATCCAAAACGCCTGCACGGAGAGGGGTTTGCGTGTCGAGTTGCTCAAGGGAGAAAAAATTCACAAGCAGAAGTGGATCCTGATCCGGCGGTAAACACTCAGAGGTTCCCTAATGATTTGCCGCGAATACAACTGCCTTTTCGTGCACATCCCGAAAACCGGGGGACAGAGCATCGAGCAGTTTTTCATGGACCTGTTGAAACTGGACTGGGATTCGGACCGGGAAGCGCTTTGCTTGCAAGCCAACGATGACCGCAGCCGCGGAACCGAGAAACTGGCGCATCTTTCCGCATCCGAATATGTCGACGGGGGCTACCTGTCCCGCGAGGAATTTTCGGGCTTTTTCAAATTCAGCTTTGTGCGCAACCCGTGGGAGAGAATCCTGTCGGAATATCGTTACCGTAACTATTTTCAACACCGGAGCTTTCGTGATTTCGTGCTTAACAAGCTGCCGAAACCGGGCTGGGACGACCAGTATCGACATATCATGCCCCAGTATGAAATCCTTCACGACCGGAAGGGTAATCTGCTGGTCGATTTCGTGGGCCGGTTCGAGAATCTGCAACAGGATTTTGGCCACGTATGTGATTGCTTGGGAATCGTTGATTCCGGCTTGCCGCACCGTAACAAGTCGGATAAAAAATCGCGTGACCTGAAGCGAAAGATTCGGAATTTGCTGTTTCTGAACGGTGAAAACCGACTGCAGAGCATGGCCGATTTTTATGATGATGAAACCCGGCAGGCCGTTGCCCATTACTATCGCAACGATATTGAAACCTTCGGATACGAATTTTGACCAGAACCCGCTTTACTTTTGTGGGGATGATTGGTCGCTAACCGTGCTTATTGGCGCAAAACAACACGCAATCTGGTTTTTCTGATTCGAAGCTCCATGAGTCAGAATATGTAGCGCATGGCAAATTGCAGTTGCATTGCCGTGCCCTTGCTACCGTCCTTGTTGATACGTTCGCCCCAAAGGTACTCAAGACCGGTCTGTATATTCTTCGTTGGGCTGTAGATCAGGTTCGCCGAAGCGCGCCAGGTAGAGTTGTAATCATCGGCGGCCTGGTATTCGTAGTTTTTGATATTCACCCAACTCGCCGTGAAGTTTGTGCGTAAGACTCCCGGCAACTTCTTGAACCAGCTATGCACCAGCGGCCACTGGTGCATGTAAGACAGGTAGCCTGAAAATACCGGGAGCGCCTCCAGCTGTCCCTCGGGGTCAAAAATCGCATCGCCTCCACCCATGGTCTGCAAATCATTGATGTAATGTCCAACGCCTTCACCATAGGTCAGTTGCCAGAGGAAAAAATCATCCTCGCCCCACACTGTGAACGGCCGTCGGCCACTGGTCGTGATACCCCAGCCAGTGGTGCTTTCCGGTACTGCACCGGGAAGGGGTTCGCCAGTAATGCGATTGGTTTGGATCGCCCTCAGATCCCTCAGAACCAAGCCGACCCGATAGTTCCATTGCCCCAACGGCCCCAGCGGCATCCGGTTCAGGCTGGTGACGACATTGAATGCCCCGCGCTGGCTGGTGCCGTTTATGACATCGGTTTGTGGGTCTTCCAACGCCAGTTTCAGCTGAAATTTCTGGCCGAATCGGGGTGACCAGCGAACTTGTGCGTGGCGCAACAAAACCTGTCCATTGATGCCTTCGGCATCCACTTCTTCGGGTTGAGAATCGATGTCCATGAACGTCGTCCAGGTATAGCCGGCCAGGATACTGCGAAACTGGCCAAAGGCATGACGCAGACGGAATCCGGCATTCTCACCCTGGAAATCGCCTTCAACGAAAGCCCGGATTTCGCCCAGGTTGGTTTGTTCCCTGTATTCCAGGTTCACCCGGGTTTGCTGGGCAGAGACCTGGATACCTTCCACTGCACCCGGGACGATAACGCCGTCCGGCGGGATACTCCCCACGATAAATCGGTCTGGCTTTGTCATCGGGTTGAAACTGTCGACCACCGAAAGGTTCACATAACCGCCCAGTTTCAATGCTGCCGTGGTGCCTGGAAGGTACCAGGCGCCGGGGAAGTTCGGATCGTAAGTCGTGTTGGACGGATCGTAAAATGCTTTTCGCGCGATCTCTTCCAGGGTCTGTGCCCTGGTCTCTTCTTTCGGCTGGTCGCTAACCTGCTGTTGGGCCAGGGCTAACACGGCCTGTTGCTGTCCACTCTGGTCAGCATCGGGAAGGGGAGCATCGGGTTCTGCTTCAAACTCCGCCACAAAGGAATCGGTTCCCGGATAAACCACATCAGGTGTGTCGGAGGTGTCCTGGGCTGCCTGGGCGTTACCCTGGAGTTGCTTGATCAGCAGTCTCTGGGCAGCCAGTTCCTTGCTTTGCTCGTCCAGCTGTTTTTGCTGCTGCTCCAGCAGGTCCTGCATTTGTCTCAGCGTGGCCGCCACATCCGGGTCGTCGGCAAGAACCGGTTGCCATAAGGGAATGAAGCAGAAAAGCGTGGCAAAAATGACGGTTCTACAATACATCCGAAGACAGTTCGCCGGAGATCTATTCAGGCAAAAAAGCGGTTTATCCACAGACTCAATTATGACGGTTTACGCTGCTGAAACCAAATTTATGTCTATACAAACAATTTGTTCTTCTTGTGCATCACATTCTTCACTTTTTTGGTATCTTAGTTGCATGTTCCACTCGGTTCAAAAGTTGATCTCGGCGGCGATTTTCCTATTGCTCTGGCAGGCGCTTGTTTGCAGCGAAATCCGGGCCCAGGACCTCGAACCCAGGCGCTGGTCGCACCTTCCCATTGGCTTGAACGTCCTTGGGGTGGCGACCGGCTGGACCGATGGCAGCATCGCGTTCGACCCGGTCCTGCGCATCGAAAACGGAACGTTTGATCTGTGGGTTGCAGGACTGGGATATGCCCGCAGTTTTGAGCTTTTCGGAAAATCAGCACGGTTCGATTTCAATGCCCCTTATGCCAGAGGGCGCTGGGAAGGACTGGTAGATGGCGTCGACACGGTCGTGCGGCGCCAGGGGTTCATGGACCCGTTCATGCGGTTTTCGATCAACCTCTACGGCGCCCCGCCACTGCGCGGTAAGGAATTTGTCCAGTACAGGCGTGAACACCCGGTAGATACCACCATCGGTGTGGCAGTCGGCGTCATACTTCCGTTTGGCGACTATAACGATCTAAAACTGATCAACCTGGGTAATAATCGCATCACCATTCGCCCGCAACTGGGAGTTTTACACCAGCACAACAAGTGGCAGTTCGAACTGACCGGGTCCGTCTTCCTGAGCCAGACCAATGACGAATTCTGGAATGGTAACCAGCTCAAACGGAACCCACTCTGGTTTTCCCAGGGGCACATCATCTACACGTTTAAACCCGGCTGGTGGGCCAGTGCAAGCGTCGGTTATGCCTATGGCGGACGTTCAGAGATCAACGGCGAGTCCAAAAACGACGACCAGCGCACCCTGTATACCGCGCTCAGCCTGGGAATGCCGATCAATGCGCAGCAGGGCCTGAAACTCAGCTATTATTCGTCCGACACGCACATATCCACCGGGTCCAAATACAATGCCCTGATTGCCGCCTGGTCGATTAATTGGGGAATGTAGCTTAGAATGCCGCGCACCAATCCTGGCCGATAAATTCCGAACCCAAAACGATGCCTGTCAAACCGCCGCTGACCGCCGATGAACTGTTGGACCTGAGAAATCGGCTGGATGAAATCGACAACGGCATCATCGACCTGATCGCCGAGCGGCAGGAAGTCGTTACCGTGATCGGCGAACACAAATTGAAAACCGGTGCGCCGTTGCGGCACTATGCCCGGGAGCGGGAAGTGATTGACCAGGGGATGGCGAGAGCCGAGTCCCGCGGACTGTCCGGCGCACTCGCCCGTGATGTGCTGGAAACCCTGATCCACCATTCGCTCGGCAAGCAGGAAGCCTACAAGCTGGTGCAGTCGGATCACGGGGCCGGCAAGCGCGCATTGGTGATCGGCGGTCTTGGCCGGATGGGCGAATGGATGTCGCGTTACCTTGACATGGTCGGTTATCGTGTCGACGTGGCGGACCCGGTGAAAAAGGAAACCCCGTTCAGGCAGGTGGACGAATGGGAGCGTCACGTCGATGATTACGACCTGGTGGTCGTTGCCGTTCCGCTGCGGCCGTCCAATGACATTCTGCACCGCCTGGCTGAATTGAAGCCGCGCGGCCTGATTTTCGATATCGGTTCGCTCAAGAGCCCGATGCGAACGGGGCTTGAAGCCCTGGCGGAAACCGGGTGCAAGGTCTGCTCGGTTCACCCGATGTTCGGCCCCAATGAAATCGGTCTGTCGGGCCGGCACATCCTGTTCGTGGACATCGGAAACAGCGAGGCAATGGCCGAAGCCCGCGCCCTGTTCGCCCATACCGCGGCGGATTGCGTGGACCTGAGCCTGGACGAACATGACGAAGTCATGGCCTGGGTCCTGGGCCTGTCGCACCTGGTCAATATCGCGTTCGCGAGCGCCCTGGCCGAGAGCGGCGAAGCCGTGCCGCTGTTACGGCAGATTTCCAGCAGCACGTTCAACGCCCAGTTGAAGGTAGCCTCGCAAGTGGTATCGGAAAACCCTCATCTCTACTATGAAATCCAACAGGGTAACCGGATGACGGGCGATGTCGTTGATCACTTCAGGCGCGTGTTCGACAACCTGGCGCGTTCCGTGCGGGAGCAGGACGAAGACAGCTGGACCCGGGCCATGGAAACTGCCAACCAGCGAATCCGCAAATAGGTTGACGATTCGACTCCGAACCCGGTGAGGAGCCGGGTGCCTGTTGCCGGGACACGCTCGAGACTCCCTGTGCGCTTTTCGGCTGTTCCCGACAGCCGAAAGTCCCGCCAACAGGCACCCAGCCCCTCACCTGATCGTTTGTGCGGCTGAATCTCATTGCAATGCATGCCCAAAGGAGGGGGTGGTATGCTCTGTTCAGGACCGTCAGCTGCCGGGAGCAGCTGAGGAGCGAACAGGGATGTCTCGAGCGTGTCCTGAGCAGGGTATACCGCCCCCGACTGTGGTGTGGAAGTCAATAGCAGGCGGCGCCCGCTCCAACGCTTCAGCTCTTGAGCTTCACCAGGAAGTTGAAGACTTTCGTCGCGAACCTGCCGTAGGGCGGGGCCAGGAACTTCATGGAGGTGAAGTTGGCCTGGTAAAACACCGGCCGCATCTTGGAGAAGGTCACAAAGCCTTCGTAACCATGGTAGTGCCCCATGCCGCTGGGCCCGACACCGCCGAACGGCATGTCATGCTGGGCCACATGGAACAGGGCGTCATTCACCGTCACGCCTCCGGACATGATCCGGTCGATATACAGCTGGCACAACTCCTTGTTTTTCGTGAACGGATAAAGCGCCAGCGGGCGATCCTGTCCATTCACGTACTTGATGACCTCCTCGGGGTTTCCGTAGGTGAGCACCATCAGGATCGGGCCGAACGTCTCGCGGTTGCGGACGGTCATATTTGCGGTCGTATCCAGCACCAGGTGAACCGGCATTTTGCGTGTTTCACGGTTTGCCGACTGACCCCCGGACAGATTGACGATGGTTGCACCCTTTTCACGGGCGTCTTCCAGGGTTTGTTCCAGGCGTTGGAATGAGCGGTCGTCGATGATCGAAGTGTAGTCCTTGCTGTTAATGTCCGGGATGTGTTTTTTTACCCATTCGCGGCATTTTTCGACAAAGGCCTCGCGCTGACTCTCATGGACAAATACATAATCGACGTTGGTGCAGATCTGGCCGGCATTGAACTGTTTGACGAACAGTATCCGTTCAACCGCTTTTTCCAACGGGAATTCGGGGTCGATGATCGCAGGTGATTTGCCGCCGAGTTCAAGCACGACCGGTGTCAGGTTTTTCGCCGCTGAAGCCATTACCGCGCGCCCGGTCTGCCCCGACCCGGTAAACATGATCAGGTCGAAAGGCACTTTTGAAAACTCGATACCGACACCGCCGGTTTCCTCGAGCCACATCAGCTTCTCCGCCGGGAAGTAGCGCGGGGAGAGCTTGATAAGGAGGCGCGACAGGGCAATCGAGTTTTCAGACATTTTCACCATTACGCGGTTGCCGGCGGCGAACGCGCCGGTCAATTGTGAAAATGACAGGTTGACCGGAAAATTCCACGGAATGATCAGCCCGACAACCCCCAGGGGTTGCGGAATGACCCGGTTTTTAGCGCCGGGGTACAAGGTCAGGTCAACGTGGCGCTTCTGCGGCTTCATCCATTTCCTGAGCTGCTTGATGGCATCGTTGATGCCGTCCGTTACAGCGATGACCTCGGCAAAAAGGCTTTCGTGCCGGGAACGGTTGCCATAGTCCTGGCTGATCGCATCGACAATTTCATCGAGGTTCTCGCTCAGCAGTCGCTTCAGAACCCGGAGGTCTTCCTGGCGTTGCTCCAGGCCGGGAACCGGGTCTGCCAGGTAGGACTGCTTTTGCTTCTGATACGCGGCGTTCAAAGTGACTGCTATTTGCCGGGAAATATCTTCCGCCGGAGCAGCTGCTGGGTTCATCTTTTCGACGGCCTGGTTCATGGAATTTTCCCTGGTGCGGATACACCCATTCTATCTGAAAGCAGGCATCGCAAGCGACCAAAGCCACCCGTCGCAACAGATTACTTAATGATTTGGGTCGTCATAAAGGCGAATTGGGCTTTATCGGCTTGCCGGCCGGTGCCACGATAATGATCTCACCGACATGGGTTAGGGCGTGTTAACAGGCCCTGGTTGAGCAGGTGACATTTATGAAAGTGAATCCAGGCAAGCCTCTTCCGCCGCAACAGTGTTACCGGCGTTGCGATCCGAAAATTCTCAAGTTCAAAACGACCGCTGAACTCGAGGAATTGAAGGAAATACCCGGCCAGGACCGGGCGCTCGAAGCCATTCATTTCGCCACTGAAATCGGCGTCGACGGACACAACGTTTACGTGCTCGGCCCTCCCGGTTCGGGCCGCCATACCTTTGTGCGGCAGTTCCTGGAGAAGGCGGCTGCGGTTCGTCCGGTTCCGGAAGACTGGTGTTATGTTTTCAATTTTGACGATCCCCGCAAACCCAGGGCCATTGCGCTTCCCCCAGGCCGCAGCCGGGAATTGCGGGTTGGCGTGGAACATGTGATCCAGGACGCGCAAACCGCCATTCCGGCGGCCTTCGAAAGCGAGGATTTCCAGGCCCAGCGCGAGGCTATCGCCGAAGAGTTCAAGGAGGTCCAGGAGGAGGCGTTCAAACAGATCGAAGAAGAAGCCAAGGCTCACGAGATTGGAGTGATACAGACCCCGACCGGTATCGCCTTCATTCCGATCAGGAAAGGGGAGGCGTTGGGCAGCGAGGATTTCAAGAAACTTCCCGAAGAAGAACAGCAACAGTTCCACCAGGAGATCGAAAAGCTCACATTACGGTTGCAGCAGGTGATGCGTTCAATGCCCAAACGGGCGCGTGAAATGAGGCAAAAAATTCGCCAATTGGAGCGCGACGTTGCCGGCCTGGCCGTCAGCGGCCTGGTTGATGAGCTGGTTCAGAAATATCGTGATATTCCGGCTGTCGTCGAGCACCTCGAGCACATGCAGAGCGATATCATCGATAACGTCGGACTGTTTTTGCATACCCCGGAAGGCCAGGGCATGCCGGCACAGCTTCAGCAGGTGATCGAGTCCAAGGAATCGGACGCCATGCGCAGGTACGGGATCAATGTCCTCGTCGACCAGAGCGAATTAACCGGCGCACCGGTCGTTTTTGAAGACAAACCCAGCTTTGTTGAGTTGATCGGCCGGATCGAACATGAATCCGAGTTCGGGTCACTGGTCACCAATTTCAGCCTGATCCGGGCCGGCGCACTGCACCGGGCCAACGGCGGCTACCTGGTGATCGATGCCGCCAAGCTGCTGACCTATCCGCTGGCCTGGGATGGCCTCAAGGCTGCGCTGAAATCAAGGGAATTGAGAATCCGTTCACTGGCTGACGATTTGGGCCTGCTGAGCACCGTGACACTCGAGCCGGAGCCCATCCCGCTGAATCTGAAGGTCATCCTGGTTGGTGAAAGGATTTATTACTACCTGCTGGAGCATTACGACCCCGAGTTTTCCGAGCTGTTCAAAATTCCGGCGGATTTCGAAGACCAGATGTTGATGACCGGCGAGAATATTGAGAACCTGTCCCGCTGGCTTGCTACCACGATCCGGACCGACAAGCTGAGACACCTGAGCCGTGAGGGTGTCGCCCGCCTGGTGGAGGACAGCGCCCGGCGGCTGGGCGACAGCGAACGTCTGTCCACCGACATCGAGCATTCCCTCGACCTGGTTCGTGAAGCCGATTATTGGGCGGGGCAGTCCGGCAAAGCGCTGATCGATGCCGTGGATGTGCAGAAAGCCATTGACGGACGTATCAGGCGCGCCAGCCGCATTCGGGACCGGATGCAGGAAGAATTGCTGCGCGAGACTTTCCTGGTCGAAACATCCGGCGCCCGTATTGGCCAGGTTAACGGACTCGCCGTGATGCAGGTCGGCGATTTCGCCTTCGGCCGGCCGCAACGGATCACGGCCTCTATCAAACTGGGATCAGGAGAAGTCATCGATATCGAGCGCGAAGTCAAGCTGGGTGGGCCGCTGCATTCAAAGGGTGTGCTGATCCTGTCGGGCTTCCTCGGCTCCCACTACCTTTCCGACACGCCGCTTTCCCTGTCGGCCAGCCTGGTGTTTGAACAATCCTACGGTGGTGTTGACGGCGACAGTGCGTCCGCTGCCGAGCTTTGCGTGCTGATTTCGGCAATTGCCGAAATTCCCATCCTGCAGTCGCTGGCGATGACCGGTTCGATTGATCAGCATGGCAGGATCCAGGCCATTGGCGGCGTCAATGAAAAAATCGAAGGCTTTTTCGATATCTGCCGGAAACGGGGCTTGAGCGGCGAACAGGGGGTTCTGATTCCCCTGGCCAATGTGAAACACCTGATGCTCAGGGACGACGTGGTCAAGGCCGTGAAGGCGAAACAGTTCCGGGTTTACCCGGTCGATCATGTTGACCAGGCCCTGTCGATCCTGACCGGAAAACCTGCGGGCAAAAAAAACAGCAAGGGCGAGTTTCCGAAGGGCAGCATCAACCGCAGGGTTCATGATCGCCTGCTGGAGCTGTCTGAAAAACGGCGCGCTTTTGGCAAATCCGGATCAAAGGAGGGTACAGCTGATGAAGGCAAATCCTCCTGAGAGAATCCTTCGTCGCGTTTCCGTCATTCTCGGGCCGGGAGGTTCCAGCCGGAACCTGCTTGACGTAGTGCTGCCTCTGCTGGGCCGGGACAAGTCGGTTGAAATGCAGGGTGTTTTCCTCGAAGAGGCGGAATTGAAGCACGCTGCGGAACTGCCGTTCGTGAAAGAACTGTGCCGCGTAACCTTCAGTGTCCGGGAGTTCAACAGTGACCAGTTCGACCGTGTCCTGGCCTTGCGAATGCGCACCGCACAACGGGCCCTGTCGGTGCTTGCCAAGCGTGCCGGCATTGCCCACTCTTTTCGAAATGTGCGCGGGTCGGCAGTGAGCCTGTTGCTTGAAACCGCAAATCAATCGGATGTCACCGTTTTCGAGCCCATACGGACCATGGCTGCAGCGATGTCTTCCAGGCCTTACAAGGCCCGGTCCGCGCCGCGCATCGTGGTCGCGTTCAGCGACCTCGAATCCGGGAGCGGGGCGCTGGTCGCGGCCTCAGCCCTGGCCAGTGGCGACATGAGCCGTCTTACCGTTTTGCTCACCCCGGCAGCCGCGGCCGATGTCAAGGAACTGGAGCATCTTGTTGCGCTTCTGCCCGCCTGCCCGGGCCGGGTTCGCACCATGTCCCGGTTCAATGTCGGTTCATTGATCGAGTTGGTCCAGTCGGAGGCCGCCTCCATGCTGGTGCTTGGCGCTACGGCGGAGTTCATGGATCCCGACATTTTGCGCATTCTGCGCCAGCGGCTGCGCTGTCCGGTTTGCCTGGTGCGTTACTGGGGCGACAACGGCTAGTTTTTCTCGCATGCCTCGCAAGTTTAAGAAAAGGGGCCGCATGCGGCCCCTTTCTGCGGGTACAAACCCGGATCAGAAGCGAAAGCCCACGTTGATGCTGTACACCCAGGGGCTGATGTTCACCTTGCCAATGGATGCGCCGTCCAGCTCGGCATTGGTTTTGATGTCGATATAACGAATGCTGCCGTTCAGGAACAGTTTGTCGTTCAGCATCAGGTCAGCGCCGATGTCACCGGCCCAGCCCCAACTGCTGCCCAGCTTGAGGTCAGCACCGGTCAACGGTCCCATGGTCTTCTCGTCGAAGAATTCGGTGTAATTCACTCCGACCCCGATATAGGGCTGGAACATCGAATTGGGAGCCCAGTGGTATTGCAAACTGACAGTGGGCGGAAGGTGCTTGGTTGAAGCCACCTTGGTGCCGTCAAGCAGTTCGATATCATGCTTGAATGGCCACGCTGCAAGCACCTCGACGGCCCATGCGTCCGTCATCATGTAGGAGATATTGAAGGTGAAGCTGGCAGCGGAATCAACCTTAACAATCTCACTATTGTTCGATTTGGGATCGACGTAGGAACCACCGCCCCGGATCAGCCAATCGCCCTGGTCCATGGCATTTGCGGTGTTGAAGGCGGCCGTGCCAATCAAAAGTGTTGCACAGAGTGCCGTTTTCATTTGCATGCTAACTACTCCTTGTTTCAGAAAGGATCAGGGAGTTTATGTTAATTTTTCCTTAAATCAACCACCTTGACTTGCGTCATGCAGCAAACGCAGAGCCTGGTCCGCTGCCTCGCGCATCCTGGTTTTGCAAGATCCAGCCGGCTCTCGCGTGTGCCGGTCGAGTGATGGCGAAGGACCATCACGCAGTCGCGATAACGCAAGTGCCGGAATTTTGGCATAATAAGCGTCCCCCAAACATACAAACGGGTTAGTGGAGAGACATATGAAGTTACTTTTTTACAAAGTTATTGCCCTGATGATTTTGCTGCCGATGCAGGCAGTCAGTGCGGCCGACAAGCCCAACATGCTGATTATCTGGGGTGATGACATCGGCCAGTTCAACGTCAGCGCCTACAACATGGGCATGATGGGTTACAAAACACCGAATATCGACAGCATCGCAAGGGAAGGCGCCCTGTTTACGGACTGGTACGGCCAGCAAAGCTGCACGGCCGGCCGCGCTGCATTCATTACCGGCCAGTCACCAATGCGTACCGGCCTGACCAAGGTCGGGCTGCCCGGCGCGCCGGAAGGCATGAAGAAGGAAGATCCGACCATCGCCGGGTTACTCAAGGCGCAAGGCTACATGACCGGCCAATTCGGTAAGAACCACCTGGGTGACCGCGATGAAATGCTGCCTACCGCCCACGGCTTCGATGAATTTTTAGGCAACCTCTACCACCTGAATGCTGAGCAGGAACCCGAGCACGCTGATTACCCGAAAGATCCGGAGTTCAAGAAGAATTTCGGACCGCGCGGCGTGATCCACTCCTACGCCGACGGCCGGATTGAAGACACCGGGCCATTGACCATCAAGCGCATGGAAACGGTTGACGAAGAGGTCACCGTTGCCGCGATGGATTTCATGGAACGAGCCGTGAAAGCCGAAAAACCGTTTTTTGTCTGGTGGAACAGCACCCGCATGCATATCTGGACGCATCTCAAGCCGGAATCGGTAGGCAAGACCGGTCTTGGCGTCTATGCCGATGGCATGGTCGAACACGACGCGATGGTGGGGCAGTTGCTGGACAAGCTCAAGGAATTGGGAGTTGAAGACAATACCATTGTCATGTACTCAACCGATAACGGAGCGGAAGTGTTTTCCTGGCCTGATGGCGGAACCACGATGTTCCGGAATGAGAAAGCCACTCAGTGGGAAGGCGGATTCCGCGTGCCAACGGCCATCAAGTGGCCGGGCACCATCAAGCCCGGCACCGTCATCAACGATATCGGTGCGCATGAAGATATGCTGGCCACCCTGCTGGCAGCAGCCGGTGAGCCTAATGTGAAAGAAGAGTTGCTGAAGGGCAAAAAGGTCGGCGGCATGAACTACAAGGTTCACCTGGACGGCTACGACCTTGGGCCGGCATTCAGGGGCGAGGCCGAGTGGCCGCGCCACGAGTTCCTTTACTGGACTGACGACGGCCAGGTAGCAGCTCTGCGCTATAACAACTGGAAGATCACCTTCCTGCGCCAGGACCACCATGGGATTGACGTCTGGACACAGCCGTTCACGGAGTTGCGAGCACCGATGCTGGCCAACCTGCGCATGGACCCGTTCGAAAAAGCCTGGGAAGAGAGTATTGGTTATCCAAAGTGGTGGGTTGACCACATGTTCGTTTTCGCACCTGCCGGCGCCTATGTCGGTAAATGGCTGCAAAGCTTCCGCGATTTTCCGCCTCGCCAGAAACCCGGCAGCTTCAACCTGGAGCGCGTGATGGAATCAATAACCGACGCTGCGGGTGACAAATAGAGGTTTATTTGCCAGCCTGGTTTATTGGACCGATAGCAGAGGGCGGCGCTTATGCGCCGCCCTTTTTTTGCATGATTCCAGTATCATTCACTGACCACCATGCGCTTTTGAACCGGAGTTGAACCATGAACACGTCGATCGTAATAACTGTCGTCAGTGACGACCATCCCGGTATTATCGAAGAGCTGTCCGAGGTGATCGCCGACAACGGCGGCAACTGGGCCGAGAGCAGCATGATGTCACTCGCCGGCAAGTTTGCCGGGATCCTTCTGGTTCAGCTGCCTGCAGACAATGTCGAGGCGTTTTTCGCCGGGCTCAAAGCGCTGGAGTCACGCGGCATGCAGATCCTGGCGCAACTCGCCGGCGAAGAACCGGCAGACGATTCGGCGCGCGAACACTCCATCGAGTTCGTCGGCCAGGACCGGCCCGGTATCGTGCACGAAATCACAGAGGTGCTGGCAGATTTCGGCATCAATGTGAAGGAACTGGAAACCACGGTTCAGAGCGCGTCCATGTCGGGTGAAAGCCTGTTCATGGCGCAAGCGCAGATCTTCATCCCGGAAGGCACAGATATCGAAAAGCTGCAGGATAAGCTCGAAGACCTGGCCAACGAGTTAATGGTTGATATCGAGTTGGAGACCTGATTATTCGCGGATGAATCCGCTCCTACGCTGGTTTGAATGTAGGAGCGATTTCAATCGCGAATAGATCAGTCCAGCCGTTTATTGAAGCGCTGGACAGCAATGGTCATCGCGGCCAGGATGAATCCGGCCAGGATCGCGATTTCACCAGACAACTCCGGTAGACTCGCACCCCGTAACACGACGCCCCTGATCAATCGCATGAAGTGCGTCATGGGCAGGATCTCGGCGATCCACTGGGCCGGTTTTGGCATGCCATCGAACGGAAACATGAATCCGGAAAGCAGGATGGATGGCAAAATAAAGAAAAAAGTCATCTGCATGGCCTGGAACTGGGTCTGCGCAAACGTGGATGCCACCAGCCCCAGCGCAAGGTTGGCGACGATGAACATCAGGCAAAGCCGGTAGACGTCGAACAACGTGCCGCGTATCGGCACGTCAAACAGAAGAACCCCCAGCGCCAGCACCACGCTGACCTGGATCAGTCCGATAAACACGTAGGGTAATATCTTGGCCAGCATCAGCTCCCAGGACTTCACGGGCGTTGTAATCAAAAGCTCCAGGTTGCCGCGCTCACGTTCCCGGACAATCGCCACCGCGGTAAACAGCGTCATGGTCATGGTCAGGATGACGCCGATCAGGCCGGGAACCGTGTTGACCGGCGAACGCCGTTCCGGGTTGTAGTAAGTCCGGATTTCCATGACGGGCGGCCTGTCGTCGAAGGGCGATGTTCTGCTGGTCCTGGCGATTCCGGTGACCGCGCCCTGCACCACGGTGTCGGACCCGTCGATCAATAACTGGAGGGCGGAACGCTCCGGTTGCTGCAGGCGGCGTTCAAAGTCAGGCGGGATGTAAATACCCACGACGATTTTGCCCTGACGCATAAGCTCTTCAAGTTCTTCGACCCCGCTGGCCTCGTAGTTGATGTCAATGACCTGGGTTTGCGCCATGTCCATGACGACCTGCCGGGAAGCCGCCGAATGGGAATAGTCGGCTACCGCGGCCGATAAATGGCGCACGTCCATGTTGATGGCAAACCCGAACATCAATAACTGGATGGCCGGGATGCCGATGATCATGCCGAAGGTCAACCGGTCCCGCGACAACTGGCGAAGCTCCTTGATGACGATGGCGAAGATGCGCTGAAGCGATTTCATTCTGTGCGATCCCTGGCGGCCTTGCGCGCTTGCGTGGAAGCCACGAATACGTCCTCGAGGCTGGGCCGGACTTTTTTGCAGGATTCCAGTTCGAGCCCCGCAGCCCGGATGACCTGGCTTGCCACGGCGGTCGGATTCTCAACTTCCCGGTCAACCATCACGCGCAGCGTGTTGCCGATCTGCGCGGTGCTGTGCACAAATTCCTGTGTTTCGAGGAAATGGGCGATTTTGCGTGGCTCCCCCGCTTCAATCACAAGCACTGATGCCTCGATCCCGTCGGACAGTTGATCCGGAGTGCCTGCCGCAACCAGCAGCCCAAGATCGAGGATCGCCAATGCATGGCAACGCTCCGCTTCATCCATGTAATGGGTCGACACCAGGATGGTCGTGCCCTCGGCGATGAGGTCGAACAGGCTCTCCCAGAAGGCGCGGCGGTTTTCCGGGTCGACGGCCGAGGTCGGTTCATCGAGAAACAACAACTCGGGTTCGTGCAGCGTGGCGGCAGCCAGCGCCAGCCGCTGTTTCTGGCCACCGCTGAGGGTTCCGGCGCGCTGCTTCAGCAGGCGGCCAAGTTCATAGCGTTCCACCGCGGCGGGTATCCGGGCTTTCTGTTCCAGTCGCGTCAGGGTGTAAATATTGGCGATGAATGACAGGTTTTCAGAAACCGTCAGATCTTCAAACAGTGAGAATTTCTGGGTCATGTAACCGACTTTGCGGCGCAGTGCCTCTGCCTGTTTCGGGATTTCAAGCCCGAGTACGTGGATCTCACCGGCTGTTGGCGTCAACAAGCCGCACAGCATCCGGATACAGGTCGATTTTCCGGAACCGTTGGGGCCCAGAAAGCCGTAAATCCGCCCGCGCGGGATATCGAGATCCAGGTTGTTGACCGCGACCACGTTACCGAAGTCCTTGGTCAATCCGCGCGCCTGGATAGCGAAGTCGGGTTGGGCTGAATCCGGCATCATCCTTACTCGCCCGGGAAATCAGCCTGCAAGGGAACGCCGGCGGGCAGGTTTGCCGCATCGGGGACGTCGATTTCCGACAGGTAGCTCAATCTGGAGCGGTCGTGCTCGGTCAGGGCAAAATACGGCGTAAACGTCGCATCAGTCGAAACCCACCGGACCTTGCCCTGGAAGTCGTTGGTTTCGCCGTCCACCCGGATGTTGATCAGGGTGCCCGGCGTGACGCGGGTTCGCAGGTCTTCCGGCACATAGACACGGGCATAGGTTCTTGAACTGTCGAGCACGATGGCAATCGTGGTGCCCGGGGCAGGGCGTTCGCCTACCCGGTAGAGTACTTTGTCGACGACCCCCGAAACGGGCGCATAGACCCGCGTTCGATCCAGGTCCAGCTGGGCCTGGCGCACCATGGCGTCGCCGGCCTCGAGGGCGGCGATGGCCTGGTCGAGTTCTTCAATGGTGGTTCCATTCAGCAGCCGCGTAAGCACCTCCGAGTCCGCCTGAACCTGGGTAACAGCGGTCTTGTACGCGGTTTCATCGCGGTCGAGCGCTTCCTGGCTGGACAGGCCCTTTGCAAAGACATCACGGGTCCGCTGGTAATTGGCGAGCGCGTTTTCTTCACGCAGCCTGCTGGCTTCGAGTTTGGCCCGGGCCTCCCGGATGGATTCTTCGCGCGGCCCGCGTTGCAGTTCGGCAAGGCGCGCTGCCGCCTGGTCGCGCAGGGCAGTATGCTGCGCCAGCCGCGCCTCCGCCCGGGCGGGGTCCTGCTCGAGGATCAGGTCGCCGGCTTCGACCACCTGGCCGTCGGCGACCTGGATGGAAATGATCGGCTCGTTGCTTTCAACCACCACGTCAATACGATCCCGCTCCAGGGTTCCGACCATGTACGTGGTTTCTCCCCGGTCACAGGCGCTGAGCGTCAAAAGCAGGGCAGGCAGCAGGCCAAGCAGCAGAAAATTGGCTGGTTTCTTTGGGGCGTTCACGGGTAGATCCCTCTTTGCAGCAGTTCGTTGATGTTTTGCTCGATTTTCCGGATACCCTTCTTCATCGTAGGAAATTCCGAGAACCGGACCGGCCAGGCTGCGGCTGATGAAGGGAAACACGCACAGGCCGAACAGCACCTGCGCGGCCAACCGCGGATCCAGGTCGTTTCGAAGGCGGCCCTCGCGCTGTTCCCCGGCCAGCAGTTGCGGCAGGGCGCCACCCAGCCGTGGCGCGAAATGCTCGATGAAATACGCCTGCACGGCTCCGCCGGGAAGCAGGACTTCACGCGCCATCAATATCGGCAGGTTGGGTTTCCGGGCGAAAGCGCCCAGGATCAGGGCAACGATGTACTGCACCGGAGCCTCCTGTTTTTTCTGCATCGCAGCCACGGCTTCGGCCAGCGGCTCAAGCGCCTGTTCCAGTGCGGCATGGAGCAGGGCTTCCTTGCTGCCGAAGTAATAGTGAATCATGGCCGGATTAACGCCAACCCGGTCGGCGATTTCACGCACGGAGGTGGCCGCATAGCCCTGGTTGGCGAACAGATCCACGGCAGATTCCATGATCTGTTGCCGAATGTCGGCGGAATCCTCCTTCGGCGGACGTCCTTTGGTCCTGCTTTTTTCAGCGTTCGAAGATGACATGTCTTTTTGGAGAGTCTGTTGGAGCGGCCCATGGCCGCGATTTACTTCCTTTGTTTAATTCTTCACGGTCTATATATTAATTAAACAATTAATTAAATACAAGTGGTGACTGACTGACCGGAGTCCGGTGCCAGGACAACTGCGTGCTGTTATGATTTTCCTCCCGGAGCCGGAGCTTCGCAGGGCACAACACCAAACAGGAATTCTTAAATGCGACCAACACTGAATGTCCTCAGCGAGGAAATGATCGTCCGGATACTGGATGAGGCCAAGCGCATCATGGCCGAGACCGGCATGGAGATTCGCGGCGCGAGCATGCGTCAGCGCCTGCTTGACCACGGTCTGAAAGCCGATAGCGGCGGCAAGCGGATTTTTTTCCCCCGCGATGTCGTTGATCGCGCAATTGAAACGGCGCCGGAGTCTTTCACGCTTTACGACAGGGATGGGAATCCGCATGCAGAGTTGGGCGGCTATAACGTCAATTTCGTGCCGGGTTCGAGCGGCCTGAAAATCCTGGATCATCGCAGTGGCGAAACCCGGCTGGCCAACTCCACGGATTTTGTTGAATACGTAAGACTGGCCGACGGCCTGGAGCATATCGGTTACCTGGCGACGGCGTTTTCCACCAACAAGGACATCGAGCCCCAGGTTTCCGATGCCTGGCGCCTCTACATGTCACTGATCAATTCCAAGCGGCCGGTTGCCTCCGGCGCGTTCAGCGAACACGGCATTCCGCGGCTGGTCAGCCTGCTGCAGATGTTCCGCCGGAACGCGGCCGACCTCGCCGCCAGGCCGATATCGGTATTCACGATCACGGCGACCGGGAACTTCCGTTACGGCGAAGATTCCTGCCAGAACCTGCTGGACTGCGTCGAGGCCGGGATTCCGGTCGAAATCGTACCGGTCACGCTGATGGGCCTGATCGCGCCGGTCACCCTGGTCGGTGCGCTGGTGTTTCATTGCGTTGATGTGCTGACTGGTCTGACGATGGCGCAAATCATCCGTCCGGGACACCCGGTTTTGTTCGGCGGCGCCCCTGCGACATTTCACATGAAAGCCGCAAGTTCGCCGATGGCCGCGATCGAAGCGCAGCACCTGGACGTTGCTTACGTGGCGATTGCCAAGTACCTGGGGCTGCCCTCGCAGGCCTACATGGCCCTGAGCGATGGCAAGGAGCTCGACGCCCAGGCCGGCGGTGAATCATTCAGCAGCGCGCTGCTGGCGGCGCTCGCGGGCGTCAACTCGGTGGCCGGCCCCGGCATGCTGGATTTCGTGCTGACCTTCAGCCTGCCGAAACTGGTGTTCGATAACGAGGTGTGCGGGCAGGCGCTGCATTTTTGCCGCGAAATCAGGGTTCTCGACGACCTGCCGAGCGGTCACCTGGTAGATCACCTGGTGAACCAGGGCCACCTGATCACGGCCCAGCAAACACTGGACCACTGGCCGCAGGAGCTCTATCTGACCGACCCGGTGATCGACCGGACCACCCGGGATACCGCGTTGACCACGGCTCCGCCCACTCTTTTGGAGCGTGCCTGCCGGCAGGTGGAAGAACGTTTGGCCAGGTATCAGCCGTTTGAAACCGACCCCGCCATCGACGCCGCCATGCGGGACATCATCCGGTCCGGCTTGCGCTCACAGGAAAAACTGCCTGAGCTTCCGCCACCGCCTGATGCAGCGGCGCGGTCCGGTCCGGCTGCCGGCCGCCGCCAAAACCGCCGCCGGAAAAGAGGGTAGCCACGCGCTTCGCTTTACAGCAAAGCGGTAATCAGCTCCTTGACGTTGACCCGCGCCTTGATCCGCGCACAAAGCATGAACGAGCCGATCAGCTTGCGGTGCAGGAATACCGTTTCCGGCGGAGGCGCTCGCAGCTCCCCGGCACTGTTCCAGATCATTTCGAAACCGGCGTCGCGGGCACGCGCGGCCAGGTCGGAGGCGCCGAAATCATAGATGCCGTCGTAGCGGATTGGCTCACAGATAATCCTTATCATTTTGAGCAGACGGCCCGCGTGCTCGGGGCTGTCGTCCGGATGGAGGTAGCCGATCTGCTCGGCATAATGCCTTACAGCACCTTCGTTTTCTTCGATCAGCGCCCGGGAAATTTCGCCATAACGGGACGTGAATTTCTTTGAGAAGGTGACGGTCGAGCCAAAATCCAGCAATACGATGCGGCGGTTTTCCGGCTGGTACAGGTAGTTGGCAAAATTGGGATCACTCTGCATGGTGCCAAACTCGAACAGTTCGCGGAACATCAGTTGCTGCAGCAGGCTGCCGGCATCGTCCCTCAATTCCTGATCGACGCCTGGCTCCCCCAGCGCTTCGAGGGGTTCACCACTGACGTAATCCATCGCGAGTATCCGTTTGGTGGTCAGGTCGTCATGCACCTTGGGTACAACAAAGCGGTCGTCTTTACTGACCAGTTTGCGGTAGTCGCGCAGGTAGTTGGCCTCGATGATGTAGTCCGCTTCCTGTTTCAACTGGCGCTTGGTTTCGGCAACGATGCCGCTGATATCGATCGTGACGGGCAGGATATTTGCAATGCGCAGGAACATGGCCATGTTGTCTACATCGCTGTTGATGCTCTTGGCCACGCCGGGGTATTGAATCTTCAGTGCAAGATCACGGCCATCCCTTGTTGTCACGCGATGCACCTGTCCGATTGAGGCGGCGGCGATCGGTTCATAATCGAAGTGTCTGAATTTCGCCTCCCATCCCTTACCGTACTCGCGCCCCAGTACCCGGCGAACCTGGGAATCGGGCATGGTGTTGGCGGAGTCCCGCAGAATCGCGAGCGCATCGGAAAATTCCCTGGGCAGGATATCGACGCCTTCCATCGAGAGGATCTGGCCCATTTTCATCGCCGCGCCCCGCATGCCGGCCAGCCGCTTGGCCAGTTTCTGGGCGTTGGCGGCCGTCAGGAACATGTTGACGGCGTCTTCCGGCTTGACCCCGGTCAGGCGCCTGACGCCTTCGGCTACACCGCCCACCGCCATTTCACCCGCCGCAAAACCGATGCGAAAAAGGCGGCCGAGGCGGGTGGTGGGAACTCGTGATTTTCGTGTTGCCATGATCCCGTGTTATTGCGCGTCTGGGTTTGCGCAGGACGATTTGGCGCGTAATACCTGGTCCGGATGGTCCGTGAAAACCCCGTCCAGGCCAGCCCGGTTGATCAACAGGTCCATGGCGGCTGGCATATCCGCGATTTCACCGGGCAACTGGTCCGCCCTCAACGTGTAGCCGTGAACAAACAAGCCCTTTTGATGAGCCAGGCCGGCCAGGCCGGATGAATCAAAAGTACCGTCTGCCCGGGGTTGCACCAGCTGCGGTAACCAGGGGCCGATGCCGTCGACCAAACCGGTGACCGATTTCAGTCCCTGTGCCGTGCGCAGGAAGTCGAAATCTGAATCGCTCTCTTCCCAGCTGTTTTCACCGATCAGTTGCACCAGCTTCAACCCGGAATTCAGTTCTTTACGCGCGTATTCCAGGTAGCGGGTGTCAAAAGACTGCAGGATGGCCTTGTCCTGACGGCTGTGATAACCGAAGAAAGCCAGTTCCGCGATCACCTGCTTGACGATATCCCGGCCTTCCGCAGTATGCCAGGCGGGCGATTTTGGTTCGATGTAGATCCCGACGTCGCGGCCGCTCGACCGGTTCAGGCCCTGGATCAGCGTTATTTCTTCCGCCAGCGTCGGGATGCGGAACAATGCGTGACGGTGAGGGAAACGGCCTGGAAATTCCGGTTGCCCATCGGACTTCACCCGTTCATGCACGCGCAGTGATTTTATCTCCTCCAGCGCGAAGTCGATGGCGTAGTGCCGGCCGTCCCGACGGCTCCTGCCGGGAAAACGGGCGGCTACATCGGAAACGGCGTCCAGGTACAGGTCATGTAACACGATAAGGGCATGGTCGCGTGTCATCGCCACATCCTGCTCGATGTAATCGACCCCCATCGCGTGGGCCATGGCAATAGATTCCAGCGTGTGTTCAGGCAGGTAGCCCGAGGCGCCGCGGTGGGCGATGACCGTGAAGTTGCGCTCAGTCTTCAACATAGTCAAAACGCCCGGTGAAATGCCTCAGCGCCTTGGGCTGCCTGACGAATTTCATGCCTTTCAGGCTCTCACGGTTCGCATAAACTTCGGTGACCACTTCCACCACGAAGTCCATGTGCGCCTGGGTGTACATGCGGCGTGGAATGGCCAGGCGAACCAGGTCCATGTGGGCGGGCTCTTCCTTGCCGTCAGGCCGCAGGCCGAACATTGCGGTGCCGATTTCGCAACCGCGGATGCCGCCTTGTATATACAACTCCACCGCCAGCGACTGGCCGGGATACTGCAGGGGCGGAATGTGGGGAAGCAGTCTGCGGGCGTCGATGTACACGGCGTGACCGCCGGCCGGCTGGACGATCGGTACGCCGGTGGCTGAAATGTGCCGGGCGACATAGGCCGTCGATGCGATCCGGTAATTCAGGTAGTCCTCGTCAACCACTTCCTCGAGTCCAATGGCGATTGCTTCCAGATCGCGGCCGGCAAGGCCGCCATAGGTCGAAAATCCCTCGGTCAGGATCAGGCGGTTGCGGCAATTGACGGCCCATTCTTCGTTGTTCATCGCCAGCCAGCCGCCGATGTTGGCCAGGCCATCCTTCTTGGCGCTCATCGTGCAGCCGTCGGCGTAGGAAAACATTTCGCGGACGATATCAATCACAGCCTTATCCCGGTATCCGGGTTCTCTCAGCTTGATGAACCAGGCGTTCTCGGCAAAGCGGCAGGCGTCGATAAACAGCGGAATGCCATGGCGGGCGCAAACTTCGTGGGTCTGGCGGATGTTCTCCATCGAGACCGGTTGTCCGCCGCCTGAATTGTTGGTGATGGTCAACATGCACAGCGGGATCTTCTCAGCACCATGTTCCTCGATGAACCGTTCCAGCGCGGCGATATCCATATTGCCCTTGAACGGGTGCTCCAGTTCCGGGTGTTTGCCTTCCTCGATCACCAGGTCGACCGCCGTGGCGCCCTGTGCTTCGACATTCGCCCGTGTCGTGTCGAAGTGCGTGTTGTTGGGGATCAGGTGGGAAGCATTGGCCACCACGGTAAACAGGATGCTCTCGGCGGCCCGGCCCTGGTGGGTCGGGATCAGGTATTTGAACGGCATCAGGTTTTCGACGGCCGATTTGAAGTGATAAAAAGACGGGCTGCCGGCATATGACTCGTCGCCGCTCATCATGGCGCCCCATTGCCGGGCGCTCATGCTGGAGGTGCCGGAGTCGGTCAGCAGGTCGATCATCACGTCATCGGAATGCAGCGTGAACAGGTTGTACCAGGCGGCCTTGATGCACGCCTGCCTTTCCTCGCGGGTGGTCATGCGTATGGGTTCGACGGACTTGATGCGGAACGGTTCAATGATGGTTTTCATTTCTTAATCCTGAAGGGGCAGGGCAGTGGTGTACTTGACCCTGCGTAAGGCGAAACTGGAGCTGGCTGAACGCACGCTCGGGTGGTCGAGAATCATCGTATTCAGAAAGGTATTATAGGATTCCATGTCCTTTGAGATGATCAGCAGGACGTAATCCCGGTCGCCTGAAACGGAGTAGCATTCCATCACCTCGGGCAGCGATTGCACGTGGGACTCAAAATCCGCCCGCGTGCGGTCCGAATGCATCACCATGCTGACTGAAAGCAACACGTGAATCTGCAAGCCCAGTTCCCGCGGGTTCAGCAGCGCAACCTTCCCCTCGATCAGGCCGGCTTCTTCGAATTCCCGGATCAGGCGCCAGATGGAGGTCCTGGATTTGCCGGAAAGGTCCGCCAGGTCAAGCTGGCTGAGCGTCGTGTCCTTTTGCATGGCATCGAGCAGGCGGCGTTCGGAGCGGCTGAGTTCTTTCATAACATAAGTTTCAAAATATTTGGAAAAAGGAAATCTATGTTCTAAATATAATCCTTTGAGACAGAAAATGAAACACATATACCGGTCAAATTGGAGATAATGTGTTATGGACCAGAAGTGCGGCTGATCCGGCCGCACACAGAGGAGGAAAAAGCTCATGACAGACAGATCCGGACACAGCTGGGCCGAGCCTTACAAGATCAAGATGGTTGAACTGCTGCGGATGACGACGCGGGAAGAGCGCGAACAGGCGATCACGGATGCCGGTTACAACACCTTCCTCCTGCGCAGCCGGGACGTTTACATTGATCTGTTGACCGATTCGGGCACCTCCGCGATGAGCGACCGCCAGTGGGCCGGCCTGATGATGGGTGACGAGGCGTATGCAGGCAGCGAAAACTACTACCACCTGGAAGCTGCGGTGCAGGAATACTACGGGTACAAGTACCTGGTTCCAACGCACCAGGGCCGCGGCGCGGAGCACCTGATGTCGCAGATCATGATCCGTGAGGGAGATTACGTTCCCGGGAACATGTATTTCACCACCACGCGCTTGCACCAGGAACTGGCAGGCGGCCATTTCGTCGACGTGATCATCGACGAGGCGCATGATCCCGCCAGCCCGCATCCCTTCAAGGGCAATGTCGACCTGGCCAAGCTGGATAAGCTGGTGCAGGAAGTCGGGGCCGACCGGATTCCGTATATCAGCCTGGAAGGCTGCGTGAACATGGCGGGCGGGCAGCCGTTCTCGATGGCTAACCTGAAGGAACTGCACGGCTATTGCCGGAAACACGGTATTCCGATCATGCTGGATGCGACCCGGACGATTGAAAATGCCTGGTTTATCCGGCGTCGCGAGGAAGGCTATGCCGACAAATCGTTACGGGAGATCCTGCGCGAGATCTGCGACCTGACCGATGGCTGCACGATGAGCGCCAAGAAGGACCTGCTGGTCAACATTGGCGGGTTCTTTGCCTGCAACGACGAACAGTTGTTTAAGAAAGCACAGAACATGGTGGTGGTTTACGAGGGCCTGCATACCTACGGCGGACTGGCGGGGCGGGACATGGAAGCAATGGCGCTGGGGTTGCGCGAGGCCGTCATGCAGGAGCACCAGGATGCGCGTATCGGGCAAGTCCGCTACCTGGGCGTCAATCTCCGCAAGGCGGGCGTTCCGATTGTCCGGCCGATTGGCTCGCACGCGATTTTCCTCGATGCGAAAGCGTTTTTACCGCACCTCGACCAGGACCAGTACCCGGCGCAAACACTGGCCGCGGAACTTTACCTGGAAGCGGGCATCCGCGCCATGGAGCGGGGTAACGTATCCGCGGGCCGGGACCCCAAAACCGGCAACAACCGCCGCCCGGCGCTGGAACTGGTCCGGCTGACCTTGCCGCGGCGGGTTTACACCCAGGCCCACATGGACGTCGTCGTTGAAGCGGTCGCCCGCGTGTATGAACGCAGGAACGAAATACGCGGTCTGAAGATGGTGTATGAACCGGAGTACCTGAGGTTTTTCCAGGCGCGGTTTGAGCCGTTGTCGTAGGAGCGATTTCAATCGCGAAAAAACGAAATCGCGAACGCGCGACGGCACTTCTCGAGCGCTTCTTCGCCTGCGGCGAAACCGCACTCGTTTCGTTGCCTGCGCTAATCCGCTCCTACGCTATTATTAAAAAATGAACTGGAGAGAGTTATGACCGATCTGTATGAAAACCCGATGGGACTGAACGGCTTCGAATTCGTGGAGTTCGCCTCACCCGAGCCGGGTGTCCTGGAACCGCTGTTCGAAATGATGGGTTTCACCGAAGTCGCCAGGCACCGTTCCAAGAATGTCACCTTGTGGCGGCAGGGCGGGATCAACTTCATTATCAACAGCGAGCGCGGAAACTACGTGTCCTATTTCGCCGAGGAGCATGGCCCCTGCGCCTGCGGCATGGCGTTCCGCGTGGCCGATTCGCACAAGGCCTATAACCTCGCGCTGCAGAAAGGGGCCCAGCCCATCGATATTCCACCCGGACCAATGGAACTGCGCCTGCCCGCAATCAAGGGTATCGGCGGTGCGCCCCTGTACCTGATTGACCGCTACGAGGACGGTGAGAGCATCTATGACATTGATTTCACGTTCCACGAAGGTGTCGAGCGTCACCCCGAGGGTTGCGGGTTCAAGCTGATCGATCACCTGACCCACAACGTGTACCGGGGACGGATGGACTACTGGGCCAAATTTTACGAGCGCCTGTTCAATTTCCGGGAAATCCGCTACTTCGACATCAAGGGCGAATACACCGGCCTGCTGTCCAAGGCGATGACGGCGCCGGACGGCAAGATCCGGATTCCGCTGAACGAAGAGTCCACCCAGGGATCCGGGCAGATCGAAGAATTCCTGATGCAGTACAACGGCGAGGGTATCCAGCATATCGCGTTGATCTGTGATGACCTGCTGGCCTGCTGGGATCGCCTCAAGGAGAGAGGCATGCCCTTCATGACACCGCCGCCGGCGACCTATTACGAGATGCTGGACGAGCGTCTGCCGGGGCATGGCGAGCCGGTGGATGAACTGCAGTCACGCGGCATTCTGCTGGATGGTTCTACCCAGGACGGTGATCCGCGGTTACTGCTGCAAATTTTTTCCCAGACGATGATAGGCCCGGTGTTCTTTGAATTCATCCAGCGCAAGAAAGACGAGGGCTTCGGAGAAGGAAACTTCACCGCGCTGTTCAAATCCATGGAGCGCGACCAGATTCGCCGTGGTGTGATTAAGTCGTAGGAGCGGATTTATCCGCGATGGAGCGGCCATGCCGCGATATCGTGGCCATGGGCCACTCCTACATTCGTGGACATGGCCCGCTCCAACACGCGATTGTTGATCCACGCCATTTTCGCGAATTGAATTCGCTCCTACAATAATGGAATGACCAGGCTGTCTCTTATCGACGGCGGTTTTCTGCTGACCGAGTCACACCACAGCCCGAAACATGTCGCTGGCCTTGATGATGTTCCAGTTGCCCAAAGGAAAGGGTGCGGCCTGGTTGCGATCGAATGCTGAACGAAATGAAGCAATGGCCGCCGTGTTTTCCGTTCAACCAGAGACTGAAAACACAGCCGGGCCCTTTGTATGAACTGGAGCCTGATCCGCGGCTTCGAAATCGAATTACCACGTGCGCCACACCGTGTTGCCCCGTCCCGGGAAATGACCGGCAGCTTCTCGACGTGGTGGCGCGCATGCACGCCAACCTGCTGGACCGGGATCGGCCCCTTTGGGAGTTCCACCTGGTGGAGGGGCTTGTCCAGGACGCCGCTTTGCGTTCTACATCAAGATGCACCACGCTGCTGGCCGACGGAATCACCTTCGGGCGCTGGCTGGAGAATTCTTCAGCGACGTCAGCCGATGACCTGGGCACGCCGCCGATCTGGGCGCACGAGGAAAGTCCCGGCGAGCGAGGAAGAGACCGGCATCAATTACCTGCAGATGGTCTTCGATGGCGTGCCAGGCTGCTGGGTGGCGGAATCAGAACGGCACTGGGCGTTGCCAGGTTGAGCGCGAAAATCCTGCAGCGCCGCTTTTGGGAGGGCGATTCCCGTCATCGCTCTGCCGTTTTCCGCACCAAAAACGCCGATCAATGTCATGCCCGGTGCGGCGAGAAAAATCTCGATCGCGTCCTATTCCTCTCAAGGCCGTCAAGGCCATTGGCAAAGCGCAGGGCGCCAGCATCAATGACGTGATCATGACGCTGTGCGACATTGCCGTCAGCCGCTACTTCGATCTGCACGACGATACGCCGGATGGCCCACTGGTGGCCTACATGCCGGTCAATATCCGCACTTCCGGAGGAAGAAGGCGGACGGCAACCTGGTGACTCTGTTGCAGGTCAAGCTGGCGTCCAACCACGACTGATCCGCTGGCCACTTTGCGGGAGGTGCGAAAATCGATTATTTCGGCCCGCGAGGTTTACTCCGGCGCTTCCCGCGAAGCCGTGCAGTACTATGCCCTGATGGTTGCCCTGGTGTCACTCGCCGAGGAAATGCTGGGTCTGCACAAGGTTTTCCGGCCGGTGGAAAACCTTGTTATCTCCAACGTGCCCGGTTCGCGTGAAAAGCTTTTCTTCAGGGGCGCCGAGATAATCGGCTTGTACCCGGTCAGCACCCTGCCGCCGATGACTGCGCTTAACGTGACGGTGTGCAGTTACGCCGGCACGATGTATTTTGGCCTGATTGCAGGCCGCACCGCGGTGCCCGACCTGGATGTGCTGACTTCGTATATCAATGACGCATTCATCGAACTGGCCGAAGCGACCGGCGTGCCGGTCCGTCACTGAACCCTTAGCGGCTTAACATTTACCTTGCCTGATCTTGTACATGGCCGGTTGATGCCATATCTTGCAACCATGAGTATTGCATCCGAACACCTGGTAGAAATCCGCGAACTGGTCAAAGACCACCTGGCCCACCAGCACGAGCGCAAACTGACCGCAGATCGTGAACAGCTGCTTATGGCGCAGATCCGGGAACGGCTTGCCACGGAAAACGCCGTGCTGGTTGCTCATTACTACACGCAGGACACGGTGCAGGACCTGGCCGAGGAAACCGGCGGTATCGTCAGTGATTCACTGGAAATGGCCCGTTTTGGCAAGGACCACGCGGCGCAGACCCTGGTCGTGGCCGGCGTGAAATTCATGGGTGAGACGGCCAAGATACTGACCCCGCACAAACGCGTGCTGATGCCCACGCTGGAAGCCACCTGTTCGCTGGATATCGGCTGCCCGATCGACGAATTCTCGACATTTTGCGATCAACACCCGGACCGGACCGTGGTCGTTTATGCCAATACATCGGCAGCAGTGAAAGCACGTGCGGACTGGGTAGTCACCTCGAGCATCGCCAAGGATGTGGTTTCTCATTTGCATGCAAAGGGCGAAAAAATCCTGTTCGCTCCGGATCGACACCTGGGCGCTTATATCCAAAGCGTGACCGGGGCTGACGTGCTGGTCTGGGACGGCGCCTGCATCGTGCACGAGGAATTCAAAGCTGACGGGATCCGGCGCCTGGTGGAAGAACATCCCGACGCCGCCGTGCTGGTCCACCCCGAATCTCCTGCGTCCGTGATCGAACTCGCCGACCGGGTCGGGTCCACCACGCAGATCATCGCGGCAGCGGTCGAAATGGATAACCCGAAATTCATCGTGGCCACGGACCAGGGGATATTCCACACCATGCAAAAAGCCGTGCCGGACAAGGAGTTGATCATCGCTCCCACGGCCGGGCACGGGGCTACCTGCTACAGCTGCGCCAATTGCCCGTGGATGGCGATGAACGAACTGGAAGCGCTGGCCGCGGTATTCGATGTCGGCGGCAACGAGGTGTTTGTCGACCCGGCGCTGGGCGAGCGGGCCATGGTGTCGCTGAACCGGATGCTGAATTTCAAGAAGACCATCTAGGATCGGACACTGTTTGGAATGAGTCGCGGACTCTGTCCGCCCCTGTGTCAGGATGCGGGCAGGTCCAGGGTTACCCTGAGGCCGCCGAGATCACCGTCGCCCAGCTCGAGAGAACCGCCATAAAGGTTGGCGATGTCGAGCACGATACCCAGGCCATGGCCATGACCTGGCTGCGATTCATCAAGTTTCCGGCCCCTGCGCAAGACGTCTTGTTGATCCTCCCGGGCTATGCCGGGGCCGTCGTCCTCGATGATCAGTTTCAGACGATCTGCTTCTACCTCGCACCAGATCGTCACCTCGCTTTTCGCCCATTTGCAGGCGTTATCAAGCAGGTTGCCCACCATTTCTTCCAGGTCCTGGGCCTCACCGCGAAACCACTTGTCTTCCTTGCACAGCAGCTGAATATCCAGGTGACGGTCATTGTAGATGTGCCCGACCGCGTAAATGAGGTCCTCGATCACTGAGCGCACGCTCGTGCGGTAACCGATGGCGTCCTTCTTGCCATATATCCGCGCCCGCGACAGGTAATGGTCGATACTGCCGGCGATGATGTGCGTCTGCTCGAGGATGAGCTGGCCCTGCCTGCTCTCCATGGTGCGCGCTTCGTTACGGATCACTGTAAGCGGGTTCTTCACCGTGTGCGCCAGATCGCCCAGCTGGTTACGCGCACGCTTCAGCAGCATCTCGTTGTGGTCCAGCACGAAATTGAGCTCGTCCACCAGCGGCTGCACGTCGGAGGGAAAATTCTGCGACAACCGGTGCGTCGTGCCGGACCTGATTTCGCTGATCTCCTGCCGGATCGCCCGCAGGGGTTTCAGCGCCACCCGCACCTGAACCACCACGGCTATCGAGAGGCCGATAGCCAGCACCAGGAAGCTCGTCAGCACGTGTTCTCCGTAGTCATGCACATCGTCGGTGATCTGGAACTGCGGCGCCGTTGCGACGAAGGTCAGGGAGCCCGGCTCTGTCGCGTAGGCAACGTGCACCACGTTGGCGCGTAATTTCTGTTCATCCGGGCCGAAAACCTCTTGAACAGAGTGGTTTTCGTCAAGCGCGGTTGCGCGCATATCGAGTTGTTCCTCACCCAGGGAGTACGACTTCAAGAGTAGCGTCTCACCGCTTGACACTTGCCAGTACCAACCCGAGTTCGGCCGGTGGAAACGCGGATCTGTAGGCTCACGGTGCAGGGCTACCCGCCCCTCGTCATCGGTGTACACTGCGGCGATCAATTCTTCGACGTGTGTGAACACGTGCGCGTCGTAGTGTTCCTCTATGTGGTCCTGGTATAACCGGGCCAGCAGGATTGCCGTGGCCAGCAGGGCGAGGATGATCCAGAAGATCGACAGGGAGATGATCCGCCTGATCAGCGACTTATGCATCGGAATCGGCTTCTTTCAATTGATACCCCAGACCTCGCCGTGTCACGATCATCTCGGGATAGAACTTGCCGCGCAGCCGGTTGATCAGCACTTCGATCACGTTGGAATCGCGGTCGAAGTCCTGATCATAGATGTGTTCCGTGAGTTCGGTCTTCGAAACGACCTGGCCCTGGTGCTGCATCAGGTATTCCAGGGTTCTGTATTCCAGCGCAGTCAGGGTCACCAACTGACCCTCCTTGGTAACGCGGGCGCTGCTGGTGTCCATGACGACCCGTCCGCAGACGCAGGTCAGGTTGGGGCTGGCGTGGCCGCTCGAGCGTCGGATCAGGGCTTCCAGCCGGGCCTGTAACTCTTCATACTCGAATGGCTTGGCCATGTAGTCATCGGCGCCGGCACGCAGGCCGGCTACTTTTTCGCGCCAGCTATGGCGTGCGGTGAGGATCAGAACCGGCACGTCGATGCCGCCCGCCCGCCAGCGTTCCAGGATGTCGATACCGTCCAGCTTGGGTAAGCCCAGGTCCAACACGACCGCGTCGTACTGTTCAGTCTGGCCTTTGAACCATCCGTCCTCACCGTCATAAGCGACGTCTATCACATAGAGAGCATGCTCCAGTGTGCTCTTTATCTGCCGGGCCAGCTCCGCATTGTCTTCGATGACAAGAACTCGCACGTTTTCCTCCGGGCGGTAGGAACTCGATATCCACAAATGATTTTGCGACAGCGACTTATTATGCACACTGACTTGAATCAATGGGTCTGCCAGGGCGACCTTGACACACCGCTTTATGTCACCATCACGGCACTTCCCATCACACTCATGAATACATCCTGGCTTGTTGTTGCTGGAAATCCCGGGGCCGCGCGACCCCGGGATTTCCTGGCTACTTATGCTCGGTTGCGCTCATTTGTAAAGCTGCTACTTAGCCCTTTTGCCCCCGCCTTGCGCCTTTTTAACAATGCAAATGTCGATGTAGGTCAGGTTGTTGGCGGTGTCGATCACCGGTGTGTAAAGCGTACCCTCGTCGGTCTCCTCTTCGCTCTCCTCCTCGGCGAGCAACAAAAGGTCAGTGGGCACGGCTTCAGGAACCACCGGCGCACTGGTGACAGTTGTGGCGTCAAACAGCATGTTCTCCACACCACCATTCGGTACGAAGGTCAGGCGCCACCAGCCCGTTTTCTGCCACGGGCCGTCGTCACAATCCAGGAGGGGGTCGGGGAGGTTACGCATGCTCCAGTTGTAGCCGTGCACGAATTTGCCGCCCACGCTTTGCTCGACCGTATAGTCCACGACATTGAGATTGCAGGCATCCGACCAGCCCTCACCCGGTATGAAGGTGAAGTCCACGAACGGATAGTCCGGGGGGTACACGGGCGGGGTGTCGCCGCTACCTTCAGGGCAAGCGTAGGTTGTGTCATCGGCCGCCGCTCTGAACAGCTTGGACAGGTAGAGATCCGCAGTGCCCGCGTTGATGATCGCGTACGGCGACTGGTAGGCATAAGGCAGACCCTGGAAACCTAGCTCGTCTTCCGTCGTGCGCACCCCCCATTGCTCCGTGATTCCCTGTCCCGCTACGTGCCACATCTGGAATCCGAGCTGTTGGGTTACAGTCACTTCGACGTCATCTCTAACAATCACCAGAGGATCCTGGGCCAGGTCGACAAAGGGCTGGGTTTCGACCCGCAGGATCGAGTTCTCGTTCCAGCTCAACACCTCGATGCTGTCGCCCCAGTCAACATAGCGCACCATAACAGGATCTTCGGCAACCGTGACCTGGGAACTCCAGGTGTTGGCTTCCTGCTTCTGCCAGTAGATGCGGTCCACTGTCTGATCACCGCATTTCGACACACATGCAACCGCGTCGAAGTAAATCATGGGCTCCGTCAGGCTATTGACGCAGGAAGTATTAGGGTAGGTGTACTGATCGTCGAGTACCTCCTCGCCCTCACAACCGTACGACCAGGTCTCTCCGAGTGCTCCCTCCTCCACGTCGTAGAACGGGACGATGTCGGAGCCGGAAAATGTCACGGCCGGATAGGACAGCCGGTTGCCGGCCAATTCACCGGTATCTCTGCATGGCGGGCGGCTGCCATCGTCGCAAACCTTTTTGGCCGCAAACACGTTGCCGCTCATGGCGGCAAAAAGCAGAATTCCGGCGATACCGAGGGCTGCCGGCAAGCGGCACGGCCTAATCGCCGGTGTCATCGTGGCGGTCTTCAGCCACTTGAATAGCCGATTGCTGCGAAGAGCAGCGGGATCGGTAAAGCATATGGTCTTCATGTACGTCTCCTTTTGCTGAAAGTTATTTTCTCCTCGCACCCCCGGGTTTCTTGTAAATCCGGTATCTCGTCATAATTATAAATTTTGCATGAATTTTTCTTAAATTTATCAGTGAGACCATTAATGAAAGCTGAAAAGGCATTTCATGCCTTGTTAATACGGCATCACTAAACTGAACTTATTAATGAGGAGAAAGTGATGAACAGACTGACGGCTTTAGCGGTTACGTTATTTATTGCACTGCTTTGCAGTGGTGTGTGCCTTGCTCAGAACGGTCCCGGTACACCGTCTGCGACCCTGAACGAGACCGAAAAGGATTACCTGCTCTTTATGCGCGAAGAGGAAAAATTGGCGCGCGATACTTACGACACGCTGTATGCCCTGTGGGGTGAGAGTACGTTTTCGACCATCGCCGGTTCTGAGCAGCAGCACATGGACACACTGCTTTCCAAGCTGGAATTTTTCGGCATCGAGGAAGAGGATCCGGTGCTTGAACCGGGCATGTTCACCAACCCCGATCTGCAGGCCCTGTACGACAAGCTGACCACAGATGGCGCTGTTTCACTGCTCGAGGCGTTCAAGGCGGGTGCGTATTTCGAAGAAACGGATATCGGGGATTTACAGTTGGCGATTGACAGTACCGTCAAGGAAACGCTGATCAAGGCCTACTCAAATCTCCAGGCCGCGTCAAACAATCATTTGCGGGCCTTTGTCAGCCATATCGACAACCTGGGCATGGTTTATGAAGCGCAAGTGCTGGATGAAGAGGTCGTGGATGAGATTGTCGGAGATTACAACGTGGTTCCAGGTGAGAATTTCTCCATCAATGCCGGCCTGAACGACGCCTGGTTTTACCCTGGGACCAACGGACAGGGTTTCTTCATTGCCGTGTACCCGGATCAGGAGACCGTGTTCCTTGCATGGTTCACTTTTGACACAGAGCTCCCGTCCGAGGACGCGCTGGCGAACCTCGGCTCTACCGGGCAGCGCTGGTTGACAGCGCAGGGTAGCTTCAGCGGCGCGCAGGCGGATCTTTCAGTCACTTTCACGTCCGGCGGAATCTTCGATACTGAGCTGCCGGCACCGGATATGAGTGGCGGAGGTTCCATCCTGCTGCAATTCGATGATTGCACCAGCGGTAGTGTCACCTATGACATTCCATCGATCGATCGCGCGGGCGTCGTCCCGATCGTGCGCATCGTGACGGACAACGTCGCCCTTTGCCAGGAACTGAATGCACTTGGCCAGTAAGATGCCAGGTTGAAATTGTGGAACAGGCGGAAGAATAGAGCTTTCGAGGCCAGAGAGGAACCGATCTCCTCGCAGTCAGCAATTCGGTGACCCCGGAACGCTGACCACGGCTGGGCGCCGCACACCCCCCGTGCGGCGCCTTTTTGTAACCATTCTAATACGTACGAAATAATTGAAATCTTACATTCAGCTTAAGTTCAGTTTCAGCTTACGCTAATAATGCTTTTGCTAGGTTAGAAGCTGGGGCAATCCCAGTGAGTCTGTAATCTCCACTACAGGTTTTGGTTAGAACCTCATGGTTGAATTGCTCCGTAATCGATCTTTCTAGCAGTAATCGTCGAGGAGAGCGCCATGATTGCGAAGAGAAATTCATTCCTGTATGCACCCCTTATTTTTTTAATGCTGCTATTCGCTCCTTTGCCTGCGGTCGGTCAGGACCACGGTGGTGGAAGCGGAAGCGGAAGCAAAGGCGGATGCGGTGACGTTTTTGGTGATTTGATCCATATCCTGCGTGATGATTTGAGCGGTCAACCGATTCTCGCGCAGCGTTGGATCGAACTGCCTGCAGATGCTAAAGGTTACGGCTGGGGCTACTGCCCGATCGCTGTTTACATGGATGAGTCGGGTGATCAACAGGAGATACCGTTCCTGCCTTATTCCTGCGACTATGATTTGCTTGATGAAAACGGCGAAATACTGTTCGCAGTTGAAGAGGTCAACTATTTCGGCCGTTTGAACGGCGGGCGGACCAAGGAGCGCAACAACCGCATGCACCTTGATGAAGTTATATCAAACATCAAGGACGCAACTGTTGTCACGCAAGACGCCGTCGGGCGTCTCAAGTTCGGGTTCGGTGACTGCCAAAATAAAAGTGATTGCGAGGAATGGGCCACCGTCGACTCGCCGCAGGAGAGCCTGGCGCTTTACCTGCGGGTAATGAAGTACGGACACCTGGCAATCGACCCTTACGAAGTCGATACCTGGGCGCATGGCGATCCCAAGCTCGGCACCCAGTTTCACCCGGCGCTTAGCTGGGAAGATATGGAAAAGTTCGACTCGAATACGATTGAGAATCTGATGCCGGATCTCGATTATCTGGGTAAAGGTATCGAAAAATTCGAGGATTGCTGGGATTACGATTACGAACCACAAGAGTTCGATATGGCGAATGATACAGATGGAAATGGATCCTGGACTCCGGCAGAACCTTTCTTCGATATGGACGGGAATCTCGTCCAGAACGGCAAGGAGCCGTTTACTGACCTCGATCTGGATGGCGAGTGGGATCCGGCTGAGTTCTTTGTGGACTACAATAAAAACGGCGTAGCCGACGAATTCGAGTTCCTGTGTGCCGAGCGCGAGCCTATTTCCCGTGAGGATTTCCTGAGTGCTTCGGTGTACCTTGCCGCTGCGGCCAGCAAGACCGGAAAAGTCACTCGGGACCTGGCTCAGTACGTGAACCGGTTTCTCAGGATCACAAAGAACACCGACATCACCAAATCAACTTTAGACACGCTGCCGGCGCGTTATCGTGACTGCTGGTCTGACTTAGAGGATCCGTTTTTAGAGGGTCAGGAGGAGCCTTCGGACCCGAATGTGGATGTTGTTTATGATTCCAGTTGCGTTGTTTTGGACGCCGATATCCGCACGCAATGCGAGCTTGGAACCGCGAACCACTGTCTGTTCCCGGATCTGCAAGAGCGGTTCATGGATTTCTCAGCGCTCTATGGCTATAAACGGAAGGGTGGAAACCTGGATAAAAAGGTTGACGTGATTCAATTGACGTCCTCCGGTGATGAATATTCGGTCGATAAGGTTAAACTGCTTGACGACTTTGTGGAACGGGTCAATGGTTCAGGTTATGCCACGGACGACATTGACGGTTTTGTAAACTCCACCAACGACATTTTGAGGGCAATCGAGTTCATCCACAACTACGCGGTTCCGGAGAACCTGTTTCTCAAGTATGAGTTGGAAGACCCAAGGTAAAGGGTTATATCACTGACCACAGCCAGGCGCCGCACACTCCTTCGTGCGGCGCCTTTTTTGTTGGCTTTTGTAAGAGCGAATTTATTCGCGAATGCTTTGTTTGGGAGCGTTATTGTCTCTCTTTTTCGCGGATGAATCCGCTCCTACGACTCCCAAACGTTCCAGGGCTTTAAACAGTTGGTTCCAGCGCTGCTCGACCGTGCCGGTGTAGCCCAGCGACATCCTCAGCAGGCCCGGCGAGATGCCGGCGCTTGACTTGTCTTCTTCGGTCATTTCGCTGGAGGTGGTGCTGCCGGAGCAGGACATCAGCGTATCGAAGTAGCCCAGGCTGACGGCCATGTAGCCGAAGTGGTAGTCGTTCTGCAGCATGTCCATCAACTGGTTGGCCGCTTCCTCGGTGCCCATGTCCAGCGCCAGGATGCCGCCGTAGCCGTAGTCCGGGCAATGCAGCCTGCCGAGCAGTTCATGGTCCGCGTGTTCCGGCAGACCGGGATAGCTGACTTTCAGCCCCAGGGCTTTGAGCCGTTCTGCGAACAGTTGTGCCCGCTTTCCGTGTTCGGCCATGCGCAACGACAGGTGCGGAATTCTGAGGCTGATGTCGAAGGCGACCTGCGGGTCCATGGTCGGGCCCAGCAGCATCAGCGCGCCGGTGTGCAGGTCCATCAATTCAAGGATGAAGGCCTTGTCCGCACAGATGGCGCCGGCGATATGGTCCGAGGCGCCGCCGATGAACTTGGTCATGCTGTGCACCACGATGTCCGCCCCGAGATGTTTCGGACTGAGGATCAACGGGCTGAAGGTGTTGTCGATAACCAGTTTCAGACCATGGCGATGGGCGATCTCGCTCAGGGCCGGTATGTCGGCAACGCGCAGTGTCGGGTTGGCAATGCTTTCGGCATACAGAACCCGGGTATTCTCCCGTGATGGCAGCCTCGACAGCTTCGAGGTCCGTGATATCGACCAGGGTGGTCGTGATGCCGTTTTTGACCGGCAGCATGTCGTGCAGCAACGCGTAGGTGCCGCCGTAAACGGTATTGGCGGACACGATGTGGTCGCCGGTGTTGCACAACTGGATCAGTGTGGCTGAAATCGCGGCCATGCCGCTGGCCGTGCAATAGGCGGATTCGGTGCCTTCCAGCGCCGCCAGTTGCCGCGACAGGCTGTAGACCGTCGGGTTGAAGTGCCGCCCGTACAGGTAACAGCCTCCCTTGTCCGGTCCCTTTTCTCCGTGAAACATGTCGGTCAGGATGTCCGGGTGCATCGCGGTAAAGGTCGTGCTGGCCTCGATCGACATGTTGACGCCGCCGTGTTCGCCGAACTCGTGGCGGATATTGGCCAGGGTTTCCACCGGGTTCTTCGCTTTGGGGTGCTTGAGAACGTTGCGCCTGCTTTTCATGATTCCGTTCCTCATCGCTTTTAGCGAGATAAATTCTGTCAGAAGAATAAATAATAGAATATAGTGTCTATTGATAGATCAATGACGAATATAATTCGAAATGGGTGAATCATGAAGACACTTGACCGAATCGACTACAGGATAATCCGCCTGCTACGGAATAATGCTCGGCTCTCGAACAAGGAACTGGCGGAGCAGGTCGGACTGGCGCCGTCGACCTGCCTGGTCCGGACCCGTATACTGCAGCAGTCAGGAGTATTGACCGGGTTCAAGGCCGAGGTCAATCCGGCAGCCCTCGGCGTCGGCTTGCAGGCCATGATTTCGGTGCGTCTGAAGCGGCATTTCAAACCCGATGTGGAAGCTTTTCGCCAGCATGCGCTGGAATTGCCCGAAGTCGTGCAGCTTTACCACGTGGCCGGCCCCATCGATTTCCTGGCCCACGTCTGGACCAGGGACTCGGAACACCTGCGGGATCTCGCGATGACGGCCTTCACTTCGCGCGAGGAAGTTTCGCACATCGAGACCGAGCTGATCTTCGAGCATGTGAGTTGCCCGGAACTGCCGGCTTTTCTGGATCAAATGTAGGAGCGAATTCATTCGCGATTGTTCTTTTCGCTAAAAAGTTAATCGCGAATGAATTCGCTCCTACAGTGAGCAAAATCTCCGGATCACTGCTAATCTTAAATGGCAAAACGAGGAGATCACCACAATGAACCGATCAACCACCAAGACACCTGTCCATCTTTGGATCGTCGGTATCCTGTCTCTGCTCTGGAACGCATGCGGCGCCTTTGACTACACCGCGACGCAGTACCGGCTCGAGTCCTACATGAGCCAGTTCACCCCTGAGCAACTCGATTACTTCTATGCCTTCCCGGCATGGGCGGATGCTGCTGGGCAGTCGGGGTTTGGGGCTCGCTGCTGGGATCGATCTTCCTGCTGCTGCGCAAAGCGTTTGCCGTCTGGTTATTCGGCGTCGCGATCCTCGGCCTGGCCGGCTACCTCGGTTTACAATTTCCTGCTGACGGACGGCGCATCGATGATGGGTGAAGGCGCTGTCATGTTCACCGCGGTCATCTGGGCTATTGCGCTTTTCCTGTACTTTTACTCCAGCGCGATGACCAAGCGCAGGGTGCTGGGTTAAGAGGAGAATGTAGGAGCGGATTTATCCGCGAATTTGTCTGGAATCATTCGCGAATTTTTCCAGAATCATTCGCGATTGAAATCGCTCCTACGTTCGGGTTCAGCCCCAGAATGCGGGGCTGAGACACGTCCACCACGCCCTTGTTGTAGCGCAAACCCATCGGGTGGTCGTATCTCAGCAGCAGCGGGCCGTCGATGATCCACGAAATCGCACAGCTGGGCGATCACGAATGACGGCGCCATGCTGAGCGAAGTGCCCATCATGTTGCCAACCATCAGCTTGCAGCCTTTTTCTTTGGCCCGGCGCGCGAGTTCGAGCGCCTCGGTCAGGCCGCCGGTCTTGTCCAGCTTGATGTTGATCATGCTGTAGCGGCGCGCGGCGGTTTCCAGTTCGCTGCAGTCCAGGCAGGATTCATCCGCGGCCAGCGTTACCGGCGAGTCAAATCCTTCCAGCATTTCGTCGCCGCCGCGGGGCAGGGGCTGTTCGATCATGCCCAGGCCCAGACCGGCGCATTTCGGGAGGACCTCCTTCAGGAGTTCAAAATCCCAACCCTGGTTAGCGTCAACCACCAGGGTCGCATCCGGCCGGGCAGCGCGGATCGCTGCAAGTTTCTCGTACGGCTGATTGCCGTCCAGCTTGATCTTCAATACCGGCGCATCGATTGCGGCGGCCGCCTTGGCGGCCATGGCTTCGGGTGTGGATTCGAGGCCAATGGTAAAGACCGTGGTCACGGGCTTGGGATCGATGCCGGTCAATTGCCAGATGGTCTTGCCGGACTTCTTGCACTCCAGGTCCCACAGCGCGCAGTCGACCGCATTTCGCGCACCGCCCGCCGGCAGCAATTGCTGAAGCTCCTGCCGCGTGATGCCTTTGCGGATTTCAGCGGCAACCGCGTGAACCTGCTCGAAAATACTCTGTGCGGTTTCGTCGCGGTAGAACACGCCCTGGGCTTCACCGCGGCCGAGAAAGCCGTCCTCGGCGAGTTGGACCACCAGCCCCTGGGAGGTGAGCCACTCGGCGCCTGATATGCGAAACGGTTGCTTCATGTCCCAGTCTTCAAGGTGCGCGCTGATTTTCATGATTGATCCTTGTGAGTACAAAGTTTCAGAGGGTTAAACGCCCCAGTCGAGTACGACTTTTCCGGCCTGGCCACTTTCCATTGCGTCGAATCCCTGCTGGAATTCGTCGATCGGCAAGCGGTGGGTAATGATCGGTGAAAGATCCAGCCCGCTTTCGATGAATACCGACATCTTGTACCAGGTTTCGTACATTTCCCGCCCGTAGACGCCGCGGATCGTGATCATGTTGAAGATGACCTTTTCCCAGTCGATCGAATAGTTTTTGGAGGGTATGCCCAGCACGGCGATTTTTCCGCCGTGGCAAAGATTGTCCAGGATGTTCTGGAAGGCGGCCGGGGATCCGGACATCTCCAGCGCAACATCAAAACCCTCGCTCATGTGCAGTTCTTCCTGGACGGTCTCGAGCGATTCGCGGGTCACGTTGACGGTGCGGGTCGCACCCAGCGCCGCAGCCAGGCCCAGGCGGTAGTCGCTGAGGTCGGTGATCACCACGTTGCGCGCCCCGGCATGGCGGCAGACCGCCGCGGCCATGCTGCCGATCGGCCCCGCCCCCGTGATCAGGACGTCTTCGCCCAGCAGGCCAAACTGCAGCGCCGTGTGCACGGCATTGCCGAACGGATCGAAAATGGAGGCGATATCGAGGTCAATCCCGGGCCGGTGCTCCCAGACATTCGACATCGGCAGGGAGATGTACTCCGCAAACGCACCAGGCCGGTTCACGCCGACACCGGAGGTGTGGGCGCACAAATGCCGCCTGCCGGCCATGCAGTTGCGGCAGCGTCCGCAGACCACGTGGCCTTCACCGGACACGATCTGCCCGGCGTGAAAGTCGTTGACGTTGGCGCCCACCGAGACGATTTCACCGACGAACTCGTGGCCGACCACCATCGGCACCGGGATGGTCTTCGCGGCCCATTCGTCCCACAGGTAAATATGCAGGTCGGTGCCGCAGATGGCCGTCTTCATGACGCGGATCAGCACGTCGTTCATGCCGACTTTGGGTTCGGGGACGTCTTCGAGCCAGATGCCTTTGCCGGCCTGGCGTTTAACCAGTGCTTTCATGATGATTTATCCTGGAAATTGTTGATAAGGAGCCTCCTCATGTAATCGACGATTGCGCCACAGCCATCGGCCAGGGGGTCGACGCAGGGCAGACCGGTCTCCGCCGAGAGGTTTGACAGGTAAGCCGTTCGCTCGCCGGCCGGTAATCCCGACGTGTTCACGGTGATGCCCACGCAACGGATGCCGGGGTTGGTGCGCCGTCCCATGACCTGGTGCAGTTCGATGCACTCGGCGATCGTTGGCAGCGCGTAATGCTCCCAGCCTGAGACCGCGGTGCGGGTGGCGTCGTGGCAAACGACAAAGGCGTCCGGCTGGGAGCCGTGCAGCAAGCCGAGGCTGACGCCCGAGTAGCCCGGATGGAACAGCGAACCCTGGCCTTCGATCACGTCCCAGTGGTCTTCATCGTTGTCCGGCGAGAGCAGTTCCGCCGCGCCGGATATGAAATCCGCCACCACGGCGTCAATCGGTATGCCTTCACCTGCGATCATGATGCCGGTCTGTCCCGTGGCCCTGAAGGTCGACTTCATGCCGGCCTCGCGCATGGCCTGGTCCAGCGCCAGGGCGGAATATTTTTTGCCGATGGCGCAGTCGCTGCCGACCATCAGCACGCGCTTACCTGTGCGCTTGACGCCATTGCCAACCGGCAGCCGGGCCGGCGGCACGCGCACATCGATCAGGCGCGCTCCGGATTGTTTCGCCGCCGCAACAATGCCCGGATTATCGGCGAGTTTCAGGTGCAGTCCGCAGACGATGTCCAGCCCGGCGAGCGCCGCTTCGCGCATGATTTGCCACCATTGATCCGGAACCGAACCACCGACCGGCGCGACGCCGATCACCAGGCTGCCCACGCCGGCCTGCACAGCCTCCGCGATGGTCATGTCCGGAACTCCCAGGTCGACCGTGCAACCGGGAAAGCGGAGTTGCCCGGCCACGCGCTCGCGCCGCCACTGGACGATGCCCAGGCCGGTCTTGGCGTAAGTGGCGTCGTCTTCCTCGCCGATCAGGATCAGGTAGGGCGCTTTCAGGTCTACGGTTGTCCGGGTGTTCAAGGCTTAAATTTCCAGGAGTTGTTTGGCAGGGATGGTTTCATCACTCAGTCTGGACTTGTCCACGGCAGCGCCCTGAAGCAACAGCTTTTTGCCTACCATGAACTCGCCGGGCCGGTTAACGGCGTCTACCGCCAACAGGTGGTCACCCTTGAAATAAAACACCGCAAAGCTGCGGCCCGTTTCGGGATTTCCGCGCAAAACGATGTTGTCATAGCCCTGGGACAGGCCGGCAATCTGCAGTTTCACATCGTACTGGTCCGACCAGAACCACGGCAAGGCATGATAAGGCTTCGGATTGCCGTTCAGGGTTGCGGCAGCGGTTTTGGCCTGGTCTATGGCATTCTGCACCGATTCCAGGCGCACCCTGCGCCGGTAAATCGGGTTGTAGTGCCGCGTGCAGTCTCCGGCCGCGACGATATCGGGGTCACTGGTCCGGGTAAATTCGTCGACCAGTATTCCGTCTTCCACGTCGAGACCGGCCTGGGCGGCCAGTTCGGTTTTGGGCAGCACGCCCACCGCGATGATCACCAGGTCGGCGTCGAATTCAGACCCGTCGGCGCAGAAAACCCGTTCCACGCGCTCGTCGCCCTGGATGGCTGTGACCAGTGAGGAAGTGACGATTCGGAGACCTTCCTCGTCATGCAGGCGTTCGTAAAATGCAGATACCACGGGGGCGGTTACGCGCTGTAATACACGCGGCAGGGCTTCCAGCACCGTGACCCGCATTCCCGTCTGGCGCAACACCGAGCCGGCTTCCAGGCCGATGTAGCCGCCGCCAATGATCACGGCGCTTTTGCCCTTTCCGATGTGGGGCCTGATCTGTTCGACGTCCCCCAGGTTCCTGAGGTAGCAAACGCCGTGCTTGTTCGTGCCGGTCACGGGGATGGTGGCCGGATAGGCGCCAAGGGTCAGCGCCAGCTTGTCATAAGCCAGGGTCGAGCCATCGTCCATGGTTACCGTCTTGGAACTGCGGTCGATGGCTTCAACGCGGTGTCCCAGCAACAGTTCGATACCGGCATGTTCGAGCACGGAACCGGGCCGGATGGGAATCTGCTCGGGGGACCTGGCGCCGGACAGAATGTCCTTGGACAGCGGAGGTCTTTGATACGGATTGACCGGTTCGTCGCCGATCAGCACGATGCGGCCGCTCCAGCCCCCCTGGCGCAGGCTGAGGGCCAGTTGGGTGCCGGCGTGGCTGGCGCCGATGATGACGGAGATTAATTGCGACATCTCATAATGATATATCCATGGCAATTCCAGCGACACCGGTCTTTACAAGTTTTCACAATGAACGCTCAATTTTCCGCCGCACTCGCTGTACTATATGTGGCTCGCTCGGAGAAAGAGAGGATTGATGGGGCTTAACTCCACCGCAAAAACCGTCATGGCAGTGCTGCTTTGCGGCCTGCTGCTGTCTGGTTGTGCGGGTACGGCGCGCGGTATCAAGTCCTCCGTCTACGTCGCCGACGAATCGCTTTCAGTGGTGGACGTCAGCCGGTCGCAAGCGGATGCGATGGTCGTTATCAGGTACCCGGCTGTAGTCGACGGGGACGCCCAGACGGCTTATTACAGGTCCTTCGAGCAGCACCCGATCGGCGGAACCCTGAAGGAGAAAAACCGGGTCCAGCAGGAAGCCGACCGCGTGGCGCAGTCGATCATCGCCAAGTCGAACTATTTCGCCATGTCCCTGTACCGCGAATTGCGGGACAGGTTACCGGAAAACTCGGTTCTGCTTTCTCCGCACATGATCGTTCTCGACGATCAAGGCCAGCTTTCCAGTGAGCCCCTGCTGGCATCCGAGCAGATCCCAAGCGTCGTCACGATCGATTTCAATGTGTACAGTTTTCCCGATCCCCGGGAAATGATGAATTCCGAGCCACTGACGTTTGGCGACATCGTGACGCCGCTTTTCGTGGTGCACTCGAACCGCTGGTTGCGTCCCCCGACCAACGGCCTGCTGTTGTCCAGCGATCCCCTGGTGTTAGCCGCCTGGAACCAGTCGGAGCAGGAGGCCGGCAAGCAGTTGCATGCCCGGCTGAACGGTTCGGCAACGATGGATCCCCGGCCCCTGGATTTCGTGTCATTCCTCCAGGCCGGTTACCGGGAGCCGCCGGATTTGCCCTTGAAAAGCGCCGGCGATTCGCGGCGCGATATCGTGGCTGTCGAGATGCACCCGCTGGAAAAAATCCGCATGGACGGGGACATCGTGGCCGGCCTGGCGGCGGACTCGTCCATCGACCCTTTCGCGGAAGATTTTGTGAAGGGTGCAGCCACCCGCATAGTAGCTGCACTGAACCGGGCAAATCATGACCGGGCGACCTTTTTTACCCGCCAGATTGCCCTGAGCCGGTTTGATCCGGTGCTGGGCGAAGCGTTTCTGTCCCGCTCACGCGAAGAAGATATGCGCGTCAGGCTGCAGATGGGCGAGACCCTGATTGCCGCCGAGAAAAAATTTTTGTCGGCCCAGTCCGAAAGCCTGTACGAGGGTGCTTATGCGGGGGTATACGGTGACCAGATGCGGGAAATGCTGGCAGCCGAGTACCGTTTGCTCGAAGATCGGCGGGACCTCGCCCACGACCAGAATCTGAGCGCAGTGCTGGCCGTGGTCGCGTTGGCGGGAGCTGTCTACATCGGCAGCAGTGACAGCAGTAACTTCCTGGCGTCCGAGACGATGTCAAACGTCGCCCTGCTGACGTCGATCTGGGCGATGAATTCGGCTTTCATGACCCATGCCGAGTCAAAAACGGTGGGGGAGAATTTCCTGATCCAGATGGCCCCGGCCATCAACCGCCAGGTCTCGGTTCAGGTAGAATGGATGGAATCGCGGCAGGAAATCTCGGCCCGGGATTTTACCGAATTCCGCGCAAAGACACTGGCCCTGTACCAGTCGAGTGCGCGATCGATTTCCAGCGGAGCTTTTGATCCCGGTTGTCGCTTTGACTTTCCCGGTTTGGAGCAGAATGGGCGGTGGTTCGGCCCCTGTCTCAACGGCCTGGGCGTTTCCAGCGGTTATGGCCTGGTGCTGGACGACCAGGGAACGGTCATTGAATATCTTGGGCTGGCCGAATCGGGACTGGCAGACGGCGTGGGCGCCATGATTGTTCACTTGCCGGGTAAAACAGGCGCGACATACTACGAAGGCGCTTTCAGCCGGGGTTTGCCCCACGGCGTGGTCCGGGTCGAAGCGCCCGGCCGTAAGCCCCGGGTCAGAAGGTATCTCGCCGGCGTGGACGCAGGGTCGGCGGACTCTGACCAATTGAAGATGGTTCAGTTTTAGTGGGTTTTTGGGTGGAGTTGCTGTGAAGATTTCAACGCTGATCATTGCCGGTTTGAGCCTGGTGCTCGGAGCGATGCTGGTGTCCGGCTGCGCCGGAACCGCGCGTGGCTCCAAGTCGTCGGTATTCACCGATTATGATGAGGTTGAATTGGTCGATTACAGCCTCTCCAAAGCGAGCGCCCTGGTCATCATCAGGTACCCGGCAATCATCCATGAAGATGCGGAAGAGCCTTATTTTCACGCTTTTTCGCTCAACGCGATCGGCGGCGAAGTTCCGCCGGCCAACCGGACGAAAAAGGTCACCACTCGCATTGCGCAATCGATCCTTACCAAGTCCAATTATTACGTGATGTCCCTGTACCGGGAACTACAAAAAGAACTGCCGGAGAACACGGTTCTGCTGTCACCACACATCATTCTCTGGGACAGGGATCGCGGCATTTACAGCCGGCCCATCCTGGCGACTGAACAGATACCAAGCGTGCTGACGGTGGACTTTAACGTCTACTCCTACCCGGACCCCACCGCGTTGATGGACTCGCCGCCGGTCACCTTCGGCGACCTGGTGACGCCGCTTTTCGTGGTGCAGGGTGACCGTTGGCTGCAAGCCCCGACCAATGGCCTGCTGCTCTCCAGCGACCCGCTGCTGCAAACCGCCTGGAACCTGGCCCGGCAAAAGGCCAATGCTGAAATCGAGGCAAAAACTGCCGGAACGGTATACAACGGGCAGCGCCCGCTGGATTTCATCGCGTTCCTCAACGGCCAGGGAAGGGACAGCCGGGATCTGCCGGTGAAAAGCGTGGGGAGTTCCCGCCTGGAAGTCATGGCCGTGGAGGAATACCCGCTCGAGAAAATCCAGATGGAAGGTGCCCTGCTGCAGAACCTGTCCGAAGATTATTCAGTGGATCCCTTTGCCGAGAGTTTCGTCAAGGGGGTTGCAGCGCGTATCAAGCAGGCCCTGAACGAAGTCAACCATGACCGGGCGACCTTTTTCGCCCGCCAGAACGCGTTGGCGCGTTTTGATCCCGAATTGGCGATCGCATTCCTGACGCGTTCCAGTGGCGAAAGTGTGCGGTCCAGGCTGCAATTGGCGGAAGCCCTGATCGAGGCCGAGAGAAAGTTCGTTTCAGCGCAGTCCCTGAGTATTTACGATGGCGCATACCTCGGCGATTATGGCAACAAAATGCGGCAGATGATCGAGGGTGAGTATCGACTGCTCGAGAACCGCCGCACCGCGGCGCGCAAAGCCAACGCGGCCACCGCGGTGGCTGCGCTCGCCCTGATTGGAGCGGTTTACGCCGCTGCGGCTTCAGGCGCCGTGGGTGGAATCGCGATTCAGACTTTCTCGGGGGTCCTGGTCCTGGGTTCGCTCTGGGCGATGAGTTCCACGCTGGAAACCCGCGCGGAATCGGCCCAGATGTCCGAGCATTTCATGGCCCTGATTGCGCCGGCGCTGGAACGCCAGATATCTGTCCAGATGGAGTGGCTGGAATCAAAGGAGCGAATTTCCGCCATGGGTTTTGCCGAGTTCAGGAACAAGACACTCACGCTGTACCAGTCGAGGGTGCGGTCCCTGGATCAGCGATACGAGGACAATTGTATTTTCTCACCCCCGGGCTTCAATGTCAGTGGCCGTTGGTACGGCTCCTGCCGCGACGGCCTGGCGAATGAGAGGGGGTATGGAGTAGTCATTGACAAATCCGGGAACTCGCTCGAATACCTGGGGGCTGCCAAAAACGGTGTGCCCTCGGGGATCGGCGGCATGATCGCGCGTTACGCCAACAGGAACGGTTCTTACTACTTTGAAGGCACATTCATAGACGGCCTGCCTGATGGAGTAGTCCTGGTCGAAGAGCCCGGCGGGCGTGCCCGGATCAGGGAATTCAGGGCCGGAAAAGATGTCGGAAGTGGGGCGGCTGACCAGTTACAGCCACTGACTTTCTGATCGCGGACCGAAAATGAACACATCCACCAGAATACTGCTGTTATCTTTGCTGCTGGCTATCCTGGCGCCGCGAGACGGATATGCGGTATTTGATTTTGCGGCGATCGATGAACTGGCGCCCGGTGAACAATACCGTCAATTGAGTCTGCTGATGCTGGTTTCCGGCGGTGTTGATCCTGTACTGCTCGAGTCGCTTCAACCGATTGTCGACAGCCATCCTGAGATTACCCAGGCCGGGCGTTCGAACCTCGCACTCGATGATTTCGTAACGCCCCTGGTGCGTATCGTCGACCAGGAAACGTTGCTGGCCAACGCCGCGCAGATGTTCCGTTTCGCCCGCGGGAACAGCGCCGAAATACAGGACCGGATGACGGCAATCGCACGCACCAATCCGATCCTCATCAGTATGGTGGACGTCAACGCCATAGCCGCTGATGCGATCATCATCCGCAATGCAATCGCCGACAGCCTGGAGTATTCGAACGCCATCGGTAACCCGGATTCAGCGGAATTGCTGGAGGAATTCCGCGGCCAGACCGTCTACCTACGGAACATGATGGAATACAACATTTTCCAGCAGGAGCTGGCTGAAATTACCAACCAGGCGATCCTCGACCTCGGTGGGCGGCTGGATGCATACCAGCGCATGTTTAACGAGGACGTCGATCCCGACCTGGTCAAGCGCAGGATCGAATCGGCGCAGATCATGAACCAACAGGCCGGTAACCGGTTTGAGGACCAGGCCATGATGAGGAACACCGAAATGTTGATGATGCTGATTCTTATGGAGAGCCAGGTGCATTGATCCTCATGGCACCAGGTTTTGCTAATCTTTGATTCTCACCAGATAATGACCCCCATCCCTGATAATTACCCTCGGCGGAAGGTGCAACGATGTTATGGAGTAAGCAGTCATGATCACACTTACGGTAAACGGCGAATCCCGTCAGTATGACGGAGAAGGTGAAATGCCATTGCTTTGGTATTTGCGCGACGTGCTCGTGTTGACCGGCACGAAATACGCCTGTGGCAAAGGACTTTGCGGCGCCTGCACGGTACACCTGAACGGACAGGCCATCCGATCCTGCACGGTCGAAATGAGCCGCCTGGACGGCGCCGCGATCACCACGATCGAGGGGCTGGGCGCCGCCGGCGAACACCCGCTGCAAATCGCCTGGGCCGCGCATAACGTTCCCCAGTGCGGCTATTGCCAGTCCGGACAGATCATGCAGGCAGCCGCCTTGCTGGCTGAAAACCCGAATCCGGATGATCAGCAAATTGACGACGCGATGAGCGGCGTAATCTGCCGCTGCGGCACCTACCAGAGAATTCGAGCAGCGATCTCGTCCGCTGCAGGTGGTGAGGTATGAAAACCATACGCCGTGTGAACCGGAGGGATTTCCTCAAAACCGGTAGTGTGCTGGTCGTAGGCGTGTCGTTATTTGGCTGTGGCAAGGAAAAGATCCCGGTGCCGGTAAAGGCTTCACCGGCCGGACCCTGGTCGCCCGACGTATACGTCAGTTTCGATGCTGCAGGAACCGCCTTTATCATCTCGCACCGCAGCGAAATGGGCCAGGGTATCCGGACAGGTTTGCCGGCCGTGCTGGCTGACGAGATGGAAGCCGACTGGAGCCGCGTCAAGGTGGAACAGGCGATCGGTGATGCGAAGTACGGCAATCAGAACACCGACGGATCATGGTCGGTACGCGGCTTCATGCAGCGTATGCGTGAGGCGGGCGCCACCGTCAGGCTGATGCTCGAGCAATCGGCCGCGCAACAGTGGGGTGTCGATGTTGCAGAATGCAAGGCAAACTTCCACACCGTGGTGCATATTCCCACTGGCCGCGTGCTGGACTACAAGGACCTGGTGGCAGGTGCAGCCGCGCTTCCCGTTCCAGGCCCGGAATTGATCACGCTGAAATCACCCGACCAGTTCCGCTACATAGGAAAAGCACTGCCGATTGTTGATCTGCACGATATGACGCACGGCAGCGCGAAATATGGTGCAGACACCCGCATCCCGGGAATGAAGTACGCGGTCATTGCCCGGCCTCCCGTGGTTTTTGGCAAGGTTAAGAGTTTCAATGCCGACAAAACCCTGGCGGTGGCGGGTGTAGAGCAGGTCATTGAATTGCCGGCGCTGGAAGCCCCGGCGTTGTTCAAGCCGCTCGGGGGAATCGCGGTCATCGCCAGCAACAGCTGGGCTGCACTGCGCGGCCGTGACCTGCTCGAGGTCGAATGGGAAGAGGGCGCCAATGCGGATTATGATTCGGCCGCATACAAACAGGTGCTGCTTGAAACGGTCCGTCAACCCGGTGCCGCGTTGCGCGCGCAAGGCGATGTAAACACGGCACTCGACTCGGCCGAAAAGACGGTCGAGGCAGAATACTATGCGCCTCATCTGGCCCACGCGCCGATGGAACCGCCCGCTGCGGTTGCATCGGTGACAGCGGATTTTTGTGAAATCTGGGCGCCGGTCCAGGACCCGCAGTCGCTGATTCCGATGGCGGAAAAAGTCACCGGACTCAAGCCGGAGCAAATCCGGGTGAACGTCACGCTGTTGGGTGGCGCATTCGGCCGGAAATCGAAATGCGATTTTGTCGAGGAAGCCGTGCTACTGTCGAAGTTGCTGGCAGCGCCGGTGCTGGTCCAGTGGAGCCGCGAGGACGACATTCGGCACGACTTCTACCATTCGGTAAGTGCTCAGAGCCTCGCAGCGGGTATTGACGCAAGTGGCGCAGTGACCGGTTGGCGCCATCGTCTTGCCTATCCCAGCATCATGTCCACCTTCGATGCGTCGGCCAAAAAGGCTGGCGCGATGGAGGCCGGAATGGGCGCACTGAACATGCCTTATGCCATTTCAAATGTCAGTGTTGAAACAGGCGAGGCTGACGCAAAAGTGCGGATTGGCTGGTTACGTTCGGTGTGCAATATTTTCCAGTCGTTCGGCGTAAATTCGTTTACCGATGAAATCGCTTATGCCAGGGGCATGGATCCGAAGGACAACCTGCTCGATCTGCTTGGACCGGACCGTACGCTCGATTTCTCGGAGTTTGGGGTTGAAGCCGTCGAAAACTACACTTTTGAAACCGGACGTTTGCGCCAGGTCATTAACCGGGTTGCGGATGAGGCCGGCTGGGGGCGCAGTTTACCCGCCGGGCACGGCCTGGGCATTGCGGCGCAATACAGTTTCCTCAGCTACGTTGCGGCGGTGGTCGAAGTGGCGGTTGAGCCCGACGGCAGCTGGTCCGTTCCGCGCGTCGATATCGCGATTGACTGCGGACAGTATGTGAACCCGGACCGGGTCCGGTCGCAACAGGAAGGAGCGGTTATTTTCGGCCTCAGCCTGGCGCGGGACAGCGAAATCACCGCGCTTGGCGGGCGTATCGTCCAGGGTAATTTCAACGATTACCGGGTATTGCGTATTGGCATGACACCCGAAACCCGGGTTCACCTGGTCGAGAGCCAGGCGCCGCCGTCCGGCGTGGGTGAACCGGGGGTTCCACCCATTGCCCCGGCGCTGGCCAATGCCATTTTCGCAGCCACGGGTAACCGGTTCCGTGAATTGCCGCTGGGAAACTCGTTGAATGGCGTATAGAACACCGCTTTACGACACCCACGTGGCAGCCGGGGCCCGCCTGGTGAATTTTGCAGGTTGGGAAATGCCGATCAACTACGGCTCGCAAATCGAAGAACATCATCATGTCCGCGCTGATGCCGGCATGTTCGATGTGTCTCACATGACCGTGGTTGACATCCAGGGGCTGGAAGCACGGGAATTCCTGTCCCACCTGCTGGCCAACGACGTGGCAAAACTGCAAACGCCGGGCAAAGCCCTGTACAGCTGCATGCTGAACGAATCGGGTGGTGTGCTGGATGATCTGATCGCTTATTACTTTGCTGAAGACTGGTTCCGGCTTGTGGTCAATGCGGCGACACGGGACAAGGGCCTGGCCTGGCTGGAAAGGCAGAGCGCCGGCTTCAGTATTGCAGTGACTGAACATCACGAGATGGCCATCATCGCCGTGCAGGGCCCGCAGGCAAGGGAAAAAGTTCATTCCCTGGTATCCGGCGAAGAGGCCCGGGCTTTGGCTGAACTCAAACCGTTCAACGTGCGCATGGCCGGGGAGTTGTGTGTCGCGTGCACCGGCTATACCGGCGAAGACGGCTACGAAATCATGCTCCCGGGATTGCAGGCCGAAGCCTTTTGGCGCCGATTGCTGGCTGCAGGGGTTGCGCCGTGCGGGCTTGGCGCCCGGGACACCCTGCGGCTTGAAGCGGGCATGAATCTTTATGGACAGGACATGGACGAAGACGTCACGCCGCTGGTTTCAGGCCTTTCCTGGACAGTTGTCATGAACGATGACCGTGATTTTATCGGCCGGGCGGCGCTGGAGAAGCAAAAGCTGGAGGGTGTTCCCCAAAAACTCGTCGGCCTGGTGCTTGAGGACCGTGGCGTGCTCCGCCCCGGGCAGATCGTCGTGACCGCATCGGGGGAGGGCGTGACCACCAGTGGCGGTTTTTCGCCGACGCTGCAAAAAGCCATAGCCCTGGCCCGGGTTCCGGCCAGGGCCGGGGACTCCTGCGAGGTGGAAATCCGGGGTAAATATCTGAAAGCCCGGATCGTGAAGCCTCCTTTTGTCCGCAACGGCAAAGTATGCGAAGGTATTCTCTAGCTGTCTCGTCCGCGCAAAATTGATCAGAGGCTCCCTATCGGACCGTGACTTTTACACCGGCAGTGCTAGAATGATTTGCGACCCACATCAAGGTGAAAAACAATGAGTGATATTCCAGCCGAACTGCTATACAGGGAAAGCCATGAATGGGTGCGGGACGAAGGCAATGGCGTAGTCGTTGTCGGTATTTCCGACCACGCACAGGCTGCGCTTGGCGACATGGTGTATGTCGAACTGCCCGAGCCCGGTATGAGTTATGAGCAGGGCGAACCCTGTGCCGTCGTTGAATCAGTCAAAGCCGCTTCGGACGCTTACGCACCGGTATCCGGTGAGATCATCGAAAATAACAGCGCGCTGGAGGATTCCCCTGAACTGGTAAACAACGATCCTTATGGGGATGGCTGGCTATTCATGGTACAAATGTCGAAACCCGAGGAACTGGACGGCCTGCTCACGGCCGAGGCGTACGCTGAACTTCAGGACGAATAATTTGTAGGAGCGGCCCATGGCCGCGATTTTTTTGATCAACCATATCGCGGGCCATGGCCCGCTCCTACATGTCGATGGGCGGCCCGGTCAGGCGCTCGAAAGCTTCCCGGTACTTCGCGGCGGTGGCTTCGATAACCTCGGCCGGAATCGGCGGCGGTGGCGGCGTCTTGTCCCAGTCCAGCGTTTCCAGGTAATCCCTGACGAACTGTTTGTCGTAGCTCGGCGGGCTGGTGCCGGGCTGATAGGATTCCTCCGGCCAGAAGCGCGAGGAATCGGGTGTCAGCACTTCGTCCATCACGCGCAGGCGGCCGTCTTCGTCGATACCGAATTCAAACTTCGTATCGGCGATGATGATACCGCGGGCAGCGGCATGTTCCACGGCGTACTGATAGATCCGGATGCTGCTTTCACGAACCTGCTTGGCCAATGAGTCTCCCAGCAGCTGCCGGGTGGTTTCGAAATCGATATTGACATCGTGCTGCCCGGCGGCAGCCTTGCTCGATGGCGTGAAAATGACCTCGGGCAGTTTGTCCGCCTGGCGCAGGCCAGGCGGCAGAGTGATGCCACAGATTGTGCCGGTCGCCTGGTAGTCTTTCCAGCCGGAACCGATGATATAACCCCGGACGACGGCCTCCAGCGGCAGGGGCTTCAAGCGTTTGACAACGACCGAGCGGTCACGGAGCACGGCCAGAACATCCGCGTCGTCAATGACCTCTTCGACACCGATGCCGCTCAGGTGATTGGGCACGATGTGCCGCGTGCGTTCGAACCAGAAATTGGCAATGCGTGTCAGGATTTCGCCCTTGCCCGGGATCGGGTCGTCCATCACGACGTCAAATGCTGAAAGCCGGTCTGAGGCAACGATCAGCATGTGCCGGTCATCGATGGCAAAACTGTCGCGGACTTTTCCCTGGTGAATCAGCGGATACTGCGTGACCAGGCCTGCGTGGTAGGGGGTTGCGTTTCCAGCGTTCAAAAAAATTCCTTGTCGTGACGTTTGGGTATGGGAGACTGTCAGCAGCAATTATATACTTCGTTGCCAGGTTTCCGGTATTCAGAACATGTCCGCAAATTCATTCAATATTCCACGCCACTGGTGGGGCAAAATCATCGGCGCTGTCCTCGGACTTTTCCGCGGGGGTATCAGCGGCGCCCTGATCGGCGCCCTGCTGGGACACATCGTGGACCGGTTCCTGGCAGGAATCGTCGGTGTGGGCTCCACCCAGAAGTCCTTTTTCGATGCCCTGTTCGCGACGCTGGGCCACCTCAGCAAGGCAGACGGGGCGGTGACCCAGGACGAAATCCGCATGGTCGAAACCCTGATGCAGAGGATGCAGATCACGGGCGAGGACCGGCAGCGCGCGATCCGCTTGTTCAACCTGGGAAAGCAGGCGGATTTCGATCTCGAAAAAACCCTGCACGTATTCGCCCAACACTCGGTGGTGCGCCAGGACCTGCGGCAAATGTTCACTCAAATCCTGGTGGAGGCTGCATTTTCCAGCGGTTCGATTACCCAGGCGGAGCAGGAAGTGCTGTTCCGGGTGGCCCGGTTGTTGCGGATTCCGGGGCCCGTTTTTGCCGCGATGCTGAATGCGCGGGGCGGCGCGGGTGGCTATGCCGGTCGTCCGGGAGCCGGGCAGCGCAGAGCAGGAAAGCAGATCGGAAGCCTGGCCCAGGCCTATGCGCACCTGGGATTGGAAAGTAAAGCGACCGATGCAGAGGTAAAAAAAGCCTACCGCAAGCTGGTCAGCCAGTACCATCCGGACAAACTGGTTTCCCGCGGCCTGCCGGAGGAAATGATGGAAATGGCGAAAACCCGCGTGCGTGAAATCAACACGGCCTATGATCAGATCAAGCAGGCTCGCGGATTTATTCTAGGGCCTGTTGAAATATCCAAATCAGGGCTTGTATAGAAGTATGATTAAAGCTACTGCATGGGGAAGATCATGAAGCAAGAGATTCAGTTTACCCTCAACGGCGAACCGCTGAAGCTGGAATCCGAACCCGGGCGGCCGCTGCTCTGGGTCCTGCGCGGCGACCTGGCCCTGACGGGCACAAAATATGGCTGTGGCGAAGGGTTTTGCGGCGCCTGCACGGTGCTGGTGGACGGACAGGCCGGGAGGGCCTGTGTCCTGTCGCTGGAGGACGTCGCGGGAAAGGCTGTTACCACGATCGAGGGACTCGCTAACGGCGACACGCTGCACCCGGTCCAGAATGCCTTCATCGAACACGATGCCCTGCAGTGTGGCTACTGTACTTCCGGCATGATCATGACATCGGTCGCCCTGGTCGCAGGGAATCCGCAAGCCAGCGAAGCGGAAATCATCGCAGGGCTGGATGCCAACCTCTGCCGCTGCGGCGCTCACAAGCGGATTCTCGAGGCGGTCCTGTCTGTTACCCGGGAAGCAAAGGCCTGATCGGAGAAGACCATGCACGAATTTCATCCCAACGAAGAAAACCAGCCATCCACATCCGGCAAGCTGGACAGGCGCGAATTCCTGAAGCGGGTCGGCGGTGGGGTGGTCGTTCTGTTCACCACTGTCCCGCGCTTCAGCAACGCAAATGCTGCTCCATCGCAGAGTCCGGCGGAACCGGCTTTCAACGCCTACCTGCGAATTGGCGAGGACGGCCGGGTGACGTGTTTTACCGGCAAGATCGAGATGGGACAGGGGATTGTCACATCCTTGCCGCAGATGCTGGCCGACGAACTCGACGTCGCGGTCGGGAAAATCGACATGATCATGGGTGACACCGATCGATGCCCGTTCGACCAGGGCACCTGGGGTTCACTCACAACGCGGGTATTCGGGCCTGAATTGCGCGCCGCCGGGGCGCAGGCGCGACACGTGTTACTTGAACTTGCCAGCGAGCATCTGGGCGTACCGCTGGACCGGTTGGAAGTCAGCGACGGCACGGTTTTCGACCGGACCGAGCCCGGCCGCAAGGTATCCTACGCAGCACTGACGAAAGGCCGGGCGATCAGCCGGGACCTGTCGATGCCTGTTGCGACCAAAACGGCACCAGGCTACAAGGTCATGGGAACCTCGTTGACCCGCCGCGATTCCCTGGAAAAAGTCACCGGAAAGGCCATGTATGCGGCCGACATACGCTTGCCGGGCATGCTGCATGCCCGCATCCTTCGCCCACCCGCGCACGGTGCAAGCCTGGAGCAAATTGATCGTCCGGCAGCCGAAGCGCTGGATGGTGTGCGCGTGGTGCGCGACGGCGACCTGGTCGCTGTCCTGCATGAACAGCGCGATGTTGCCGACCGCGCAATCGCGATGATCAAGACGAATTACTCCGTACCCGATCCGGGCTTCGATAACCGCACCGTGTATGAACACCTGATGCAGATGGCGCCGGCAGGCGACCTTATTGTCGAAGGCGGGAACCTGGAACAGGGTGAGAGAATGGCCGCGGAGGTGTTCGAGGAGACCTACCTCAACGCTTACGTGGCGCATGCGCCGATTGAGCCGCATGCAGCACTGGCCAGCATGGAGGATGGCCGCATGACGGTCTGGGCATCCACCCAGAGCCCCTTCGGTCTGAAGCGGCAATTGGTCTCGGAGCTGGGCTTGCCCGAGAGCCAGGTACGGGTTATCACCCCGTTTGTGGGTGGCGGATTTGGCGGCAAGGGGAGCAGCCTCCAGGGGGTACAAGCCGCCCGCCTGGCGCAAATTGTTCAGCGGCCGGTGCAGGTGTTCTGGACCCGCGAGGATGAGTTTTTTTGGGATACCTATCGTCCCGCAGCCATCGTCAAGATTCGATCCGGCCTGACGGACCAGGGAGCCCCGGCATTTTGGGACTATCGCGTTTACTATGCCGGAGCCCGGGGCAGCGAACAGCCGTATGACTTCCCGGCCCACCGCACGGTGGCGCACAGCCGTGGCTGGGGTGCTCCGCCGGGGTCGCATCCGTTTGCAACCGGTGCCTGGCGGGCGCCGGCAGCCAATACCAATGCCTTTGCACGCGAGCAGCAAATAGACATCATGGCTGTCCGTGCCGGCATTGACCCATTGGCGTTTCGTTTACAGCATTGCAGTGATCAGAAGTACCAGGGTGTCCTCAAAGCTGTTGCTGAAAGGTTCGACTGGAAGCCCGTCGACGGGCATCGCGGACGGGGCATCGGACTGGCCTGCGGCATTGATGCAGACACGGTCGTTGCGACCATGGCTGAAGTCGAGGTAGATCGCTCGAAGCGGCCGGGTCAAGGTCAAGCGGGTGGTTTGCGCGCAGGACATGGGGCTGGTCGTTAACCCGGCCGGGGCAACCATCCAGATGGAGGGTTGCATCACGATGGGACTGGGTTACGCCCTGACGGAGGAGCAGCGTTTTCGCGGCGGCGAGATACTCGACCTGAATTTCGACCGTTATGAGCTGCCGCGCTTTTCCGGGCTGCCCGTGATCGAAACGATACTGATCGACTCGGCCGATCCCGAGCCCCACGGTGGCGGCGAGCCGGCCATCATCACGATGGGCGCGGTTATCGCCAATGCCATCTTCGATGCCGTCGGGGTGCGGCTGTTCGAGCTGCCAATGACACCCGACAGGGTGAAGGCGGCCCTGGAGTCGGCGTAAGCCTGAGATTTTTTCAGGATGCTTTTCGCAGAGCTGAAAAGAAGCGCTCGATGTCTTCTTCAGTGGTATACAGATGCGGCGCAATCCGGATGGACTCGCCCCTGACGCTGACGAATATTTTTTGCTGCGCCAACAGCTTCGGCAATTCTTTGCGAAAACCGCCGGGTTTTGAAATCCCCACCAGGTGGGGCGCCCTGACGTTCCGGGGTGCGACAACAAGTCCGGCTTCCTGCGCCCGGTCGGCGATGTCATCGGTTTTGGCCCGCAACGTCGTCGCAATATTTTCAACCCCCCAATCCAGTATCTGCTCCAGGGCGGCCGCTGCAATCGGAGACAGGATGAAATTGCTGCTTTCACCCATATCAAACCGCCTGGCGCCTCCCTGGTAATCCTCCCGGTAATCCACCAGGCGCGAAAAATCCTCGGAACCCGACCGGTTCATCCAGTTCTCTTCCAGGCCGGTGCCGCCGTGCCACCTCGGATCCACGTAGCAAAACCCGAAACTGTATGGCCCGAGCAGCCACTTGTGTGCCCCAGCCACCAGGAAATCCGGCTGCACCCGTTTAACCGAAAACGGCATGGCGCCCAGCGACTGGATACCGTCTACCACCAGGGCGGCTCCGCTGGACCGGCACTCTCTGCCAATTTTCTCAATATCGATCAGGGTGCCGTCCGTCCAATGACAGTTGGGGATTGCGACGACAGCGGTATCGTCCGTTATGCTCTCGAGCAGAGCAGATGTCCAGTCATTGTCCGCCGGTCGCGGCACTGTTTTCACGACGGCATTTTTCTCGACCTGCCAGCTTGTGCCAGCTGTAAACATTCGAAGGAAACTGGTCCTGCAGGACGATGATGGACTGGCCTTTTTCGACCGGCAGGTTTTTTGCCGCCAGCGCAATGCCATAGGACACCGCGGGAATGATGGCGACACAGTCCGGGTCACAGCCGATTATCCGGGCAAACAAACCGCGTACCGTCTCGACCGACTGGAAAAAATCCTTCGATGAAATGGTCCACGGATTTTGCTTGGCTTGAATGGCATCCCTGCCTGCCTTGGCTGCAGCATGGAGCAAGGGGGCAGTGTAGGCGACGTTCAAATAGGAAACATCGTCCGGCAGATCAAACAAGTGACGCTGGTTGGGTATCATGGGACTAGGACCTGTTAACTAGCCCTAATATACTTAAAATCAGTGCAGCTCACTAACGGAGACCACCATGAAACAATCAACCATCATCTCACCATCCATTCTTTCGGCAGACTTTGCACGGCTGGGTGATGACGTGAAGAAGGTGCTGGATGCCGGGGCGGACTGGGTGCACTTCGACGTGATGGATAATCACTATGTGCCCAACCTGACGTTTGGTCCGATGATCTGCAGCGCCCTGCGCGCTTACGGCATCAAGGCGCCGATCGATGTGCACCTGATGGTGGAGCCGGTGGACGAACTGGTTTCGCTGTTCGCCAAGGCGGGCGCCACGCTGATCAGTTTCCACCCCGAAGCCAGCCGGCACGTTGACCGGACCATCCAGTTGATCCGGGAACACGGCTGCAAACCGGGCCTGGTGCTGAATCCTTCAACCCCGCTGGGGCAACTCCACTGGACCCTGGAAAAACTGGACATGGTCCTGTTGATGTCGGTGAATCCCGGGTTCGGCGGCCAGTCATTCATTCCGCACGTGCTGGACAAGGTCCGCAAGGTGCGCGAGATGATCGACGGGACCGGCCGCGACATCCGTCTCGAGATCGATGGCGGGATCACGGTCAACAACGTCAGTGAGGTGGCAGCCGCCGGGGTGGACACCTTTGTGTCTGGATCGGCCATTTTCGGCTCGGCCGACTACCGGGCGACGATCAGCCGGATGAGGGCTGACGCGGAGGCTCAAACGGTGTCGCGGTAACCACGTAACGAAGCGGACCGCCGGCTTGCAGGCTGTCAAAGGGATAGCAGGTGACCAGGCTGATCCGGTCCATGCCGGGATCGATGACCAGGTCCCGGAACCTGCTGTCGACTACCTCGATATAGCGCACCTCGTACCACCGGCTGGACTCACGCGTCGTCAGCCTGACCCGGTCGCCGGCCTGTAAAAATTCCAGGAAACGGAAGTGGGTGTCGCGGTGTCCGCTGATGACCCGGTCACGGCCGTTCAGCGTACCGTCGACAAAAACCGGGCCGAATGCCAGGTTCCGTCCGGAATTTCCCGCCAGCACCACTTGCCGGATCCCTCTCGCCGGAACGGAAAGTATCGCGCCGGCGTGGGTGTCCGCCCATGGCCATGGCCTGGAATCCGGGTCGCCGCTGAGCGTCTTTTCCCAGCTCCGTTCGATCAGCCATTGGGCCAGTTCAGCCTTGACCGGAATCCAGGCAGCCTGAACCAGCAAAAGCAGGGAAAAAAGAGCGGCGGTGGAGGGCACCGCCGCGTAAAGCCAATGACCGGGTTTCTTCATGCAACGGAAGATGTCATCGGCGAGCGATAGCCACCGGCGCCCAACAACATGCCGGTGGCGACAAATAGTGAGAACATGGCCAGCAGGCATTGTGCCAGCCATCCCGTGGCCGTTCCTGAAAACCCGGACGCCATGCCGCTGCCCGCCGGCAGCAGGCTGGGTATGTTTTCCGGTTCCAGATCCCGGCTTCCCGGCCGCGAGGGTGTCTTATCGACCGCGACCAGGCTCGTGTAGCGGGTGAGCAGGCCGAACTCGAGGGCCACATCCAGCACCGTCGCGCGGACGGTCTCCGCGTCGGTTCCAAACAAGCGGCTGTCCTCCAGGGCTTCGACCTTGCTGCGCGCCCACAGGGACGCCAGGTTTTCGCTCCCGGCCACCGGGAGCAGCCGGCTTTCCATTTCCCAGTTGTCGCCGTCCAGTTCCCCGCACACGGTCACCTGGCGGGGTTCGTGCGGCAGGCGGGCATACAGCCAGAGTGGTTCACCGGCGTACAGGTCAGGGATTATCTCGGGGTAAAATTCGGCGTCCATCCCCCAGTCGACACAAAGATTCTTGATCGCCGGGTTTTCGATCCGCGACCACAGTCCGGCAATCCGCTCCTCCACTTCTTCTAGGCGGCCGATATGGGTGTGGCTGCCGCGGCCAATTTCAGCTGCTTTGCGCATGAACCAGGCATTGGGCGCCGAGCCGATGGATACGGTGAACAGCCGGCTATCGCGCAGTTCCTCACCGACCTGGAGCAGGAGCTCCTGCTCGTTTCCGACGCTGCCATCGGTGACGAACACGATCTGGCGCAACAGCCCGTTTTGTTCCGGCAAGTTCATTGCCTTGCGGCAGGGCCGGCGCCATCACCGTGCCGCCGTTGGCCGAGAGGCCGTCGATAAACCCGTTCGCCTCTTCCAGGTATGCGGGATAAGCCGGAACCGACTCTCTCCACAACAGTTCACTGTCGGAACTGAAGCGGACCAGGTTAAAGCGGTCATCCGGGCCCAGGAACTGCAGGCCCAGTTTCAGAGCGGCCTTGGCCTGCACCAGCGACGTTCCTTCCATCGAACCCGACGTATCAATCACGAACACCACTTCCCTGGACTGGGGAGAAATGGCTTCCGCCAGGGGCGGGGCCAGCATCAGCATTGCGTAGACGAATTCACCGTCGTCAAAAGTGGAAAGGGTGGACTCCGGCGCAGTTCCGAATTCGGGAGTCCAAACCAGTTCGAAGACCCGGTCGGTCCGGGTGTCCGGATCGGTGAGAACAATACGATAGCCATTGAGCGAAGGGTGGATGTCGACGTCGTGGTAGCGGCTCTCGATACTCGTCAGCGCCATCTCGCTGCGCAGGTCCACATCGATAACCAGCCGGTGATCATCGATTGAAGATTGCACGAGCGGCCCGCCGGAGCTGTGGGAGTTGTGGGAGTTGTGGGAGCCGGCCTTGCCGGCGATGAGTAAGGGATTTGTATCTGCCTGGCCAATCTCAAATCGCGGCGTAAAGGTCAGCGGAATCTGCAGGCTGAAGGATCCGTCGCGGTAATCGACCCGGGCCAGGAAACTGATGGATACGCGGATCTCGTCACCCGGCCCGATGTTGGCCAGCCGGGTCTCGAACTGGTTGCTTCGTTGCTGTTCCACCAGGGAAGCGATTTTGCCGCAAGATTTGGCCTGCTGGTACTGGCGGCGGGCCTGTTCTTTTCCCGGATTTCGCCTTCCAGCACACGATCGCCCACTTCCACGCGCATCCGGTCAACAGCCGCACCCGGCGGCAGCGGGTAGCGGTAGATTGCCTCGGCCCAGTCTGTGCCGGTATTGGAAAATACCTGGGTGACTTCGACCCGTGCCGTCAGCCCGGTGATTTCGACCTGGATGTCGGTATCCAGCGCAACCGTCCGTTGCATCGCCGCCTTGTCCTGAAATTCGAGGCCGAAGAATCCGTCGCCCGGTCCGTCAGCCCGCGCGGTTTCCACCCGAATGATCAGCAGCACCAGCAGAACGGCCGAAAGGATCAGCAAGGCCCGGTCCTGCCAGTTCAAGGAGTCTCGCTTCCCTCGGGGGGCACTCTTATCGCGCGGTTCATTCGGCGATCGCCGGGTTGCCTGCGGCTTTGCCGGCCTGCGGTTCCTGGCCAGGCGCCGGGCAAAGGTCCAATGGTTGCGCCAGGCGTCGGCTTCGAGTTCGTCTCTGATTGAAGATTGATGGGGCATTTCCAACTCCGAATTGATTCCGGCATTAACTATTCGCCGGCGATGGAATCCATTTAACGACAGTGATATGCCGTGAACGTGGCCATATGTGACAGAGCAGCGTTCGAATTCGGGCAAGCTTGTGGCAACCGCCGGTTCCGGGCCCACCGGCGATTCACGCGAGCGCGTGCGGGACGTATGATGAGGTCATGAAAACGGGCAGCAGCGCCCGGGAGGATTCATGTCACGACATATCGCGATCGTCGAGGATGAAGCGACCATCCGGCACAACTACGAAGATGCCTTGCGACGCTTTGGATACCAGGTATCCGGTTATGGCGACAAGCATTCCGCGCTTGCCGCGCTGAAAAGGCGGCTGCCGGACCTGGTCATCATCGATGTTGGACTCGGGGACGACGTCGAAGGCGGGTTCGAACTGTGCCGCGAACTGCGCAGCCTGTCGCGGAGCCTGCCGATCATTTTTCTGACCGCGCGGGACTCCGACCTGGATGTTATTTCGGGTTTGCGTCTCGGCGCCGACGACTACCTGACCAAGGACATCAGTCTGCAGCACCTGGTGGCTCGCGTCGTCGCGCTGTTTCGCAGGGTCGAAGCCTTGTCGGGAGGCGTGAGCAGCGAACAGCTGCTGGAACGGGGGCCCCTGAAATTCTCGGTGGAGCGGATGGAGGTCAGCTGGAACGGCGTGCCCGTGCCCCTGACGGTTACTGAATTCTGGCTCATCCATTCACTGATCCGTCATCCCGGGCATGTCAGAACACGCGCGCAGTTGATGGACGACGCCAATGTGCTGGTGGATGACCAGACCATCACGAGTCACATCAAGCGAATCCGGCGCAAGTTTGTCCAGGCCGACGCCGGCTTCGACCGGCTGGACACGGTCTACGGGGCGGGGTATCGCTGGAAGCCTGAACGCCGCCAGCGCGAGGGAAGTCTCCGGCGAAATGGGATGAAGCTCAGAACCAAGCTCGTGGCACTTTCCCTGTTGACCCTGCTGTTGCCCTGGTCCGGGTGGAAATTACTGCAGGAACTGGAACGGTTCCTGCGCGACTCACAGCAAAATGCACTGCTGGCCTCCGCCCACACCATGGCTGCGGCGATCCCGCTGGAATTCGGCAGCCAGTTGCTGTTTCTGCCGGACCTTTATCTGCCTCTCAGAAGCCTTCAGCAAGCGCCGGCGCTCGATGGCTACAGCGATGACTGGCCGGCGGCGTGGCAGGGCCTGGAGTTTTTGTCCGGGGACGGAGAGTTGGGCGTACGACTGCTGGCCGGAAGCCACCAGGACCGCTTGTTTGTGCTGTTCGATGTCGACGACGCCAGCCGGAATCACGCGCGGCCTGCAATGGGCTCGCAGCCTCTGGCCGCCGACGGGATCTCCCTGCGGGTGCGCAGTCCCCGCGGTTTGTTCAGTTTCACCATCAGCCCCGAGGCTCCCGGACCGGTGCAGACCAACAGTGAACGGGGTGATTCCGGACAGGTGGAAGGTTACTGGCTTGAACGCGAAAACGGGTATCGTGTTGAACTCGCCCTACCGATCCCCGCCAGCAACACCGATTTGAGCTTCCAGGTGTGGGACGCCCGGCCAGCCGGTAGTGATTCGCGCCGCACTGCCGGTCCGATGGGTGATCCCGGGCACCCGCTCTGGATCAACCTGTCACCGGAATGGCAGGGGCTGTCGGAATGGCTGAACCGGTCCGGCATGGAAGGGACCCGCAGTTGGCTGACGGATTCCAAAGGCTGGGTCCTGGCCGATTCGGGCCCGGAAGCCGGCCTTGTGGCTGATCACGCAGAACAGCACACGACCTGGCTGCAGCGGGTACTCTACCTGCTGGTTGCCGGTTCCCGCACGGAGTTGCTGGAAAGCCGTCCCGGGGATCCGGTTCATCCGGGTGACGAGGTTGTCAGCCAGGCGTTGGCCGGCGAAGACGCGATCAGCTGGACCCATGATCTCGAAACCGCCGTGGTCTGGAATACCGTCGCGGTGCCGGTGATCCTGGAAGGCGCCATCCGCGGTGCGGTCGTGATGCAGTCGTCTTCCGATGGTCTGCTGCTGGTGACCAACCGGGCGTTGAGCCGGCTGTTGTTTACCACGCTGGCATTGACTTTCGGACTGGCTGCCGGCCTGTGGTTTTTCGCCACCCGGCTGTCGGGCCGGGTGCAGCGCCTGAGCGGCGCTGTCAGCCGGGCGATGGAAGGCGGCGTTGACCTGGATATATTGCCTTTGAGGGAAGACCGGGACGAACTGGGTGAGTTGGCGAGAAATAACCAGAAGCTTTTGCGTGCCGTGTCCAATTACAGCCAGTACCTGCAGACCCTGGCCGGCAAGTTGTCGCACGAACTGAAAACGCCGCTGGCCATCACCCGTTCCTCGCTGGACAACCTGGCCAGCCAGGAATTGAACGGTGAATCCAGGCGGTTTCTCGAGCGGGCCCAGGAAGGGCGTAAACCGGCAGGCTGCAATCGTCCGCGCGATGAGCGAAGCCAGCCGGCTGGAAGCGGCAATCGGCGTTGCGGAATGGGAGACCATCGATCTCTCCGGCCTGCTGCGGCGTTGCGCCGAAGGTTATCGCGCCGTCCACCCCGGGCGTAAGCTCCTGATCCACGTTCCCGAAGGGCAGGCATCTGCCCGTTGCGCGCCTGATTTGCTCGCCCAGGCCCTGGACAAGCTGGTGGACAACGCCATGTCCCTGAGTGGTGAGGAAGATGAAGTCAGTCTCATCCTGCGCGCCGGAGAAGGCTGTTTCGAACTTTGCGTGCGCAATACGGGCAGCAGCCTGCCCCGGGAGTTGCAGGAACGCTTGTTTGATTCACTGGTTTCGATACGTGAAAAACGTGGCACGGATCCGCACCTCGGGCTGGGGCTGTACATCGTGCGACTGGTTGCCGAAGCCCACAACGGGCGTGTCAGCGCCCATGAACTGCCTGGCAACGGGGGCGTGGAATTCCGGATTACCCTTCCCGTGTAGGTTATTGCGCCGAGCCTTGCTAGAATCCCCCTTGTTGCCTCGATAATATGGATCGCCGTGGACAGGGAAGCATTTGAAAAACTGAAGGCTGAGGGTTACAACCGCATACCCGTTTACCGGTCGGTGTTGGCCGACCTGGACACGCCCCTTTCCGTTTACCTTAAACTGGCCGAAGCGCCCGGACACATACCTGCTCGAATCGGTCGAGGGCGGCGAAACCTGGGGCCGGTTTTCCATCATTGGCCTGCCCTGCAAGCGCCGTTACTCCCTGTCCGGAACCCGGCTGACCACCTATGAGAGCAGCATCGGCGTGCATCGTGAGGAAGTAGCCGATCCGCTCGAGTACGTTTCGCAGTTGCAGGCTTCCTTTCGTTCGCCGAGGCTGCCTGAATTGCCGGTGTTCACCGGCGGATTCGTGGGTTACTTCGGCTATGAAGTCGTGCAACGATTCGAACCGCGACTGATCGATGACAGCAAGCCGGATGAACTCAGCACCCCGGACATGGTCTTGCTCCTGTCTGAAGAAGTCGCCGTGTTCGACAACCTGGCGGGCAGGCTTTACCTGGTTGTCAATATTGACCCGGCACGGCCAAGGGCCTGGGAATTTGCACAGAGCCGGCTGGATGAACTGCAAGGCCGGCTCAGGGGCGCCAGTGAAGGTTACGGGATTCCGGTTTCGCATGATCCGGTGGCCGAAAGTGATTTCAGTTATGGTTTCAGCCGCCGTGACTTCATCAATGCCGTTGAAAAAAGCAAGGAATACATTCTTTCCGGCGACGTATTCCAGGTGGTGCTATCGCAGCGTATGAGCGTGCCTTTCAAAGCGCGCCCGCTGGATGTCTACCGCGCACTGCGGGCTTTGAATCCGTCACCTTACATGTACTTCATCGACCTGGGAGATACCCAGATTGTCGGGTCGTCGCCGGAAGTCCTGGTGCGCGTGCACGACCGGCAGGTGACCCTCAGGCCGATTGCCGGCACCCGGCACCGCGGTCACTCCGCTGAAGAGGACAGGCGACTGGAAGAAGAACTGCTGAGCGATCCAAAAGAACGGGCGGAACACCTGATGCTGATTGATCTCGGCAGAAACGATGCCGGCAGGGTTTCCCGGATCGGGACCGTCAAAGTGACCGAGACCATGGCCGTGGAACGATATTCCCATGTCATGCATATTGTTTCGCAGGTGGAAGGGGAGCTGGCCGAAGGATTGACTGCCACGGACGCGATCCGGTCTTCCTTTCCCGCCGGCACCTTATCCGGTGCGCCCAAGATCCGCGCGATGGAAATCATCAACGAACTGGAACCGGTGCGGCGAAACGTTTATGCCGGCGCGGTCGGTTACATCAACTGGCATGACGACATCGACCTGGCAATCGCCATTCGCACAGCCGTGATCAAGGACGGCATGCTGCACGTGCAGGCCGGAGCGGGAATCGTGGCCGACTCCGATCCCGAAAAAGAATGGGAAGAGACCATGAACAAGGGCCGCGCCCTGATCTCGGCGGTCAACAGCGCCTCGATGGGGCTTTAGGTGTCTGGAAGCCCGTACTGATCGAACAGACAGCGTTCGACCAGGACCGTCAGTGCTGATCCGACTAACCTGGATCCTTTACTGCACCGGGTATGGGCGGCATTTCTCCGCTGGCTTCCCAACGAGCCAGGTTTTCCTTTTGTTTGCTCAAGCGGCTTTCTACCGTATGCAGGAGCTGCCGGTATTCGGGGTTATCAGCGAGCACAGCTAATTCGTATCTTGTTAGCCGCTTTAGCTCTGATGAGGAACCGCCCTGGTTCACCCAATCACCGAGTATTTTAATCGCGGCCTCACTTTGCCCGGACATCGCATAGAGAGACGCATCAAAAATTTGCACTCCGTGGAAGCCCATTGACGGGCTGGCTTCAACAATCGACTTCAGTTCATTCCACAGAGCTTGCGCTTTTTCCTGCTCACCCAATGCCTGGTAAGCGTAAATAGCGCCCAAGCCATAGCTGAAGTTGAGATACGATTTTTTGCCATTGAATCGCGATGCAAAAGCCATGTATCTCTTAATGGCATTTTCAGGGCGTCCTGTCGCCACATCAACCCTGCCCAGGGTAAAAATGCCGACCCAATATAAAATGCTTTCTGAATCTGTTCGGTCAAATTCCTGCCGGGCGCTTTGGTAGTTTTCCGCGGCGATATGAGCCCAGCCCCGATAGACAGGCGCTTCCTCTGACTCCGGCACCAGTCTCGCAGCGTGATTCAGCCACAGGCTGGCATTGTCATAATCCCCCAACCTCCAGTGTATGTTGGCATTCATGAAGGAAATCCCCGGGTGCTCCGGATCCAGGTAATAGGCTTTACGCAAGGCCCTTATCGCCTTGTCGTGACGAAATTCCCCCGCAGAGTAGAGGGTTGCAAGAACGCGATAACCACCTGCAGAATCCGCATGGTCTGCCAGAAGACTTTCCATCATTGGAATGGCTTCCTCTTCCAACCCAAGAACACCCATGATTTCAGCCAATTGAATTTTAATACCAGCGTTCTGCGGATCCAGTTCCGCGGCCTTCCTGAACAGCTCGATCGCTGAAACCGGATCTGATCTTCCCCATTGTTTCAGGTTCCCATAATTTCTCAGCACAACCACGTTGTTTGGCCCCAGAACCATTGCCTGACTGAATGCCTGCTCGGCTTTATCGATATCCCCGGCGATTTCATACCATTTCCCAAGTGCGGTGAAAGCATCACTCGATTGCGGATCCAGCAGGATCGCCTGGTTGATCAGTGGCCTGCTTTTCTCAAGTTGGGTCTTAGCCGGAAGGCCGTTGTTCCAGATCTGGTGGAGCATGGCCAGAGCCTGCTTGCTGTATGCCTGTGCAAATTCAGGATCGAACAGAACCGCTGTCCGATAAGCGGCAATGGCCTGCTCAAAGCCCTCTGTTGTCGCCTGATCGAAGTACTGGTTACCCAGGAAGTACGCATCGAGGGCCTGCAGATTAGCAGTTGGACGTTTTTCAATTTGTTTTCGTTCATCTTGCGAAAGAATCGCCTGCAGGGCGTCTGCGACAGCTTCGGTGATCTCTGCCTGGACAACAAATACATTCGTAGCAGTGAGTTCCCGTGTGTATGTTTGTGCCCACAAGTGTGTGTCCGAGGCAGCCTCAATCAACTGCAGGTTAATCCGGACCTGATTGCCGACCCGTTGAACACCTCCCTCGAGAATGGTGTTCACGCCCAGTTCCTGGGCAATGGTGCCCAGTTTCTTGTTGGTAACCTCATAAGTCATCACCGAAGTGCGCGAGATGGTCTTGATGTCGTGAATATTGGAAATCCGGGTCAATAAATCGTCGTGAATGCCATCGGTGAAATACTGGTTCGACGGGTCATCACTCAGGTTAGCGAAAGGTAATACCGCAATTGCCGGCCGTTGCGCCTGACCTGCCACGGGTGATTCAACCGGAGTTGAGCTGATGGATGAGACGGCGGTCTCGCTTTCAGCCTGATCCATACGATCAATCACGTACCAGGTAAGCAAACCGATCAGCATCCCGACCAGGCCCAGCGTCCAAAACCGCTTGGATCCCCGGTCGGATTTCTGATTCGACTGGACTTTGACTTCGGGAATCAACCGGAAACCCTGGCCACGGACGCCCTCTATATAAGTAGGGTCATTGGGGTCATCACCCAGGCTCTGTCTTAAAGTCTTCATCCTTTGTGACAGGTTCTCGGGCGATATAACCCTGTTTGGTCCCCACACTTGCGTGATCAGGTCTTCATGCCTGATCAGGGCCGGTGAAGCTTCGACCAGGGCCCGAAGCACCTTGAAATCAAGCTTTGTTAACTTGATGGGCTGCCCGTCACGACTGAGCAGGCGTCGGTCCAGGTCGAACTCTAAGTCAGAAATTACGTAGATCATGCAGACCACTTGGCTGTTCCGGTGCAATTGCCTTTAACAATAGCGTGTTAGGTGGATTCAGGGGAAATACTTAAGCAATTTTTGGGAATTTTTTGGCATCCCGTCATGCAGCGACGGTCCCCCCTGCCTAATCTGGTGATCGATCAGCACGCGTGTATTGGCGCTCTAGGCTGAGAGTTCAACGATGACGACTTGGAGATGGGTTATGAAAAAGCAATTTGGAAAGACGATCATTTTTGCATTACTGGTTTCGTTTTTCGTGGTATGTGTTTCGACTACAAACGTGGTCGCATCCAATGAATCTGACAAGGCTAAAATTCAACGTGCAATGATGGCTGCGCCCAGTAGTATCTCTGCTGGAGCAACCATCAGGGATGTGGATGCTGACTGGACTATTTTGCGCGAAGGCGCGCCCGGCAATGACTGGACCTGCTTTCCAGGAGTTCCGGTTAACGCCGGTGATAAGCACCCCATGTGTAATGACGAAGTCTGGATGGATTGGCTGTGGGCTGTGAAAGAATTGTTAGAAGGCGGCGATTGGCTTTTTGTAACTGATACTGTCGGTACTTCCTATATGCTGCGCGGTGATGCTCTGGTAAATAATGCGAACCCTGGCGCAACCGATCCAAATGATGGAGGCCTGTGGGATCAGGAAGGTCCGCATATCATGATGTTGTTTCCTACTTTGGACGAAATTGCTGACTTGCCTCGAGACCCCAATGCTGGCGGCCCCTATGTAATGTGGGACGAGACTCCTCTTGTACATGTTATGTTTCCCATGACAGACAGGGATAGATAAATCTATACCCAACACAGTAGGAATTGGGTGGGAGATATCTTTACAGATGTTTTATCTGATGGATATCTCCCCCTCTTGTTATGCTCAACCACTCCAGCAATATAGATGGGAAAGCGGCCCATGACGTTCAGCCAGGTATTGCTGTTTCACGACCTCAACTGGCCAGGGTCTTCCAGCTGCCATCGAGAATCGACGGGGCCGTTTCTTTTGGCCAGTCCATGCGCAGCACGATATAGACTGGCCCGTCCGGCGCCGACTGCCAGTTTGCCTTCTGGTCCGGGCGCGAACACTGTCCCGGCTACTGCCCTGGTTTTCAGTCCGCCTGCTGAACTCCCGGTGGACTCCAGGTGCCTTTGCCAACAGGAAGGATAGAAGGGGCTTCGGTCTTGGGCCAATAGAGACGCATCACGAGATAGATCGGGCCATTCGGCGCAGGTAGCCAATTGGGTTCTTTATCCTTGCCGGGCGAGTCCTTCTGTATGTAGATCGTCAGCGAGCCATCGTCGTTTTTCTTCATGTCCGGCAGCATGGGTGAGTTGATCAGGTTACGGTTGATCGGATTTTCGATCAGGAGCTGGGTCTTGCCGTCGTACATGGTCACCGACCAGAACGCGTTTACCGGGGGCAGTTCACCGGCCGGGAAGGTCAGCGTATAGTTGTGCTTGCTGCCATCCAGCGTCTCGCCTTTCGCGTCCGTGCGGGTCATGGGATAGACGGCTTCAGCGGCATCGTTACCGTAGATACCGCCCATGGCGGCGGCGGAGCGTTTCAGCCAATCACCCTGATAGAATGCATTGTCGCCAAAGAGTGCGCCCAACTTCCAGCCGTTGACATCACCCATTCCCGAATCGAGATACGTCTTCACTTTGTCGTCACCTTCCTTCATGGACAACAGGGCGACAGCTTTGAGGGCGTCTCTGTGTTCCGGCGAGAGATCCTTCAGATCAATCTTTTTGTCCGGACCGATGCCCACACTGGCAAGCCTGTCGCGGATTTCCTTGTTGTCCGGTGTGACCGGCACGAACTCGAGAGCGGCATCGAGATACTTGAAGAAATTCTCCTTGATCCCCTTCGTGGTGGCCGGGAGGAAGTCTATGGTCGGCGCGGCGGGCGGCGGGGGCTGATTCAGGAATGCCGAAAGTGGCTGCACCTTGTATCCCGCCTGAACCTCGATCACGTTCGGCATGTCTTTGGGGTTAAACAATTGGGTACGAAAGATGGTAAGCCCGAAGGGTGTGGTCGATTGAAACACTTTCTCGATCCCTTCAGGTTTGTCGCCTTGCCAGCCCGGGCCGACAACGAGATAGCTGCCGGCATCGCTGCCCGTCGCGCGGCTGCCAATGTAGCCATAGTTGTAGGTGTTGCCATCAATCAACTGCACCGAGTAGTAGCGCTCTTTTGGCACGGCCGGCACTGAGATCACCATGGGTTCCGAGCGCAGATCCAGCCAAAGCATCGAGTAAGGCGTGTCGGCGTTCGGGGTGACCACGGCTGTGTCTTTGTAGGTGAAGACACGGGTTTCGTTGAACACTGTGTTGAACGGAGCCTTGTATTGACCGGAGTTCTTGTCCAGGACAAATTCGTTCATCACCGCGTAGTTCATCACAATCGGCAAACCATAGATGAAACCGTCCTCTGCGATTTTCCGGGTTTCGTCTATGCCGGGCGCGGCAATGCCCGGCTTCTCCCTGGCCGGTTCGACGGTGGCAGTTGCGTCGTCTTTCTTGTCGCAGCCAGCTAACAGCACCAGGAGGATGAAGCTAAAAAGTGCGCTGGTGGCAAGCATGTGTCTTGATTTACTCATTCGGGTTTTCTCCAGGTGTGCGGGCAGCAGGAATTTAATTCGCTCGCAAGAACTTGCAAGCATCGGTCCGTGTTCGCCGCGGCAGGTTCTCAGTCCAATGTCACAGTTAACAACTGATCGGTTTCTGCCGAGCCGTAATCTGGCCTAAAGTGTCTCCCCATTATGAGCCGCAATGACCGGATTACCAGTCGCCAACAACCAATAAGCCACGTCCGCATGATCTTAACCCAAGCAAACAGCGTCTGTCGTGAGCCTGCGAACAGAAATGATATAAATATGATTCAGCTCTCGAGTCTTGGTCGTCAGCTCAAGATGTTTTATGCTTGGATTCTGTGCCTCCAGCTCCGGGATTGAAACATGGTGAACTGCAAAATTAGTGCCCTGTTTCTCGCCCGCATGGCGTGCTACCCGATCTGGGCTTTGCTGCTTTTTGGGCAGATCAACCCGGCAAAAGCGGCCGAGGTTGTGGAACCTCAAACTTTGCCACAGGCGCAAGCAGCACTGGGGCGGCTCGAGCAGCAAATTGCTTCCGCACAGAAAGCGACAGCCAATGATCTGAAATCGGTCAAGCAAGAACTCGCCCTGGTTCGCTCCTTTGCGCTGGACTGCGTGCAGCAGGCGGCGCCAAAAATCCAGGTGCTGGACAACGAACTCTCCGTCCTGCAGCCCCAGGAAGCCGGTAAAACGGAGACAAAAGCGGCGAAAGGAACCCGGGTCGTGGCTCCGCCAACCCAGCCGATATCTCCAACACTCGCTGGACAGTTGCAGGATCTGCAGAGCAGGAAATCGAGCCTGGAGCAGCGGGTTGCGAGTTGCAGACTCATGGTGCTGAGCAGTGATAATCTGGACTCGGATGCAGACGATTACCTGCGCAGCCTGCGCACCCGGCAACTGCTTGCGCGGGACGCAAACCTGGTCAGTGTGTTGCAGGCAAACCTGGATGAGCGGCAACGCTGGGGAGATTTTTTCGAACGCCTGCTGGTAACGCTAAAAGACAGGAAAGCGATTAGCCCGGCTGATCTGGCCGGTGCTGCGGTTGCCGGCCTGCTGGGCCTGATCCTGGGGTTCATCTTCTGGCGGCGATGTCTGACCCGGTGGGCCGGGTTCAAGATTGCGCCGAATGATGTATCCGCCGGCCTTGTGCACGCGTTTCTGACCACTGGCGCCGGCTATGCGCCTATCCTGATTGCCCTCGGAAGTGCACTCGCCTATGTAGCTCTCATTCCACGCGCGGGCGGTGAACTGCCACTTGTTTTCACCATTCTCGCCGCCCTGTTGTTTTACTTCGTCATCGCAGCAGTTATCAGGGCCTTGCTCAACCCATCCCCTCCGGCGACCCCATTTTTGCCGCTGCCAACCGGGATCGCGATTCCGCTCAGTCGACGCAGCCGCCTGCTGGCCATTGTCGCGCTGGCCAGATGGCTTGTGCTGGAACTCCACGCAAACGGCCTGCTCGATGACACCATGTATTCGTTGACCCGACAGATCGTCGGTTGGGTTTGGGTGCTGAACGTCATTTGGGTAATCCTGCTGCTGCGCAGGCTCGACGGCTGGCATAAGAAGTGGACATTCCCATTATTGATCTGCGTGCCCTTGTTGGGTGGTGGAATCGCTGCCGGGATTGGCTATGTCAATCTGGGCACGCTGTTGATCGTCGGAACTGCGTACACCCTGGGGCTTATCGGTCTCGCACTGGTGGTCACTCAATTTTTCTCGGATGTTTTTGATGGTCTTGATCAAGGGCGCTATGGCTGGCAAAAAGCCGTGCGCCGGGCCATCGGGCTCAAAGACCAGGATTATGTACCCGGCCTGGGCTGGCTGCGATTGCTGGTCAACCTGGTGGTATGGATGGGCGTCGCCCTGATTTTGCTGCAGGTGTGGAATACCGATGAAGATATCACCGCCGATATCGTGGTCTATTTCACCCAGGGCTTCCAGGTAGCGGGCCTGACCATCGTACCCTTGCATTTGCTGTTGGCCATCCTGGTCCTGGCCCTCATGTTGACCCTGATCGGCTGGATCAAAGGCAGGTTGAATTCAAAATGGCTGGTCAAGGCGCACATGGAGCCCAATGCCCAGCAAGCGCTGGTCTCGTCCTTCGGATATGTCGCGGCGGCCATCGCAATCCTCGTGGCGCTGACGTTCGCCGGGATCAGCCTGACTCATCTCACCATCGTCGCCGGCGCCCTGTCAGTCGGCGTCGGCTTTGGCCTGCAGAACATCGTCAATAACTTCGTATCCGGCATCATCATGCTGGTTGAGCGCCCGGTGAGGCATGGTGACTGGATCATCGTCGGCAGCACCGAGGGACTCGTCGAGCGTATCAGCATTCGCACGACAACCATACGGACCTTCGACCGGGCCGACGTCATCGTACCCAACTCGGACATGATATCCAGCCAGGTCACCAACTGGACGCTGGGAAATACATGGGGACGGATCAAGATACCCATCGGTGTCGGCTACAGCAGTGATGTCGAAACCGTCATTGCCACCCTGATCGAAGTGGCAAACAACCATCCGGATGTCGTCAAAGGGAACCCCCAGCTGTCGGATCCTTACGTACTTTTTCTGGAATTTGGCGACAGCACACTCAACTTCGAATTGCGCGTGCATATCAGCAATATCAACCGTTGTATGCACGTGACCAGCGATTTGAATCGTGCGATCAATGCCGAGTTCAACCAGAAAGGTATCGAGATCCCCTTCCCGCAACGTGATGTCCACTTTCGCAACTCCATTCAAGTTGCAGGTGATGCGAAGGGGTCGCCCGATATAACCGGTGGCGGGGAATTGCCCGGGTCTTAGCCTGTGAAGCGACTGGAGAGGGCTGCCTGGAGCTCTGCGTTATCAGCTCACAACAGTGTTCCCCCTTTTTGTCTGCTGCAGGCCAGTATTGCGGGGTAGGGTTGCGCAGATCAGTGTCCCGCCCAATTACGCGGTGCTTCCACTGGTAATCGCATGGGTTATAATGAAATCTTTACTGGTACAGGCCTCAGCTTCGCCATCGTCTTCTGTCTCCGGCACTTCCTGGCGGCATTGCGGCATACGAGAGAGAAGATAAAATTACCGTCGGTGTCTTGCGTTTGCATTCGCGCTTATGCCGGTTTTGGGATGGCTTAACGGAAACATAATGACGCCTGCCTTATACTCGATTCTGAAACTTGCATCAGTATCTGAAACCGCCGGGCGGATTAAAATTTTTGCCAAAAAGAGGGTGTAATAAATCTTTACAGGTCTATTCTCCGGAGTATTTCTGGATTTTAGAGAATACAGTTTTTGGAATTAAGGAGTGAACAGCGATGAAAGGATTATCTTCATGTGGGGCAGTGTGTAAATCACCGTTTTTTGTCTCGCTTATTACGATCGTGATCTTGATGATCGGCGTATCTGAAGCAAGGGCCTATGAAAATTATTCGGATTGCGAGGCCTGTCACGGCGGTTTTCTTGAAAACCCCTATGTATCGGCTTCAGACGGTTCCAATTGGGGTAACAGCCTGCATGATGTTCACCGGGAAGAGATGTTGAACGGTGATTGCAATGCCTGTCACGGATCTAACTTCTCTTCCGTAGCTATAGGCAGTTCCGCAGGCGGAAACGGGCTGGATCCATTAGGCTGTGTTGGTTGCCACGGCCGGGATGAAGATGCCGGCAATGACAGTTTATCTGACGGAATAGGCGCGGGATTGCGTCAGCATCACTACACGGCTGGTGTTGAGAGCTGTGCTGCTTGTCACAGCGATTCGGACCCCTCATCGTACACTCCGGTTGGTGAAGAAGTTCTCCCCAACTACTATGCCAAACCGGGCAACAACCACCCTGCAATCCCCAAGAACTCATGCAACGTCGACGGCGATGAGAATTTTGCAGGTACACCCCTGGGCCTGGATAATGATGGTGACGGCGTTTACGACACTGCCGATTCTGACTGTTCCGTCATGGCCGACACCTATACAGTCGGCGGTAATGTGAGTGGTCTCACAGGTTCTGGCCTGGCACTGCAAAACAATGGGGGTGACACCCTTGCGGTTGCAGCAAACGGCTCCTTTACCTTCGCCACCGAACTGGAAGATGGCAGCGCTTATAGCGTTACGGTATCGACCCAGCCGACGGATCAAACCTGTAGCGTGGCCAATGGCAGCGGTACCATCGCGGCTGCGAATGTCACCAATATTGCGGTGACCTGTGCAGATAGTCCGCCCCCAGGTTTCCAGATCAATGCGGGGCTGAATGATGCATGGTACAACCCACTGACCGATGGCCAGGGATTTTTCGTCACGGTGTACCCTGACGCCGGACTCGTATTCCTTTCCTGGTTTACCTATGACACGACCTTGCCGCCGGAAGATGCCACTTCCAATCTGGGTGATCCTGGCAACCGCTGGCTGACAGCAGTCGGTACAATCTCCGGTAATAAAGTGGTCATGAATGTCACTTTTACTTCCAATGGAATTTTCGATACTGCAACTGAAGTAGTGAACTCCAGCGAAGGTCAGGGAACGATTGTTCTTACATTCGACGACTGTGAAAACGGGACAGTTGAGTACGACATTTCGTCGATTGAGCAAACCGGAATAGTTCCCATACAGCGCATCGACCTCAGCAACGTAGCACTTTGTGAGATGTTGGAAGCAGAGTCCGCAGCCATGAAAAGCACTCCTCAGCTGGCATCTGACCGCACTGCTGATAATGGAAGCGAATTACTTCAACTGGCGCAAATGAATGCTGGGTTGAATGATGCATGGTTCAATCCGGTGACGGACGGACAGGGCTTTTTCATCACGGTATTTCCCGACATTGACCTCGTATTTCTGTCGTGGTTTACTTTCGACACCGCTCTTCCGCCGGCTGATGCGACGTTCAATCTGCCCGACCCCGGAAACCGCTGGCTGACAGCGGTAGGCCCGATAGTTGGCAACCAGGCGACAATGGATATTGACATGACATCCGGAGGCCTTTTCGACCAGGCCAGCGACATTCAACGCACCGATCCCCCGGGTTCTGACGGAACGATCGTTCTGACGTTTGAAGATTGCAATTCGGGCACGGTCCAGTATGACATTACGTCAATTGAGCAGACTGGAACTGTCCCCATACAACGAATCGTCACGGACAATGTTGCTCTGTGTGATTTGTTAGGGGGTCAGTGAATCATCGGGATGTATGGAGTTCCGCTTCCGGCCAGGATCAATCATTGAGGATCTCTCGGATACGGAACAGACTGGTTTGAGTTTCGAGCCGGTCAATGTCTGAGTTAACGGACGCCAGCTTTGCTGGCGTCCGTTTTCATTAGATTTTTTTATATTAATTATTCGCTGCACATTTCTAATTAATGTGGCAGTCGGAGCGTGATGCCCACTGATTACGAAAAGGTCTACCGCGGAGCCAAGCAGGCTTTAGGGGAACCGACAAAGGAGTTCGTCAAGTTCTTCGACACCCTGGCAAGAACGCGGCTACGGGTGCTTGACGTCGGATGCGGCCAGGGTCGTGACGCGTTGTTCATTGCCCGGCTCGGCCATTCGGTGGCCGGTATCGATCTGTCTCCCACGGGAATTCGTGATTTGCTTGCGGATGCGGAGGCCGAGGGCCTGGATGTCCAGGGCTTTGTCGTCGACATTCGATCCTTCGAGCCGCCGGGAATGTATGACGTGCTCCTGATCGATCGAACCCTGCACATGCTCGATGCCTCTGAACGGCCAGTTGTTCTCGCCCGATACCTCGATCGGGTTGAGGCAGGAGGTTATGTTCTCATCGCAGACGAGAGTTCAAACATCCCAACGTTCGAAGCCGTTCTCGAGGCAGACCGCCGCGACTGGCACCTGGTGCTGAGACGCCGAGGCTACCTTTTTGCACACCAGGCTTAGTTGCCCTGTTCCTCAGTACTTCAGGATCGCACGCGCGGCGTTATAGCCGGGTGCGCCGGTGACACCGCCGCCCGGATGAGCCCCGGCCCCGCACAGGTAAAGTCCGTCAATCGGTGTCTTGTAGTGCGCCCAGCCGGGCAGGGGGCGCATGAAAAACAACTGGTCCAGCCGGATGTCGCCGTGGAATATGTTGCCTTCGGTGATACCGAACCTCCGCTCCAGGTCCAGCGGGGTGATGATGTCGCGGCCAACGACCGCCGCCGGAACATTCGGGGCATAGCGCCCGATGATTTCGATAACCCGGTCGCCCAGCCAGTCACGGTGGTCATCCCAGCTGCCGCTGGCAGGTTGGAAAGGCAGATATTGCACAAAGGTGGTCAGCACATGATGCCCCGGCGTGGCGAGTTCCGGGTCGATCGCTGAGGCCCACACGCAGTCGACCCAAAGCTCGGGTTCCAGTTCACCCATTTGGGACGCGTTATAACAACGTTGCGCCTGCTCGAAGGTGGGCACCAGCGTGAACAGCATTTTTTGCAGGGCCGGCGCATCTGCCGGCATCCCGTTCACCCGAGGTTCTTCGTTCAGAACCAGGTTGACCTTGGCGGCCGGGCCCTTCATCAGGATCGACTGGACCTGTCGCCTGAATTCATCATCCAGTTGTTCCGGGTCAACCAGTTTGAGAAAGGTCCGTTTCGGATCGGCGTTGGATGCAACGATACCCGCTTCCAGCATCTCGCCGCCGGACAGCCTGACGCCCTTGACGCGGCCACCAACAGCCTCGATCTGTTCGACTTCAGCATTCGTGCGAATTTCGACACCGGCTTCCCGGCAAGCCGCCGCCATCGCCTCGGTGATTGCTCCCATCCCGCCGATCACGTGGCCGGTGAAGCCCTGCTTTTCATCATCACCACCGCTCAGAAGGTGGAACAGCAGACCCATTGCAGAACCCGGATCGCCGGGACCGCCATGTTTGCCGTAGAGGTTGTTGGCCAGTATCAGTCGCTTGATTTCGTCTGATTCGAAGTAGCGGTCCAGGAATTGGTCCAGGCTGCCGGTCATAAAGGTAACCAGTTCAGAAATGGCGCGCCCGTTCAGACCGCGGAAACGCCTGCCGACACGGATCACTTCCAGCAATCCGGCCAGCCCCCTGGCGGCCGTTTGTGGCGGCGGTTCCAGGAAAAAGGGTTGCAGGTAGCGGGCCAGCGATTTCAGTTCCCGGTCCAGGTCGAAGAAGGCATCGGCATCCTTGCGGCTGAAACGGCACAGTTCCGCATGCATTTTTTTCTCGTCGGCCCACCAGGGCAACACCCGGCCTTCCGGCAAGGCGATTTGCACCGCGGGGTCGGCGGCAATCATTTTCAAACCATGCCGGCCGAGCGCCATGTCACGGATGACTTCCGGCCTCAGCATGCTGGCCATGTAGGCGGCGGTGGAAACCCGGCAGCCCGGCGCATTGTCCGGATCGATTTCCTCCGTCACGGCGCAACCGCCGACGATATCCCGCTGTTCCAGCACCAGGGTTCTGAGCCGTGATTTTGCCAGGTAGAACGCGGTGGTCAGCCCGTTATGCCCGGCACCGATTACGATGGCGTCCCAGGCTTTCACCAGGGCCAGACTTCCAGGCCATGGATCGCGTTCCGGACATCCATGGAAAAATTGACGCGGGAGATCTCCATCCCGCTGTCCAGGTCGTAAAGAGTGACCGTGGAAGGAGAGGAACCGGCCGCGATGACACGGTCGTTGATCGCGCACAGCCCGCGCCCGAATCCCTGCCGGGCCAATTTGCCGTCGGCCAGTTCAACGTGTTCCAGTTCTGCCGGGTCATACACCGGCACCGGGAATACCCGCTGCGTTCCGTCACGGCCGACATAGCGGACCACGTCGGCCGCGGTATCGTTGAACAGCACGCCGTCACGGAACGGGCGGGCATTGTGCATGCCCTCCGGCATGTCGGCCAACTTCCTGACAACGTTGCCGTTGCCGATGTGCAGGAGGCATCCGGTCCTGAGGCCGCTGACGAAGAGGCCGCGCCGGTCGGCAAATATATTGTTCAGGTGTAACAGGTTTTGGGCCCTGGGCCCGTTCGCGCCGCCGGGCCCGTTGATGCCCTGGGGGTCATAGGTCGACCCGATCGGGCCGTCTTCGCCCAAGGCCAGGTGGATGGCCCAGAAAAACGACTGCTTTTCCAGGTCAAAGGCCAGGATGCTGTCGTGACCGGTGGACGTCAGGTACAGGTGATTGTTCAGCTGAAAAATTTCGTGGCAGTGTTTCAGGTAGGTGCTGCGAAAGGATCGTTGGATCTTGAAAGCGCGGTCGTACACGAACAACTCGTCACTTGCGGCGATATAGATTTCTTCATTGTAGAAAGCGATACCGCGCAGACCGCGGTCCCAGCCGCGGCCCTGGAAGTCGATCTCGGAAGTGTTCCAGTCAACCGTCTGGATCACTTCCCGGCCGGCGAAATTGATCAGGTAAATTCCGCCGTGGCTGTCCCCCTGTTCGGCGCCGCGCACCACGGAGGTCGCGATCAGGGTTGGCGGTACAAAGCTGTTTTCAGTCATCGCGATAGTATAGGCTAAGGAGCTTCCAATCGACTATGCGCGGATGAAAACAACCTCAATGCAAGCCGGTACCAGGCCCTCCATCGTCCGTTGGAAAATGCTTCTCGTGCTGGCGCTTGCCAGCTTTATCTCCTACGTCCTTCGAACCAATCTTTCTTTCGCCGCACCTGAAATGATGGCTGATCTCGGCCTTGACGAAGTCCAGTGGGGCTGGGTGCTGGCCGGGTTCACGGTGGGTTACGCCTTGTTCCAGTTTCCAGGCGGTATCCTGGGTGATCGCCTTGGGCCACGGCGTGTTCTGACGGTAATTGCCGTGCTCTGGGCCTTGTTGACCGCGGTAACCAGCCTGGTCCCCGGTCAGGAAGCAGCCTCGACCTGGGTGATCATTGCCGTGCTGTTCCTGGTGCGTTTCCTGGTGGGTGCCGCCCACGCGCCGGTTTTTCCGGTCGTGAACGCCAGCATCGTGCGCTGGTTCCCGGTGGGCGGGTGGGCTCTTCCCAGCGGGCTGACCAGCACCGGCCTGACCCTGGGCGGCGCCGCGGCGGCCATCGTCGTGCCCCTGGTGATCGTTCAACTGGGCTGGCGGACCGCTTTCCTGTGCATCGCACCGCTGGGATTACTGACGGCAGTTACCTGGTGGTGGTATTCGCGCGATGACCCTGCCGACCATCCCGGCACCAATGATGCTGAAGTCGAACTGATCAAGGCGGGCCGGAAGAGCGAAAAATTGGCGGGCGGAGAACAGGCTGATTCCGGCAAGGCGGATTGGCTGCGTGTGCTGAGAAACCGCGATGTGCTGTTCCTGATGCTCAGTTATTCGTCGATGAATTACGTCTTCTATATCGTGTTCAACTGGTTTTTCTACTACCTGGTCGAAGTCAGGGAGTTCAGTGCAACGGATGCGGGTTTTGTCGCCTCCGCCCAGTGGATCGCCGGGGCCGCCGGGGCCGCGCTCGGCGGCTGGTTATGCGACCGCATGTGCCGGACCCTGGGTCTGCGCTGGGGCTGCCGCTGGCCGGTCATTATCGGCATGACAGCGTCAGCGGTCCTGCTGCTGGTGGGCGCTTTGCACCCCACTGCCTATATCGCCGTTTCTTCGATGGTGCTGCTGTTCTTTTTCAACCAGATGAACGAGGGTCCCTACTGGGCGACCAGCATCGCGGTCGGCGGCCTCCATGCCGGGGCAGCTGGAGGAGTCATGAACACCGGGGCCAACGTAATGGGGGTGGTCAATGCACTGCTCGTGCCTTTTTTTGCCCATGCCTTTGGCTGGACGTTCGCGATTGCATCGGGCGCAATCTTTGCCCTGTTGGGGGTGGGTTTCATGCTCCTGGTGAGGGCTGACCAGACGGTCGATTAGCCGGCAGAATTTTTTCCATTCACCTGTGGCGCCGACCTCCCTGAGCCATGGCATTTTTACCGGAGTGCAGGTACAGTCTCCGGTCAACGACAAGCCTTTATACCGGAGATTCCCTGTGACCGATAAAACTGTGAATAAAACCGCGGAATGGAAAGCCGAAGACCATCGCCATTACATGCATCCGTTCACGGACCACAAGGAGCTGGGAGAAAAGGGCGGTTCACGTATCATCACGCGAGCCGACGGTGTTTACATCTATGATTCCGAAGGACATAAAATCCTCGATGGCATGTCCGGACTATGGTGTGTCAACCTGGGATACGGACGGACAGAATTGGTTGAAGCCGCAGCGGAGCAAATGCGGGAACTGCCTTACTACAACAGCTTTTTTCAATGCACCCATCCCCCCGCCATTGAGTTATCGGAACTGCTGAGCGAACTCAGCCCCGGTAACTTCAACCATGTTTTTTTTACCGGTTCCGGTTCAGAGGCCAACGATACGCAGATCAGGCTGATCCGGCGCTATTGGGATCTGAAAGGCCAGCGGGACAAGATGACCATCATCGCCCGGAAAAATGCCTACCACGGAAGCACCCTGGGGGGTGCCAGCCTGGGTGGCATGTCCGCCATGCATGAACAGATGATTCTGCCGGTTCCCCGAATCGTGCACATCGAACAGCCCTACCAGTTCGAACTGGGCGCCGACATGTCCGCCGAAGAATTTGGCTTGCAGCAGGCGCAGCTGCTGGAAAAGAAGATCCTCGAACTGGGCGTTGACAAGGTGGCCGCGTTCATCGGCGAACCGGTCCAGGGCGCCGGCGGCGTCATCATCCCGCCGGAAAATTACTGGCCGGAAATTCAGCGGATATGCGATGAATACGGTATTTTGCTGGTCGTGGACGAGGTGATCACGGCGTTTGGGCGACTCGGTGAGTGGTTCGGTTCGACCCGGTTCGGCATCCGGCCCGACCTGATTTCATTCGCCAAGGGCGTGTCCTCCGGATACCTGCCCCTGGGCGGCGCCCTGGTGGGCGACCGGGTTGCCGATGTGGTCATTGCAAACGGTGGGGAATTCGCCCACGGATACACCTATTCGGGGCATCCCGCCGCGTGTGCGGTCGCCCTGGAAACCCTGAAAATCATGCAGCGTGAACAAATTGTCGAGCTGGTAAGGGAGCACACCGAACCGTATTTTGCCAAACATCTGAAGAAACTGGCAGATCACCCGATCGTAGGGGAAGTCCGCAGCATTGGACTGGTCGGGGCGATCGAGATCGTTAAAGACAAATCATCCCGGGAACGCTTTCACAAGGACCTGGGGGCCGGCATGCGCTGCCGGGATTTTTGCGTCAACAACGGCCTGGTCATGCGGGCAGTCGGCAACACCATGATCGTGGCTCCACCGCTGATCATCGGCGACAGCCAGATTGACGAACTGGTGGAAAAAGCCTGGAAATGCCTGGACCTTACCGCGGCTTCGCTGGCGGCCGGTTAGGGAGGGATTTATGAGTGACCGGAAAGGCTGGGACAACGCGTTTACCGCCAAAAGCCCCTATGGCACCGTCAGCGGATCACCATCCTATGCCGGCGCCCTCAGCTTCATGCGGCGCAAGTACAGCAAGGATTTGCAGGGCGTCGATGTCGCCGTGGCCGGAATTCCAATGGATACCGCCACGAGCAACCGTCCGGGGGCCCGCTTTGGACCAAGGGCGATCCGGGCGGCAACACCGGGGATCAGCTGGGCGCGGCCCTGGCCCTGGGACTTCGACCCGCTGGAGCGGCTTGCCGTTGTCGACTACGGCGATTGCGAATTTGATTACGGAACGCCTGAATCGATCGTACCGTTCGTCGAAAACTTCATCTCGGAGATACTTGAAGGCGGCGCCGCCAGCCTGGTCCTGGGCGGCGACCATTTCGTGACTTACCCGGTGCTGAAGGCCTATGCGAAAAAACACGGGCCTTTGTCGCTGGTTCATTTTGACGCGCATTCCGATACCTGGTCAGAAGACCGGCAAAGGCTCGATCACGGCACGATGTTCTACCACGCCACCCGGGAAGGCCTGGTGGACGACAGCCGTTCGGTGCAGATCGGCCTTCGCACCACCAACGACGAACCCATGAACTACAATATCCTGGACGCCCGCTGGGTGCACCGGAACGGGCCGGATGCAGTGGCGGCCGAAGTGAAACGGATCGTGGGCGATAACCAGGTTTACCTGACCTTCGACATCGATTGCCTGGATCCGGGCTTCGCGCCGGGAACCGGTACGCCGGTCTGCGGCGGACTCTCCACCCACCAGGCGCTGGAAATCATCCGTGGTCTGGCCGGAATAAACCTGGTCGGCATGGATATCGTTGAAGTCGCGCCGGCTTACGACGTGGGTGAAATAACCGCGCTGGCCGGGGCGACCCTGGCAGCTGAATTCCTGTGCCTGTACGCGGCGAATCCACTGAGGAAAAAACAGGAAGCGAAGGAGTAGTGAATTGACGACCAGGGGAAACAAGCCATTGATCGGGGTGATTTCCGACCGCAGGATGCTGGGCCCGCATCCGTTTCACATGGTCGGTGAAAAATACCTGCGCGCGATTGCCGACGGTGCTGATGCCTACCCGGTGGCATTGCCCTTGCTGGATGACGGCTTCGATGTGCTGGAAATCCTGGAACGGCTGGATGGATTGTTCCTGACCGGAAGCCCGTCCAATGTCGAGCCGCACCATTACATGGGCGACCCCAGCGAACCGGGCACCTGGCATGATCCACACCGCGACCTCGCGGCGCTGGCCCTGATTCCGGCAGCGATCCGGGTCGGCATGCCCTTGCTGGCCGTTTGCCGGGGATTCCAGGAAATGAATGTCTCTTTCGGCGGCACCCTGCACCAGATGGTGCACAAACTGCCGGGGTATGGAATGCACAAGGAAAATCCGGACGACCCACTGGATGTGCAATACAGCGCAGCTCACAAGGTTACTTTCAATGAGGGAGGACTGCTGGAAAAAGTCACCGGCAAGAAGGACGCGATGGTCAATTCCCTGCATTCCCAGGGCGTGAACCGACTGGGTGACGAACTCGAGGTCGAGGCGGTGGCCGCTGACGGCTTGATCGAAGCGTTCAGGGTCAGGAACTCTCCCGGCTTCACGCTTGCCGTTCAATGGCATCCTGAATGGAAAGTACTGGAAAATCCGGTCTCCAGGGCGATTTTTCATGCCTTTGGCGATGCCTGCCGGACTTATCATCAGAAAGCCCCGGCCTCCATGGCCAAGTGAGTATCCTGACCGGCAACGACCATCGTGATGACTGAAGCCATTCACCACCACGGAAAATTCATCCATCCCCACCGGCTGTTCACCGCTTTCAAATGGCTGGTGTACATCCTGCTGGCCTGGAATGCGTTGCAGTTTTTCCAGGAGGACCTCGCAGCCAGCGCGATCACCTTTCATAACCACATTTCGTGGCGTAACGTGGTGGAAGCATTCTCCGCGACAATCGACACCTCTGCATGGCTGGTGCTTCTGCTGGTTTTTGAATTTGAGACGGCGATTTTCACCGACGAGCAACTGAAAGGGGGGCTGAAATGGTTCCTGGCGGTCCTGAAGTTCGTCAGCTATTTCCTGATCACTTATTCTTTCTACGGCTATGTTCAAAAGTACTTCGTGATCACCACGCTTTTACCTTTCAGTATCGCTGATACCTGCAGCCTGGTAGGCACAGGATGGAACTACGTCGTCAGCCTGGACGACTACCTGCCCCTTGATGCCACGGCCTGTTCGGCAATGCAGGGGCAGGAATTATTCCAGGTTGCAGGCACAAAAATTATCGGCACGCGGGAAGCGCTCGATTCCGCCTGGGGACTGGCCGTGATCGATATCATCAACGCAGCCACCTGGCTGGCCATCGTCGTCATGCTTGAAACCGAGGTCTGGATGCAATTGCGGGATGTTCTGACCGACCGCCTGATGAAGCTGGGGAAATACCTGAAAGGATTGCTTTATTCGATCCTGTTCATCGCAGCTACCTATTGGGGTTTCGAAGGAAGCTTCCTGGATTTCTGGGACGCCTTCCTGTGGCTGTTGGCTTTTATCCTGATCGAGCTGAATATCTTCCAGTGGCACGAGGAAGTGGAAGAGGTACACGGTGCCGGCGGTGAATGAGATACCTGGCGATCTTGCCAATTCCTAGGGATCTTCCGGGTCTTCCGGTCCCGCAGGGGTTTCCGTCCCTTCCAGTTTATCCAGGTCTTTGATGGCGATGATGCCGCGCTGTTCCAACTGGACATCCCGCGTGGAATCCGGCTGCTGCTCGGACGACTCCTGTTCCGATTCCTGTTCGGCAAGTTGTGCGGATGTTTCCGCTGATTCTTCCGGTGGATTTTCAGCGGGGCTTTGCTGGGCAGCCTGTTCTTGAGCCTGAGCCTGAGCCTGAGCCTGTGCCTGGTTCTGCGCTTGGGAATCCTGTCCTGCCGGTTGTGCTTGCGTCCGGCCGCCGGTCAGGAAGTCGAGCGCGCTCTCGGATACCCCGGCCGTGCTGACTTCATTTTCTGAACTTGACGAGCCGGCCTGGTAAGGCTGGTAGGTTCCGGCGGAACCGGACTTGTCTTCCTCCTCTTCGCCATTTCCGCTCTTGCCACCACTTTGGCCACCCTGGCCATCACTCTGATCGGCTCCTTCCTGGCCCTGTGAGCCCTCTCCCTGCTGACCGCCTTCCGGCCCGTCCGGATTGCCAGGTCCGGGAGCCCGGCCACGGTATGCGCCAAATGCCGCGGCTTCGCGGGTATGGTATTTTTCGATCTGTTCGTCCCAGGCGGCCTGTTCCAGCTCCATCAAGGCAGGGTCGGCCTCGGCTCCCGCGGTGGGCTGGTAAGGGTACTCCCTGAGTGCGTCGCTGGGCTTCCACTCACCGTTTGCAACGATCACATCCACCAGTTGGTCCCGGATGCTGTCCCTTGACTCCTCCGGCAGAGCGTTGAGTTTCTCCGACTTGGCTGATTTGGCGTAGGTGGTGTCGATGTAGACCTTTTCCCCCGACCGGGCGTCCTGCAGTTCCATTTGCCGGCGGTAGGAATCCTCACGCTGCTCCACCTGTTCACTGGAGTCACCCCTGTTTTTCGCCGGAGCAGAATCCTGCGCAAAAGCCCCCGGCAGGAAGCAGATGCCCAGAATCAAAACAACAGCAATTTTACTCAAAGCCTTCACCATGCCCCGATTATGCGCCACGAATATGAATCCCCGCTGAAAAGACCAGCAATGGCATTTACGGGTTCCTATCACAGCGGCTCCACTTTGCGCACTACCCTGAATCCCGTAAAGTCGTTGCGATCCCCGTTCTTCAGATTGAACCGGGCCGGCAGCCGGACTTCACGGGAGCCCGTGAACCAGGAGCCTCCGCGGGTCATCCGTGAACTGCAGATGCCGCGGCCCCAGGAACTGCCGTCCGCCGGTGCGTCCAGGTAGGACAGGTTCATGCAGTCGAGCGTCCACTCGGCGACGTTTCCGATGACATCATGCACTCCGAAAGCGTTGGCCTTGAACGAGCCGGCCGGCAGGGTTCCGATTGCTGCCTGATCAGCGCATTCCTGGTGCTGCCAGCGAAAACCGGATTCGCTGCCGGCGATGTTTCCGAATTCGCAGATACGGGCCGGGTCTCCGCCAAGCCAGTCACTTTCCTCGCCGGCCCGGGCGATGTATTCCCATTGGCTTTCACTGGGCAGGCTGTAGGACTGCCCGGTTTTTTTGCTGAGCCAGGAAGTGAACTCCTGGGTGTCGTTCCATGACACCATGATGACCGGCCGGGATTCACGGCCCCAGCCGTTATCCGGCGGGCGGGTCTGGCAACCGCCATCTGCAACGCACTGGTCCCACTGTGCCATCGTGATTTCAAAAACCCCCACGGCAAAGGGTTCCGCAATCGTGACCACGCGTTTGGGGGTTTCCATTTTCAGGGAAAGCGGCGCCGTTTCTTCAGAACCCTGCCAGAACGAGCCTGCAGGAACGACGACCATGGACGGGCAGTCTTCGCAATCACGGAAGATTTTTCCGGGACGCAGCGTGTGCTCATCCATGGCCTCCATGGCGCGCGCCACGTGACGGCCGGTGGGAAAGGCCGCAACGTATGATTCGTAGGCGGCGATGGTATCCAGTTTGCTGGCGGCCTCAAAAGCGCGTGTATCATTGATCTCTTTCTCGACCTGTGTGCGCAGTTTTCGGGCCTCGTCGCTGTGGAGGCCACCCGGCCAGTCTGCGAGGTATTGGTCGATCGAGGCCAGGGATCGGCTGGAGCGGGCAATTTCCCAGGCCTGGTCATCCTGCTGTTCCTGCTCGTTCTTTTCGCGCTCTGCGGCCGCCGCTGCCAGTTCGAACTCATGCAGGCGAATTTTCGCATCCGCTTCGTGCCAGCCTCCGGGAAAGGCTTGCATGTAACTCTCAACAGCGGGCTTTGTGCCCTGTTCCTCGGCATAACCCCAGGCCTGGTGATCCAGTCTTTCAAGATGAATTTTTGCCTGGTCCTCGTGAATCGAGTCCGGGTAATCCTGCAGGAACAACTGGTAGCCGTAAGCAGTATCCGAATCCAGGGCCGCCTGCCAGCGTGCGGTTTCTTCGGGTGTCGAATAGCGTAGTTCACTCGAGGGTTGGCCAGGTCCGGCAGAGGGGTTTTCCAGGCCGTCCGCGGTGGGTGAAGTGTCCAGCCGGTCACCGGTAAACAGGTAGATCACCGCGCCGAGCAGCACCACGGCGAAGACGCTTAACAGGATGATGGACAGCCACTCTTTGCCTTCCTGCTGTACGCCGGTTGCGGCGGAACCCGGCAAAGCTCCCCTGGTCGGTGCGGACCTGCCGAAAACCGGGCGCCATTCGGCGATGCTTTGGGGCCGGGCGGCTGGCAGCAGCGCAAGCCCGCGTGTTATGGCGTCGAGGACGCCGGAAAAGGCTTGCGCGGGTACCAGGGCAGTGACCGGTTCGAGGGGATCGGACTCGCCGCCTGCCAGCGCGCTTTGTCGCTGAACGGCCGCTGGCGGAATCTGCCCGCTGACGCAGCGGTAAAGTGTGGCCGCGAAACCGTAGATATCCGTCCACGGTCCGATGGCTCCGGCCACCCCGGATTGTTCCAACGCGGCATAGCCTTCACTGCCCAGCTGCCAGTCCGTGGCGGCTCCGGCGCCCAGCCGCTGGCCGGCTGCTCCGAAGTCCAGCAGGATGGGTTGTCCCGTTTCAGTAATATAGATATTGGCCGGCTTGATGTCCTGGTGAAACAGCCCTTTGCCGTGGATGTACTCCAGGGCGCTTAGCAAAGGCCTGGCCAAAGCCAGGGCTTCGTCCAGAGTAAAGACGCCGCTGCGCTTGAGCAATTTATGCAGCGCCTCGCCGCGGTAATAGGGCATGAGCAGGTAGGCTGTTCCGTTAGCCTCGATACATCGCAACACCTTCACGATATTGGGGTGATCGAGTTGCCCGACCGCGCGGCCTTCCGCCAGGAAATGTCCCAGGCCGACGGAATAGGCGGCAACGGCGGATTCGTTCACGGCTTGAAGGCTGCCATCTTCATTGCGCGAAACCCGGTCGCGGGGAAGGTATTCCTTCAGTGCGAATGTTTTGTTCAGAGCCTGGTCGGTCACCAGGTAAGTAATTCCGAAAGAACCGACGCCGAGAACCCGGTCAATCCGCAAATTATCGATGATGGCGCCGGGCGCCAGTGCGAGGGAAACGGTTTCCACTATTTCTTACCGCCTCCGGGGGTATTTCGGGGTTTGATCTCGATAGTGCAACGCGCGTCTCCCAGAACCAGTTCATCTCCCGCTTCGATAAACATGATTTCACCCTCCAGGCAGGGCACGCCGTTGATCGACGTGCCGTTACTGGAACCGAGGTCGGAAACCGTGAGTTCCCGCCTTGTGCCGTTCAGGTTCACATGCCGGCGGCTGACCGCTTGGCTTTCTATGATCAGATCCGAATCACCCCGGCCGATCGTAACGTTTATCGCGTGCTCACTGACCGGGCAAGAGGCCTCGAACCCGGATCCATCCGCCAGGACGCCACGGACCACCAGCAAGCTGTCGGGCAAGGCATTTGCGATATCAGTCTCATCTTCGCCGCCCTGGAGTCCGGGGATTGACTCAGTTACCGCACTTCCGGCCACACTTCCGGTCTCCCCCCGGCTTGACCGGCGCAGTCGATGCAGGACAAAACCCAGGCCGAACAGAACAAGCGCGGCGAGCAGCCAGGGCCAGTTGCCGGCATCGTCCTTCTCGCCGGCGTTCCCGTCTTGGACGGCGTCCTGTTCAACCGGCGGCAGGGTTTCCGGGACCAGTTCTTCTTCATCAACTTCGGGCACTAACGCCTCTTCAGGGAGGGCATCCTCCGCAACAGCCGGTTCTTCCTCTGCAGCGGTAACTTCGTCGGCGACGGGCTCTTCGGGTTCAGGCGCCGCTGCGGGTTCTTCCGGGGGTTGATCTTCGGCGACCACCTCTTCTGCAGGCTGTCCAGGCCGGCTCGAACAATCGGATTCGCGCGGAGTAATCTGCATTTTTGCGAATACTTCCAGCAGGGTTTTTCTCCACTGGTAACGCGTGGCAGGGGAGGGTTCCACGGTCTGAACGTCATCAGCGATGCTGACGCCGACCAGGTTGCCGCAGGCATCAACCAGTCCGCCGGTGACATTGGGTAGCCTGGTTTCTCCGAAAATCGCCGGATTGCCGGTTTCTTCAAAAAAGACGATCTTCGCGTTTATGCTCAGTGGCGGTTCGCCTTTGGCGATTTGCTCGGCAGGCGGAAAAGCCTTCAGTGTCACTTCACTGCCTTCCACGGGCAACCCGGCGGCGAGTGTAACCCCTTTGCGCCTGAGCCCTTCCACCTGGAGCACCTGCAAGCCTTCAAGGAAGAACTTTTGCTCAATCCGCGCGGGTCTGCCGTTACGGATGATGTCTGTTCCACCGTCAAGAACAACGATTTCGTCACCCATGCTGACAAAATCTTCCGGCACCAGGACCAGCCCGGTATCCGAAATGACAATACCGGTGGACGGCTCCACGTGGGTGGATGAGACCAGCCTCAGCACGGGTACCGCCCAGGACGGCATGGCCCCCGGGGCCAGCGTATAGGAACCGCTGCCGCGCTCCAAACCCTGGGCCTGGGTGGATTCGAGGAAAGCCAGCAAAAAGCACAGGCACAGCACTGGCAACGCCAGGAGGGCGGCAACAGTTCTTTGAACCGGGGCTGATCCGGCAGGTTGTATCAAGAGCGGTTCCTCAGGGTGAATAGAGGCGGTTGATGAGGTTGTCCAGGCAGTACTGGCCGGCTTTGTTCAGCGCGTTTTCCTCTTTGCCCTGCACCACGTTCAGGATGAATACCAGCACCGAGGCCATGACCAGGGCGAGCAACGTTGTCGAAAACGCCACGCCCAGGCGTTCGGTCACCTGGTAAAGCATGTCCGGACTCTGCACGTTGGCCCGGTCGCCGGCGTAATTGAGGGCAAGCATGATGCCGATAACCGTCCCGATAAAGCCCAGTGACGGGATCAGCCAGGTGATGTACCGGATCATGTTGTAACGCAGGTCGATCTCGTGCAGGTACAACTCGAGGCTGGAGTTGAGCAATGAGTTGGTCTGGTCTGCGGAATGATTCAGGTTGAAACCCAGCACGCAGCGTTCGATCAGGCGTGGAACGAAACAGACTTCCCGGTACTTGCTGCTGCGGACTTTCTGATAAATCGGCGTCATGTCTTCGCCCGGACGCAGCACGGTTTCTTCGTCTTCCGGCAGATAGCCGCGATCAATCTGGCTCTCTTCCAGGCGCCCGGCTCTCCAGCGAATGGACAACTCGCCCAGCCCCACGAAAAAGGCCACCCAGAGAATGTTCTGAACGGTGAATGGCCACGAGGCGCGTTTGATGTCCAACAGTATTGCCGCCGCTTCCGGCGGCAGGACCCGGGTCAGCAGCGCGATAACGACCAGCGCCGTGACCAGGCTGACGAGTAATGTGATGGTGCGCATTATCTGTTTTCCTCGATGTCACCGGTCAGTGGGTTGCGCCGCGGATTTTCCAGTACGATTTTCGGCTTGGGCAGGCCGGCGAGCAGCTGATCGAACAACAATGGTTTTCCTCTTACCGAGTAACCTTCACGCAATTGCACGCGGCTGTGACGGCCAAACAAGGCGACCAGTTCGGCCAGCGCGACTTCATGCTCCCCGAAACGGATACGGTCCCGGGTTCCCAGGATCACCCTCCGGGTGCGAATCCAGTGCCCGTTCCGGTTCAGAAAAGTACCGTTGCTTGACTGCAGGTCGATGACGGCAAGGTAACCCTCTTTGCTCACTTCGATTTCAGCGTGTTGCCGGGAAACCGACTCGTGTTTCAGCACGAGGTCGCATTCCGTGCCGCGTCCGATGGTTTTACCACTGTTTTTCATGCCGCTATGATACATTGTAAATCCAGTCCTGTGAGGTTGCCCATCCATGATTTTTCGGCGAAAAAAGCAAACCGCGGAGCCGGCTGACCCGCCTGCGATGCGTGGGAGGGACAGCGTGGCAACCGGGGAAAATCCGTTGGCCCGCAGATTCCGTACCCAGGACGAACCTGACACCATCGACCTCCAGCAGCCGGCAGGGTTCAATCACGAGCCCGGCACGGCTGACCTGGCGGCCAGGCCGTCCGGAAACCGGAAGTCTGCCCGTGATTACCCTGGCGGCCGAAACCGGAAAAATCTACGCCCAGCCGGGAAAGGATGACCGGGCGGTTTACCTGGATGGCGAAGCGATTCTTGCTCCGACCGAACTCCGGGCCGGAGACCGGGTTCGCATCGGAAACCTCGAACTGCAGCTTACGAGGGTGAGTAAAAGCGATTTCAATCGCGAATGAATTCGCTCCTACTCCGCCAGGGCCAGGAAGGCGCCGGAATTGGCCCGTGCCAGCGATTCCATGAACTCGACGGTTCCCCTGTACTTGAAATAGTCGCCAACCGTAACCGCGTGGATTTCCTTGCCTTTCGAGTTGGATACCGTGATGTTGCGAACCAGGCTGCCGCCTGACAGGTTGTTGTTGAATGCCGGGTTGGGCAGGCCGTCGCTGATCAGGATGATGGCGTCTGCCGGGCTCTGGAAGGCTACCTGGAATGCGCTGACCAGCGATGAAGAGCCTTCGAATTCATTCGATAGTCCCTTCAGGAACGTAATGGCTTCCGCACGGGTCCGGCCAGACATGTTGGCCAGGCTGCCGTCCGCAGGCCAGCGATAGTATTTTGGTCCACTGTCCTGCTGCTGAAACCCCAGGATGGCGAATTCATAGCCCGATTGCAGGGACTCCATACCCCGGATGACCGTATTCCGGACCAGCGACTCGTACCCGGACAGGTACTTGTTCATGTCCACCATGAACAGGATCCGTTTCTTGTCCGTTTTCAGACCCAGGAAGCGGAACGTGACCTGGTTGCTGCCTTCCTTTTCCGGGGTGACGACGGGGCTGGGCGGAGGCGGCGGGAGGCTGGTCATTCCGTGCCTGTTGTTTTGCGTTCAGGGTTTCCAGTTCGCTGGACACGATTGCCTGCTCGGCCTGCAACTGCTGGTGGCGGGTCTGCGCTGCCAGCAAGGCTTCGAGAATATTTTTACTGCCTTCCTCGGTCTGATCCAGCATGGCCTGCGTTTTTCCGGCCAATTCCTCCAGGTACTCGAGGTCCCCTTGCGATCGTACTTCCTTCTGGTAATCGGGCATCAGGATGATGCTGATGATGATGAAGGCGCCCATCGCGGACGCAAACAGATCGACCGCCGAGAGCGAGTAAACCTCGAGGTTACGCCGCCGGGATCTCACCGGGAAACCCCGACAAAATCACCGCCATTCTGCCTGGCCAGCGTCTGCAGAAACATGACCAGCCCCCGATTCTGGGTGTAGTCCCCGATCGCAACCGTGTGGATTTCCTTGTTTTCGTAACGGTTGAGCCCGGTGACATCCTGGATGATGAACCCCGGCGCATTGTCCGGTTCACCATCGCTCAACAGGATTATGGCTTTGGCCGGGTATTGCATAGCCGATAAAATCGCGTAGTGGGTGGGCGTGGAACCGGCAAACCGCCGCGCCAGGGACTGGATGAAGCCTCTCGCTCCATCCAGGTTTTGCGGCGTACCCCGCGCGAGGCCCCCCTGGTCGGGGTAGGTCCAAAGCACCGGCGAAGGGTTCCCCTGGTAACCGATGATCGCGAATTCGTTACTGTCGTCGAGCGGTTCGAGCAGTTCAAGCACCGATTTGATCATCAGGTCGGTGTAGGAGAGCATGCTGCCTGACATGTCGACCACGATAACGAAAGATTTTGCTTCGGTGGCAAGGCCCAGGATGGAAAATTCGACTCCGGCGGTCAGCGCTTCAGGCTCAGTTTCCTCAATGATTTCTTCCACCGGCTCAGGCACCGGAACAGGTTTATCCGCCAGTTGAGTCTTGATGTCCGCCAACTGTTTGCGGATTCTTGAAATTTGCGCTTCAATGCCCCGGTTTGACTCGTTGAGGTCCTGGATTTCGCTCTGTGCAACCTGCTGATCAGCCAGCAGGTTTGCCACTTCACCCGAAGCCAGGCGCCGCAGTTCCTGGATCTCCTGCGTCCGGGAAAAGGCTGCATCGTCGCCGGCGTTGCGGTAGTAGGGAAACAGGATCATGACCAGCAGGATAAACGCGCCCAGCGCCGACGCAAAAAGGTCGATCGCTGAGGTTGTGAAAACGGAGGTTTCCCGGTTTGGACTTCGCATAGGTTCATGCAAGCTAACAAAAAGATGCGACAGGAGCAATTGGCCATTGACGTTGGGCGCCACGAACGCTATCTATGGGTGATGTTCAGGGGACTCTTCATTTTTTTGCTGTCCGTAGCGTCTGCTACCGCCTGGCCTGCGCCATCGGGTGATGTTTCTGCCGAGCGCCCCGCCGAGTACATGATTTATCAGTACCCCGATGTTTCCCTGGTCGTTAAAGTCAATGCGCCGGAAGTGTCTTTCGAGTCAAAGATTTATGGACCGGAAGGCGCACTGATCACGTCTTCCGGGATTCCGGGCGGACGAATCGGGTCGTTGTACCAATTTATCGGAGCGGCCGACAAGCCTCGCCAGCTGATGATCAAAGTCAGTCCGGAGCGCAGGGTCAATCGTTCCGCCATCAGCATGGAATTGATCCAGCTGCCGGCCTGGGACCACAACAGTTCAACCCTGGCCCAGGCTTACAGGCTTTTGTCCCTCGGCACCGAATTGGTCCACAGCAATGACACTACCACCTGGGCCATGAAAGCCTACACCCTCCGGAATGCAGCGGCGGCTTTTGCCGACATGGGTTGGGAGGAAATGCGCCTGTGGTCCGAATACCAGGCAGCGCAGCTGGTCCTGAACAGGCTGAACGATGATCTCCAGGCCATGGAGATGGCCCGTGAAATCCAGGCGTCAGCGCGCAAGGCGGGTTTTGACCAGATTGAGCTGGCCGCCCTGATACTCGAGGGCGATGCGCTGATGAAAGCGGGTGAAAGTTCGGGTGGTCGGGTCGCCAACGCCCGTTTTGAAAAGATTCACGCGGTTTTGGATCAAGTGGTCATCCTGACTCAGCAGCTGGATCTGAAATCGGAACAGGCGCGAGCCCTGTTCAATGACGGCCTGGCCTATCAACAACAGGATCAACCGGAAGCCGCAATCAGGCAATTCCAGCGGGCGCTCGACGTGTCACTTTCAGCCGACAATCCCGAGCTCGTCAATGAAATTCGCGCTATCGCCGCTACTACCTACGAAGCGCAGGGAAGCACCGCCAATGCCATCGGCTTGCTGGAGGATATCGGCGGTGACCTGGAAAGCGATGCGGGACAGGAGGTGACGGATAACCTGTTTGAGAGAGGGCGGATCTTCAACGCCAGTTTCCGTTACCCGGAGGCTGCCAACGAACTGGGCCAGGCTTTGAATCTTCTGAAGTCAAATGCGGCAAACCCCACCCCCTGGGGCCCGGTGGGCATGGCCCTGGCGTGGTCCTATTACTCAATGGGTGAGATGGACCGGGCCGCCAGCCTGATCCAGGAATCGATTCCCAGGACCCCGCAATCGCAGAACGCTGCTGCCCTTGGGCAGGCATTCGGTAGCCTGGCCAATATTTTCCGGGAGCGGGAGGATTTTACGCAGATGGCGAAATACCGGGCGAAGCAGGGGGAGTTGGCCGCTTCGGGTCCACAGCGCACGGATTTGGCCTTTGAATCCGCGAAGGATGCCTGGCGCCGTGACGGGTCCGGTTCCGGCGGGGTGCGCGAATTATGGGTACGCGCCCGGCAAGAGGCGATTGCAGTTGGCGATTCCCTGGCGGGGAAAAGGGCGGACCTTTACCTGTGTCTTTTGACCCTGGAACGGGAAGGCCGTAGCGGGTGTCCGGCTGCCCAGGTCGGTCAACTTCACGAGGCGCTCAAAAATAGCGGTCTGCCATCATTGGCCTTTGAATCGGATTTCATCACGGCGAAGATCCTTCGTCGCGAAGGCCGGGATAACGAAGCGCTCGACTTGATAGAGCAGCTGATCGGGGACATGCTCCTGATCAGGCAAGCGCTTCCTGGTGTGACCGGCGCCTGGTACTGGCAAACCAAGGGCGAAATCTTCGATGAATACATGGCGATCACGCTTGCGCAGTCTGGAGCCAATGGAACAAAGCCTGTGGACGGGAAGCGAGTGTTGCTGGCGCTGAATCGCATCCGGTCCATCGAGTCGGACCTGCTTTCCGCGGAAGGGGAATACCTGGAAAGCAGCCAGGACGAAGCTCTGCGATTACTGATTGCGCGGCGCGAGGCGGCAACCGGTGCAGAGGCTGAAACCCTGGGCGTACAGATTAACAAAGTGCTTCGGTCTATCCCCCGGGCCGCGGCGCCGGGAAAGGGTTCACTCACTCCAGCGGCGCTGGACCAGGTCCTGGCCGGGCTGGCGCCTGACGAATCGGTTTTGACTTACTACCTGCACGATTCTGCCGATTACGTGTTGATCGGTAACGGCAAGGGGGTTGCAATGTTCAAACTGTCCGGTTCACGGTCTGTTTCGGACCGGCTGGCAGCTTTGCGCGAACAGATAGAACAAGGCGCGGCGTCGCTGCTGCCCGAACTCGAGACCATGGGAAGGGACTTACTGGCTCCAGTCGCAAACCGCCTGACAAAAAAGATTTATCTGCTGACTGCCGGCGCTTTGAATGGCTTTCCATTCGATGCTCTGAGGCTGGAAGGACACTTCATCGCGGAGAAACATGAAGTCATCAACCTGATGAGCCTGTCCACTACAGGCGCTGACCGTTCACTCCTGCCAGGCAATTACGCCGACAGCGTGTTCCTGGCCGGTGACCCGCAATCCAGCCGGGAGCTGTTCAGTTACGACGTGCAAGTTTCACCGGAGGTCAGCGCAGTGACGGACAGGTTTGTCGGGCCGGGGCTGCATATTGTGCAGGGCCTGGCGTTGACCGCGGATGAGTTCCAGGATGCGCTGTTTACCGGCGCAAGTCTGATCCACCTCGCCATGCCTGGCACAATCGATTTGAACAACCCGGACCAGTCGAAGCTTTTGCTGTCGCGCGCCGGCGAAGGCTCAGAAGTAAAGTACCTGTCCCCGGCCGACATCCGGAAACTCCGTTTCGAGGCGGGCCTGGTCTTTCTCAGTCTCACTAACGCAACCGGCAGCGGTGCTTCGAAGTTCAGCAGCCAGATAGGCTTTGTTTCGGATTTCCTGGACACTGGCGTGAAAAATGTTATAGCAAGCCTGTGGGTTGGCGAGGACGGCGATTCGACGGCATTCGCCACCGAATTTTATGACCAACTCGAAGCCAGCCATGATGTCGCCGAGGCCTTTAGAATGACCCGGAAAAAGCACCTGAAAACCGGCAATGAAACGAATTTCAGATCTTGGGCAGGTTTCCAGCTTTTTATGAGGTAGAATGTGCTGTACCCGGCAACGGGATCGCCAGAAACAGAAAATTGTCCGGAGGGTTTTTAAGTGGAAAAAAGAAAGTACCTTGTCGTAATCGATCCGTCTCATGACAGGCATCTCGCCCTGGAGCGAATGCTCGAAATTATCCACCAGCAGAAGAAGTGGGACCTGGAGTTTCACCTGATCATGGGGTTTGAAAGCGGTGACAAGACCGACGCCGATACCCCAATGGAGATCGTACGTAGCAGCAACTGGTTTACTGAATTACTGCGCCCGCTGGATGATGCAGGTGTGAAATACACCTCGGAATTTTTCTGGACGCGCGATTGGCGCAGTTCCATAATCGATGCCGCGGCCCGTTTCAATTGCGATACCATCATGTTGAGTGAGGCGTCGGCAGAGCATAAACGCGGCTTTACAGATTCCAAGTGGAACCTGGTCCGGCATGCCAACTGTGATGTCGTCATCTGCGATGAAGGCACAACCGCGCCAATCAAGTGTATTCTTGCCGCCGTCAACACCCAGGCCAAGGATGCTGCCCACGTAGCAACCGCCGAGAAAATTCTCGAGCGCGGATTATTCCTGGCCGAGTATTTTGAAGCGGAGCTGCACGTCGTAAACGCTTACAAGGATAGCGAAGATTTTCCGGACCGGGCGCTCATCGGAAGAATGAGTGGCCTTCCCCGTGAAAATATCCACCGGGATATGGGTAAACCCGAGGACGTTATTGCCGGTATTGCTGAAAAAGTCAAAGCTGACATGGTGATTCTTGGCATCAGTCCCCGCCGGGGGCTGTCCGCAACGTTCAGCAGCCATACTTCTGAAAAGGTCATGGAAAAAATCAACATTGACGTAGTGGCCCTGAGTTAAGCTATTTCTCAAGGCCAAAAAAAGCCCCGGGATCCGGGGCTTTTTTTGGCCTTTTTGAACGAGGCCTAGTTCTGTGTGTCAATAATGTCTTCCAACTCATCCCGCTCGCGCGCCTGGTACTCGGGAGCGTCCTGTGACATCAGTTCCCTGCGCTTGATCTCACTGTCCACGTAGGCGATCCATTGGGTGGCGGCGCGCTGGGAGCGATTATCGTTGGCTGCGACCGCAAATGCTCTCCTGGCCTGCTCCAGTTGTTTCTGGTTGAACAGCGCCATGCCCAGCATGATGTTGGCCGTGTCGTTGCGTTTCAGCCCGCCCAGTTTGAGTGCCTCCCGAACGGCAGACGCTGCGTCGCCCCACTGCTCCAGATTTAAATAAGCCTGCGCAAGCCGCACGTACAGCTCGCCGTCGTTTGAAAGCTCGGCCGCCTTTCTCAGAGGCGGTATTGCTTTCTCATCGTCGCGGGCCTGGTACCAGGCCTGTGACAACAATCGCAGGTTGCGCTCATTGGCTTCAACGATATTTTCGCCCATTTCCGTCTCAAGCAGCGTAGCAGCCTTGTAGGGCAGACCATGCAACAGGTAAAGGTTGGCGAGGTTGGTTATGTGCGACGAGGTGTCGATAAGTCCCTTTTCATACAGTACTTCCGTCAGGGCCAGTTGCTTCTTGGTATCGCCCAATTCACTGTAGATTCCGGCCAGTGTCAGGATATAGGTGTCTTTCGGGTAGTAAACGATCAACTCCCTGACAACATCGATCATGCTGTCGTAATCCTTCTGTTCAAAATAGATGACGCGCAACAGGAGCAGCCAGTTTTCTTTTGGTACCTGGCCCTGTTCGCGGTACATGTCGATTGCACCCTTGATGGGCGTTAATGCCTCCTCGTAGCGGGCGAGTTGAAACAGCGCCTGGCCTTCGAGCATCATGACGTCAGCGCTGGGCTCCGAGACAACTCTCATCAATTCACGGACCGTAACCAGGGCGCCCTCGTAGTCTTCCTGGGTAAACTGGAGCTGGGCTTTGGTCTTCAGCGTACTTTGCATCAGGGCTTCCGGCAGGTCGGGCTGCGCCATCACCTGGTTGTAAGCCTTGATGGCTTCCGGGTAACGTTCCTGCAGGTAATAGGAATACCCGGATATGTTCCAGATTTGGGCCAGTTCGTAGGGAGTGAGACCTTTCTTGCCCCTGAGCTCTTCGATCAGGCGCTGGGCTGATGCATAATCCTTGGCCTCGATCAATTCCTGGATTTCGGTCAGGTCTTCGTAAACCGCCTGGCTCATGGCCACGGTTTCCTTGGTTTTCTGTTCCCTTTCCTTGGCGCTGTCTTCCGCGGCAAGGACGCTGCCGGATGCACCCAGCAGCAGGGCAACCGTGGTGATTGCGACGATCAGTTTTGACATGGGTCGGTCCATAGGTTTATTGCCTATTCCTGAATTTCATAAGTGAACTTGTTCTGTACACCGGGCACTTCAACGGCCTGGCCGTCCATGATCCTGGGTTTGTACTTGAACTTCAGGGCAGCCTGGATTGATGCCTGCTCGAAAAGTGAACTGGTGCACTGGCCTTCCACGACAAAGGGGTCACGGATGGTGCCGTTCTTTGTCACTACGTATTGGACCACGCAGTAGCCTTCAATACTTCTCGACAGCGCGCGCTGGGGATAAATCGGTGCAACCTTGACGATAGGCAGGTAATCACCCTCACCTACGCCCAGGCTGAATCCGCCGCTCATCTCGATATCGGTTTGAACCGGTGCAGCCTGTATCGCAATTTTCTCGGCGTTCGGGTTCAGGTTCTCCAATTGGGGAGTAGGCGGCTGCGGCGGGGGCGAATCCGGCGGTGGCGGCTTCTTGGGCTTCAATTGCCGGCGCTCGATGGACTCGTCGCGCTTCAACCTGACAAAGTCGATCAAGTGACCGGATTTGTCCTCATTTAATCCCCGGTCGGCTGTTTCAATCAGGTACTGCATGAGCCAGAAAAGACCGGCCGTGATAACAAGACCGAGCAATGCGCCGATCGCTATCCTGACGGCATAGGTGGTTTTGTTTACTGATAATGTGTCATTAATCGTGGCCGACATGGTTCACCTCATCAGGGTTCTTGTGCCGCGATCGATACATTGAATACCCCCGCTGAGCGTGCTGCGTCCATTACCTGGATCAGGGTATCTGTCTTCGACTCCTTGTCAGCCTGGATCACAACCGAACCCTGCGGGTTTTCAGCGTGCAGTCTCTCGATATTCGGCCTGACCGAGCGGATGTCGATCATGCGCCGGTCGATCCAGACATCATTATTCGGACCGATGGCTATCAGGATGTTGGCCTTTTCCGCCTTTACAGCCGTTGCTGCTTCAGGCCGGTTGACTTCGATACCGGATTCTTTCACGAACGTCGCGGTTACGATGAAGAAGATCAGCATGATAAACACCACGTCAAGCATGGGTGTGATATTGATTTCTGATTCTTCTTCGTCGTACTGCTGGGATAAATGTTGCCGCATAGGTTTAACTCCTGGATCTGCAGGCTGAAGGTGCGACCCTTCAGCCGTGCTCGATTTGCAATTCGTCTGCTATGAATTCACGTTCTCTGCGTGCTTTGTTTTCCAGAAAGGCCGACATGGCCACCCCGGAAAGCGCAGCAACCATTCCCGCCATCGTGGGCACGGTGGCCATGGAGACGCCCGCGGCCATGGACCGGGGATTCCCCGATCCGGCAATGGCCATCACCTCGAACACCCCGATCATACCCGTGACCGTGCCGAGCAGGCCCAGCAAGGGGCACAGTGCAACACAGGTCTTGATCAACGACATATTTCGCTCCGCACTGGCGGAAACCTGCGAAATAATGCGCGTCCTGATCTGGTGGGATTGCCAGGAAGTGTACTCGGCCCGGTTGTCCCAATAGTTGTGGGCTTTTCTGACGAGCGTCCGGTGACCGGTACGAAAGTACACCAGGCGCTCGATGATCAGTATCCACATGAACAGGGTCACGACCCCGATGACGTTTAGTACCGGGCCACCGAGTTCGAAGAAGTCCCTGATCGTTTCAAGGAATGGCAGATAATAGTAAATGACGTCCATTAGGTTCAGGCCATTCTTTCAGCACGTTCGGATAGCATGCCGGCAGACTCTTCCTGCAGAATCTGGGTCAGGCGCTTTGCACGTGACTGTACCAGCGTATGCAGGAACACCATGGGAATGGCTACCACCAGGCCGAGTACCGTGGTTACCAGAGCGGTGGAAATACCGCCTGCCATCAGTTTCGGATCGCCAGCGCCGTAAAGGGTAATGGCCTGGAAGGTGATGATCATACCGGTTACCGTGCCCAGCAGTCCGAGCAACGGCGCCACGACTGAAATGATTTTCAGGAAAGACAGCATGGAGTTGAATTTCGGCGTTTCTTTCAGAATAGCCTCGCCCAATTTCAATTCGAGGGATTCGACGTCCGAATCCGGGTTGTCCGCGGCAATCTGCAACACACGACCCAGCGGGTTATTACCAGGTTTGTCGAGGTGCTTGACCTGGTGGTTGACTTTCGCTCCCACAGCAGAGAGGGCGAGAAGGCGCCACAATGCAAGGAGAACGCCCACGATACCAAGGGCAATGATCACGTAACCGACTTCTCCACCCTGGGCGGTGCGCTCCGCCAGGCTGGGCGATTGCACCAGCAGTGCCAGCAACTGTCCGCGAGTCGGATCGATTGCAAAGCCAGTCTCGCCAGTTGTGGATTCCTGGAGGTCTTCCGCGCGGCTGGTGTAACGGCTCGCAGGCTGACGCTGTAACTCGACCAGGCGGCCGGTCTCAGGAACGTATTCCAGGTATTTTCCGTCTGAAACGACGTTGAACAGGCCGATACGTACGACATCACGTTGTTCTTCCTCACCCTGGGAATTGATGACGGTCGTGTTCAGCTTGACCACCCGGGCGGACTCAGTCATTTCCCGCTGTAATTCGAACCAGATGCGTTCGATTTCCTGGAGCGTCGGCATGCGGGTTGTGGAGCCCATTTTCTGGGCAAACTCGGTCAGCCATTCTCCGCGTTCAGGGAACTGGATCTGCGTGACAGACGTGTCAAAATTGCCACGGGCATCACCGGCAGCCTGCTGCAGCACACCGAACAGCTCTTTCAGTTCGCCAAGGCGTTCCTGCAGAGCCCGTTCGAGGTCAATGATCTGGGCATCGTTGGCTTCAAACATATCTTCCAGCCGCTGTGAAACCCCTTCCTGCTGCACCCGTTTGGCATCCATGTCTTTCAGCAACTGTTGCTGACGGGCGCGGTCTTTCTGGAATTCTTCTATGCGCTGCTGGTTTTCGGCGGCGTCTTTGACCCTTCCGGCCTTGACTTGCTGGAGCAGTTCGTCCAGAGAAACAGCCTGCACCGCATACGCGGTATTTCCCAGGCCGATGATAAGTCCGGCGATGGCCGCTATTTTAAATATTCTGTTTTTCATTATTGTTCCTCCCCCGGAGCCGCGACAGGTACGATCAACAGATCAGGTGCGATCTGCTTACGGGCAACCCTGATACCGTCGGCAATTTGGTTCTTGTACTCAGCCGGGTCAAGCTCAACCCACCCGCCGGTCTCTACGCTCCAAACACCTGTATGCACGCCGCCAACCGACTGGTAAGCCAGCGTGACGCGGCCGACGCGAAGGAAGTCAACTTCCTGCTGGTTGCCGTCGATCGGAACGGTACCCTTGTAGGCCTCGATGGTGCGGCCGTAGTCGTTCTCGATCTGGAAAGCTTCGATCACGCGGCGGAATTTCTCAGCCGATGAAACGTCTGAACGCTCCATCATTTCACGCAGCCTGGCCACGCGTTCGGTCCGCTCTTTCAACAGGAACGGGGTGTCCAACTGGACAAACTCTTCCAGTCCATCCAGCATCCTGGTCATCAACGGCACGATCTGGCGTTCAATCAGTGCAACGTTATCGATCGATTCAGCCAGCGCGGCTTTCTCGATTTCCTGGTTATCCACCTGACGCTGCAAAAGACTGTTGTAGGTAATCAGTCCGTCCACAACCTTGGAAAGCGTGTTGTAGTCGTTAAGGAGTTTATCGGTCTGGGTTGCGATTTGCTCGACGCGTTGCTGTTCAGCAGCACCTTCGTCGGCGCGTTTCTCGCCTGCCTGTATGACCTGGTCAACTGTAGCCTGGGCAAAAACGATAGCGGGGATACTCGCGGGGAGGACCGCAACCAGAATTGCGCACAGCAAGAGCTTTCTATTCATTCGATTAATAAGCATGCTAGATCTCGGTTGTGAAAAATGGGTAACGGTTGAAATTCAAAAAGTATGTATTCCGGATCACGAAGGGTATAACTTGCGCGGCGCATGAGTCAATTGTTTCTACCGCTGAATTGAAGATGTTTTGTCTCATCTAACAAAAAATTTACAAAATAGTCTCCGAAAGAACGAAAATAGCTTGCCATGAACAAAAACCCGATCAAAATACTTACACTTGTCATGCTGACCCTGGCATGTAACGCGGCGGCGGGATCGTCCGATCTGAAGATTCTTGGTTGGGCGGAAAAGGTGTTCCTGCCCGACCCCGGAATCGAGGTCGAGGCCAAGCTCGATACCGGGGCGGAAACCTCTTCGCTGGATGCACGGATCATCAAGAAATTCAGGAAAGGGGGGGTACGGTGGATCAGGTTCGCCATCACTGACCGCGAAAGCGGGACAGAATTCATACTGGTGAAGAAAGCGGATCAGAACGATCGGCGTGGTGCAACACGACGGCATTAATCAAACCCGGCCGGTCGTCGTTCTGGAAGTTTGTGTCGGGGGGCAGAGGATGGAAACCGAAGTGAGTCTGATCGATCGAAGTGAGTTCAATTACTCCCTGCTTCTCGGACGCAGCGCCCTGAGCATGTTTGCGCTGGTCGATCCGGGCAACGTTTTCCTGGGCCAATCCGGCTGCGGCGCAGAAGAAAAACTTGAGGGTGAGTCGTGACCAGGGACAAGCAATGGATCGTACTGTCGATTACGCTGATAGTGCTCGGCTGCCTGGTTTGCGCTTTACAAGGTGGTGAGGTTGGGATACCCCTTACTGCCGGACCAGACCAGCGAGCAGTGGAACATCCAGGCGCGCATTGAGATAGAGCCGGTAGAGGGCCCTGTCCGCGCCAACCTGCTGCTACCGGCCCGACCCAGCGGGTTTACCATCATCGATGAAAATTTCGTTTCCCGGGGCTTCGGGCTGACGATCGAGGAAGACCCGTTCAGGCGGCAGGCGAACTGGGCCATTCGAAAACTTTCTGAACCAAAAACCCTTTATTACCGGGCCACGGTCTTTCCGGATACGCATAAGCGGCGGATTTCAGCGGTGCCGGACACACCCCGGGAGCCCGTGCTCGAAGAGCCGTGGGCGAGCGCGCTGGCTGATATTGTTGCCGAAGCAAAAACAGAGTCAGCTGATGTCGAATCCTTTACCGCGGTAATCCTGGATCGGCTGAGTAACGGTTCTGAAGATTTGAATATCAAGCTTTTCCTGGACGAAGTCGAATCCCAGGCGGAATACGTCAGGCTGGCCCGGACGCTGCTTGCCGCTGCCCAGATTCCGTCATTGGTAATCCACGGGATCGTGTTGCAGAACGACATACAAAGATCCGAAATGCTGACACTGCTGGCCGTATGGGCTCGCGGTGACTGGCTGGTTTTCGATCCGCTGACCGGCCACTCGGGTATTCCCCCCCAATTCATGATCTGGTGGCGCGGGGATGAGGAGATGGTAAATGTGAGCGGCGCCCGGATCGGCGACGTGCAGGTATCGGTAAAGCGCCGCGTGGCGAGTTCACTCGAACTGGCGACGCAGAGGACTGCACTCAAAGACTCGCTGATCGGACGGCTGTCGCTGCTTGAACTGCCAGTCCAGACGCAGTCTGTTTATGAAGTGCTGCTCATGGTTCCGTTCGGGATCCTGGTGATCGTGATCCTGCGAAACTTCATCGGTCTGAGCTCATTCGGTACATTCGCCCCGGTGCTGATCGCCCTTGCTTTCCGGGAGACAGAACTGTTCAAGGGCATCATACTTTTCATCCTGATTATTTCCCTTGGCCTGGTTTTCCGCTTTTACCTGGAGCGCTTGCGATTGCTGCTGATACCCAGGCTTGCCGCGGTGGTTACTATCGTCGTTCTGTTGATGACGAGCATCAGCCTGCTCAGCCACCAGCTTGGAATAGAAACCGGGCTTTCCGTTTCACTGTTTCCAATGGTGATCATTTCCATGGTGATTGAACGCATGTCGATCGTCTGGGAAGAGCGCGGTGGCGCCACTTCCATCCGTGAAGGGCTGGGAACCCTGTTTATGGCGGGACTGGCTTACTCGGTCATCTCCCTGGACATACTCGCCTACTGGGTCACTGTCTTCCCGGAAATCAACTTTGTCGTGCTCGGCCTGATCGTGGCGCTGGGCCGCTACACCGGGTTCCGTTTGACCGAACTGAAGCGATTCCGCGAGATCGCCGTTCAGGATAAACCCTGAGAATGCCGGGTATTCTCAAACGAATGAGAGCGGCGGGCGTGCTGGGTCTGAATCGCCGCAACGGCGATTACATTCTGAAGTGGAACCAGCGGCGGTTTTTCCCGCTGGTGGATGACAAGGTGCTGTGCAAAAAAAGGCTCCAGGAGCGGGGCCTTGCAGTTCCAAAGCTCATTGCCATTGCTTCGTACATGCAGCAGGCATCACACCTCGCAGAGCTCATCGGGGATATTACGGAGTTTGTGATCAAGCCCGCACATGGCAGCGGCGGAGACGGCATTCTCATCATCAAGGATCGCAAATCGGATTACTTCGTCAATTCGGATGGCGCCCTTGTAATGCAGGCCGATCTCGAGCACCACTTGACCAACGTGATCAGCGGCCTGTATTCGCTGGGTGGGCAGCCCGACGTGGCCATGTTCGAATCCCTGGTGCATTTCGATCCGGCGTTTTCCAACCTGACCTACCTCGGTGTCCCGGATCTCAGGGTGATCGTGTACCGGGGCTATCCGGTGATGGCGATGGCCCGCTTGCCAACCCGGCGATCGCATGGCAAAGCCAATCTGCACCAGGGGGCCATCGGTGTGGGAGTGGATATCGGCAGCGGTATCACGGTTGGCGGCGTGTCTGGCAACAGCGCCGTTTCAATACATCCGGATACGGGGGCCGAAATAGCCGGTTTCCGGGTTCCACACTGGAGCCGGATTATTTCCATGTCAGCCAATTGCTACGAAGCGGTAGGCCTGGGCTACCTCGGCGTGGATATCGTGCTCGATCGTGATTTCGGCCCGCTCATCCTTGAACTGAACGCAAGGCCCGGCCTCAATATACAGATTGCCAACCGGAAAGGCCTGCAAACCCGTCTCAATACAGTGGATCAACTGACGGCCCCGCATGCAAGCCCTGAAGAACGCGTCGAATGGTCCTGCAAGGCGTTTGGTGATCCGAAGACCGAACTTTTGACTCAAGCCTGAGGCAATTTGTGAGAGCCGGCCTTACAAGCCGTAAGCCCAGACCAGTACAGCGGTCAGGATGAGCCAGAGGCCAATGGCCAGGGGCACCCCGATCCGCACGAAATCGCTGAATTTGTAGCCACCGGCGTTCATCAGCAGAATATTGGTCTGGTAAGCCATCGGCGTGGCAAAACTCAGGTTCGCGCCAAACAGTACCGCGAGTACGAACGGCTCGAGCGGCAATCCCAGGCGTTGCGCAATTCCGATCGCAATCGGCGTACCAATCACCGCGGCGGCGTTGTTGGATACGATGTTGGTCATGATGCCCATCATCAGCATCAGGCCGCCCAGCACCACCCATGACGGCGCGCCAAAGGTAACATAGACAAACAGTTTTGCCAGGTAATCGGCCCCGCCGGTTTTCAACAGTGCTGCGCCCATGGCGAGTGATGAAACGATGATCAGGATGACCTGGGTGCTCAGCGCGTTCATCGCGTCTTTCCAGTTCAGACAGCGGCTGAGGATCAGTGCAGTGAAACCCAGGATGGCGCTGATTTCGATTGGCATGATGTCAAACGCCGCCAACGCCACGACCCCCGCCATGGTGGCCAGGGCGATGGGCGCTTTCTTGGTGCTGGGCAGCTGGATGGATCCGTCAAGGACCAGGAAATCAGCGGTTTCTTTTAACTCACGCAGGTTTTCCGGGGTTGACTGAACCAGCAGCACGTCACCGGAGCGTATCTGGACTTCGTCGAGACCCGGCGACTTTCTTGCCTGCGACTCTTCGTAACGATCGAATGCCAGGAGTCTGAGCCCGTATTGTGACCTCAGCCCGGCGTTGCCGATACGCACCCCGTTTAGCCGGGACGCGGGCGTAATGACGACTTCCGCAATTTGCTGGCCTTCGTCACTCAGCGGGTGCTGGGCATCAACGGCCTGGTCGCCTGAGAACAGGGTGCCGCCCAGCGCGCGGGAAAACTCGCGCAAATTTTCCTGGGTGTCACTGGTCGTCAGACGATCACCCGGCTTGAGCACGACGTCGGGCAAGTGGGTTGATGAACACGCCCTTGCCCCGCTGGATCGACTCAACCTTGAAACTATCCGCCTAAACCGCGCGGTAGCGTCGGCAAGGATCTTGCCGACCACGGCGCTGTTGCTTGTCCAGCCGGATCTGGGCGGTGTACAGCCTCGCAACCGTGCCACTCATCGGCGCCTGTCTTTCGGGAATCATCCGCGGGGCCAACAGCCACAGGTAGATGGTGGCAAAAGAGCCGGCGATGAGTGACCGGCCCGAGGAAATCGAACATATTGAATGGGTCCATGCCCATGTCAGCCGCAACGTTGACCACCAGCAGGTTGGTCGAGGTGCCGATCGTCGTGGCCATGCCGCCCAGGATACTGGCAAAACCCATCGGATATCAGGCTGCCGGACGCCGAGCCCCCGGTGCGGATGGCAACGCCCATCAGGATGGGGAGCATCAGCACGACGATCGGTGTGTTGTTGATAAAAGCGCTCAGCACTGCAGTGATCAGGAGTGGTGAACAGCAGCGAGATCGCCGGACCCTTGCGCCAAAGCTTGGCCAGCAATCTGCCGACCGGTTCCAGCGCGCCCGTCCGGATCAGGCCCTGCCCGACGATCATCAATGCGCAGACAGCCACCAGCGCCTTGTGACCGAAGCCCGAGAAAGAAATCACTGGCCTGCAAGAGTGTGCCGTCAGACTTCGAATGGAAACAGGGTGAAACCCACGCTGAGCGCTACCAGTACCAGCAGGCTGGTTGTTTGCAGCGGAATGCTTTCGCGGGTGAACAGGATCAGGGCCGCGAGGATGAGTATCATCACGGCCAGTGCGTGCGAATTGGGGAGCGCAAGTTCCAGCATAGTGAATATTCCGGGTAAAGAGTCATCTGTGTCCAGCCAGGTAGCAGTCTACCTGATCATCGCCATTAACCGGGCGGATTAGTTCATTGGTCGGCACCCGGTGATCCATTCGTGATCTTCCTGACTTGCGGAGCAGGGGTGGCTGACATATGCTGCCACAGCCAGTTCGGAAAAATGGAATTTTCACCTCAGAGATCCAGCACAGCACGTTGTGAGCAGTTCCAGTTATCCTTTCATCGCATTCGACCCCGTGGCCTTTTCCCTGGGGCCATTGGATGTGCATTGGTACGGAATCATGTACCTGCTGGCGTTCCTCTTTTTCTGGGCTTATGGCAGCTGGCTGGCAAGAAACCGCAGCTGGTGGGGCTGGAGCGGCCAGGATGTCGGCGATTTCCTCTTTTACGCGATGTTGGGTGTGGTGCTTGGCGGCCGGCTGGGTTATGTTTTTTTCTACGGCTTTCAGAACCTGCTGGAAGACCCGATGTTCCTGTTTCGAATCACCCAGGGGGGCATGTCTTTTCACGGCGGGCTGATCGGTTCGTTAGTCGCCATCTGGTGGTTTGGCCGGCGAACAGGGCGCACGTTCTGGCAGGTTTCGGATTTTGTGGCGCCGCTGGTTCCGGTAGGGCTCGGCCTGGGCAGGGTCGGTAATTTTATCGGTGGTGAGTTATGGGGCCGCTTCAGCGACGCGCCCTGGGCAATGATTTTTCCCAATTCGATACAACCCGGCGGATGGCAGTCTGCGGAACTGGAGGCTGCCTGGAGAACCGGTGCGCTGGATCACCTGGCAAGGCACCCGAGCCAGACTCTACCAGGCGCTTGGAGAAGGGCTTGTGCCTGTTTGTGCTGTTGGCCGTTTTTTCCCGGAAACCCCGACCGGCGGCAGCGGTGTCAGGACTTTTCCTGTTCGGTTACGGCTGTTTCCGGTTCATGGCGGAATTCTTCCGGGAACCCGACGGGCAGATTGGGTTTATCGCCGGCAATGGCTGACCATGGGCATGTTGCTGTCGCTGCCGATGGTCTCTGGCTGGACTCATCATCATGGCTTTCGCTTACCGGGGCCGGGGAACTCCGGCAGCGACGATTCAAATATTGGAGAAAGCCCTAATGCAAACCTACCTGGATCTGTTGCAGCACATACTGGACCACGGAACGTCCAAATCCGATCGTACCGGCACCGGCACCATCAGTCATTTCGGCTACCAGATGCGTTTTAACCTGGCGGACGGATTTCCCGCGGTCACCACCAAGAAACTGCATTTCAAATCGATCATTCACGAGTTGCTCTGGTTCCTGGCTGGCGACACCAATATCCGTTACCTGAATGAAAACGGCGTTCGCATCTGGGACCAGTGGGCTACTGAGGAAGGTGACTTGGGACCTGTCTACGGCGCGCAGTGGCGCAACTGGATCGCTCCGGATGGCCGCCGGATCGACCAGGTGGCGCAACTGCTCAGGGATCTGAAAAGCAAGCCTGATTCACGGCGTCACATCATTTCCGCCTGGAACCCGGCCCTGCTGCCGGATGAGTCGCGCAGCCCGAGGGACAATGCGGCGATGGGCCTGCAGGCCTTACCGCCCTGCCATACGATGTTCCAGTTTCACGTCGCGGACGGCAGGCTCAGCTGCCAGTTGTACCAGCGCAGCGCGGATGTTTTCCTCGGCGTGCCCTTCAATATCGCCTCGTATTCATTGCTGACCATGATGATTGCCCAGGTCAGTCGGCCTGGAACCCGGGGATTTCGTCCACACATTCGGTGATGTGCATATCTACCTGAACCACATGGACCAGGTAAAGACCCAGTTGAGCCGTAAACCGTTTCCGCTGCCGGTCATGAAAATCAATCCGGACCGGCATGATCTGTTCGGCTTTCGGTACGATGACTTCGAATTGCAGGGGTACCAGTGCCATCCTGCGATCAGCGCCCCGATCGCGGTGTAATCCCGATGACACAACCCATTTATATCTGCCCCATGTGTCCGGAAGTCCGTCAGGAAGGGCCGGGCGTCTGTCCTTCATGCGGCATGGCGCTTGAGCCTGAAACCATCACGCTGGAAGAACAGGAGGACAATCACGAGCTCGTGGACATGCGCCGCCGGTTCGTGATTGGACTGATCCTGACGATCCCGCTGTTCGTCATCGCCATGGGCGGAATGCTGCCCGGGTTTGACGGGTTCTGTCTCCGCGCACCGCTCGCTGGGCCGAGTTTCTTCTGTCGACCCCGGTGGTGCTGTGGGCAGGCTGGCCGTTCTTCGTCCGGGGCTGGCAGTCGATCGTCAACCGGCATCCCAACATGTTCACCCTGATTGCGCTGGGTACCGGCGTCGCCTATGTTTACAGTGTCGTTGCTGTTTTATCTCCCGGGCTGTTTCCAGCACTCTTTCCGCGGCGGTGACGGACAAGTCGGACTGTATTTTGAAGCGGCCGCAGTGATCGTCACACTCGTCCTGATGGGACAGGTGCTGGAATTGCGGGCGCGCGGCAAGACCGGTGAAGCGATAAAGAGTCTGCTGGGCCTGGCGCCAAAAACAGCGCGGCGCCTGACGCCTTGCGGCCACGAGCGGGATGTGCCGCTTGATCAGCTGAACGCGGGGGACAAGTTACGTATCCGTCCGGGTGAAAAGGTTCCGGTTGACGGAATCGTGCTTGAGGGCAGCAGCAATATCGACGAATCGATGATCAGCGGCGAACCGGTCCCGGTGGCAAAAGCGCCCGGCGATGAAGTGATCGGCGCCACGGTGAACGGCACCGGGCAGCCTGGTCATCGAGGCAAAGCGGGTCGGCGCGGATACGGTGCTCGCACAGATCGTGGCGATGGTGGCACAGGCCCAGCGCAGCCGGGCGCCCGTGCAGAAGCTGGTGGATGCTGTGGCGGCGTACTTCGTGCCGCTCGTGGTGATTGCAGCGGCTATTGACGTTCGTTGCCTGGGCGGCATGGGGGCCGGAGCCTGCGATGGCCTATGCAACCATCAACGCAGTCGCGGTGCTGATCATCGCCTGCCCCTGCGCGCTGGGCCTGGCCACCCCGATGTCGATCATGGTGGCCTCCGGCAAGGGTGCGCAGATCGGAGTGCTGTTCCGCAACGCCGGCGCTATCGAGGCGTTGCGCCACGTCGATACGGTGGTTGTCGACAAGACCGGGACCCTGACCGAGGGCCGGCCGAAGGTCGCAATGGTCGCCGCGGTTGAAGGCTTCGCGGAACAGGATGTGCTGCGCCTGGCGGCGGCATTGGAAATGGCCAGTGAGCATCCGTTGGCCGGCGCCGTGGTTGCGGCCGCCGAGGCCTCGGGCGGAGCCTCCGCAGAGGCGTTGCCGCAAATCGATGAGTTTCTGTTCACACACCGGGAAAGGCGTTACCGGGCGGGTGGAGGGCAGGGAAGTTGCGGTCGGTAATTCGGCCCTGCTGCAGAGCGCTGGGCATTGAGGGAAGATGAATTTCCGGGCCGGGCGCGGAAGCTGCAGGAGGATGGCCACACCGTGATGTTTGTTGTCGTTGACGGCAGACCGGCCGGCTTGATCGCCGTGGTTGATCCGATCAGGGCCACCAGCCTGCAGGCCATTCGCGCTTTGCACAAGGAAGGTATCCGCGTCGTCATGTTGACCGGTGACAGCGAGTCGACTGCCCGTGCGGTTGCCCGGCAACTGGGTCTCGATGAAGTCATCGCCGGTGTGCTTGCCTGGCGAAAAAGCGGAACGGTACGCCAATTGCAGAAACAGGGGCACCGGGTTGCGATGGCCGGTGACGGCATCAACGACGCGCCTGCGCTCGCTTCGGCGGACGTGGGTATCGCGATGGGCACCGGCACCGACGTGGCAATAGAATCGGCCGGGGTGACGCTGATGGGTGGTGATCCGGAGGGGATCGTCAGGGCCATAAAACTGAGTCGCGCCACCATGCGAAATATCCGTCAGAACCTGTTTTTTGCTTTTGCCTATAACAGTATCGGCGTTCCGGTGGCGGCGGGAGTGCTGTATCCCTGGTTCGGAATACTGCTCAGCCCGATGATCGCCGCCGCCGCCATGAGTTTCAGTTCGGTATCGGTCATCGCCAACGCTCTGCGGCTGAACCGCGTGAAAATCTGATTCCACCTGATGCGTCTGGGTAAGAAAATCACGATTATCGCTGCCATGGCCCGAAACCGCGCCATCGGCCTGGACGGAAAGATGCCCTGGCACTTGCCCGGCGGAACTCAGGCACTTCAAAGAGACGACCATGGGCAAGCCGATCGTGATGGGCCGGAAAACCTGGGAGTCCATTGGTCGCGCGCTTGCCCGGACGGCAGAATATCGTGGTCACCGGGAACGGTTCACTGCAGGCGCCGGGTTGTGACCTTGCCGGCTCCCTGGACCAGGCATTGGAGTTGGCCGAAGGTGATGAAGTCATGATCATCGGAGGCGGGCAATTGTACCAACAGTCCCTGGCGTTTTCCGACCGCATGATTTTGACCGTGGTGGATTGTGAGCCTGAAGCGGACACCTGGTTTCCGGCCTGGCGGACCGACGAGTGGCAGCAGACCGGTATGCGTTCGGAAATCGCGGATGACCGGAATCCATACGCTTACCAGGTGTTCGAATGGGTCAGAAAAACGGGTGTTTGTGGTACTTCCCGGGAACCTGGAACACCTGCCGGTCCTCCAGCCTGAGGGCGCTCAGTCTTCCGCCCCAAACGCAGCCGGAATCCAGGCAGAACAGGCGGTTTTCTCACCCGCAGTCCCAGCGCCGCCCAGTGTCCGAAAGACGATGGTGACATCGCGCGTCTGCCGCGCGGGATGCTCAAACCAGGGCTTGTAAGGAGCGGGTTGGGAGCCCGGGGGGCCACTGGCGCTGTGCGAGAATTTTTCCATTGATGTCGCAAAAACGCAGCCGGGTCAGGATGTTGCTGATCAACAGTCTCCGTTTCCAGCCGGTTCTGTCGTCACGCCAGCGCCGGATCGGCGTTCTTGTTCATTTTTGAAAAAAACTTGCCGGATTTTTCCGATCTCAAGCACCCGTTCGACTTCAGCCGCGCAGGCCAGGGTCTGTTCGAGCGTCCACTGGGGAATGACACCCGCGTGAACCATCAGGACCTTGTGCTGTTCGTGACCAGTGAGCCAGCGGCTGAATGCCGGAGCCAGTCCATCAGCTCGACTGCCGGTCGTGCGCCTGCAGAATGGTGTCCATTTCATGGTTTGGCGAACCGCCGCCGGGGAATTTCCAGTTTTCCCTGAGCAGGTACATGTCGTGGTTGCCCAGGGTCATCGTGAAGCGATCACCCAGGCTTTTCAGCAGGCGCAGCGTTTCCAGTGACTTTCTTCCACGGTTGACCAGGTCCCCCGGGCACCAGAGGTGGTCTTCGGCCGGATCGAAGCGGATTTTTTCCAGCAGGCGTTGCAATGAGTCGTAGCAGCCCTGGATGTCACCAACAATATAAGTAGCCATTCAGCGATCGGTCTCCAGGAGGTTTGTCAGGGCGGCAAATTGCTCGACCCCCAGGGTTTCCGGCCGCAAGCCGGGGTCGATCCCGGCAGCTTCGATCTGAGGTGCATCCAGTAAGCCTTTCAGGCAGTTCCGCAGGGTTTTCCTTCTCATTGAAAAAGCCTGGCTGACCAGCCGTTCGAAAGCCGGCATGTCCCGTATCACGACGGGCGGCACGTCATGGGGAACCAGCCTGACAAAACCGGACTGAACTTTGGGCGCCGGGGTAAACGCTTCCGGTGGCACATTGAACAGCTGCGTGACCTCGCAGTACACCTGGCACATGACGGACAGTCTTCCCCAGGCTTTTCCGCCCGGACTGGCCGCCATCCGTTTCACAACTTCCTGTTGCAGCATGAAATGCATGTCGATCACCAGGTTCCTCCACTTCAGGACGTGGAACAGCAAAGGCGTGGAAATATTGTAGGGAAGGTTGCCCACCAGCCTGAACGGACGGCCACCGACGATTTTGGAAAAATCCGTATTCAGGGCGTCCCCGCTATGAACCACGACGTTGCTGGCCGGAGCAAACCGGGTCTCCAGCCGCGCGGCGAGATCGCGGTCAATCTCGAGCAGGTGAAGTTCCGCACCTGACTCGGCCAGCGGGCTGCTGATCGCGGCCTGGCCCGGTCCGATTTCGAGGATGAGTTGCCCGGGAGCCGGGTTGATGGTGTCGATAATCCGTTGGATCACCTGCGGGTCAGCCAGGAAATTCTGCCCGAATCGTTTTCGTGCCCGATGACCCATGCCGGCCCCTGTTCTACTTGTTGCCGGAAGATTCTTGCATGACCATGCCGGTAGCGGCAAGAACAGCCTCGTTCAGACTGCCCGTATCGGCCACACCGCTGCCCGCCAGGTCCAGGGCCGTACCGTGATCCACTGATGTCCGGATGAAAGGCAATCCCAGCGTGATGTTGACGGCCTTGCCAAACCCCATATGCTTGAGTACCGGCAATCCCTGGTCGTGGTACATCGCGACCACCGCATCACACTGTGCGATCCTGCCGGGGGTAAATGCGGTGTCGGCCGGTACCGGGCCTTCCAGCAACATGCCCTCGGCTCGCAGGCGGTCGATCACCGGAACGATGATTTCGCCTTCCTCGCTGCCAAGATGCCCGCCTTCACCGGCGTGAGGGTTCAGTCCGAGGATCTGCAGGCGCGGTTGCGCGGATGCCAAACCACTTGCGCAGGGACTGATCGGTGATGCGGATGACGGCTTCCAGCTTTTGACGGCTGATGGCATCCGCAACCTTGCGCAGAGGCAGATGGGTGGTGACCAGGGTGACGCGGAGTCCCGCGGTCGCCAGCATCATCACCACCTGTGGCACGCCCGCCAATTCAGCCAGAAATTCAGTATGTCCGCTGAACGGGAAACCCGACTCGTTGATCACACCTTTGTGCACGGGGCCGGTGACCAATGCAGAGGCCTGTCCGTCCTGCACCAGCGCAACCGCCTGGCGCAGCGTATCCAGAACATAGGGTGCGTTCAAAGGGTCCAGGCGGCCGGGTTCGGCAGGAGTTGCCAATCGGACCGGCAAACAGGCCATTTCACCGGGTTTCGCTTCCATGCCGGGCTGCCAATCCCGGATTTCCAGGTTCAGCGCGAGGTTTTTTGCCGTCTGCCTGAGCAGGCCGGGATCAGCCACTGCGAGCAGCGGAATTTCGGGGTGTTCGACACGGTACTTGAGCACGATCTCCGGTCCGATGCCGGCGGGTTCGCCGGGTGTAACGGCCAGGATCGGTTGATGAGATGTCATCGAAAATCGACTTGAACAGGGCCAGGCTGGAGCGAAAAGGCCCGGCTAGCTGGGCAGCCGGATTTCAACAAACGCCTCGTCCCGGAATTGCCTCAGCACTTTTTCGATTTCCTGGTCGGCCTTGCTGCGCATGATCTGCTCCCGGGCCTCGGCGCGGATTGCTTCCTCCGTGCGGTCCATTTCCCGGGTCTCCAGCAACTCCATGATGTGCCATCCACTCTGGGTCTGAAAGGGTTCACTGATCTCGCCGGTCTTCATTGCGATGAGTGTCTGGTAAACCCGGTCACCATATGCTTCAGGCGGAAACCAGCCCATGTCTCCGCCCAGGTTGGCGCTGGTCGGGTCATCGGAATATTCTTTGGCCAGGAGTTCAAAATCCTCACCCTCAGCGAGTTTCTTCTTGATTTCGAGGATCGTGTCCATGGCCAGGCGTGGCGTCATCATTTCGTCGATTTCCACCATGATGTGCCGGGCATGGTATTCCTTGACCACGACCTGCCGCTCTTCACGGAAGTCGTTTACCTTGATGATATGGAATCCGGCGGGACTGCGGATCGGCTTGGTAATCTCTCCGGGTTGCAAACCCCTGATGGCATCGGCGAAAAACGCCGGTACGCTGTTCAGGTCACGCCAGCCGACCAGGCCGCCCTCCAGCGCTTCCTGGCCATCCGAGTAACTGATTGCAGCGGAAGCAAAATCCAGGCCGTTGACCAGCCGTTCGTAAATATCGTTGGCTTTCAGTTCGGCTGCCTGTATCTGCGCGGGCGTTGGCCCATCCGGCAGTCCGACCATGATGTGAGAGACATTGTATTCGCCGCCCGCCTGGTCTTCGGAGGCAAGCAGGATATCCACCTCGGATTCGGTGATCGGATCCATTGAAGCCACGATGCGCTGCCGCAGCCGTTCTGTCATCAGTTCCTCGCCAATGTTGCGGCGGAATTCTGCAAAGTCCTCGCCATCACCCTCGATGACCTGGCGCAATTGCTGCAAAGTCATATTGTTTTGCTGGGACAGGGTTACCAGGGCCTGGTCAATGTCGGCGTCACTGATCCTGATACCGGTTTGCAGCGCCCGCTGAATCTGTATCTCGCGGAGGATCAACCGTTCGAGCACCTGGCTTTCCAGCAGGTGTTGCGGAGGCATGGCCTCGCCGCTCGCCTTGATCCGGTCTACGATTCCTGCTACCGCAAGATCCAGTTCGCTGCGCAGAATGACGTCCTCGTCAACCAGCGCGACGATGGAGTCAATCGGCGTAGTGACGGCGGTGGCCTGGGCAGAGGCGGCACCGGGGATCAGCAGGCTTGCCGTTACGATTAAAAACAATACGGCCCGCGCTGACCAAATAGGATAACGACGAAACATTAAACGGTATCTCCGAAAAGGGTTCATTCTACTCTATACCGTCAGTCGCCGAACAGTTGCTGATTATCGCTTCCCACGCTGGCCAGCCCTTTCAGGTTAAGTTCGAAATAGATGCCATCGCGGTAGTCTCCGTCCCGGTCCTTGAGATAACGCCGGAAAACCGTTCTGAGCGCCCAGCAGCAGCTCTCGTATTCCAGACCGCCCTGGATTTCCAGCATGTCGTTGTCGGCAAACGAATAGTTCACACGGGACAAAATTCGCCAGCTTTCGTTGATCGGCCAGAAAACGCGGAAATCGACCTGGTCTACGCGGTCACGGCGATAGCGGTAATCGACGCGCATGCGTTCACCGCTTTTGCCCCGGTAACTGAACCCGATCGTGCCAACGTCGATTTCGTTGCGCTGCCAATTCCACTGCACTCCGGTCACGGCGCTGAAGCGGGATGAGAAATACCAGGCAAATTCGCCGAGAAAGGGTGACGAATCCGGATTCTGCGGCGGGACATCTCCAAACTGGACCTGTTGTTCCTCGAAATAGAAAATCTGGCCGAGGCTCAGGCTCCAGAGGGATCGCCCGGTCAAGCCGTCATACTTGTTGGTAGTAACTGCAACCGAAAGCTGGTTCGCATCACCCTGACGGTCGCTTCCCGCGAAGCGGTTGGTGTTGAACAGCTGGCTGTAACCGAAAGTAAACTCCGCCGTATCAAAGTTGGGCAGATCGTCCTGGTTTTTGTAAGGCACGTAAAGGTAAAACAGCCGGGGCTCGAGGGTTTGCAAATCGCCCTTCGCAGTGGTGCGGTCGAATACCAGCCCGGCGTCCAGGCTGGCAATCGGGGTGCTCCGGTCCGGGGATTCATCTCCCGGCGCGCCATGATAATCCAGGTCGTATTTGGTATAACGTAATCCGACGCCGGGCTTGATAAAGCCCCAACTGGAATAGCGGCTCCAGTAGATATTGGGGTAAAGGTCGAGCCGGGTCCCTGTTACCCCCAAATTCCGGTCGAAATAAACCAGCTCGGAATTTAACCCCGCGAACAGGCCACTATGCCCCAGCGGGTGGTCCAGCCAGTATGAAAGGCGGGGCAGGCGCCGGTATGGCTGGTTTTCAGGGGTGATGGTATCGTCGATCACCTGGAAGTCATCAGCCATCAATTCAAAATCCCAATAGCGTCCTGTACCGGACAGCGTGCCACTGCTCCTGAGGAACTGGATGGATGTTTCGGCCAGGTTTGTCCCGAAATCCTGAAAGTAGCGGTCGTCACTGACCCGGTCGAGAATGATCTGGGAATTCCACCGGCGTTTGGGGTAGGCATTGTGCTCCAGAAAGTAATGGTAGCGGTCTTCATTCCGGAAGCGGTCATGCGGCATGTAGTCAAAATTGAGCTTCGCATTGGTGCGTTGGGTCAATAAACGGTACTGCCCGGTCAACATGAAACCGCGCTTGGTGAAGTAGCGTGGCTCCAGGGTGGCATCCTGGTTTGGCGCTATGTTCCAGTACCAGGGCACGGAAAATTCCAGGCCGCTGTCATTGGTCTGGCTGAGACCGGGAAAGAGGAATCCGCTTTTGCGGCGGTCGTCGATCGGAAACGTAAAATAAGGCGCGTAAACGACCGGGATGCCTTTGAATAACAGCTTTGCACCTCGCGCCACACCCCAGCCTTCTTCATGTTTGAGTTCAAGCTCCCTGGCCTGCAACTGCCAGTCAGGGTGGTCGCCCGGGCAGGACGTATAGTTGAGCTTGTGGAGCTGCGTGGTGTTTCCGCCGGTCAACTGGATGTACTCGGCACTGCCGTTGGCGCTGGTGCCTGTCAGTCCGTAATTGATCATTGAGAAGTGCCCGGATTCATCAGTAAAGCTGTAATACCCTTCCTGGCCGGTGACCCATACCTGCTGGTCTTCGTAGTCAACCCTGCCCGGCAGGGTAACGACCTCCTTGACCGGGTCGTACAGCACCTGTTCCGTGGCCATATGCTGGTCGAGTCTGAACAGCTCGACATTTCCGCTGGCCTGTCCTTCCTCGGTTTTACTGGCGTCCATTGCCCGGGCGTAAATGATGATGGGTGCGCGGCTGCGGTCCGGAGCAGGCGGGACGGCGGGTCCGAGTTTGGAATCGGGGCACGAGAATACCCGGTGATCAGTGTGTGATTGCGGCGGGTCTTGCTGGCCGAACAGTTCCGGGGCGCACGACAACAGAAACGCGCATATCGCTAATGCAGCCGGTAACCTGCTATTGAACAGGGATTCCCTAGTTGAAAGCTGAAATAAAGGCAAAGGTTTTAGCGCTGTTGGTCTTGAGCCATGCTGGTTCGGAGTAAGTTGTCACAGATCGGTGCCGGACGCAATGACCTCGCAGGGTTGATTGAGCCACTCCCGTCTTTGTTCTTTTCCCAGCCCGGCCCGGGATGCCGCCAGTTTCTGGAAACGGCTCATATCCTGGTTGGCTTCCCGGTAGAGCCTCTCGAAAGCGCAGGACCCACCGCGGTAGCTGTTGACCAGGGCGAGGCTGGCATTGTTCAATTCTCTGGAAAGAAACGACGCGAAGTAGTTGCGGCCCTGCCATCGCGTTTCGACCAGCATAAGAGTGTCCGACCGCAATCTTGCGAACAACGCCGATTTATCCTTTCTCATATGGTCTTCCGGCAGTCCGCTGGAATAGATATCTTTGAGTTTCGTGGACGCATCCTGCAGCAGCGCGTTGAATTGCAGACCTGCCTCCTGTTGTTCCAGCCAGCCCGGCAATCGCTTTGCCCTTCCGCTGGATTCCAGCCACAGCCTGACACCGGTTTCTTCCACGAAGCTGGCGTACGACTCGTTAAATGCGGTGTCGCCCCGAACATACAGTTCCTGGTGCGCCAGTTCGTGAAAAATAAAGGCCGCCAGTTGCTCATTGCTGTACTGAAACATGGTGTCCAGTAAAGGATCGTCGAACCAGCCCAGTGTTGAATAGGCAATGGCCGGTGAAACAGTCGTGTCATAGCCGCGCCGGGCGAGTTTTGCGGCAAATCCGTTGGCTTTCTGCTGATTGAAATAACCCCGGTAGGGCACACAGCCTGAAACCGGGAAACACCACTGCCTTGGATTGACGGAAAATTCCGGAGCGGCGACAACGTTCCAGGTAACAGCATCCCGGCCGGTTTCGACAAATTGCGTGTAACTGGCGTTATCCGGTAATTGTAGCCCTGTGACCGCAAATTCCCGGATTTCCACCGACAATTCCAGTTCGCGGGTCAATTCCGGATTGGCCGATCCGGATTCCAGGATGGCGGAAATATTCTTCCGCTGGTGCATCAGGTCCAGGTGCCCGGAAATGGCCTGTGAATAATAGGCTGGCGAGGCGCAGGCTGACAGGCACAGGAGGGGGGTAGCCGCCAGTACCCCCCGCAGGAGCATGCGCGCGGTGCGGTTTTTTCCGGTTTGTGACAGAACTCTCACGATGGGGGTAATATGCCTGCATGGGAAAAATAAGCAAGACAGACCGGGAATGGCGGGAGCAATTGACTCCGGAACAATACCGCGTCACCCGGCAGGCGGGAACCGAAGCTCCGTTCAGCGGGGCGTACGAGCAGGTCTGGGACCGGGGGCAATACCATTGTGTTTGCTGCGGCCAGCAATTATTCGACTCGGAGAGCAAGTTCAATGCCGGGTGCGGGTGGCCCAGCTTCCATTCTGAACTCGTAGAGGCCAACATCGTACAACGCCCTGACAACAGCCACGGCATGAGCCGGATTGAGCTTCTTTGCTGTCAATGCGACGCCCACCTCGGGCATATCTTTCCGGATGGGCCACCGCCAACGGGGATGCGCTATTGCATCAATTCGGCCTCCCTGGAGTTCAGGCCGGCACACGGACGGACAGCCGGGCGATACATGATCAAGATTTTTGAAAATTTTGATTTCAGCCGGGTCGGGCAAATGCAGTCCCTGCTCGAGTCACGGGGCATCAAGACGTTCATCAAGAATCAATACAGCTCTTCAGTCGTGGGTGAATTGCCATTTGTGGAAGTCGTTCCGCAATTGTATGTGTTGGAAGAAAAGGACCTGGCGAAGGCGTTAGAGCTGTTGAAACTGGACCTGCCGGTCGAAAATGCCGGTGAAGACTGGATTTGCCCCGAATGCGGAATTGATGTCGAGGGAAATTTCGCTCGCTGCTGGAAGTGCGGGACCGCCCCGGATTAACGGTCCGCGCCGCGTAATTTCCGGACTTCCTGCTGCAGCCTTTGGGCAGTGACCTGCTCGGGCGGAATTGCTTCGCCAATCCTCAACTCGATCAGGGACCAGAGTTTGTACGGCCGTCGTTTGTGCAAGGGATCACGGCGGCTGAACATCGAACCCCACAGGTTGCACAGGGCCATGGGAATGACCGGCACCGGCTGCTCGGCGATGATCTTGTCAATCCCGCGCTTGAATTCCTGGATTTCACCGTCGGTGGTAATTTTTCCCTCCGGGAAAATACCCAGCACATCGCCGGCTTCCAGCACGCCGTGCATCCGGCGGTAGGCGTTCTCCAGTATTTCCGGATTCTCCGATCGCCCCGCGATCGGGATCGCCTTGCCGGTACGGAAGATAAAATTCAATACCGGGATTTTGTAGATTTTGAAATACATCACGAAATTGACCGGACGCCGGATCATGCCGCCGAGAATGAGCGGGTCTACGAAGCTGACGTGGTTGCTGGCCACGATAACCGGTCCATCCTCCGGAATGTTGTCCATACCCGTTACGCGCACGCGGTAGATCGTGTGGATCAGTATCCACACCAGGAAGCGCATCAGGAACTCGGGAACCAGGGTGAAGATATAAATGGACACGACCGCGTTCAGGATGGCTGAAATCAGGAACAGGTGGGGAATATCAAGTCCGGCCGGGCCCAGGATCAGCATGGCCAGGACGGCTGCGGCGACCATGAACAGGGCGTTGAGAATGTTCATGCCGGCGATCACCCGGCTGAGGTGGGCAGGCTCGGACCGGGACTGGATCAACGCGTAAAGCGGCACGATGTAAAAACCGCCAAAGACGCCGATCAGGAGCAGATCGGCGATGATTCGCCAGCTGTGCGCGCTGGAAAGAAATTCCAGGGTTGTGAGACCGGGGGTTGGGGCTGCCGGTGAGGCCAGAAACAGGTCCAGCCCGAACAGGGTCAGACCGATCGCGCCAAACGGAACGAGCCCGATTTCAACCTGCTTGCCCGACAGCTTTTCGCACAAAAGGGAGCCGGTGCTGATACCGATGATGAACAGCGCCAGCAGCGTGGACATCAGATTATGGTCCCCGCCCAGCACGTTCTGGCTGTAACTGGGAATCTGGACCAGGAAGACGGCGCCGTAAAACCAGAACCAGGAAACCCCGAGCACACTGTTGAGAACGGTTTGGTTCTGCTTGAGGAACTTCAGGTTACGAACCGTTTCGGTGAAAATATTCCAGCTGATCTTCAGGTCCGGCGCAGCCGCTTCGGCGGTTGGAATGCCGCGGCTGTAGAGGTAGCCGGCGACGGCTACCGCCAGGCAGACCACGCTTGCCCAGTAAGGCCAACTGGCAGGAATCCCGGCCAATTGCGGACCGGCGATCGTGCCGGCCAGTATCGCCACGAAAGTGCCCATCTCGATCAGGGCATTGCCGCCGACCAGTTCTTCCTTGCGCAGTATCTGGGGCAGAATTCCGTACTTGATCGGCCCGAATATCGTGGACTGCAGCCCAAGCAGGAAAAGAACGAACATCAGCAACGGAACGTTATGCAGCCAGAATCCGAGCGTGGCCAGCAACATGATGACCACTTCGAACAGCTTCACCCGGCGCACCTGCATCGATTTTTCGTACTTGTCCGCGAACTGCCCGAACAAGGCGGAAAAAAGGAAAAAAGGCAGAATGAAAAGCAGGGCGCTGAAGTTGACCAACTGGTCGGTATTCAGCGCGAAAAGGCTGCTTCCTTCAAATACCAGCAGGGCGATGAGCGCGTTCTTGAAAACATTGTCATTGAAGGCGCCCAGGCCCTGGGTCATGAAAAACGGCATGAAGCGCCGTTGGGAAAACAGGGCAAATTGCGAATGACCGCGACACTTCAGGCAAGACTCGTCAATACACCGGCGATGGTCGCCGTCATCATGGTTGCCAGCGTACCGCCAAGAACGGCCAGCAGCCCAAGTCGAGCGAGGTCGGAGCGCCGGTCCGGAGCAATTCCGCCGATGCCGCCGATCTGGATTGCAATCGAAGAGAAGTTGGCGAAGCCACACAGGGCATAGGTTGAGATCAGCAATGCCTTTGGACTCATGGTGCCCTGGATCTCGGTCATATGGGCGTAGGCGACAAATTCATTGGTGACGACTTTTTCACCGATCAGCCCGCCTACGGTTATGGCGTCCTGCCAGGGCACTCCGATGACCCAGGCGAACGGTGAAAACGCGTAACCCAGCAGGGTGGACAGGCTCAGGTCTCTTCCGGTCGCGGCATCCCAGCCCAGCCAATCACCCAGCAAGTCCAGCGGGTAATCGACCATTGCGATCAAGGCAATGAAGGCCAGCAGCATCGCGCCCACATTGAGCGCCAGCCGCCAGCCGTCAGCCGCGCCGTTGGCTGCCGCTTCAATCACATTGGTCGCTGTTTTCTCAACGTGCAGCTTCACTTCGCCGCGTGTCAGGGATTCTTCCGTCTCCGGCTTCAGGATTTTCGCAATGACGATGGTGGCCGGGGCTGCCATGATGCTGGCAGACAGCAGGTGCTTGGCGTAGAAAAGCCGCATGGCCTCATCCGCGCCACCAAGCATGGTGATATAGGCCGCCAGCACGCCCCCGGCGATCGTCGCCATGCCGCCGACCATCATGGTCAGCAACTCCGATTCGGTCATCCTGGAAATATAGGGCCGCACAACCAGCGGCGCTTCGGTCTGGCCGACGAAAACATTGGCCGCTACCGAGAGCGATTCGGCGCCGCTGATGCGCATGACCTTCAACATCACCCAGGCCATCGCCTGGACAATTTTTTGCATCACTCCAACGTGGTAGAGCACGGACATCAGGGCTGCGAAGAATATGATGGTCGGCAGGACCTGGAAGGCGAAAATAAAACCGAGGTTCGACGGGTTGGCGAGCGGGCCAAAAATGAAGGCGGCGCCTTCCATGGCGAAACTGATGACGCGCACGAAAACACTGCTGAGGCCTTCGAAAAATTCGCGGCCGCCCGGGACCAGGATCACGATGATTGCGAACAATAACTGCAGGGCGATTCCGGAAGCCACCAGTTTCCAGTCGACTTTGCCGCGTTTTGAAGAGAAGACAAACGCGATGCTGACCAGGACAACGAGGCCGAAAATGCCAAAGGCAATGGTTCCAATCATGAAAGGCTCTCTCCCGTCGACACTGTTTTATACACTATATTTTTATGGATGCCCATTTACGGCCTGCCCATTGCGATCCGGAATTCAAGGCCTGGCCCGTGCGGTAGAGGCTGTTGACGACCCAGACTCCGACCAGTCCGAATCCGAGAACCGGGCCTGCGAGGAAGGCCAGCGGAAGAAAAAATGCCCATTGCCAGACCAGGCTGATGTACATGCTGCGGCGCGTGTCACCGGCTCCGATCATTGCGTTCATCAACACCATTCCCGCCGTATCGAAGCTGATCATCAACGCCCAGAGCACCATCGGCAGGTAGGCCAGTTGGCGGGTTTCCGGATTGGTCAGGAAGACGGTCAGGATCGGGTCCGCCAGCGGAATCAGCAACAGGCTCATGATCACGCCATAGGTAAAAGTCAGCGCGGCGCAGTTCCAGCCCCAGGCAGCCGCATCCTCCACGTCGCCCCTGCCCAGAGCGTTTCCCACCAGCGTGGTTGCGGCCAGAGCCACGCCAAAAGCCGGCAGAATGGCGGTGATGTGGAAAGTCATGAGTATGTTTACCGCGGCCACTTCGGCCGTGCCGATGCGGCCCACGATCCAGATCAGCGTGACCAGCCCGGCCGAGAAAAACAGCTGCTGCAGGCTGCTGGGAAGCGACAGCCTGAACTGTTGCCACAAGGTGGATCTGGAGGGAATACCCTGCAGGAAACCCTTGGTCCTGGCGTGACGGTAGGCAAAGAAAAAATACAGGGCGGTGCCAACGTACAGGGCGATGGTGGTTGCCAGCCCGGCACCGAAAACGCCCAGTTCGGGCGCGCCGAGGTTGCCGAAAATCAACACCCAGTTCAGGAAGATGTTGATCGCATGCATGATCAGCAGGGTTCGCAGGTAGACGCCGGTCATATGGATGGCGCTCCAGTACCCGCGGAAAGAAAAATTCATGCCCACGGCGATCATGCTGACGATGCGAACCTGGAGGTAGGGGATTCCCAGTTCTCTTACCTCGGGGTCTTCGGTCAGAAAGTTATAGGCATAGGGTGTTGCCGCAATCAGGGCGATACACAGCGGCAGGCCGATGATCAAGGCCAGCATCAGCCCGCCGTTCAGCGGGATTGCGGTTTCAGAATCACGGCCTTCACCCACCCTGCGGGCCGCCAGGGCCTGGACGCCGGCGGACAGGCCGATGATGAATGAAATGGCCAGGTAGTTGGTAAATCCACCGATACCGGTTGCTGCGAGTGCATGATCCCCCAGGCGGCCGACCATGCCGATGTCGACCAGGTTCAGAACGTTCTGTGACATCATGCCGCCCATGATCGGAAGCGCAATTCCCCAGATCATCCGGCGGCGATCCCGATCCGGGAACAGCCACTGAAATGGGGAGGCGGGTTTCGTCATGGGATCAATCGGCGAAAATCGTCGTTTCCCGGGTTGCGGCAAAGCGGATTCCAGGCCACCGTTCCTGGGTAAGTTGCAGGTTCACACGGCTCGGCGCCAGGTAGACCAGGTGACCGGCGCCGTCCTCGGCCAGGTTGTTATGTAACTGGCGCGAGAAGTCAGCCAGCTTTTTTTCGTCCTCGCTGCTTACCCAGCGCGCCGTCTGCACATTGACGGCTTCAAACGACGCTTCCACGCCGTACTCGTTTTTCAGGCGGTAAGCGACCACGTCGAACTGCAGAATTCCGACGGCTCCGAGGATCAGGTCATTGCTGTTCAGGGGCCTGAAGAACTGCGTTGCGCCTTCTTCGGAAAGCTGGGCCAGCCCTTTCTGCAGGGCTTTCAGCTTGAGCGGGTCACGCAACTGGGCCCGGCGGAACAACTCGGGAGCAAAATGGGGAATCCCGGTGAACTGCAGGGATTCGCCCTCGGTGAAGGTGTCGCCGATCGCGATGGTGCCATGGTTGTGCAGGCCGACTATGTCGCCCGGCCAGGCGGTCTCGACCTGTTCCCGTTCCTGCGCCATGAAGGTCAGGGCGTTGGCGGCTTTCACCATTTTTCCGAGCCGGACATGCTGCATTTTCATGCCGCCGGTAAAACGGCCGGAGCAGATCCGCATGAAGGCAACCCGGTCCCGGTGTGCGGGGTCCATGTTCGCCTGGATTTTGAATACAAAGCCTGTCAGGGCAGGTTCATCGGGCGCCACGTTGCGGCTGACCGTTGCCCTCGAACCCGGGGGTGGCGCGTGCTTAACGAAAGCATCGAGCAGGGGGGTAACGCCAAAATTGTTGATCGCCGAGCCGAAAAAGACCGGCGTCTGCTCGCCGGCCAGGTAGGCTGCGACGTCAAATTCGTGGCTGGCGCCGCGGACCAGTTCGATCTCGTCACGCAGTTCCGCGGCGTCCCGCCCGAGTCGATTGTCCAGTTCCGGGTTGTCGATTCCCTGGATGATCTTCGCTTGCTGGGTCACGTAGTTTTTTCCGGACTCGTACAGGTGCACCGCGTCGTCCAGCATGTGGTAAACGCCCTTCAGCCTCTTGCCCATGCCGATCGGCCAGGTGATCGGTGCGCACTGGATTCCCAGCACGGATTCGACTTCGTCGAGCAGTTCAATCGGCTCACGGCCTTCGCGGTCCAGCTTGTTGATGAAGGTGAAAATAGGCGTTTGCCGGAGACGGCAGACTTCCATCAGGCGGATCGTGCGCTGCTCCACGCCCTTGGCGCAGTCGATCACCATCAGGGCTGAGTCGACCGCGGTCAGCGTTCGATAGGTGTCCTCGGAGAAGTCGGCATGCCCCGGGGTATCGAGCAGGTTAACCACGCGGCCCTGGTAGTCAAACTGCATGACCGATGAAGTCACGGAAATTCCACGCTCCTGTTCCAGTTTCATCCAGTCGGACGTGGCATGGCGGGCGGCTTTCTTCGATTTCACGGCACCGGCCATCTGGATCGCTCCGCCGAACAACAGCAGTTTTTCAGTCAGCGTAGTCTTGCCGGCGTCCGGATGCGAAATGATCGCAAACGTGCGGCGTTTGGCAATTTCAGTGGTCAGTTCGGTCATAATCAAAGCAGCGGCGAAAAGCGCGCCATTCTAACAGAACGCCGCTTCAAAGGTTGCTAGTGGCCTGTAACAGCCAGATCGAAAGCACCTCACTCGGCCTGCTGGCGCCTGGCTTGGTCTTCACTCGGCTGATAGCTATGGCTATCAACCTCGCTCCAGACCGGCGCCAGCCACCACCATTCCTTCGCGATCCCTCTTCCTCTTTAGCTGTTACAGGCCACTACTCGTCCCGTGCAGGATCTGTTGTTCTTCCGGCGCCTTCGGTTGCCCCTCGCTGGTCATGAAGCTGAACGGGACAGAGATCAGTTTCATGCCGGTGTTTTGCTGGATAGCCAGGTGCAGGTGAGGTCCCGAACTGAAGCCGGTGTTTCCGGACCGGGCTATTTTCTGGCCGGCGCGGACCCGGGCGCCCGGCTGGACGATCACGCTGGCGAGGTCAAGGTGGGCGTAAAGCGCCATCGTTCCGTCCTCGTGCAGGATCCGGACATGGTTTGCCTTGTCGCCGAATTTTTCGAGGCTGGTGCCGCCGCGATTGAAGTCCTCTTCCACGTCCATCACGGTACCGGCCCTGACTGCGTGGATCGCGGTTCCCACCGGCATTGCAATATCAATGGCGAATTCACTGTCCGGCGAGGTGTGGGTTTTATCCCCCTGAAAACCCTGGCTGATCGGGTATTCCTCCGACGGCGCAAACGGTGGAAGTATCACGATTCCACCGACCGGCTCGGCGATCGGCGGCCCCGGGACGGAAGCCATGCTGAGACGGTACTGGAAGCCGAGGTTCGGATTCAAAGCGCCGATGCCCACCAGGATTTGCTCCTTCTGGCCGGGAATCACGAACCGGGCGGGCAGCGGCGGTTCGGACAACACGTTCGCTGCATCGAGCAGTTTCAGCTCGATTTCCACCGGCCCCCAGAAATCATTGAACAGGATATACAGCGGACTTTCTTTGGTGCCTTCCTGGCGCAGCCTGAGCCGGGGTTCGGGCTCGCGTTCCATGTAGACCGTTTCGAACGGGACTTCTTCTTCCGGCGCGCGGTCGGTAAAGTGCCAGATGCCGTTTTCGTCCTGGTACTTGTAGATGTTTTTGGCGCCGGCAGTCGACGGTGACCAGCAATACGGCTGAGGTCAGAAAGAGCCAAATCCATTTTTTACAGTTCATGACAACCCTGTCCCTGCTGCTCAGCATTCAATCACGTTGACGGCCAGGCCGCCCCTTGAAGTTTCCTTGTAGTGACTTTTCATGTCAGCGCCTGTCTCGCGCATGGTCTTGATTACTTTATCAAGTGACACGCGGTGTTTGCCATCACCGCGAGCGGCCATCCGCTGGGCGTTGATGGCTTTGACCGCCGCCATCGCGTTGCGTTCGATGCAGGGGATCTGCACCAATCCGCCAACCGGGTCGCAGGTCAGGCCGAGGTTGTGTTCCATCCCGATTTCCGCGGCATTTTCGATCTGGCTCAGTGTTCCTCCCATCGCGGCGGTCAGCCCGCCGGCCGCCATCGAGCAGGCGACCCCTACCTCGCCCTGGCAGCCCACCTCGGCGCCGGAGATCGAGGCATTCCGGACATATAGAATGCCGATCGCTCCGGCCGTCAGCAGAAATTCGATGACTCCGTTTTCACTGGCGCCGGTGACGAATTCACCATAATAGCGAATGACCGCAGGCACAACGCCTGCGGCGCCATTGGTCGGCGCCGTGACTACGCGCCCGCCGGCGGCGTTTTCCTCGTTCACCGCCAGCGCGTACAGGTTGACCCAGTCCAGCGTGGAGAGCGGGTCTTCGCCCTTGGACTGTCGGTTAAGTTCCTGGTAGAGCCTCGGCGCGCGCCGGATAACCTGCAGACCGCCGGGGAGCACCCCGTCCTGGCGGAATCCGCGTTCCATGCAGGCCATCATCGCATCCCGGATTTGCAGCAGCCCGGTCCGGACCTCCTCCTGCGGACGCCAGGTGCATTCATTGGCCAGCATGATGTCGGAAATTCGCCTGTTTTCCCTGGCGCAAAGAGCAAGCAACTCATCGCCGGTGCGGAACGGAAACGGCAACTGGGTCTCGTCGGCAACGATCCGGTCCTCGGCTGCCTTGTCCTGGTTGACCACGAAGCCGCCGCCCACCGAGTAGTATTCGCGGGATTCCAGCACCGCGCCTTGTTCATCGAACGCCTCGAAGCGCATGCCGTTGGGGTGGTGGGGCAACAGTTCCCGCTTGCGGAACAGCAGGTCGGACTTTTCGTCGAATGAAACAGGCCGCCGGCCCTGCAGATTGATCTGTTTCTGCGCCCTGATCTGTTCCAGTGCCGCGTCGATCTGATCGGGGTCGATCGCGATCCGGCATCGCGCCCTGCAGCCCCAGCATGACGGCCTTGTCGGTACCGTGGCCGCGCCCCGTGTGCGCCAGGGAGCCGTACAGACTGACGCGGATGCGCCGGGTGCCCTGCAGCAAAGCCATTGCGCTCAAGACGCTGTGCAAACACGCAGGCCGCTTTCATCGGGCCCACGGTGTGAGAACTCGAAGGCCCGATTCCGATCTTGAACAGGTCAAATATGCTGACGGCCATGCGTTTTCGCCCGGAATCCTGCTTGATTGTCGATTGCGCGAGTTTAACCTGCCAGAATATGCAAATGACAGCAGACGAACCATTGATCCTGTTTTCGACGGCAGAACTGCCACCTGTGTGAACTGGCCATCACGATGCTGGACCAGGCGGGCGTCGGCTGGCGGCTGGTCGATATCGATGCAGATGCGGAACTGGTCAACCGCTACGGCAACCACGTACCGGTGCTGCTGCACCGGGAGTTCAGGCAGGGAGTTGTTTTTTCCCTTCAACGAGGACCAGGTTGTGGTTTTTGCTGCGGGTTCAAAAGTAAAAGGGGCCGGATACATTTTGATCTGAAAACGTACTCCGGCCCCTTTCTTAAACCCGCTCAGGGCCGAACATGTCACGCAGGGACGCCGCAAACTTCTCCACCATCTCCCGGATGATGATCGCCAGCCCGGAAAAGAACTTGCGCGTGCGCTCTTCTGTTTCGCTCAGCGCGAAACCGAGAATGACGTAAGCTGCAACTGCCGGAAGCGTCCAGAACAGCGCGAGGACGATGGCGGCAAGTCTGAAAACCCAGGGTTCCTTGCCGGATTTCGCGGCCATGGCCTTGCACACGCCGAACACGATCGGCTGCCCCGGCCGGCCATTGAGGGACTCGCGAATCTCATTGATGACGTTGTCTGCAGACATGGCTTACTCCCGGTTGGTGTTCACTGCTAATATTAATAATGCAGAATGCGTGCCATCAAAACATGGCCCAGAAGTAAGGATATGGGAGCCTGTCTGACTCAACATGATCTACTGCGGAAAAGCCGAGTTTGGCCAGATTTCCCGCTCTTTCTCGTTAAATAGCGGTGCTATTCGCCTCAAAAGACCGAAAAATCTGACTCAAACCGGCTTTCCCTCGCTACGATCATGTCAAATCAGACAGGCTCCTGGTGTAAATTTCCGTTTAAAGTCCCGGCGAAATTTGCCAATCGCTGGGGGAATTGACCATATAATCAGCGTACTCATGGGACGATCATCCAAATCCATTGCCTATCTCGATGCTCCGCGCATGTTGCGCGCGCTTTCAGCCGGTATCGGCCACGTCTTCCAGCGCCGGGAATACCTGAACCGCATCAATGTGTTTCCGGTGCCGGACGGCGATACCGGCACCAACATGGCCTTCACCTTCAAAACCATCCTGGAGGCGACGGCCACCTCGCCGGATGAGCGGGTCGACGAACTGATGAACCACGTGGCCGATGCCGCGCTGGATGGCGCACGGGGCAATTCCGGCGCGATCATGGCGCAGTATTTTCATGGCTTTCGCAAGGAGGTCGCCGGCCTGCGGCAGTTGACCGCTGATCAATTCGCCCGGGCGGCATCGGCCGGTGCGGCCGCGGCCTGGACGGCCATGTCGAAGCCGGTGCCCGGCACCCTGCCAACGGTGCTGGATGATTTTTCGCAGGAGCTGTCCCGGCGCGTGGCCGCGGGTGTCAGGGATATCAAACTGCTGATCCGGCACGGACTGGACGCAGCGCAGGTTTCCCTGGACAACACGCCCAATCAACTTGCTGCGCTGAAGCAGGCCGGCGTGGTCGATGCCGGCGGGCAGGGATTCGTGGATCTGCTCGACGGAATCTGGACCTTCATCGTCAGCGGTGAAGTTGAAAACACGGTCGCCGACCTGCAGGCGGATTTGACCGGGAAGCTCCAGGAGTTCGAGGTCGGCGAGCATCGCTTTTGCACCGAGTGCGTGGTGGAGGGCGACAACATCGACCGGCAGGCCGTGATGGCGCGGATGGAGTCTCTCGATGCGAGTTCCCTGGTGGTGGCTGGCGGCCGCAAGCGGGTGCGGGTGCATATCCACGTGAACAACCCGGCCGAAGTGTTTCTGGCCTGCGAGGAGTTCGGCCAGATCAAGCAACAGAAAGCGGACGACATGGAGCGTCAGCATGGCTTGCTGGATCATTCGGGAGAAGTGGCCATCGTCACCGATTCCGGCGGCGACATTCCGCCTGACGAAGTGGAAAGACTGGGCATCCACGTGGTGCCGGTGCGGCTCAGTTTCGGTGACCGGGAATATCTCGATGGCGTGTCTCTCAGCCCGGCAGAGTTTTACAGGATGCTCAGCGAATCCGACAGAAGCGCCGCTGACTTCGCAACCGCCGGCGCAGGATTTTGCCCGTGTTTACTCGCTGCTGACTTCCCACGGTTACCGCGTGATCTCGATCGGGCTCTCCGCCCAGCTCAGCGGCACCACTTCCGCCGCCCGGCAGGCGGCAAGCCGTCCTGAATCCGGTGAAGTGCTGGTGATCGACAGCCTCAGCGCCACGGCCGGCCAGGGTCTGCTGGCGATGGCGGCGGCCGAGGCCGCTCTGAAAGGAGCCTCTGCCAATGAAGTCGAAACGCTGATCCGCGAATTGATTCCCCGCACCCGGGTTTTCGCGGTGGCCGATGACTTGTCCTACGCGGTAAAAGGCGGGCGTGTTCCCGCCTGGGTCAAACGGATTGCAGACTGGCTTCACCTCAATCCGGTGTTGACTGCCACCCCGGAGGGTAAGGTGGGGCTGAGCGGCTTTCACCTGGGAGGCGGAGCCAACCCGGCGAAGCTGGCGCGAACGGTGATCGGTAAAATGGAGCCCGAATCGATGTACCGGGTGCTGGTCGCCCACGCCAACAATGAAACAGGCGCAGCCCAGGTCAGGCAGCACATCCTGGAACAGCACCCACGGATTCATTCCTGCCACATCACCGAGGCAGGGCCTGCCCTTGGAGTCCATTTCGGGCCCGGTTGTCTGATCGCCGGATTTACTCCGCGGATAGGAAAGCCCGGTTGATCCTGCGCAAACGCCCACGGCCCGACTTGCGGTATTCTGGTACCGATGATTGACCTGCTGATTGAAGTACTGCTCGCTTATCTGCTCGGCTCGGTATCCGGCAGCATGGTGCTGGGCGCGGTGAGGCACGTGGACATCCGCAAAAGCGGCAGCGGCAATGCCGGCGGCACAAACGCGTTCCGCACCCAGGGTTTCTGGTTTGCACTGGGTGTTGTTGTGATCGACATTGGAAAAGGAGCCCTGGCTGTCGCCTGGATACCCGGTCTTACGCTGACAGCGCTGGGGCAGCCGGTCTCTCTGGAAGTACAGGCGCTGGCCTGCGGCTTCGCCGCCGTCGTCGGACATTGTTACCCGGTCTGGTACGGTTTCCGCGGCGGCAAAGGTGCTGCAACCGCGGTAGGTGCCATTGCGGTCATTGCACCGGTTGTGTTGCTGCCGATGATCTTGATCTGGCTGCTGGTCCTGGTGCTGACCGGTTGGGTCGGGCTGGCAACCATGCTCGCAGCCTGCAGCCTGGTGCCGGTTTTCATCTGGCTGGGTGTTTCCACGCCGGTGCTTTGGTTTGGTATTTTGCTGGCAGTTTTTATTGTCATCATGCATCGCTCCAACATCGTAAACATGCTCAATGGCTCGGAATACAAGTTCCAGAAAATCCGGATCATCAACTGGTTCCGCTGACATTCCCTCCATGAGTCAGACCGTGCCGCAGGATCCACTTGACGTCGGCGAGATCCGCAAAAGTATGGCTGCTGCGTCCCTTTCCGGGTTGCGACAGCTGACCTTGTTAACTCAAACCGATTCAACCAACACGGCGATTTTACGGATGCCGGGCGACAGTCAGCATGCCCATGCGGTGCTGGCCGATCAGCAGACCGGTGGCCGGGGAAGGCGACAGAAATCCTGGCATTCGCCCGCAGGCGGGAACATTTATCTCAGCCTCGGCTGGTGGTTCCGCCAATGTGACCGGCCGCTTTCAACGCTACCCCTGGTGGTCGCCGTTGCCGTGTGCCGGGCACTGAGCCGCGCCGGTTTACAGGGGCATGGGATCAAGTGGCCGAACGATATCCTGGTCGGCAAAAAAAAACTGGCCGGAATCCTGGTGGAAGCGCAGTCATCAGGCCGGAACCCGGCGCTGGCGGTTGCCGGCATTGGACTCAATGTCCGGATGCCGCGATTTGATGAACAAAACCTGTCTGACATGATCGACCGGCCCTGGACCGACCTTGCAACCGAGATGAAACCGGCAGGCGCCGGGATAAGTCGAAACCGGCTCGTGGCCCTGCTGCTCGAAGAGTTATTGGCGGCGCTGGATGGTTTTGAATCGAACGGTTTCGCACCTTTCAGCGACGCCTGGCGGAAGCGGGATTTGCTGCAGGGGAGAAAAATCACGCTGGAATTCAATGGACAGCAAATTTCCGGAGAGGCCCGGGGCGTGGACAACAACGGCGGCCTGTTGTTGAAGACCGGTCTTGCAGACATCCAGGTTTTTCATGCCGGCGAAGTGAGTGTTCATTATGACTGAAGCAACCTTACTGATTGACCAGGGCAACACCCGGCTGAAGTGGGTGTTGTCCGGAAACGGCGAACTCTTCGAGGAAAGCGCCGGGCGCGGTAATGCCGCGGATTTCATGGAGACTTGCCGTAGCGGCAGCCTGGGCCAACCCGTATCCATTCTGCTATCGAGTGTCGCTGGGGCCGCCGCGGTAGAGGAACTGGCCGGTTTCTGTAAATCGCTTTGGGGCCTGGAAGTGAGGCGGCTGAAGTCAGCCGGGCAGGGTGGCGGTGTCCGCAACGGCTACGCCGATCCGGAAACCCTGGGCATAGACCGCTGGCTGGCGATCATCGGCGCGGTGACACGTTACGGCACGCCGGTCGTTATCTGGGACCTGGGAACCGCGACCACGCTCGACGCGGTCGATGAAACCGGGCAGCACGTCGGCGGTATGATCTACCCCGGCCCGGCGACCATGCTCAGGGCCCTGGCGCGGGATACGAAACTCAAAGTTCCGGAGCAGCTCTCAGGCGCCGGAATGACACCCGGCCGGTCGACTACCGCCTGTATCGAAAATGGAGTGTTCGCCGCGCAACTGGGCGCATTGAACCAGTTCCTGCGAAACCTGCCCGGGGCAGCAGGCGGGAATCCGAAAATCATCGTAACCGGCGGCGCTGCGGGAGAAGTTCTCCCCCAGCTGGATTTTTCGCACACCAGTGATCCGTGGCTGGTGTTCCGGGGCATGCTGTCAGAAGCAACTCCGGCAAAGGGCGCAACAGAATGCGCCCCGGCAGACTCTTGACCGCAACGGCGCGGTTTGCGTTATTCTAATGCCGTCGAAACACACTAAAAACCATAATCCCCAAGCACTGGATACCCGATGAACACAGCACCTGCAACCCCATCCCAATCCCGTTCATTCACGACGATTTTCCTGATAGAAATGTGGGAGCGCTTCGGCTTTTACGGCATGCAGGCGCTGATCGTCTACTACATGGTGCAGCAACTGGGCTTCCCCGATGAGCGCGCGACGCTGGTCTGGGGCGCCGCCGCAGCGCTGATCTACGTGGCGCCCGCGATTGGCGGGTGGATCGGCGACAAGATTCTCGGCACCCGGCGCACCATGTTGCTCGGAGCGGTGATCCTGTCCATCGGCTACGCCCTGATGGTGGTGCCGGGCCAGTCCGTCTGGTTCCTGTTCCTGGCTCTGGGTGTCATCGTGGTCGGCAACGGCCTGTTCAAGGCCAACGCCGGCAACATGGTGCGCAAGATCTACGAGGGCGATGATTCCAGGATCGACAGCGCCTTCACCATCTATTACATGGCGGTCAACCTGGGTGCGATGATCTCGCAGTTACTGACCCCGTGGCTGAAGGACTACGTCAACGAACACTACGGCGACGGCCTGGGTTGGCACATCGCCTTCGCGGTCTGCGCGGTCGGCCTGGTGCTGGGCCTGGTCAACTATGCCCTGATGCGCCGTGCCCTGGACCATATCGGTTCGGAGCCGGACGAACTGCCGCTGCACTGGGGCAAACTGGGCGCCGTGCTGGCCGGGGGCGTGCTGGCCGTGTTCGTATCCGCCTACATCCTGCAGCACCAGGGCGTCGCGCGGGCTTTTGTGTATGTCGCCGGCGTGGTGGTCATCGGCATCTTTGCCTACCTGATCAGGATCGGCCAGCCCAGTGAACGCGCGGGCTTGATCGCGGCCCTGGTGCTGACGGTGCAGACGGTGTTTTATTTCATCTTCTACCAGCAGATGTCGACCTCGCTGAACCTGTTTGCGCTGCGCAACGTCGACCCGTCTTTCAGCGTGTTCGGCGTGCATTTGTGGGACTGGTCGCCGGCGCAGTTCCAGGCCTTCAATCCGATCTGGATCTTTATTCTCAGCCCGGTCCTGGCCTGGGCCTACACGCATGCAGGCAAGTCCGGCAAGGATCTTTCCATTGCCACCAAGTTCGCCCTGGGTTTCGTTCTCGTGGCTGCCGGTTTCTTTATTTACGGCGCCTCCGAATTCTGGGCCGATAGCCAGGGCAAAGTGTCTTCGTGGCTGATGGTGTGGGGCTATGGCGCCATTTCCCTGGGCGAGTTGCTGGTCAGCGGCCTTGGCCTGGCGATGGTCGCCCGCTACGTGCCGGCGCGCATGGGCGGATTCATGATGGGCGCCTATTTCGTCGCCTCCGGTGTCTCGCAGTACCTCGGCGGCGTGGTCGCCACCTATGCCAGCGTGCCGCGCAATATCACCGATCCGCTCGAGTCGCTGCCGATCTACACCAGCCTGTTCAACAAGCTGGGCATCGCCGCGCTGGTTTGCACGGTCATCGCCATTGCGGTGCTGCCGCTGATGAAGCGCCTTTCAGACACGCACAGCTCGCATGCGAATGGAGGGTCAGGGTCATAACCCTGGCTGTCCCGGGAAGATGTTGTCAGGAGGTCTTCGCTAACGGCCCGACATGGTTTAGAATACGCCCCCCACGCGCTACATTGCCGGCATAGCTCAGTTGGTAGGGCAACTTTCGACTTAATTGACGTTATGCGTGAAATTCCTACGAATTTCCGGTGCTTATTCCGCCAGAACGTCACTAGAACGGATTTTACCAGTGTGCTAAATTCTGTTCCATGAAAGTATCTGCCATCGAAAGTCTGGAGCTGCCCATATCGGAGCGCATTCAGTTGGTGACTGAAATTTGGGACAGCATTGCAGCAGTTCCAGAGCAAATTGAACTGACTCCATCCACTCGCAAGCTTTTGGCAAAACGCCTTGAAACGTTCCGTTTGAATCCCGATTCGGGGTCTCCCTGGGCAGCCGTTAGAAGCCGCATTATTTCCGAATGACACCAGCCCTGGTCGTTGAACCAGCTGCAGAAGAAGACATTCTGTTAGGCTATCGTTGGTATGAAGAACGGCTGGTTGGTCTTGGTTTGGAGTTTCTCAAATCCCTTGATTTGACTTTTTCCAAGATTCTGGAACATCCTTTTCTCTATGCAGAGGCCATTCCTGGAGTTCGTCGCTCAGTCATAAGAACTTTTCCATATTTGGTTTTCTATGCTTGTGAGCCAGGTTTAGTTCATATACTGGCGATAATACATGCAGCACAAAATCCCTCCCACATCGCAACGAGACTCGACGCATAACAAGCGACTGTGATCCCAATTCAAGCATTCAGGTGTATTGGTCGACTCGCGCTCCGAGTTGAAATTTTGTCGATGGAGAGGTGAGAGCCCTGTCTTTGCCAGGAGGATGTTGTCAGAAGGTATTCGCTAACGGCCCGACATGGTTTAGAATACGCCCCCCACGCGCTACATTGCCGGCATAGCTCAGTTGGTAGAGCAACTGATTTGTAATCAGTAGGTCCCGAGTTCGAATCCTGGTGCCGGCACCATTCTTCTGGAAACTGTTTGATTTAAAGATGGCATCATTGCTGAGCAGTCGGCCTTTCCCTATCAGCCGTGCCAGGGCTCCAGTGAAAAAGCCTGCATTCCATGGTGCAGGGTGCTTTCAACGTGAAATTGCTCCGGTGTCGGGGAGCAGGCCGGGTCCCTGATCTCATAACGCGGCACCAGGCCGTAATACGAAGCCCATTTGCTGTACGTGCTGGGAGGACCGGTCAACAGGTCACAGGCGGCCAGCGCATAGAGATCCTCCAGTTCGTTGCCATTCCCGTAGTGCACGTCCAGTCCGGCAAAGGCCTGGGGCGGCACCGGCGCATCGGAGCAAACCAGGAACGAGACGGGTTTGTCAGCGAAATTCGACCGGATGTGTTCCATCACCCGGCGAAATTGCGCATGGGTATAAAAGAAGCGCCCGCCCTTGAATGAAACATAGTCGCCCTGCCGGACGTGAACACCTACGAGAAATTTTCCTTGCTGCCGGGCGGGTTCGACCAAAGCTTTGGCACGGGCAAGATGGTGTTTCCAGGGGGTGAAGTACGAACGGATCAAGTCGCCATGTTTCTCGCAGTCAACCGAACTGCGGAAGAACCAGTCCTGCACAAATACTATTCTGTGCCGGCGCAGATACGAGAGAAACTCCGGGCTATCGAGGTCCAGCAACTCTTCGCGCTTGAGACGGATCAGGCCAACATCGCTGCCTTGGCGCTGGAGGGCGTGGAGCGTGTTGGCAGTCAAAAGGGTCGCGCGATACAGCAGGTTTCGGCCGAGCGGCCCCATTGAAATGAAACGGCCGGCCGCGGGAAACCGGCAGAAAAGATCTTTGGATGTGGAGGGAAAGTAGTGGGCATAACGGTCAAAAGCCGGATTCACCACTTTGAATCCATGCTCCCTCGCGGCGCCGATAAAGTGGGCAAAGAGCAGGAGCCGGTTGGCCAGTCGTCCCACTTTTTTTGCGATCACTATCATGCCGAATGGCGCCCCGAGCCGAGTTTTCCGGTCCCGGTGTCACCAGGAAGTGAAGCGTAGACCGGCCCGCAGCCTTGACGAGCCAGCCACAAGCCTCTCAGCCATCCCAGCACGCGTCCGGCGCCGGCAACGAAACTCACGACGCAATAAAGTGCCAGGACAGCGAGTATATAATCACGTCGGCTGCACGAGACGCCAGAGGTTTTGAGCCGTTCATGGTGCAGGCGAAATGCCGGGCGAAGCGATCGACGGCGGGCGATCATGACACCGATGACCGGTACGAAGACCAGAACACCCGCCAGGTCGATTTTATCCTTGTCCCTGGCGTGCCGGACGCCACTCCAAAAGTTGGTTTTGAAAATCTTTTGCAGGAAACTCCGGGCTCTGTCCATTGTAGGGTGGCCGACTATGGCGAGAGGGGAATACCTGAGCCGTGCACCGCGTTTGGCCATGCGACCCATGAAATCGTAGTCTCCACCGGAGGGCAATGACTGGTCAAACCCCCCGGTTTCATAGAAGGACTCCCGCCGGACCAACAGATTTGCAGTGACCCCGCGTGACAGGCTGGCGTTCTGTTGCTGATCGAGGAACAGGTCGATGGTCAGCAGTGACCAGACCGTGGGTTTGGCCGGCGCCTGAAATCTCACTTCACCGGCAACTACATCGGCGTCTTCAAGCGCTGCAAGCCCTTCTTCCAGCCACTTAGGGGCGGGAAGGCAGTCAGCGTCACAAAAAGCCAGAATACTTCCCCGGCTGGCTTCAACGGCCATATTGCGGGCTGCGTAAGAGGTCCGGGGCGGGCCGCAGACCAGGCGAACCCGTTCATCGCTTACTGCTTCGGGCACCAAATCAGGGCGGGATCCGTCATCGCCGATAATCACTTCAAACAGGCTCTTGGGCACTGTCTGTGCGTTCAGGCAGTCGAGTACCTGCCGGATTCCGACCGGATCATCGCGCACGGGAATGATGACGGACACCAGCGGATCGCCGATAGACGGAACAGGCGCTTTACGAGGCATCATGAAAATTCAGCGCCACTGCTTTCGCGCAGCGTACACCCACTGTGCAACCCTGCCGGTGACCCAGCACGCGCGGGTCATTCGAAGTCCTTCCACCCCGATTCCATTTCATGTCGTCATATTGATCCTGCGGGCGAAGGGGATTCCTGCAGCCACGGGAAGCAACTTGACCTCCGGCGGCTTGCCCGGGTCCCAAGCGGCGCCAAAATTTGATGAAACTAATCATACCATCGCAATTTCCAGCCTAATGCTGGCGCTGCGCTCATTGGATGATTGGCCCTGGTGTTGATGTTTTTGTCCAGGTTTAGTGTCCGAAAAGTTGACTCCGATAACCAGACAGCTCAGAATCTTCAATAACTTCCATTTACAAAGGACTTGGTGGAGGGGTCTACCAGGAATTTTTTCGACGGCCAGGGATTGGCTGACAATTTGGGCAGAGAAAGGAATACCTTGCCGGCAATGCTTTTCGATGGCTGATCCGGTTGGGTTTGTTGCATAAAAAATCTGGATGATTTTAGGGAGAGGCGCATGCTGTTCTGCACACAGTCGATCGGATTGACCGGTCTTTCACGTCACGTTGTTTCCAAGTTCATACCTACCGCCTTTTGCATCGTAATCGCGCTTGCTTCCACTTTATTCGGAACCGGGATTGCGGTGGCCGGGCAATCCACAGACTGTCCAACGGTGCTACTCGGTCGAGGCGGCAACATCTGCAACGCATCTGATGTCACGATCGCAACGGCACTCGTTGGCGTGGACCAGGCGCAAAGATATTGCATGCCGGGTGAAACTGCCCTGGTCAACATCGCGGGAACGCTGACGATGCGGAAAAATGACCGCTGGGATATTGGAGTCTTCGTCGCCACTGATGGCAAGGACATCAGGACCACCGCCGCCAATGGCGGTGCCGCCGCCTGCGAAGTGGTTCCGCTCCCCGCAAACCCGAGGCAGAGAGACGGGGCGGCCGTGGGAGAAGCCCCGGTAAAGGGATCTTTCGACACCAATGGCGGCCAGGACCAGTGTGGCGACATCGCCGGCCTGAATAACGGTGACATGGTCAGCAATATTCCGCTGACCGTTAATGGCGGTACGTTTAATGGCCCGGTTGAATTGACCTGCATTGCAGGCCCCTCAGGCAAGCTTGCGCTTCAGTCACTGGTATCATGGAACCAGTCCGACCCGGGCGTTTGTGACCCCACCAATTCAGCCAGTTATAGCTTGGACAACACGGCCAAGTGTTCCGCCAACACAACGGAAGTCGATATCGATATCGTCGGCCGGTTGACCATCCAGAAATCAGCGCCCGGCGGCGGTCTGAATAATTTTGATTTCAGTTACACAAACGACAGCCTGCCCCAATTTGCCGCCCTGCCCGCACCGACGAATCCATTCACATTACAGGATGGCGGTTCCGCTGTTATCTGGGCGGAAATCGGTACCGGTCCCGCGACGATAGTGGTTTCAGAGACGAATATTCCGTTTGGCTGGCAGCTCGACAACATTCAATGCTCGGGTGATGACGTAAGCTCTGTTGTGGTCAATGGCAGCCAGATCACCGTGACGTTGTCCTACAATTCAGCGGCCCCTGCGAACAGCCAGGACGATGTGGTCTGCACTTACAATAATATTTCGGTTACCCGGGAGCTGACCCTGGACAAAACCACGTCGACCCCTGATTACAATGACCCCAGCGATACCATCAGCTACTCGTACGCCGTCAGCAACACGGGAAATGTCGCACTTGCATTTCCGGTAACGGTATCTGATTCGAAGGTCTCGGTCAGCTGCCCGCCCGATGACGGCGGCGCACCGAACAACGGCGACGCCGTCCTCGACCCGGGCGAGAGCATCACCTGCACGGCCAGTTACGGTGTGACCCAGGCCGATATAAACTCGGGCTCGGTAACCAATCTGGCGACCGCCAGTGCCGATGGAGTGCAATCCCAGCAGGACAGCGTGACCGTCAATGCGGTTCAAAACCCCTTGATTTCCGTTGTGAAATCCTCGCCAACGGCTTCAGTTAACGGCCCGGGTGCAGTGTCATACAGCTATCTTGTTACCAATACCGGTAACGTCACGCTGACCGGAATTTCACTGTCAGACGACAACGACAACGATGACATGAGCTGTCCGGCCGTCTCGCTGGTTCCGGGCGCCAACATGACCTGTTCCGCGTCACATGATGTAACCCAGGGTGAAATTGATGATAACGGCTCGCCCACCCCGGGTAGTGGAAACCTGAGCAATACCGTTACGGTAACCTCGACCCAGGCTCAGTCGGTCCAGGACACGCTCAATATTCCAATCAGCCAAACACCTGAATTGACAGTGACCAAGTCGGGTACCTGGAATGACGATGGCTCAATTCCCAATGTCGCCGAAGTCGGCGAAACCATCAGCTACGTGATTGGTGTCTCCAACACTGGCAATACGACCCTGCTCAATGTAGCGGTGACCGACCCCCTGATCACCGACCCGCCAAATAGTGGCTCGATCAGCTGCCCCGGCGGTAACCCGATACCGAGTCTTGCGCCAGCGGCCTCCACGAACTGCACGGCGACTTACACACTCGTCCAGGCGGACGTTAACGCCGGATCCCGCTCGAATACGGCGTCGGCCACCAGTGGCAATACCACGGACGACGGCAGTGACGACGTCTTGTTGCCCAGCGTAGCCGAGTTGACGCTGGTCAAAACCGGTACTTTCAATGACGACATCACCACGGACGGCTTCGCCCAGGTGGGTGAGACCATCAGCTATACGTTCGATGTCACCAACGACAGCGCTGGTGCGGTCAACAACGTGAGCGTGACGGATCCCAAAGTTGCTCCGATCACTTGCCCTGGCGGTAACCCGATACCGAGTCTCGGCGCCGGCGTGACTGTTCAGTGCAGCGGCAGTTATACCCTGACCCAGACTGACGTCGATGCCGGCCAGGTGGATAACACCGCGACCGCCGACAGCGATGACACAGGGCCAACCACCGACGACGAGACCGTGGTATTGGTTCAGAACATCAACTGGGCAATTGTCAAAACAGGTGTTTTCGCTGATGACATCACCAATGACGGCCTGGCCCAGCCCGGAGAGTCCATCAACTATACATTTGCGGTAACGAACACCGGGTTCGTAACGATAAACAATGTATTGGTGACGGATCCGAAGGTTTCCCCGATCGTATGTACGCCGGAGACTAATCCCATTGCCAGCATTGTGCCAGGAGGCTCCGTTGACTGCACCGGCAGTTACCTGATCTCGCAGGGCGACATCGATGCCGGGCAGGTCACAAATACCGGAACGGGCGATCCCGACGAGACTCCTCCCGATACATCGACCAACATTACGGACCTGCCGCAACAGGCAGGCATGACCATTGTGAAATCATCGGCGACCACGCAGGTCGTTGCACCGGATCCCGTGCTTTACAGCTACCTGGTGACCAACACGGGCAACGTGACCCTCAACAGCATTTCACTCAGTGACGATAACGACGAAGACGATCTGAATTGCCCTGCCGTGACGCTTGCCCCCGGGGAATTCATGACCTGTTCGGCTTCACACTCAGTAAGTCAGGGTGAACTTGACGACAATGGCTCGCCAGTCCCGGGATCAGGAATGTTGGCAAACACCGTGACCGGAACAGCGACCGAGTTGCAGGAACCGGCGACGGATACGCTCGAGATACCCTTCAGCCCGGACGCCTCGATGGCCGTGCAGAAGTCTTCGCCGACGACTGAAATTACCGTGGCCGGACCTGTAACCTACAACTACCTGGTCACCAACACCGGCAGCGTTAGTTTGACCGGCATCTCCCTGGCGGACGATAACGTTGATGCTGCCGTGGATTGTGGCGGCGTAACGACTCTTGATCCGGGCGCCGATATGCAGTGCACAGCCACCCATACCGTCACCCAAGACGAACTGACGGGCCGTGGCTCGCCGGTTCCGGATAGCGGTTTCCTGGTTAATGTCGTGATCGCTTCATCTGCAGATTCTGCTGATGCCACCGACACCCTGTCGATTCCAATCCGTTACTCGGAAGATGCCGTGTTCTGGGTAACCAAGGATTTCACCGATGGCAACGATTCCCAGGTACAGGTAGCGATAAGCTGCGATAACGGATCCTATTCACCCGCAAGCGGCTGGATTGCCGAGGGTGAGTCCAAAGGGTTCGTTGTGACTAAATATCAAGCGGGAATGATGAATTGCTGGGTGGAAGAAACATCAGGCCCAGACGGTTATATCACTTCGTATACTGCGGGCATTGATGATGGAATCGCCGAAACTGTTTCCGACACCGAAGAAAGGCCAGGGTGTTATTTTGGCGAGATCGTTTCGGGTGCGTTTACTTGCGATATTGTCAATACACCCGCCCCGGTTGAAATAGCAGTCACCAAGGTGTGGGACGTCACCAACACGGGTGGTGATTACGTCAGCCGCGACGCCGTCATTACAATCGGTTGCGACGCTGAAATGTCACCCTTTACCTGGGAGGAGGAAGGTCTCTGGTTCTACACGGCGGTCCTGACGGAAGGCTCTTTCGTTGGCGACCAGGCTACGGTGACCGTCCAGGTAATCCCGGACTATCCAGGCAGCTCCTGCTTCGCCGAGGAAGAGGATGTAAGCAGCGCGGTGGAAGTGACCAGTGACTGCGGTTCGTTTAAAGACCCGGTGATGGAAGTATCGGTTGGCAAGGGCGACAGCTGCACCATCACCAACACGGTGTTCTTCGAAGGCATTCCAACACTGAACCAGTACGGTATGGCCATCATGGCCCTGCTGATGCTGGGGCTGGGCGCCCTGGGAATCAGGAGGTTTGTCTGACCCTGCTCTTTAGCGACAGCCTTTGTTAGTCAAAAAACCCGCGGCGATTTCGTCGCGGGTTTTTTTATCATCAGGTTTCGTACAACGAAAATGGTGGGCGATACAGGGCTTGAACCTGTGACCTCTGCAATGTGACTGCAGCGCTCTCCCAACTGAGCTAATCGCCCCCGCAGGACCATGCGGTGAAACCGCGAAGGGGAAATAAAGGTACTTATTTCACCGCCGTTCGTCAACTGGCATGATGATTGGATATTATCTAAAGCATGAAACGACTCCCAATCCTGTTGCTGGCGCTGATGGTTGCGCTGTTTTTTGTCACGCTGAACCGGCCGGAAGGCTGGGCCGGCTGGCTGCATGCTTTTTCCGAAGCAGGCATGGTCGGCGCCATAGCTGACTGGTTCGCGGTGGTGGCCCTGTTCCGTCATCCGCTGGGAATACCCATCCCGCACACCGCGATTATCCCGAAGCGCAAGAACGAGATTGGTGAGAACCTCGCCCAATTCGTGGCGGAACACTTTCTGCACCCGGACGTGGTGCGCGTGAAACTCGAATCAGCGAACCTGGCCGGCAAGACCGCAAAGTGGCTGAATTCGCCAAGCGGGCATGCCCGCGTGCTCGACCTGGGGATGCGCCTGGTCCGATGGTCGCTGAGTACGCTGCACCAGGAACAGGTTCGCCAGTTCATGGTGCGGCTCGGCAGCCGTCAGCTGGCGCAGGCCAACCTGGCTCCGTTGCTCGGACGGACCCTCGACTGGCTGGTGCAGGACGGCCGCCACCAGGAAGTCCTGACACAGTCCCTGCGCTTCGCGCTGGTGATGCTGCACGACAACCGTGAATTGATCCGGGGTAATGTGCAACGGGAAAGCCCGTGGTGGATGCCCGGATTTGTCGATGACAGAATCGTCGTGCAGATGCTGGACCGGATCGAAACGCTGCTGCTGGAAATGTCCCTGGACCCGGATCACGCCATGCGTGACGATTTCAATCTCTGGATCGTCCAGTGGGCGAAGGATTTGCAGCATTCACCGGAATACCGGCAATGGGGTGACCGGCTCCGGGAAGGGCTGCTGGAAAACAGTCAGCTGCAGGACTACCTGGGTGAGTTGTGGAGTGACCTCGTGCGCGGCCTCGAGGACGATCTTGAAAATCCCGCAATCCGAAATTCGCATTCACCTGACCGGCCTGTTGTCCGGCTTGTCGGAGGAACTCGAAAATGACGCGGAAATGCAGGCCTGGGTCAACACCTGGCTGGTGGATTCAGCCGTATCGATCGTCGAGGTTAACCGGCACTCCATTGCCAGCCTGATCAGCGATACGGTCCGCAGTTGGGACGCCACGGAAACCAGCGAACGGATCGAACAGGCCATTGGCCGCGACCTTCAGTTCATCCGGATCAACGGTACCCTGGTCGGCGGGTTAGTAGGGCTGGCAATCCACGCGGTGAAGGTTCTTGTAGGAGCGGATTTGGATCCGCCTTGCGGCGAATTAGCTTCGTGAGAGATACACAATCGCGGACAAATCCGCTCCTACAAGGGTTCGAAGCAGTTTTCGCGGCGGTTTTTGCGCACGCGTTCCGGATCCCATACTTTGCCGTTCATCGCGATATAGACGCCCGGCGGCAGGCTTTGAACCGCGCCGACTGCGCAACCGATATTGAATATCGCATCAGAGTCGCGGAAGCGGGCAGGGTTCAGGGCGCCGGTCAGTACAATGGTCTTCCCGGCAATGTCGCCAAGCACCCTGGCCGTCTCGACCATCGTATCGGTACCGTGGGTGATCAGGATGTGGGAGGCATCGGCAGCGGCAACAGTGGCGTGGATCAACTGCCGCTCCTTGTCCCCAATGTGCAGACTGTCCTTGCGCATCAGGGCGGTTACCTCGATGTCGAAGGCCACATGCATTGCATGCAGGATCTGGCTGATTTGCGGCTCACCGATCTGATAGTCGCTTTTATCGTCGAAATAGATCTTGTCGATGGTGCCGCCGGTTGTGATGATGAGCAGTTTTGAGATCATTCGCGTAGTATATCGTGTCAGGAGTCAATTAAAGCAGCACTATGAATAATTGGTCAGAGGTTCCTAAAGCCTTCAATTTCATTTCTCCAGGCTTGTCACGCGCGGTTTGCGGACAGTGCCCGGATCTGCCTGCTGACCGCATTTATTCTCCTGTTTGGCTGCAGTGTCCAGGCCCAGGAAGTGGCTCCGGGCGTTGAACCCGAACAACAGGCTGTGGAAAACGCTCGTGCCGTTACAGGAACCGGAGCCCGAAAGCCGGCTGCCGGCGTTGCTGCCCATCGAAGATCTTCCGCAAGTAACACACCTGGCCGCAGCATTGTCTGACCCGCCGTCCCGGACCAATGCCCTGCTGACGATGGTCGCAGCCGGGCGCTTGTTGGAGTCGGCTTCGAGCGGAGGACTATCCGACCCGGATTCGCTGCAAGCCCGTTTTCGGGATGACCGGGCCTGGCTCGACCGCCTGGCCGGGCGATATACGCAATTGCCGGTTCGCGGGTCACAACTTGACCCGGCGGCCTGGTTCGTTTTGCGTGAATTGTCGCAGCACATGGAGACTCCCGGCCTGTCTGTCTCCCCGCTGGGCCCGGAAGACGCCAGCCTGACGCGGCAGTTGTTCGACCGCAGTAATGAGCGTCTTGCTGCCGCCGTACTTCCGGAAGTATTGCAGCGGACCGAAATCCAGGCTCCCGGGTTGTGGATGAGCCTGGTTGAATCGGCTTCGGTCAACGAGACCCTGCAGGCAGCCATCTCGGGTCTTTACGCAGACTGGTTCTCTCCCTGGACCGCCGTGGAGCAGCCGCTTTCAGTGAATGCAGCGGAACAACTGGAACAGACTGCCGTTATCGATGATGTCCTTGACCAATTGCGGGTGATGACCGGTTCCACGATGTTGTCGGGTCCGGTGGATGAGTTTCGTTTGAGGCGCCTGAGGTTTGATCTGTTTTCTGTGCTCCCGTCACTGGATGCCGATGGTTCCCGGGATGCAGGATACATCCTGGAACTGGCCGGTGCGGTGGATGGGCTGCGTGATAATCGGTATCTCGCGTTCACCGAGTCGCTGCTCTGGATTGTCTCCGACATGCTGTTGAACGAATCGGTCATCGCGGATGTCGCTGAACCGCTCGCACAACCGGAACCGGATGAGACAGAGCGAGACGGATGCGGAAATAGCGGAAGCCGATGCCGCAGATGTGATTGTCGAACCGGTTGGTGTTCCCCGGTCCCCCGTTGCCGGCCTGCTGTCCGAATTACTGCCCTTGCTGTCGAACTCGTTTGCCGGTGAGTTTTCCGAAGTTGATCCCCGGATCAACGCCAACCTGGCCACGGTCTTCGACACGGTTCAGTATCTCCAGGGTGACTCCCGTGATCCGGAAAGGTTGCTTGCGCTCAGACGGAATATGGGTGACGCGATCACGCAGCTGGTTTTGCTGATCCCGGATTTAAGCTATTACTACGACCAGCCGGTGCGCCGGCGGATCTCGGAAGAAATCAATATTTGCACCAACATTGCTGCCAATTCAGATCAGCCCCGGACGATCGTTTACAGTCGCGAGCAATTCGATGACTGCATCAAAAACCTGGTCGAAATGTCTGAAGCCCTGGTGAACAAGGAAGAGCTTTCGGGTGATTCCGACGGACCGTTTGGTTCCGAACAGCTGCGCAGGGAATTGATGATGCCTCCGTGGCAAAGAATCAATTTCTCCCTGGGCTATCTGCATGACCGTTTCCCGACCGGTTGCGGCTTACCGGAACAGCCGCTTCCGAACCCGCTTGAGTGGGCGAGCATGGCCACCGTGGTCACCTGGCTGGCCAGGCAGGCGCCGGTTTACTTCCAGACGCCGGAAAACGAGGCACGGGTGCTGGCCTTGCGCCAGCAGGGGCTGGATTTGCTCGAGAACATGGCCCAACAGGTGGATTGCATCAGTGGCGAGGGGGCAGGAATCAATGATCCGGTGCGCAGGAGCCTGGTGAGCTACCGGCTCGCGCTCGATGAATTGGCGGGTGGATTACGCGAAGCAGAACGCGAGTTTCGTGCTGAATATATGCGAGCCAGGCGCTGATGTCGCTTTGCATGGAGACGCATTCCAGCACACGGCCTACCGGACGGATGGATTGGTCATAGGTCCGTGCGACCCTGACCGGATATGCGAAATGTCAGGTCCGTTGGAAGCTACCAGGGCATTGATCGGCTTGTTTCCGGATCCCTACCTGATTGCCGACCAGACCGGCATGGGCAATATTGAGATTTGTTATCAAAATGTACAGTGGGTCAATCGCCGTGACGTTCCCGTGCGCCCGGATGATCCGCACGTGGCCAACTTCTTCGGACAATTGAGTTTTGACCTGGTCGGAAGATTCCGGGAAAACGGTGCAGTAACCGAAGTTTTCGGTTCAAATTTCATCAGCCCGGATGAATATCACTACCTGTTCGGGGAGGCGACGGATGAAGTTCGGGATGATAACTGCCCGACGGAATGGGTTGGCTCACGAATCACGACATCGATGCATTCTCAAGGGCCGTTCCGGGTTGTTCCGGACCGCCTGACGTACCTTGCCGGCGCCCGGAAAAAGCCTTCGGAAATCATTGAAGCGAACTGGAGTAAAGGGCGGAGTGGCGTGACTGGTTTGTGACGGGGCTGGGGGTGACACCTCACGAGTACCCGCCTGATGAGTCGATCGCCGAGCGGGTGAACCAGCATCTGCGGAGACTCTACCAGTCCGAACAGTCCATGATTTATGCGGCATTGCTCAGGCCCCAGTCGCGGGACGGCGGTGCTGGACGCAGTCGAGTCGTTGATCGACCTGCAGGAGGAATTGACTGCCCGCAAAGCCCTGGTTCGTTCCTTACATGAACCTTTTCTATCCGGACTCGATGATCGATTCGGATGCAATACGGGGTTCCCTGGAAGGGTATGACTCTCTGACTGGACTTGGCGGTTCTGAGGCGTTTCCGGGAGTCGAACGTGGCGGTTTCTTCAATCAACGTGGCTGGCCTGGCAAGGCTTGAGCAGTTTCAGTCCGACTGGAACCGCCAGCCTGAATCGGTGCGAAGAGAGGGCTCTGTTGCCAGCGGCGTTGCCCATGCGATCATCCGCCTGAACGCTCTTTACCTCGAATTCTTCGTGCTCCCGTCACAAACAACGGAGCCCCGCGACGAAACGACCAGTCCGGCTATTTCGGCCGGCTGAAAGCCAGCACGCTGGCGGTAAAAACGACTACCAGGAATGTTTGAATCAGGGCAGGTATTCGCTGCGCCGGGTTGCTCCATGCTTCGGTGATTCCTGTCACCAGGTAAAGCATGACCAGGTAGCCGGCCCAGGTCATCGAACGCAATGAACCGGCCAGCAGGCCTTTTAATGGCAACAGCAACGGTAAAGCGGCAACCAGCGCCAGCAGCCAGTTGCCGGACCCCATCGGACGGGGCAACAGAGCATGCCACAGCGGCTGCAGCAGGAGCAGCGCCAGGTAAGACCCGGTCAAGGCGAGCCGGCTGATCAGAGAATGTCCAACACGGCTTCGGGCGGACGTCCAATCGCTGCCCTGCCATCGGCGAGTACGATGGGCCGTTCGATCAGTCGCGGGTGGGCGGCCATGGCGGCGATCAGCGCCTGTTCGTCCAACGACTCGTCGGACAGACCCAGTTCGCGAAATTCGGCCTCGCCCGTTGCGCATCAGCTGCCTGGCCGTCAGCCCGAGCTTGCCGAGGATGACACGCAATTCACCGGCGTTGGGCGGGTTTTCGAGGTACAGCCTGATTTCAGGTTCAATACCCCGTTCCTGCAGCAAGGCGAGTGTCGCCCGCGACTTGGAACAGCGGGGATTGTGAAAAATTCTGATGGTCATACTCACTCCCTTGGTTAGAATGGGGGCAATATTCGGTGCATGCATTCTATGCAGAGATCAGGGCACGGTAAACACACCGGGAAAAACAATGAACGAGGAAAACCAAATACCCCTGGACCTGCCTCGACACGTCAGGCGGGTTAAACGCCTGGCGAGCCACGTCTGGAAACACTTTCAGGAAGACCGTTGCCTGGAGGAGGCTGCGTCACTGAGTTATACCAGTCTGCTGGCCATGATTCCATTACTGGCGGTTGTTTTCGGCATTATCGCCGCATTTCCTGTATTCAGCGAATGGTCGGCCAACCTCAAGGCGTTTATTTTCGATAATTTCATGCCTGCAACCGGCGAGCAAATCGTTCCGTACATAGATACTTTCCTGGACAGTATCAGCAGCCTGACCCTGCCCGGCACCATCATGCTGGTCGTCACGGCCCTGATGCTGATGGTCCGGATAGAGGTTGCCTTCAACCGGATATGGCGCGTTGACCGGAGCCGGACACTGGTCAACCGGATCGTCATGTACTGGGCGGTCCTGACGCTTGGCCCGATCCTGATTGGCGCTGCGATTGCACTGAGCGTGCAGAAACTCCTGGGTGTCCTGGGTGTCCAGGAAGCAATTTCGCCGGCTGTTCACCGTGTCGGAATCTTTTTGCTCTCGTGGCTGGCCATTTCCCTGTTTTTCGTGTTTGTGCCCAACCGCCGTGTCCGGATCAAGCACGCGCTGATCGGTGCATTTCTGAGCACCATCCTGTTCGAATTGGCCAAAACGGGGTTTATTGCCTATGTCAGCCATGCCAACTACAAGGTGATTTACGGCGCCCTGGCCACAGTCCCAATTTTCCTGTTCTGGATTTACATCGTCTGGAATGTGATCCTGTTTGGCGCCTCATTGGCGGCTTCGCTGACCACTTTTTCGGATTACCGGAAGTACGATACGAATTGGCCGCAGCGATGGGAGTTTCAGCTTGCATACCGCCTGCTGGGGCATTTATGGAACGCACAGCGGCAAGGAAAAGCGATTGTCAAACGGCGATTTGCTTGATCTTGAACAAAATGCCAGCGAGTTGCAGATCGTCAGGCTGATGTCAAACATGGGTGACCGGCACATAGTGAATTCCGACGAAAATGGAAGCTGGATTCTGACACGCGACCTCGAGGACCTCTCGCTGGGGGATCTTTACAGCCAGGGAGGTTATTTTCTTCCTTTGGAGGAAATTGGACAGCTCCCACGGGAAACCGGTTGGGACCAGGCATTTGTGGCCAGCCTGGCGCACATTCGCAAACACGGCCAGGTGGAGTGGGAACGTTCGTTGCGAAGCATGTATCTCCGGACCGATGATGCAGGGAAATCGAAATGAAACAAGTCAGAAACTGGGTAATACCGCTGGTGATGCTGTTTGCAGCGGTCGCCTGGGGCGACTACGAAACTGAAGAGCCGGTTGATTTCGGGCTGCAGGCTTTGGGCGGCGGAGAAGTCATGCTGAGTGATTACCGCGGAGAGTGGGTCGTTGTGAATTACTGGGCCACCTGGTGCGCCCCGTGTCGCAAGGAAATTCCCGACCTTTCCAAATTGCACGACGAGCGTGGTGATGTGACCGTGCTGGGGCTGGCATTTGAGGAGCTGGATGACAGTGATTTTTATGCTTTTCTGAAGGATTTCGACGTCAGCTACCCGATTTTGAAGGTGGACGTTTACGCGCCCCCTGAGCCGTTCGGCGCGCCGAGGGCGTTACCAACCACCATTATCCTGGACAGGCAGGGGCGCGCGGTAAAGGCCTTCGTTGGCCCCGTGACCCGCGAAGCCATTGAGCAGTTCATAGACCAGTAGGAGCGAATTCATCCGCGATGTTTCGATCATGTCGCAAAAGCACCTTGCGCACCGGCCCGAACGACTTCCGGTGAATTTCGCACGGCCCGTTTTCCTGCAACAACCTGAGGTGCTCGGCAGTCGGATAGCCTTTGTGCCGGTCGAATCCGTAGCAGGGAAAGCGCTGATGCCAGGTATTCATCAGGCGGTCTCGAAACACCTTCGCCAGGATGGAAGCCGCCGAGATAGCCGGTTCCAGGCTGTCACCCCGGATGATGGTTCGAACCTCGCAATCGACCCGCGGAGCACGATTTCCGTCGACCAGCGCCAGCGAAGGAAAGGGGCGCAGGCTTTCAATAGCTCTGCGCATTCCCAGCAGTGTTGCCTGCAGGATATTGATTTCATCGATTTCATCAACTCCCACTTCCACGATGGACCAGGCAAGGGCTTTTTCCTGGATTTGAAGAAACAATGTCTCACGTGTTCTGGCGCTGAGTTTCTTGGAATCGTCCAGGCCGGCGATCACCTGAAGAGGGTCAAGAATGACGGCAGCGACCACAACGGGGCCGGCCAGGGGACCGCGGCCGGCCTCATCCACTCCGGCAATGACTGATCTCACTGTTCAAGTAAACCTGCGACCGCACGCGCAGCTTTCAGGCTGGCATCACAACGCAGTTGTTCATGAATCAGGCCGAATCTTTTCTGCAGCGCCAAACGTGCATTTCCGTCATCGAGCCAGCGGCAGAGTTTCGTCAGCCAGCTTTTCGCTGGTCGCGTCCTGCTGGATCAGTTCCGGAACCAGCATTTCGCCGGCAAGAATATTGGGCAGGGCAAACATCCGTGTCTGGATCATTCGCAGGGTTTTGGCCAGGTGATAGGTCGCAGTCTGATATCCGGTAGGCCACCACCATGGGACGATTTACCAGCATGGTTTCAAGGGTTGCTGTACCTGAAGCGCACATCACGGCATCGGCCGCCGCGATGACGGTCCGCGGTGCGTTTTCAACCAGGGTGATCACGGAAAAATCAAGCTGGTCCATCGTTTTCTGGAATACATCACGCACGGTGCCATTGGCCATCGCGGCAACAAACTGCAGTCCCGGGCGCTTCGATTGAAGGATTCGGGCGGCTTCTATCATGGGCTGCGCCAGGCGCGATACCTCTCCGGTCCGGCTGCCGGGCAGCAGCGCGACGGTTTCTGCATCCGGCACCAGGCCCAACTTGTCGCGAGCCGGGGCCGGGTCCAGGTCCGTCGATATCTGGTCAGCCATCGGGTGGCCGACATAGGTGGCCGAAACCTGGTGGTCTTTGAAAAAATCGGGTTCGAACGGGAACAGGCAAAGGACCAGGTCAGCCGCGCGCCTGATTTTCCGGACCCGTCTCTTCACGCCATGCCCAGACCGTGGGGCTGACATATTGGACGGTACGTATGCCTGCCTGCCTGAGCTGGATTTCAAGGCGTAGGTTGAAGTCGGGTGCATCGATTCCAATGAAGATGTCTGGTGAAAGTGCCAGCAGGCGCTGCAATAACTGCCGTCGCAGGCGCACGAGTCTGGGCAAATGCGACAACACTTCGAACAGGCCGAATAAAGCCAGCTCCCCGGCAATCCCACCAGGCATCCATCCCGGCAGCCTTCATCTGAGTGCCGCCAATACCGGCGAATCTGATGTCGGGATACTGCTGCCTGAGGCGGTGCATCAAAGCGGCTCCGAGTTGATCGCCGGAAGCCTCGCCCGCCACCAGGGCCACGGTTGGATGCTGGACTGGGTCAGCGTATGAAACTCTTCTCGGTGGTGGCCAGGAAATCTACCCAGGGTTTGATTTCTTCGTGTTCTTCCGCCATCAGGGAAAGCTGCTGTTTGGCTTCCTCCAGCGGGGTGCCGGAGCGGTAAAGCAACTTGTAAGCCCGGCGGACCTGCCGGATTTGATCAGATGAATACCCCCGGCGCTTGAGCCCCTCGGTGTTGATGCCTTTGGCCTTGGCCTTCTCCCCCGAAACGGTCACATAGGGCGGGATACTCTGGTTAACGTGGCTGGCGAAGGAGGTAAAGCTGTGCTCGCCGACAGTGCAGAACTGGTGGATCAGCGAATAGCCGGAAAGAATGGCCCAGTCCCCGACCGTGACATGGCCGGCCAGGGAGGCGTTGTTCGCCATGATGATGTTGTCACCCAGGTGGCAGTCATGCGCGATGTGGACGCAGGCCATGATCCAGTTATTGTTGCCGATTACGGTTTTTCCGCCGCCCTGGGCGGTGCCGCGGCTGAACGTGCACAGTTCACGGATCGTGTTGTTTTCGCCGATGATCAGCTCGGTGTCTTCGCCGTTGTACTTTTTATCCTGGGGTTCCTCGCCGATGGAGGCAAACTGGAAAATCCGGGTGTTCCTGCCGATCGTCGTGCGGCCCGTTATGACGACATGCGGGCCGATCCAGCAACCCGGGGCGATGGTAACGTCCGGACCGATGATGCTGAATGCGCCGATTTCTACGTCATCGGCAATTTTGGCCCGGGGGTCAACCAGGGCTTTTTCATGAATGCCGCTCACTCCTGCTTTCCTGCGCAAAGTAATTCACAGCTGGCGACCTGCTTGTCGCCAACGAAAGCCCGGCATTCGTAACGGCCCATTCTTCTCATGATGCGTTTCTGAATGACATCCAGGATCAGCTGATCCCCCGGGACCACGACTTGCGTGAACCGGGCGTTGTCTACTTTTACCAGTACGTACAACTCACCTTTCTCCCCGTCGACCTCGGCGGCAAGATGGGCCAGCATACCGGCGGCCTGGGCCATGGCTTCGATCATCAGCACGCCCGGCATGATCGGGTTACCGGGAAAATGGCCCTCGAAAAATGATTCGTTGATCGAGACATTCTTGACTCCGATCAGTCGCTTTTCAGGTTCCAGCTCCATCGACAGCACCCGGTCAATCAACAGGAACGGGTACCGGTGCGGCAGGTATTTCTGGATATCGACAGCCTCGACCGGGCCGGGCAATATATTATTTTTCATTTTCGCTCATTTTTCCCAATTGTAATTCAAGAGTTCGGACCTTGCGCGCCAGCTCATCGAGTTTTCGCAGACGGGCCAGGTTGCGGTTCCAGTCCTGGATGGGCGTAGACGGCAGGTGTCCGGACCAGGATTTACCCGGTTCGCGAATGGAATGGAATACCTGGCTGCGACCGTTGATGGTCGTTCGGTCGGCAATTTCCAGGTGGCCGGAAATGCCGGCTCCGCCCCCGATCAGGCAGTATTTTCCGATCGTGGTACTGCCGGCAATGCCAGTGGTTCCGGCAATGGCGGTGTGGGCGCCGATGCGGACGTTGTGTCCGACCTGGCAGAGGTTGTCGATGTGAACGTCTTCCTCGAGCACGGTGTCACCGACCGCGCCCCTGTCGATACAGGTATTCGCGCCGATCTCACAATCATCGCCGATGATGACGGATCCCAGTTGAGGCACCTTTTCCCAGTGATCCGAATCGAAAGCAATTCCAAACCCGTCAGCGCCGATAACGGCGCCGGGGTGGATCAACACCCGTTTCCCCAACCGCACCCCGTACCCAAGGGTCACGTTGGCACACAGCCGGCAACCCCGGTCCAGGTGACATTCAGCTTCGAGAACCGTACCGGGCCCGAGCGTGCAGCCGTCGCCGATGTCGCAGCCGTCGCCAACGACGACATGAGCGCCGATGCTGACGTCATTTCCGACCTTTGCAGTGCCGGCAACTATGGCCGTTGGGTGGATGCCGGTTTTTGCGGCCGGGCGTCGATCGAACAAGGTGGCGATCCGGGCGTAAGCAACGTATGGCTCGTGCGTCACCAGGCAATTGGTCGGGCAGGATTCAGAATCTTCCATTTTAAGAATAACCGCGCCGGCCCTGGTCGACGGCAATTGCTTGCGGTAAGAGGGGTTTGCGAGAAAAGTTACCTGGCTTGGGCCCGCCGAGGCCAGGGTGCCGACGCCATCAACCAGCAGATCGCCATCGCCCCGCAGATGCAAACCGAATTGGCCACTCAGTTCCGCCAGGCTGTGTTTGCAGGTTGATGCTGGCATTCGTGGACCAGGAAATTCAGCGGGTTCCGAGTTCCAGTTGGTCAGCCGCGAATTCGACCTCTAACTGTTCCAGGATCAGGCTGGTGATATCCAGGTCAGGGTTGGCATAAATCACCGGGCTGGAAATGATCAGGTCGAAGCCGTTACGCCGGGCGATCTCCTGCACTGCGATATTGATCTGGTCTTCGAGCTGCTGCACTTCCTCTGTCCTGCGGAAAGAGAGTTCGTCTCTGAGGTCTTCCTTGCGACGGTTGATGTTGCGGCGCAATTCGCGCAGATCCCTTTCTATCTGGGTCCGGTTATCCGGGTTCATGTCGGCTTGCTGGAGGCGCATTTCCAGCGCGTCGCCCCGCATTTCGTCCATTTCAATCGCATCATTACGCGCGCGAAATTCCATGTCCAGCTTGGCCCGCCCGGCCAGCACCTGTGGTGCATTGTCCAGCACTTCCTTCATATCGACGTATCCGATGCGCAATTGCTGCGCCTCGACCGATGCCGCCAGGGCAAAGCCGAGTAAAAGGACACAGATTATCCGGGCGTAATACCACATACTCCGTATTGTACACACAACAGGGAGATTTAAGAATACACAAGGCGCCGGGATGATCTCAGGCAAGTACCTGCTTTTGCGCTCTAGAACGTTGTTCCGAAAGAAAATTGCAGGTCTTCGGTACGGTCACCCGGCCGGTCGTTGAACGGAAATGCATAGGAAATCACGATGGGCCCAACCGGGGCTTCCCAGGTGACCGAGATGCCATATGAGCCTCTTAACTTGGCCGCTTCAAAATCCTGGATGGTTGCATAGACGTAGCCGGTGTCTACAAACAACGCAATCCGGGTTCCGCTCTGGCTGCCAACGAAGGGTGTCGGGAAGGCGAGTTCCATGCCGCCACCGACTTTGAAGTCGCCACCCACGGCCCGGCAATACCCGTCTTTGGGACCCAGCGTGTTGTCGTCGTAGCCGCGCAGGTCGCGCACGCCACCACTGTAGAAGTGCTCGTAAAACGGCAGGTTGGTGTCCAGTCTCATCAGGTCAGTCGGGTCGCAGTCACCGCTGACGGGTACATCGATCACGAGAGGTTCTGCCAGCGATTCCTTGTCGTACTTGTCATACGCGTTGCCGTAACCCAGGTTTCCCTTGACGGCAAACACCAGCCCACCCCAGATCGGCCAGTACTTGGCCCCGCGGTAGACAAGCTTGTAATACTCCCGGGTACTGCCGGGCAGGGCGATCTGCAGGGACAAGTGACTGGGCCGAACCCCGCGAGGGATTCAGGAAATGGTTTCTGCTGTCGCGGGTCCAGCTCACCGTCCAGTCCCAGACGCTGTATTCCCTTTCGCGAGGCTCGAGGATTCCGTCTCCGTTGAAATCCAGGGAGTGTGACAGGGGGTCAAAGTCCCTGGGCTTGTAAACGATCTGCGGCAAATCCTCTATCTTCAGCTGACCGATATTGAGCTGGGAATTCCGGTACCCAAAGCCCGACCTCAGGTAGTCCACCTCGGTGACAGGAATGCCGAAATTCATGCCGACCCCCCACTCACTGCTGGTATAAGTGGAAATGTTGGCTTGCTGATAGTTGTAATCCTGGTAGCGTGCGTAAAAACCACGGCTCACGCCGTCATCATTCCAGTAGGGATTGTCGTAACTCAGGTTCACGCTCTTGATGATGCTGCTGTTCGATATACCCAGACCCAGGCGCTTACCGCTGCCGATGAAGTTGTCCTGCTGGACACTGAGCGATGCGATCAGTCCCTGCACCTGTGAATAGCCCAGACCCACGGTGAAACTGCCGGCGGGCCTTTCCTGGACACTGACGAGGATGTCTACCTGGTCGTCTGTTCCGGCCACTGGCGGTGTCTCGATCTCGACCTGCTCGAAGTAGGTCAGGCGTTGCAGCCGGACCTTGGAGCGGTCAATTGCCGACTGGGAAAACCAGGCGCCTTCCATCTGGCGCATCTCGCGCCGCAGTACTTCGTCTTTCGTCTTGGTGTTGCCGGTGAACTGGATCCTCCGGATATAGACGCGTTTGCCGGGGTCCACGTAAAAGTTTATTGATACCAGGCGGTTATCACGGTCAACGTCGGTAATCGGGATTGACGTTGGCAAAAGCATAACCAATATTGGAGAGTACCGAGTTGATGTTCTCGACGCTTTGTTCGACTTTTTTCCGGGAAAATATTTCACCGGGCTGGATCACGATCAGCCTGCGGATGGTTCCTTCATCGATCACCAGGTCGCCGGTGATCGAAACATCTTCCACGCCATAGACGTCGCCTTCCGCCACGTTGGCGGTGATGTAGATGTCCTGCTTGTCAGGGCTGATGGAGACCTGGGTCGATTCGACGCTGAAGTCCACGTACCCGCGATCCAGGTAGTAGGACCGGAGTTTTTCGATGTCGCCGGAAAGTTTTTCGCGCGAATACTGGCCGTCCTTCGACCAGAATTTCCATTTCGGGACGATATCGGCCTCAAAGTCCTTGCGGATGTCCTTGTCGGTGAAGGTTTCGTTGCCCACGATGTTGATGTGTTTGATTTTCGCCACGTCACCTTCGTCGATGACAATCGCGATGCGCACGCGGTTGCGTTCAAGTTCGGTGACGCGGGTATCCACGCTCACCGCGTAGCGGCCCTGGCTGAAGTACTGTTTGACCAGTTCCTGCTTCAGTCGTCGAGAACCAGGCGGTCGAATACTTCGCCTTCCGACAGGCCAATGTCGAAAAGCACGCGCCGAAGTTCTTCTTCCTTGATCGCCTTGTTACCGGACAGTGTGACGGTTGCGATAGCCGGACGTTCCTTGACCTTGATCACGAGGATATTTCCTTCGCGCTCGAAGCCGATGTCCTGGAAAAAGCCGGTGCGGTAAAGTTCGCGGATCGCGGAACGTGTAACAGCCGGGGTCAGTTCGTCTCCCGGGTTTAGCGGCAGATAGTTATAGACGGTACCCTCGGAAATTCGCTGCAGTCCTTCGACGCGAATATCCGAGATCATGAATGAGTCTGCTGCTTGTGCGAAATTGGCCCACAACAGGCAACTCAAAATCAGAGTTAAAATTCTTATCATTGATTTAGAAAGCCTACCCGACCAGTCGTAAAATATCGTTAACAAATGCGAGGCTCATCAGGCCTGCAAGAGCGATTAGCCCAAAATATTGGCCCGCTACCTGAGTTTGCTCAGATACCGGGCTGCCTTTCGCCAATTCTATCAGGTAATAGAGCAGATGACCCCCATCGAGTACGGGAATCGGCAACAGGTTGAGAATACCCAGGCTGAGGCTGATCGCCCCGAGGAAGAAACAGGAAATTTGACAGGCCGAGTGACGCTGACCGGTTGGCAAATTGCGCAATACTGATCGGCCCGGAAAGATTTTTAACGGAAGCTTTGCCGGTAACCATCCGGCCGAGCAGACCAAGTGTCGATCCGGTCAGACGCCAGGTCTCCTTCACTGCGGCCCCGAAAGCCCTCCACCGGGCCCAGTTGCAACAGGATGGCGGCCCGTTCCAGTGACGCCCGTTGCTCTTCGCTGATTGCGGCATTGGTAATGCCCAGCAGGAGGCGGCTCGAGAATGTCCCGGTTTTTTCCTTGCGCGGCATGACATCAATTTCCAGGAGCTTTCCCTCCCGGTCAATCATGACCCTCAGGGGTTCACCGTCGACGCCATGGGTTTGAACCAGTTGCCCGATCATCGGCCAACTGCTTACCGCATCGCCGCCGATACTGACAATACGGTCACCGGGAAAAATCCCGGCCTCGGAAGCAGCGCTGTCTTCGTTTACTTCACCTACGACGGGCGGCACGTCGAGCCGCCAGGGTTCGATGCCGATAGCGTCCAGGGTGTTTTCTTCACTGAAATCAGCGCCAAGAGCCGTCAGGTTGAGTACATGGTCGGAACGTATGCCGTTGGCGTCTTCGACGGTGATCCGGGGTGAGTTGCGGTCCAGGGCCTGTGCGACCAGTTCAAGGATGGCATGCGACCAGGTGCGTGTATCGAGTCCATCGACGGCGACGATCGTGTCACCCGGCTCGATTCCGGCTTCAGCGGCAATCCCGTTAACCGCGCCGATGACGGGCCTGGATTCTGGTATTCCAACCATGAACATCAGCCAGAAAGCGAGCACCGCAAAGACGAGGTTGAATACCGGCCCGGCTGCCACGATGGCAATTCGCGTCCATACCGGCTTGCGGTTAAAGGCCTGGCCCAGTTCATTTTCCGGGACTTCGCCTTCCCGCTCATCAAGCATCTTCACATAGCCGCCGAGTGGAATGGCGGCGATCACGTACTCGGTTTCGTCGGCTCCGCGACGGGACCAGATGGCCTTGCCAAAACCGACCGAGAACCGCAACACGCGGACGCCCAGCTTCCTGGCAACCCAGAAATGGCCGAATTCGTGAAACGTGACCAGCAGGCCCAGTGCGACGAGTAACCACCAGATTGAACCGAAAACTTCACCCATAGAATTTCTTCACCCATTGTTGCGCTGCTTGCCGGGCCTGTTCGTCATGCCCAAGCACGTCGTCCAGGTTTTTGACGGCTGTGACGCTGATACGTTCCATGACATCACTGACCAGCTCGGGAATTTGCATGAAGCCTATTTTACCGGTAAGGAACGCGTCAACGGCTACTTCGTTGGACGCGTTCAGCGTAACCGGAGCGCTTGCCCCTGCACGCATGGCTTCGAAAGCTATTTCCAGGCAAGGAAAACGGACCAGGTCCGGCTTTTCGAAACTGAGGTCGTTCATTTGAGCCAGGTTGAGCCGCTCGACCCCGGCTTCAATTCGCCGGGGCCAGGCCAGCGAGTATGCGATGGGTGTGCGCATGTCAGGTGTGCCCAACTGGGCCAGTACCGAACCATCCCGGTAAGCCACCATCGAATGAATGATGCTCTGTGGATGAACCAGAACTTCAATCTGTTCCGGGCGCGCATTGAACAGCCAGTTTGCTTCGATCACTTCCAGCCCTTTGTTCATCAGGGTGGCCGAGTCGACTGAAATTTTCCGGCCCATGCTCCAGTTGGGGTGGTTACAGGCCTGGGCCGGAGTCACGCCGGCGAATTGATCTGCGGGCAGCGTGCGAAAGGGGCCGCCGGAAGCCGTCAGGATGATTTTTTCCACGCCGGCCGCATCCAGGCCATCCTCGAATCCATCCGGCAAAGCCTGGAATATCGCATTGTGTTCGGAATCGACCGGCAGGATGCGGGCATGGTTTTTTCGCGCTTCGGCGATGAAGACCTCACCTGCGATGACCAGTGATTCCTTGTTTGCCAGCAGGATTTTTTTGCCGCGGCGGGCCGCTTCGAAGGTTGAATTCAGTCCTGCGGCGCCGACGATCGCGGCCATGACGATGTCGGTGTCGTCCATTCCCGCTGCCTCTTTCAGACCGGCCTCACCGGACATGACATCGGCGCTTGCGCCGTGGCGTTTCAGGGCGGCAACCAGGTCCTGTTCGAGGGAGGAATCGGCAATGACGGCGAGGCGGGCATCAAACCGGGCGCATTGTTCAGCCAGCTTTTCAACATTCCGGTTCGCAGTCAGGGCAACCACCCGGAAATCGCCCCGGTTGCGGTCGATTACATCCAGCGTATTCAGGCCGATGGAGCCCGTTGAGCCGAGAATCGAGACGTTTGCCCGGGTCACTGGAGCAGCACCAGGCAGGCCAGGGCAAAGAACGGGGCTCCTGCAAGCAGACTGTCGTAGCGATCGAGCACACCGCCGTGGCCGGGAAATATCGTGCCGGTGTCCTTTAACCCGACGGTTCGCTTGTGGATGCTGATGAACAGGTCACCACCCACCGAAGTCAGGGTTGTCAGCGCAGACAGCACCAGCAGCGCGAGCCGCAGGAATATGCAGGCCAGCGATGTATTCAGACCACAGGAACGCAGCAGCGATGGCAAGAATCACCCCGCCATAAACGCCGGCCCAGGTTTTTTTCGGGCTGATACCGGGGGCGAGTTTACGCCCGCCGAACTGCTTGCCGCTGAAGTAGGCGCCGACATCGGATGCCCAGATGACCAGCAACAGCAGGAAAACAACGAACGGGCCGTCGGATTGGTCCTGCAGCCAGCACAGGGAATACCAGCAAAATGTCGTTGCCCCCAGTGCAGGACAAAAAGCCGGACTGGCGGAAAGAGCGGCCGGGTTTTGCGCCATCCCGGTAGGTGAACAACCGGCTGAACATCAGCAGCCAGCACAGGCAGCCGGCCCCGAGAATCATCATGGGCTGGGATTTCACGATGGGCCAGAAAACCATCATCAATGCGATGAGAAGCACCTGGATTACCTGCAAAGCCCAACCGGTGGTCGAGGAAAGGTCGGCCAGCCGGCGAAACTCCCAGCTGCCGATCAGCAGGACCAGGGCAATGATCAATCTGAACAACCAGGAAGGCGACAGGAAAACAGCGGCAACCGTTGCCGGGAAAATGATCAGCGCTGTGAGGATCCGGGTCTTGAGCAAACTCATGTCCCCGGAGCCGACTGGCTCCGTACCTGCTCGCTCGTCAAACCGTAGCGCCGTTCCCTGGACTGGTACGTGGCAATGGCTTGATCAAGTACTTCGGGGCTGAAGTCCGGCCACAGCACGGGTGTGAAATAAAATTCGGTATAAGCGCTTTGCCATAAAAGGAAATTGCTGATCCGCATTTCTCCACCTGACCGGATGAACAGATCGGGGTCTGATGTATCGCCCAGCATGACCTGGCTGGCGAAGTAAGCTTCATCGATCTGGTCCATCGTGATGCGGCCGCTTGCATAAGGCTTCAGCCGTCTTGCGTGCCGCGTTGACGATGTCCCACCTGCCGCCATAATTGGTAGCCACATTAAGTATCATGCGCCGGTTTCCGGCTGTCTGCGACTGTGCGGCGGTGATTTTTTGCTGCATTTCGGGTGTGAACGCGGCCAGGTCGCCGATAAACCGGATGCGTACACCGTTTTCATGCAATTCCCGGGTTTCGCGGTCCAGCGCGCGCATGAAAAGGTCCATCAGGCGGTCGACTTCTTTTTTTGGCCGGTTCCAGTTTTCGCTGGAAAAAGCAAAAACGGTCAATTCGCTGACACCGGATTTTCCGGCGTGCCTGACGATTTTTCGCAGCGCTTTCAGCCCGGCTTTGTGGCCGAATGATCTCGGCCGGTTACGTTTCTTTGCCCAGCGACCATTGCCGTCCATCACGATGGCGACATGAGCCGGAATCTCCGCGGTGCTGGTCATGCCTCGATTCCCCCTTTTGGGATGGATATCAAACGGGCTCGAACGTCAGATCAGAACTCAAGAAGTTCCTTTTCCTTTTCGGCTACGATCTCATCGACTTTGCTGACGGCCACGTCGGTCACGCTCTGAATGTCCTGCTCGGCTCTGCGCTCGTCATCTTCGGAAATTGCCTTGTCTTTCAGCAGTTCCTTGATGCCATGATTTGCGTCGCGCCGGATATTCCGGATGGCAATCTTGGCGTTCTCACCTTCGTGGTGCACAACCTTGCCCAACTCCCGGCGGCGCTCTTCAGTCAGCGGGGGCAGGGGAATCCGGATAACCTGCCCTGCGGTCGTGGGGTTGAGCCCCAGGTCAGAGGTCAGGATGGCCTTTTCGATCAGTTTCACCAACGATTTGTCCCAGGGTGTAACCGCCAGCGTGCGCGCGTCTTCTACCGTAACGCTGGCCGCCTGGCCAATCGGGACTTCATTGCCGTAGTACTCGACGTGAACGTGCTCAAGCAGGCTCGGGTGTGCCCGGCCGGTCCTGATTTTTGCCAGTTCATGGCGCAGGGCTTCAAGGCTTTTGTTCATGCGGGTCCGGGTGTCATTTTTAATTTCAGAGAGCATGAAATTCTCCTGTCAGGGGAATGGTTAATTGAAAGGGATCAGGAAACCAGGGTACCGATGGACTCACCCTTCATGATCCGGACCAGGTTACCTTCGCCGAAAACGTTGAACACGCGAATGGGCATACCCTGGCCTCGGCAGAGAACAATGGCGTTTGCGTCCATCACGCCCAGTTTGCTTTCAAGGACCTGGTCGTATCCCAGTTGGTCGAATCGAACCGCAGCCGGGTCTTTTACCGGATCAGCGGAGTAGACGCCGTCGACCTTGGTTGCCTTGAGGACGATGTCCGCACCGATTTCGATCGCGCGAAGCGCGGCAGCGGTGTCCGTGGTGAAAAAGGGATTTCCCGTGCCGCCCGCGCAGATGACGATACGGCCTTTTTCCAGGTGCCGGACAGCCCGGCGGCGAATATAGTCTTCGCAAACGTCGTGGACCGAAATGGCCGACATCACGCGCGCATCCGCGTTGATGCTTTCCAGGGCATCCTGTAAAGCCAGCGAATTCATAACGGTGGCAAGCATGCCCATGTGGTCACCGGTAATCCGGTCGATTCCGGACTGGGCCAAACCCGCGCCACGGAAAATATTACCACCGCCAATGACCACGGCGACCTGGATTCCCAGCTGGGTGACGTCTTTAATCTCGACAGCGATCCGGTGGATGATCTCCGGATCGATGCCATAATCTTCTTTGCCCAGCAGCGCTTCGCCGCTGAGTTTCAGGAGGATTCTCTGGAAGGCTTCTTCAGCCACCTGATACCTGTTGCATTACTTCTTCCGCAAAGTTTTCCTGCTTTTTCTCAATGCCTTCGCCAACTGCGATCCGGTCGAAACCGTTGACGCTGGCGCCGGCCTGTTTGAGCAGTTGCTCCACCGTGATATCGCCGTCCTTTACAAAAGGCTGCCCGAGAAGTGTGATGCCTGAAAGATGTTTGCGCAAGCGCCCCTCAACCATTTTTTCGATGATTTCCGCGGGCTTGCCACTGCCCTGGGCCTGTGCAATCAGGATTTCCTTTTCGTGGGCAACGGTATCGGACGGCACGTCATCGGCAGAGACAAATTCGGGATTCAGTGCGGCAATGTGCATGGCCAGATCGCGTGCAAGTTCTTCGTCACCGCCCGAGAGGTTAACCAGGACTCCGATTTTTCCGCCGTGGACATAAGCGCCCAGCGTTCCATCGGTGGACGCCTGTACAAAGCGGCGAACCTGGATGTTTTCACCAATCTTGCTGATCAGCGCCTGGCGCGCTTCTTCAACACTATCGGCACCTATGCGGGTGAGCATCAGCGCATCGACATCGGACGGCGCATCATTGAGTACATTTTCCGCAACCGCGGATGCGAACGCATTGAAGCTTTCGTCCTTGGCTACGAAATCAGTTTCACAATTGACTTCAACCATCACAGCCTGCTTGCCGTCAGCGGAAATCGCCAGGGCGATCTTGCCTTCAGCCGCGACGCGGCTCGCTTTCTTGTCGGCCTGGGCGAGACCTGATATCCGCAGTGTTTCGATCGCAGCTTCCATGTCACCACTGGTTTCCACCAGTGCCTTTTTGCATTCCATCATTCCTGCGCCGGTCCGTTCACGCAGTTCTTTTACCATTGCAGCTGTTACCGCCATGAGATATTCCTCTTTTTCAATTTCCAATTTAAACCAGTGTCAATTCAGTCTTCGGCCTTCTTCGCAGCTGCTTTCTTGGCGACCTTCTTTTTCGCGGTCTTTTTCTTCGCGACTTTCTTTTTCACTGCGGTCTTGGCTTCAGCTTTCGACAACGGGCTCTTCAACAACGGCCTCTTCAGCAGCTTCGACAACGACCTCTTCAACGACGGCCTCCTCAGCGCTTCAGTAGCTTCGGCAACGGCCTCTTCAACCACGGCCTCTTCAGCAGCTTCGGCAACGGCCTCTTCAACGACGGCCTCTTCAGCAGCTTCGGCAACCGGCTCTTCAGCGGCGGCAGCGGCTTCTTCAACCGGCGCTTTCGGCGGCGCTTTCCGGGTAACGACTTTCTTGGCTACCTTGGCGCGCCCGGCTTTCTTGTCTTCGGGTTTTGCCTTGGCGGCTTTGCGCTTGATCGGATTTCCTTCTTCATCCAGTTCGACGAATTCGTCATCGACTTCCATCTGCGGCGCAGACGCGCGGCCTTCCAGTACCGCATCAGCGATCAATTCCGCGTAAAGGCGGATCGAGCGAATGGCGTCGTCGTTGCCCGGGATGACATAGTCGATATTATCCGGGGAGCAGTTGGTGTCGACGATGGCAATGACGGGGATGCCCAGGATCCGGGCTTCCTTGACCGCGATATCCTCGTGGCTGACATCCACGACGAACAGGGCGTCAGGCAGGTGCTTCATGTCCTTGATACCACCCAGGCTGCGCTCCAGTTTGTCGCGCTCACGGGTCAGTTGCAGGATTTCTTTCTTCACCAGGCGCTGCATCGTGCCGTCTTCCTGTATGCCTTCCAGGTGCTTCAGCCGTTTGACCGAATCACGGATGGTGCGGTAGTTGGTCAGCATTCCACCCAGCCAGCGGTGGGATACGTATGGCATTCCGCAGCGTTGAGCTTCTTCGGCGATCGAGGCGCTGGCGGCGCGCTTGGTGCCGACAAACATGATGGAACCGCGTTTCGAAGCGATCTTGCTGACGAAATTCGTGGCATCGATCATCATCGGAAGTGATTTTTCAAGATTGATGATGTGAATCTTGCCGCGGGCCCCGAAAATATAGGGAGCCATCTTGGGATTCCAGTAGCGGGTCTGGTGACCGAAATGCACGCCGGCTTCAAGCATCTGGCGCATGGTGACGTTAGCCATTTAGTATGTCCTTTAAATAACAGGAAAACCTGCAGCGGCCTTCTAAGGTTCCAGGCTGCGGTAATCCGGGGTTGATCCTCCACACACCCGTTACAGAGACCCTCTTTGATCAAGGGCACCCCTCTGAACCGTTGCGGTGCGTGTGCGTATTTGATGTGTAGTCCATGCCTCAAGCGGCCGTATGACACACCTTTTTTCGTTCCGGCCGGAAGCGGTCAGAACAGCCGGGGAAATGTACCAGAAACCGGGCCGGGTAGCAACATCCCACCCGGGGGCAGGGCATTCAGGGCGCGTTTTGAGTCATTGAACTGACATAATTTGTCAGAAATTCGGCAGTCTTTGAGTGAAATAAATTCGAGTGAGTTTAAAGTTATTGATAAATAATGGAATAAAGTTATCCACGTGTTTTTGGTACGAATTCTGCATGTATAGGGGTGTACGGCGAATATGATGCTTGCCTGACACAGTGATTGCCTTTATGTGACTAGGATTCATCATGACCTGCTGCAAGAGGCGCCAGGTTTTGGTCAGAAGGCGGCACACGGAATAGTGCCATGAAGTTTCAAAGTAACAAGGAGGTTACTGCAATGATCAACACGATCATCCAACTCATCCGCAGCGACTGCTGCACGTTCAAATCGAAAACCCGAGCAATTCCGCCACCTCTGATCGAGGGCGGCGGCACGGGATGATTTAAACAGTTCGATCAAGGAGCCAGCCCTCCCTGGCTGTTTTTGCAGGCACTTCGCAACTCGCCACTCTATCGCGAAGTGATTTTGGCTCCTGAGGGTTCGCCTCTCACATTCCCTGTGCCGGCGGGCCCGAAGCGAGACATCCCGAACTCCCTTCTTATCGGGATGTTTGGAAGCCGGGAGAGCTGCTACTCCCGGCTTCTTTTTATTTACTGCTCTGGTATTCGTGTAACACACCGCAAACGCCGGCACAGCGGCACTTCTTTCGGCTGCGCCGAAAACCGTCCCACTGCACCGTCTGTCGCTTGCTGCAAAGTGAGCCTTCGCAGTTCATTTGCTGCGCTGAACGCTGCCCGTCCTTCGGTAGCTGTTTGCTTTTCGTCTTATAATGATTGACTGCAATCTGAAGCGGAAACCCGACTATGGCCCGAAACTGGATTTCATTTCCCCGAATCGAAGGCGAGACCTCCAGGCAGGCGCATTGCGACCTGCCGGCCGGCAGTTATGAGCGCGAACTGGGCCGGGAGGGCTTTTTCGGCCCGGCGACCCACATGTATCACCGGCACCCGCCGACCGACTGGATTCGCTTCGAGGGTGATTTGAGGCCCCGCGCATTCGACACGAACCGGCTGGGAGTATTTGGCTCCAGTCCCTGGGAAGCTTATGGCTTGCTGCAAAACGCGCATGTCAAAATACGCTCCTGGGGTATGCAGGACTCCATGGACCAGCTGGCGCGCAACGCCGATGGTGACGAGTTGCTGTTTGTCCACCAGGGATCAGGCCACCTGTTTTGTGATTATGGTCACCTGGATGTTCGGGAAGGCGACTACATTGTCATACCGCGCAGCACGATGTGGCGCCTGGAATCCCGGGAACCCATGCAGTTGCTGATGATCGAGGCAACCGGCGGCAGTTACTCGCTGCCCGACAAGGGTATGCTGGGCCCGCACGCGATTTTTGACCCGGCGGTGCTCGACACGCCGGTGATCGATGAACGGTTCATTGCGCAACAGGACGAAACCGAATGGGAAATCCTGGTCAAGGCGCGGGGCAAAATCAGCAGGATCGTTTACCCGTTCAACCCCCTGGACGCGATGGGCTGGAAGGGGGATCTGGCCCCGGTGCGGGTTAACTGGCGCGATATTCGCCCGGTATTGAGCGACCGGTATCACTTGCCACCGTCGGCGCACACGACGTTTGTCGCCAATCGTTTCGTGGTTTGCACGTTCGCCCCTCGACCCTTTGAAACCGACCCCGGAGCCCTGAAAGTACCGTTTTTCCACAATAACGACGATTATGACGAAGTGATTTTCTACCACCAGGGCGAGTTCTTCAGCCGGGACAATATTCATCCGGGTATGATGACCCACCACCCGTTTGGGTTTACCCACGGGCCCCATCCCAAGGCGCTGAAAAATGCCTTTGAACAGAAATCGAGGGGCACGGACGAAGTGGCCGTTATGATCGATACCCGCGATTCGCTCGAAATTGACGAACGCGCCGCGGCGATTGAGTGGGAAGGGTATGCTGATTCCTGGAACACCGCCAGGTGAAACGGACTGGTGCACTGAACAGTACACTTGCAACAGGAGCTGAACATTGAAACTGGCATCACTGAAAAGAGGCGGCCGTGATGGCACGCTGGTCGTTGTAAACCGGGCGCTGACTCATTTTGTCGCAGTTCCCGACATCGCCGACACGCTGCAACACGCGCTGGATGACTGGCCCAAAGCAGCGCCACGTCTCAATGCTGTTTCCGAAGCATTGAACCTGGGGCATTGCGAAGTATCGGATACGCTGGATTTCACGACGCTGGCCTCACCCCTGCCGCGGGCTTACGAGTTCGTGGACGGCAGCGCCTATCTGCCGCATGTCGAACGTGTGCGGCGCGCCCGCGGCGCAGAGGTTCCGGCGTCGTTTTACGAAGACCCCTTGATGTACCAGGCCACATCGGCCGGGTTCCTGGGACCGAGGGATCCCGTTTCCGTTGTCAGCGAGGAATACGGCATCGATTTCGAGGCTGAAGTGGTTGTTGTGACGGACGATGTTCCGATGGCGGTCAGTGCGGAGCAGGCGGCCGATCACATCCAGCTGGTGGGGTTGATTAACGATGTGAGCCTGCGCAACCTGATTCCGGGAGAGCTTGCCAAGGGTTTCGGTTTTCTGCAGTCAAAGCCGCGATCCGCGCTGTCGCCCGTGCTGGTGACCCCCGATGAACTGGGCGAGGCCTGGCAGGATACCGTGTTGCACCTGCCGCTGCGTTCCTGGCTGAACGGCGAGCGGTTCGGTGAGCCGGAAGCAGGCGTTGACATGCAATTCAACTTTGCCCGCCTGGTGGCGCATGCCGCGAAAACGCGGCCGCTCGCTGCCGGCACCATCGTTGGTTCGGGAACCGTGGCGAATGAGGACGAAAGCAAGGGAGCGTCCTGTCTCGCTGAAATCCGGATGCTGGAAATAATCGCCAACGGCAAACCGCAGACCCCCTTCATGAAATTTGGCGATTCGATCCGCATCGAAATGCTGGATGCCCAGGGAACTTCGATATTCGGGGCCATTGAACAGGTGATCGAACCTTATGGCGGATAAACAGGCGAATGACGTTCTTCTTTACGGATACTGGAGGAGTTCATCGGCGTACCGCGTCCGGATTGCGCTGAACCTGAAGGAAATCGGGTACCGGCAGGATTTCATCCACCTGGCCCGGGACGGAGGCGAGCAGAACTCGCCCGGCTACCGCGCAATCAACCCGCTGGGGCTTGTCCCCGCGCTGGTACATAAACAGAACACCATCGTTCAGTCGATGGCCATATGCGAATACCTGGAAGAGGTTTTCACCGCTCACCCCCTGTTGCCAAGTGATCCCGCCGGACGGGCGCGCGTGCGAAGCATTGCGCAGTCGATTGCCAGTGAAATCCAGCCGCTGAACAACCTGGGGGTCTTGAATTACCTCAGGGACGGGATGCACCAGGATGAAGCGGCCATCAGCGACTGGTATACACGCTGGATTGACCGGGGCTTTTCTGCCGTCGAATCCTGGCTGTCCGCTCCCGGCAGCGGACTCTATTGCCATGGTGACGATCCTACACTGGCGGATTGCTTCCTGGTGCCGCAGGTTTACAACGCTGAACGGTTTTCCATCGACCTGGAGCCCTATCCGGCTATCCGGCGGATCGCCGGTCAATGCCGGTCTTTACCCGCGTTTGAACAGGCCGCGCCCGAAAACCAGGCGGATGCCACCGGTTAATCAGACCCTTGCGATGGAATCACGGGGTGCTTTTTCAGTGCTCCGAAGCTTCCGGAACTCAAAAGGGGTTTAACTCGGATGCCCGCATGCGTCATAATCACTTGTTGAATCTTTGAAACTTGCGAAGCCATGCGAAAAACAGCCATTGTCCTTTTTACCTTGCTCCTGGCGGCCTGTGCTGCACCCAAGCCTGCTCCGGATGCGTTCGTTGATGCCGAACAGGCCATTAACGCCGCCGTCGAGGCTGGAGCGGAAGAACACTCGCCGGTTGAACTGCGGTTTGCGCGGGAAAAACTGGCTGAGGCCCGGAAAGGCATGGAGGTCAGGCAGTACGACAAATCTTTCTACCTGATCGAACAGTCGGAAATAAACTCCGAACTGGCGATCGCAAAATCACGGGCCGCCGTGATGCGAGGCAAGGTCGCAGATCTGACGCGCGAAAATGAAATCCTCCGCGAGGAATTCGAGTCCACCTACGGGGGGGATTTCTGATGGGTATCAGGCGTAACAGTTTCACGGCCGGCTCCTTTCTCCTGCTCATGGTGATGATGCTGGGAGCATGCGGTACCACCCCTAAACAGGATCTCGCGTTGCAACAGGTGCGCGCCCAGCTGGATGATCTGCAGGCCAATCAGGAACTGGCCGGGTACGCCCCGCTGGCGCTCGCTGAGGCGGAGCGCAGCTTGCGGCAGGCGGAAACATTTTCCGGCGACGACACCCAGCGGATACACCTGGTCTACATGGCCGATCGCAGAATCCAGGTTGCCCGTGCCATAGCGCAGAACGCGCAATTGGAAGCGGAATATCAGACACTGGGTGAAGAACGCAACGCGATGCTGGTCAAGGCCAGCAAGGCCGAGGCCGAGCGGGCGCGGGCCGAGGCTGAACAGGCGCGGATGATTTCCCAGGCAACGGCCGAAGACGCCGAGCGGGCTCGCCAGGAGGCCCTCGAAGCGCAGCAGCGCGAAGCCGCCTCGGCACGCGACGCGGAGCAGGCTCAAAAAGAGGCGCAGCAGGCCAAGGCGCTGGCCGCTTCGAGTGTGACCGAAGCCCAGTTGGCGCGGCGCGAGGCTGACCTGGCGATGGAACAGGCGGATACGCTGCGCAGGCAGCTTGAAAATCTCCAGCTGCGCCAGACGGAAAGCGGCGTCGTGGTGACCCTGGGTGACGTGCTGTTCGAAAGTGGGCAGACACAATTGCTGAATGAGGCAATGGCCAGCCTGGTAGAAGTGGTCGATCTGTTACAGAGCGAGCCTGGCAAGAAAATTCGCATCGAGGGTCATACCGATTCGACCGGCGACGCCGAAACCAACCTTGAAATTTCCGCGCTACGAGCCAATTCAGTACTCGAGGCCCTGGTCTCGCTGGGTGTTGACCGCAGCCGTTTTACGGTGGCCGGCATGGGCGAGGATTTTCCCATCGCGAGCAATGAGACGGAAGAAGGGCGGCGCCAGAATCGCCGTGTGGATGTCATCCTGCTGGATGAATAGTCTGTTGTCGCTGCCCCTTGCTGTCAGCAGATATTTGCGCTAGATTTAACCCAGAAACATGGTTTTTTTCAGCAAAAACGGAGTTCGCGGATAATGGCTTACCAGGCTGGCGTCCGTCGCGTGTCACCTGCCAAGCCTCGTTCCAGTTCTTCAGATCACATCATTCATATTTTCGACCAGGCGCGATTTCCGGCAAATGCCGGGGCGCATGGTCGACTGTTTCGTTACTTCAAACCGGAGGATTCCTATGTTCGAACACCACCAGGAAGAAATGGAAAAACTGATGAAAGAAAACGAAGATTTTCTTCGAATCTATAATCGTCATCAGGAACTGGATAAAAAAGTAACCGCTGCCGAGATTGGCACGGCTCCCATGGAAGACCTCGCCCTGAACAAGTTGAAAAAGGAAAAACTCCGGGCCAAAGACCAACTGGCCCGTATCATGAATGAAGCCCGGTCCTGACCGGGAACAGAAAACCGAATAGCGGCCGGGCACGAAAACCCGGCCGTTTCTTTTTGGAATCAGATATTCCCTGAACATACCTGTCGAGACGCGGTGATGCCTGTATACAACAATGTCCTGGAATTGATCGGCCAGACGCCGGTCGTGCGGATTAACCACCTGGATACCGGACCCTGTGAGCTGTTCATCAAGCTCGAGAGCCAGAATCCTGGAGGGTCGATCAAGGACCGGATCGGCCTGAAAATGATCGAAGACGCGGAAGCCGCGGGCAGAATCAGCCCCGGTTCAACGCTGGTGGAAGGCACGGCGGGTAATACCGGCCTTGGCCTGGCGCTGGTCGCGGCGCAGAAAGGCTATCGCCTGATCCTGGTGATACCGGACAAGATGAGCCGGGAAAAGATTTCCAACCTCAAGGCCATGGGGGCCGAGGTCGTTCTGACCCGTTCGGATGTCGCCAAGGGTCACCCGGAATACTACCAGGACCTGGCGAAACGGATTGCGTCCGAACACGACGATGCTTTTTTCATTAACCAGTTCAGCAATCCCTCGAACCCGCAGGCGCACGAAGAGCTAACCGGTCCGGAAATATGGGAACAAATGGACGGCGACCTGGATGCGATTGTCCTCGGCGTCGGGTCCAGCGGCACCGTGACCGGGCTGTCGAGATATTTCGCCCGCACGGCGCCCGCGCTCGAACTGGTGCTGGCGGACCCCGAGGGTTCCATCCTTGCCGAGTACATCAACCAGGGAACCCTGGCGACCAAAAGCGGCAGCTGGATGGTCGAGGGAATCGGTGAAGATTTCCTGCCCACGATCAGCGATTTTACCCGTGTCAGTAAAGCGTACTGCATCAGCGACAGGGAAAGCTTCCTGGCCGGGAGAGAGTTGTTGACCCGCGAGGGAATTCTGGGGGGGTCGTCCACCGGAACATTGCTGGCGGCGGCGCTGCGATATTGCCGGGAACAGACCGAACCCAGGCGGGTGCTGACTTTCGCCTGCGACACGGGAAATCGCTACCTGTCAAAAATGTACAACGACTTCTGGATGCGGGACCAGGGCTTCATGGACGTGGAAAACCATGGCGACCTGAGGGACCTGATTGCGCGACCTTACCAGTCTCACGACACGGTAACGATCGGGCCGGATGAACCGCTGGCCAATGCTTACAAGCGCATGAAACTTTACGACGTGTCGCAGTTGCCGGTCATTGAAAACGGCTTGCTGGTGGGGATTCTTGACGAATCCGACCTGCTGCTCGCCGTCGCCGAAGATGCCCATCGATTCGACGACATCGTCCGTGACGCGATGGAAACCGACCTGACCGAGATTGACGTGCACGCCCCGGTCGAGGACCTGCTGCCGATTTTCAATCGTGACTTCGTCGCGATCGTCAAGGACGGACCGCAGTTTCTTGGCCTGATTACACGCGTGGACCTGTTGAATTACCTGCGAAGAAAGGCGGACCGTTAATGAGTGATCAGAAAGGTAAAGGCCATAAACTGGCGACACGGGCCATTCACGCAGGCCAAAAGCCGGACCCGTCGACCGGCGCGATCATGACCCCGATCTTCGCGACGTCCACCTATGTTCAGCGAAGCCCGGGCGATCACCAGGGCTGGGAGTATTCGCGCAGTCACAATCCGACGCGTGACGCCTATGAGAAATGCATTGCGGACCTGGAAAGCGGTATCCGGGGTTTCGCGTTCTCGTCCGGCATGGCGGCTACGGCCACGCTGCTCGAACTGCTGGATTCCGGCGCTCACGTCGTGGCCGGTGATGACCTGTACGGAGGTACTTTCCGGCTGTTTCACCGGGTCAGGGAAAGGTCGTCGAAACTGCGGTTTTCATTTGCCCGGCTGGAGGACATAGACAGTTTACGGGCGGCCATGCGGCCGGATACACGCCTGGTTTGGGTAGAGACACCGACCAACCCGATGCTGAAAATCGTGGACATCGCCGCGGCGGCAGAAATTGCCCATGAGCACGGCGCACTTCTCGTGGTGGACAACACCTTTGCCAGTCCGATGCTGCAACGGCCCCTGGAGCTTGGCGCCGACATCGTGATGCATTCTGCAACCAAGTTCCTGAACGGCCATTCCGACATGGTGGGTGGAGTCGCGGTTGTCCGCGATGATCCGGAACTGGCTGAAAGACTCTGGTTCCTGCTCAATTCAGCCGGGGCGATCCAGGGCCCTTTCGACAGTTTCCTGGTGTTGCGGGGACTCAAAACCCTGGCCCTGAGGATGAAAGCCCACTGCGCCAATGCGTTGAAAATTGCCCGGTGGTTGTCCGAACACCCCGCAATCGAACGCGTGATCTACCCGGGGCTGGAGAACCACCCCCAACACCAACTGGCAATGCGCCAGATGAGCGGGCAGGGCGGCGGCATCATCAGTATCGACATTCGGGGCGGGCTGGAAAAATCGCGCCAGGTACTGGAGCGCTGCAAGCTGTTCGCGCTGGCGGAAAGCCTGGGGGGTGTCGAGAGCCTGATCAACCACCCGGCCATCATGACGCATGCATCAGTGCCTGAGGATATCCGGGCCCGGCTCGGTATCAGCGATACGCTGGTCCGCCTGTCGGTGGGCGTGGAGGATGTCGACGACCTGATTGGCGATCTGGATCAAGCCCTGTAGGAGCGAATTCATTCGCGATTAAAATCGCTCCTACAATTTTGTGCGCTGCAGGCTGACGATGCCGTCGATCTCGGTCAGCAGGTTTTCCCTGCAAATGTCGCCTTCCAGGTAAATCCTTGGTATCTCCGCCGGAGCCTCGGCCTCCAGGGTCTGCCGGATCAGGTCGAGGTCGCTGCGGTTACGGATGTACACCTTGAGCAAACCCTGGTTGTCGAGTTGCGCGTAGGAGTCGCCGGTCAGGCGGTAACCCTCCTCCAACAGACTTTGCACATTCCGCAGTGATTCGCTCAGCTGGTTTGCGACCTGGTTTTCGTGGTGGGTCTGGTGTCCCACCACGCTGGCGGTCCCCGAAATCAGGAACTGCTGCGAGCCGTTCAGCCGCAGGATCGTGCCGCGGGAAAACAGCGGGCTGCGCGGACCGTATTGCCGGGGATAGCGCCAGGCGCTGACCTGGCGCGGGTTTTCAACATCCAGACCGGGCAGGGCCGCGGCCAGGAAATAGACCTGCAGGGCCGGTTCATCACCCGGGGATCCGATCGCCGTGGCGGCCGGCAGGGGCGGGCGGTCACCCGGATCGATCAGCACCGCGTCTGCTCGCCCAAGGCAGAATTGCCGGTAGAGTTCTTCGTCCCCGACCCCCTGGTTGATACCGGGAATATAATTCCAGATTTTCAGCGGCCACTGGTGCGGCGACTGCTGCAGGTAGGTCTGCAGGATATCGTAGGCCAGCCGGCTGGATTCGCGCATTGCGCCGGTTTCCCGGAGGTCCAGGGCAATATGCCCCATGGTCAGTTGCTCGCCCTGGGCAAAACGCAAACGGTCCCAGTTGCCGGTCTTGATCGGGCCTGCGCAACGCCACACTTCCACCATGCCGGGGCTTCCCAGTTGCTTCAGCGCTACCGGTACGTGCCGGGGATCGGTCGATTCAAGCGGAGAGCGCCCGAATTCGAACACCGCGAGCACGTCCTCACCGTCGTTCAGCCAGTGTTCGACGGGCTCCTGCTGGTAGGAGGCGCGCAGAGTGGGTAGCTTGCTCATGGCACGATCGATTCAGCTCTGCAGTTCGGGAAGGTCTTGGAACAGCTGCAACGCCGCGGGATTTGCCAGTGCATCAAGGTTGCTCACTGCGTGGCCATGCACGACGTTGCGGACAGCCAGTTCGACGATTTTGCCGCTGATGGTACGGGGAATGTCCGCCACCTGGATTATTTTTGCCGGCACATGGCGCGGCGTTGTATTCCGCCGGATCGTTGTCCGGATCTTTTCCCGCAGCGCCTCGTCGAGTTCAATCCCTTCGCGAAGCTTCACGAATAACACCACCCGTTCATCGTTTTCCCATTCCTGTCCGATGCAGAGGCTTTCCAGTACTTCATCGAGACATTCAACCTGGCGGTAAATTTCAGAGGTTCCGATTCGAACTCCGCCGGGATTGAGCGTGGCGTCAGAGCGTCCCTCGATCACATAACCGCCGTGTTCGGTCAGTGCAACAAAATCACCGTGTGCCCAGATTCCGGGAAACTTCTCAAAATAGGCCGCATGGTAGCGGCTGCCATCGGGGTCGCCCCAGAAACAAACCGGCATCGCCGGAAACGGCCGGGTGCAGCAAAGTTCGCCGGTTTCGCCGACGTCGGCCGTGCTGCCGTCGTCGCGAAGGATTTCCACCGCCATGCCCAGGGCCGCGCACTGCAGCTCACCGGGCCAGACCGGAAGGATGGGGCAGCCCGACATGAAACAGGAAACGATATCGGTCCCGCCGGCAATCGAGGAAAGACAGAGATTCTGCTTTATTTCCCGGTAAACGTAATTAAAGCTCTCCGGCGCGAGCGGCGAACCGGTTGACAGCAGGGTCACCAGCGAATTGAGCTGGTGTGAGGCGCGCGGCTGCAAGCCGGCTTTCTCCCAGGATGCAATGGTCTTGGCGCCGGTTCCAAACACCGAGATCCCGGTTTCATCGATCAGGTCGAACATCGCCTGCGGTCCCGGGTAAAAAGGGGAGCCTTCATACAGCACCATGGTTGAACCGACCGCCAGGCTGCTGACCATCCAGTTCCACATCATCCAACCGCAGGTCGTGAAGTAGCAGAGGCGGTCCGAGCGCCTCAGGTTGATGTGAAGGACCAGTTCCTTGAGGTGCTGGATCAGCGTGCCGCCGGCGCCATGGGTAATGCACTTGGGTACGCCGGTTGTGCCGGACGAGTACAGAATGTAAACCGGGTGGTCGAATGGAAGCTGTTCAAACACGATTTCGGTGGCGGTGTTATCCGTGAAATCGCTGAACCAGGTCGCGCCCGGAACCTTGTCTATCCGCGCTTCAGGCTTGACGTAAGGCACCACCACGGTCTGCTCGATCGAGGTAATCGACTGGACGATGCCACGGACTTTTTCCAGGCAGTCATGGGTTTTTCCGTTATAGGTGTAAGCGGCGGCGCAGAACAGAATTTTTGGCTGAATCTGGCCCAGGCGGTCGACCACTCCTTCGATGCCGAAATCCGGTGAGCAGGACGACCAGATCGCGCCGATGCTGGTCGTGGCCAGCATCGCGATAACGGTCTCCGGAAGGTTGGGCATGTAACCGGCAACCCGGTCGCCCTGATCAACCCCGGCCGCCCGCAACGCCGCGGCTGTTCGCGCAACTGCCGAGTACAGTTCATTGAAAGTGTATTCGGCGGATTCACCGGTTTCAGATCTGAAAACAATGGCAGGATGGTCGCCGCGGTGCCGCAAAAGGTTCTCGGCGAAATTCAGGCGGGCATCGGGAAACCAGCTTGCGCCGGGCATCCGCTGGCCGTTTTCAAGGACGGTCTTTCCGGGAGTTCCGATGATTCCGCAGAAATCCCAAACAGCCCGCCAGAATTCGGCCGGGTTTTCTATCGAAAAACGATGCAGATCCCGGTACGTGTAAATACCGGGATCCAGTTCGTTTCGCGCCAGGTCGATAAACCTGCGAATGTTAGCGGTCTGGCGGCGTACCGGCCCGGGTGACCATAGCGGTTCAGTCATCGCGTTCAGCCCAGCAGTTTTTCCAGTTCAGGGATAACGCTGAACAGGTCTCCGGCCAGGCCGATGTCTGCAATTTCAAAAATGGGCGCTTCGCTGTCCTTGTTCACCGCAACGATCGTGCCGGCGTCCTTGATGCCGGTAACGTGCTGGATGGCGCCTGAAATTCCGAACGCGAGGTAGAGGTCGGGGGCGATGATCTTGCCGGTTTGTCCGACCTGCATGTCGTTGGGGCAGTAACCGGCATCCACCGCGGCGCGCGAGGCTCCGACCCCTGCGCCCAGCTTGTCCGCCAACGAATAGATCAGTCCGAAATTTTCCTCGCTGCCCAGGGCCCGTCCGCCGGAGACGACCTTTGAAGCACTCTGCAGATCCGGGCGCTCGCTGCCGCCGGCCGACAGTCCTACATAGCGCGTGTGTTCACAGGCACTGCTGCTGGCTGGCACGTTGTTCGAGGGTTGCGCTACCCGAGTTGCCGGCGGCTTTCCAACTGGCCACCCTGGCGGTCGCTATCACTTTGGCGCCCGCGACCGTTTCCACGTCAACGATTGCGTTACCCGCGTAAATCGGACGTTTGAACGAAGCCGGACCATGCACTTCCATCACGTCACTGACCTGGTTGACACCGGCCAGTGCCGCAATGCGTGGCATCAGGTCGCGTCCCATCGTGGTCGAGGGGCCCAGCACGTGGCTGTAGTCCGCGGCCAGGCTGAGCGCTTCAACAGCCCAGTTGGCTGCGAGTGGAGCGGCCAGGTGCGCTGCGTTCACGGCAATGACCTTGCTGACGGAATCCAGCGTGGCCGCCTGTGCGGCGATCGCGTCGATGCCGTCTCCAAACACGGCGATATCGATCTCACCACCGATCGCCTGTGCGCAGCTGACCACCTTGGCGGTGCTGGTGTTCAGTGTTTCGCCGTCGTGCTCGGCAATGATCAGGATTTTGCTCATATCAACCCCCTGTTCTTCAGTTCCTGGACCAGCTGGGCGGCATCTTCAACCATGATGCCCTTCTGGCGTTGTGGTGGCGGTGCGAAATGATGGACGTTCAGGTCGCCTTCAACGGCGACACCCAGTTCATCGAGCGGGATGACATCCAGCGGCTTGCGCTTGGCTTTCATGATGTCGGGCAGCTTGACGAAGCGGGGCTCGTTCATGCGCAGGTCCACCGAGATAACGGCAGGCAGGTCGACCTCGATCGTTTCCAGGCCGGCGTCAACTTCGCGGGTAACCGTTGCGGTGCTTCCGTTCAGCACCATTTTGGATGCGAACGTGGCTTGCGGGCGGTCCCACAGGGCCGCGAGCATCTGGGCGGTCTGGCTGTTGTCATCGTCGATCGCCTGCTTGCCGAGGATCACCAGGCCGGGCTGTTCGCGTTCGATGATCTTGAGAAAGGCCCGGGCAACGCTCAGGGGTTGCAGCGGTCCGGAAGTCTTGATCTGGATGGCCCGGTCTGCGCCCATCGCCAGCCCGGTGCGCAGCTGCTGCTGGCACTCGTCGCCGCCGGCCGAAACCACGATCACCTCTTCGGCATTGCCGGCCTCCCTGATGCGCAAGGCTTCTTCCAGCGCAATTTCATCGAAGGGGTTTACACTCATTTTGACGCCGTCGGTATCGACACCGCTGCCGTCGGGAAGTACGCGTACACGGACGTTGTAGTCAACCACGCGTTTTATGCCAACCAGTATTTTCATCGGCTTTCCTGTCTCCATTTTCAGTGTTTACATGTTCTGATAGTTGGGGCCGCTGCCGCCTTCGGGCGTGACCCAGTTGATGATCTGGTACGGATCCTTGATGTCGCAGGTCTTGCAATGCACACAATTGGCCGAATTGATCTGCAGTTGTTTTTCGGCGCCTTCTCCGACCATTTCGTATACCTGGGCCGGACAGAACCGCGTGCAGGGATTATTGTACTCTTCCACGCAACGCGTGCGGCAGATATCCGGTTCAAGGATTTGCAGGTGCACGGGTTGATCTTCGTCGTGTTCGAGTGGCTGCAAAGTATACGGAAGCCAGCCGGTCACGGGGCGGCAGGTCGCGATTGATCCAGTGCCGGTCGGGAGGCGTATAGCCGTCCAGTTTCTTCAGCGAACTGTCGTCCGCGTGAACCGAAAGCGTGCCGGGCAGTTTGCCGGCGGTCACGGTCTCGATTGCCGCCCGCAGGAAACCACGCCAGAATCCCTTGTAGAAAGCCGGCCGGATGTTGCGGACTTTGTACAGTTCTTTCACCACCTGCGACTCTCGCAGTTTCCGGTCAAACCCTTCCGCGCCCGATGTCGCTGCAATGTGGTCTGCGGCCAGGATGCCGCAACGCATGGCCTGGTGAGTGCCCTTGATCTTCGGCACGTTAAGCGTACCGGCGGAGTCTCCGATGATCAGCGCGCCGGGCATCTCGGTTTTTGGCAGTGACTGGTAGCCGCCCTCGACAATAGCGCGCGCTCCGGAGGAAAGTATTTCTCCGCCTTCGAGCATTTCATGGACCATCGGATGGTTCTTCATCTGCTGGAAGGCTTCGAAGGGCATAAATTCCGGGATCCTGGTAGTCGAGACCGCAGACAAAGCCGATCGCAATGCGGTCCTTGTCCAGGTGATAAATGAAGCTGCCACCATAGGTTTTCGAATCAAGCGGCCAGCCCGCCGTGTGCTGAACCAGTCCGGGTTTGGACTTTCCGGGCTGGACGCGCCACAGTTCCTTCATGCCGATTCCGTAGGTCTGGGGATCGGAGTCCTTGTCCAGTTCGTATTTTTTGATCAACCGCTTGCTGAGATGGCCGCGCACGCCCTCGCTGAATACCGTGACCGGGGCATGGATCTCGATGCCCTGCATGTAGGTATCCCTGGGCTGACCGTCGCGGCCGACGCCCATGTCGCCAATCACCACGCCGCCAACCGCACCGTCTTTGGTGAAATGAATTTCAGAAGCGGCATAGCCGGGGAAAATGTCAACTTCCAGCGCCTCGGCCCGGTTGGCCATCCAGGCGCACATGGCGCCCAGTGAAACGATGTAATTACCGTGGTTTTTCTGTTGCGGGGGAGTCGGAAGCCTGCGCCGGCCTTTTTGACTAAGCAGCCAGATTTCATCCCTTTCGACCGGAATACAGATCGGCGGAGGGTTATCGCGCCAGCCCGGCAGCAACTCGTCCAGCGGTTCGGGCTCGATCACGGCGCCCGAGAGTATATGCGCGCCGATTTCCGAGCTCTTTTCGATAACGGCTACCATCAGTTCGGGCTTCTGCTGCTTCAGGCGAATGGCGCAGGATAGGCCAGCCGGCCCTGCGCCGACGATAATAACGTCATATTCCATGATTTCGCGTTCGGTCATTATTCTTCTCCGGTCAACCTTCCGCAGGCCGAAAACACACTATTATAGCCGCTGATCGGTGAGCGATGTGCGGGAGTGTCCGATAAAAATTCGCGATTGAAATCGCTCCTGCCTGATCCGGCGCCAGCCGCAGAAGCGGATTCATCCGCGATCAGGTTTTTATTCTAATTCAGGCACGAATACCGCGAAATGATCTAGAATTGCTTTATGCGCAAGATCGCACGTTTCAGAATTGCCCTCCTGGCCCTGATGTTGGTGGTCAGTCAGGTTGCTTTGATCAGCCACGTCACGGCCCATTTCTCGCCAAATCTGGATCAGTGTGAACTGTGTGTCGGCCACGCACAGTTGTTCTCTGCCATCCCTTCTTCCGACCAGGGTTTTCCGGTTGACCCCGGTTACAGCGTCCTGCAAGAACACGACTTGCAATATGCTGTCCCCGCCCGGTTTTCAAGAGCTTACCATCCGCGGGCGCCACCTCTGCTGTCAGTATAATTTCGAACGCTTTTTAACAGCCAGGAACTGCTTTGCATTCCGGGTAAATGTTTGAATTCTACGGAGACAGAAAATGATTATTCCAATACGGCATCTTCCCCTGGCGTGCGTGTTGATGTTCAGTTCCCAGGTGTTTGCGCAGCCAGGCGAAAACGATGAACTCGCTGCCTTGCGAGAGGAGATTCGCACGATGCGCGGCGAATACGAATCCCGTATCGCTGACCTTGAAGCCCGGCTCGATGCAGCCGAAAAGAAAGATTTGGAAGCCGCTGCACGCCCGGCAGCCCAGGCGGCGACGCCCGCGGAAATCTATGCCACCCCGGGCTTCACATCGCCGGAAACGGTTTCCGTGGCGCGTGACAATTCATTCAATCCGGCCATCGGGGTGATTTTCCAGGGCCAGGCCTGGTCCTACAGCAACGATCCCGGGGATTATTACATTCCGGGTTTTCCCACCGCCGGTGAAACCGGCCTGGCTCCGGAGGGCCTGTCCCTGGCTGAGACAGAAATCTCGATGTCGGCCAACGTGGATGACAAGTTCACGGCCAAGCTGACTCTGCCCGTCGCAGTCGAGGACGGGGAAGTATCGGTGGAACTTGAAGAAGCCTGGGTTGAGACAATGACCCTGCCTGCCGGCCTGGCGATCCGGATGGGCCGGATCATGTCGGAAATCGGCTACATGAACGACCGGCATTTCCATTCCTGGGATTTTACTGACCAGCCACTGCCTTACCAGGCCTTCCTGGGCGGCCAGTACATCGATGACGGGCTGCAATTCCGCTGGATGGCGCCCACAGATTTCTACCTGGAGTTGGGTGCAGAAGTGTTCAGAGGCGGCAGCTACCCGGCGGAAGGAAAGCCCAATTCCATGGTCGGCAGTACGACACTCAGCGCAAAAACCGGCGGCGATATCGGCTTCAGCAACAGCTGGCTGGTCGGCTTTTCGTGGCTCCAGGCGGATGCCGAAGGCCGGGAGTCAGGCGACGAAGACAATCCGCTCCTGTTCAACGGCAATACCGATATTTACATCGCCGATTTTGTCTGGAAATGGTCGCCGAACGGCAATTCCCGGCAGAGAAACCTGAAATTCCAGGCTGAATATCTGTGGCGTGATGAAGACGGCGACTACAGTCTGCCTGACGGCATGGCAGGCCCGTGGAACAACAGCCAGAGTGGCTGGTATGCACAACTGGTTTACCAGCCGTTTCCGCGCTGGCGGGTCGGAGCGCGCTATGACCGCCTGTCGGGGGATTTTCCAGGCCTTGAATGGGCGGGTACTCCGCTCTATCCCGCCGGCAGTGACCCCAGCCGTTACAGCGTGATGGTGGACTGGTCCAACAGCGAATTCAGCCGGCTAAGATTCCAGTACAACCACGACCAGGCCAGTGAACAAACCGACAACCAGTTCGGCCTGCAATATATTTTCAGCATCGGCGCCCACGGCGCCCACAGTTTCTGAGGGAGTTTTGGGACATGAGCAAGTTCCCGGTACGTTTTTTCCTGTTACTGATCCTGACCCTGCCGTGCACCGCGCAGGCGCAATTGAACATATTTGCCTGTGAACCCGAATGGGCAGCGCTGAGCGAGGAAATCGGCGGCAGCCTCGTCAATGCCACCAGCGCCACCAACGCGATGCAGGACCCGCATTATGTCGAAGCCCGGCCCAGTCTGATTTCCAAGGTCCGCAAGGCGGACCTGGTGGTTTGCAGTGGTGCGCAACTTGAAATCGGCTGGTTGCCGATGTTGCTCGGCAAGGCCAATAATCCCGCCGTGCTGCCGGGACAGCTGGGCTTCCTGGAAGCCGGCAGCGTCGTTTCGCGGCTGGACATACCCTCCAGCGTGGACCGCGCACAGGGAGACATGCACCCGCAGGGTAATCCGCACATCCAGATGAACCCCCATAATATCGCCCTGGTTGCCGCGGCCCTGGGTGAGCGCTTTGCCGTGCTCGACCCGGACAATGCAGCCGCCTATGCCGCGGGCACGGAGGATTTCCTATCACGCTGGAACGCAGCAATGGCCGTCTGGGAAGAACGCGCGGCCCCGCTGGCGGGTAAACGGGTGGTCTGCCACCATAAATCCTGGGTTTACCTCGAGGACTGGCTGCAGCTGGAAGAAGTGGCGACGCTGGAGCCAGTCCCCGGAATTCCCCCGACCACGGCCCACCTTTCGAAACTGCTGGCGCAATTGGGCACGGACGGAAGCGGCGCTGACGCGATCATCCGTTCACCGTTCCAGAGCGCCAAGGCTTCGGAATGGTTGCAAGACAAGACCGGTATTCCGGCGGTGATGCTGCCCCTGACCGTTGGGGGCAGTGACGGTGCGGACGACTTGTTCGGGCTGTTCGACGATGTGCTGGATCGCTTGCTTGCTGTAATTAAAGGAGCGGGCGCATGAACTGGCATCTGCTGGACTGGCTCATTATCGGCCCGGCCATCGTCGCCGGGCTGCTGGTCCTCAGCACCCATGTCCCGCTTGGCCAGGTGGTGTTGAAGCGGGGCATTATTTTTATCGACCTGGCGATCGCCCAGGTGGCTGCGCTGGGTGTGATTGCAGCGGGCGCACTGGGTTGGGAAGAGAACATCTACGCAGTCCAGATCGCGGCGGTTGGCGCGGCCTTGCTGGCGGCGGCGGGGCTCAACTGGACTGAAAAATACTGGCCCGAAATCCAGGAAGCACTGATCGGCAACCTGTTTGTGCTGGCAGCCACCGGCAGCATCCTGTTGCTGGCCGAAAATCCGCACGGCGGGGAATACCTGAAGGATATCCTGGTAGGGCAGATCCTGTGGACCACCTGGCACATGCTCATTCCCATCGCGATCCTGTACGCGATTCTACTGACGGTGTGGTTCACCAGCAGCGAGAAAATCGGGCGGGCGGGTTTTTACGTCACCTTTGCCTTCGCCATCACGGCCGCGGTCCAGATCGTCGGGGTTTACCTGGTGTTCGCCAGCCTGATACTGCCGGCGCTGTCCACCCGGCGCCTGCACGGAAAAGCGAGGCTGATAGCGGGTTACAGCATAGGCGGACTGTCTTTCATCGCGGGTATCACGCTTTCCGCCCTGCTGGATTTGCCGACCGGCGCCGTCGTGGTGTGGACTATGGCGGTCCTTGCCATCATTGCGAGTTATATCATCAAGCACCGGACACGCGACTAGTCTGCTTTCCAGTACGCCGGTTCGAAGCGAGCCGGAAGGAGTCCTGTCGCTCTCAGCCGGCGGATCGTTCCAGCCAGGCCCCCAGTTCGGTTTTTGCATGGTCGTACCCGGCCTGCACGATTTTTTCGAACGATTTGACCTCGGTCATTCCGAATTGCCTGACCGGGGGGTTGAGCAGGATGTCGGCCAGTTTGCCCTGTTCACGGACCCGCTCGATCGTCCCCAGCAGGGTCGCCTTGAGCATGATATTGGCCAGGCTGGGCACACGGTACCGGCGCGCGAAAGGCAGGTAGCGGCCGCGGAAAATAGCCCAGGGCGAAGGCATTGAAGCATAGTCAACCATCATCGACTCAGCCGAGCCGAGATCTACAGCAATGATCCGGCGGACGGGTTTCTGCCGCATCACGTCCACCGGCAGGTTGTTCACCACGGCTCCGTCGATGGTCAGACGCTGGTTGACCACCGCCGGGGGAATAATGCCCGGTAAAGCCGCGCTGGCGCGCAGCGCCTGCCGGCAAGTCGCCGCTCTCGTGCAGGTTGGTGGAACCGTTGTCCAGGTTGCAGGAAACGCAGTAAAACGGGATCGGCAGGTCTTCGATCCGGTAATCCAGGTTCTGGCGCAGCAAATTGTCCATCCGGCGCCCCCGTATCAGGGACATCATCGGAATCGTGAAGTCGCTGAACGGCTTGCCGTCGACAAAGGATTTCCTGCACAGGTCGATGGTTTCCTCGGTGGAGATCGGGGCCGCGATGGCCGCCCCCATGATCGCGCCGATGCTGGTGCCGCCGATCCAGTCGATCGGCAGGCCGAGTTCCTGGATGGCCAGATGCACGCCCAGGTGGGCGAAACCCCGCGCAGCGCCGCCTGCGAGCACCAGTCCCAGGGCATTACCGGAAATGATCCGGGTTACCCGGCTCAAGTCATCCGGCTGATCCTGCCTGCACGTGCAACGTGAAAATCGATGCGCCGGTCTGTCGAGCCAGCGGGCCGTGCCCTGTATCGGCTGGTCTGACGGCGGTTGCAAAAGCACGAGCAATCGCCGCGCGATCGTGGCGCCCGAGGTTTCCAGCAGTTCGACCTCCCACTTGCGAGGCGCCGGGTCATGCGAAGCATCGCCCACCAGCAGCACCATGTCGGAATGCCGCAGCGCAAAATGCGACCAGTCTGCATTTCCCGGGTAGCCAGTGATAAACGAGAAAGCGGTGTTCGTTTTCCTGGTCCTGCAGCCAGTTTTTCAGCGATTCGGGAACGGCCTGCCCGGGTTGAAGCGAGTCCACCGGTGCGCCTTTTCTGCCCAGTTCGCCGGCGGCCAGGCTGAGTGTCGAGCCTTCGTTTTCCAGTTCAAGCGTGAGTTCCCGGCAAAAATTCTCCAGCCTGGGCGAGTTGTCCAGCGGCAGAATGGTGATCGAGTTGAGGTTCCGGGTGGATGACTTGGCGCCAAAACTGCTGCTCTGAAGCAAGTGTTGCAACGTTGGCGGCCAGCCGCATGACCATGGCCGGATGTTCATGCGCAAGGCGCTCGAACGCTTCCCGGTCCAGCCGGACCAGCAGGCTGTCGCGGATCGCCTGGATCCCGACCGCGCGCGGAGCCCCGGTCAGCAGGCTGAGTTCCCCGACGCTGTCGCCGGGGACGATTTCATTGAGGAAGCGGCCCCTGTCTTTGCCGTTTTCACCGCGCGCCCAGGCCTGCAGGCGCCCGCGGACCAGGAAGTACAGTGCATCGCCGGGGTCGCCCTGGCGCATCAGCCAATCACCACCGGCCAGGCTGCAGATTTCCACGGCTTCCAGCACCGGGTCATCGGCGGAAAATTCGATTTTGAAATATTTATCGAGCGTCTGCAGCACCCGTTGGGCCAGGCCTTCTGAGTTGATGTCTCTGAACTTCATCCGGGCTTCCTCAATGTCCGCCAAGTCCCAACTGCGTCTCGAAAATCACACCAATGGACTGCATGAAAGTGGAAAAGCGCCGTTCGTCGTGTTCGTCGAACGGCAGGCCGTCTTTCCGGTTCAGCAACTGGGCGACGGCAAACACCTCGCCCTGCATGTTCTTGACCGGCAGGCACAGGATGGAACGCGTTGTGAAACCGGTCTGCTTGTCCACCTCGCGGTTGAAGCGGGGGTCCGCATAGGCATCGTCGATGCGGATGGTCTCGCCGCCCTGGGCCACGGCCCCGGCGATTCCGGCCCCGACCGGGAAGCGGATCTCTCCCATTTCCTCCAGGTTCTCGGCCACTTTCAGAACCAGTTCATCGCCTTCACGCAGGAACAGCGAGGCTCGTTCCGCGTGCAGCAGGGAGGCCAGCTTGCGGGTAAACGCGAACAGGCCGCGGTCGAGCATGCTCTTGAAGGCAATATTGTTGGCCAGCGCGGTGACCTCCAGGAACCGTTCCGATTCCTCGGTGATGTCCTTCAACAGGTCGCTGAACTCGGACTTTCGTTCAGATTTTCGACCAGGTCGTCCAGCGGTTCCTTGTTCCGGTTGTTCGCCAGCATCTGCATCATGTGGCGGTTGTTGGCGATCACCGCGTCGGTGAAGGTCGTCAGGCGGCCGTCCTCCAGGTGCACGATGCGGTCTGCGATATCCAGGATCCGGTTGTCGTGGGTGACCAGCAGGATCGTTGTGCCGTGCTCTTTCGCCAGCACCTTCATCCGTTCGACGACCTCCCGGCCGGATTCCTTGTCCAGCGAAGCGGTCGGTTCGTCCGCCAGCAACATTTCGGGTTCCGAAACCAGGGCGCGGGCAATCGCGACCCGCTGGCGCTGGCCGCCGGACAACTGCTCCGGTTTGTGGTGAATGCGTTCCCCGAGGCCGACCGCGTTAAGCATGTGCATCGAGCGCTCGCGGTGCTCGGAGCGCGGAAATTTTCCGCAGCCACGGATGCCGAGTTCGACGTTCTGCAGCGCGGACAAAGCAGCCAGGAGATTGTGTTGCTGGAAGATGAAACCGATCTGCCGGCGGACTTTTTCCAGCGTTGCCGGGCGGGCTCGAAGCAATTCGTGGCCCAGGATTTGCACGCTGCCTTCCTGCGCTGAGCGCAAGGCGCCGACCAGTGTCAGCATCGTGGTCTTTCCGGAACCTGAAGGGCCGGTGACGATGACGATCTCGCCTTTGTGGATTTCCACCGATACGTCGAACAGGATTTGCTTCTTCAGTGCTCCCTTGCCGTAGGAGTGGTTCAGCCCTTCTACCCTGATTGGCGGCGACTTGTCCATCAGAACACGTCCGCCGGATCCAGCCGCTGTACTTTGCGAACCGCCATCATGGCGGAAATTGCGCACATGGCCAGGGTCATCAGGAAAACGGTCAGCGCCCGTTCCTGGGTTATGTAGAGGGGCAGGTTGGTTGCCGCAGCGGCTTTTCCGTACAGCCAGTAGACGATGGCCAGGCCGGGTAGGTAACCCAGCACCGCCAGGATCACCGCCTGCTGCAGCACGATGCCGGAAACGAAACGGTTACGGTAGCCGATGGCCCGCAGCGTCGCATATTCGTTGAGGTGCTCCGAGACATCGGCAAACAGGATCTGGTACACGATGATGGCCCCGACCACGAAACCCATGATCGCGCCAAAAGCGAAAATGTAACCAATCGGCGTCGCCGAGTTCCAGTAAGCCTTTTCCCGCTGCACGAATTGCTGCTTGGTCATCACCAGGACATCGCCGGGCAGATATTCCGCCAGTGCATCGCGCACCCGGTTCGCATCAGTGCCCTGTTTCAGACGGATCAGGCCCAGCTGGATTTCATTTCGAGACCGGCCGGGAAACAGGCGCAGCCAGTTATCGTCGCTGGTGATCACGGTGCCGTCGATCCCGAATGAGGTGCCCATTTCAAACAGGCCAACCACTTCGACTTCCCGGTCGTTGATTTCGGTGACCACCGGGTTGCCTGCCTCCAGCGTTTCTTCCACCGGCCCGAATTCCGGACGGGACGCGCTGTCGAACAACACCACGTCCTGCCCGCGCAATAATTTTCGCGAGTCTTCGAAACCTTCGATCGCCAGCAGCCGGGAGTCCGGGTGAAACCCGATCGTGTTGATACTCCGCCGCATATTGTCCCAGGGGTTTTTCCAGATGGACGGGAAAATATAAACCGGGGTGACATCCTCGACCGCGTCGAAACCCAGCGCCTGGTATAGACGGCGATTCGAGAAGGGCTGCGGCCGCACGATAAAGACGCTGTCCGGGCTGAAAAGAGCTATGTCGTAATCAAAACGCTCGTGGAATCGAACCGCGCTTTCAAACAACGCCGACCGGAACCCCAGTTGCATCATGATCAGCAGCACCGCAAAGGAAATTCCGGACAAGGCGACAATCAGCCGCAAAGGCTTGTGTTTTAGTTGCAGCCAACCCAGGAACATCAGGGCTGAATCACCACATCGACCTGGAGATTGGTCAGTCCGGCGGCCGGACCGGAATCGTCCAGCGCGATGGTCACTTCAACAATCCGCGCGTCTTTGCGGGCGGCCGGGTCGGTGCCGATTTCGTCCTGTTTCTGAACCTTGTGACGAATGCTTTCCACGGTTCCCGTCAACTCATCTTCCAGGGCTGCGCTATTGATGGTGGCTCGCTGCCCGGTCTTCACGCGGCGGATATCGGTTTCATAGACTTCGGCGATGGCCTTCATCTGATCGACCTGGGCCAATTCCAGGATGCCGCTCTCGCCGATCAGTTCACCCGGCCGCACCATGATGTCGATCACGCGCCCATCGACCGGCGCGCGGACAAACGACCTCTGTCGCTCAGCCTCGACGCGGGCCAGGTGCGCGCTGGCCACTTCTACCCCGGTTTCGGACAAGCGCACGGCGGTTGATGCGCTGGCGCAGGCCGCTTTTCTTGCCTCCGCTTCACCCCGCGCGCTTTCCGTCTCTTCTTCACCTGCCACGCCCTGTTCGCGCAGTCGTGCCCGGCGCTCAGCTTCGTCAGCAGCGACATCAGCGCGGACACAGGCTTCCACGGCATTACTGCGGGCGGCTTCGACGCCACGTTCAGCATACAGGACGCCCGCTTCGGCTTCCCGGATCAGCGCTTCCATCACCACCGCGGTATCGGTCACGGCAAGCAGGTCGCCTGCGCTGACATCGTCCCCTTCTTCCACGTGTAACTCCACCAACAGCCCGCCCAACAGCGCCTCGGGCGTGGACGGTGCGGTCACTTTTATCACCCCGTGTCCAGGCTCGAGACGGCCAAGTGCGGACACAGCCTGCGGAGTCTGTGCCAAGGCGTTGCCGGCCATCAGCAAAGTCGCGAGGCAAAGTAATAATCTCGGATGTGCGTTAAACATTGATACGGGACTCCCTGAATAACACATATTATGAGGCCATACTTTATCCTACCGGGAAACTTGTTTTGATGGTTTTCCGTTTTCAATTCAGAATAGAAGGCATGAACCGTGCTTCACAACTTCCGGACCGGCGTTTGAATGTCGCGCCGATGATGGATTGGACCGACCGTCACTGCCGTTTCTTCCACCGCTTGTTGGCACCGTCGGCTCTGTTGTACACGGAAATGGTTACGACTGGCGCAATTCTGCACGGTGACCTGGAGAAGCTGCTCGGATTCAACCCTGAAGAGCACCCGCTCGCATTGCAACTGGGAGGCAGCGAGCCGGCGGAACTGGCTGAATCGGCCCGGATTGCCCAGAAGTGGGGCTACGATGAAGTCAACCTGAACGTCGGTTGCCCCTCCGACCGTGTCCAGCGCACCGGACGACCTTGATGGGTGATCGTCACCAGGTCACCGGCCGCCACCTCCGCCACGACTGCGGAGCGTTCGCTTGAGGGCCCGGATCCCGACCGTGAGGCTAGCGGGGCATGGCCGCGGAGATCCTCCAGGAGGACGTCGGCGGCGGCGTAGGGATCGAGCTCGTGGGCGGCCACTCGCTCCAGCAGGGCGTCGGTCTCGGCTCGACGATCGGCCGACCAGAGGGCGTCGCGAGTGCGGTCGGCCAGGATGCCCTCGACCTGGGCGCGGGCCCGGGCCATGCGTGCATCGTGTGGACGCCCGGCCGCGGCGTGTAGCGCTGGTGGTGCTCGTCGCAGAGCGCCGAGTAGCTCGGCCACGCCGGTGCCCTCGAGACCTGAAGCCAGGAGGACGACCGGGCGCTTGGGCTGCGGTCGGCCGGACTCGGGCTGCGCGGTTTCGGCGCCGAGGGTCAGCACGCCACGCAGCTGGGCGGCGGCTCGGTCGGCCCCGGGTCGATCGGCCTTGTTGACCACGACGATATCCGCGACCTCGCAGCAGGCCCCGGCTTTCAGCGCCTGGTTCTCGTCGCCCATCTCGGGGGCCTGGACGACCACGGTCGTGTCCGCGATGGAGGCCACCTCCACCTCGCTTTGTCCGGTGCCCACGGTCTCGATGAAGACTAGGCCGAAGCCGCAGGCATCGAGGACAGCGGCCGCCTCCGCGGTGGTGCCGGCGAGGCCGCCGAGGTGGCCGCGCGAGGCCATCGAGCGGATGAAGACGTCGCGGTCGCCCGCGTACTGCTGCATGCGGATGCGGTCGCCGAGGATGGCGCCGCCGGTGACCGGGCTGGAAGGGTCGATGGCGAGGACCGCCACCGGGCGCCCGGCGGCGCGAGCCTCGGCGACCAGCGCGGAGACCAGAGTCGACTTGCCGCCACCAGGGGGGCCGGTCACGCCCACGACGTGTGCGCCACCGGCCGCGGGATGTAGCACACGCAGGGCCTCCTCGGCGGCCGGAGTACGCGACTCCACAGCGGTCAGGAGTCGAGACAGGGCCAGTCGAGAGCCGCCGCGGGCCTCGTCGGCGAGCCGGGCGCCGTGTCCGTTCGCGGCTGGCGCCGTCACCCGGCTCGCTGCGGTGCGTGCTCGCGCATGAACGCCGCGATGTCGCCGATCCTGGTGCCGGGCCCGAAGACCTCGGCCACGCCGGCCTCCTTGAGCGCGGGGATGTCGTCCGCGGGGATGATGCCGCCGGCGGTGACGAGCACATCGGTCATGCCCTCCTCGCGGAGCAGCTCGCAGATCTTCGGCAGCAGCGTCATGTGCGCGCCCGAGAGGATGGAGAGGCCGACCACGTCGACGTCCTCCTGGAGAGCGGCAGTGGCGACCATCTCCGGCGTCTGCCGCAGGCCTGTGTAGACGACCTCGAAACCCTCATCGCGCAGGCCACGCGCGAGCACCTTCGCTCCACGGTCGTGGCCGTCGAGGCCGGGCTTGGCGATGAGTACCTTGAGCGGGCGACCAGACATCGGTGTGATAGTAGGCAAGTCGCGTTCCTAAGTCGCGCCTGACGATGGTCGCTGGAGGTGGCTGAAGAACTCGGCGCGCGTCTTGTCGCTGCTCCGGAAGAGGCCCAGCACGGCAGAGGTCGTCATGACCATGCCGGGCTTGCGCACACCGCGCATGCTCGCGCAGAGGTGGGTGGCCTCTACGACGACGCCGACACCCTTGGGCTCGAGGTTGTCCATAAGGAAGTCGGCGACCTGTTGGGTGAGGCGCTCCTGGATCTGCAGCCGCCGCGCGTACATGTCCACCACGCGCGGGATCTTCGACAGGCCGAGGACCCGCCTGTCGGGGATGTAGGCCACCGCCGCCGTGCCGGCGAAGGGCAGGATGTGGTGCTCGCACAGCGAGTGGAAGGGGATGTCCTTGACGACCACCATCTCGCTGTAGTCGACGTCGAAGACCGCGTCGTTGAGGACCTCGTTGGGATCGACCGAGTAGCCGGCGGTCATCTCCTCGTACATGCGCCGCACGCGCTCGGGCGTGTCAACAAGGCCGGAACGGTCGGGGTCCTCGCCGATGGCCGCGAGGATGGTGCGGACGGAGTCCTCGATGGGGCGGTCGCTCACGCGGTCAGGAGCCGGACTTGGGGTCGGAGTCGGAGTCGGCGGCGCCATCGTCCTTGCCCTCGGCCTTCTCGTCCCTCGAGAAGTTGTCGCGAGCGCCCTTGACGGCCTTGCCGAGCGCCTCGCCGAACTGGGGCAGCATCGACGGCCCGCGCCAGACGAGCACGATGATCAGGATGACGATGAGGACCAGCAGGATGTCCACGATGGCGCACATGGTACCCCTGCTGCGTCTCTCGAGGAGCGGGTCAGCGGGCGAGTCGCTCCAGCTCGTCGGCGATCTCGTCGGGTCGGTGGCGCATGAGGTCGTGGCCGGCGCCGTCGAAGCGTCTGACGCGCATCGGCTCGAGCCCGGCCGAGGCACGAGTGCGCTGGACATCCTCGAGGGCCAGGTCGTCGCTCGCGCTAGTCTTCGTCGTCGGCCGTGGCGCTCGCCGCGACCAGCACGGTGACAGGACAGCGCACCTCGGCCAGGGCCTCGAGGGGACGGTAGCCGTACATGGCGGCCACGCAGCGGCGGATGACCGAGCCCTTGGTGACGAGGCCGACGTGGCCGGCGTGCTTCTCGACGACCTGGGCCCGGGCGGCGGTCTCCTGGTCGGCGTCCCAGCTGGCTGGGTCGAAGTCGCGGCGGTCGGCGAGGTAGGTCTCCATCGAGGCCATCACCTCCGGCGGCTCGGCCATGGCCTCGACGAGCTGGTCGGGCAGCATACGCGTGGCCTCGACCATCTCCTCCCAGCCGCCGTCGACCAGCGCTATGGCAGCGACCGAGGCCGGCTGCAGGCGGGCCATCTCGACGGCGACCATGGCGCCGAGACCGTGGCCGGCGACGACGACGGATGGCCCACCGACGGCCTCGCCCCAGCCCTCGCCGGCGACCACCGTCAGCACGTCAAGGGCCAGCGACTCCAGGTCGTAGCCCTGGAGTGGCGCGTCCGAAGCGCCGTGGCCGCGGAGGTCTGGGGCGACCACGGGATGGGTGGGTGCCAGGCGGCGAGCGACGGGCAGCCAGGTCCAGGCTGTGCGGGTGAGGCCGTGGATCAGCAGGATCGGCGTAGCCGGCGGCCCGGGCCAGTCGAGGTAGTGGAGGCGCTCGACCGGACTGCAGGGCACGACCATCGACTCGGGGTCGGGCGGGCGCGGGGGGCGCTCACTCGCGAAGCATACGGTCGGCGCCGAGCCGTGCCATCCTCATGGCATGCCCGTGAGACGTCGCGGCGAGCTGTCTCGCCGACATCCGGACCGTCGTGTCGCGGTCCCGCGCCGGCGGCACGAGCCGTTCGAGCGCTGGTCGAGCGCGCCCTCGACGCGCTGCCCGAGGAGTTCGCGCGCCTTCTCTCCGACGTGGCCATCGTCATCGAGGAGATGCCCACGCCGGAGCAGGCGGAGCTCGGCGGCGCCGAGGAGGACGGCTGGCTCTACGGGCTCTACGAGGGCGTGCCGGCCACCGAGTGGGGCGCCGACTACGTGGCGCTGCCCAACAAGATCTCGCTCTTCCGGCTGCCGCTGGAGACCGATTTCCCCGACCCCGACGACCTCGCCGAGCAGGTGCGCATCACGGTCATCCACGAGCTCGCCCATCACGCCGGCATCGACGACGACCGCCTCGACGAGCTCGACCTCGACTGACACTCGGGCCTTGTGGGCGCGGCGGCGGGCGCGGCCGCCGGGAGCGCGCGGGCCTGAGCCGCGGTCGGCCTGTAGCGCGGGGTCCCGGGCGAGGTAGCCTGAGTCCGGACGCGTTCCGCTCGAGTCGCCACGCGGTCACGCTCGAGCGGCCGCTCCTGTCGGCGCCGTCGGCCGCGTGGGAGCCGATCGGCACCTGAGCCGGCCGACCGTGCGCCAGCCGGCCGCCATCGGGCGCTCGGCGGACAGGTGACGAAGGAACCGCCAGGACGCCCACTGGGCGGACACGCGGCCGTGACATCGTCCGTCATGGATCTATTTGCGTATTTGCGCAAATGATGAGAAGATACCGGCAAGATGACGACAGCACACCGAGAGCGGCGCTGCACCACCACGGCGGCCCGAGCTCACGACCGAGGACGAGCGCCAGCGCTATGCGGCCATCAGCCGGGCGCTGGCCGATGCCAAGCGGCTCTGCGTGCTGGAATGCCTCTCGCAGGGTGAGCGCTCGGTGAGCGAGCTCTCGCGGGAAGCGGGCTGCCAGGTGCCCAACATGAGCCAGCATCTCGCGGTGCTGCGTTCGGCGGGGCTGGTGAATTCACGCGCGAAGGCAACACCGTCCTCTATCGCCTCAGCGATCCCCGGATCCTCGAGGCGTACAGTTGATCAAGTCCGTAGCCGACTAGCGAGAGGGCTTCCGCAGCGGGCGGACGGGAACCGCCTCGGGCGGGGAAAGGAAGAGGCCATGGCAATCAAGGAAGCGACCGACCAGACCTTCGAGGAGCTGGTCCTCAAGAACGACAAGCCGGTCGTCGTCGACTTCTGGGCGGTCTGGTGCGGCCCCTGCAAGCTGGTCGCCCCCGAGATGGAGAAGCTGGCCGCAGAAGTACGAGGGCGTGGTCGACGTGGTCAAGGTCGACGTCGACGCCAACCCCGGCCTCAGCCAGGCCTACCAGTTGATGAGCATCCCGACGATCGCCTACTTCAAGCCGGGCGACCAGCCCAAGGGCGTCGTCGGTTTCCAGCCGATGGAGCAGCTGGAGAAGAAGTTCGGGCTCGACGAGCTGCGGTCGCGGAGGGCACCGACGCCGCCACCGCCTGAGGCGCGTCCAGCCCCACCCCGCTCGGACGCCCCGGGGGGACCCGGGGCGCCTTGCTGTGCTGTCGCGTGCGGCGAATCCTTGCCGCTACGTCTCGCCAGCGTGCCGCGTCTCGCCAGCGTGCCGCCAGGCCGTGTGGAACCAGGCCGTTGCCCGGTCTGTCACGTGCCGCTCCGCATCGGCCGGCGTGAAGCGGGACCGGCCCGCACCTCCCCCGCGGTGATCTCCGGGTGCGGAGCGCGGCCTCGGCGATGTCTGCCGGCAGCCGCAGCTCCAGCACGGCAGCGGAGGCCCGTGCGAACACCGCGCCCCCGCGGGCATGCGCGACCACGCCACCATCCGCCGTGCTGGTCGCCTCATCCAGGCGCTGAGCAGCCGAGCTCGGCACACAGACCCACGAGGTCGGGCATCGCATCCTGCGTCATGGACCGAGCCTAGCGCGAACAGCACCGAGGTGACAGGCAGGCGAGTGCGCGTCCGGTAAAGCAAACGAGTGTATGCACTCGTTTGCATTCCGTCTCGAAGCAGGCTACGGTGACAACGGGCAGAGCAGCGTGTCACAGCCACCAGACTGGCCCGAGACAGCCTCGGAGACTCCCCCGGACGCACCAGGCGACCGGGGCCCACGCCCACCATGCGCGACATCGCGGAGGCCACCGGGGTGTCGCAGTCGACCGTCTCACGCGTCCTCAGCGGGACGCCCACGGCCGTACCCATCGCGGACACCACGCGCAAGCGCGTGATGGAGACCGCGCGCCGCTGGGCTACCGGCCCAATCCCCTGGCCCGCGGACTGCGCGGCGCGTCGACCATGCTGCTCGGCGTCATCGTCCGCGACATCACCGATCCCTTCTTCGCCGGCGCCATCGAGGCCGCCTCGCTGGAGGCCAACAGGCGCGGCTACAACGTGGTGCTGGGCCACGCCCACCAGAGCGCCGACGAGGCGGAGGCGCTGTGGGGCATCCTCGAGGCGCGCCACTGCGACGCCATCCTCTTCCTGGGCGACCTGCGCGACCGGCCGGGTCTCATCGAGGAGCTGCAGAACACGAGCATCCCGGTGGTGGCCCTGTGGCACGGCTCGCGCGAGAGCGGCATCCCCACCGTCAGCGTCGACAACCGCAGCGGCATCGCCGCGGTCGTCGACCACCTCGTGGGCCTGGGCCACGAGCGCATCGCCTTCGCCGGCCCACGGCGGCTGGGCGACATCACCGAGCGCGAGGACGCTTACGTGGCCTCCGTCCACGGCCACGGCCTGGCGCATCCCGGACGGACTACCGCCTCGAGGCGCGCCAACGACTACCAGGGCGGCGCCGAGGCGCTCGACCGGCTGATGGACCTCGACGAGCCGCCCACGGCCATCGTGGCGCCGACCGACGTGCTCGCCATGGGCATGCTGCACGCGGCCCAGCGTCGCGGCCTGCGCGTGCCCGACGACCTCTCGGTCACCGGCTTCGACGACATCCCGGTGGCGGCCGTCGCCGTGCCCGCCCTCACCACCGTGCGCATGCCCACCGAGGCCATGATGCGTCGCGGCCGTCGACCTGGCCATCGGCCCCGAGCGAGGACCGTCGGCGACGTCCATCCGCGTGCCTCGACCGGAGCTCATCCGTGCGAGCGTCTGGCACCGGGCGCCGCAGCCAGGGCCCGCCCAAGCAGGAGCAGGAGCGTGATCGTGGCCAGCTACGTCATCGGGGTCGATTTCGGGACCGAGTCGGGTCGCGCCGTCGTGATCGACACCGCCGACGGCCGCGAGCTCGGGAGCAGCGTCTACCCGTACCGCCAACGGCGTCATCGACGAGACCCTCCCGGCGCCCGACGACGATGTGGTGCTGGGTCACGACTGGGCGTTGCAGGACCCGATGGACTACCTGCGCACGTTCCAGGAGGCCGTCCCCGCGGCTCGCGGAGACGGGGGTCGATGCCGGGGAGGTGATCGGGGTCGGCATCGACTTCACCTCGTGCACCATGCTGCCGACCCTGGCCGACGGCACACCTCTATGCACCCTGGATGACCTTCGCCGTGAGCCCCACGCGTGGGTCAAGCTGTGGAAGCACCACGCCGCGCAGCCGCAAGCGGACCGCATCAACGCGGTCGCCGCCGAACGTCGGGAGCCCTGGCTGTCGCGCTACGGCGGCAAGACCTCGTCCGAGTGGTTCTTCGCGAAATCGCTCCAGATCCTGGAGGAGGCGCCGGAGATCTACGCACGCGCCGACCGGTTGATCGAGGCCGCCGACTGGATCGTGTGGCAGCTGACCGGGGTCGAGACACGGAACAGCTGCACGGCCGGCTACAAGGCGATGTGGTCGAAGCGAGACGGGTTCCCCGACCAGGCGTACTTCGCCGCGCTCGACCCGCGGTTCGCCGACGTCGTCGACGCCAAGATGTCCCGCGACGTCGTCCCGATCGGCAGCCGCGCGGGTGGGCTGAGCGAACAGGCCGCCACGTGGACGGGTCTGCGACCGGGGACGCCCGTGGCCGTCGCGAACGTCGACGCGCACGTCTCGGTGCCGGCGGCGACCGTCACGCAGCCCGGGACGATGGTCGCCGTGATGGGTACGAGCATCTGCCACGTCCTCGTCGGCGAGGAGCCGGCGATCGTCGACGGCATGTGCGGGGTGGTCGAGGACGGGATCGTGCGCGGCCTCTTCGGCTACGAGGCGGGTCAGTCCGCCGTGGGTGACATCTTCGCGTGGTTCGTGGAGAGCTGCGTGCCGCCCGAGTACCACGAGCTCGCGCGCCGCCGCGGGGTCGACGTGCACCAGGTGCTCGCAGACGAGGCGGCGATGTTGCGACCCGGTCAGAGCGGGCTGCTCGCGCTCGACTGGTGGAACGGGAACCGCTCGGTGCTCGTCGACGCGGACCTGCGTGGCCTCCTGGTGGGGATGACCCTCGCGACCCGTGCACCGGAGATCTACCGAGCCTTGATCGAAGCCACCGCCTTCGGAACCCGAGTGATCGTGGACGCGTACGAGGCCTCAGGGATCGCGGTGGACGAGATCGTCGCGTGCGGCGGCCTTCCCGAGCGGAACAAGCTGCTGATGCAGGTCTTCGCCGACGTCGTCGGCAAGACGTTCACGGTGGCGGCCTCGACCCAGGCGCCAGCGCTCGGATCGGCGATGTTCGGCGCGGTCGCGGCGGGGGCGACGGGCGGCGGCTACGACACGATCGTCGATGCCGCCCGGAGCATGGCTCGCCTGAGCGACGAGGTGTTCGTGCCGGACCCCGAGCGCCACGCCACGTACGACCGCCTGTACGAGGAGTACCGGCGGCTCCACGACCACTTCGGGCGGGGTGGCGACGACGTCATGAAGCGGCTGCGTGCCATCCGCGATCGCGCGCTCGCGTCCACCGCCGTCAGCCGGGTGTAGTGCGCCGGGACGTTGGCCTCACTCGGGTGAGCTGCCATCGCGGCCCCAGCCCCCGCCAGACGGCGGGAGCCGATTTCACACCATCAGTGAACGGCCGGTGGCCTGCGGCCTCGATACGCGGGACAACGGAACCTGGCTCACGCCATGTTGGGCGTGCCTCGGCGTCTCCGGCTCGCAGCAGGACAGTTCCCGCCCACGGATGTCGGCCGGGAGCGTCCGGA
>CAVXYY010000009.1:0-15243 GCA_963766195.1 uncultured Gammaproteobacteria bacterium
CTGATCTTGCCGGTTATCTTCCCCCTGGAGGGTTCGACCAGCAGGTCATTGAGATAGAATCCTTGCCGGAGTTCGGAATTCAAATTGCCGCCTCATGGGGTGCTGTCGTATTCATCAAAGCCCCCGTTTTATGCATGCCGATCAATCAATGGCAGCTGCCAGGTCGCTGGCGATTTTTTCCGCATTATGCGGTGCGGGGAACACACCATACAGGTGTCCATCGGGATCGGTCAGCAGAAAGCTGACCGAGTGGTAAACGGCATAGTTATCAGCGCCCGGTTCGTGTTCTTCGATCTCGTAGGCGATACCCAGCTGCATGGCCAGCGGCGCCAGTTGCGCCTCGCTGCCGGTGACGCCGATGAATCCGGGGTTGAAATAACCCAGGTATTGAGACAGTTTTTCCGGTGTGTCCCGTTCCGGATCCACTGACACGAAGATAACCTGGATGGCTGGTAACCCTTCGTTATGCAGGTTTTCAAGCTGTTCGGTGACCAGGTTCAGGTCATACAGTGCGCTCGGACAGATATCCGGGCAGTTGGTGAAACCGAAAAACATCAGGGTCCAGTGACCGCGCAGGTTTTCCAGCGAAAAAGGCTGACCTGCGTCGTCCACCAGGGCGAAATCCGCGATCACCCTCGGTTCCGGCAATATCATTAGGCTCGAGGTAACGACGGCTTGTTGCGGGCCTTGCATGACCTTCCAGAATGAAATGCCGCCTGCTGCGCTGAGCACACCCACGAAAATGGCAAGTGCTATCAGGCGAAAATTGCTGCTCTTCGGGTTATTTTCTTTCATCGCGTCATTATACTGGGTCACCCGGCAATAGCCGAGAGAGAACCCTCGTTTTCAGGCGAGTGACCCATGGTTTTTTTGACAGAACATTATTTGCTGATCAAGTATCTTCACATTCTGACCGCCTTGGTCAGCGTTTCACTGTTCTGTTTGCGATTCTTTCTGCTAATGAGGAGACCGGCACGGTTATGGGGCCGATGGATCCGGGTGCTCCCGCACGTCAACGACACGCTGTTGCTGACCTTTGCGATACTGCTGTGTTTTGCCACGCAACAGGCGCCCCTGGTCACGCTGTGGCTGAGTGAAAAAGTGCTGGCCGTGATCCTGTATATCCTGGCAGCCATGTTTGCACTGAAATGGGCAAAAAGCCGCAGGGGCCAAATCGCCTGGTTTATCATCGCCTTGATCCTGTTCGCGTACGCGGCCAATATAGCCGTTAACAAGTCCCCGTTGATTTTCTGAGAACAATCCCATTATGCAATCCGGCAACTACCCACTTGAGATTCAAAGCGAGGCAATGCGCAAGGCCGTCACGGCCTGGCTGATGCTAGGCCTGACTTCGCTGGTGGGGGCCGGGGTCTTTTCCATCCTGCTGGTGCTGGCCCGTACACCCGCTATCCAGGAGATGACACCCCTGGTTGATTTCTTCCGAATTGCGCTGGTGGTGCACGTCAACCTTTCAGTTCTGATCTGGTTGTTATCGATGGCGGCCATGATGTGGAGCCTGGGCTCCGTTACTGACCGGCCGGCATGGGACCGCATCTCCTTTCTGCTGGCGGCTACAGGCACTGCCGTGGTGATCATTTCACCCTTCATCGGCGCTGCCGAACCGCTGATGAACAATTACGTACCGCTGCTTCGACACCCGGCTTTTCACACCGGCCTGATCCTGTTTGCCGGGGGGATTGCTTCCCATTTACTGCGGTCCCTGCTCTCGATAAAAAAACCGGTCGCCAGGCTGGATGGAAATTCAGCGCTCCAGTTCGGAATTGCGCTTGGCGCCGTGATTACGGCGGTGGCCATTGCCGCTTTGATCGCTTCATGGGCGGGCATTCCGGCCGGCATGAGTGGGGAGGTCTACTACGAGTTCCTGTTCTGGGGAAACGGCCATGTTTTACAGTTCTCGCATACACTGATGATGATGGTCGCCTGGATTGTACTGGCGGATGCCAGTGGCTGCCGGTTTGAATTGACGCCACGGCTGGCCCTGGCCTTCCTGATCATTCTTGCCCTGCCCGTCATCACCGTGCCGTTCCTCTATATCGCACACGATATCGTATCGCCGGGCCACCGGCTGGCCTTCACCGAATTGATGAAGTATGGCGGGTTGTCGACCCTGCCGCTGGGGCTTGCGGTGGTGGTCAGTCTGCTGAAGGCAGGAAGACCTGACGTCTCTTCCGGGCCGGAGGCGGGTTACCTGCGCTCGGCATTGCTGGCTTCCGTGGTACTGTTTGGCGTTGGCGGACTGCTCGGGTTCATGATTTCGGGGCTCGATATCGTGATACCCGCGCACTACCATGGCTCGACCGTGGGTGTGACGATCGCATTCATGGGCCTGTGCTATTACCTGCTGCCCCGACTCGGTTTCGGCGCCATTCCGCCGCGGATGGCCTGGTGGCAGCCCGTCCTGTACGGCGGTGGACAATTACTTCACATCACGGGCCTGGCCTGGACCGGTGGATATGGTGTGCAACGCAAGACGGCAGGCCTGGCGCAGGGCGTTGACCGTCTGGGTGAAATTGCGGGTATGGGGTTGATGGGCCTGGGCGGCCTGATCTCGGTGATTGGCGGCTTGTTATTCCTGGTAGTCTGTTATCGCTCAATCCGGAACAGTCCGCGAAGACACCGTCGTGTCGGCGAATAATTGAACAGAGGTGTCTTAAATGTCTGAACTCATCCTCTTCACGCTCAACGGGATCGTGATTTACCTGGTGTCGGACTGGCTGCTGCGCCTGGTCGAAAAACGCCGCGGGTCAGCCTTCAAGCAACGCCAGGTGATATTTTTCGTGATCTTTCTGGCGCTGGCGCTGGTCACTTTCCGCCTGATGAAAATGCTGTTGGGGGCGCCGGCGCCGTAGGAGCGGATTCATCCGCGATTCATTTTCTGCATTCATTCGCAGATGAATCCGCTCCTACGCGTGATCACCCAGCTTGAGATGCAACCGGGCGTCAAAAGTCGCAAAATGCTGGCCAAACCAGTCAGCCAAGCGGGTCTGGAGGACTTGTTCTCCCGCCAACGGGTCGTCCACAAAGCCATCCATCATGTCGCGTAACTGATCGAGGAGTTCTTCGTGTTCGTCCTTGTGGGCCTGGTACTCTGCGTATCGAGCCTCGCGCATGTGCCGTTCTTCCAGCGCAAAGTGGGAGGAAATAGCGGCGTAAATATCCTCCAGGCAGCTTTCAATCTCGTCGGGAGCCGATGCGTTATCCAGATGGCCGTATACCGCGTTGATCAGGCTGATCAGTTCCCGGTGTTCGTGGTCCACCGAAGGTACGCCGAGGGTAAACGAGGGTTTCCATTGCAGCAGCGTCATGTCAGAGGTTCCCTAGTCCTGTTTGAATACAAAAGTTTTATTGGTTTCATCGAATTCGACCACCAGGTGATCACCTGCTTCAAGGGTAACCTCCTTTTCCAGCGAAAAATCGAATGCACCGGGAAGCCCGCTCTCGTTCATTCCAATGAGCAACCGCCGGGTACCCGGCGCGACCTGTAGCCGCTGGTAAACGTTCGCCGAACCGTCCTTCCACAAGCCCGTGGGGCGCCGGATGGCCTCGTACAGGGTTTCATCTCCTGTTCTGAAAAGCACCCGTATGGGCAGACGTTCGCGCGGACAGTCATCCGGTTTGCGCATATTGGGTGGCAGTTCGTTCAATTCCTCCTGCGTCAGGTGACGGCATTCACGGACCCGTGGGCCGGCGTGAGAGAAGGACAGGGATACCATGGCCATTCCTTCGTCGATCACGCGGAAACGTGGCCACGCGGACAGGGCGCCGACCACGACTGCGAACAAGACAAGGGAAACAGCGATAACCGGTATCTTCAGAAAGTCGGGGCGGGGCGCAGGTGTGGCCGGACGTTCTTTGTTGTCACCAGGCAGTGATTCCCTAAAGCCCGTGACGACGTCGGCAACGTTGCCGAATCCGGACCAGGGCAATTCCCAGCGCAAGGCCAGCCGGGAGCTGTCCACCCGTTTGCGCAACTGCGGATCCCGCTCCCTGGCGATGCGCAGCGAGGTCCACTCGGCGCCAAGACGATACTGGCAGTCGCCGCCCGAACAGCCGGCCAGCACGATCCCGTCTGCGAGGTCGCGGCTCAAAATGAAATCGATGAACGGGGGTGGCAGCTGGCCGGCGCAAATGATGTTCACGGTGGCTGTTTCGCCATCATTCAGGATCGATCTCAGCTTCAGGAATTTGATGTCATCCTGGCAGGTGAACACCAGTATCCTGCGATTGCCCTGCAATTTTCCGGAAACTTCGAGCAGCTTTTCCCTTAACGCTGCGGCGCTCAGATCCGGGATGTCGATACCCGGCGACAGCGCGGAATGGCGGCGGAACGGCGTCGCCGTCGGGCAGGAACCGGTGCACAGCCCACAGGTCATGCACAGTGCGGGGTCGACAACGGCCTCAGCATCGTAGGCTTTGCCGTCACTGCGAGGCATCATCGTGATGGCGCCGAAGGGGCAGTCATCGGAACAACGGCCGCAACCATTGCAGTTTTCCAGGTCCACAACAGCCAGCGACTTGGCTTTCAACGGCGGCATCCAGGGCACCATGATCAGCAGCAGGCTGGTGCCCGTCAGCAGCGCCCAGACCCAGCCGGGGGACCAGTACTTGACCAGTGGATAGACGAGCAGGTAATACCAGTCCAGGCCAAGGCTGGAGGGCACGGTCGTCATGTCGACTTCACCCTGGCTCAGGGCGGGATATGCGAGAGAAAGCACTGTCATGGCCACCAGGCTCACTGCCATCAGACCGCGTGGCGGATTGATCCGCGGACCGTTGATTCTCAGCACGTGCAGCCAGATGCCAAACACCAGGAACAGGGGTAAACCGATCAGGTGCATGAAAGCCATCAGCGTGAAGAACCGGTTACTCAAGACATCGCTACTGAGAAAGTTGCGCGCCATGGATTCGCTGAAGATCGGCAGCCAGTCGAGCAGTTCCGCGGAAGTCAATGCGACATACCACGCAAGTTGGTCCCAGACCAGCCAGTAACCCGTTATACCCAGCGGAATGACCAGCCAGATCAATGGCACCCCGGTAATCCAGCTGAACCAGCGCATGCCCCGGTGCCGGTCGTAGGTAAATTCCTTAAGCATGTGCAAAGCCAGGGTAATGATGGCTGCATCCGATGCGTACCGGTGCAGGCTGCGCATCACGCCGCCGATGTACCACTGATCATGAGTCAGGTATTCGACGGACTCGTACGCTCCGACCACGCTGGTCTTGAAGAAAATAAACAACCAGATCCCGCTGACGACCACGATCCAGAAGAAATAGATGCTCAATGCACCCAGGTAGTTGAGCGGGTTCAAAGTGTGCCCGAAACCGCGGTCCAGCAGACGCCTGACCGGTTCGAAGAGGGACTTTCCGGCCCTTTGCAGCACCTTCAGCAAATCAGGTTTCCTTGCGGCCTTTGCGTGAGCGCGAATATTCCAACAGGAGCCAGGCCAGGATGGACAGCACCATCAGCGCACCCACGCCAATACCGACGAACAGGGAGTAATCGAACTTGTAACGGCCGGTATTGGGATCGTAAACCGTGCAAAACAGCTTGATGCGGTTCAACAGGCTGGTACCCGGAGGCGCACCGTGTTGCGGGCGGTTATAAACGAGTTCCTTGAGCGGTTCAACCAGCCACGGAAGATCAAACTCTGCGCCGTACGCCTGGCGGTAGACAATACCGTCGCGATCGACAATGGTTACCTGGTTGATGTGGTCGAATCCGCGCGGCGAAGGAAAATAGACAAAACCGATATTGTCGACCAACGGGTCAACGACTTCCGCAGGGCCGCTCAGAAAAGCCCAGTGAGGATCGTCGACGCCCTGTTTGCGGGCAAATACCCGCATGGCTTCAGGTGTGTCAACAGCAGTATCGAAACCGATGGTGAGTACCTGGAAACTGTCATCACCGAGTGCCTCGCGGGCCGCGTCGACCGCTGTGGCGAGATGCCGGGTGATCGCCGGGCAAACATGGTGGCAGGAGGTAAAAATCATGCTGATCAGCAAGGGTTTCCCGCGATAATCCGAAAGATTGACCGGCTGACCCTGTTGGTCATAAAGCAGGTAGTCAGCGAGTTCCCGACCGATTGCCGCCTGGGATATTGCAATGGCTGAATCGCTGTCGTAACTGACGGCCTGCTGAACATCCTGTGCCGGCAGCAAGGCCGGAAGAAACAGCAACAAAAAGATCAATTTTCGGGGAAAGCTTACAGCCTCATTCATCGATTCATTGTGCTCCAAAAAAACACCGGGCATACAACCCGGCGTTTTTCGTTCGGGATTTGTTCGCGATTGAAATCGCTCCTACCCGATGGCGTAAACGTAGGAGCGGATTGATCCGCGATAGAATCCGCTCCTTTAGGACATCGGCCAGACCGACGCGAGGTATTTCCAGTTGATCGCGTAATACACCACGAAAATGGCCAGGAAGAAGACCGCCAGCACGAAAGTACCCGGGGCTGCAAAGCCCCATTTGCCGGCCGCTGCATGACCGCCCTGCGGCTCGATCGTGGCCGGAGCTTTCATCAGGCGGGTTGTTGCGGTGCCGTAGCTGGATTCAGAGTCCACGCGTTTGCCGAAGAACACCGAAACGACCGTGATCAACACGAAAATCGCGCCGCCAACCACCGCGGCCACGCCGCTGATGCCCACCAGTCCCATCAGGGTGTAGGCACTGGCGGGGTAATCAAAACCCAGCGCCGAGTCGGTGAACGCCATGTCCCAGTGCCGTCGTTCGACGCCCAGTGTCCCGGCGCCCATCATCACCAGCGTGAACACCATCATCCCGATCCCGAAAATGTAAGGCTGAAACTTGGCGAGACCCGGAAGGAATACCTGGCGCCGGAACAGTACCGGAATCAGGAAATAGGTCAGCGACATGAAGGCCAGCGTGGTTCCAATCACGACGGTCGCATGGAAGTGCCCGGGTACGTAAATCGTATTGTGGATGATGATATTGATCTGCTCGGTGCCCATGACCACGCCGGAGATCCCACCCAGGAATCCGAAGCCGATCAGGGACAGGAACATTCCGGAAAACACGGGGTTGCCCCAGGGCGCCTTACGCAGCCATTCGAACAGGCCCTTTTTCAGCCCCTTGGCACGCTGAGCGACCTCGATAGAGCCGGGTACGGTCAGGCCATGAATCATGCTGGCCAGCACCGCCAGGTACATCGCGTAAGAGGTGTTGAAAATCTTCCACGTTGAGCTCAGACCCGGGTCCACCAGCAGGTGATGGGCGGAAGCGAGTTGCAGGAAGGCGATATAAAGGATAAACGCCGTGCGGCTGACTTTCTCGGAAAGCGGCTTGGCGCCGAACACGATGGCCGCGATCGCGTACCAGACCGAGACGTGGGCAGCCACGTTGATCTGCTGCGACGAGTGTCCGAAGGCCCACCAGATCAGGCGGTACATTGGCGCATCAATGTTGGCGATCAGGCCCACCGACCAGAGGAAAGTCGGGATCAGTATGATGGCACCCGCTGAAATCGTGAAGATGGCGATGATACAGGCGGTCATTGCACCGAAAGTCACCAGCGGGATCGAGCCTTCATAGGTTTTCTCCTCCTTCGCGATGACAAGTGTGCCGAGGAAGATGAAGCAGCCGATCAGGGCGCCAACCGCGAACAGGATCAGGCCGAGGTAGAACGACGGCTCGGCCGGCATCGGCACGTATGAGGTCATCATCACGGACGAGTTACCACTGAAGACGGAGGCGTTGTTGATCACTGCTCCGAGCACCATCAGTGCGAACGCGACCCAACCCAGTTTCGGCGTCGCCAGCCGGCAACGCAGAAGAGTCGATGAGCAGAAATACAGCACCGCGATCTCGAAGAAGATGATCCAGAAGATCAGCATGTTGATGCCATGCACGGTCAGCAACTGGTAAAATCTGTCTGCCGGCAGCAGGTGAACCGTGGGCCAGCGGGTCAGGGTGATCAAAAGTGCTGTCACGCCGCCGACCAACAGGCAAACAACCGCGACTACTGCGTTTAGCTTCATCAGTAATTCGGCCGGCTTGTGAAATTGCAGGCCGGATTCCGGGCAGGTTCTGAATACTTCGGTTTTCATAATCCACCCTCCGTAATATATATTTTGCCCAGCATCGTATGATGGCCAATACCGCAGTATTCATTGCAAATAATGGTCTGATCGCCGTCCGTATCCGGGGTTATGGTCAGCACCATTTCGTATCCGGGCACAATCTGCGTGTTGATGTTCACAGGCTGAACCGAGAAACCGTGCTGCCAGTCCATCGAAGCGATGTGCAAGCGGTAAGTCTGGCCTTTCTCGAGTTCCAGTAACGGCCACCACTGCCACAACCGTCCAAGCAGGTAAACGTCGCTTCCCGGTGGCGGATGAACGACAGGCGTGTTCTGGCTGGTTTCGGTTCGTACGGTGTACTGATCGACCATCGCCTGGGTTTTCGCCATGAAGGCCTCGGGTGTGGTCTTGTATGCTTCGTTCGAAAGGTTCTGCTTACCGTACACGTGCCACACGGGCATCATGACGAACATGATCAGGGACCAGACCAGCGCCAGCGCAATCCAGGTTCCTTCGACACGGTCTAGTGGCTGTCTCCACCAGATAGTCTCAGTTGGGGGATGAATGGAAGTCACGTTTTCACCTTTTTGGTTTGAGTTGTCACGGTGCTATGGGAATGGACACGATTTCCATGATTCCCCAGATAATGTAAAAAACGGCGGGAAACACCACGCCGATAAATAAAAGGAGAAAAGGGTTGTCCAGGATGCGTTGCATAATGGGAATGCGAACGGTGCTCTCTGTTCCGCTTATTTCTTGGTTCATGTGTGAGTCTCTCCGCTGATGCGATCACCCGATGTAAACCTCGGCACTTTGATATTAGCAGCGAAGAACAACAAATCAATTGATTCATGTCAAATACCTGAATTAATTATGCGCAGATCTCCGCCTCTCCTGGTCCGGCTTCCCTTATATTCGGGAGAGATTAGCCGGACAAAGTCCGGTAGAGTATGTGGACCAATAAAAGCAGAAATCAATTTGATGAAAATTTGTGCATCAATTCCGGTTGCCCGCCTGGTCCCGGCATTCATGGTTGCAGGCCTGCTTACCGCCTGTGATTCCAGGTCGGGCCCCGGCCCGGAAATACACGACAGTAAGTACGTTGCCATCGACTCGAACGGCCAACAGCTTGAGCCGGGTGTGCCTGGTCCCTGCGTGCTGGACCAGTTCACCGGCTTGATCTGGCAGGCCAAATCTGATGCTCCCGGTTTGAATAACCGGGACAACACCTATTCCTGGTTCAACCCGAACGAAGACGCCAGCGGCGAACTGGATTACCGTGGCAAGCCCGATGGCGGGGTGTGCAGCGGGAGCGCCTGTGACACCTGGGCCGTGGTCCTGGCAAGCAATGAAGCCGGCTATTGCGGCTACAACGACTGGCGCCTGCCGTCGCGCGATGAACTGGGTTCGATCAGTGATCCGCGTAAAACCCGGACTCCACCAACGATCAACACGCTCTATTTCCCGAATACCCGGTCCGGAGATTACTGGTCATCCAACGATTACCAGTTCCAGTGGAACACTGCCTGGCTGTGGAGTTTTGAAAATGGCCTTGACCGCGTCGAATGGAAAGAAACTCCTGGTTTCGTCCGGCTTGTGCGGGGCGAGGCGAACTACCTTGAACGTATCAAGGACTGACCCGGTCGCCAGTCGCGGATTCGAATCATGAATCTTCTCGCAAAAACCTGCCTGGTCCTGGTGATCATTCTCGTTTCACTGAGCGCCTACCTGCGCCTGGTGCATTCGGGAATCGGCTGCGCCGACTGGCCCGCGTGCTACGGGAAAATCGGTGATGTCCCCTCGGCGACACTGACGGTTACGCCGGATGACGCCTATCAGCAACTGGTCACCCAAAGCAACGAACCATTATCCTGGGTAAAGCCGCTGCATCGACTCGTCGCCAGCGTGCTCGGCTTGCTGGTCGTTTTCCTGGCGTTTTTGTCTGTTCGCCGGAAGCGCCAGCGCCTGGCTTCTTTTGCACTGTTGGCATTAACCGTTTACCTGGCGGTCCTGGGTATTCGATCCGGCAGCTTGCATGATCCCGCCGTGGTCATGGGTAACCTGGCAGGCGGGTTCTGCATGCTGGGGCTTACCGGATGGATGGTGTTCAGCGACAGTGAACGGCGGGGCGGCAGCCCGCGGATTCGCTGGCTGACTGCTACTGCGATCGCCGCGCTCTCGGTGCAAATACTGCTGGGTGGTTTGACCAGTGCGAACTTTGCTGCAACTTCCTGCCAGACACTGCCGGATTGCCACGGAAGCTGGTGGCCCGGGAGTTCGCTGATGAAGGCGATGGACCTGTCAAGGATCCACGAGGTCACCGGCAGCGGACAGGCCATAGGCGGAGAGGAAAGGCTCGCGATCCACAAGACGCATCGCCTGGGGGCCGTGGTTGCTTCCGTCCTGGTCTTGCTCGCAACGCTCGCCGCGTTGCTGGAGGGCAGTCGCTACCGTGCCGTTGCGATAGTCCTGTTGTTGTTACTTGTCTCGGAATTCACGATCGGTGTGAGCGCCATACTGAGCAGCATCCCGATCGGCCTGGCGGTGGCGCACAACTGGTTCGCCGGTCTTCTGCTGCTGGCCTTGTTGAAGCTTCTGGCGCTGGGAAGCGGGTCACGATCCGCTCGTGAGGGTTAATTGGATGAGATTACAGTGGCGTTGTTCAATGAGTTCAGGTCCGCGATCAGCTGACATCAGAGTATCGTCCAGCATCTTGCCAAATTCCCGCGTTGGTCTGTGATGCGAGCTGCAGCGCTAGAGCATACTGAAACAGTTGATTACCGATTCCGCCACGGTATTGCACGATAACCGGGTTTGTTTTACTGCCAGGATGGATGATCGGGGCTTCTGGGTGGAAAGCCAAAGCGCCGGGCGGCGCACTTCAGACCAATGGATCGGCGCCCTCTGTCTCGATATTGCGTGGCGGAAAATAGTGACGCAGGCCGCGGCCAAGCAACCAGCGGAAGACCCATTCGCCAATCAGCGGGGAAAAAAGCAAGCCGGGCTTGGTGGCCATGCCGTTGCATGCTGCCCGGATGCCCCGCCAGGTCTGGCCGGAGCTGAGTAAGTCATCAGAACGGTCAAACCACATCCGCGAGCGCCGTATCAGCAACGCCTGCCGCCGGCTTTCCCGGGGCAAGGCCGCAATCGCCCTGCGTGCGACCCGTTCACGCAGCGCCAGGCGGCCGGGTGGAAGACAATATTCTCTGTGAACCCGGTAGGTCAGAACCGTGTCCGGAATGAATGCCACTGAATCTGTACGGGCAAGCTTTTGCCAAAGATCACGGTCCTCGCACGGGATCAGAAACAAGTCGAAACCGCCAGCCCGTCTGACCTCCTCCGTGCGCAGGAGTGCCTGGCCTCCGGTAACGCACCAGCCGAAAAGGACTTCAGAAAAAATGTTTCTGACCAGCTTCCTGCGCGGGTGCGGTTCCCGCCGCCGGTATCGTTCTTTGACAAACCAGGCCTGCCTGGCGCCCACAGCCGCAACGGCCTCCGGGTGCGCTCGCAGTGCGTCGGACAGGGCCTCCAGCGCTCCGGGCCATAGCAGGTCATCGTCGTCGAGAAACATCACGCAAGCGCCCCGGGCCTGGGCCAGGGCAAGGTTCCGGGATGCCGAACGCTCCGCACATGTGTTGTTGTGGAATATCGAGACCCGGGGCTTATTTAAAGTGTCGAGCCATTCCCCGGTCCCGTCTTCGGAAGCATCGTTTACCACGATCACTTCGAAATCAGCCCCGGATTGGGTAAGAGCACTTGCCAGGCATTGTTTGAGCCATTCCAGCCGGTTTCTGGTCGTGATGACCACACTGATTTCCGGCTGAAATCCGAAAATTTTTGATCCCATGGCGCTCATACCTGAAGCGACGGAAGAGGCCGGCCGCTAAGTTCACGGACTCGCTCAGCGGCTTTCATGAATCGCGAGTGCATGATGCGTCTTCCCGTCACACCGGGGAAAGGCTGGCGAGGGGTTGGGGTGTTTCATGATGAAGCGCCGTCATCAGGCGTGGTTTTTTTGGCGGGAAAGAATCTTCGCGCGATTCGACCGCCCAACCGGCGCAGGATCCATTCCCCGATGAGTGGTGAAGAGTAGATACCGGGCGCGGCACCCAGCGCCCGGAACGTGGCCCGTGATCCGTCCCAATAGCGCCCTTCGGAGAAGGCTTCTTCCGCAGTGTCAATCCACGCGTTGCTTTGCCGCAAGCGTAATGCGGACCGGCGCCGCTCCCGGGGCAGCGCGCGAATGGCTTTGCGTGCCACCTGTTCCCTTATGGCCAGTAAGTTTGCCGGGCGCCACTGGTTCGGGTGAAGCCGATAGGTGACAACGGTCTCCGGTACCAATACGACTTTGCCTTCAGCCGCGACGCGCAGCCAAAGGTCGCGGTCATCGCAGGGGCTTAATCCATCCGAATAGCCCCCCAGGTTCCTGATCAGTTCCGTACGATAAAGATTCTGGCCGGAAACCGCTGACCAGCCGTAAAGCAGCTCATCAAATATATTCAAAAGCCGGACAGACCGGGGATGCGCGTCGCGTCGAAAGTAGCCCTCGGCGGTGAACCAGGTCCTGCGCGCCCCGACGGATGCCACGGCCTCGGGATACTTTTGCAGTGCACGCGCCAGGACACTCAACGCGCCTGGATGAAGTATGTCATCGTCATCGAGTGACATAACGTAGTCCCCGCGAGCCGCTGCGAGTCCAAGGTTGGCGGCCCGGGCGCGAAAAAGGTGTGTTTCCGGCAAAATAACTTTCAGGTTTTCACATTTCAGATCACGCAGCCAGGGCCTTGTTCCATCATCCGACGAGTCATCGACCACCAGGATTTCCCAGGAAATGTCCTGTTGTGACTGGACACTTTCAATGCATTCCTTTAACCATGACAGCCGGTTTCGCGTTGCGATGACCACGCTGACCAGGGGTTGAGAATGATGTGGATTGCTCATTTCAGGAATCATGCCCAGCCATCAACTGCTCATAGACCTGCAAATGCGCTTCAATGGCTGGATCTACAGCAAAAACCTGGTGTACAAATCGCCAGCCATCTTGTCCTTTTTGCCGCCATCGGTCTCCTTTCAAAAGCGCTCTCAAGCCTGATTCCAGTTCGCCCTCGGCGGCCCGATACCCGAAGCGGGAAGCGAATCCATCCGGGTCGGTAAAACTGAGGATGGCGCAGCGGTGGGCGGCAGCCTCGATGAACGTTGTGGGTAACCCTTCCCGCAGCGAGGTATTGACCAGAATCCAGCTGCGCCCGAGCACCGCGCTCCATTCCGGATCCGTGAATTGGTCCAGTACACCGGTCATCTCAAGGTTGGTAATACCGGAATATTTTTCCCGCAGCGTGCTGTCGAGTTCGGAATCTCTTGCGCCGCCTACCGCGATGAAATCGATGTCCGGGCATTTTTTCGCCAACTCAAAAAACAGGTCGACGCGTTTGCGCCCCTCCCAGCGACCGACATAACACACGGTGGGCCGCTCCGCCTTGCAGACCGAATCCGGCACATCTATCGGCGAAGGCAAAAATCCCGGGGGTTTTTTCAGACCGTAAATATGCCTTGTTTTTGGAATCAGGAATTCCGCCGCACAAAACAATCCATCCGCCCGTTTCACGGCCAGCGTGACCAGGGGATTATCGATGAACATGCGGTATTGGGCCCAGCCCAAACGGGGCATTTTGGCGTAGTCCGTTTCGATCCTCCAGTCATTACGGTCCATTGGGTCACGAAAGGTCACTACGTGGGCGGCCCGGGGCGCAGCCAATTTCGCAAACAAGGTACCACTGGAGGTGTCTTGGGAGTGATAGATGTCGGCCTGGCAATCACGATAGAGCCGCATTGCCTGCCAGGGCCGCTTGGGCTGAAACTGAAAAACGCTCATACCGTCGAGTTCGTAGTGATCCGGCCGTTCCGGGGCACGCCGCGGCACCACTACCGACACCCGCACTCCACGCTTTACCAACTCACGGCCAATAAAGCGGGTCGAGCGACCGAACCCCCCATAAATGGAGTCCCCGAAAAGTTCAATGCATGTGAAACAGACGTGCATGCATCAACCCGTATTCCAGCGCATTTGTTCCCGCAGGGCTTGCCATGTAAACCCGGCAAAATTCGCAGCCTGCCAGACAAACAGGAGTAAAACGACCTTCAGGCGCATCCCCGGAGACAGGCTCTGCAGTGGCATTTTGAAATAACGTGGCAGGCTGAAGTGGAGCTTCACATCCTCCCACATTTTACCGCTAGTGCGTTGTCGCCGAAGACGATGGTAGCGCCATGCGCCGCGGCCATAGTTGAAATATTGGCGTGCGAAACCGAGGACGCTGCTTCGATGCTCATGCAGCACAATCGCATCCGGGCATGCCACCAACCCACCGCCAGACAGTCTCCAGCGGTCGATGAAATCACGATCCTCCGCAGCCAGCCGTCCAAACCGTTCATCGCAACCACCCAGGTCCAGAAAACGCTGCCGTTCACAGGCAAAATTGAGGCCCGGGAAAAAGCCGGGTTCTTTTCCAGGCTGATTGTAAAACGCATCCACCGCTTCCGTGATCGCTTGACCGGCGGTCGCGCAAGCACTTCCCGGTAACGGATTTTCCACCGCACCACCCACCAGGCTGCTAGTGTTCGTTGACAGGACACGGAACATCTTTTCCAGCCAGTCCGCGCACGCCACGCAGTCGTCATCAAGAAAAGCGATGTATCTGCCGAGAGCCAGTACAGCTCCCCGGTTGCGGTTGCCGGCCACTCCCAGGTTCGGACCTGCCGAATGTCGCAGGTTCAGCCGGGAAGAAAATTCATCGATGATCCCACGGACGGGTATGTCGGAACTATCGACTACGATCACCTCAAATTCGGCGGGAGGGCGCGCCTGTTCAGCCAGTGACTCGAGGCACCGACGCAGGGATTGAGGACGATTGAACGTCATTACAATCACCGAAATAATCGTATCTTGGCTTGATGCAGATGGGTTCGATGAATACGTCAAGGTTTCAGCTGGGTAGCGTGCTCTTCTTCTTGCTGGTAGCGTCAGGGCCCCATCTTAGGGTGGCCAAACCGCTTGATCAAGCATACTGAAGCGCAACTATTGAAATGTGTAATTAAGCCGAAGACCAGAAGGGAGTTCAGAGCGCGTCGAGCATGTGCGCCGCGGACTGACCGACCTCGGTGTCTTCGCCCAACTGCACTGCTGTT
>CAVXYY010000010.1:0-54823 GCA_963766195.1 uncultured Gammaproteobacteria bacterium
ACTGAACTGGTGATTTGTTGTCTGCTGGTTGTATTGTTTGTGGGTGCTGTGCGATTCAACATCATGTTGCTAGAAGCAGCAGGAGCAGGACCCAGAGCAGTTGCAATCTCATTGCAAGCCAACTTGGTGACAGCAGCAGCAACACTCACCTTTTCCTTGCCTCTGTTTGATGGGTTTTTAGGACATGGATGGGCAACATTCTTGACAGCCACAGAGGGCTTTTCGCAGAGTAACAGTGTCCAAGTAGGCTGATTGCCACCAAATAGGCATTGTCATATATATTTCCAGGCTCAGCACATGCTAAGTTGAACATGAATTGCACTAAACTGGCTTTGAGATGATGAGGAGCCATCAATCCACTCTGATGCTGGCCCACAACAAAACAGAGAATAGCAGAGCAGTGGTTGGATGCATAATCATTGTACTGTAGAGCCTTGAAGAGCTCTGTTGACTCTTCCTTGCTCAACGCAACCTTTGGACCACCAGGTTTCAAAACCTGACCATTGGCATGCTGGATAGTGTGGATGGCAACATTCCACTTTTCATTGTCAGCTTCAAGAATGGGCGTGCCTTTCACTTGCCCAGTAATAGGATCCATGAAGCTGTTGGCAAATGTGAGTTGGGCAGCAGTCAGTGGGATCATTGTACTACAGTAGTAGCAGTAGCAGCAATGGAGTGGGCAATGGTGCGACTGGCTCCACATGCTGATGTATTCGGAGGATAAATACAAGGCAGCTGACTCCCATTGGGTGCATTGGACTGCTCCGGAGGTGTGCTGAGCTCTGCCTGCACTGTAGAACGTTTTGTACCAGCACTGTTGGCCATTGTGGATGATATGGAGCACTTAGTATGTTATTAGAGACTATGTAAACGATGAAAGGTAACTGCTTTTGCAAGTTTGATTTTTCACCTTTTTGTGATGATCATGATGATTTTTGAGATGGACCAACAACCAATGTGTTCCCACAGACCAACATGAGATTGTTGGCCCAAAGATGGCATTTTTGGGGTTTTCCAGGTTTTTTGTTGGTCAAACCAACATGGACCAACAAACCAACACAAAAAACAGTTCTGATAGGAATGACCCTGAGTCGGACATTTTCTGTTTGTTGGTGATTTCAGTTGTGCAGAAATTAGTTGTTGGTTGGGTGGTATGGAGTCATATGGTAAAACAGCTCTGATGAAGGAGTCAAACCAGGCCAAATGGTGTCTAGTGAGAGACCATTTATGGCATGGTAGGCAGCTGTGCCAGGACATGTGGTAAGGAGGTGGAATGTTGTTTCACAGGGGTAGTGACAGAAATGGCAAGCAGGCATTTCCACAAACTTCAATTTATGTGGGTAAGTACCACAACTTTCAACTTGGCCAAGATGTCATCACGAGTATAGGGTTTGTAGTACTCATGGAACAGATTCTCTGGTACAAAAGTTGGATTTTGTGACTCCACAAACTCAAAAGTGAGTACCAGTATGATGGGTGTCACAAGCAACACACTCATATGTAAAATTTGGGTGTTGCATTTTGTTTGAGAATTGTTTATTACTATGTAGGTTGTTTCTTCTTGCCAGTGCTTACAAGTAGCACTGTGATGTGAGATGTCTCATGTGCATGCTCACTTGATGAATGCCGTACATATGTATCCAATCCACCTTATTTTGATTGATGATCAAGGCAATAATACCAGTACTAGTACCTATGGTATGTGCAAAAATTGCCCTCAAGCACCTGACCAACTGCATTACAAGCAAGCAAACACAAGGCACCATTTTTCAAAACTGTGCCATCCCATCCATCACACACCTCCTTGCTGCTGATGTATTCCATCATGCAGACCTCACCACCCCTGCCAATCCCTTTCTTTGGCATTCAGCCTTCACTGACACTATCACCATGACAGATGACAACTGAGCTTTTTATCTGCAAACTCACACACAACAAAACCAATTACCACCAGAATCCTGCCACTTTCTTGCTCTCCCCATCCCCCTCAGCGACTGTGGCTTCCAAGACCCAACAACATTTGTAATTTCAGCATACCTCCTCCCTTTTACTCAATCACTGAGATATGCCACCCTAGGCCTCCACTGTGACAATTTTGCACCAATCACACTGCCAGCCATTCATAATTTTGCTATCACTAATTGGGCCACATCCAATCAATGTTGCCACCAAATTTTTCAGTACTATGCACCTACCATTGTCCCATTAGTGCCCAATGCCAAGCCACAAGACCTCCCAAACCTGGCTAACTTTATTAGACATACACCACTCAAAGGCCTTTCCCACCATCTGTACTGCACCTGCCAACATAAAATATGTGAATCACTGCTGATGACATCCCCCCTTCATTTCAGGCTATACTGCCATCTCTACTCATGCCACTTACTAGCCTCCCACTACACAGTCTCTCCTGCTAGCATAGAGCCAATCACCTACCTAATGAGCAATACATACTCCTCTTCCAATGGAAACTTGGCTTGCCTCTTCTGCTACACACATGCTCTGTGACACTCAATGCACATGTGGCAGAACCCTCAATGCCCATGGTGACTACTTTTTCTCTTACGCTGCTTTACATAAAACAACACTTTCCAACTCAATCCATGAGCAATACGCAACCGAACCAAATACAGGACAAAACCAAAATCACGCTTGCTTTACGGCTGCCTGCTAATCTGGATGACAAGTACAGTCATTATCAGTAGCTTGCGCAAGGCGGTGGATATCCTTTTAGGAGTAGCGCCGCAAGGCATCCACGTTCCCCACCTATATCAACTACTGATTGTAGAAACCAAGGACCTATATGGAGGAACAGAAATGAAACGATAATTATTTTTTGTTATTCTGGCGGTAATCTGAACTGACCGTGGGTCTGGTTCTGGTTGGCAGCGTGGCCGGCGGCACATCATCGAACGTGATGACCTACATTGCCGGCGGCAACGTGGCATTGTCTGTGTCCATGACGGCCTGCTCAACCCTGGCCAGCGTCGTACTGACCCCGCTGCTTTTGAGCGTTCTGGTGGGCTCCCGCGTGGAGGTCCCAGCGGTCGACATGTTGCTCAGCCTGTTCCGCATCATCTTGTTGCCCGTGGTGTTGGGCGTTGTGATCAACCGGCTGGCAGGACAACTTGTGGATCGATTGAAACCAGCCCTGGCACCTGTTTCGATGGTCGCCATCCTGATCATCATCGCGATTGTCGTCGCCTTGAATTCAGAGAACCTTCGTGAAGTTGCCGTGACGGTGGTGCTGGCCACACTGACACACAACGTGCTGGGTCTCACGCTGGGTTTCCTGTTTGCGCGAATGATGGGTTTCAACAGTGTGATATGCCGAACCATTGCTATCGAGGTCGGAATGCAGAACTCCGGCTTGGCCACTGCGTTGGCGCTCAAGTTTTTTACGCCCATCAGCGCACTCCCGGGCGCCATTTTCAGTGTCTGGCTGAACATTACGGGATCAATTTTTGCTTCTTTTTGCGCGCACTCGGACCGGATTGCCGGAAAGGTGTCGAGGCCTGCTGATCAGCAAGTGGGTTGATTGAACCTTTGCCTGTGTACTTGACTCTTATCCAGGTATCACCATCATCTTTGTAACCTCAATGATCGAAACCGCAAACTCGTGCGCCTAAGCTCAATCATCGTATGGGCCATCCAGTTGGCCCTTATCATCCATGTTCTGAAAACGGGACGCAGCCGTTATTGGATCTTCATCCTGATTTTTATGCCGCTGATCGGTGGGATAGCTTACCTCGTGATCGAAATATTACCTGACTTCTCAAACAGTATCTCCGGTCAGCGCGCTGCAAGAAAGATGAAAATCGCCTTTGACCCTGGCGCGGAAGTCAGGCTGCACCAGGCGGCCTGGGAGCAGTCCCAAAACACCGACAACGCCCGTCGATATGCCGAGGCTCTTCTGGATGCAGGCAAGCCGCAGGATGCCGAAGATATTATCAATCGGGCACTCAAGGGCATATTTTCCAATGAACCCACCTTGTTGTTGACCAGGGCGCGCATTCAGTTCACTCAAAACAGGCCCGGTGAAGCCGCAAAGTCACTGGAAACGCTGCGAGAGCACAACCCGAATTTTCGCAATACCGATGGCGACCTGCTGTATGCCCGGGCTCTTGAGGCGGACGGCCAGATCGATAAAGCCCTGGCAGAATACAGCTCCGTTGCAAAACATTTCCCCGGCATCGAAGCGCAGTACCGGTTGGCGCTCTGCCTCAAAGCAGCTGGAAAGCAGCAGGAAGCAATCCGGGAAATGGAATCCGTCATGAAAAATTCAAAGTTGGCTCCCGCGCATTTTCGAAAAAGCCAAAAACCCTGGTTGGACGCTATTAAGCGCGAACTCGCTGCGTTTTAGCGACAACACGGACAACTTTCGGGCAAGGGAATGAAAGGGGCCGGATACTATTTCAAGATTCCAATCCAAGTAGATATGGCAGCAGAGCCGCCCTGATGCCCGGCCCTCCTGCTTTTCCGGCTACCGTTTCGATGAGACCAGGGATTCACACAATGCAACGTTGTCCAGTGCGACTGGCTGGATGGGTACAGCGCCTTGCCGGTCGGCCGATGTGATGTCGTAGCTTATGGTTCCTTCCCGGCAGTTGCTGAATTCCAGGACAATGGTGCCGCCCGGGGTGCGCGTTGGAGCAGGTTCGGCCGTGTCGAAAACCCCACCCTGGGTCAGGTCAATATCCAGCACCGCGGTGTTGCCTGAATAATCACCAAAGGCAGTCAACCAACGGTGGCCGGGGTCACCCAAAGTGGCCTGGACATCCGCGGGAGGACGCTCGGTGTCGTAGGTAAACCAGGCCAAAAAGACCTTTCCAATATCCGGAAACACATTGATGAAGAAGCCCTGCCCATCAGTGGCAGGGTTGTACCAGGCGTCATTGAGTCCGGCGTTGATCGTAAAATCCGGGGTCCCTTGTGCGTATGACGACCGCATTGGGCGTTTTCAGATTACCTGCTCTGCTCGGAACCAGGTCTCTGATGAACATGCCGTTGGGGTCGTACATCTTCACGGCGCTGGTCGCGCCATTGCCAATCAACAGATTACCGTTCGGCAGATAAGCGTACCCTTCTGTTTGCCCAAGACCCTGAATGAAAATTCCCTGGTACACGCCACTGGAATCGAAGCGCTTGACCGCGCCGCCATCAAAATCCAGTACCAGCAGGTCACCGTTTGAATCGAACCAGATATTGGTCGGCCCCACCAGGTTGGTGTTGATGAACAGGCCGGCATCCGCGCCGCTGGCGTCAAACTTTCTGACCTGGCGCAAGGTGTAGGACGAGACATACATATTACCGGCGCTGTCCCAGTCCATTCCAATGCTGTTGGAAACGCCAACCGAGGTAAAGTCGTCCGACAAAATCACCATCGAGCGTGTAGCGCCTGACCTTCTGGTTGCCAAATGCCTGCAAGACATACAGCAATTGGCCGGGGCCGATTTTCATCCGGGTGGGCCCTCCAATACCGGTCGCAAATTCGTCGATGAACGCGCCGGTCTCCCCGTCGTAGCGACTGATTCGGTTGGTATTCAAATTGGATACCAGCACTGTATTGCTGGCTTCGAGAAAACAGAATGTCCTGCGGCCAGGCGAGATTCTGCTGGATGAAAACTTCCGGATGCTCGCCGTTTTGGTCGAACTTGAGGATCTGCCACGGCGGGTTGTTGAAGTTGCCGGCGTCGCTGACGTAAATATCGAAATCCTGGCCGACCGTGTCTGCAGCCCACAGCGCCAGTGTCAAAAACAGGAACCCTTTAATCCGCATATTGAGCCACTCCTCTGGTTGGGATGGAAATTTGGATTCAGTCCTCGCAAGTGGTAACCGGCGTGAGTCGCAGCAGTCGATCAGGCCCTCCACTCCTGCGACCTCGGAGAAAAACTCCAGCGTGGCGTGGGTGCAACTCTGAAAAATCAGCTCGGCATCGCCCCAATGGTTCATGTTGGCCGGTTGGTTGCCAACGAAGGTCCCGCCTTCCGGCCGGATAAACTCAAGCACTGCTCGCCGGCCATGCAGCTGCCCAACCGCGATCAGCCATTGCTGTTTGCTGGTTTCCGGTTCGAAGGCCATCCAGTAGATGACAATCTGCCCGGTACTCGGAATCGCCTCCAGCATGAACCCCTGGTGCTTTCAACTCGGGATTGAACCAGGAACCCGTCATTCCACCGTCGGAAACAGGATCAAAGTCGGCATCCACGCCGTCCAGAACGATATCCCGGATCGCAAAACGCATATCCTGCCCATCGTACTGACCGTTATCCGCAGTCGAGACGACCACCAGGTCGAGCTGAGGGATCACGAAAATATACTGGCCGGCATAGCCCTCTGCCGCATGTACGACGAACTCTCCCGCAGGGCGCGGGAATCGATAGCTCCACCAATCATAACCGTAAGACGATATCGCGGAGAAAATCTGCGGATCGGTGGCGAAATTACTGTAGTCACCCCAACTCTCCTGAATCCATTCGCTGGCCATGACACGCCTGGCTTGCCAGGCGCCGCAGATCCAGGTACAACTGCCCTATTTTGGCCAGATCGCGCGGCTTCAGCCACAAACCGTGCCCGGTTGGCGTCAACCCTGGTTGAAAATTGCGGATGCCGGTTCCCCTGGGAAGATCGGCCAAGTCAACTTCCAGGTAGTAATCACTGATCTCCAATGGATCAAACAGGAATTCCTGGGAATACTCCAGGGCGCTCTTTCCAGTGAGGCTCCAGATAGCGCCGCCCATCAGGTTGGCCACACCTGTGCTGTATCGAAAAACACTGTCGCGGGGCGCCGTCATGGGACGCGACAGGACGTATTGCCACCAATCGCTGGATCGCGTCATGGCATTGACCGGATTGAAAGGATCCGTAAACGAGGTAGACCATTCATCCCATGCCAGTCCGTGGCGCATGGTCAATAAATCGCGAAACTGGATCTGTCGCTTGGCGGGAGCGGAAGAAAAGATCGCCTGGTAGTCCGTGAATATCTGGTCAATCGGCGTCGTGACGGCGGGCAGGTCACCCCGACCCACCGCAATACCGACCAACGCAGAACCCCAACTTTTGGTCACCGAATACAAGGGCATCAAATCGTCGCCGTCGTATCCATTGAAATATTGCTCGTGTACCAGCCGGCCATGTCGCAGGATCAGCAGGCTTTTCAGCCGGCCGTACGAACCGCGATTAATCGATGTCACCAATTCGGTGATCATCTGCGGATCGATATCGACATTCTCGGGGCCGGTTTCCGGCCAGCTGAAAACGTCCGCCGGCAGATCTGAAATCAGGCACAAACACGTCAACGGGATCAGGACGATGAGCCGCAGGAGTTTCATGATGGGTCAGGCATTCTCGGGTGGTTCAATTTTGCTTCCGGTGAAAGCGGGTCGGAAGCCTACATTGACAGGCCCGGGTTACGTTGTCCCCCAAAGCGGCGTAAATCTCCGTGAAGCATCGTGAAGCAACGTGAAGTTATTGAAAATCAGGGAGTTGACCGGGGTGAAAAGTCGTCCCAGATGCCAACCCGGTGCATCAGGTCGATAAACCGGGGATGATCGCGAAGAGAATCGTAGACCGCGCTGGACCTGAAGAAAAGCGCCTCGCGTGACCGCTGTTCCACCACTTTCTCCAACCAGTTCAGAGCTTCTTCGTAATCCCCCAGTCCGATCAAGATCAGGGCGATGTCTGAAGGCGCAATATAAGTCCCGGCCTGGGCCTCGAGCAATTTGTGCAAATAACGCCTCGCCTCAGCTTCCTTCCCGACGACTGCGAGCAGGTAGCCGCGCAGGGCCTCAGAGAGCGACTCGTCGGACTCTGCCAATGCCTGCTCCGCCCGGCCCAGGTAGACCAGCGCCCAGACCCGGATTTCCCCGGCGTCACTCATCGTCGGATCGAGTTGCTCGGCACGACGCGCTGCCTCGAGTGCGTCCTCGTAACGGCGGGCGCCTATCAATCGCCACCCGGCGTTGGCATACACGCCGGCCCGCATCGGCGCCAGTTCGATCGCTCGATCAATCGCGGCCAGGCTCTCTTCGTATTCAGCCAACACGGTGTGCATCAATGCGATCGAAAGCCAGACGCTCAATGCATCCGGGTCCAGATCGAGCGCCTGCTGGTAGGCCATTCGCGCTGCCACGGGGTTCCAGTCGTGCCACAAAAAAATATTACCCAGCGTGACATTGGCCAGCGTCATTCGAGGGTCGAGAGCAAGCGCCTGCAAGGCATCCTTGCGCGCATGGTAGAAGGCTTCATCCGGCGGCATCCATCCGTAGCTCGGCGTGCCACCGAGCGTATAGATGAGTGAGCGCAACTCGAGGCCGCGAGCGAATCCGGGCTCGATTTCCAGCGCCCGGTCCAACAACTGGATGCCGCGGCGCAGGTCCGATCGCGCGTACTGCGCGCTGTGGTAGCGGGCCCGCAAATAGAGTTCATAAGCTTGAGGGTCGATCGCGTCCATGCCTTCCCCGTCGACTGTCGAAGTCCCGCCGGGAACCTCCTTCGCTACGCCGGCGGCGAAGGATTGCGTTGCCCGCCGCACGCTCTGGCCCGGCCCGGCCCCCGGCGTGCGTTGCTCCGCCAGAACTTTCCCCGAACGCAGATCACGGAGTGTCCCTCGCAACTCGTAGCCTTCGTCGGTTTCGATCAGTTCTGGCTCCAGAGCCAGCGCCTCGCCGGCCGCGGCCGGAATTTCTTGAACTGGCGTCACCGACAATGTGTCAATGGTTCCCAGCCGCTCCAGTATTTCCTGTCGTACGCCTTCCGCCCACTCGACATCACCGGTGCTATTCCGGATCGGCAGAACGAAAAGTGTACCGTGGGTCCCGCGGCCAGCCTGTTCCGGTTTTACGTCAGGCCACAGCACCCAGGTTCCTGCCGCAACGAGGCCCAGGGCCAGCAAGGCCAGCAGTGATTTTCGGCTCAGCCAATGAGCTTCTGACTGCAGTTCTTCCCGGACTGGCTCCACGGGCACTCTCAGTCGGTAACCGCGACTCTTGACGGTTTCTATGTAATCCTCGTAGCGTTCGGACCCGGAGAGTGCTTCGCGCAGCAACTTCACCCGTTGCGTCAAAGTCGATCCGCCCACGAAGTTGTCTCCCCAGACAGCGCTGTTGATTTCACGGTTCGAAGCCAGCTCCGGATGCAAACGGACCAGGCAGGCCAACATCTCGAAACTGAGCCCCTTGACCGGCAGGGTCGCACCGTTGCGCCTGACTTTTCGGGCAACGAGGTCGACCTGGAGATCGCCCACCTGGTAGTGGCGGTGTGCGGAGGCGACGTGGGATCTGCCCGCAGTGTCCGGCTGCGATTCGTTCATTGCGACAAACTCACCGGGAAGTCAATAAAGTCACTTGCCGCCCTCGGCATCCCGGGCTGGCGGCTGTTGACCAAAAGTGGGAGGGGCCATCCATGAAGTCGAGTATAGACTTTTTGCCCACTGTTTTGCCAAAGTGACAGAGAGCCCTTTTCAGGTTTGGCTTAGCCCATTTGAAATTTATGGGGCCGGATACATTTTCGGGGTTGATTCCTGGTTGATGCTGGTCAGTTTGCCAGTACTTCCTGTTTCCTGAAACTGACAACATTGCGTGCCTGTTCGAACGGAAGTTCAAACATGCCCCTACCGCCTCGTAAGCGTAAAATCAACTTCAGTACCGTGTTTGCCGGCCAGGTGGTCGGGCTCCGTGAAGTCGAAGACCAAATCTGGTTGGTCAGTTTCATGGACTATGACTTGGGGTTCTTTGATAATGAAAGGGACCGGGTAGAACCCGGTCCCAATCCGTTCACACCGGGCAAAGTGTTAACCGTGTGTCCGGAACAAGGTGTAAACCATGTGACCGGAATACACCTTGGGGAAAATGGTGGGTCGTGTAGGATTCGAACCTACGACCAATGGATTAAAAGTCGTTGAATATTAGACTTTTATTTATATTAAACAGTATGTTACCGGGGCGCCCGATGCCCTTGATTGCAGTACAGTGCATAACCGTGAACTACTGATCCACGCAAAACTCACGCACATTGAAGACCGTTAAGGTGGTCAGGTACAGCAAGGCAAGCCGGGGCGCATGTGGTTCAGCACCGGATTCCAATTGAGTAGCGGGCATCCAACAAAAAGACACGGCGACTGATGTGCTGGTCTGCCCGTAGGATTCCCCGTCAAGCGCACAGTTCTAAACTAGAGTTTTCCGCTTTAATTTCCTCATGTACATCGCTGGCGGCATAAGCCACAGTGCATCATGAGGGCGGTATTCGTTGTAGGTCGTTTTCCATTCCACGCTGATTTCGCGCACTTGTTCCAGGGTCGAGAACAGGTGGGCATTGAGTACTTCATCTCGATAGCTTTTGTTGAACCGTTCAATGAACGCGTTCTGGTTCGGCCCGCCAAGTTGGATGTATCGGATATCTATGCCGTGTCCTTTGCCCCAGTCTATAGCGGCTTGGACACAGAACTCGGGACCATTGTCGCAACGAATCGCGGTTGGCTTGCCGCGTATTTCAACCGATCGACCCAACTCGGAACTTGGGACAAATTCAGACGAATGCAGTAAATCGCGATTTTGTAACTAATCTCCTATACTGAAAATAGCGGTGTCTGCTGATATTTCTTCGCCAAATTATTAACAACAATCTGCTCACAAGAAGCAAATAACCTCTCGATCCAATAGCGGCCAAGACCACTTTCAAACTAATCAAGAATGGCTGATTCTTCGAGGAGGCTTGCCATGTATAGAAGTTTTAAATCCTGCCTATGACTATGAGTTGCATTGGCAGTTAGGGGCGACGCAGAACCGGTCTAGTCACTGCGGAACATACACATCGATGCCGTCGACCTCGTACCACTCCGCGATCCCGTCGGGGACGATGAACCACTCTGTCGGCTCGGGTCCGTAGGGCCTGACGGCACGCAGCATGGCGCGTTCACTGTAGTCCTGTATGAGGGCGACCGTGCTGCCGTCCGGCATCCAGTCTGATGGCCCAAACGAAGAAGGCGGAGCTGTCAGATAGAGATCTCCGGGCTCGGCGATGCTGATGCCGTTCGTTCCGTCCGCATCCATGGTATGCACTGAGTAGTAGCGCCTATTCACCGGAAAGATCCTTACGGTGCGGTCGTAGAGGAAGTAAGTGATCCTGGCACCGTTCGGCGACCACCTCGGGCTCAAAGGACTGTGTCCGCTTGGTACATCCACCTGCGTCAGGCCCCGCCCGTCGGGCTTGATCAGGTACATGTCAGTGTCATCGCCGCTGCGCGTGGTGAACAGGATCTGCTCGCCATCGGGCGACCAGTCCGGTGAGGTGTGGAGTGTCTGAGCGTCCCTCTCGAGAAGCGGCTGTGCATCAACCCCATCGGAGCTCATGATCCACAGGCTGCCCCCGTGGACCCACACGATCCGCTCGCCATCGGGCGACCAAGAGGGCGAGAAGTCGTCGACATCTGAATCCGTGAGCTGCCGCACATCCGATCCGTCCGCACTCATGGTCCAGATATCGATGTTGAGGTCTCCGGGCTCGCGCTCAACCAAGTGGGGGATGGCATGTTCCAGGTTCAGACTCTCGGCACCGGAGGCCTCATGCGGTCGAGCCAATCTCCTGCGAGCACCGGTCGAATCCGTGTCTGTTCGTCTAGCGAGAGCGCGTCTTTTTTGAAGAGCGGCGCTGGGGTTGTGGGCCTCATTTCCCGTACCGTAGAAGGCGATGCGAGTGCCGTCCGGCGACCAGCGTGCCCCACCGCAACGGTCGCCCAGTTCAGTGTAGATGACCCTTGTTCTTGGGCCGTCGGCACGGACATCCAGCACGCTGATATCGGTCTCGGGGACCGGCAATGGGATCTCGTCCGAGAACGGGACACGACGCTCTCTGTCGAAGACGATCTTCCCGCGGAAGGCGACTTGATGGAAGGTCGGCTTGAGCTTCGGCATCCGAGTTGTTGGCAGCGCTGCCCCGGCCATCTCGCGGCAAGTACCGAGGCCAAGCGCAATCACAGTCAGTGCGATCAGCCCACTCCATAGCGGTTTGCCATTCATCGTTGTGCCCTCCTTCGCGTGACGGCCTGGCCAACCGTAACTCGCCGGGCGGGACCTATTGGGAAATCCTGCCCGACCAGTTGAGTTGCCTACGGTTGTTTCGTAATGCGAACGTCGAGGAAATAGTGCGCACCCGGATCACATAACGGCTTCATTTCACAATCGGTTTCAAATTCCATACTGAAGGGGACCCCTGCCGGTCCAGCGTCGAGTATTTGCCGATAGCTCACTTTCCCAAGGCTGTATCCAATAAAGTCATCCGGATCGACGGCCTGGGCGAGGGAAAATGGCAAAGTGAGTGCTATTCCTTCAATAATCTCATCTGTCTTTTGATCTACCGCGTCCATCACATTCTCAACAACCACATTCATCTGGGTATTGAACTGACCCTGAATTGCATCGGGATCGAGGTTTACCCCAAGGTCAATATTCCTGATGGCTGAATTTACCTCTTTTTCGATCGCATTGACGAGCGTGCTTCTGATCGCATCCGCGTCAGCGGTTGTCGTCTCGTCCTCTTCAATGGCAGCAGCCAATACAAAAACGAAGGCATTGTCCATCATGGTCAGATGGTTGGGTGCGCTGCTCCATGTTGCGTCCATGGATTCCAGTAACTCGAGTACATTTAGGCCAATGGGCAGAATAGTCGTTGCCGGGAAATCCTCAAGCAGAAACGGGCTATCGCCCGACCCCAGGTCTCCGTCGTTCCAGACATTTCCGTGTGTTTTCCGGGTCGCCATCACTCGAACACTGGAATTTCCCATTTCCAGCAGATTGATCGTGGTGCCATCCGCATAAATGAAGACGATGATGAGGTAAGGCTCTTCATCGCCTTCTTCATCGGCTCGGACAATGTGAAGCGGCCCCGCATGGACCTGGATGGGCATCGGAGTCCATAGTTCGGGGTAGAGACCGCGCGTTGTGAATCTCGTTGGGTCTCCGGGCGGAACATAGTTGATTATTACGGGTGAGGAAGGAATCCCGACATAATTGGACGGATCACCAGCCGAGGGGTACTTCCTGCCACGAAGACGCAGATAGATCTTCATCTCATCTTCCGGAGGGGGAAGAGGTACGATATGTTTGAAATTAATGGTAAAAATCTGCCACCCCTCGCCGTCCGGCGGAACCCCCAGGTTACCGGTTCTGACAATCTTTATGTCGCTCTGGCGTCCATTCGGAGGCGGGAATGGTTGGTATGAAGCTTCCCATTCAACCCAACGGATATCGTCAATCGTTGCACGAAAGCGAAAAGTCAGTTCGTCGGTCGGCGCCTGAATGGCCCATTCATCGACCCACTGCGTCATTTCCCCGCTGAACTTCTGGATCTGGAGATAAAGACCAGGAGCCTGTTCCCGTTTAACTGGAATCCTGTCCATATCTGTCACGGTGGCCTTGGTTCTCGCTACCGCCTGCCGGGGCTCTACGGCCTTCGCGCTCGTTGACCCCGCTGCGGTAACCGCACTCCGTTGCAGCCCAGGGCCCCCCATAACTTTGATTGCAACAGGAACCTCGAATTTCACTGCATCGAGAACCAGGCATACCGTGTAATCACCCGCCTGGGCTTTTGACGAAGCCCCGACAGTCAGTGTGCCGGCAAGTCCGGAATCATCCGGCTGGAGACGGGCACGAAGATATGGGGTTGTGGAATCTCCTTCGAATACCTGGGCTATGACCCCGTCCATATTGAGATTTTTACCCTTTAATTGAATGCTGGCATCACTACCCGGAGTCAAGTTGATACTCTTGGGGTTGCTACCCGAAACGATGATCTCGGGTGTGGTATGCGCTGTCTCTGCCGTCCGGTGTACTTTCGGAGGAACGGTGACCTGGCTCAGCAATTGCCCATTACTGATTGCTTCAAACTGACTTTTCTGTGCCTGATTGAAGGTCAAGGCAAATGAATCGTCAGAAGGCGAAGCCTCTTGTGTGATTAAACACGCTAACAGGCTGATGATTGAAAAACACACTCCTCGGTGGATCGTGAAATTTCTCATTTGACATCTCCCTTTGGGAAAATTGTCAATGATTCAGCAATGAATCATTTGTGGGAAGAGCATTCGGGTCCACGAATGCCAATAAATAGTCCGTACTGAAGGCTGTCCCCGGGGGTCGCGAGCCATTCAATTTCTGGACGCCAGAACGAAGCGCTCTCAAGATACCCTGAGGGTAATTGGCCTGTCCGAGGACGGGTCCAGGCTTCGCCCTGTTCGGATATCGTCGAGATAAAACGTGCATTGTCCAGCACCCAGCCGCTCTTTAAATCTATTTCAAAGACGTCGGTGCCTGAGTCATCGCCTACCGCGCCCGCGCAGTTCCCATGACTGCCGTAAATAGCGCTCCCGCCAGTATTTGACGCCTGATCAATCCCTCCAAATAGCCACCAGCACTGTCCGATTTCCTGTTTTTCGTTACAACGGTAGTTGTTGCTGTCGTCTGAGCAATGAACAATCTTGACGTCTTCCCACGACAAGGATTTGTAGAGCAGAGGTACCGGGAGAAGAAGCGTGTTACTTGCCTTTCCTTTCCGGTTACTGACCTGGACTTCACCGGTCAGGCAAGCCACGCTCGCCCTGGCCGGTACGAAGCCACTGATAACGTTGTCATGCCACTCTTCAACTTCCAGTGCCATGTCATACCCCATCGCGGTGAGCTCAACGGTACCGCAACAAGGCCCAAAATTTTCTCCGAATATCAGGATTCCATTGCCACTTTGCAATGCGCCAATGTGGCCCGTTATATGAGGCGTGACCTCAGATAATCCTTTTTCTCTGATGGCAGCTGAATTGATTTTGGGCTGGGCCTCAGCCGGGCTTGCGGCATGCATGCTGCGTAGCTTTCCGATCTCAATCCCCGCGCTGTCTGACTCATGCAGCAATAACTCGTTTTGTTCCTTCTCGAAGGAAGCTTTGCGCCGCCTGATTTGGCGATTTGCTTCAGCGGCGGCTGCTGCAAATTTCTCGTTTTGCTGCGCCTGCTTCAATCGCATCGCAGTGACCTCTGCCTCTGTTAACCGCATTGCTTTGGCCTGTATCAGGTCACTGGATTTTTCGACCGGCTTTTTGGCAAGCTCAGGGGAAGGCGTTACTGTTTGACCTGAAGCCTGAGACAGGAACATCGTCACGACAGCGAACAGCAATCCACTGGTAATGGCAATTCTCTTCTGTCGCATCGATAAATGCCTTAAAAAGGAGGCACCTTGTCCGGGTCTGGATCTGGCACAGGTGCAGGTATTGAGATCTCTCCAGGGTTCTGATCCGGATAGCCAGAACCATCAAGACTGTCATCAGAATCATCCCCGATACCTGGCGGATTTCCATAAAAATCAGCTGCATCTTTACATTCAGTGCACCCGGTACAGTTAATACAGGGAGCGCCCTCACTGCAATCGGCGCAGTCCACACACTTTTTGCACTCAAAAATCTCAGGGCTCTCTGGAATTCCCGGATCCGGCAATTCCATCTTCTGGCTTGAAATGGGTTGTTTGGGTTGAATCATCCCGGGTTTTTGCTGATTTTCCACCTTGGCCCATGCCGGTCCCGTGGAAATCAGAGCGGCGGCAACAAGCAACAATAGAATCCGCGGTTTCATCGCAGTAATCCCCGGCCTTGCCAGCAATCCATATAACCATATTACTGGATAATTTTTTATGGTCTGCTGATTCACATCATGGCAAACATGAATGAGCAAGTGTAGGCGTGTAAAGAGGAGGTTGTTATGAATACTACGTTACGAATATTGAGCCTGGCGCTCACTGTCTTTGCTTGCCTCATGGGAGACCCAATAAGTTCGTGGGCCCTGGACGTTCAGGAAGAGGCCACGCTGAAGCTGCAGGAACAGGACCAGTCTCGTGCAGCGGCAGCCGAAAGGATGACGGCAGAGGCTGCCATGCAGTCCCTGAAAATCAGAAAGCTGCGGTCGGTAAGCATGACAGGCACTTTGGTGCCGCGTGGATTTCGGGACGGTGACGACTATAGTTCGTTGCCGTATTTACTGAATCCGGATGAACTTCAAACACTGGGGATGAAAGTAGACCGGCCAGAGATTCCAAAGGTGGATTGGCGAGCCCTCAAGGCACTCAAGCGTGAAAGCCCTGTTTAAAAGATCCTCATACATGCGATACGTACCGCCAATGATAATGGAACCCATGCGGCCACGATTTCACCCAACGAGATCAGGAACTACGTGGACCAAGCCAATCGGGTCTGGTGGAGTTCCGGGATTGAGTTCGTTTTTGACCCGGAAAAAGATTTCGAACACCGCGACAGCTCGCTTCTGAACTACGATTGTTTTCTGGATGATTACTGGGAGAACTTCAGGGACCCGGAGTGGTCACCTACACGAACTGATGGCAGTATGTATGACGAAGAACGCATGCGGGTCGGAAATCAATACAAGGGCAAACTGGTTGTTTTTTTTCGCTATGTAAACGGCTTCCGGTTCGATGAAGAAAAAAATGTATGGAAACATACGCCAGGCACTGGAGGTTTTTCCAGTTCGACCAAATCGTTCGTTGCCATGCCTAGAATGTATGCCGAAATGAACTTGCTGGCGCATGAGATCGGACATTACATGCACTTGCCTCATCCTTTCGCGGGCGACGTGGAAAGCGTGGAGGAGGCTGCACAGGAAATCAGGAATTGGGTCGAGGAACAAGGTCATTCCACTCAAAACGCCTTAATGGTATTTGATGGCGACAACCAGGAGCGATATTCAGAAATGAATGTCGATATTAAAGACACACCACCTGATGCAAGAGGAGCCATCTTCGTATCAGCTCATGGTGAAGGAGCCAATTGCAAGGCATCCTATCCCATCGTCCAGGTACCGGTATTGTTTTCCGGTGACTATCAGACCGTCTACACTTTAAGGCCTGACAGGCTGAACATTATGAGCTACTTCAAACACTGTTATGCATTGGGAAAACATCACCTTTCAGGCGACCAGACCACAATCGCGCGAAATGCCCTGACCAAGGGCAACCGCCGGCACCTCGTCCAGCCGACCATCGAAAGACGGCCGGCGTTGCAGAAGGAGGAGCAGGAATAATAGAGCTGGCGCTAGTCGGTTTCCGGGGGCTCCTCCCGTACTGACCAGGTTATGACTTCCTCGCAATGAGCGCCCTCTGGTTGCGCATCTGATGAGTGCATTTGGCCGGGGACACCCAAAATTGGTGGGCTATCAACAGCTTCGGTCTGGTCCGGTATTGAAAAAACAGTAGTCGAAATTTTCCACTTACAATTTACCAACGGGTAATTGACATCCTCAACCATGTAGCATCCGGTCTCTGAAACGGTAGATGGGGGAAGTGTCTTTTCCCAGCTGATATTGCTTGGGCCGTAGCGCGAAACCCTTGGCAAATCATAGGTGTCAGGGGGGATATTGGTTGCTGGGTAAAATGTATTCGTACCTTCTCCCCAGTATGATAACTTGAGGTTAACCCTGACATTTTTGGCATCAATGTTTGTAGTGCCGACCTCAATTCGGCAAGAAATGTCCTGGGTAATTTCATAAGCCAACCATGGGCCATAGCAAAACATGTTGCAGACAAAGTTGGGTTCAATTCTTTGAAGAGCAATCTCGCTCTTATCCAGTAGAGACCGCTTGGCCCGCTGGTCTTGTAAGGGACTCTGCGGCTGTATTTCCGAGGAAGCCGGTTTGGTGGTTTGGCGCTCAGGCTCCACAGCGGCTGCTGTGTTCAGGAATAGGCTGCTTGATGCAGTTAATGCAATGTATATCGTGATTGTCAGATGATTCACCATTGGAATCCACCTGTTATGGCCGGTTGTTCTGCATGGGTTCTCGTTTTACTGCTGACCGTTCGATGGTCGGCGCGCCTGGGATGACCTCAATAGTCTTGGTCAGGCTGTTCCCGGTAAACGGCTCTCCCTTTTCAGGCAGCGGCGCTGCCACGGTGACCGCATAAGTTCCGGCTGTAGCGATCGACCCCGTCAGCTTTACGGCGAATCTGGCGCCAGGATCGATCTGGGCATCAACGGTGTAGGCGGAAGCCTTGAACGGGCATTCGCCTCCGCCTGCCATGACTTCGCACACAACGGAAAATTTCAGTCCGGCAGCGCTCTTCACCGCGCCCATGTTTTTCAACCATACCTTCAGGTCAACCGGCTGTCCGGCCTGCAGCGAATCGGCGGGCTGTTGAATGCTTGCCACGACAACACCGTTGGCAACCCTGGCCCTCGATATTTCACGCCTCGAAACAGTGGGCGATTTTTCCATCGGTTGTGGCGTAAGTTGCTCTGCCATCGCACCAATCTCGAAGTTGACCTCAACCAGATCTGTGCTTGAGTCTGGCCTGATATAGAGCGAATAGGCCTTATCGAGTGGCATCTCAAAGCCGAAGGGTACTTCGGCTGAGCATTGCACATTATCCTGGGCACAGCTCAGGTCAGCAGCAGCTATACCGCCTTCATTGTGGTCGCAGGGCTGGCGCTGGTCGGGGCCGGCGCAATGGATCAAGGCATAAAGAACATCGTCTCTCTCCGGCAGGAACACTTTCAACACTGGTGCTGTTGTATAACGGACGCCTGACTTGGGGCTGATCACCGTAAAATTACTGTAGGCAGGGCGCATTGCTGCCTGGGCAATTTGCGGGGTGCCTGACGCGGGAGCGATCGTTGGTTTGCCGGGGTTCACAGTTGTTGACACCAATTCGCCTGGTATTTCAATCTGTTTTCTAAGAGCCTTCGCCGAAAGGCTCTCCTTCATTTTCTCCTTGTCACCCACAGTAAAGCTCGCAACGCTCTCCAGGCTATGCATGAAAAGAGATCTATTGGTAGCGTGCAGTGCGTATACCCCCGGCGGCAACAGTATTTCCGACTCATAAGGTTCTGTTGTAAATGGAGACAAAAAGACGAGTTTTTTGCTAAAAACTTCCTGCATGCTTTGTTGGCCTGAGTCATCGCTGACCAACGCCAGTAATTCAAATGCCAGGCGACCCCCTTCGGGAATGCTAATCCGCAGTGGAATCCGGTATTGATTATCCCCTACCCGGTACTGCCTACCGTAGAATTCCCGAGCGACGGGGTTTTCAATTATCGGTGATGGCAACACGTTTTCGTATTGTTGCCTTAACACTGCTTTTTGTTCCTGTGTGAGCTGATCCCTGGAAACAAGCCTCTTGTGGGCGATTTGTAAGCCTGTTCCGGAGGCTCCGGTACAGTAATCGTCAAAAATTACTGGATCCTTAAGGCAGACTGCGTATAGGCGACCGTTACCATATCGATCACTTTCAAACCTCTCGGTAACGTCCCGATACGCATGACTCCAATAGACAGTAAGTGTAAATGGATATACATCATTACAAAGCCCGCCCATTTTGTAATAACTATCGAGTGGGTTGAATTCCGGCTGAATGGCCGTAATGACACAATCGGAAAAAGCGAACTGCTCATCCGAAGCGGGTGTTTCGCCTGAAAACATGAAAATGGCGAAAACTGAGGCTGTAAATCTGAAGAGTTTTTTCATCACATTCCCCGAATAATAAGGATTACGTAAATCATTGGGCGTTTACTGCTTTACGCGGAATTTTTTCCTGACATCTGTCGTCTCGGCATTACTGGCGAAATCAAATTCGATGATGATGGGGTCGTAGCGGAGTGGAAGTGGCCGGACAAACAGTATGTAGTGCCTGTTGGCGGTCCACGGGATATCGAATCCCCCCTCGAAGCGGCAACTGGTTTCTTGTTCGTTGCACCGCAAAAGAGAGCCGGAAACAGTGTGTTCGAATTGCTTGCACTGTGTACCGTTTGCGGGGACCTGGCATTTGTTTACAAGGTATTGGAAATCGACGCGTTCCGGCAGAGTCACCTTTAGCGGAGGCGCTACCGGATAACTTTGCCCTTCCTCCGGGCTCTGCACACTGAAATTAACCCCGCGAACCGCCCAGTCAGTATAAGACGGCGTCGCCGGTATTCGTCTCGGAGTATTCGTGAGGGCCTCGGACTTTGGCATTGTCATGGATTTAGCTCGAGACAGGTTGGCCAGGTTCTGCTGAAAAACCAGTTCCACTTTGGACTCCAACGCTGTCATTTGTTCATCCGTCAGTAAACGTCTGCTCATCGACAGCCCGTACTTGCTGTGGAGGGTCTTTGTTGGATCCATTTTATTAACCATAAAACAGGCTTTCTCATATAAAACCGGGCTTCTTTTGCAATACGCCGCCACGTAGCTGTGGCCCAGCGCAGCGTGCTTGACTACTTCTCTGTAAACACTGTAGGGGCTGGATATCCAGTAGTAAGAGCCAAGCGTGAACGGAATGTTTGGTCTGCATTTCCCAGATAGGAAATAATGATGACCATCTGTTTCTTCCACTCGGACCATTTCAAACTGAACAGAATCGACGCTGCACTCCTCAATATCGAAATCATCGGCAACACAGGTAGCTTGAAGAGACAACAAGAAAAAGAAGGTGAAAAAAACGAGTTTGCATAGATGGTTCATGGCTCTCTCCCAAGGAATTCGGGATTCTCCGGCAGACGAAGAAAGCGAAAGGAATCAATAACCAGCTAACACAAAACTGAAAGCGTCCGCCATGATGTCTATCAGAAAAAGTAAATAAAAAAGCCAGCGGTCCAGCAGAACCTGGGTATCAACCATTGCCCAAAAGTGTAAAAAAGGATCGGGTTTATCACTCCATCAACCATCCAATGGCACTGTATCGGGCCGGGCGTACCCTACCTGGGCGCAGTCACAAAACCACCAGCGGTGCGTTAAAACCCGCGTTTCCTAAAATTGTTAAGGGACATAAAACTCGACTACTGTGCCGACAAGTATTCGCAACCAGAGGAGTCATTGGGGGATCATTCGATGCATTGGCTGACTGTTAGTGAGTTCGCTCTGAAAGGTTCACTGTCAAGACCCGCTCCTGACCGATGGATGAACGAATCGACTTTCAACCGCTTATAAAATTGAGTTCCACTAACCGGCCATGTTTACTAAAACATGCAGCGCCCTTTGGATCGCAGGAGTTTGCAGTCACACTGCTTGCTAGAAACCGAGGGCGTCGTATGATAACTCAACGGGTAACTGCGGCAGTGAAACGCCGGGACTGGAGTCTGTTCCTGCTCGAAGTGCTGGTAGTAGTGGCCGGATTGATCATCGGCCTGCAGGTCGACGACTGGAACGAATCACGCTAGGACCAACAGCGCGAGGAGCACTTCCTCGCGCGGATTTACGATGAACTTGCCGCCGATATCGAAAACATTAACTACGGTATCGAAATTGCCGAGCACCGCCGCGACATAGGGCAATTGCTGATCGCGGCCCCCGGGTGATCCTTGGCTGGCCGTCCAGGACCGGTTCGCATTCTTTACCGCCATTGAGCAGGCGGATTAACCCTTCCATCCATTCATCAATGACTTCAACTTCCGGGAACTCCAGTTCGCCGAAGAATTTGTCATCATCGTTCCTCTTCTAAGTTACGATGAGTCAAATGTCTCTTTTATTCAAACTCCTCGGTCTGTCCAACTATCGCTGACGGGGCACAACGCAAGGCCTATTTACTTGTTGTTAACAAGCTTTGTAAGTTATTGATTTAATTGGTGGGTCGTGTAGGATTCGAACCTACGACCAATGGATTAAAAGTCCAGTGCTCTACCAACTGAGCTAACGACCCCCGGGAAGAGGCGGAATTGTAGGGGAATTTGCCTTTCGGCTCAAGGATTTTGCCGATATTTTGTCGGGTCCGGCACGCCGGCGGTCTGAAATCCTTCCCTGCGTATCCGGCAGGAATCGCAGCGACCGCAAGCCCGCCCTTCGCCGTCGGCCTGGTAACAGGAGACCGTCATGGCGTAGTCCACGCCCAGTTCTGATCCCTTTCCGGATGATTTCAGCCTTGGTCAGGTCGATCAGCGGGGTATGGATGGTCATTGCCCTGCCCTCGACGCCGGCCCTGGTCGCCAGGCGGGCCATCTGCTGATACGCCTGCGATAAACTCGGGCCGGCAGTCCGGGTAGCCGGAATAATCCACCGCGTTCACGCCGATAAAGATATCGTCGGCGCCCAGCACCTCGGCGTAGGCCAGCGCCAGCGACAGCATGATCGTGTTGCGGGCGGGGACATAGGTGACCGGGATGCCACTGCTTTCCGTTTCGGGCACATCGATGTCGTCGGTCAGGGCCGAACCGCCGATGGCGCGTAAATCCAGCGGAAGGACTTTTAACGGAACCCCGGCGGCATCGGTCACGCGTTTTGCGGCATCCAGTTCCGAGCGGTGCCGCTGGCCGTAGTCAACCGACAGCGCGTAACAATCAAATCCCTGTTCCTGCGCGATGGCCAGCGCGGTCACGGAATCCAGGCCGCCGGAGACGAGCACTACTGCTTTTTTTTGCTGGGCCATCGTTTCTCCTCGTTCACTTGCCCGGTGTGTCGCCCCACAACATTTTGTGCAACTGAAGCTGGAACCTGACCGGTAAACGGTCTTCCAGTATCCATTCCGCCAGTTCCCTGGTCTCTACCCGGCCCCAGGCCGGGGAAAACAGGACTTCGCAACAGGTATCCAGTTTTCGCTCGCCCAGCTGCGCCCTGGCCCACTCGTAATCCTTGCGCGAGCAGATCACGAACTTGAGCTGGTCGTTGGGCGTGAGTTCCTCCAGGTTTTACCAGAGGTTTTTGCTTTCCTCGCCGGAGTCCGGGGTTTTCAGATCCATCACCCGGCTGACCCGGCGATCCGCCAGGCCGATGTCGACCGCGCCGCTGGTTTCCAGCGAGACCCTGAAACCTTCATCACACAACAGGGTCAGCAGTTCAGCACAGCGTTTTTGCGCCAGGGGTTCACCACCGGTGACGCAGACGTACGGGGTTTCATGGCGCCGGACCTCGCCCAGGATGTCGTCGAAGTGCATCCATTCGCCGCCGTAAAAGGCGTACTCACTGTCGCAGTAAGTGCAGCGCAAGGGGCATCCGGTCAGCCGGATAAACACGGTGGGCAGTCCCGCCTGCAGGGCTTCACCCTGCAGGGAATGGAAAATCTCGGTGATTTTCAGCATGCCTGTCGCGGGATTCTGATCTGATTTTTTTCTCTGGCGAATCGACATCGGCCCATTGTAAATGCTGGGAAGCCTTTCGGTGACATCGATTACGCTTGTCGAGGCTAATTGCCTACGCAAACCTCGCTTACAGTCTTTTACGATTCCAGTGTGTTTCGCATCATGTGTATTAGTGTGTATAATTGAACAGCCGACAGATCATAAAGCGACTTCGGAAAGAGGGATTTGTGCTCAGCCGCATCAGGGGTAGTCATCATGTGTTCAAACATCCCGACGGCAGGCGCGTTACGATAATTCATCCACAGAAAGACTTTCGGCCGGGCACTCTTAGATCAATTTTGAGAAGCGCCGGTTGGGACTAAACCTTGAAGAATTCAACATGAGATATCCAGTCATTTTGCATACAGACAATCATCAGGATTTTGGAGTCACCGTTCCGGATTTGCCTGGCTGTTTTTCTGCCGGAGACTCCATAGAGCAGGCCATTGAAAACGCTTGCGAAGCCATTTTGGCTCATGCTGAGGATATGGTGGCAGATGGGGAATCCATACCAAAACCGTCGGAAATTGTGGATATGGCTGATTTCTATCCAAACGAAGGCACTGCTTTACTGGCTTATGTAGACGTTGACCTGGATCGAGTATTGGGGCAGGCGAAACGAATCAACATTACCTTGAAGCCGGCAATTCTTCGGGTTATTGACAAGCGAGCAAAAGCTTGTGGAATGAACCGGTCAGAATACCTGGCGTATGCTGGCACTCATTTTGAAATAGCCAGAGTAACCGTGTTCCCAATGCAACAATTGGAGACGGCTTTAAAGGATTCGCGGCCATGGGCCGCTCCTACAGGGGCTCAGTAATGGCCTTCCATGCGCATGCTGCGCAGCCGGTTTTCCGCCAGCCGCGACAAGGTCGTGTTGGGGTAATTTTCCTGCACCTGGGTCAGCGCCGCGCGGGCCTGGTCCCATTGCTTCAGTTCGTAATGGGTGTAACCGATCTTGAGCAGCGCATCCGGCGACTTTGGACTTTCCGGAAACCGGTTGATCAGGGTCTGGAACGCCGTCAGCGCGATGTCGTAATTGCGCGTGACGTAATAGGACTCACCCAGCCAGTACTGCGCATTGTCCGCATATTCACTGTTCGGGTACTGTCGAGAAACGACTGGAAATCTTCCGCCGCATCGGCGTAACGAAGTTCCTTGAGGGCCTGGAAAGCCTGGTCGTAGGCGGCCTTCTCATCGGCAGCCGATACCGGCGCTGCCTGGCTTTGCACCACGGGTTGGTCGATCGGCGTGACCTGCGACTGCGACTCCATCGGGCCGCGCACTTCGGGCACATCTTCGGAAGGTGATACGACCGGGCCCGGCTCGGTACTGCCGCTGGTTGTGACCTCAGGTCCACTGGCAGCGACACCCGGTGCTCCGGTGCCGACGGGCTGGCCATTGCGCATGTCCGAGATACGACGGTCGAGATCCAGGTACTGGTCGCGTTGCCGCCGCTTGAGGTTTTCCAGTTCCGTGGCCTGCTCTTCAAGCCGGCCGCGCAGCATGCGGACTTCGTCCTGCAATTCCTGCACCTGGATCACCAGGTTGGCCATTCCCGCGGAATCTCCTGCCTGCGCCATCACGGGGCCTGAAGCCGGAACGGAAACGAGAGTGGCCAGCACGAAGCTGGCCACCATCGTTTTGTTACTTTTACCAACATCATCATCATTTGGCAGTGTAGACGATCTCCACGCGGCGATTCAGTGACCAGCACTCATCGTCGCTCACACGGCAGACCGGACGTTCTTCACCATAGCTGACAACCGTCAACTGGTCACTCCTGGCGCCCTGCGCGGACATCAGGCGCATCAACGGCGTTGCCGCGGCGTTCGCCGAGACCCAGGTTGTATTCACGCGTACCGCGTTCGTCGGCATGGCCTTCGAGCGTGACACGGGCACTGGAATGAGCGCTTGGCGTAAGCGGCATGTGCCGATACGATTCCGCGGAATTCCGGGCGCACGGTTGATTTGTCAAAATCAAAATAAACGACGCGCTTTGAAAGCAGGCTTTCCGGGTTGTCAAAATTGCGTGCATCGGCGTAATCATGCGGATCGGGAGCGGCTTGGGTAGCTACTTCCGTCTTTGCTGGCGGCGCTGTCTCTTTAACCGGTTCGGTTTTCGGAGCGGTCTTGCAAGCCGCCAGGGTTAATACAATCATTAATGCTATGGTTAATCGCCAAGCGGTTTTCATTACTTCCTCCAGTGGAACTAGTTCCAGAGCCGATTTTCTCGGCTTCTTTAAAAATTGTTTATATATTACCTGATAACAGGCGACCATGCCGGTTCCCGAACATCCCCATCACTCAGAATTAGCCTTTGCCTGACGTTTCCATCTGCGGATACTGCGGACAACACACCCTTGCTACCTTCCCTGGTAGCATAAAGAATCATGCTTCCGTTGGGTGCGTAGCTAGGTGATTCGTCCAGTTTACCCGGTGTTAATATCGTAAAGCGCTCGGATTCTAGGTCCCAGACTGCTATACGATACTCGTTTCCTCTGCCTTGCGCTACAGCTATTCTGCGCCCATCGGGCGAAACACTGGCGCGGGCGTTATAGTCGCCCTCAAGCGTTACTCGCTCAGGGTTTCCGCCCCCCGGGGGAACCCGGTAAATCTGTGGCCGGCCACCCCGGTCCGAGGTGAAATAAATGTACCGGCCATCGGGTGACCACACCGGTTCAGTGTCGATCGACCAGTGTTGGGTAATCTGGTCGGTGCGACCCGTCGCCATGTCCCGTACATAGATTTCGGGGTTTCCCGTACGCGAAAGCGTCAGGGCCATTTTCCTGCCGTCCGGAGAGAAAGACGGGGCACCGTTAATGCCTTTGCCGCTGGAAATCAGTTCACGCGCCCCGGTCGAAACGTCCTGCATGTAAATGGCGGAATTACCCTTTTCAAACGAGACGTAAGCCAAGTTTGCGACCGTCCGGCGACCAGGCCGGCGACAGCAGGGGTTCCGGGGAGCCGACGATGGATTGCGGACCAAACCCGTCGGCGTCCGCCACCACCAGTTCATAGCGCTGGTCACTACCTAAGCCCGTCGCTGTAATGTAGGCAATCCGGGTGGAGAACGCGCCGGGGACGCCGGTCAGCGCTTCGTAGATTGAATCGGCCACCCGGTGCGCGCCAAAACGCAGGTCACCCGGGCCTACCGTCGTGATGCGGGACAACAGCATCTCCTGGGTGTGCACATCGAACAACTGGTAGACCAGTTCATATCCGTTGCCATCGGCTGGCTGGCGTACCTTGCCGATCACGATGTAGTCGACTTTCAGCAGCCGCCAGGTTCCGAAACGAATATTCTTCGCTTTCCGTGGGTCGTTCGACCATGTCCTTGACCTCCATCGGGTCAAACAGCCCTGACCGGTACAGGTCGCCGGAAATGATTTCATCCACCCGGGAGGCAGGCGTCGGGCCGGCGTTCTGCCAGTCGAAAGGCACGATGGCGATTGGCAGGGCACTTGCATTGCCGCTGATGATCTCGATTTCCAGCTGGGCTTCGGCCGTCTGGAAAAAAAGGGCTGCGATAATTATGAAGAGTAGTTTTTTCACGTAATTAGGGCCTGTTCACACTGTTTGATACACTGCTGTTGAGCCTGAACACGCCCCAATCAAGGCACGAGGAGCGCAGTTTGGTCACTCCAAATAAGTGACGAGTAACGCAGGGTGGGGCGTGTTCAGGCTCAACCCGGAGGGCCGGGGCTATTTTTCTTCCTGGCGGCGTTGTCAGTCGCTCATATAGATTCACTATACTTCTCTCCTTCCGCCTTGCCAGATAAAAAAATGGCCTCCGGCAGCAGTGTATCAAACAGTGTGAACAGGCCCTAGTCACCATCATAAATAAAAATGAAATCGATTTCTCTCTGGAACACATCCTCGAATCCGCGGTAAGGCAACGCCCCGCCCCTTTCCACCGCGGCCAGGATGGACCTGCGCGTGGCTTCGTCGCCGTTACATTTGCCGGCAATCGCAGCGGAAATCACTTCCCCGCCCGGAATCTGCACAATTTTCAAGGTACACCTGAGACCGGCCTGGGCGGTCGGCGGGCGCAACCAGTTCTGCGTTACCAGCGCCTGGATAGCCGCCTGGTAATTATCACTTTTCGTGGCGGTCTGGCCTGCCCTGAACTCCCGGGCTTCTTCGTCCGCCTTGCGCTGCGCGGCGGCCTCTGCCTGCAGCCGCTGTTGCTTGCTGGGCCTTTTCTTTTTCAGCGCGCGCTTCGAGCTGCTTCAGGCGCTCTGCTTCCAGCTTGCGCTTCTTTTCCGCTTCTTCGCGCTGCTTGGTAATCTGTTCGAGTTCACGTTTCTGCTTGTTACGCTCTTCTTCCAGCTTGCGCTCGTTTTCCATCCTGAGCTTTTGCAGCTTTTCCTGGGCATCGCGCTTTTTCTGTTCTTCCAGTTCACGCTTGCGTTTTTCAGCCGCTTCCTTGTCGCTGCTTTTTCTTTAGTTCCTGCTCGCGTTTTTTCTGCTGCTCCAGTTCTTCCGCGCGCTGCTTGCGGCGATCTTCCCGTTCCGCGGCCTTTTTCGCCTGCCTCACGCTGCTTCTTTATTTCGCTGGTGTCGACCATGACCGCCTCGATGGTCAGGCCGACCGGCTGGGGCTTTCGAAAAGGCTCCCAGCTCATGGTGCCAAGGACCACCAGCGCAGCCATCAGCACATGCACGCCGATGGCAAGCGCGACCACCCGCAACCGCGCAAATAATTCCGGCGAGAAAGACACGGCCTACTCCGCCGCTCCCTCCGGCCCCAGGCCCAGCTCCATCGGGTCACTCATCAGGCCCACCTTGGTCACACCGGCCTTTTGCAGCAGCACCATGGCGTTGTACACCTGGCCGTAGTTGGCGCGCTCGTCACCGCCCACCAGCACCTGGATTTCCGGATTCCGGCTGACAATGGCGGAGACCGTGGTCACCAGGGTTTCCGGGTCGATCAGGCCGCTGCTGGTGCCATCCAGGTCACCACCGGCGTTCAGGTAGAGGTCTCCGTTCTGCAGCACGGTGATGACCAGCGGCTCATCGTTTTCCTGCGTGTCCATCGGCTCGGCATCGGCCTTGGGCAGCTCCACTTCCACGCCCAGGTTCAGCAACGGTGCGGTAATCATGAAAATGACCAGCAAAACCAGCATCACGTCGATATACGGCACGACGTTGATTTCTGCCATCGGGCGGCGGCGTCCCCTGACGGTCTCCATGGCTGTCTACTCCTCTTTGAGCAGGTGCGCCTGCCGTTGAAGGATGCTGGAGAACTCTTCCTTGAAGTTGTCGTAACGCACTTCCAGTCGTTCGACCTGGTTCGAAAAACGGTTGTACGCAATCACCGCCGGGATGGCCGCGAACAGGCCCATGGCGGTTGCGATCAGCGCTTCGGAAATGCCCGGCGCCACCATCGCAATGGTTGCCTGGTTCACGTTCGCCAACTGGTGAAAAGACGTCATGATGCCCCAGACGGTTCCGAAAAGGCCCACGTACGGGCTGGTTGAACCGACCGTGGCCAGGAAATTCAGGTGGTTCTCCAGTTCCTCGGTTTCACGGGTGAGCGCGATACGCATGGAGCGTTGCGCGCCTTCCACCATCGCGTTGGGGCCAATCCTGCCCTGCTGCCTCATGCGCAGGAATTCGGAAAAACCCGCATCGAAAATCCGCTCCATGCCCCGGGTTACCCGGTGCGCGCCGGTAATTCCTTCGTGCAAGGCGGTCAGATCGGTCCCGGACCAGAATCGTTCTTCGAACGTATCCGCGTCTTTTTCCGACTTGGACAGAATTTGCCGTTTCCGGAAAATGATCATCCAGGAAGCCATCGAGGCCACGAAAAGTATCGCCATCACGCCTTTTACCATCAGGCTGGCTTGCCAGATCAACTGCCAAATTTGTAAATCACTTTGCATCTTTGAGTAACTCCGCCCTGATCCATTCCGGCATACGCGCCGGTTTGAGACTGTCCGCGTGGAGCATGACTGCGCTGAGTTCCGCGGTCGCCACCACCACTCCATCTGAAATTCTTGTCATTACCTGCCGGAAGCCCTGCTTCACGCCTTTGACCCACAGCAGTTCCGCACTCACCAGTAACTCGTCGTCCAGGCGCGCTGCCTTCCTGAACTTCACGTTGATTTCCACTACTACCCAGATCAGCCGGTGTGTTTCCCTGAGCTCGGTTTGCGACACACCCCTGGCGCGCAACATTTCAGTCCGTGCACGCTCAAAAAAATTCAGGTAGCGCGAATGATAAACCACTCCCCCGGCGTCGGTGTCTTCGAAATAAACCCTCAATTGCCAGACAAAGGGATCGCTCTTTAGTTCAGTCATTTCTTGTTGAACAGGTCATTGCCGTTACTGCCCGGCTGCTCCAGGCCGAAGTGCCGGTAGGCCTTCGGCGTGGCCATCCGTCCCCGGGCGGTTCGCGTGATATAGCCCTGTTGAATCAGGTAAGGCTCCAGCACGTCTTCGACGGTTCCGCGTTCCTCCGACAGGGACGCTGCAATGCTTTCAACGCCTACCGGCCCGCCGTCGAAATTCTCAATGATCATTTTCAGCAGGCGCCGGTCCATGGTGTCGAATCCCTGTTCGTCCACCCGCAACATTTCCATGGCCAGCGCCGCAATCGGCTGGTTGATGACACCGTCACCCTTCACCTCCGCGAAATCCCGCACCCGCCGCAACAGGCGGTTGACGATCCGGGGCGTGCCGCGCGAGCGCCGCGCAATTTCCATCGCCCCTTCATTATCGATAGGAATCTGCAGAATTCGTGCCGACCGTGTGACGATCTGGGACAATTCCGCGGCGCTGTAAAACTCAAGACGCTCCACGATGCCGAAACGGTCGCGCAGCGGGGAAGTCAACAGGCCAGCGCGCGTCGTCGCCCCGATCAGTGTGAAGCGCGGCAGGTCGAGCTTGATGGAACGGGCCGCGGGGCCCTCACCGATCATGATGTCGATCTGGAAATCTTCCAGTGCGGGATAAAGGACTTCTTCCACGACCGGCGACAGGCGGTGGATCTCATCGACAAACAGGACATCGCCCGGTTGCAGGTTGGTCAGCAGCGCCACCAGGTCCCCGGCGCGTTCCAGCACCGGGCCCGAAGTCTGGCGCAGGTTCACACCCAGCTCATGGGCGATCACATGCGCCAGCGTTGTTTTACCCAGGCCCGGCGGGCCGAAGATCAGGGCGTGGTCCAGCGCTTCGCCGCGGCGCCTTGCAGCCTCGAGGAAGATGCCGAGCTTCTCCCGCATGGCTGGCTGGCCGATGTATTCGTCCATGGTTTTGGGCCGGAGACTGGCTTCCACGACGACATCGTCGACGCTGTCTTCGGCGGAAATGATCCGCTCTTCCGCTTCGTTCATCGGGCCTTCACCGTGGCCTTGAGGGCCAGCCGTATGATCTCTTCAACACTCATGTCCGGTTCCGCCACCGCCCTGACCATACTGTTGGATTCCTGGGGTTTATAGCCCAGGCCGGTCAGGGCCGCGATCGCTTCGCTGATGGCGCTGGCAGGGCCTGCCGGCCGGCTCCCCGGCCCTGCAGCCGTTGCCGCCGGGATGACGCCGAGCTTGTCGCGCAATTCGATGATGATCCGCTCCGCGGTTTTCTTGCCGATGCCAGGCAGCCGGGTCAAGGCTGCCGAATCCTCCTCAATCACGTAGCGCGCCAGTTCCTCGCTGCTGGCGCCGGAAAGAATGGTCAGCGCGAGCTTGGCCCCGATCCCGCTGATCTTGAGCAACTGGCGAAAGACGGTGCGCTGCGCTTCGCTGGAAAAACCGTACAGGGTGTGGCTGTCGTCCTTGATCGAGAGGTGCGTCAGGATCACGACGGTGTGTCCGGTTTCCGGCAGATCGTAGAAGACAGAGAGCGGCGCCTCGACTTCGTAGCCGACGCCACCGACGTCGATGACCATCAACGGCGGTAGCTTGTGAATCAGGGTTCCTGCCAGGCGTGCGATCATCTTCTGTTGTAGGGTCTGTATCCTGGTTGCGGTCTGCTGTGTATGTTGGTGACATAATGCCACAGCCAGCGCGTCCGCGGCGTCTTCGACCGGCATTTCTTCCAGCTGGAGCAAAACCCGGACCATGTGCTGGACCTGCACCTTGTCTGCGCCGCCACGCCCGACGATCGCCTGCTTGACCGAGCGCGGTGAGTATTCCGCCACCGGTATACCCATGGAAATCGCGGCACAAATGGCCGCGCCGCGGGCCTGGCCCAGTTTCAGCGCGGAAGCCGCATTTTTGCTGACAAACACCGATTCTACCGCGGCTTCGTCCGGGGAGAATTTTTCAACCAGTTCACGGATACCGCTGAAAATCAGGCCCAGGCGTTGCGGGAAGTCACCTGCCCCGGTCTTGATCACGCCCTGGTGCAGGGAAATCACCCTGTCACCGCTCACCTCGATGATGCCAAAGCCGGTGAAACGTGAACCCGGATCAATACCCAGGATTTTCATCAATCCTCATACGCTTCGTCCGGGATATCGGCATTGGAGTAGACCGCTTGTGCATCGTCCAGGTCTTCCAGCGCATCCAGCAGCCGGATCACCTTTCTGCCCGGTCTCGACATCGAGTTCCACTTCGAGACTCGCCCGCATGGTGACCTCGGCATTGGCCGGGACCAGGCCGGCGTTTTCCATCGCACTGACCACATCGCTATAGGCCTCGGGAGACGTGACCACTTCAATCGATCCGTCCTCCTCGGTCACGATGTCATCGGCGCCCGCTTCCATCGCCACTTCCAGAACTGCTTCTTCCGGGGTTCCGGGCTCGAAATTGAGCACGCCGATCTTGTTGAACAGGTACGCCACGGAACCGTCCGTTCCGAGGTTTCCGCCGGCCTTGGAAAACGCGTGCCGCACTTCGGCGACCGTCCGGTTGCGGTTGTCGGTGAGCGTATCGACCATCACCGCAACGCCGTTGGGTGCATAGCCTTCGTAACGGATTTGCTCGTAGGTGACGCCTTCAAGCTCCCCGGCTGCCTTCTTGATCGTGCGCTCGATGGTGTCTTTCGGCATGTTGACCGCGTTGGCTTTCTGGACCGCCAGGCGCAGCCGCGGATTGGTGTCCGGGTCGCTGCCGCCTTCGCGTGCTGCCACCGACAATTCCCGGTTGACCCGGGTAAAGATTTTTCCGCGCTTGGCGTCTACCGCCTTCTTGCGGTGCTGGATGTTGGCCCATTTACTGTGCCCGGCCATAAGAGTAATCCCTGGTAGTTGCTTAAACGGCGTATTTTAGCATGCGGCCGGCCAATCGAAGCTACCGGTCTTGAGAAAACAGATCACCTGCCGGGCGACACTCGAAGAAAACAGCAAGCCGGTATGCGTGACCGGCAGCAGCAGGTGATCCTTGAGCCCGGTGGTCCGGGTTTCAGCGACCGCTACCGTGCCGTCTCCGGGCTTTCCCGCCCCGCCCAGCAGCATGCCCAGGCCGATATCCCGTGTTCCCGCGATCATGCCGGTCTCACGGCCGGCAGGCAGCTCACCGTAACCGTGTTCGAGCGCTGATTTGACCTGGCCCAACAGCCTCCCGGCGCCCGGAAGCCGCGTTGACCGGCGCGCCACGCTGCTGCCGTCCAGCGGACTGCCCAACAGCACCACCCTGCCCGGTGGAAGGTCCGGGTTTTGATTCAACAGGTGCAGGCACACCAGGCCGCCCAGGCTGTGAGCGACAAAGTGCATTCGATCAGGATCGGGATTGCCTGGCAAAACTCCAGCAGTTGCCGGGAGTGCGCATCCAACTGGCCGGCGGTCGAGGGATAAGAAAACCGCCGCACGGAAAATCCGGCGGCCTGCAACTTCCTGTCCAGGCGCGACATGGCCCAGGAGCCAAACCACAAACCGTGCACCAGGATGACCTCGGAAGTCACTGTTCAAACGCCCCGGTACGCCCGGATTCTGCGGGACCGGATCAGCGTCTCGACAGACACCATGAACAACGCAAACCAGATACAACTGAAGGCAACGGCGTGACCCCGGGTAAACGTCTCGCCATAAACGAACACCGAGAGCAGAAACGTCAGTGACGGCGCAATGTACTGGAAAAAGCCCACGGTCGACAGGCGCAGCGCCCGGGCGGCCACGTTGAACCAGACCAGGGGCAGCACCGTGACCGGCCCTGCCAGCACCAGCAACAGGTCCAGCCTCAGGCCGCCGCTGGCGAAGGCCAATGTACCGTTGCGGCCCGACCAGGCAACGTACAACAATGCGGGGAGCGCCAGCAGCAGCGTTTCCCACAGCAGGCCCACCATCGGGCCCACGCCCAGCATTTTGCGGACCAGGCCGTAGGCGCCAAAGGAAAACGCCAGGCTCAGCGATATCCAGGGCGGCGCACCCAGGAACCAGCCCAGGTAGACCGTCCCCGCTGCGGCGATTAACACGCCGGTGGTCTGGATCGGCGTCAGGCGCTCCTTCAGGAACAGGAAACCGAGCATGAAATTGACCAGCGGCCCGGTAAAATAGCCCAGGCTGGTGGCGAGTATCTGGTTGTTCATCACGGCCCAGACAAAGATCAGCCAGTTGGTAACCACCAGGATCCCCGAGCCCAGCAGAGCCAGCACGATGCGCGGCGGCAGGCGCATCTCCTGCAGGAAAGCGGAACCTTTGCGCCACCAAAGGAATCCCGCCAGCAATGGAATCGACCAGAGAATCCGGTGCGCAATCACCTCCAGCGGCGCCACCGACAGGATCTGCTTGAAGTAAATCGGCGCCAGGCCCCACAGGATGTAGGCCGCCAGCGCGGCCGTTATACCAATGGTTTCAGCGCTGTGTTGCGGTCTATCCGTGCGCGGCTTCAACGTTCCTTCTTGATATTCCGGATGTGTAGCTCGGCTATCCCTTCATCGGGTATCGGCGACGGGGCGCCGGTCAACAGGCATTGCGCGGTCGTGGTCTTGGGGAAAGCAATCACGTCGCGGATCGACTCCTCACCCGACATCAGCGCCGCGATGCGGTCGAGGCCGAAGGCAATTCCGCCGTGCGGCGGGCAGCCGTATTTCAGGGCGTCGAGCAGGAAGCCGAATTTTTGCCGGGCTTCTTCTTCGCCGATGCCCAGCAGTTTGAACACGGCCTGCTGCATTTCCGGCTTGTGGATACGGATCGAGCCGCCGCCGATTTCAGCGCCGTTGAGCACCATGTCATAGCCCTTGGACAGCGGACTTCGACGGGTTGGCCAGCAAGGCCTCGGCGTCGGCTATCGCCGGCGCGGTGAACGGGTGGTGCATCGCCATGTAGCGCCCGGCGGCTTCATCGTATTCGAACATCGGGAATTCGGTCACCCACAGCGGGCGCCAGCCCTCGCCGGCCAGGCCGCGGTCGTGCCCGATTTTCACCAGCAACTGGCCCATGAAGTTACTGACCGTGAGCCACTCGCCGGCGCCGAACAGCAGGATGTCGCCCGATTCCGCGCCGGTGCAGCCGGCGATGCCCTGCCAGGCTTTTTCGTCCAGGAACTTGGCGATCGGGGACTGCAGGCCCGCCAGGCCGGCGGCCGCGTCGTTGACCTTGATCCAGGCCAGGCCGCGCGCGCCGTAACGGGCTGCGTATTCGGTGTACTCGTCGATCTGCTTGCGTGACAGATCCGCTCCGCCCGGCACCCGCAAAGCGGCCACGCGGGAACCTTCTTCCGTGGCCGGGCCGGAAAAGACCTTGAATTCGATATGGGCGACATGCTCGTCGACCGTCGCCAATGCCATCGGGATGCGCAGGTCGGGCTTGTCGGAACCATAACGGTCCAATGCCTCGTGCCAGGTCAGCCTTGGGAACGGTGACGGCAGTTCAACATCCAGCGTCTCCCTGAACACTTCGCAGATCATTTTTTCCGCCAGGGCCTGGACGCCGGTCTCCTCGACGAAAGCCATCTCGATATCGAGCTGGGTGAATTCCGGCTGGCGGTCGGCGCGCAGGTCCTCGTCGCGGAAACACCGCGCGATCTGGTAGTAACGGTCCATGCCGGACATCATCAGCAGCTGCTTGAAAAGCTGTGGCGACTGCGGCAAAGCAAAATACTGGCCGGCGTGAACACGGCTAGGCACCAGGTAATCCCTGGCCCCTTCGGGCGTGGCCTTGGTCAGGATCGGGGTTTCAAACTCGGTAAAGCCGTTGTTGTCGAGGCTGTTGCGGATCGCCCTGTACATCCTGGCCCGGGTGCGCAGGTTGTGCTGCATGCGCGGGCGCCGGAGGTCGAGATAGCGGTATTTCAGGCGAATTTCCTCGCCGTCCTCGTCACTCATCATCAAAGGCATCGGCGCAGATGCATTGAGCAGTTCCACGCGGTCTGCGACCACTTCTATTTTTCCGGTCGACATGGACTCATTCCACTGGCTCTCGGGCCGCATGCGGACGTGACCGCTGATCCGGACGCAAAATTCGTTGCGCAGGGCCTCGGCGTCACCGAATGCCGCGCTTTCCGGCTCCACGACGACCTGGACAACGCCGGCGTGGTCGCGTAAACCAATAAAAATCAGGCCGCCAAGGTCCCTGCGGCGGTCTACCCAGCCGCATAGACTGACGGCCTGGCCGGCCAGTTGTTCATTCACTTCGCCACAAAGATGTGTGCGCATTTTTTAAGCTCCGGATGAGTGTTAACCAGGGTCTGTCAACAGGCCCTGGCGGGCAATTTCAGTCTGCGCCGGGTTTCGCGGCAGCGGGCTTCGATTCGGTCTTTTTCGTGTCTGCAGACTTGTCTGCCGGCTTGTCCGCCGGCTTGTCTGTACTCTGTGCGGCGGTTGAACTCCCCGTATCATGGAGGTTCTTCTTGCCGCTCTTTTTGAAATCCGTTTCGTACCAGCCAGCGCCTTTGAGCCGAAACCCGGCGGCCGAGACCAGCCGGCGTAACTCGGGCTTGCCGCATTCCGGGCATTCCAGCAGCGGTTCATCGTTGATGCGCTGCAGTTTTTCAAGGTCGAAACCACAGGCATTGCATTGGTATTCGTAAATTGGCATATCGGTACACCCTGGTAAACCGGTCAATTATAAGTGATGACTCCCTAAATGGGGACATTACACGCAGTTTTCCACAACCGGTCGTTCAAGCGGTCTGATATGATTTAAGGTTTGGTAAAGAGCCATTTTCACGGAGTCTAATGAATGAAAGCCAAACACGTCCTTTGCATGACTGCGTTATTGATTCTCACCGCCTGCCAGCAGGCCGAGCCCCCGGTATCAAGCCATTGGCGAAGCCGAGGTGGCAGTTCGCGAATCTGCCGCGCCAGCCAGCCGTTGAGGCACCGTCCCGCTTCGATATCTACGCCACGGTGCGCCTGACCGCTGACCTCAGCCACCTGAGCGACCGCCAGAAACAGATGATTCCGCTGCTGATCGACGCATCCCGGATAATGGACGAGCTTTTCTGGCTGCAGGCTTACGGCGAGAAAGAGCCATTCCTCTCATCCATTGAAGACCCGGTGGTCCGGCGTTTTGCCGTGATCAACTACGGCCCCTGGGACCGCCTGGCGGCCGATCAGCCTTTCGTCGAGAGCGTCGGACCAAAACCTCTTGGTGCGCAGTTCTACCCGCCCGACATGAGCAAGGAAGAGTTCGAAGCCTGGGACCAGCCCGAAAAAGACGGGCACTACTCGCTGGTAAAACGAAACGAGGCGGGCGAGTTGTACCTGGAACCCTACAACGTGGCCTATGCCGCACAGTTGCAGGAAGCCGCAAACCTTTTGCGCCTGGCCGCAGAACTGGCCGAGGACCCTGAATTCGCCAATTACCTGCTGATGCGGGCCTCCGCGCTGGAAACTGATAATTTCCAGCCCTCCGACCTGGCCTGGATGGAGATGAAAAACAACCCGGTCGAACTGGTCATCGGGCCGATCGAATTCTATGAAGACCAGCTTTATAACTACCGTGCCGCCTACGAGGGTTACGTGTTAATCAAGGACCTGGAGTGGAGCGAGCGCCTGGCGAGGTTTGCAAAATACCTGCCGGAATTACAAACGGGGCTTCCGGTACCCGACGCCTACAAGCAGGAAACGCCCGGCTCTGACTCCGACCTGAACGCCTATGACGTGGTCTATTACGCGGGGCACTCCAACGCCGGATCCAAGACCATCGCGATCAACCTGCCAAACGACGAGGAAGTGCAGCTTGCCAAGGGCACGCGGCGTCTGCAGCTGAAAAACGCGATGCTGGCGAAATACAACCAGATCCTGGTGCCGATTGCCGACCTGCTGATCAGTGAGGACCAGCGCCAACACATCACGTTCGATTCTTTCTTTGGCAACACCATGTTCCACGAAGTCGCCCATGGCCTGGGCATCAAGAACACGCTCGACGGCAAGGGCACGGTACGCCAGGCGATGAAGGAACACGACTCGGCGCTGGAAGAGGGCAAGGCGGATATCCTGGGCCTCTACATGGTGCAAAAACTGCGCGAGAAAGGTGAAATTACCGAAGGCGAAGTGATGGATGACTACGTGACCTTCCTGGCCGGCATTTTCCGCTCGGTGCGGTTCGGAGCCACTAGCGCGCATGGCAAAGCGAACATGATCCGTTTCAATTTCTTCGAGCAGGCCGGCGCATTCAGCCGGGATGAAGAAACCGGCACCTACCGCGTCAACCTGCCTGAATTCGAACAGGCCGTGCAAGCCCTCGGCAACCGCCTGCTGACGTTGCAGGGTGATGGCGACTATGCAGCCGTTGACGCCTTCGTCGCGGAAATGGGCAACGTCAGCCCGCAACTCCAGGCCGACCTGGACCGCCTTTCCGCGCAGTCCATCCCGGTGGACATCGTGTTTGAGCAGGGCGCCGGCGTGCTGGGCCTGTAAGCCGGAAGTTCCCCGATGGGCCGGCGAATCGTCATCAAGATCGGCAGCCAGGTTTTGTGTGACCCGCAAGGCGCGCTGAACCTCGATGTGCTGGGAAGCCTGGTGGACCAGTCCAGCAGGCTGGTTGCGGACGGCTGGCAAGTGCTGGTCGTTTCGTCCGGCGCCGTGGCTGCCGGTCGCGGAATTCCCGCCGCCCACCTGCAGCGAATCAGCGACCCGGTCGCCCGCAAACAGGTGATGGCGGCCACCGGCCAGGTACGCCTGATGGAAACCTACCGGGCGTTGTTTCAACGCCATGGACTGACCGTCGCGCAGGTGCTGACCAGCAAGAGTGACTTCCAGACCCGCCGCCATTACCTGAACATGCGCGGCTGCGTCGACGCCCTGCTCGACCGCAGGCATCCTTCCCATCGTCAATGAGAACGACGTGGTGGCGATTACCGAGTTGATGTTCACCGACAACGATGAACTGGCCGGCCTGCTGGCAGGCATGGTCAACGCGGACCTGCTGTGCCTGTTGAGTACCGTTCCCGGCGTATTTGACGGCAACCCGGACGACCCGGGCACAGAGGTGCATCGAAAACTGGGACGACGACAGGTACCAGCTCGAAGACATCGTGCAGCGCGGAACCTCGGCGCTGGGCCGCGGCGGCATGCACAGCAAGCTGGCCATCGCGCGAAAGACTGCGAAACTGGGCACCGAGGTGGTCATCGCGGACGGTCGCGACCCGGACATCCTGGTAAAAGTGACCGCCGGCCGGAAAGCCGGCACCCGTTTTCCCGCGCTGGGTGAGGCCTCCCCCGCCAAGCGCTGGCTGGCCAGCGCGGATGGCCATGCCGCCGGCCACGTCACCATCAACCCCGGCGCTGAAGCCGCGTTGCTGGACAGGAACCGCCTGGCCAGCCTGCTGCCGGTAGGCATCGAAGCGGTCGAGGGGCCGTTCAACGAGGGCGACGTGATCCAGATCCGTAACCAGGCCGGCAAGGTGCTGGGTTGCGGAAAGGCGCGCTACGGACATGAAGAAGCGGACCGGCTGAAAGGACTGCGCGGGCAAAAAGCGCTGGTCCATTACGACTACCTGTACACGGAACCGCAGAAATGACGGATCGGCGGCGGGAACTGCAACAGGGGCTTGAGCGCACGCGCGATGCCGCGCGGGGACTGGCCCGGGCCGGCGACGGGACCATCCGGGCAGTCCTGAACAGCCTGGCCGACAGGACCCTGGAGGCGGCAGAACAGATTCTCCGCGCCAACCGCAGCGACCTGTCCCGGATGGACGTTGGCGACCCGAAGTACGATCGCCTGTTGCTGAATCCGGCACGGCTGAAAGCGATCAGCGATGACCTCCGTTTCGTGGCCGACCTGCCCTCCCCGGTCGGCGCGGTGCTGGAGCACCGGCGCCTGGAAAATGACCTGGAGCTGAGCAAGGTGCGGGTGCCGATGGGCGTCATCGCCGTGATCTTCGAATCGCGCCCCAACGTGACGTTCGATGTCTTTGCACTGTGCCTGAAGACTCAAAACGCCTGCGTGTTGAAGGGCAGCAGCGACGCTCACGACACCAACAGCGTGGTGGTGGGCCTGATGCACGAAGTACTGACCAGCCACGGGCTCAACCCTGCCGCGGTTTTCCTGGCGCCGCCGGAACGCGAATATTTACCGCAGATTCTCCAGGCGGTGGGTCAAATCGATCTCGCCATACCGAGAGGCTCAAAGGGATTGATCGATTTTGTGCGCGACAACGCCCGCATTCCGGTCATTGAAACCGGCGCCGGTATCGTCCATACCTACGTCCACGCCAGCGCTGACCTGGAAAAAGCAAAAGACATCATCACCAACGCGAAGACCCGGCGGGTCAGCGTCTGCAATGCGCTCGACACATTGGTTCTGGACAGAACTTTACTGCCCGAACTGCCCGGCCTGGTGCAGCGGATGGGGGATGAACACGGCGTCGAAATCTTCGCCGACCAGGAGTCGTTCGATGCCCTGGAAGGCCGTTACAACGGCGTGCTGAAGCCTGCGCTCGAGGAGCATTTTGGGCAGGAATTCCTGTCCCTGCGGATGTCGATCAAGACCGTTTCCGGACCGGAAGAAGCGCTCGAACACATTCACCGGTTCAGTTCAAAGCATTCCGAAGCCATTGTTGCGCAGGATCCGGACGTCATCGAGACGTTTCTCAACCGGGTGGACGCCGCCGCCGTGTACGCCAACGCATCTACTGCCTTCACCGACGGCGGCCAATTCGGCATGGGCGCCGAAATCGGCATCAGCACCCAGAAACTCCACGCCCGCGGCCCGATGGCCCTGCCCGAACTGACCAGCTACAAGTGGGTGGTGCGCGGCGACGGGCAGGTCCGGTAAAGGGCCTGCTAATGGCCAAGGTCATGGTCTTCCAACACGTGCCGGCGGAACCGCTTGGCACCCTGGATCCGATGCTCAGGAATCGCGGTCACCGCATCCGTTATGTGAATTTTCATCGCGACCCCGGCGCCCAGCCGGACATCAGCCGCTACGATGCGCTGATCATTCTCGGCGGGCCGCAGATGCCCGACCAGGGCAAGGATTTCCCGCACCTCAACGTCGAGATGCGCTGCATCGAACTGGCGCTGAAACGTGAAATCCCGGTGCTGGGTATCTGCCTTGGCGCGCAGTTGCTTGCCTATACACTCGGCGGGAGTCCGCGGCCCATGGCGGAATGGGAAATCGGCTGGTATGACCTGCAACCCACACCACTGTCTCCCGCGGATCCCGTGTTTTGCGCGTTATTTCAACCCCACCCGGTTTTTCAGTGGCATGGCTATACCTTTGACCTGCCGCAAGGTGCGGTGCACCTGGCCCGCTCATCCACCTGCGAAAACCAGGCGTTCCGCTACGGGCACAACGCCTATGGCTTACAGTGCCACCTGGAACTGGACGAGCGCCTGATCAGGCGTTGGCTGGCATTACCGGAGTACCTGTCGGAACTGGAAAACAACTGCCGAAAGGGAGATGCGGCGGAGATACGCCGGCAGACCCACGAATTGATCGGGCAGTCGACCCAGCTCAGCCTTGAGATGTTCAGCCAGTTCCTGCGGCCGCTGGGTGAGCGCCGCAGAAGGCACGTGTTTCCTTCAAGGTGACGGTAGGAGCGAATTCATTCGCGGATGAATCCGCTCCTACATGAAAACGAAAACGCCGCCTTCCGCATCCACCCTGATCGTATCCCCGACCGCGTACACGCCAGACAGGATTTTCTGCGCCAGCGGGTTCTCGATCTCCTGCTGGATCGCCCGCTTCAGCGGCCGGGCGCCATAGACCGGGTCGAAACCGGCCTCGCCAAGCAGGCTCAGCGCAGCCTCCGAAAAGTCCAGGTGGAAACCGTGCGACTCGAGACGCTTGCCCAGGCTGCCAAGCTGGATACCGGCAATCAGCTTGATCTGTTCCCGGTCCAGCGGATGAAATACGACCATATCGTCCACGCGGTTGATGAACTCGGGGCGGAAATGCTGTCCGACCACGTCCATAACCGCTTTTTTCATGACCTCGTAACCCTGTCCGGACAACTCCTGGATGCGTTGTGAACCCAGGTTGGACGTCATCACGATGACTGCGTTCTTGAAATCAACGGTTCTGCCGTGTCCGTCCGTCAGGCGGCCGTCGTCCAGCACCTGCAACAGGATGTTGAAAACATCCGGGTGGGCTTTCTCAATCTCGTCGAGCAGGATCACGGAATACGGCCGGCGCCGGACTGCCTCGGTCAGGTAGCCGCCTTCCTCGTAACCGACGTAACCGGGCGGCGCGCCAACCAACCGGGACACCGAGTGTTTCTCCATGAACTCGGACATGTCGATCCGCACCATCGCCTCCTCGGTGTCGAACATGAATTCGGCCAATGCCTTGCACAATTCGGTCTTGCCGACGCCGGTCGGGCCCATGAACAGGAACGATCCAATCGGACGGTTCGGATCCGACAACCCGGCGCGTGAGCGCCGGATGGCGTCCGCCACCGCCGTGACCGCCTCGTCCTGCCCGATCACGCGCGCATGCAGACCTTCCTCCATGCGCAGCAGTTTGTCGCGTTCCCCTTCCAGCATGCGGGAGACGGGAATCCCGGTCCAGCGCGAAACCACCTCGGCGATTTCGTCTTCGGTGACCCGGTTGCGCAACAGCTGGAAATTACCCTGCTCGCCCTGCTCGGCGTCATGCAGTTGCTTTTCCAGCTCCGGAATCCTGCCATACTGCAGTTCGGACATCCGCGCCAGGTCCTGTGCCCGCATCGCGGTTTCCAGCGCCGCGCGGGTTCGCTCCAGTTCCTCCTTGATGTGGGTAGTGCCTTGCACCGCGGCTTTTTCGGACTTCCAGATTTCATCCAGGTCGGAAAATTCCCGCTCCAATTCCCCGATATCCGCCTCGAGCTCTTCCAGGCGCTTGATCGATGCCTCGTCGGACTCCTTTTTCAGGGCCTCGCGCTGGATCTTCTGCTGGATCAGGCGGCGTTCCAGGCGGTCCAGGGCCTCGGGCTTGGAGTCGATTTCCATGCGGATGCGCGAGGCAGCCTCGTCCATCAGGTCGATGGCCTTATCGGGTAATTGACGGTCGCTGATATACCGGTGCGAAAGCGTTGCCGCGGCGACCAGCGCCGGGTCGGTGATGTCCACGCCGTGGTGTACTTCGTAGCGTTCCTGCAGACCACGAAGAATCGCAATCGTGTCTTCGACCGAAGGCTCGCCAACGAACACTTTCTGGAAGCGGCGCTCGAGCGCTGCATCCTTTTCCACGTATTTTCGATACTCATCGAGCGTGGTTGCGCCAATGCAATGCAGTTCACCCCGCGCCAGGGCCGGCTTGAGCATATTGCCTGCGTCCATGGCGCCCTCGGCTTTGCCGGCTCCGACCATGGTGTGGATCTCGTCGATGAACAGGATGATGTTGCCTTCCTGCTTGGCCAGGTCGTTCAAAACGGCCTTCAGCCGTTCCTCGAATTCACCCCGGAATTTGGCGCCGGCAATCAGCGCGCCCATGTCGAGACTCAGCACCCGCTTGCCGCGGATGCCCTCGGGGCATTCATTGTTGATGATGCGCTGGGCCAGGCCTTCCACGATCGCTGTCTTGCCCACGCCGGGTTCACCGATCAGCACCGGGTTGTTCTTGGTGCGCCGTTGCAGCACCTGGATACAGCGGCGAATTTCCTCGTCACGCCCGATCACGGGGTCCAGCTTGCTCTGCTCGGCCCTTTCAGTCAGGTCAATGGTGTATTTTTCCAGCGCCTGCCGGTTCTCCTCGGCATTCGGGTCCACGACCTGTTCACCACCGCGCATTTCGTCGATCGCTTTTTCGAGCGCTTCACGGCTCGCGCCGGCCTGTTTCAGGATGTCCGCCAAAGCGCCTTTCAGGTCGAGCGCCGCCAATACGAACAGTTCGCTGGCGATGTACTGGTCGCCGCGGTGCTGCGCCAGCTTGTCGGTCAGGTTCAGTAACTTGATCAGGTCATTGGAAAGGCTGATTTCGCCCTCCGCCCCGCTCACGCGCGGCAGGCTTTCCAGCCGTTCTCCCAACTGCGACCGCAACTGGCTGACCCGAACGCCGGAACGGGTCAGCAAGTGTCCTATCGAACCGCCCTGCTGATCCAGCAACGCCACCATCACGTGAACCGGTTCGATCAACTGGTTATCAAGCCCCGCAGCCAGGCTCTGGGCGTCCGCGATGGCCAGTTGGAACTTACTCGTCAGTTTGTCCATTCTCATGGCATTTTCCTCAAAATTCTCATAACCAGAATTTGAGGGCGGGCAGCCTGGTAATCAATACAGATGCAGGAGTGGGCCACGGTCAGGTGAGGGGCCGTGTACCTGTTGGCGGGACCTTCCGCTGTCGGGAACAGCGGCAGAGCGCACAGGGACGTTTTAAGCGTGTCCTGCCAACAGGTACACGGTTCCTCACCGGGTTCGAAGTTGATCGCGGATAAATCCGCTCCTACGCCAGAATTCGGCGGATGATGTCGTAGTAGGTGGCGAAAAGGCGGTCGAGATCGGCTACCGGGGTGCGTTCGTCGACCTGGTGGATGGTCGAATTGACCAGGCCCAGTTCCAGGACTTCCGACCCCAGCGGTGCCATGTAGCGGCCATCCGAAGTGCCGCCACCGGTGTTCAGGTCCGGGGTCTGACCCAGGATGTCCTCGACCGCGGCAACCACGGCCTGCCTGAGTTTACCGGCCGGAACTGCGGAAAGGCTCACCCATGATCTGCCATTCCATTTCGCAATTCGTGATGTCGTGCTTGCGCAGCAGCTTTTCGAAACGGGATCGAATCTCTTTTGCCGGCGAACCCGGCCCGTTCCGGAAATTGGCGAGCAACTCGACGTCGGCCGGCGTGACGTTTCCAGCACCGGTCCCGGCCCGCAGGTAAGCGACCTGGCAGTGGCTGGCCGGAAAATCCTGGTCCCCGGTGTCCCATTTCTGATCCACCAGTTCCTCCAGGAAAGGCGCAATCCGGTGGACCGGATTGTCGAGGTTTTCCGGAAAAGCGGTATGACCCTGGATCCCGTTGACCTTGAGGCGGACGTAAATTGAACCGCGACGGCCCACACGCACCGTGTCGCCCAGGGTTTCCTGGCTCGAGGGCTCGCCGACCAGGCAATAGTCCGGCCGGTGACCGCGACGTTTCAGCTCGCCGGCAACCCGGACAACGCCATCGACCGCAGCGCCTTCTTCGTCAGAGGTGAGCAGCAGGCCAACCTGGCCGCGGTGATCCGGGTGCTGCCGGACAAAAGTTTCCAGCGCCACGACCATCGCAGCCACGGCGCCCTTCATGTCCGCCACGCCCCGGCCGTACAGTTCGCCGTCTTTCTGGTCCGGGTGAAACGGCAGGAAAGTCCAGAGTTCTTCCGGTCCGGTCGGGACCACGTCGGTATGGCCCAGGAACCATAACGACGGCGAACCCCTGCCTCGAGTGAACAGCACATTACTGACGTCGCCGCAGAGGAACCACTCAACGTCGAAACCCAGCGGCAACAGCCGCTCGGCAATCAGGCGCTGACAGCCTGCGTCATCCGGTGTTATCGACCGCCGGGCGGTCAGCTCTGTTGTCAGCTCGAGTACTTTGGACATGGCCACGGGCCCCGAATGCTCACTCGACATTGCGCAGAATCTCGTTGACGCCGGTGCTGGCGCGGGTTTTTTCATCCACCTGCTTCACGATCACTGCGCAGTAAAGCGAATGGCTGCCGTCAGCCGCCGGCAGGGAACCGGGAACGACCACCGAGCCTGCCGGAATCCGCCCGCGGAAGATTTCACCGGTTGCCCGGTTGTATATCCGGGTACTCTGGCCGATGTAAACGCCCATCGACAACACGCTGCCGCGTTCGACGATGACCCCTTCGACCACCTCGGACCGCGCACCGATGAAACAGTCGTCCTCGATGATGGTCGGGTTGGCCTGCAAGGGTTCCAGCACACCGCCGATGCCGACCCCCCCGGAAAGGTGCACATTCGACCCGATCTGTGCGCATGAACCGACCGTGGCCCAGGTATCCACCATGCTGCCTGGACCGACGAAGGCGCCGATATTGACGTAACTGGGCATCAGCACCGCATCGTGCCCGATATGCGCGCCACGGCGTACCGTCGCGGGCGGCACCACGCGGGCGCCCACCTCGCTGATCCCGGGGCCGGAATCCCGGCTCCAGCGCAACGGCAGCTTGTCATAGAAACGGGTGAACCCGGCTTCGATCACCTCGTTCTCGTGCAGCCGGAAAGACAGCAATACGGCTTTTTTCAGCCACTGGTTGACCTTCCATTCGCCGGGCGCCCCCAGCGGTTCAGCCACCCGGTAAGTGCCGGCCTCGAGACCATCCAGGCAGGCCTCGACCGCCTGCTTCAGCTCAGCCGGTGCGTTTGCGGGTGACAGGCTTGCGCGTTGTTCCCAGGCCTTTTCGATCAGTGCTTTCACAATGGTTAACCTTCTTCAATATTGTGCCGAATCGACTCGGCGAGGGCTTCCCGGGCATCACTGGTCAAGGGCTTGTGCCCGGCGTCACTGACCAGGAAAGTATCCTCGACGCGCTCCCCGAAGGTCGCGATCCGGGCGTTGTGTACCTGTACGTCGCGGGAAAAAATGGCCGCCGCAATCCTGGATAACAAGCCCGGCCGGTCGTTGCAACGAATCTGCAGGACGGTACCTTCCCCGTCCGGATCCTTGGCGAACTCGATTTTGGGGTTGGATGAAAAATGGCGCAAACGGCGGGGAATCGTGCGATTGACCGGGGCCCTGGGCTTGCATTCCCGGGTTGCGGCATCGAGGCGCCGCACCAGTTCTTCCGCGTCATCCGGGTTGACCACGTCACCCTGTTGATCCATCAACTGGAACAGGTCATAGCTGCGGCTGTCCCGGGTGGTCAGAACCCTGGCTGACATGACATCCAGTCCCATTTCATCGAGAATCGAGGTGATCGTAGCGAACAGGCCACTGTGGTCCGGCACACATACCAACAGTTCTGAAACGCCGTGCGGTTGCACCGGCCGCAGGAAAATACACCGTTGGCGGTCGGGAGTGATTGACCACCGTCTCAGTGGTCCATTCCAGTTGATCCGGGCTCAGACGCCAGAACGCATATTCCGGCAATGTATCCCATAGCTCGTTGATCCGCTCGGTATTCGCGCCGCGGCGGATCAGGCGGCTGAGCGCCGCCGCGCGCGTTTCCCGCATTCGCGTGTCGCGCTTGATCGGGTTCTCGAGCCCGCGCCTCAACGCCTCCCCTGCAGACAGGTAGAGTTCCCACAGCAACTTGTTTTTCCAGTTGTTCCACAGCTTGGGGCTGGTTGCCGCGATGTCGGCAACGGTCAGCAGATACAGGTGATCGAGATATCGCGTATTGCCAACCGTTTCGGCAAACTCCTGGATATTGACCGGATCCGACAGGTCTTTTCTCTGCGAAGTCTGCGACATCAACAGGTGATGCCGGACCAGCCATGCGACCATATCACCCTCGGCAGGCTCGATATCCAGCATCGCGCAAAATGCTTCGGCGTCCACCGCCCCGAGTTCGGAGTGGTCGCCCCCGCGTCCCTTGGCAATGTCATGAAAAATCGCGGCAAGGTAAAGCAGTTCCGGCTTGGCAATTCGCTTGAACACTGATCGTGCGTAGGGAAAGCGGTCCTTGTACTTGCCGTATGCAAAGCGGCGCAGGTTCCGCACCGTGAACAGGGTGTGCTGGTCTACCGTGTAGACGTGAAAAAGATCGTACTGCATTCGCCCGACAATGTTGCCGAAGGCCGGAATGTACGCTGCCATCAGGCCGTAACGGTTCATGCGCCTCAGCTGGGTATAGACCCCTTCGGGTTGCCGCAACAATTCCAGGAAGCTGGCGTTTACCTCGCTGTCGCAGCGGAATTCCTCGTCTACCAGGTACAGGTTCTCACGAATGGCCCGGATCGTTGAGGCTGTCACGCCCAGCAGGCTTTCTTCCCTGGCCAGCAGCACAAAAAGTTCCATCAGGGCTGCTGGCCGGTCGCTGAAAACGGCTTTACTGCGCAATTCGACAAAGCCGTTGCGGACCTGGAAATCGTCGTTCAGCCCGACCACTTCATCGCGCCCGTTCGACAGCAGTGCCTCCTGGAAACAGCTGTAACAGGCTCTCGTTGAGGCGCTCGAGACGCATCACGGTGCGGTAGTAGAGCTGCATGAACTGCTCCACCGCCAGGCTGGTGGCGCTGTCCTTGAAACCGAAGCGTTCAGCGATCTGACGCTGGAAATCGAACAGCAGGCGGTCTTCGGCCCGGCCGGCCAGCAGGTGCAGCGCATAGCGGATCCGCCACAGAAGGTGCTGGCCACCGACCAGGTCACTGTGTTCAGCCTGGGTCAAATAGCCGTGCTCGACCAGGCCGTGCAGGTTTTCAGCGCCCAGGTGCCGGCGCGCTACCCAGGAAATCATCTGGATATCCCGCAATCCGCCTGGCCCTTCCTTGATATTGGGTTCCAGGTTATAGGCGGTATCGTGGTAGCGTTCGTGGCGCTGTTTCTGCTCTGCATATTTAGCTTCGAAAAATGCCTTTCCATCCCACATCCGGGTCGAAGCGGTGTCCGCGAGCAACTGGTTGAGCAAGTCCATCGAACCCGCCAGCAGGCGTGACTCCATGAAACTGGTGACGGTCACCACGTCAGCGGCTGCGTCTTCCGCACACTCAGCTATGGTGCGGACACTGTGGCCAAGGTAGAAACCGGCATCCCACAACAACTGGACGAAGGCTTCGATCTCGTTCTTCAGAAACGCCTTGTCAATCGAATTATCCAACAGAACCAGCAGGTCGACGTCCGAGTTGGGGTGCAATTCCCCGCGGCCGTAACCTCCCACCGCCACCATGCTGACCTTCCTGGTGAACGGGACCAGTTTCTTCCAGGCCAACAGCAACAGTTGCTCGACCACCCAGGCGCGGGAATGGACGAGTTCCACGACGTCCTCACCACCCCAGAATCGTTCCGCCAGGATGGCGTCGGCCTGTTCCATCGATGAACGGAGAAACTGGCGTAATTGCGTAATTTTTTTTACGCCGTCCGACGCTTCCAGGTTTATAACGCCGGTACTTTCAATCGTTTCGAGCTGTTCCAGGTCCAGGCAACCGCTGGTAGCCGGCAGTGCGGCCAAACGTCCATGCATGGTCAGAGTTCATCCCCCGGCAGTCGGGTCAGCACATCGTATCCCTCTTCGGTCACCGCGATCGTGTGCTCCCATTGTGCGGAAAGGCTGCGGTCCCGTGTCACCACGGTCCAGCCATCGGGCAGCAGCTTGGTGTCACGGCGGCCAAGATTGATCATCGGTTCGATCGTGAACACCATGCCCGGAACCAGTATTTCACCGCTATCGGGGCGGCCGTAGTGCAACACCTGGGGATCTTCGTGAAACCCCCTGCCGATACCGTGGCCGCAATACTCACGAACCACTGAGCAGCCCTGCCCCTCGGCATAGCGCTGGATCGCGTGCCCGATGTCTCCCAGCCTGATGCCCGGCCTGACCATTTCGATACCGGTCACCATCGAGCGATAGGCAATATCGCAGATCCGCTGACCCTTGATGGTCGGATTGCCCACCTGGAACATTTTGCTGGTATCGCCGTGCCAGCCGTTCTTGATTACGGTGATATCTATATTGACGATATCGCCGTCTTTCAGCCGCTTTTCACCCGGAATGCCGTGACAGATCACGTGGTTTACCGAAGTGCAGATTGACCGGGGAAAACCCCGGTAGTCCAGCGGCGCGGCGATCGCTTCCTGATGCACCGTGATGTACTCGTGGCAGATTTCATCCAGTTCAACGGTCTTGATGCCGGGCTGAACATGCGGCGCAATCATGCGCAGCACTTCACCGGCCAGTTGACCGGCAACGCGCATCTGCTCAATCTCATCCTTTGATTTTAATATAATTCCCATTTTTACCCGTTGCCTTGCTGAATCTCTTTTTGCCCAGTAGGCGTGCAATGATTTGAACACCGGAGCCTTCGCCACCAAAAAAGAGTCATTGTACATGGCATTTGCAGGGGTTTTAATCCGGCCGTCAAACTTTTGCCCTATGACAGGAAGCGATACAACTGGGATAATTGCCAATCGGTCCGGAAAGCCCGTCATGGAACGCGCCGCCCGCCCAAAGTCAGCAGGAGATAAACAGGCATGCGTAAGTTTCTCAAGTATATTCTGCCCCTCGGGCTGATCGTGATCTCGATCCTGCTGGTCGTCGTCATGGTAACCATCGCCAAGGGCAAGCGCCCGGACCGTAAGGACACCGCCAACATGGCCGTGCGTGTCGATGCGATACCCGCGGAAATAGTGTCACTGAATTTTTCCGTTTACTCGCAGGGAACCGTGAAGCCCCGGACTGAAACCACGCTGGTGGCGGAAGTGGCCGGCCAGATCGTCTCGATATCCTCAAACTTCATTCCCGGCGGCTTCTTTCGCCAGGGAGAGGTCCTGCTGCAAATCGATCCCAGCGATTATGAGACAGCCTTGCTGCGAGCCCAGGCCAGCCTGGCGGCACGCACGGCACAACTGGCCGACCAGACCGCACGCTCGGAACAGGCGCGCAAGGACTGGGCCAACCTGGGCCGCCAGGGTGAGCCATCCGACCTGACCCTGCGCCTGCCGCAACTGGCCGAGGCCAAGGCCGCAGTCCAGGCCGCGGAGGCCGACCTGAAAGAAGCCGAACGCAAGCTTCAACGAACCCGGATCAAGGTTCCATACGACGGCCTGGTGCGAAACAAGCTGGTTGATGTCGGCCAGTTCGTTTCACCCGGCACACCGCTGGGCGTGACCTTTGCGATTGACACGGCTGAAATCCGGCTGCCGCTTTCCAGCAACGACCTGAAATTCCTCAATCTGCCTTCAGCGACCCGGTTTGAGGGATCGCAACGCGTGCCGGTAACGCTGTCTGCTGAAGACAGCGGCAGCGATAAACAGTGGAATGCTCAAATCGTCCGGACCGAGGGCGTCGTCGACATCGGCAGCCGCGTGATTTACGCGGTGGCAGAGGTCGTAGACCCTTACGGAGTGCTGGGGCAAAGCGTTGGCCCGGAATTGAAAATGGGATCCTTCGTGCGCGCCGAAATACAGGGCCGGCGCGTTAACGACATGGTCATTCTGCCGCGCTCGGTGCTGCGCGCCGACAACACCGTGTTGATCGCCAATGACCAGCGCCAGCTGGAAATCAGGCCGGTTTCCGTGGTCCGGGCGGAGCCGAAAAATGTCTACATCAGCGAAGGTGTGGAGCATGGGGAACTCGTCATTACAACATCCATGGACGCGCCGATCCCCGGCATGGGCCTGGCCATCAGCGGCGAAGATCCGCCGGATTCGCCGGATAACGATGACACCGAGGACGCGGAGGCCGGACAGTGAACCGCGGGCCCTATGAATCATTGATCACCTGGTTCGCGCGCAACTCGGTAGCCGCGAACCTGCTGATGGTCATCCTGCTGGTCGGCGGACTGTATACCGTTTTCACGATCAAGAAGGAAATCCAGCCGAAAATTGAAACGAATTTCATCACGATCAGCGTACCGTTCCTGGGCGCGACCCCGCTGGACGTGGAAGAAGGCGTCGTGGTCAAGATCGAAGAATCCATCCAGGATATCGAGGGCATCAAGGAAATCGTTTCCACCGCCCAGCGGAACAACGGGGTGGTCCAGGTTGAAGTGCTGGCGGACTACGAAGTCACCGAGGTGATGGACCAGATCAAGAACCGGGTTGACGGCATATCGACCTTCCCGGAAAACACCGAGAAACCGAATATATCGCGTACCCAGTTCCAGCAGCAGGTCGTCATCGTCAGCGTGTACGGCAACGTGGATGAGCGCACGCTGAAAGAATACGCCAAGCAGATCAGAAACGAGATCGTGACGCTACCCGGCGTCTCACGGGCCGAGATCCTCGGGTCGCGGCCGTATGAAATCAGCATCGAAGTCAGCGAATTCACCTTGCAGGGCTATGGCATGACCCTGTCGGAGGTGGCCCAGGCCGTGCGCCGCGGTTCCCTGGACCTGTCGGCCGGGGCCATCCGCTCGGAAGCCGGCGACATCCTGGTCCGAACCAAGGGCCAGGCCTATGTCGGGCGTGACTTCGAAGACATCGTGATCCGCACCAATGCCGACGGCACGCGGGTGCTGCTGAAAGACATTGCGCATATCCGGGACGCGTTCACCGAAACCGACCGCTTCTCCGAATACAATGCCAAGCCGGCGATTTCCATCCGGGTGTTGTCTGTGGGCGACCAGAGCGAACTGGACATTTCCCGCACGGTCCACGACTTCGTCGAGCGTAAAACCGCGGGACTTCCCGATGACCTGCAAATAGCCGCCTGGGCGGACGTCAGCTATTACCTGAAGGGCCGTCTGGACATGATGGTCAAGAACATGATCTTCGGCGCAGCCCTGGTTTTCCTTACCCTGGCCCTGTTCCTGCGCCTGAAGCTGGCTTTCTGGGTGATGGTCGGATTGCCCATCGCCTTCATGGGCACATTTTTCGTGATGCCGGCCGTGGATGTCACGGTCAACATGCTGAGCCTGTTCGGCTTCATCCTGGTGCTGGGTATCGTGGTCGATGACGCCATCGTCATTGGCGAGAGCGCCTATACCAACATGCGGGCCAAGGGCCACTCGGTCGACAACATTGTTGAAGGTGTGCTCAAGGTTGCGGTTCCCGCGACTTTTGGCGTGCTGACCACCATCGCCGCTTTTATTCCGATCCTGCTGGTAACCGGGATTTCCGGGCAGTTTTTCGCCGCGATCGGCTGGATCGTGATCCTGTGCCTGTCTTTTTCGCTGGTTGAATCAAAACTGATACTGCCGGCCCACCTGGCGCACATGAAGATCAGGCATTACGAGAAAGACACGCACAATGTTTTCATCCGCTTCCAGCGCTTTTTCAGCGAGGGGCTGCACCACTTCGTCGATAACCGCTACATTCCGTTGCTGGACCGGGCCGTGCGGCGCAGGTACCTGACGCTTTCCATCTTTATCTCGCTGCTGATCCTGTCGATCGGCCTGCTGGCCGGCGGCATCCTGCGCTTCGTGTTTTTCCCGGATTTCACCTCTGATTTTCTGCAGGTCGGGCTCGAAATGAACGAAGGCACGCCCGCTGCACGAACCCACGATGCCCTGCGTCGTATCCAGGATGGCCTGTGGGAAGTTGATCGCCAGGTCAGCGCAGAACAGGGTGTAGCGTCCGGGGCCGTGGTTTCCAGCGTAATGGCTTTCGGACAAACCGATACGTCCGGCCGGATCATCACCGAGCTGGTCAAGGAAAATGACGATGTCATCACTGGACCGGAAGTGTTGCGGCGCTGGCGTGAAACGGTCGGCGACATTCCGGGCGTCAAAACCCTGGGCTTTGAAGGCGCGACCGGACCAGGCGGCGGGCCGTCGGTCTCGCTGCAGTTGATGGGCAGCAACATCGAGCAGGTCGGGCGGGCGGCCAAGGACCTGGAAAACCGGATCCGTCAGTACGAGGGCGTCTACGACGTGCGCAACTCCTACGAGCGCGGCACACCCGAGATCAAGCTCAACATCAAGCCCGAGGCCGAGGCCCTGGGACTGACGCTGACCGACCTCGCCCGGCAGGTGCGGGCCGGATTCTATGGCGAGGAAGTCCAGCGCGTGCAGCGCGGACAGGACGAAGTCAAGGTCATGGTCCGCTTCCCGCGCGACGAGCGGGACTCCGTCGGCTACCTGGAAAACATGCGGATCCGGACGCCTGACGGCGGACGCGTGCCGTTCCATGCCGTCGCGGAAGTCGAAATGTCCGAAAGCCCGACCACCATTCGCCGCTTCGACCGCGAGCGCGCAGTGCAACTGTCCGCCGAAGTGGACAAGACCCATTACGAACCCGGCAAGATCACCACTGATATCCTGGAAAAGGAACTGCCCCAGGTACTGGCCCACTACCCCGGGGTTCGCCACCGCCTGAGCGGCGCCACCCAGGCCCAGGCCGAGGTCCAGCTTGACCTGGTCAAGGGCGCACTGTTCGCGGTGTTCCTGATTTACGCCCTGATGGCGATTCCGCTGCGGTCCTATACGCAGCCGCTGATTATCATGGCGGTTATTCCTTTCGGAACGATCGGCGCCCTGCTCGGCCACCTGGTGCTTGGCATCGAGGTCAGCATGATGAGCTTTTTCGGCATCATCGCGCTGGCCGGTGTGGTCGTGAACGACAGCCTGATCCTGGTCGATTTCATCAACCGGGAAACCCGCCTGGGCGTGCCCCTGGTGCAGGCTGTGACGCGATGCGGCCCGCAAACGGTTCCGCGCCATCCTGCTGACCTCGCTGACCACCTTTTTCGGGCTGATACCCATTGTGCTGGAGACCAGCCTGCAGGCGCAGATCGTGATCCCGATGGCGGCGTCGCTGGCGTTCGGCATCCTGTTTGCGACCATCATCACGCTGTTCCTGATCCCGGCCCTGTACCTGATCCTGGACGACTTCGGCGAAGTGGTGGCGCGAGGCGATGAGCCACATACTTCCCGGCAAAGCCGCCTCGTCTGAATCACATCACGAGGCCGGCCACCCGGCCAGGGCAGTGGCCGCTGATCCCACCGACCCGTGAAACCCCGTGAATGAGGGTCAGCGCACTGCTGGCAGCAGGCCGCGGCCTGCTGGCGGATCAGCCCGCGGGACGGCTGGAGACCGAGATTCTGCTCGGCGAGGTGCTGCAAACCGGCCGGGCCTGGTTGTACGCCAACCCGGAACACGAAGTGCAACCGCAGCAGGCGGCCCGCTTCCTCGACCTGGCCGGACGGCGCAACCGGGGTGAGCCCGTCGCCTACCTGACCGGCCGCAGGGAGTTCTGGTCGCTGTCCCTGAAAGTGACAACAGACGTCCTGATTCCACGGCCGGAAACGGAATTACTGGTCGAAACGGTGCTGGCCTTCGTGCCCCCGGAGGCCCGTTGGCGGATCGCCGACCTCGGCACCGGCAGTGGAGCGATTGCGCTGGCGATCGCCGTTGAGCGGCCCCTGTGTGAGGTTCACGCCACGGATCTCAGCGAGGCTGCCCTGGACGTTGCGCGGGAGAATGGAGAAAACCTCGCGCCGGGCCGGGTCAGCTTTTCACCAGGGTTCCTGGCTCGAACCCCTGGCCGGCCGCTTCCATGTCATCGTCAGCAACCCGCCGTATATTGCCGAAGGTGACCCGCACCTGGCGCAGGGCGACTGCCGCTTTGAACCTTCCGGTGCGCTGGTCGCCGGAATCGACGGTTTGGAGGCCATCCGGACGATCGCCCGCGAAGCTATCAGTTACCTCGAACCGGGTGGATTACTGGCCTTTGAACATGGCTATGACCAGGGCAGCGCAGTCCGGGAACTGCTTGGATCACTCGGGTATGAGGGCGTGACAACACGCAAAGACCTGGAACAGCGCGAGCGCGTGACGTCAGGGACCAGGGGTCAGTAACCGGGGTTCGGGGTTTTTCGGACCCCAGATACCAAAACAGACCGACATCCTGTCGATCTGCTGGTTTGGAGCCCTGTGTGTTCTGGGACTAAGTATCCCCCCAATGTAAATTTTTGTCA
>CAVXYY010000011.1:0-122105 GCA_963766195.1 uncultured Gammaproteobacteria bacterium
ATCAAATGTGACCACTCGGTCGAGGAGACCCAGTACAGATCGCCACCAGTGTAGGTCATCAGTCGCGGATCAGCCGCTGGCTTCTGTTGTGGCTCCCAAGTTGAGCCATTCCACAATGCAAATTGGTCAGCGACGATCCCGCCAGCGGTGTCAAAGTACCCGGCGGCATACAAGCCTTCCGGCGTCAGCGCAAGCCCAACAACGGATCCGGGCAGACTATCGATTTCGCGTGACGCCTCAGGATAGACGGTGAAACCCACCGCTACCACCAGAATTATCGCAAGTATGTTTAGAAATCCGTATCGCATAACGTAGGGAAGCTTCAGCGGCGAGCGCCTCGCCGAGGAGTCCGCAACGCTACCTATTGTGGATCGGCGTTTTTCCGATCCACAAGTGCCTGGCGCTTGTCCGGTGCAAGCTTTGGTTATCCAGCATTGAACCTCAAGGTCACTCTCAACGTCGGTGTGTTCGTACCTTGCCGAAACAAATATGTCGTGGATCCGATCAGCCTAATGCAATAGGTGTTGACCGGAAGCTAGCCGGTTACTGAGATAGGGCCGACGAGATAGGCACGCCGACTATGCAATATTCACGATCCGCACCTTGGACCCACTTGGAGATGTACCGTTCGGCAGGTGCATGCGCCTTACATCGCGATCGCCATCTACCCAAACTATCACGTCGATATCGCACGGCGGCAAGTCCATTGGCTCGGATGGAATCACCCAGTCGGGTGCAACCTGGGAGAGGCGCACGGTTCGCCCGGCGCCTTCAAGACTCAACCGAACACTCGAAGAGTATCTTTCCTGCTTAATCTCCATGATGCTATCTAAAGAAGTTGCTCAAACAAAAGCATACGAGTACGCCAGGGGCGAGGAGGTCGCGATTACAGGTGAGCTCGGTTTCGGTATCGATGGCCACGTGTTTCGAACTAGTCGGGGCACAGCCGTCAAGGTTTTCGGCAGAAAAGACAAGTACGAAACTGAGCGGGATATCTATCTACGCCTGCACCTGCATGAAGTTAGCGATATTCTTGGACATACGGTACCTGAGCTACTCAATAGCGACAACAGATTAATGGCTATCGAAATGTCGATCGTTCAGCCTCCATACCTACTTGATTTCGCACAGGCAACTCTCGACTCGCCTCGCGATTTCACAGACGATGCCATGGAGATGTGGAGAGCTGCAAAGGCCGAGGACTTCGGATCTAGATGGACTGACGTCGTTGCGGTTATGAGTTTGCTCGAGCTACGGTTTGGTATCTATCTGACCGACATAAACCCGGGCAACATCACTTTCGAAGAAGATAACGGGTAACCGAAATTGCGAACGTCTGCTCGCGACACGCGTCGAACTTCCGCGGACGCGCCTCGGAAATGCTGGATAACGTAGGGAAGCTTCACCTGCAGCGGTACAGCGGTGAAAACAAAGTCTTATTGACTGAACTGCAAATCACGTTTCCTGGTAAGCACAGACCGCTGTCTGGTGCAAGCGCTGGTTATATGCCCGAGCACTTCACGAGCTTGTTTCAAACCCAGACGACGGCTAGTGAACAACGGAAAATCGGCTTCTCGCAACACGACCGCCTGATTCGACTACTATAAAGTACTGTCCCGACGCAAATCCCGAAAGATCGATGATCTCTTCGTGAGCATTCTGAACCGGGATACCCTGTCGCTGCCATAGACGCCTCCCCAATAGGTCGATGACCTGTGTGTCGACAATACCGCGACCCCCGTTTGACACAGAAATTCTATAGACACGAGAAGCCGGATTGGGATATCCAACGACTGAGAGACCAAGAGGCTCATCGTCCGCTTCGTGAGAAAGGACGTAGGACGAGTCAATTGGAGTGCCGATTCTCTTCCCGTCGATTATCGCAAAGACGAGCTCACTTACGACGTCGCCCTCAACCGTGCCTCCCATGGGCCCGATCCCGTAGCCAAAGTCTTCTCGGGAGAGACCGCCACCGATAAGAAAGCTCTTCATTCGATCGATTGTGTAGCTCACGGTCGCGCCGTTCTCGACAACGGTCAACGGGTAGCTGTCAAACGCCTCGACCCAAGCCGATCGTACAATCCCGCCATAGAAAGGCGCTTGGTAGCAGAAGTTGATATCGGCGCCGAGTCGTATCGGATGATCTTCGAATTCGAGGGGCCCGCCATACCTGATCGTCGAATCTGTCACCGCCATCAACTGGGTACCGAACGACCTAAACGGCGACTCGGGAATGCCGTAGTTGTACGATCCCAGTTGTTTTGAAATACAAGTCCGTTCCGATCAAGGTATCAGAAACGATTTCCAACTTTTCGAGCCTGGCCAGGAAATTGCTTTCCCGGACCACGTAATGCCACTCGTTTCCGATTGCAAGTGGATAGTAGTCCGAGGCTGCGAAACCGTCAGCCACGGCGGCTGAATCGGGCCACGGACAATCGCGGCCCTGTACTGGTATTGAAACACAGAGTAGTACCACCAGGAAGACACTTGCCCGCCGACAGAGAAGCAACGAGAGTCCCCTTGGAGAATTACTCACACAAACACCAATTGGTATAGGATCGACGCTCACGGGATGCCCTCAGAAATGGTGCAGCCGAGTCGGCCTGATCAAGCCATCTAGGATTGCATCATACGAATGGCAGCATGACACGTCAATGGCATTCCGGAATCCTAGCGTGACGGTCATTCTCCCACGCGGTCACGAGTGAGAGCAATGACCGCCCATGGCTTCGTGACTCGATCTGGCAGTACGCGACGCGACGGATCAGCAGTCGGATACGTTGCAGATTCCAGCTTGGCACCGGGCATTCACGGGCATATAACGTAGGGAAGCTTCACCGGCGAGCGCCTCGCCGAGGAGTCCGCAACGCTACCTTCTGTGGATCGGCGTTTTTCCGATCCACATGCACCGGGCGCTTGTCCGGTGCAAGCTTTGGTTATGCAGCCAGCGCCACGCCTCTCCAATTGCGGGCCCCACTACTTGCGCAACCAGATTCGTCGACCGGAACGGCTGGACTCATCTGGCGTGCGAGACAGTGCTTTCTAGTTCTTCCCACGACTCGTCCGTTCCCCACGTGTTGCCAGACGGTGCGTCAGATCATCATCGCCGCCATTTCCTGGACGTCGCTACCGTCGCACTGAACCGATTGATCGATAACACCTTCGCTTCCGCGATGCTCGCGGATTCGGTCGTCGGGCACTGAATGGGGGTATCTGGTGTGCTGGGCGCACTCATTTTCGTCGCATCGACTCTTTTGGATTTCGAACGTCCTGTCGTGTCCAGACTGCTTCCCCGCCAGGTTTCTACCCCCGATCAATTCACGGACGTTGTCGGAGTCAGGATCGCGTCGCATGTTCCGCGGTGGCCACTACCAAACTCATAACATTGTTCTTGGTCGCCTTAGAGACGGCCGCGAGATGTAGGTAGAATCTCAGCTTTCCGACCCTCCCGACCATCGTGGTCCCCAATGCATGCCCGTGCTCTTGTGCCTTCGACTTCCTTTCCTCTACGCCGGACCATTGCGTATTCGGACTCGAGCATCGAGTGGTACCGAAAGGGAGATCTCGGACCTCCTGATCGATGGCGACAGACTCGCAAGAGCCACGCGTTCGAACGCACGGCGATACGAGAACGTTTGTATCGATTAGCACTCTGACGTCGATTCTGTAGGGTCGATCACTTACCGAACAACTAGCGAAGTTCGCCTCGAGCAACCGGACGGGCTACAAGGTGGCCTCGGCGTCCGAGCGTTCGGCGGTGTCGGTGACGTGATTACTTTCGACGCGACCAGCTAAATCAGAACTGAGATTCATTCGGGCTTGCAAGCACGCACCCCGGTCTGGAAGTGTGCTTCGTACCGGCTGTATAACGTAGGGAAGCTTCACCGGCGAGCGCCTCGCCGAGGAGTCCGCAACGTAACACTTTGTGGATCGGCGTTTTTCCGATCCACATGCGCCGGGCGCTTGTCCGGTGCAAGCTTTGGTTATGCCGCGTGAATGTCTGGCACGATATCCCCTTAGTAGAGGGCTCGTTCCGCGGCGCGGAGCGTCTCGATTACTTGCTGGTCGTAGAATGGGAGAACCTGAAATAGTAAAACCACACCGATTCCGCTCTTCATGTCGACCCAGAAGTGCGTGTTGTCTAGTCCCGCCCAACTGAGCGACCCGTCCTCTCGGCCGTCGGGAGCATCCACAGCGACTTGGAATCCCAGACTGAATCCATCGTTTCCTGCGCCGAGCGGAAATGCCTTGGACCAAGAACTATATGCACCCGGCTGCTCTACTACTGTAAGACCTAGTTCGCCGATTTGGTCTCGGGTCATCTCTTGGAAAGTGGCCTCGGTGATTCACTCGCAAGTCCCTTCGTTCGCCGTGGCCTAGCACTAGTTGTAAGAAGCGACCATAGTCTGTTGCGGTCGAGAACAGATCGCCATCGCCTTGGCCTGCCGATTCTCGGAACTCTGGACGTGGATTGGGTACCAGAACGTCGCCATCGCGGTTGAAAGTAGCCGCAAGTCGGGCAGCCTTTTCTCGGGGAAGGTTGAATGAGGTGTCGTGCATCTCCAAAGGCCGAAGTATCCGTTGCTGGAGGAACTCCTCAAGAGCAAGACCGGACACGTTTTCGATAATCCATCCAAGCTGAGCCGTACCCATACCGTACGTCCATCGGGCACCCGGATCGTGTACTAGTGGGCGCATCCGACCTGGGATCTTTGTGTATTTGGCAACCTCACGCAATTCGTAATTCGAGAACGCGTAGCCAATGCCCGACGTGTGGCGAAGCAGGTCGCGTATTGTGACTTCGCGCTTCGCGGGCCGCGTCTCAACCGTGCCGCTAAGCGTATCGACACGCACGAGGACTTCTCGACCGGCCAATTCGGGGAGGTAAGCGGATGCAGGGTCGTCCAGTGCAACCAGACCATCTTCGACAAGCATCATAACTCCTAGCGACGTAATAGGCTTCGTCATTGAAGCAATGTCAAAGACAGCATCAGGCCGCATCGGCAAGATTCGCGCTGGGATCCAAGACCCCGAATGCGCCGAGGTACACAACACTGTCGCGAGTTGTCACAAGCGCTACTGCTGCCGGGATAGCCCCTGAGTGAACCGCCTCTTCAAGCACCTTGCCCAGAGCATCAACGCGTGCATCCCAAGCTGACTCGGGTTTATCAATGGTGCACCCGAACAGGAAAATGCAAGTAGCGAGGAAGGCAGGCGCAGTTCTCATTGATTCGTCTGTAAATGGTTGAAGGACGTTGAGCAAGGACCCGTGGCAATGCTCAGTTCTCACGCGGTATAACGTAGGGAAGCTTCACCGGCGAGCGCCTCGCCGAGGAGTCCGCAACGCTACCTTTTGTGGATCGGCGTTTTTCCGATCCACATGCACCGGGCGCTTGTCCGGTGCAAGCTTGGGTTATGCGCCAAGCACACGTAACGTCACAGCGGAGCGCAATCGGAGGGTGCCGCAGATCCCCCGCCGTACGGGCAGACCCACCAGCAACCGCCCTACCCTGGCCGTCAGAGCGTCGCCAGGGACAACCGTGAAAGAAATAATGTCTTGACGAACGGCAGGCCTCGCGCCGCCGCCGTGAGCAACGAAGGTCTTCTCGCAGGTCGCGAGAAACGCAGTGAGTCAGCAAGGAACCGCGTTGATGGCGACACGAACCGACAAGGCTCAATCAACAATCGAGGCGCCAACCGTCCTGACTTGTCGTATAACGTAGGGAAGCTTCACCGGCGAGCGCCACGCCGAGGAGTCCGCAACGCTACCTATTTGTGGATCGGCGTTTTTCCGATCCACATTGCACCGGGCGCTTGTCCGGTGCAAGCTTTGGTTATAGCGCAGGCTTCAGCTTCGCCGCACGTCAGCTTTGGGAGCTGCTCATTCTAGTCAGTGAAAAACAAATCGACGGGCTACGGCCATTCCGTTTCGGATCTCAGGACGATCGCCATTGATCTCCCGTGAACCAGTCTTCCTTGGTGGTACGGCTCTGATGCATCCGAAGATCACGGGGTACCCTTTCTGGGAACACTGGTGCCCGGCGGCGTCAGTTTCAGGGAAGCTCACCTGTTGATGGAATACTGCGCCGACAACGGCAAGCTGCTTTCGATGGAGATTGCTGAGTTGAATCCCTTCCTCGACGAGAGAAATATCAGCGCCGAGCGCGCAATGGAATTACTGCTCAGCGCCATGGGAAAAAGCATACTTTAGCGACAAGGCCATGCAATACACGATTTCAGCCCGCGGCAAACATGCAGCCGTACCGATTCAGAAGTTCATCAAGAATAATTATTCTGAGATCCCGCTCGGACAGATAGACAGCTTCTTCGGTTTTACCGAACACAGTACGCTCTACGGCGGCCGCATGTTCGCCACGACTGAACTGAGCAGGTATGACGTCAACTCCCTTTACAAAATGAACATCAACGTCCGCCTTCCTCTGACCAACCATTACGTGACCCGTGAAGAATACGAAGAAAATCTCCCTTACCTGGAGAAGTACCATCGCCCTGGGAACTCCCTGATCATCACGAATGACGAGCTTGCAATCTGGGTTCGCGCGGATTTTCCGGACTATCGCCTGGAAGCCAGCGTGATCAAAAACATCAACACCGGCCGGAAAGTCGACGAGGCCTTTCGCTTGTACGATACGGTTATTCTGCCGATGGCTTCGAACGACGACGAGGCGTTCCTCAAGTCCATCGACAACAAGAAAAATATCACCCTGTTCGCCAACGCCGGCTGCGCCTACACCTGCCCCGCGAAAATCTGTTATCCGAGTATTTCCAAAGCCAACAAGACCGGGGACATGAGCCTTTTCCAATGTTCACAAAAGCTCAAGGAACGTAACACCATCGGCATGTATGACTTCGACCTGGAATACCTGCAATCGCTGGGTTTTGAACGCTTCAAGCTGCTGCGGCCAAGGGCTGGAAGCATGACCGGGTACTGATGCCCTGTCCCGCCATGAAATCCATCGCCTGGCCATTCTTTTGCTGCTCAGTGCATGGCTTTTTTCTGCCGGAGTTTTTGCCCTCGACCAGCCTGTCGGCACGCCGTTTGAAATCAAACTCACGCTGAATCAACTTCTGGGCGAGGCGGAGGCATCGCGTTACAAGGAAATAATATCTCCCGGTAAATCAATCACATGGAGCGTATACCTTCCTGACAACGAATCAGGCGAACCGCCGGGTGTATTTGTATATGTCAGTCCGAGAAACCGGGGACAGATCGAAACCGGCTGGCGCTCTGTCATGGACAATTTCAACCTGATCTGGATCGGGGCGAACAACTCCGGTAACCGGATGCCGGTTGATCGCCGAATGCTATACGCCATCATGGCGCTCAAGGCGCTGGACCGGGATTATGTGATTGCCAGCAACCGGATCACGGTGTCCGGATTTTCAGGCGGCGGCCGGGTCGCCAGCAAGCTGGCCAGCCAGTTTCCCGAAGTGTTCACCGGTGCGGTTTATATCTGCGGTGTGGACTTCTGGAGCGATGAACTGGACATACGGGTCGACCGCCTGGTGCAAAATCGCTTTGTTTTCGTGACCGGTACCAGGGACTTCAACCTGGTCGATACCAAGAGCGCCTATCAACACTACCTCGACGCCGGTGCGCAGCACAGTAAACTGATGGTGATTCCCGGAATGGCGCACGAACATCCCGATGCGGCAAACCTTTCAGAAGCCCTGGGTTTTATCTACGACTGAACACGGTTTACATCACTACCCTTCCCTGCGTCTTAATCCTGGCGGTTTCGTTGCGTCTTAAGATGGCCTCTCTCCATCGTGTAAGTGAGGGTTTCCTGATCTAGATCACCTCGTTTGAGGATCACTTTGCATTTTTGTTGAGAATAATTCTCATTTGCATTATCTTTCGTTCACCGATCAGTTCAAACCCAATTGAAAGGAGCAATTTCGGTGAAATCGTTCAACTAAAAACCAGGGAATTATTTTCGCAATGACGTTGGCCAGCGCATTGTCCAGTTCAGCGGCATTCGCCCAGGACATCAACGCGGAACTTCTGCTGAAGCTGGAATCACTGCAGCAACAGATCGATGAGTTGAAGTTGCAATTGGCGCAAACACAAACCCAGACCGTGGAAACCGATGCAAAGGTCGAGGCGGTCGCTGAAGTTATCGAATCAGGCTCACCCGGACAGCGTGCCGGCGAAACGCACGACGATCGGTGGCTACGGAGAATTGCACTACAACAACATTTCCGCGGAGGATTCATCACGCGACTACAAGTCGATCGATTTTCACCGTTTCGTGCTGTTTTTTGGCCATGAATTCAACGACAGCACACGGTTCTATTCGGAGGTTGAACTGGAACATTCCTTTATCGCCGACACGGGTGGCAACACGCCCGGAGAGGTGGAACTGGAACAGGCATATATCGAGTGGGACCTGCGCGACAATCTGCACGCCAAAGGCGGTTTGTTCCTGGTTCCCGTCGGGATTCTCAACCAGACCCATGAACCCAATACTTTCTACGGCGTGGAGCGCAACGACGTGGAAAACATCATCATACCCGACTACCTGGTGGGAAGGCGGCGCGGGTTTGAACGGGCTGTTTGGTTCCGGCTGGGCCTGGGACCTGGACCTCACTTCCGGACTGGGCATGGCGGCGTCCGGCAGTGACGCTTTCAGAATTCGCGATGGGCGCCAAAAAGTCGCCGAAGCTCTGGCCAACGATTTGGCCGTTACCGGACGTCTGCGCTACTTCGGAATGGCGGGATTACAGGCAGGCATCACTGTCCAGTACCAGTTTGATCCATCCCAGGAAAGCAATGACGGCCTGGATTCCGGCACCCTGGTGGAGGGTCACATCGAGTACCAGCATGGTGGGTTTGGATTGCGGGCGCTTTACGCACGCTGGGATTTCAGCGGCTATGCCGTTGAAGCAGCCAACGCTGACAAACAATGGGGCTGGTACGTGGAGCCCAGTTATCGCATCAATGAAGTCGGTTTCTACACCCGTTACGAAAAAGTCGATGCCGCGCGAGCCCAGGACAAGTTCGATCAATGGGAAGTGGGCCTGAACTGGTGGCCAAATGAAAATGTCGTGCTGAAGTTTGACTATCGCGATCGCGGCTACGACCTGCCGAACAGCAGGGGCGTGATTTTACCGGCTTTGACCTGGGCCTCGGATACAGCTTCTGATTCATGGTTCGAGATCCGCAAAATCCGGTTCGCTGTAATGCTCGTTTTTGTCGTTTTGCCAGTCCTGGCCTGTGCAGAAACCGTCTACGAGACCCAGACGGAATTTCTCAGCCGCGCCTTCAATGAATCTGCCTCCTGAGCCGGACATCGCCTGGCTCAGTGGCGACAGGAAGCTTGCCGTTCAGAAGATTTTGGGGCACGACTACCCTGCCCTGCGCGTGAGGTACTGGTGCCGGGACGGGCGCTCTGCCTGGTCGCTGGAAGAAGTGGGCAAAGATTTGCCCATCACCGTGGGTATCGTGATAAGCAACAATTACATTGAGAGCCTGCGCGTACTCACGTACCGGGAAAACCGCGGTGGCGAAGTTGCAACACCCGCCTTCACGGGACAATTCAACGGAAGCTCCCTCGAGGAGGATCGTGCTCTGAATACAGCATATTGATGGCATCACGGGCGCTACCCTGTCCGTACGGGCGCTGACCCGGTTGGCAACGATGGCGCTGTATTTACATTCCGACGTGGGTTGCCAGGATGGGGCATAAGAAAACCCGGGCTTCCACCTGGCGCCGCCTGCATCGCACGCTCGGCGCCAGTGTCGCAGTCTTTATTCTTTTCATGGCATTCAGCGGCATGGCTATCAACCATTCCCGGGACCTCGGACTTGACCGGCAACAGGTGTCTCAAGCACTCCTGCTGCAGTGGTACGGATTGACCGAACCCGAAGAATTTCTCAGCTATGCCGCCGGAGACAACTGGATCAGCTTTGCCGGTTCCAATGCATACTTCAACGGCCGGTACGTATCAGAACTCACGAAGGGAGTCGGCGCCGTGTTCACAGGCGAAATGCTGATCGCTGCTGGCAGTAACGGGTTTTTGTTGCTCGATCCACAAGGCGGATTGATCGAGAAACTCCCATGGGAACACCCGGAAGCGGGGCCGGTTGAATCGATCGGCTTGCTGGAAAACGGGAGCGTGATGGTGAAATCCGCAACAGGTTCGTGGTTGGCCGATGCCCAGCTGCTGCAATGGCAACCGGCTGATGCCAGTGGCGGAACGACCTCTCCGGCCTGGTCAGATTCGGCACCTGAGCCCCGGACAATCAGACAATCTGTAATTCAGCAATATCGGGGTGCCGGCCTGAGCTTGGAACGGCTTATCCTGGACCTCCACAGTGGACGGATATTCGGACCGGTGGGCATTCTCATTTACGATCTGCTGGCTGTTATTGTTGGCTTTCTCGCGATCAGCGGCGTGATTTTCTGGTTTCGGGGCCGCCGCAACGGCAAGCGCAGATAACCGAAGTTTCAAGCAACTTCAGGGCTTACAAAATCAAATAAAAAACCCCGCCGAAGCGGGGCTTTTCAAAACCAGAATGGCCAATGATTTCAGTCCGGCGTACAGGAACCAAAAAGCAAAAACGTGCCATCCATATTGGTCATTGACCCGGAAAAATAGCCGCTTGCTTGATTGATCGCCAGGGTCCAGCCCAAACCCAGTTCGGCACCCTGCATCAGCAACTGATTTTCACTTTTTTCCATGGCAGCTATGGCGGTCGTCCGCTCGGTTCCGGTAATGGTTTTCTTGGCAAAATCAATGCGCATAAAGGCCGGCGCACCGACTTCCCAGGCTTCTCCGGCATAACACCTTCGAGTCAAAACACAATCGCGCGCCTCGACTGTTGCGCATATGAGTGGCTTCGAGCCATCGAAGTCGGAAGCGAGCACAGGAGATATGGCAACACAGCCAAGCGCTAAAACAACAAGATTCTTGAGTAATTTCATGGTCTGTTCTCCCATTATCCGACGGTGTATCCGCGTGCGGTCATGCAAACCCCAACCGCGCGATTCCAGGTGTCCATCATCTGCTGGCGTTGCGACTGGTCATACTGCTGCGCTGCAGCCTTGTTCTGACGAGCCTGACGTCCACCGATCATGGTTCCCGTCACAGCCCCGATTGCCGCGCCTTTTCCGCCATCGCCCGCAATCGCCCCGATCGCAAGCCCGCCAAGTGCGCCCATGCCGGCACCCTCTGACTCGTTCACCGCCGCCCGTCGAAGAATATTGTGCCGGAGGGGTTTGAGCCAGCACCACCGGGTCAATCCCGGTATTCTGGGTTGCCCAGACCTGGCACTCGCTCTGGTCCCGTTGTTGCAGTTCAGGACTCTGGCCCTGGGCGGGGTAAATAATCTGGGCAGCTGCGGTTAGCGAAAACACCAGTGCCGTTGCGCCTGTAATAGCGCGGAAAAAGCTGGTCATTCCTGTTCTCCTTTGGTCAATTCAATCACAAATAGTGATTCTCAAAATTTTACACTGTTGGTGCCGGGTATCATTCAGCAGGCGAGCCAGAAGTATGGCTATTACTGGCTGACAAAGCGTAATTGCGAAATGGGTGGGATTGTCAAAAACCATCCTGGTTTTTGCCCTGCGGGCGTCTTGTCTGACGACCCAAGATGGGCGTCCTGCTGGCGATGTTGTATTGTGTCGAACCCACATCGCTACGCGATGGTTGGTCTTATCCCGCCTTTCCAACGATTAGAAAACTCCGCTGCAGCGGTGTTTTCTAATTGGCGGAGAGGGTGGGATTCGAACCCACGGTACGGAAAACCGTACACTTGATTTCGAGTCAAGCCCGTTCGACCACTCCGGCACCTCTCCAAAAACAGTCATTTCCTTACTTTCTGCGTCGCATATTCTACCGCAGAAATTTGCCGATGCCGTGATTTCACACGACACAGTATAATTTTTATCGTGAGCCTGTCATCAATTCCGATGAACTGTGTTCTGAACCTCGAGGTGGAGCATGAAACAGTTATTGATTCTGACCGTACTGCTGCTGGTTTCATGGCAAACCAACGCAGCATTTTACAGCACCGGTTACCTGGGGCAGTTACTGGATAGTTGTAACGCCCTGCCCGACACGTTCAATGCTGACAGCGAGAATTTCGCCAGGGTCAAAGACTGCGGGTTAAGTACGGGCTACATTCTTGGGGTGTTTGACTCACTGAATGTCATTGCTGACAGGTCGCGGTGCTTCCCGGAGGCCGTTAGATCCGAACAGGTCATTGCGGCGGTTGATCACTGGATACAAAAGCATCCTGGTAGCGATCTTGAACCGGCAGACAAATCCGTCAATTTTGCCTTGAACGAAACCTGGCGATGTCCGGACTAGCCAAGCACCGGCCGAGAATGCGGGCACTCTTTCAACAATATTTCTGTCAGGGTTATTCGGTGATTTCTGCCTGGGAAACAAGGGGCTCACATTCTTCGTCGGTCAGCAGTATCTGTTCGTTCGTTTCCTTGTGGATGCAAAAGCACTCATCGTTTTCGACTTCGAATACGCAGAAATCGTTCTCCCGCAGCGGATCCCGCGCTTCTCCATAATCCGGTTCCTGCTGTTCTTCCAGTATCTGCTCAGCAGGATCTGCCAATTCAAAGGTGGCAGCGGCCAGGCCTGCCTGCAGGCCGAGCAGGATAATCAATACAAGGCGTTTCATCATGTTGAACTTCCGCTCAGGGGTTCCTACCAAGCATACAACGCTGTGGCGCGATTGATAAGCCTCGCGTGCGGCACAGCGCAACCCGCGCACTGCCAGTATCCTATGGCCTGGCCGCCCTCCCCGTCGATTTCAGCCAGCATTTCCCTGAACTCCGGCTGATCCCGGATGGAGTCGTAAAACGGCAGGTACGGTTCCAGAAACGGGGTTACATGGCTCGGCTCAATGAGCCCGTCCCGAATGCATTTTACCGCGCTTTCCGTTGCCGCGATCATACCGAGAAGCCGGCAGGCCTGGTGCATCATTTCATTCCGGTCCGCCCAGTCGACGTGTTCCGGCCCGAGCCAGGAATTGACCAGTTGCTCGGATTCATCGAAATTGCCCTGGAATCCCGCAAGCATGGCCAATCCGAGATTCGCCAAGGCCCCGGGGCTATTGCCGCGCTCTGCCAGCTGTTTTTCAAGAGTCGTTTGCCAGCGCAGCAAGTCCTCTGACAGCGGCTCGACGCCAGGCACTAACCAAAAGGTGAAGAATCGGCGCCAATCCTTTTCTGAAGGGATAATACCGTCAAATAGTTCACCGGCTGGAGTCAACGCATCCAGGGCGCCCGGGTAATTCCGGTTGGCCAGGTACGCCTCCCACCCGCAGTCCGGCTCATCGTAACTTTGACACAACCGGGCGATCGATTCCTGCAAGCGCTGGTAATCCCGGTCGTCGCGAAACAGGAGATAGCTCGCGGTTTCGTTCATGTAAAAACTGTCCAGCGGAGAGGTCGCAATCTCGGCCCAGGCTTCGTCGTATTGATGCATGATGAACAGCCCGTGCACGACGACGTCTGTCCAATTCGGATTTCGGGGATCCAATTCCTGCATTTTTCTTTTCGTTCGCTGGCTGGCATCGAAATCCCCCTGCCGGCGTTCAATCCAGGTTTTCAATTCCAGGGCCTGAATGTCTCCGGGGATCATGGTCAGCGCCCGGGAAATGATGTCGTGGGCCTGGTCAAAGTCTTGCAATACGTAGTAAACATAGGCTGCAAGGCCCATCAGGTAGTCGGCCGACCCTGGCGCAACAGCCTTGAGGCTCTGCAGAGCCTGCTCCGTTTTCAGCGTCAGATCCGGATCGCTGCGCTTGAAATTTTGCAATGCAAGTACGTTGACCAACTGGGCCCAGGCGCGGGTGAAAGTCGGGTCAAGCTCGACCGCATCGTGCAGGAGTTGGATGTATTCCGGGCTGGACAGCGCTGCGTTGGAAGCCTCCCGCAACTGCATTGCCCGGTGATAAGCCCGGTAGGCTGCCATATTCTCGGTTGGGATAAGGGCCAGTTGCCTGGTGTCCTCGGCGGTCAGCGTGGTGTCAAGTCCCTTCGCGATGGCGACTGCTATCTCGCTCTGCACGTCGAAAATATTTGCCGGCAGCAATTCGCGGTCATAGCTCTCGGCCCATAAGTGCCGGTCTGTTCTCGCGTCAATCAACTGAGCGTTGATACGAATCTGGTCAGCGACGATTTGTACGCTGCCTTCCAGGATGACGTCAGCTCCCAGATCCTGGCCTATCCTGCGGATGTTGTGCTCGGTATTGCGATATTCCTTCACCGAGGTGCCCGAGATCACGCGCATCGACTGCAGCTTGGCCAGTTGGGTCAGGAGATCATTGTGTATGCCATTGGCAAAAAACACGTTGTCATCTCCGTTCCCGGCTCTCGGCGGTGAACGGCAACACCGCAACCATGGGCGGTCCAGCACCCTGTGGCCCGCGAATTTCCCGGCGTGGATCGTCGAATTTACCCGCAGTGAGTATAGGAATACCGCTGCAAGGCCGGCGAGAATGACCAGCAAAAGATACTGGCGTCTGCGTGCAGGTTGCGCACGCCGGCGACTCCGGAAGCGGAGCCGGTGGAAAGTGGGCAATGTACCCCTTGCGCACGACGGTTTCAATGTAGGCCTGTATGTCCTGCGGCGAAAGAATTTGACGCAGGATCGAGACACAGCGATTGATCGCGTCGTCCGAGACTTTGCGATTCCCCCACGCGGCGGCGATCAGTTCATCGCGACTGATGACTTTGTTCTGATTGGCGAGAAAGTATTCCAGGAGCCTGGACACCTGGGGTTCCAGGCGAGTGGTAGTCTCCCCATCGAACAGATCGCCGGTATTTGCGTCAAAGCGCCAACGGCCGAACAAATGTGAGACCGGAATACCAGTGTCGGCATTACTCGTCATGTTAAAACCAGCCCCCTAATAACAAATCAGCGCTTAATCAGCTAAATATCAGTGTTCCATCAGGCAATTATTGACCCATCGACTATACTTTAGCTTAGTTGTCGCACAGGGGGTGCATATGACAACTCATCAATTGACTCCTGTTGCCGCACAGGCAGTGCACGAAACAGCCCAACAATAATTGTACGCCAAAATGCTAAAACCACTTGGAGAAATAATGAACAAACAACTCAAACTCACAGCGATCGCGCTGGTCGCCCTGACCGTGCCCATGCTCTCGGCCAGTGCCGGCGAGAAGCCCTTTCCCAAAATCATCCCCGTCCTGGAAGGAGCTCCACCCGAGGGTTCACCATTGGCAAGGGAACCACTGCCTACAACGGCTCAATCGATGGATCAATCTACAAGGTGAATTTGCGCACCGGGCAAGGCGAACTTTTTGTAGCAGCTGAGCCCGGTTTTGACGCCGAGAGCGTGTTTGCCGGTGAGTGTTATAAGCTCGGGATGCGTGTTGATCGCCGCTCAACAACCTGTTTGTCGCCGGGTGTTCTCACGGCGACGCTTATGTATTTGACGCAGATACCGGTGAAGAGATTAAGGAATATCAGTTGGATGATTCAGGTAAGTCGGTAATCAATGACCTGGCCATCACCACGGATGCTGTCTATTTCACCGATTTAATCAACCATTCATCTACCGCTTACCACTGTCCAAGAATGGCAGAATTCCAGAGGATGTAAGACGCTGCTACCGCAATAGAGCTGACCGGGGATTTTGAAACAGGTGAAAATCTGTTAGGTGCTTTTGCCAACGGCATTGTCGCAACGCCCGATGGAAAGACCTTGATCGTTGGCAACTCGGGCACTTCGAAAGTTATTCCGGGTGGATCCAACCACCGGACATGCAGATGAAATCATGATTGTCAGTCCGCCTCTGTCGGAGGGTTTTATTGATGGCATCGTAATGCGTGACGGCATCCTGTACATCTTGACTCCTTACGACCCCACTCCAGAAGACGACGATCCAGGTGGTTGTGCTGAGTGACGATATGCTCACCGGGACTCTCCTGGGAACCATCACCGATGACGACATGGACGTCGTCGCGAGCGGTGCCCTTCATGGTGATTCGTTGTATGTAAATAATGCCCGTTATTACACTGTTCTTGGGATGCTGCCGAGCGTTGACGCCTGACACTCCGTTTTGGATCACCAAGTTGAACATCTACGACGTCGGACCCAGTGGAATAAACGATCCTGTAGACAGCGTTTGGCGACAAACCTGTTGTGCTAAAACAAAACCCCGCTTCGGCGGGGTTTTGTTTTGGATAACAGACCGGCTCTGCTCGAAACAGAATAAATGCTTTATTCGTAGCAGTATTCGGATTAGATAATCATTCTATCTTATTGTTTTTATTGGTGCCCGGGACCGGAATCGAACCGGTACGCCCTTTCGGGCGAGGGATTTTAAGTCCCTTGCGTCTACCAATTTCGCCACCCGGGCCGCGCAGGGAAAAAATGGGGCCAGGGTCGGAATCGAACCCGGATTCGCGGTTCTCCGCTAGCCGGTGGTACCTTCCTTCACCGAATCCGAAACGTGTCGTCAAACGACCCTGTAAATCTCATCGTCCGGTGATTTCCCCTGGTATTCAATTTACCGGCCCACAGGGTCGGTAAAAATGGAGGCCAGGATCGGAATCGAACCCGGATTCGCGGTTCTCCGCTAGCCGGTGGTACCTTCCTTCACCGAATCCGAAGCGTGTCGTCAAACGACCCTGTAAATCTCATCGTCCGGTGATTTCCCCTGATCCCTGTTTTTACCGGCCCAGAGGGTCGGTAAAATGGAGGCTAGGGTCGGAATCGAACCGGCGTCCACGGCTTTGCAGGCCGCTGCATAACCACTCTGCCACCTAGCCACCGGTAAACAGGATCTGTTGAAGCGCGCTATTCTACCAACCTCTGTTCGGCTTTACCACGCCAAAAGGCGTCGAAGACATAAACCGCCGCAACGCCGTACAAAGTGGCCCACCCCATCATCAGTATACGATCAAAAAACTTTGCGGCAGCAGCATCACCGCCCATTCCGTCTGTCACGGAAGGGGCGATAATGACCAGCATGGTCAGGAAGGCATAAGACCACACCCCTGCAGCGGGAGCCATGCCCTCGCACTGAAAGATTTTCCTGCCCATGAGAAGCCCCGCCAGGACAACCATCAGGATATAGATGACCAGCGATGGCCAGATGCTCATCACATTCCACATGATCACCGCGGCAATCCCCCCGATAACGGTCGACATAAGCAGGGATTTGCCCACTTCTTTTGTTTTGTCGTTCTCCGCCTGCTGCCCCATGCTTGCGACCTTGATCATCACCACCAGGTAGGAAGCGCTTCCCGAATAGAACAGGAAAAATACGATGACCGGCAGCACGATGGCGGTTGAACGCCAGGCGCTTCGTATGGCCGCCTCACGGGAAGGGGGTTCCACTTCAGGCCTTGCCTTCTTTGCACTGTCCATGGGTAGATCCGGCCACAGGGCAAGCGCCAGCCAAAGGATGCCAATGGCAATGACCGCATTCAGGGTCACGGCCTGGTTGACCGCTATCACTGCATCAACGGAGTCGGAGCCCACCGCCGCGACTATGGCCAGGCCCATGGTCAGGAACGAGCCCAGGATGGGGGAACCGCCGCTGGCGCTGTAGTAGAAACACCAGAAACACCCCGCAATGAGCAGCAACATGCCGGCAATCGGCTGGTGGGTCAGGACGGGTAGCAAAAACCAGGTGGTTGCCCATAGCGGAATGATCAGCGCCAGGATAAACGTGATGCCTTGCTTCAGGCGCAGGCCGGGTAGCGGAAGCGCCAGCAGCATGGATAACAGTACCGGTGTGATGAAGGAAACACCCCAGTTCAGCACCTGCGAAAGCCACAGTGCAGACCGCGGTAACAACCGTTAACCTGAATATTCTCCTGGCTGCTACCGGATGCATCTCAATAGGCGTAACTCAGCAGGGCATTTACTCGAATATAAAGCTTTCCCAGCGAGTTCATGAGCCAGTTATCACCCGTGTAAACAATGACCGAAGCCTGCGATCCAACCCGTAAATCTGATCTCCTCCAGGTCACCCGCTTCAAAATCAATGGTGACCGGAAAACGCTGCTCGTCACGCAACCAGTTGCGGTCATTCTTGATGGTTGGCAACGTGCCCAGGGCATTGGAATCGACCGTAACACCGTAACCGGTTTGCCGGATGCGCCCCTGGTACACTTTCCCGGGCCGTACATCGAATGTGATTTCGACGCGATCACCTGGATCCACATTACCCAGATTGTTTTCCGACAGGTCTGCCTGTATCCAGGAGTTCTGAATCGCTACAAACGTCATCAATGGAGCGCCCGCTGCTGCATAATTGCCCAGGTCAACCCGCAAATCAGTGATCAGGCCATCCTGCGGTGCGTAAACGACAGTTCGCTCCAGGTTCAGGCGGGCATTTTCCAGGTTTGAACGTGCCTGTTGAATTTGTGCATTGCTCTCGTCGGTGGGGCCCAGTGCGCTGCGTGTCGCCTCTAATGACGCTTGGGCAGCGGAGAGTCTTCCGCGGGCTGATGCAAGGCTTGCCTCAGCCTGCTGAATGCGCCTTTCTGAGATGGCGCCGGCATCTTCATCCCGAATCCGGCGCATCCGTGTCGCGTCCTGCTCCGCGCTCCACACCATTGCTTTCGCCGACTCTACACTTGCGCTGGCAGCCGCCACGTTGGAAACGCCCGCTTCTATCGATTGCGCGGTATTTTTCAACGCGGCTTCGGCGGCCTGCACCGCCAGGACGTAGGATTCCGGGTCGATGCCAAACAAGGGCTGCCCTGCCTCGACCATCTGGTTGTTTACGACCTCAACATTAACCAATCGACCCGCCACTTGCGGGGCAATCGGAACCACGTAGGCATGAACCCTGGCCTGGGTGGTGAAGGGTGTGAGCCGGTCGCCCACCAGGTAAATAATGATCAGGATGATACTCAAGGCCAGGACAATGAACGTCCACTTGCGCACCGGATCCTTTTTTTGTTCACTGGTCATCCAATAAATCTCCCCAATTGGTCCGCTCGCGCATGGTGGCCAGCGTATTTTCATCCACGAAAGGCCGGCCCTCCCTGACTTCCCATCCTCCACCCAGCGCCTTGTACAACTGCACCACGCTCTGCACCGCCTGTCCCTGGCTCGACGCATAACGATTCTGCTGTGCGAACAGGGATTTCTGGGCATCCAGCACTCGCTGGTATCCGGAAAAACCTTCCTTGTATTGCAGCATCGACAATTCATTTGAACGCCGGGCGGATGTCACGCCTTCGGCCAGGATGGCTTTTTGCGCCTGGGCGCCTGTCAGCGACACCATGGCGTCGTCCACTTCCTGCGCGGCTTCCAGCACGGACTGCTGGTAGGCAACCAGTGCCTGCTGCAGCCGGGCATCCTGTACCCGGATGTTGTTACGGATTCGCCCATAATTGAGCACCGGCCATGTGAATGATGCGCCCGCCGTATAGTTGACGACTATCGGCGTTGAACAGATTCGAAGCGCCGCCGCCACCGACCTCCCTGGAAAGACTGGCCACTCCCAGGGAGCCGGTAATTGCAATACTCGGATACAAATCGGCCGTCGCCACGCCAACCTGGGCGTTCTGCGCCACTGCCTGTAATTCGGCCTGGCGCACATCCGGGCGGCGGCGCAACAGGTCGGCTGGTATGCCTGTTGCAATCTGCTCAGGCACTTTCGGAATAGGGCCGGGAACGATCAGATTTTCAACAAACCCGTTAGCCTGGCCCAGCAAGGTATTCAAGGCGTTCTGCGCGAGGCCCAGTTGCGTTTCCAGCTCAGGAACGGTCGCCTGGGTGCCAAGCAGCAGGGTTTTGGCCTGCTGAACGTCCAACTCAGAGTCCTGTCCATTCCGGTAGAGCACTTCTGCGATATCGTAGCTTCGCTGTTGTAATTTCAGGTTTTCCTGGGCGATCCTGAGCTGTTCCTCCAGGATACGGATCGTGACATACGTGCTCACAACCTGCGCGGTAACCAGCACGACCGCTTCGTCGTAATTGGCAATCGAAGCCATCAGGGCCGCATCGGCGGATTCGATGCCGCGCCGGAATTTACCCCAAAAGTCCAATTCCCAGGCCAGTGAAGCGCCAAGGTCATACTGGCTGAAAGCGGTAGTTCCCTGCCCGGCATTCTCACTGGGCGAGATACGGGTGACTCCACCCGCCGCCAATTGCTGTTGCGGGTATTGCAAACCTGTCGCAATGCCGAGCTGCGCCCGGGACTCCAGCACTCTCAGCCCGGCCAGCTCAAGCGAGTAATTTTGCTGTTGTGCAATCCCGACCAACTGATCAAGCACCGGATCATTAAAGACACTCCACCACTCGATCAGCTCGTAAGGCGTCGCTTGCAGACCCGCATCCTGCACCGACTCCCAGCTGTCAGGCATAGGGACTTCGGGTGGAACAAAATGCGGTCCTACGGCCGCACACCCTGCCAGGACAGCAACACCAAGGAAGGTTGTTGCAAAGTGTTTCAGCCTGGCGCGAAACCGCCCGATCACGAATATCCCATCAGTTGATATGCCCGATCAAATCTGCGCGCATTTGCGAAACGGCGTCGATCGAGGTCCTGCAGCATCCGCCGATCAGCCGGGCTCCGCGGTCGTACCAATCCGTCACTGGCATGACCTGGCATTGATCTCCGGTCCAGTGGTTGCCATCCGGGTTCCATTGTTCGCCGCTGTTCGGGTACACAACCAGCGGCGTTTTTAGACCCTGAACGGATTCGAGCAGGCTGTTCACGAATTCCGGGGCTGTGCAGTTGAGTCCTACCCCCACGACCTGGTCAGATCGCTCCGCCAGCAAGGCGCACTCGGAAAATAATTCGCCGTGACTCACTTGCAGCCCGTTTTTACAACTGAAGCTCAGCCACGCGCTGAAACCCGGAAATTCTTCCAAAACCTTCAGCAGCGCCTCGGCTTCGAGCAAAGAAGGTATGGTTTCAAAAGCAAACAGGTCCGCTTCGGTGTCCGCCAGCACTTCCATTCGGGGCCGGTGAAAATCAACCAACTGCTGTCGCGTCAGGCCATAATTGCCGTGGTATTCAGAGCCGTCGTGACGGCTGGCGCCAAACGGACCGATCGAAGCCGCCACCAGCGGCCGGATCCGGTTTTGGCGATTCGCGGTTTTGCGCCCAGAAAGCCTCGCGCGCCAGCACAGCCAGGTCAACGCTCAGGCGCATCAGCCGTTCGGCCTGCGCATGCCCGTACCCGGCGCGTTCAAATCCCTCGAAGCTGGCCTGGTAGGTTGCCGTTGCGATCACGTCAGCGCCCGCCCGCAGAAAGTCGGCATGCACCCGGCGAATCATTTCAGGCGCTTCGATCAGCATCTTTGCCGACCACAATTCGTCGTCGAGGTCTGCGCCATTTTTTTCCATCTCGGTCGCCAGGCCGCCATCGAGCATGACAAAGCCCTGCCTGGAAAGAAAAACCTGGAGTGGATTCATACCCATTTCCGTAAAAACCAGCAGAATAATTTAATGGTACTATAGTTTTGGTGCCGTTCCGGCATCATTCCAAAAAACCTCAGGAGACACACATGCAATTTAAATTGTTACTCACCGCTTTAGTATTTTCCTTGTTATCTACAACCGTTTTTGCACAGCTTGAGCCGTGGACTGACTACGAGGTCAGCGATCAACTGTGGAATATCACGATGGTCAAAGTAGACCCCAACATGGGTGATGATTACCTGGAAGGAATTCGGGACACCTGGGTAGCCTCCAACAAAGTAGCCAAGGAACTGGGGCAAATTGAAGATTTCCATATTTATCAGAGCCAATTGCCGGAAAGTGGCGAAGTCAACCTGTTTCTCGTGGTCAAGTACGCGAACAGCGATCAACTGGACCCCAACCGGCAGGCATACGACAAATTCATGAAAGCCTGGGGCGAAGCCAACGTGTCCAAGTCGCGTGAAATTACCAAGAATTACCCGGCAATGAGAGAAATCACCGGTGAGTACCTCGTTCGCGAGATCACCATCAAGTAACCTTGCCCGGCAATTGCGGAAGGCCCGGTTCGCCGGGCTTTCTTTTGTGGGTCTTTCCAATCAAAATGACCTGAATTCAAAGTGCGATTCAAGGGCGGCAAATTGCGTTTAGCTATTCTTTATCTGGCAGTACTCCTTGCACTGGCCGGCCCGGTCTTCAGCCCGGCTGCCCGGGCGGAAGAATCTGCGACGCAGGTTAAGCCTGAATTCACGCCCGATGCCGCGCTTCAGGCTCTGGCAGAAGCGTTTTTCGAGTGGCGTCGTGTTCAACAGCCCGCTCAGGGCGACGATATCCCCCGGGTGGAGCGGCCGGATGGCTGGGTGCCGGATTTTTCGCCGGAAGCCATCGAGTCGGATATCGGGCAATACACTCTTTTCATGGAGTCTGTCGACAATCTTGATACCACGGGCTGGAGTATTGCGGACAAGGTTGATGCCCGCTTGCTGAAAGCAGCCATTCAACGCGTTTACTGGGAACTGGAAGTACTCAAATCTCCGCGGAGAAATCCCCTGTTTTACGTGGATCAGACCCTGGGCAGCGTTTTCGAGTTGCTGGTTCTCTCCAGCCCCATGACGGAAACCCGGGCGAACAACATCATCCTGCGGCTTGAACATTTTCCGGAAACAATCCGTTACGCCAGGAAAAACCTCGACCTTGCTGTCCGGCCGTTTGCCGAGGCCACGATAGATTCCCTGGCCGATATTGACGGCAGGCTGAGCCGCATGGAAGCCGCGCTCGATGAAGTGTTTCCGGAAAATCTGAAAGGCCGGTTACACAAGGCAGTGAAACGGGCGATTTCTGCACTGGAAAAGTATTCCGCCTGGTTGCAGTCCCGGCTGGACAAAATGCAAACCGCATTTGCAATCGGGCCGAAAGCCTACCAGTGGTTCCTGGTCAACGTGGCGCTGATTCCTTACACGCCCGACGAGATTATGGCCCTGGGACAGCAGGCCTGGAACCGGTCGGTGGCCTGGCTGGTGCTGGAGGAAAACCGGAATCGCGACGTGCCCCAGCTGCCCCTGTTTGAAAACAGCGACCAGCAGGTCCAGGCGTCCCAGCTGCGGGAAAAAGAGATCAGGACGTTCCTCGAAATCACAGGATCTGATGACCGTTCCGGATTGGCTCATGCATTACCGGAACCGCCTGATGCCTGCCTACCTCGAACCCCTGGCCTTCCTGGGTGTGACCGATGACCTGACTTCCGCAACCCGGCTGGATGAAGACGCCTACAGTTATATCAGGGAGCCTTCGCCTGACCTGCCCTACTTCAGCCTGTCAGCCGCCAGGGATCCGAGGCCCCTGATCATCCACGAGGGGATTCCCGGCCATTATTACCAGTTGGCGCTCTCTTGGGCCAACCCCGACCCGATCCGGCGCCATTTTATCGATTCCGGCATCAACGAGGGTATCGGGTTTTACGTCGAGGAAATGCTGTTGCAGGCGGGTTTATTTGACTTCAGTCCGCGCTCAAAGGAAATCATTTACAGCTACGCACGCCTCAGGGCTTTGCGCGTGGAAGTTGACGTCCGGCTGGCAATCGGTGATTTCACCATCGACCAGGCGGCGGATTACCTGGCCCGTGCGGTTCCCATGGACCGGGCGACCGCACTGGATGAAGCCGTGTTCTTTGCATTCAATCCGGGCCAGGCGATCTCCTACCAGGTCGGCAAGTTTCAGATACTGGGCTTCCTCGCAGACGCAAAACTGGACCAGGGTGAAGAGTTTTCCCTGCGTAATTTCAACGACTTCCTGATCAGTAACGGCAATGTTCCGGTTGCCCTGCAGCGCTGGGAATACCTCGGACGCGATGATGCCGTCCAGCGCCTGGATGCACTGGGCGGCGAGCCTGTATCAGTCCCGCAGTAGGAGCGGACTTGTCCGCGAAATGGCTTAACATAATCGCTAATGAATTCGCTCCAAAAAAAAACCCGGCGATTAAGCCGGGTTTCAGGTTCTTGGAGCGGGAAACGAGACTCGAACTCGCGACCCCAACCTTGGCAAGGTTGTGCTCTACCAACTGAGCTATTCCCGCAGTGGCTGGGTATTGTAAGGGATACGGCATCAGAGTCAACACTATTGAAAGATTTTTGTGGCACAATACCGCCTCTTTGATAACAGGCGAGGGTTTATGGCCAAAGAAGATGTAATAGAAATGGACGGCATCGTGATGGAAACATTGCCGAATACCATGTTCAGGGTTGAGCTGGAAAACGGTCACGTGGTGACCGCTCATATTTCCGGCCGCATGCGTAAGCATTACATTCGAATACTCACGGGCGACAAGGTCAAAGTGGAATTGACGCCCTACGATCTTTCAAAAGGAAGAATAACCTACCGCACCAAGTAACCCGAACGAGGCGCCTCATTCCGCAGGTGCCGGTATCGCCTTTGTTTTCCTGCCTTTTTTGGCGGTCACTTTGAGAACCAACGTCTTCCCGGCGGGCTCTTCCTGCTGTTCTCCGGGCGCGAATACCCGTACCTTCCCGCCCTCGGTGAGGTTGCCGAACAGCAGTGCATCCGCCAACGGCCTCTTGATCTGCTCCTGGATGACACGCTTCATGGGCCGCGCCCCCATTTGTGGATCGAAACCCTGTTCCGCCAGCCATTCGCGGGCCGGAACGCTTACCGAAATGTCGACACCCTTCAGCGCGAGTTGTTCTTCGAGTTCGAGGATGAATTTGTCGACCACCATGCAGGATGACCGGCATATCCAGCGCTTTGAAATTGATGATCGCATCCAGCCGGTTACGGAATTCAGGGGCAAAAGCCTTGCGAATTACTTCCAGAGCATCGGTGGAATGATCCTGCTCGGTAAAGCCAATGGAACGCCTGGCGCTTTGCGCCGCACCCGCATTGGTCGTCATCACCAGGATGACGTTGCGGAAATCGGCATGGCGCCCGTTGGTGTCGGTCAGCGTCCCGTGGTCCATGACCTGCAACAGGATATTGAACACATCCGGGTGGGCCTTCTCGATCTCGTCCAGCAGCAATACGGCGTGTGGATTGCGCGTTACCGCTTCGGTCAGCAAACCGCCCTGGTCAAAACCGACGTATCCCGGCGGCGCTCCCACCAGGCGGGAAACCGAGTGGGCTTCCATGTACTCCGACATGTCGAACCGGATCAGTTCGATTCCCATGGTCATGGCCAGTTGGCGGGTAACTTCGGTCTTGCCGACACCGGTCGGGCCTGCAAACAGGAACGAACCAATCGGTTTTTCGGCGTCGCCGAGGCCGGCTCGCGACATTTTGATGGCGGAGGACAAGGCGCCGATGGCTTCATCCTGGCCGAACACGACCAGTTTCAAATCGCGTTCCAGGTTTTTCAGCGCATCCCTGTCTGACAGGGAAACCTGCTTGGCCGGAATCCTGGCCATGTGCGCAATGATCTGTTCGATATCTCCTTCGTCCAAAACGGTTTTCCGCGTGCCCTCCGGCAACAGTCGCTGACGCGCGCCGGCTTCGTCGATCACGTCGATGGCCTTGTCCGGCAGGAACCGGTCGTTGATGTGCCGCGCGGAAAGTTCCACTGCCGCCACCAGCGACTTGTCGGTGTAGGTCACGTGGTGGTGATCCTCGAAACGGCTTTTCAGTCCGCGCAAAATTTCTATGGTTTCCTGAACGCTGGGCTCGGGAATGTCGATCTTCTGGAAACGTCGCGCCAATGCGCGGTCTTTTTCGAATACCCCGCGAAATTCCTGGAAGGTGGTGGAACCGATGCATCGCAGTTCGCCGGAAGCCAATACCGGCTTGATCAGGTTGGAGGCGTCCATCACGCCGCCGGAAGCCGCACCGGCCCCGATGATGGTGTGTATTTCATCGATGAAGAGAATGGCGCCCGGGATATTCTGCAATTCCTTCATCACGGCCTTGAGGCGTTTCTCAAAATCGCCGCGATATTTCGTACCGGCAAGCAGAGCACCGAGATCAAGCGCATATATGGTTGCATCCAACAGGATTTCCGGGACTTCCCCCAGCACGATACGGCGGGCCAGGCCTTCCGCCATCGCAGTCTTTCCAACCCCGGCTTCGCCAACCAGCAGTGGGTTGTTCTTGCGCCGTCGGCACAGCACCTGCACGGTTCTCTGGATTTCGTTTTCCCGTCCGATCAGCGGATCGATCTGGTCATCCTTGGCGCGCTGGTTGAGGTTGCTGGTGAACTGCTCCAGGGCGCTGGTTTTCTTTTCCGGATCGCCCTGCTCACTCTCCAACGTGGGGTCGTCGGACACCCCTGCCTTGCCGCCTTCCTGTTTGCTGAGTCCGTGGGAAATGAAATCGACAACGTCCAGGCGGGATACGTCATGCCGGTTCAGAAGGTAATTGGCGTAAGAATCTTTTTCGCTGAATATCGCAACCAGCGCATTAGCGCCCGTGACTTCCTCTTTTCCGGCCGATTGCACATGGTAAAGCGCCCTCTGCAACACCCGCTGGAACCCTATCGTGGGTTGAGTGTCCCGACTGTCGTCGTCACCCAGAATGGGTACCGTGTCTTCGAGTACTTTCCGGAGTTCTTTCTCCAATGACTGGATATCGGCGCCGCAACTGCTCAGGACGCTCAGGGCCGAGGCGTTGTCGAGCAATGCGAGCAGCATGTGTTCGACGGTGAGAAACTCGTGCCGGCTTTCCCGTGCTTCCTGATAGGCCTGGCTGATCGACAGTTCAAGTTCCTTGCTGAACACTGGTTTGCTTCCCCTGCGCTGTGTGGATCAATAGATGCAGATTATAAGACCGCTTATATCCGCGGAAGGTTTCAGGCTTTCTCCATCGTGCACTTTAACGGATGTTCGCTCTGTCGCGAACATTCGTTGACCAAAGCGACTTTTGTTTCTGCAATTTCAAAGGTAAACACGCCGCACACGCCTTTACCCTTGGTGTGGACGTGCAACATTACCTGGGTAGCCCTGTCGTAATTCATGCCGAAAAAAGTCCTGAGCACTTCAATTACGAAGTCCATAGGCGTGTAATCGTCATTCAACAGGATGACCCGGTACATCGGCGGAAGTTTGATTTCCGGCCGCGCTTCTTCCAGCGCCAGACCCTGTTCCTTGTGTGATTCAAGTTCCTGTCCCATGGCAGAATTCTATCCCAGATGATTTTGTTCGGGTAGTGCCTCGAATCCTTAATCGCAACATGGGCTTTTCAGATCACTCGACCGTCCCCATTTATGCAGTCATGAACGAAAAGCCAAATGAACAGGGGTTTATCATGGTTGCCATGTCCGGCGGCGTTGATTCTTCTGTGTCCGCGCTCCTGTTGCGCGATGCAGGTAAAGCCATTGCCGGCATGTTCATGAAAAATTGGGAGGAAGACGACCGTTTTGGAACTTGCCCGGCTGAAGAAGATGCTGCTGATGCCCAGGCCGTCGCCGATGCTGTTGGCATCCGGTTACACAAGCGAAACTTTGCAGCCGAATACTGGGACCATGTTTTCGAAGATTTCCTGGCTGAATACCGCGCAGGACGGACGCCAAACCCGGACATCCTGTGTAACCGTGAAATCAAGTTCAAGACCTTCCTGGAACACGCCATGGACCTGGGTGCGGAATTCATTGCAACGGGTCACTACGTACGCAGCGACCAGAAGGACGGCGTTCACCGCTTGCTCCGGGGCCTGGATCCAAACAAGGACCAGAGCTATTTCCTCTATACCATCGGTCAGCAACAACTCGCGAAAACCCTTTTCCCGGTGGGTGAACTGCTGAAACCGGAGGTCCGGGCCGTGGCTGAAAAAGCCCGGCTGCCGGTTCACGATAAAAAAGACAGCACCGGGATCTGTTTTATCGGTGAGCGGAATTTCAGGGAATTCCTCAGTGAGTACATACCGCCGTCACCCGGTGAAATTCGGACCGTGGATGACCGGGTCATCGCACAACATGCGGGTCTGATGTACTACACGCTGGGACAGCGCCAGGGACTGGGAATTGGCGGTCTGCGCGGTTTCAACGATGATCCCTGGTATGTTCTGCACAAGGACCTGGAGACCAACATTCTCTATGCCGGACAAGGACACGACCACCCCTGGCTGTTTTCCAGGATCCTTCACGCAGAGCAGCTAAGCTGGGTATCCGGCATGCCGCCGGCCACCGGTTCCCGGTTGACAGCGAAAATCCGCTACCGCCAGGCGGATCAGCCCTGCTCAGTGCGAGAAATATCCTCCCGGGGGTTGGTACTGGAATTCGAACAGGAGCAAAGAGCCGCCACGGCCGGCCAGTCCGTGGTGTTGTACGATGGTGACAATTGCCTTGGTGGTGGTGTAATTTCCTGGGCGGATACGCCCCCGGCCACCCGACCCCGGCAAACGATTGAAAAGGTAAGCGCATGACGGAACGCACTCTTGCATTGGCCGGATTATTCCAGGCAACAGAACTGGTACGGCAAGCGGCAAACCACGGCACCTGGTCAGGCTATGCGGCCAGTTCAAGCCTGCAAAGTCTGTTCAAACTGGAGGCCGCTACAACCGCGGATATCTTTGGTGGAACTCCCAAGGTCAGATTGGGTATCGAAACCTTGCTGGCTGTCTTGCAGGGTGACAATCAGTACACTGACTCACTCCGCTACGCCGTGGGATTGCTGCAGATCGAGAAAAAATTCCGGCGTGCCGGCAAGGTGCAGTCGGAAGTCGGCGAGCGCCTGAAGGAAATCTCCGTGGTCGGCGCAGATCTCGCCCAGCATGAACGGGAAGACCTGCAGGCGCAGGACATTTCCCAGCTGTATGCGAGCACCATAAGCCAGATTGCGCCGAGGATCGTGGTCAGTGGCAAGCCCCAGTACCTGAAGAACGAACGCACCGTGGCCTGGGTTCGGACCCTGTTGTTTGCCGGATTGCGTTCCGCCATCCTTTGGAACCAGGTGGGCGGAGGACGGTTCGAGTTGATGTTCGGGCGCAAGAAAATCATCCGCGAAGCTGAATCATTGCTGATGAGTTGACCAGGGTGTCGACGTCTTCCGGAGCAGTCGTTAATAATTCACACTGTGAAGCTCGCTCGAATTCGGCGATAATTATCAGTCCACCAAACCACCCAGTAGAACAACGGAGAACAGCATGGGAGATTCCTTCTCAACCGCCTCCAGCCTGAATGTCAATGGCCAGGAATACCGCTACTACAGCCTGGAAAAGCTCGCCCGAAAGCACGATATTTCGCGATTGCCTTTCAGTCTCAAGGTTTTGCTCGAGAATTTGCTGCGGCATGAAAATGGCGTGGATGTCAGCCGGAGCGACATCGAGGCGCTTTGCAACTGGGATCCGAAGGCAGAACCCGATACCGAGATTGCCTTCACACCCGCGCGGGTCGTGCTGCAGGATTTCACCGGTGTGCCAGCCGTAGTTGACCTCGCCGCGATGCGCGATGCGATGACGGCCCTGGGTGGCTCGGCAAACCAGATCAACCCCTTGTCGCCGGCAGAACTGGTGATCGATCACTCGGTCCAGGTCGACAGCTACGGCAAAGCCAACTCGCTGGATATCAATAACCAGATCGAATTTCAGCGCAATAACGAGCGCTACAGCTTCCTGCGCTGGGGACAGTCGGCCTTCAGCAATTTCCGGGTAGTGCCGCCGAATACCGGCATTGTCCACCAGGTGAACCTGGAACACCTGGCGCGGGTTGTTTTCGGCGCCGACGGTGTCGCCTATCCCGATACCGTCGTGGGTACCGACTCGCATACGACCATGATCAATGGCATCGGTGTTCTTGGCTGGGGTGTAGGTGGAATCGAAGCTGAAGCCGCCATGCTCGGCCAGGCGATCACCATGCTGATTCCACAGGTCGTAGGTTTCAAGTTGACTGGCAAGCTGCCGGAAGGTGCAACTGCAACCGACCTGGTATTGACCATCGTGGAAATGCTGCGCAAGCTCGGTGTGGTCGGCAAATTCGTTGAATTCTTCGGCAATGGCCTGGAGGCCTTGCCACTGGCTGACCGGGCCACGATCGCCAACATGGCGCCCGAGTATGGCGCCACCTGCGGCATATTCCCGGTTGATAGCGAAAGCCTGCGCTACCTGCGACTGTCTGGACGGTCCGACGACCAGGTGGCCCTGGTGGAAGCCTATATGAAAGCACAGGGCATGTTTCACACCGCGGACCAGCCCGATGCCGAATACAGCGAGGTTATAGAACTGGACATGTCCACCGTCATGCCCAGCCTGGCCGGCCCGAAACGGCCGCAGGACCGCGTGCTGCTCAGCGAGGCGGCAGATAATTACCGGGAGCATGTTGGTGAACATCGCGATGCCCGGGTGAAAGCAGCCGAAGCCAGGTTTGAAAGCGAAGGCGGAGGAACGGCAGTCGGGCATGATGAAAGCATCAGCCACCCGGTCGTGCAGGTAAATTACGCCGATGAGGACTTCGATCTCAGTGACGGGGCGATTGTGATCGCCGCGATTACCTCCTGCACCAACACGTCGAATCCCGCCGTCATGCTGGGGGCCGGGCTTCTGGCCCGCAACGCGGTCGCCAAAGGTTTGCGCGTGAAGCCCTGGGTGAAAACCTCGCTTGGGCCGGGCTCACGCGTGGTCAGCGACTATTTTGAAAAGGCCGGCCTGATGGACGACCTGGAAGCGCTCGGGTTCAACATCGTCGGGTATGGCTGCACCACCTGCATCGGTAACTCCGGCCCGCTGCCCGAACCGATCGAAAAGGCGATCCGGGAACGTGACCTGGTGGCAGTTTCAGTTCTGTCCGGCAACCGTAACTTCGAGGGACGCGTGCACGCCCATGTGAAGATGAACTACCTGGCCTCGCCGCCTCTCGTTGTTGCTTACGCGCTGGCCGGCAGGATGGACGTCAACCTGACGCAAGACCCCCTGGGCAAAGACCGGGATGGAAATCCTGTGTACCTCAGGGATATCTGGCCGACCACGTTTGAGGTCCAGGATGTCGTGGCCAAAAACGTCACTTCCGAGATGTTCCGCAAGAGTTACTCCAGTGTGTTCAAGGGGGACGATCGCTGGAACAGCATTGACTCGCCGGAAGGAGAGATGTTCGATTGGCAGGATGACTCCACCTACGTGCAAAACCCGCCTTATTTCCGTGGAATGACGCTGGAACTTCCGACGATTCCCGAGATCACCGGCGCGCGTTGTCTCGCGAAGCTGGGCGATTCCATCACCACTGACCACATTTCCCCGGCCGGCGCGATCAAGGAAGACTCCCCTGCCGGACAGTACCTGAAAGGTAAAGGCGTGCAGAAAGCGGACTTCAATTCGTACGGTTCGCGTCGCGGCAACCACGAGGTCATGATGCGGGGCACTTTTGCCAATGTGCGTCTGCGCAATCAGCTGGCGCCGGGAACCGAAGGCGGCTGGACGACTTTCCAGCCGACCGGTGAACAAATGAGCATTTATGACGCCGCGATGAAATACCAGGCGGAGGGAACTCCGCTGGTGATTCTGGCTGGTAAGGAATATGGCACTGGCTCATCGCGTGACTGGGCAGCCAAGGGCACCAACCTTTTGGGCGTGAAAGCAGTGATCACCGAGAGCTTTGAGCGGATTCACCGTTCAAACCTGGTCGGGATGGGCGTACTGCCGCTGAACTTCATGCCGGGTGAAAGCGCTGATTCCCTGGGTCTTTCAGGTAAAGAATCCTTTAGTATTGAATGGCCTGAAGATCGTTCTTCAGGTAATGTCACGGTAACGGCCAAGGCTGAAGACGGGGCGATAAAGCGGTTTCAGGCCAGGGTGCGTATCGATACCCCAAAGGAAGCGGAGTACTACCGCCACGGGGGTATCCTGCATTACGTGCTGAGGCAACTCGCGGCCGCCTGAAACCGTTGATCAGGGTCAGTAGCCCCGGTGTATAGCCGGGGCCTGGCCTTTATCGGGCTACTGACCTGGGAAAAGCCCGGACCACGCGCAAGTAACGCTCCGCTTCGGCAGAACCTATTGCATCCGGTTGGCCCAGGAGTTCCAGTTCCTCGCCCTGCAGGCGCGCCACCGGAATGCCATTGCGCAGTAAAATCCGGTTTCCCGCTTTAGCCGTGGTCTTGACGCCCGGCGTGATGATACCGCCAAGATTCAACGGATCACTGGCGTTGATCACGTTGAACCGGTCGTCTGCGGGCTCGGCGCCCTGTCGGCGCAGTAACCCTACCGCTTCCGGCAGTGCAAACTGTTCACCGGAAAATCCGTCGACGAACCGCCCGCCATGAACCTCGCCACGGTCTTCCATTCTGCGCAGGTAGCGCAGCAGGTGCCGCCACGGAGGCGCCAGTGACTCGCGGTCCAGCACCGCCCGGAAGACGACACCGTAGCGTCCCAGTAAAGACTCGCAAACCGTCGCCAGGGCCGCCTGGTCCAGCCGGAGTTCGTTCCCGGACGGATCGGCTCCCGAACGGGGCCCGGCGGTTACACTCCAGCGGCCCAGCAAACCGGGCTGGGCCGCGCCCCTGCGCCCGCGCGCAGACTTTTGCCTGCGACGTTTCTCTGCTTCGGGCCGGATCAGCCAGCGTAACGGGGAAAATGCGTCAGAAGTCACCAGCCCGCGCGCCACCAGTTCACCAAGCGCCTGCTCCAGCTGGATCGGCATCATCCCCGTTTTCTGCTCGAGGTCGCCCGTAAACATGGCGCCCTGCTCTCGCAACACCTCAAACACCCTGCCGGCCAGGCCACCCGGTTCCGCGAGCTCAGAACCCGTCTCCGGTCGCCAGGCGGCGGCATGCCGCCTGGGTATGATGGCGATGGGTGTGGCTGCAAGCAGCTGCTGCGTTCCCTGCCCGGCGCTGAAAGGCCTGAACCAGGTGGCCTGCCCACTGAGAAATTGCTCGTCCAGGCGTTGCGGAGAATAATCGGCACACCGGCTTGCCAGCAGGCCGTGTTCCCATGCCGCAACCGGTGCGGCCCAGCCTTCGAGCAGCGTCAATGCCTGGTCCACGTCACCGGAAGGGTCGTCCATGCCGTGCCAGGCCAGAAGAAACCGCATGAATGCAGCCGGCGACACCGGCCGGGCCGCTTTTCTGCGCCGTTCCCGGCTGTATCGATGGATCCGAGCCAACAGCCTTCGTTCGCACCAGGCCTTGTTGCGGTCTTCAATCGCCCCGCCGGCATCCATGACGATCACGTAGCCTTCGTTTTGCAGGGTCAGCAGCGCGACATCAATGTCAGACTGGGGCAAAGCAAAATCCGCGGCCAGAGTCGAGGCTGTGACCGGACCAAGGCCGGACAGCCGGCTGCGCAGCAATTCGACCAGGGCGACTTCAGGGCCGAGCCCGGCGCCAGGTCCGGAAACTGCGTAGACCGGTGACGGGTCGGGACGCACCGTGGCGGCAGGGTGAACTGCGAGGAATTCCCCCAGGCGCTCGGTTGCCACCCACCAGGCCAGGCCGTCCTGTTCCACGCACGTGGCCCGAAATTCCGCGGCCAGCGCATGGAACCATTTCACCCAGTTTTCGGAGCCTGCACATGACCCGGAAGCACTGCTGGAAACCGATGTTCCGTTACTCGATGTGCCGGTAGAAAACTCGGGGCGGGTCAAAAAGCCCAATTGCATCAGCCCGTCGTGCAGTTCATCGGGATTGCGCGGCCGGATCCAGGCTTCGGACCGGACCTGGTCGGTGGCATCGACCGAAATAATGCTCAGGGTCGCCGCATCGCCCAGGTCGTTTGGATTCTGGCTGATGGCACGGGTTCGCCGGTTTTCCGCCTCTCCGTCGTCCAGGAAAGCATACGGCCGTGCATTGATGATCTCTGCAGACAGGGGCGATGGCCCCGTCAGGTCGAGGCAGCGAAGTTCGATTTCACCGGCCTCAATCCGCTTCAACAAGGCTTCGAGACCATCGATGTCCATGGCGTCTGTCAGGCAGTCGCTGATGGTCTGGTTGACCAGCGGGTGGTCCGGGATTTCCCGTTCGCCGCGAATGTTTTCCAGGCAAGCCAACTGGTCCGGAAAGACCACTGCCACCAGGTCTTCCGCCGCGTTGCGCTGCCACTGGGGCGGTAACTTCTGCCCGTTTCGCATGCGCTGAACGGCGAGTGCAATGGTCGCGTTCCAGCGCCAGCGCGCCTCGAACATCGGCGCGTCCAACAGGGCCTGGACCAACACCTGGCGGACGCTCGCCGATTTCAGATAAGCCGGCACGTCCGCGGTTTCGAAACTGTGTGTTTCACCCAACGACAGGATCAGGCTGTCTTCGAGCGCCGCCGCCTGCAATTCAAAATTGAAATGCCGGCAGAACCGTTTCCTCAATGCCAGGCCCCAGGCCCGCATGATCCGCGACCCCAGGGGTGCATGAATCACCAGGTGCATGTCACCCGTGTCATCAAAAAACCGTTCCAGAACGATCCGGTCGCGGGTAGGAATTCCACCCAGCGCAAGGCGCGCGGCGTCCAGGTAGTTCACCGCCTGGACAGCCGCCGCCGGGTCGATTCCGGCATCGGCCAGGCTACTGTATGCGGCCTCTGTTCCACCCAGGGTCAACAGCCGGTCGACTTCTTGCCGCAGGTTGGAAACGGCGGCTGAAAGTTCGTCGCTGCGTCCCCGTGCATCGCCCACCCAGAATGGAATCGTCGGGGGCTGTCCTCTCGCATCCTCGACAAGCACACGGCCCTGCTCGATCTTGAGGATCCGGTAGCTCGTGTTGCCCAGCTGGAAGATATCACCGGGAAGGCTTTCAAAGGAGAAGTCTTCGTTCAGCGTACCCACCCGGTAGCCTTGCGGCAGCATCACCACGTCGTAATCAAAATGGTCGGGTATGGCGCCGCCATTTTGCAATGCCGCCAGCCGGGCTGAAGGGCGGGACCTCAACCGGCCGTTGATCGAATCGTGATGCAGAAATGCCGCCCGCCTCCCCCGCCGGGTTGCATAGCCGTTTGCCAGCATATCGATAACGTCCTGAAAGCCGGCCTCCGAAAGATTGCGGTAGGGCCAGGCTTCCCTGACCAGTTCGAGCAATGGTGCGGTTTCCCATTCCCGGGCACTGACCTCGGCAACCAGCTGCTGCGCCAGGACATCCAGGGGCGCCTCGGGAATGATCACGCGATCCAGCACTCCTTCACGCACCGCCTTGAGCAGGGCCACGCTCTCCACCAGGTCATCCCGCGAAACCGGAAACAGCCTGCCCCGGGGAGTTTCACCGACCGCGTGACCCGCCCGGCCGACCCGCTGAATGAAGCCCGAAATGCTGCCCGGTGAGCCAATCTGGCAAACCAGGTCGACATGGCCGATATCAATTCCAAGTTCAAGCGATGCGGTGGCGACCAGGGCCCGTAACTGCCCCGCCTTCAACGCCTGCTCCGCCTCCAGGCGGTGGCCGCGTGAAAGACTGCCGTGGTGCGCGGTCACAGCGTCCTCACCCAGGCGCTCTGCCAGGTGCCTGGCCAGCCGTTCGGCAAGCCTGCGTGTATTGACGAAAATGAGGGTGGTGCGGTGTTCATCGATCAGCGCTTCAAGACGATCGTAGATCTCCTCCCAGACTTCGTTGGCCATCACGGGTGAAAGCGGTGACTGCGGCACGACCAGGGCCAGGTCACGGTCCCGCTGATGCCCGGTATCGACGATCTCGCAAGGCTTTCCGCCGGTCAGGAAGTCTGCGATCAGGCTGATCGGGTTTTGTGTGGCGGAAAGCCCGATCCGGCGAGCCCGTTCATGACCTGCCTGGCCGCACAGCGCATCCAGCCTGGCCAGTGACAGCGCCAGGTGACTGCCCCGCTTGTTTCCTGCCACCGCGTGTATTTCGTCTACGATCACCGTGCTGACTCCGGCGAGCATGTTTCGTCCCGAATCCGATGTCAGCAACAGGTACAGGGACTCGGGTGTCGTAACCAGGATCTGGGGTGGGGAACGGCGCATTTTTTCCCGCTCACCCGGCGTCGTATCACCGGTGCGCACCATGGCGCGAATTCCTGATGCCCTGCCCTCGTTGGCGCCTAACCACGCATCAATGCCTTCGAGCGGCAGGCGCAGGTTGCGTTCGATGTCGTTGGACAAGGCCTTCAGCGGGGAAACATAAAGGATTTGAACCCCGTCCGGGAGCGGCTGGCGCTGGCTCTGCACCACGAGGTCGTTGATCGCGCAAAGGAAGGCTGCGAGCGTCTTCCCGCTGCCGGTCGGTGCCGCGATCAGAACGTTCTGATCAGAATTGATTGCCGACCAGGCCGCTGCCTGGACCGGTGTCGCCGCATTGAAGGCCGTGCTGAACCACGAACGGACCGCAGGATGAAAAGTCGTAAAGGCCATGGGATTATTCTACCCGATGCCTTCTCAAAAGCTGAGACAAGGCACTAATTCTCGAGTACCGCCGGCTTCCAGTTGGCGGACTGCAGCAACCACTCGTTGTCGACCAGGAGCCACCGGGTGTCAAATTCGAATAATTGTCCATGCTCCGGAATCCAGTTCGGCCCACCGGTCACCAATGCCGTGAAAGACGCTGACGCCAGGCCCCGGCCGGTCTCCGTCACCCGGATCGGGAACAACTGGACTTGCAGGCTCTTGTGCCGGGTCAATTGAAACAGGACCATGGCCTGGACCTGGTCCCGGGTCATGACTTCCTGCTGGCCGCTGAAATCTTCGGCTATGTGCGCCATGAACGCGCGGCGCTCGCCGGCTTCAATCGTTGATTCCATTTCACGGATGGTCGCAATTACCCGCTGTTCAACGGTTAAAGGCTTGTCACAGGCGGTCAGTGCGGCCAGTAAAACCAACAGGCACAGGCGCAACACACCTGGCCTCACTCCGAAGTTACCAGGTAGGACTCCAGCAAGTGTGAAGCGACGATGATCAGGTCGTGTTCGGTTACGATACCGACCAGCTTGTGATTTCGCGTTACCGGTAGACAGGACAGGTTCTTTTCCCGCATCAGGCGGATCGCGTCGACAGTTGAAGTGTCCGGATGCACGGTAATGGGCTCCCGGTTCATGATTTCTTCCACCGTCACACTGACGTCCTTGCTGATGCGACCCTGGGCCATCAATCGCAGCAACGCCCGGTGCGATACCAACCCAACCAGTTTGCCATTGTCATTTTCCACCGGCACGTGGCGGATGTGCCGCCAGTCCATCAGGCTGGCTGCAAAGTCAACTATGTCATCGGTACGCACGGTAAACAGGTCCTGCGTCATGAATTGGCCGACGGTGCGATAGCTCTCGCGCCAGTCCTGCTCGGCGCAGTACTCGGCCAGTTTCCACTGGGAAATCTGCTTGCCCGATGACTGCTGTTCAACCATGCTGCTGACGATGCACCTGAGTCGCTGATCCAGGGTGCCCCTGTCCTTCATTTCTTCCAGTGATTCCAGGGCCCAGCGCGAACCGGTTCGCCGCATGGAGACGCGATCATGAACCACGCCGAGATAGCGATCGATGTCATCCTGGTCGATCCCGGCTTGCTGCAAACCTTCCCGGGCCATCGGCAACAGTTGTTCCAGTATCAGCTGCTTGGCCGGTAAATGGGTATCGTTAAACCAGTTCATCTGGGCACGGATTCCATCCCGGGCCGCCGCCAGGAAATTTGACTTCACGTCGGCAAACGTCAGGTGATCACGAATATCGTTCACCTGCTCGATCATTCCCATCATCATGCCGTAGAAAAAGGCAGCATTGGCAACTTCGTCCAGAACCGTAGGTCCGGCCGGGATGACCCGGTTTTCAATCCGCAGGTGGGGAATGTTGTTGTGCACGCCGTAGCAAGGGCGGTTCCAGCGGTACACGGTTCCATTGTGCAGGCACAGCGCGTTCAGTGACGGCATGACTCCCCGGTCGATCATGCCGAGTGGATCGTCTTCGGTGTCGGTGGTCAACACGATGCGGAAGCGTGCGATGTCCTCCTTGAAGATCTCGGTGACGGATTCTTCAATCCAGCGATCGCCAAAATGGACGCGCGGTTTGAGGCCGCGTTCCTGGTGGGTTTTCGACCGCGTATCGATGGAGTATTCAAATACGGCAATTCGCGTTTCATGCCACAGGCGTTTGCCCAGCAAAATCGGTGAATTGACCGCCGCGGCCAGCAAAGGCGCAGTCACGGTTTGCGCGATATTGTAGTTTTTCGCAAAATTTTCCGGGCTAACCTGGAAGTGCACCTGGAAACTGGTGTTACAGGCTTCGAGCATTACGTTGTCGTGCTTGACCGACAACTGGTCAATGCCATTGATGGTAAACCTGAACTCACTGCCCCTCAGCGCGCGGATGGCGTCATTCAGTGCGTGATACCTCGGGGTCGGCACCATCGATTCCAGGCCCAGGTTTTCCCGGGTCAGCGTGGGAAGAATACCTACCAGGGCAATGTCACAGTCGAACCGGGCGGCCGTTGCACGGGCATGCCGATAAATCTCCTGCGCCTCCTGTTCCATCAGGCTCAGGCAATTGCCCCCGAGTTTGTGCGGCGCCAGGTTGGCTTCCAGGTTGAACAGGCCGAGTTCATGCGTGAAGCGGCCGTCATCGATGACCTCCAGGATTTCCATGGCCCGGGGTGCGGGTTTGTGCGCCTTGTCAATCAGGAACATTTCCTGTTCGGCGCCGATCCGGCGCACGCCGGACTCGACCAGGCCCAGGTCGAGCATTTTCTCCAGCGCGTTGACTTCCGTCAGCAACGACTTCATGAACTCCTGGTGAGTCGCCTCGTCACTGACCCTTTCTACGTTCTGCTCACCCATCCGTGACCGTCCTGACTGGTTTGCTGATCATTATCACATAATGACCGGAGGAAATGCTTCTGACTTCGGTCAACATGTTTTTTTCATGGCCAAGTGATGATATAGACTATAGCGGGAACAAGTTACGAGGATTCAACGTGAGACAACCGTGGTTAGACAGTTACCCTGAAGGTGTACCGGCGGAGATCGACCTTAGCGGGTATTCTTCCATCCTGGATATTTTCAACCAGAGTATTGAGCGATTTGGCGAACAGACCGCCTATGTGAATTTTGAACAGGAATTGACCTACCGGGAACTGGACCGCCAAACCCGGGATTTTGCCGCGTGGCTGCAAAGCAAGGGCCTGAAAAAGGGTGACCGGATCGCCTTGATGATGCCCAATATTCTCCAGTACCCGGTGGCCATATTCGGCGCGATGAAAGCGGGTCTGATCGTCGTCAACACCAACCCCATGTACACGCCGCGGGAACTGAAGCACCAACTCACGGATTCCGGCGCGCGCGCAATCATCGTGGTGGAAAATTTCGCCCACGTGCTGGAAAAAATCCGCGCTGAAACAGGGGTGGAACAGGTCATCACCACGCAAATCGGTGATTTGCTCGGTTTTCCAAAACGCCTGCTGGTAAATTTTGCGCTGAAATACGTCAAGAAGGCCGTGCCTGATTTCAAACTTCCGGGTTCGACCACTTTCACCAATGCCCTGAAGGAAGGTGCAAGGTTGCCACTGGCCCCGGTTTCGAACGACCTCGACGACATTGCTTTCCTGCAATACACCGGCGGCACCACCGGCGTTGCCAAGGGCGCCATGTTGACCCATGGAAACCTGGTCGCGAACATGCTGCAATCCAAGGCCTGGATGATTCCTGCCGGTGTCGGCCGGGATACCGAGGTCGTCATTACCGCATTGCCGCTTTATCACATCTTCGCCCTGACTGCTAACTGCCTGGTCTTCATGGCCATGGGCGGGATCAACGTCCTGATTACCAATCCGCGAGACATACCGGCGTTCATCCAGACCCTGAAAAAGGTTCCGTTTACCTTTATTCCGGGCGTGAATACCCTGTTTAACAGCATGCTCAATGATCCCGGTTTCGCCGGGCTCGATTTCAGCACGCTTAAAGGCGCCCTGGGCGGCGGCATGGCAGTGCAGCGGGCGGTTGCGGAGAAGTGGAGAGAAGTCACCGGGACACCCCTGGTGGAGGCCTACGGCCTGACTGAAACCTCTCCTGCCGCCTGCATCAACCCGATGGATATCGAGGGCTTTAACGGTTGCATCGGGCTGCCCATCCCCTCCACCGAGTGCGCCGTGATGAATGACGAGGGTGAACTGCTTTCCGAGGGCGAAGTCGGCGAGTTGGTGATTCGGGGCCCGCAGGTCATGAAGGGCTATTGGCAACGCCCGGAGGAAACGGCAAAAGTCATGACCGAAGACGGCTGGTTACGTACCGGTGACATAGCACTGATGACCGAAGACGGCTTTTTCAAGATCGTGGACCGCAAAAAAGACATGATCCTCGTTTCCGGGTTCAATGTTTTTCCGAATGAAATCGAAGACGTCATTGCTTCGCACCCCAAGGTGCTCGAAGTTGCCGTGATCGGCGTTCCGGACGAAAAATCCAACGAAGCGGTCAAGGTGTTCGTGGTCAAGTCCGATGCCTCCCTGACGGAAAAGGAGCTCCGGGACTATTGCAAGGAACAGCTGACGGGCTATAAGCGCCCGCGCCACATCGAGTTCCGGGATGAATTACCCAAGTCCAACGTCGGAAAGATTCTTCGGCGGGAGTTGCGTGACGAGGAACTGAAAAAACTGAAAGCCTAGAAGTTTTCGCTGGGAGCCGACCTTGCAAGTCGTTCATTTTCTTCGTCCTGAGCGTCTGACCGTGAACGATCCTGGCCTCGCCCCAGCGTTCGTTAATCGAATCGAATACCCGGTCCAGCGCCTGCTCCGACCGGCTGTCCACCAGGTCACCGGCCAAATGGTCCGCGGCGTGGGTCTTCTCGAGACCTGACACGCCCATTCCCAGCAGGCGGACCGGGGTGGTCTTATGGCTTTCACGCCAGTTTTCAAACAGGGCGCGCGCCATCCGGTAGAGTGTCCTGGTGCTGTTGGAGCAGGCTCTCATGCTGCGGCTTCGTGTCACGGTGTGAAAGGCCGGATCACGGATCTTGATTACCACGGTGCTGGCCATCAAGCCATGCTCCCTCAATCGCCGCGAGACATTTTCCGACTGCTTTTGGAGTTCGGCGAGTAAAAATTCCCGCTCGGTAATATTCTCGTCAAAGGTGACTTCGTGGCTGATCGATTTATCCGGCTGGCCAGGTGTGACCTCGCGGTCATCTTCGCCTCGGCAAAGACTCAAGAAATGCCCGGACCGGTTACCGAGTACGGGTTGAATGATCGAGATATCGGAACGCCTCAACTGGCCGATCGTCAGGATGCCCAATGCTTTCAGTTTGGGTGCGGTCTTGCTCGCCAATGCCCCAAAGCCGGCTGATGGGCATCGGGTCCAGAAAGGCATGCACCTTGTCCGGATCAACGTGAAACAGGCCATCCGGTTTGCAGATATCCGACGCCAGCTTGGCCAGGAACTTGTTATGCGCCAGCCCCACGGAAGCGGTTAACCCGGTCTCGGCCTTTATCCTCGTTCTTGATCTTCCTGCCAATTTCCAGGTGGCTGCCAAACAGTTTCAGGCTGCCGGACACATCCAGGAAAGCTTCATCCAGGGAGAGCCCTTCCACCAGCGGTGTGAAGTCCCGGAAAATCGAAAATACCTCGCCGGATTTTTCACGGTACCTGGCTATTCTCGGCCGGATAAAACGGCCCTGGGGGCACAAGCGCTTCGCCCGGCTCATCGGCAGGGCCGAATGAACGCCGAAAGCTCGCGCCTCGTAGCTCGCCGTCGCGACCACGCCGCGGGGACCCAGGCCGCCGACAATCACCGGTAATCCCTGCAGCGCCGGGTCGTCGAGGCATTCTACCGACGCGTAAAACGCGTCCATGTCGACGTGGATGATTGCGCGTTGTGTGTGTTGTGTCATTTGCCCGCCAGGATCTCCTGGCGTCATTATATCCCCATGTCGACTGCACCCATTCCCGTCCCTTCCTCCAGAACCGCCCCCCGGGGAATTTCCAATCCTGGACAGGGGCCTGTATTTCAACCACGCCGCGGTGGGGCCCTGGCCCCGTCGCACCGCCGAGGCCGTGCAAGGATTCGCCGAAGAAAATATGCGCCAGGGGTCGCTTGCCTACCGGGAATGGTACGCCCGCGAAAATGAATTGCGTCAGAACCTGGCGACACTGACCGGCACAGAAGCCGCAGGTGATATCGCGCTGATGAAAAATACCACCGAGGGCATCTGTGCCGTCGCCTTTGGCCTGGACTGGCGGGCCTCCGATAATATTGTCCTGCCGCAAAGGCGAGTTTCCCTCGAACCGTCTGCCCTGGCTGGCGCAGGCTGCCAGGGGCGTTGAAATCCGTGAAATCGATATCAGGAATACCGCCGAACGCGGAAACTGCCCTGCTCGACGCCCTTGACCAAAACACCAGGGTACTGACCGTCAGTGCCGTGCAGTGGGATGATGGCTTCCGGCTGGAACTCGCCCGGCTCGGGGAAGCCTGCCGAAAACACGGCATCCTGTTTTTTGTTGACGCGATCCAGCAACTGGGTGCCCTGCCGATGGACGTTGAAGCCTGCCAGATCGATTTCCTGGCTGCAGACGCACACAAGTGGCTGCTGGCACCGGAAGGCATCGCCGTTTTTTACAGCCGCGAAGAGTCCCGCGCCCAGCTGCAATTGCTTCAACAGGGCTGGCATATGTTCGACCAGCCATGGCAATTCGAGCGGGAAGACTGGACGCCGTCACGCAGCGCCAGGAAATTCGAAGCCGGCAGCCCAAATACGATGGGCCAGGCGGCCTTTGACGCCTCTGTAAGATTGCTGCTCGAGTACGGCATGCTCAACGTCGGCCGCAGGGTGCTGGCCAACACGGACCACCTGGTCCGAAGTCTGCAAAAGCTGCCCGGGGTTCAATTAAGCAGTTCGACGACACCGGAACGGCAATCCGGCATTGTCTGCTTCAAACACGACCGGATTGCTACGCCGGAACTCCACCGGCAGCTGACGCTGTCCGGGGTCAGCTGCGTGATTCGCAGGAGCTCAATACGCCTGTCGCCCCACTTTTACCAGGGCGAAAGCCAAATGGAAGCCTTCCTGGATATCCTCGCACGGCTCTGAGTCGCCCGTGATTCGAGTCCCCTCACATCGTATGGGTGGCCACATTACTCTTGAGTTGTGTCGCCAGGTGAGACTCAATAACGGTGCGGGCATGTGCGCCGTCCTGTGTATCAGCAAATTGAACGCCAATGCCGGCCTTACGGTTGCCGGCCGCCCCCTGGGGCGTGATCCAGATGACTTTCCCGGGAATCGGAAGGCGTTCCTCGAACTCCATGACGGTCAGCAACAGAAAAACTTCATCGCCCAGGCTGAATCGCTTGGTGCTGGGGACGAACAGGCCGCCGCCTGACACAAATGGCATGTACGACTTGTACAGCGCCTGCCTGTCATTGATGGAAAGTGAGAGAATTCCTTGTTGCGCCATATTGCGTTCCTAAGCTCTGATCCTGGCCCATTGTATCAGCCAATCCTGCATAAGGAAGTCCTTGCGCACCGGCGTGGGTAAAAGACCGCGATTCCGGTCCGCGAGAGACTGCAGACGGGACACCCGGCTGGCGATATCCGGCCGGCTTATCACCTTTTTTAATTCTTCGGCGGCAAACAAGGAGATCCAGGACCAGAGTAATTCCGGATCGACCTCGGCCAGTGCTGCCGCAGCCGGTCCCGGACCGGCCTGGTGCGCCCGCAGTTCTTCCAAAATTGAAATGACCCGGTGGTAGCTCTCTATACTGCCATCCTGGATCATCCTCGCGGCTTTCAGGGGGCTTCCAGCGGCGGCCCGAAGAGCCGTTTCGGCCTCCGGCGGGGTTACATCCTGCTTCCGAGCAAAGCCACTCTATAGCTCCTTTTGAAGCAGCGGGGCGTACATGCAGGTTCTGGCAGCGGCTGCGGATGGTTGCTGGCAGGTGACCCGAGTCGTGTGATACCAGCACCAGCACCGTTTCGCCGGGAGGCTCTTCCAGGGTTTTCAGCAGGGCGTTAATCGTGCTCTTGTTCGAAGCCTCGACCGGGTGGATAAGGGCTGCTTTACGCTTGCTGATGGTGTTGGTCAGATTCAGCGAGGAAATCAATTTCCGGACCTGGCTGACGACCAGTTCCTTCCTTAATACCCCTGTTTTCGGGTTTTCTTCAAAAGTGATAATGTGCCGGTCGGGATGTGCGCCGGTTTGCAGAAGCTGGCAGGACCGGCAGGAGCCGCAAGCCGGGTGCTGGTTTTCCAGGCACAGAATACTGGCTATGAAGGTAACAGCCAAAGCGGTTTTGCCGGTGTCGCGCGGGCCGTGAAGAAGAAGCGCATGCGGCAGACGGTCCTCATTGAACCGCTCTGAAAATTCGGCATCAGCCGGTTCCAACCAGGGATAGGTCACGTCCCCAGCCTCGCCTGCAATACCGACATGAATCCGGGACCACACTTCCTCGACTCCCGCCGCTGCATCTATCACAACGAACCGCTCAGGCGCCGCCGCAGCACGCTCCAGGTAGGCTTGACGGACTTGTTCAAAAAATCGACTCGGCTCCATTTCGAAGCGATCGGCTTCACTGCGCCGGGAGGCCCGCTTCAGACCCAGTTCGACCGGCAGGTCCAGCAACAGCGTGAGATCCGGCTGAAGATCACCGTGCACCAGTGTCTCCAGCGCCTCGATATCTTCGCGGGGCAATCCCCGACCCCCGCCCTGGTAGGCCCAGGTGGCGTCGGTAAAACGGTCACACAGCACCCAGTCGCCACGCGCCAAAGCCGGGCCGGATCAGCTCATCCAGGTGCTGTGCGCGGGCGGCAAACATCAGCAACAACTCTGCTTTCCCGGATATCAGGAGGTTATTGCGGTCGAGCAGGATATCGCGCAGTTTTTCCGCCAACACGGTACCGCCGGGTTCACGCGTTTGGACAACCCGGTAGCCGGACTGCGCCAGCCAGTCAGCCACCCGTTCCATCATGGTCGATTTTCCGGCCCCCTCGCCACCCTCCAGGGTTATGAACCTGCCCCGCATCAATTTCTCTCAACCTGCTTCTTCACGGCTCGTTGATGGTCTTCCAGCGTCGCCGAAAAGGTGTGTCCGCCGTTGCCGTCCGCAACGAAATAAAGCGCGTCACCGGGCGCTGGCATGGCGGCAGCCACCAGCGATTCACGGCCCGGCATGGCAATCGGAGTCGGCGGCAAACCCCGTCGCGTGTAGGTGTTGTATTCCGTATCTGTCTTCAGGTCACGCCGCCGGATATCACCATCGAACGAATCGCCCAGACCGTAAATCACCGTTGGGTCGGTCTGCAGCTTCATGCCCTTTTTCAAGCGCCGGGCGAACACGCCAGCCACCAGCGGGCGTTCTTCGTCGAGCGACGTTTCCTTCTCAATGATTGAAGCCAGTATGAGCAATTCGTAGGGAGAATCAATGGGTAAATCATCACCGCGGAAATTCCACGCTTCGTCCAGCGCTTGTTCCATCGCGGTATGAGCCCGATCCAGGATATCGACGGTCGGAATCCCCCCGCGTAAATTGGTAGGTTTCCGGCAAAAACCAGCCCTCGGGATGTCCCACACCGAGAGATGCCGCAACCGAATTCCAGGAACCGGGGTCTGCCGGATCAAGCTCGTGCACCAGGACGGGGTTGGCAGCCAGTGCCGCAACCAGCTGTTTGAACGTCCAGCCCTCTACCAATGTGAACCGGTATTGCACAACCTGGCCGCTGGACAGTTTCGCCAGGACGTCCCGGCGGCGTCATACCGGCTTCCAGCCGGTATTCGCCGGCACGATATACTCCGGGTTCGAGCCTCATCAACAAGCGCCACTGCCATCCCGGGCGGGTAACGCCCAGCACGCCCAGTTGTTCGACGATTTCGGTCCCCGTAGCTCCTTGCTCCAGCAGGAAAATTTGCTCACCGCCTGGTATCGATAACGGGGTGGCCAAAAAAGCCTGGTACCGCTCCCAGCCCTGCCATGCCACCACCCCGAGTAACAGGCAGATCAGAGCCAGGAACCACAGAACTTTTTTCATGACATCATTGCTGTTTGAGCCATTCCTGTACTTCGCGGGTCACGGGGCCAATTTCGTATTCCCAGTGATCGATCCGGCTAACCGGGATCACACCTTGCACGGAGTTGCAGATGAAAACCTCGTGTGCTTCCGGCAACATGTCGAGCAACAACCGCCTTTGTTCACAACGCGGCCTGAAAGCGTTCAGTATCGCGGCACGCATCACACCCCGAACCCCACAACGATCGAGCCGGGGGGTCAGCAGGCGGCCGGAATAAACCAGGAAAATATTCGAGGAAATTCCGCTGATGACATGGTCCTCGCTGTCCAGCAGAATGCCTTCGTGGATCAATGGATCGTCCCATTCCGAGCGGGCTGTCACCTGTTCCAGGCGGTTAAGGTGCTTGAGTCCTGCAAGCGCTGGCTGTATAGCGAGACGTAAATTGCATAACCGCGCGCGAATTCCAAATAAAGCATTATTTTCGGTTGACTGCGGCAGGGCGTAAGCGCTCACAATGCGGTTGGGCTGCGCAGGAACAGGCGGAGCGTAGTCCGGACCTGAAGCGCCGCGGGTAATGATGATCCTGACCGTGCAGTCGGGACGTCCGGCGGATACTGTTTTCAGTTCCCGTAAAAGCACCGCCTGGGGCGTCACAGGCAGCCCCAGTTGTTTGCAACCGGCGCTGAGGCGATCCATGTGACCCTGCCAGAATCTCGGCTGTCCGCCGATAACTGAAATCGTCTCGAACAACCCGTCACCGTAGCGCAAACCCCGGTCCGCCGCCGAAACCTGGTCCGAGATTTCACCGTCCACCAGGCAATCAAGCATTATTACTTTTTCCTCCGGGAAACATGTCCCGTTTGGTTCGTTCAGCCCTGGAATTTACGGAACACCAGCGTGCCGTTGGTGCCACCAAAGCCAAAGGAATTGGACATCACCAATTCAAGCGGAAGTTCTTTTGCCTCGTTGGGCACGTAATCCAGGTCGCAACCTTCGCCCGGATTTTCGAGGTTGATCGTTGGTGGCACCACGCCATCCCGCATCGCCAGCACCGAAAACACCGCCTCTGCCCCGCCGGCGGCCCCCAGCATGTGACCGGTCATTGACTTGGTGGAACTGACCGCCAAACGGTACGCGTGGTCGCCAAAAATGGTTTTCACCGCGTCGGATTCGGCGCGGTCACCCATCATGGTGGAGGTGCCGTGGGCGTTGATGTAGTCCACCTGTTCCGGGTTGATTCCCGCGTCATCCAATGCGATTTTCATGCACCGTGCTGCGCCCTCCCCGTCTGCGGGAGGCGCTGTCATGTGGTAAGCGTCACCGCTCATTCCAAAACCGATCAGTTCCGCGAAAACAGGCGCGCCCCGCGCCTTGGCGTGCTCGAGTTCCTCGATCACCAAAATGCCGGCGCCGTTGGCGAGAACGAAACCGTCGCGATCGCGGTCCCACGGACGGCTGGCAGCTTCCGGGTCATCGTTCCGGGTGGACATTGCCTTTGCGGACACGAAACCGGCCATTGACGTTGGGGTTGTTGCGTATTCAGCGCCACCTGCGACCATGACGTCAGCATCGCCATATTTGATCATCCGGGCCGCCAGGCCAATATTATGAGTAGACGTGGTGCATGCGGATACGATGGCGATATTAGGCCCTTTGAACCCGAAATTGATGGACAGGATGCCACTCACCATGTTGACGATCGCACCCGGAATATAGAAAGGGGAGACCCGTCTCGGCCCCTTTTCGTTGTAGATCATCATGTTTTTTTCGATGGAGGAAATTCCACCGATACCGGCCCCGATCGCAAACCCGACGCGTTCCGGGTTCAATGCCGTGGTTTTCGCCGATGAGTCCGGCCTGGGACATCGCGTCCTGTGCCGCGGCGAGGCCATAGTGCACAAACTTGTCGTAGCGACGCGCATCCTTTTCAGGAATGTAGTCGGTTATTTCGAAATCACGGATTTCACCCGCAATGCGGGTTGCCAGATGCAGACGCGTCGAATTCGGTAACCGGACCGATACCGCTTTGGCCATTGCAGACCGCCGCCCAGGCCGACTCCACGGTATTTCCTACCGGGGAAATTACCCCGAGACCGGTAACAACCACTCGACGCATTGACACAATCGACTCCTTTTCAAATTTCAGGGCTCTAAACCAACAGCGGCCGGCAAAACGCCGGCCGCCTCGTCAGCCTATTCAATGCAAAGGTTCAGATGTGCGCTTGAACGTAGTCAATTGCCTGCTGAACGCTGGTAATCTTCTCCGCCTCTTCATCCGGAATTTCACATTCGAACTCTTCCTCGAGCGCCATGACAAGTTCGACGGTATCCAGGGAGTCTGCGCCAAGATCATCCACAAACGAAGCACCGGGGGTGACTTCGTCTTCCTTGACACCAAGTTGTTCGATAACAATCTTTTTGACGCGATCTTCAATACTGCTCATTGAGATACTTTCCTCTTTGGGGGGATTCAGTTTGGCAATTTTAGTTAATCTACGGCTACGATGCCAGTCTAAATCATGAACATGCCACCATTGACATGCAAGGTCTGCCCCGTAATGTACCCGCCCTGCGATGAAGCGAGGAACAAAACGGATGCCGCTATATCGTGTCGGTTCACCTAATCGTTGTAATGGAATGTCCTTCAGAAGCGCTTCTTTCTGGCTGTCATCCAAGCGCCCGGGTCATGTCCGTGTCGATGAAACCCGGGGCGACCACGTTTACCGTGATATTGCGGGAACCAATCTCTCGCGCCAGGGATCGGGTGAAACCCATCATGCCCGCCTTGGCGGCTGCATAGTTCGTTTGGCCGGCATTTCCCATCGAGCCCACCACGGAGGCGATACTGATGATTCGGCCGTTCCTGGCCTTCATCATACCGCGAAGACAGGCCTTGCTGAGACGAAAAACGGAACGCAGATTGGTTTCCATGACAGCATCCCAGTCTTCTTCTTTCATTCGCATCAGGATCTGGTCCCGCGTGATGCCCGCGTTATTGACCAGGATGGTCGGTGTTCCGAGGGTCGCAGTGACTTTTTCAACCAGGCTGCCCGCACCTTCGGGATCATTGACATCCAGGACTTCGCCGGCGTTTCCGGCGGAAATGGCGCCCAGTCGCTGGCGATGTCATCCGCGCCAGCCTGTGTCGTCGCCGTACCGGCCACCCGGGCGCCTGCTGCCGCCAGTGTATCGGCAATCGCCGCCCCGATTCCACGGCTGGCGCCGGTCACGATGGCCACCTGGCCTTCCAGATTCAATTCCATCCTTCAACTCCAGTTATCCACTGATTTCCACCGCTGCTGCGGCGCCTGGAATCAGTACCTGATCAGCGCCGAGCCCCAGGTGAAACCACCACCGAAAGCCTCGAGCAAAAGCAGGTCGCCCCGCTTTATCCTGCCGTCACGCACCGCCTCGTCCAGGGCGAGCGGTACGGAAGCGGCTGATGTGTTGCCGTGGCGATCAACGGTGACGACCACGTTGTCCATACTCATATCCAGCAACCTCGCCATGGCGCTGATGATCCGGAGGTTCGCCTGGTGGGGAATGAGCCAGTCAAGGTCGGATTTGTCCAGGTTGTTGCTGCCCAGTGTTTCTTCCACGATCCGGCCCAGGGTCCGGACCGCAACTTTGAACACCTCGTTGCCGCGCATCTGGATCTCGGGTTTGCCGTTGTTGTCCAGTGTTGCCTCCCAACCCACGGAAACACCGGCGTTGGTTGTCAACAGGTCGATGTAATCGCCGTTGGCGTGGATGTGGCTGGAGAGTATGCCGGGCTCTTCTGACGCTTCCAGGACCACGGCGCCCGCGCCGTCGGCAAACAGGACTGCCGTATCCCGCTTGCTCCAGTTGGTGATCTTGGACAGCGTTTCCGCACCGCACACCAGGACTTTCTTCGCATCGCCGCAGCGAATGTATTTGTCGGCCACGTTGAGCGCATAAAGAAACCCGGAGCACGCGGCATTCACATCCATGGCGCCGCAATCCGGCAATCCGAGTTTCTTCTGCAGCAGGCAGGCCGTGCTCGGAAAAATCAGGTCGGGGGTGGTCGTTCCGATGATAAACAGGTCGATTTCAGACGGATCGCAGCCGGCCGCTTCAAGGGCCTTCAGGCAGGCCTGCTCGGCGAGCATTGACGTGGTTTCGTGTTCTTCGACGACACGCCGTTCACAGATTCCGGTGCGCTCCCGAATCCACTGGTCGCTGGTATCCATCATTTTTTCGAGGTCCAGGTTGGTCACAACCTTTTCCGGAAGATGGCTACCCGTACCGGCTATTCTTGAATAGATCAAACTGACGTCTCCAATTGACACTCAAGTAGCGTTGCCGCTGATTTTTACAGCGCCTGGCGCCGCACTCCGTGGCCGGCTTCCAGCTTCGCCCGGCTTTACGCCGGGCAGTGGGGCATCATTATGCGCGGCTAAACCGGCTTGCGCCACCGTCCGCCCTGTAAATGTCCGCTGCCTGAAAACAGCAAGGCCCTGGTCACGACAGTGCGCAACCGGGGCCCGGACTGTCTTTTCAGAAATGCTCATTCTTTGAGCGGTGTTTTATTCTTCGTCAAATTCGACAACAGGAGTTTCGATCACCTTTCTGGCCCTTGTAATAACCATCAGGTGTCATGTGGTGACGAAGATGCGTCTCCCCCGTGGTTGAGTCCACGGAAAGTGTCGGCGCGTTGAGTGCGTCGTGAGAGCGGCGCATGCCGCGCTTTGACGGTGTTTTACGATTTTTCTGTACTGCCATGACTGTTTCTCCCAAGTCAAAATAAACTGTTTAGTTGCGGACCGATCCTTTACCGGATCAGTCCTCGACATTTTCCTTCATGAGCCCCGCCAATCCGGCGAATGGTTTGTGGCTCTGCGCTTCTCTGCGCCCGATGAGGGACGCGGTTTTTCCATCCGTCGAGATATTGATTTCTTCGGATTCCGGACTTCTCGGCACCTGCGGGACTGCCAGAAGCAACTCTTCTTCGACGATATCCAGCAATGCCATACGGCGATTTTCAACCATCACCGGATCGTAGCATATCCGGGATCAGTTCCTGTTCAGCAACATCCTCGATAACCGCGAGCCAACTTCGGCGATTTACTTTTTCGCGGTAGGGCTCAAGGCTGCGCTGACAAACCAGCGGCAACTCTGCCTCAACATCCAGCCTGATCGTCACCAGACCCTGCCGGTCGTACGAGAACCTGGCGGTAAACTCCGCATCGTCGCGGGCCAGAACCGCCTCATTTTGCCTGTCGTCGCCAGGCGCCAACAATGGCTCGAGTCGCATCATTCGCTTTATCGGCATCGTTCCGTGGAACGTCCGCCGCCCGTCCGCAGCCTTCCAGGGATCTACAAAGTCTGGAAATTCACGTGACATGGCTGCACAATTCCTGTCGGCGGCTCAATTAAGAGAGCGCAATACCTAAACGGGTTATTTTACTATAAAAATGTCACAGCAGTCACATAAAAGAAATCTGATTCTTGCATCTTCAAGTCCGTACCGGAAATCGTTGCTGGAACGACTTGGAATTCCCTTCCAGGTTTGTTTACCCGATGTGGATGAGACTCCCCTCGGATGCTGAAAGCGCCACGCGACTGGTTTCCCGCCTGGCGAAAAGCAAGGCGGCCTCGCTTGCAGCCCAATTTCCGCATGCGGTGATTATCGGTTCTGACCAGGTCGCGGTCTGCGGCGATGAAATCGTTGGTAAGCCCCACAGCGTGACTGGCGCGATCGGCCAATTGCAGCGTTTCAGCGGCCAGACTGTCCGCTTTCTGACCGCGGTTTGCGTTATTTGCGAAAGCACGGCATTTGAATACCTTCGAACCGTGATCACGGACGCCTGTTTCAGAAACCTGTCTGATGACGAAATACAACGCTATGTCGCGCTGGACCAACCCCTCGATTGCGCCGGAAGCTTCAAGTCCGAAGCGGCCGGTATCGGATTGCTCAGCGCGATGAAATCGGATGACCCCACAGCCATTGTCGGCCTGCCCCTGATTGCGCTGTCGGATGCGTTACGCTCAGCCGGTTTCAAGGTGCCCTAGAAGCCGACTTTTGTGTGATAATACAGGCTCACCATACTTAACCGTACGGAGCCTGAAATGAGTCATCCCGAATACAGGAATTGGCGACTGGAGTACGATCTTGACCAGGTGTGCTGGCTGACCATTGACCGCGCCGGTGAATCCACCAACAGCCTCTCCCGGGAGGTCATGACGGAACTGGAAACGATCGTTTCCGACCTGGAAAAACATCACCCCAGGGGCCTGGTTCTGCAATCCGGAAAGAAAAACTCCTTCATTGTCGGCGCAGATGTCCGCGAATTCGACCTGGTAAAAAGCGTCGAGGAGGCCGAGGGATTTATTCGGGACGTTCACAAGGTATTTGACCGGATCGAAGCCCTGCCCTTCCCCAAGGTCGTCTTAATCGACGGCTATTGCCTGGGCGGCGGACTCGAACTGGCTCTGTGCTTCGATTTCCGGATTGCGGCCAATAACGATGCAACCCGGCTTGGCTTTCCGGAAGTTAAACTGGGCATCTATCCCGGGTTTGGCGGCAGCGCCCGAACCACCCGCCTGGTCGGTGGCTTCAAGGCCATACCGATCATGCTGACTGCCCGGATGCTCAGGGCTTACCAGGCGAAAAGCCTGGGCCTGGTTGACCAGCTGGTCGGACCCCACGGCTCGTTGCGCTGGGCTGGCAGAAATGCGGTGCTGAAAAATCGTAAAAGCCGCCGAGCAGGCCTGACCGCACGATTGAGCAATTTCGGACCGGTGCGGAAATTCCTGGCAGGCCAGATGCGGAAGCAGACGGCAGCCAAGGCTAGTCCTGCCCATTATCCCGCCCCGTTTGAATTAATCGACGCCTGGGAAACGTTCGGCGACAACCCGCGGAAAATGCTCGACGAAGAGGCCATCCGGGTTGCGAAACTGATCAACGGTGATACCTCGAAGGGTTTACGCCGGGTTTTCCGGTTGATGGAGCAACTGAAAGCAAACGGTAAAGGTTCCGGCTTCAGGGCACGACGGGTTCACGTCATCGGCGCCGGGGTCATGGGCGGCGACATTGCCGCCTGGTGCGTTCTGCAGGGACTGGAAGTCACCTTGCAGGACCGGGAAATGAAATACATTGATCCGGCGCTGAAGCGAGCCCGGAAACTGTTCGCCAAGCGTCTCAGGACGCCGGACCGGATTGCTGGCGCCCAGAGCCGCCTTATTGCTGATGTCGAAGGGGCCGGGGCGGGCCGGGCCGATGTGATTATCGAAGCCATATTCGAAAACCTCGAAGCGAAGCAGGCTTTGTTCAAGTCCCTGGAGGACCGTGTCAAGCCCGGCGCCATCCTGGCCACGAATACTTCGGCGATTCCGCTGAAAGACATCGCTTCGGTGCTGAAAGAACCGTCCCGGTTGCTGGGGCTTCACTTCTTCAACCCGGTCGCCAAGATGCCGTTGGTCGAAGTGGTTTTTGACGAGAGGACCCGGGCAGATGAAATTGAGCGCGGTTCGGCTTTCTGCAACCAGATCAACCGGTTTCCATTACCCGTCAAAAGCAGTCCCGGGTTCCTGGTCAACCGGGTTCTGGCGCGTTACCTGTTAAAAGCCTTCCAGGTGCACCGCGAGCAGAATGTGCCGAAAGAAGCGCTGGATAAAGCCGCCGAGAAATTCGGCATGCCCATGGGGCCGGTTGAGTTGGCTGACACCGTGGGTCTGGACGTTGGGCTCGGCGTCATGAAAACCCTCGGCGGAGAAGACGCGGCCGAGGATGCGGCGGTGCTCAAATCCTATGTCGAAAAGGGGAAACTCGGTAAAAAGAGCGGCGAAGGTTTCTACAAGTGGAAAAAAGGCCGTGCGGTCAAAGACAGCAAGGCGCTGGAAGGCATCAACCTGGATACCCTGGCTGCGGAACTCATGCAGCCTTACTTTGACGAATGTCGCGCCTGCCAGGCCGACGGCATCGTCGCCGACCGGGACGCCGTCGACGCGGGAATGATATTCGGCACCGGATTTGCCCCATTCAGGGGCGGGCCCCTGTACTACCTCGACAGCACCACAGAACGTAATCGGGAGCAGGAAGATGAGTAATCAAATTCGCAGGATTGCAGTCATCGGGGGCAGCCGTATTCCTTTCTGCCGTTCAAATTCGATCTATTCTGAAAAGACCAACCTGGACATGCTCGCCGCCGTTCTGCAAGGCGTGGTCGATCGATTCGGCCTGGAGGGCAAACAGCTTGACGAAGTTGTCGCCGGCGCCGTAACCAGTCACTCAAAGGACTGGAACCTGGCACGCGAGGCGCTGCTTTCCACCGATCTGTCGCCCCTGACCCCGGGCATCACCTTGCAGCAGGCCTGCGGCACCAGCCTGCAGGCCGCGCTGATGATCGGTGCAAAAATCGCCACCGGCCAGATTGAGTGTGGCATCGCTGCAGGAACGGATACCACGTCCGATGCGCCGATTTCGTTTAGCCGCAAGTTTTCCCAGCGGCTGGTCAAAATGGGTGCGGCCCGTTCCGGCAAGCAACGGTTGGCCGCGTTCAAGGGTTTCAGCCTGTCTGAACTCAAACCTGTATTGCCGGCCAATGGAGAACCCAGAACCGGGCTGTCGATGGGCCAGCATTGCGAGCGGATGGCCAGGGAGTGGAAAATCCCCAGGGAAGAACAGGACCGCCTGGCCATGGAAAGTCATCACAAAGCAGCCAGCGCTTATGACGAGGGTGTTTTCGACGACCTGGTCACACCCTGGAGTGGTGTCACCCGGGATAACAACATCCGCGCCGACAGCAGCATGGAAAAGCTCGGTTCTCTCAGGACCGTATTCTCGAAGGATCAAGGCGCGACGCTGACTGCCGGCAACAGCACACCGTTAACGGATGGCGCCGCCGCCGTGCTACTGGCATCGGAAGACTGGGCGCGCGAAAACGAACTGCCGGTGCAGGCCTATATCACCGCCAGCCGCACTTCAGCCGTGGATTTCGTCAACGACGAGGGCCTGTTGATGGCCCCGACGGTCGCAGTCTCCGAAATGCTGCAAAGGACCGGCCTGGCGTTGCAGGATTTTGACTATTACGAGATACACGAGGCTTTCGCAGCCCAGGTTCTGTGCACGCTGGCAGCCTGGGAATCGGAAGAATATTGCCGCGGGAGGCTCGGCCTGGACGCCGCGCTGGGTTCGATTGACCGCAGCAAACTGAACATCCACGGCAGCAGCCTGGCGGTTGGGCATCCCTTCGCTGCAACCGGCGCACGCATCGTGGGCAACCTGGCCCAGATCCTCGCGCAAGCGGGATCCGGCAGGGGCCTGATATCCATCTGCACCGCCGGCGGCATGGGCGTCGCAGCAATCATGGAACGTGACTGATGCCGAAAGCCAGCAAGCCGAGTGAGATGCTTTCGATTTAGCTGTAACAGGCCACTAGCCGCTCGGCTGGGCCTTGTAGGGCATTTCGACTTCGATTCCGGTGGCTTCGGCTGTATTGAGCATCAGTGTTGCCCGCGTCATGGGGCCCACCCCGCCGGGGACCGGGCTTATCCAGCCTGCTTTGAGAACCGCTGACGGGTAATCGATATCACCAACAATTTTCCCGTTGGGCAGACGGTTAATACCGACATCGACAACAATCGTGCCGGGCCTGATCCAATCCGAGAGAACAATTCCGGGTTTGCCGATAGCGCTGATCAACAGTTCAGCGCTCCGCACGTGCTCTTCCAGGTTGCGGGTGAACCGGTGACTCACGGTCACGGTTGACCCGGTTAGAAGAAGCTCGAGCGCCATCGGCCGGCCGACAATGTTTGAGGCCCCGACCACGACCGCGTGCATGGAGCGGTTCGCGATTCCGTAAAAATGCAGGAGCGCCATGACCCCGCGGGGTGTGCAGGGACGCAAGCCCGGGCTGACGCAGAGCAAGTTTTCCCACGTTGAAAGCATGAAAACCATCGACATCCTTATCCGCGAGAATCCGGTTGGTCACTGCGGATTCGTTGATATGCGCCGGCAAAGGAAGCTGCACGAGTATACCGTCAACATCGGGGGATTCGTTCAAACGGTCGATCAGGTCAAGCAGTTCAGCCTCGGAAGTATCGGCGGCCAGGTCGAAGTCCCTGGCGACAGATTCCTGCCCTTTCGCAGTCCTTGCGCTTGGCCCGCACGTAGATCGAGGACGCCGGATCATTGCCCACCAGGACAACGGCAAGGCTGGGCCGGCGCCCGCCAGTCTTTACATGACTTTCAATCGATGCGCGCACGCATTCGATGATTGTCCCGCTGACTTTGATCCCGTCGAGAATTTTTGCTTTTGATTCTTGTTGGATTGTTTTCATAATCAATAGTATTTTAAAGACACCCTGATCAAACGTTTAGGTAAAGCCATGCGTGTTCATGAATTCGCTTTTCGCTCTCTGCAAGGCGCCAGTATGCCGCTGGAACGCTGGACCGGACAACCGATCCTGCTTGTCAATACCGCTTCCGAGTGCGGTTTTACACCTCAGTACACTGGCCTGCAAGCCCTGTGGGAAGAGTACCGCCACTCCGGGCTCATCGTGCTGGGAATTCCGTGCAATGATTTTGGGGCGCAGGAACCGGCGGACGAAAACGCGATCCTGGACTTCTGCGTCAGCAACTACGGGGTTACTTTTCCCATGACCGAAAAGCAGAACATCCTGGGTAAGGAAGCCCACCCGCTGTTCCTGGCCATGCGCGAAGAATACACCAGCGACATTTTGCCGAGATGGAATTTCTTCAAGTACCTGTTCGGGCGAAACGGTGACCTGCTGCATCACTGGCCGTCGGATATCACACCGGACGAGCCCGGATTTCGCCACGACATAGAACGCAACCTGGGTTCCTGGACCCTGTAAACAACGGTTCCGGCCGCCCCGCGCCGGCTGAAAGCCTTATTTTGATTTTTTCCTGCCGGTGAATTTCTTCAGGCGCTTGCGTTTATCCAGCTGCCTGCGGCTCAACGTGTTCTTCCGGTCCTTGAACGGGTTGTCACTATCCCGGAAATCCATGAAAACCGGCGTACCTTTCAGCTTGAAATGCTTGATGAAATGATTGACCAGGAAGCGCTTGTAGCTGTCGGGTATGGTGCTGGTCCGGCTGCCATGGATAATGATTCGCGGCGGCAACTTCCCGCCGGAATGGGCATAACGCAGCTTGGCCGTTTTCCCTTCCTTCATCGGCGGCTGATGCGTATCGAACGCAGCTTTCAGGACGCGGGTCAATTCAGGCGTGCTGAAATCCATCGTCGCGCTTTTCCAGGCCCTCTGCACAGCATCCATCAACTCCTGGATCCCCGACCCGTGCAAGGCTGAAATCGTTACCTGCTGCGCCCAGGTGACATAACCCAGTTTACGGTCAAGTGTTTCCCGCACCTGCTTGCGGTGGTCGGTATCCAGCCCGTCCCATTTGTTGAGCGCGATAACCAGGGCCCGGCCCTGGGTCAGTATGTGGCCCAGCAGCGTGGTGTCCTGGTCTGTCAGGCCTTCGCGGGCGTCCAGCATCAGAACGACTACATGCGCCCGTTCAATGGCCTGCAGCGCCTTGATCGTGCTGAATTTTTCCACGACCTCCGAGACCCTGGAACGGCGGCGTACACCCGCCGTATCGATCAATTCATAATGCTGCCCGTCCCGCTCGAGAGGGATGCTGATACTGTCGCGGGTGGTGCCCGGCTGGTCGAAAGCGAGAACCCGCTCTTCACCGAGCAGGCGGTTGACGAGCGTTGATTTTCCAACGTTTGGCCTGCCCACGACGGCCAGGCGCATGCGGTCGCTGTCTTCGTCCTCATCGGGCTCGGTAGCCGGTGGAAGATATTCGGTCACAACCGACATCATTGCTTCCAGTCCACGGCGGTGCGCGGCGGAAACCGGCAGCAAATCTCCCATGCCCAGAATGGCAAAATCAGCCATGGCGGTTTCTTCATCCAAACCGTCGATTTTGTTGGCCACCAGAAGGACCTGGCGGGAAGTGCGACGCAGAAGACTGGCTATTTCGCGGTCTTCGGCCATCAAACCGTCGCGCGCACTGACAACGAACAGGACCAGTTGAGACTCTTCAATGGCCTGGTGCACCTGCTTTGCGGTCAGGTAGTCGATTCCTTCCGCGTTGGAAACCAGTCCGCCGGTGTCGACCAGGAGACAGGGCGTTCCACCGACCCTGGAAATGCCGTACTGCCGGTCACGCGTGACTCCCGGCATGTCGGCAACCAGTGCATCGCGTGTTCCGGTCAGTGCATTGAACAGCGTGGACTTGCCAACGTTTGGCCGTCCAACAATGGCGACAACTGGTAACACTTTACAAGCCCCTGCAGAGGTTGCTAGAGCGCCGCACCTGCACGGTAAGCAATCAGATCGCCTCCATGGGTGAGCACATAGAGCGTGGTGCCGACGGTCAGCGGTGCGGATGCGAAGCCCTTTTTGCCGGCGCGCTCCCTGGCCACGAACGATCCAATTTCGGTGTCCAGCCAGTGAAGATATCCTTCCTTATCTCCGACGACGACATAATTGCCGTAAAAAGCCGGCCGGGTAAGGCCCCGGTTTCTCATCCGGTCCACCTTCCACATGGTGGACCCGTTGCGGCGGTCGAGCATCCAGAGGTCACCGTTGGCCTCGCTGACGCCGAGGTTGGTGCGGTCTACCTGGATACCCGTTGCAGAAGAAATTTCCTTGAACCACAACAGGCGTCCTGAGTCAGCGGCGAGAGAAACAACCCGTTTCTTGTAACTGGAAACAATCAGGTCGGATGCAATGATCACCATCTGCGTGCCGATATCCGCTAACCGTTCCAGCTCGGTACGCCCTTCCTGCGATACGATGGTTTGACTCCAGGCCATGCTGCCGTCGCTGATTTTAAGAGCCGCTACGCTGCCGTCATCATAACCGACGTAAACTACCCCGCCCCTGACCAACAGGTCGGCATTGCCACGGAGCGTCAAAAGCGGCACGCTGTGGTCGTAAACCCAGATGCGCCGTCCGCTGACTGCATCAAGGCCGAAGACTCGGCCGTCGATGCACCGGACAACGACGATACCGTCGGCCGATTGAGGCGGAATCAGAACTTCGGAAGAGACCTGCGAGTTCCAGAGTTCTGTCCCTCCGTCACGCTCGTACGCAATGACACGGCCGTCAATTGTTCCCATGTAGAGCTGGTTATCATCCAAACCCGGGCCGCCGGAAAAGGGCTGCTCGGTCTTGAGCTCCCAGTTTTTTCGGCCGGTTTCAGCATTGACGGAAACCAACCGACCCTCGTGATCCGCGGCAAACAACTTGCCGGATGAATAAGCCGGACCCATGCTGATGCCGGCCTTGCCCATGCCGTCCCCGATCTGCGTAGACCAAACCCTGCCAACTTTCAGGGATGATTTGAATTCAACCAGCGGCGCCGGATCACCGGGCTCAGGGTCACCCCAGCCCTTGATCCAGCTGCAGCCCTGCAGAAACAGGCTGCTCAGCAGTAACGCCACAAAAATTTTTCTCACGAATCAGGTCCGGCAACAGGAACCTCGGCTCCCATTGACTCAAGTTTCATGACCAGCCTGGCCCGGTCGCCGGCGCCAGGTTCAAGCAGCTCAAGAGCGGCCAGGTATTCGGTTTGAGCTTCCGCCAGCTGGCCCTGGCTGAAACGGATATCGCCCCGCACTTCGGCGAACCGCGATTCCAATCCGGTGATGTCTTCAGCGCCATCCAGGACCGACAAGGCGGCATCCGGCTGACCCTGGTCCAGCATTACCCGGGCGAGTCGCTCGCGGGCGATCACGGTCATCGCTTTCGGGTATCCGCTTTCGATAACGTATTCATACAACCCGATTGCCAGGTCCGGCTGGTTGCTGGCGATACGGGCGCGCGCAAACTGCATGGCGGCCATCGCGGTGTAAGCCGAATCGGGAAAGTCTTCTTTCAGGTTCTCGAAATTGGCTACCGCCGCATCCAGCTGACCCGCACTGAGCAATTCTCCCATCACCGCGAATTCCACGGACGCCTGCTGGCGGTTATTTACCTGCCAGGTTTGCCATTGCTTGAATCCAAACAGGCCACCGAAGGCGATAACAAGACCCATGACGATGGCGCTGCCATTTTCACTGAGCCACTTTTTAACGATCTCGCCCTGTTCGTGGGCGTCATAAACTTCGACCATGATAATTTCTCAAAATCCAAACGAATCAGTTTAACATGCAAAGGTAGTTTCGAAACCAGATTTCAAGGTCTTCCAGGGCGATATTTTCCTGCTCTTTGTCACATCTCAGGTGCTTGATGGTGACCTGACCCTGCCTGAGTTCATCCTCTCCGAGCACCAGGGCCAGCCGCGCTCCGCTGCGGTCTGCCCGTTTGAACTGGGATTTGAAACTGCCTCCACCCAGGTTTGCCTGCAAACGGATCCCTGCAATGTCTTCACGCAGTTTCTCCGCCAGCTTCAAACCGCCCGCGATCGTGCCTTTACCCACCATGACCAGGTAGGCATGCGGGATATCCTTTCCAGGCTCAGCCTGGCTGCGCATGAGCTCGACCAGCCGCTCCTGGCCCATCGCAAACCCCACTCCGGGCCACGGCTTTCCACCCTGGATCTCGACCAGCCCGTCATAGCGCCCGCCGGCGCAAACCGTGCCTTGTGCGCCGAGTGAGTCGGTAATCCACTCGAAAACCGTATGGCTGTAATAATCCAGGCCGCGCACGAGGCGGGGATTAACCGAGTGCGGTACCGCAAACTCGTCAAGCAGGCTGCGAAATTCCGAAAAATGAAGGTTCGATTCTTCACCCAGAAAATCACTCAATAACGGAGCATCTTCCAGCATGGCCTGCATCGAAGGGTTCTTGCTGTCCAGTATTCTCAGCGGGTTACGATCCAGGCGACGAAGACTGTCTTCATCGAGATCACCCTTGTTCCTTGTCAGGTAAACATGCAGGCTGTCCCGGTAACGCGCGCGTTCATCTGAAGTTCCAAGCGAATTCACTTCGAGGCGTAAATCATGCAGGCCGAGTTGGCGCCAAATTCGTTGACACATGGCCAGCAGTTCCGCGTCTGCATCCGGGCCCGGCGCGCCAAAGATTTCTGCCCCGACCTGGTGAAACTGCCGGGTCCGGCCCTTTTGCGGGCGCTCGCGGCGAAACATCGGACCGATGTACCACAGCCGGACTGGAGAGGCATACAGCAGACCGTTTTGCAAAACCGCCCGAACAACCCCGGCCGTCCCTTCAGGCCGCAGGCTCAGCTGCTCACCGTTGCGATCCTGGAAGGTATACATTTCCTTCTCGACCACGTCCGTGGCGTCACCGATGGCCCGGGCGAACAGCTCCGTTTTTTCGACAATGGGGATTCGAATTTCACTGAAACCATAACCGGCCAGCACGTTCCTGATGGTTTTCTCGAGCTGGTGCCACAGGTGCATGTCCGACGGCAGGACGTCGTGCATGCCCCGGATTGAATTGATGGCTGAACTCACTGAGATTGCAGAGTGATACGTGCAACGTTACCGCGCGTATAAGGCCCCAGGTCCACGGCGGTTCCATCCATGTTCAGCAGCACTGCCGAGGCGCGTCCTATCTTGATGTCAAATGGCGCCTGTCCATCGTACTCCCGGCTGCTGCCGGCCCGTATCAGGTCAAGTTCAAGTTGATTTCCGGCGGCATCGGCAATCTCGACCCAGGTATCAGCCGAAGTGGAAATAGACAATTTGTGCATCGGAGATGTATCACCGTCCGCGGTCGCGCTGGTGTCACTGATCGCCGCCCAGGCTTGTTCAGCCGCGGAGTCGCTTGCCATTTCACTGCGCTTGCTCAATATTTCGACGGAAGCGATCGACGCATTCAGATGCGTGTTTGAGGAGCGTGTGCCCGGGGCCGGGGCATCGCCGGTATCGAGCGGCAATCCGTTCGCCGACGACAGCTTTGAATCGCCCTGTGAAAACCGGACCGCCTCGTGTGTAAACTGCCAGGCCAGGGTTGCGATCAGTGCCGACGCGACCAGGTAGCTCGATACCTTCAGCCATTTTTCACCACTGTTACGCTTGCTCTTGACCGTGAAAACGGTGTGTACCCCGGGCTCTGCTCCCTTCATCTCATCGATCTGGGTTTCGAAGTCTGTCGTATCGACATCCAGGAAGCGGGCGTAATTCCTGATGTAGCCGCGCAAATACACCGACGGAATTTCCCCGGTCTCTCCAGACTCTATCGCTGCAAGCACCCCGGACTTGATCCCGGATTGCGAAGAGGCCAGTTCAATGGTCAGTCCCTGTTGTTCCCGCGCGCACCGGAGTAAATCTCCAGGCGTCATGGGTATTAATTCTCTCTGGTTCGTCATGTTTATTCCTGGCCGGCTGCCCTGCCTGCCTGTATGGAGTCCGGATAGCGTTTTTGTAGCTCCAGACGGTATGTGTCGGCGGATTTCCTGTCGCCCAATGCTGTTTCAATCTGGTATCCGAGAAACAGGCTTTCTTCGTTCATAACCCCCAGCGCCTGGTAGCGCTGGAGAAATGCACGGGCCTTCAGATACTCCCCCTGGAGGTAGCTGACTTCTGCCATCGGCAGCAGTGACGCCCCAAACTGGTTGTCAAACTCCAGCGATTGTCTCAAAAACGTCTCGGCTTTGTCCAGATCGCCGCGCCTCAGGGCGCAGGAACCCGCGTTTGCCAGTGCGACCGCCGGGGTCTGGTAAAAAGGATCCTTGATGGCGGCCATGAAATATTTGTCCGCATCCTCGCCTTTGCCGATGGAACACAGGAAAGCGCCATAGTTATTGTTGACGTCCCCTTTCTCAGGGTCGTACTGCAGCGCCAGTTTGTATTCCCGTCCGGCCTGTTCCGTTTCGCCGATCGTTTCATACAATACGCCGAGCAAGGTATGCGCCGGTGCGTAAGTCCGGTCAAAAGCAACAGCTTTCTTGAGTTTCTCCAGGGCAATTTCGTATTGGCCGCGGTCCATGTAGTTCCGGCCAAGCGCCGTATTGGTCTCGGCCGCCTTGCGGGTGGAACCATCAGATTTCTCCGGCGTGGAAGAACACGCCGCCAGGAAAATCGCCAGCATCAGGATTAAAATCCTCATGGCATCAAATACCTTGCGCCTGGTCGCGGAACATCTGGCTCCTGCGAGTCCGGTCCAGTACTTTTCCGGCAAGTTGACCACAGGCTGCATCGATGTCGTCACCCCGGGTTTTCCGGACGGTTGCGATCAGGCCTCCAGCCATCACGATCTCCTGGAACGCCCGGATTCGCGGCTCGGTTGAACAGCGAAAACGGGTGCCCGGAAAAGGATTGAAGGGAATCAGGTTCAATTTGCTTGGCAGCCGCCTGAGCAGCTTGACGAGTTTCTGCGCGTGCTCGGGGTGGTCGTTAACGCCGTCGATCAGGGTGTATTCGAAAGTCACGGTGCGCTTGTGCTTGTCGGAAACATAATCCGCACAGCTTCGCATCAGTTCCTTGATCGGGTATTTCCGGTTCAACGGCACCAGGGTTTCCCTCAGGCTGTCTTCCGGAGCGTGCAGCGAGACAGCCAGGGCGACGTCGATCGTGTCCCTGAGCCGGTCGATGCCTGGAACCAGGCCGGCGGTCGACAGCGTGACCCGCTTCGCGGCAAATCCAAAACCCAGGTCATTTCGAAGCAGTGACAAGGCGGGCACCACGGCGTCAAAATTTAACAGCGGCTCACCCATGCCCATCAACACGACATTGGTAATCTTCCGCTGGCCATTACGCTCATGTCCAAGCGCCCGGGCCGCCAGCCAGACCTGGCCGATAATTTCCGCAGTGGAAAGATTCCTGTTGAACCCCTGCGCCCCGGTTGCGCAAAAAGTACAGTTGAGCGCGCACCCCACCTGGGAAGAGATGCAAAGTGTTCCGCGATTGGGTTCCGGGATGAATACCGTTTCCACTGCATTACCGCCGCCAAAACCAATCAGCCACTTGGTCGTACCATCCACGGATAGCTGTTCGTTCAGAATCCGCGGCGGCGTCACCTCCGCCAACTGGTGGAGCCGTTGCCGCAGGGACATGCCCAGGTTGGTCATCAGGTCGAAATCGGTGACCCCCTGGTGATAGATCCACTTGAGCAGTTGCTCAGCCCGGAACGGCTTTTCCCCGATGGATTCAAAAAAAGCCCGCATCCGGACTTCGTCCAGGTCGAACAGGTTGATGCGGGTTTCGGTGACGGTCATTTAGCGGACAATCATTTATCGTGAATTGATCTCGTCTGCGCTGAAAAAACACGCGATTTCAACCGCTGCAGTTTCAGGCGCGTCAGAACCGTGTACCGCATTTGCGTCGATGCTCTGGGCGAAATCCGCCCGAATCGTGCCAGCTGCCGCGTCCTTCGGATTGGTCGCGCCCATGAGTTCACGATTGAGCGCAATGGCGTTCTTGCCTTCCAGCACCTGGATCATCACGGGACCTGAAGTCATGAACTCAACCAGGTCGTTAAAAAACGGGCGACCACGGTGCACAGCGTAGAATTCTTCGGCATCTGCCCTGGACAGCAACTTCATCCTGGCGGCAACAATTTTCAATCCTGCGCGTTCGAAACGGCTGTAAATCTCGCCGATGACATTTTTAGCGACTGCATCGGGCTTGATGATGGATAATGTTCTCTCGACTTGCACTTAATAACTCCTGGTAGGTTTATGTTTTATAGAATTATTTATAAATTTGATGTTTACCTGAACTTCCCCGGGTATATCCCGCCAATTCTACGGGTAAGTACCCCTTCACGCAAACGGGCGTTGAGCCATTGTTGACCCCTACTTACCCTCAACCCTATGATTGCATTCGCTAATGGAAATACTCTATTTTCTCATTCTGCTCCTGACGGTCATCTTGTTGGCCTACAACCGGGTTCCCCTTTTGTTGTTCATGGCCATCATGGTTGGCCTGACCATAGCCTGGACGGAGTTACGTCTCTTTTTTTACGTTCCCAGCTGGTTCCGGTTTGCAAACGGCATCATTGCGGTAACCCTGATCGGCTTTTGCATCACACCGTCGCGAAGACTGCTGATCAGCGACCCACTTTACAGCCTGTTTCGCAAAGCCCTGCCGAAAGTATCGAAAACCGAGCAGGAAGCGTTGGATGCGGGCACCGTCTGGTGGGATGCAGAAATTTTTTCCGGCCGGCCCCGATGGAGAAACCTTCTTAAACTGCCTGCTCCTTCCCTCACTGAAAAGGAACAGGCTTTCCTTGACGGGCCGGTCGAAGAGCTTTGCCGAATGGCCCATGACTGGGAGATTTGCGAAAACCACCGGCGGCTTCCTGAACCGATCTGGGCTTTCATGCGCGAAAACCGGATGTTCGGGTTGATTATTCCGGAGCAATATGGCGGCCTGGAGTTTTCCGCCCAGGCAAATTCCGCCGTGGTCATGAAACTGGCCAGCCGTAATCTCACAACCGCCATCACGGTGATGGTGCCCAATTCCCTGGGACCCGGTGAATTACTGCTTCAGCATGGAACCGAAGAACAGAAAAACCACTACCTGCCCCGGCTGGCCAGGGGTGAAGAGATCCCCTGTTTCGCACTCACCTCGCCATCGGCCGGGTCAGACGCCGCCAGCATGAGCGACGAAGGAATAGTCTGCAAAGGTCAGTACGGTGGAAAGACAGTGCTCGGGCTTCGTCTGAACTGGAACAAACGCTACATCACGCTGGCTCCCGTTGCGACGCTGCTGGGCCTTGCATTCAAGGCGAAAGATCCTGATGGCCTGCTGGGTAACGTAGTGGACCTCGGCATTACGTGCGCACTCATTCCTGCCGACACTGCGGGGGTTGAAATCGGAAACCGCCATATGCCGGTTGGGGCCGTTTTTATGAATGGACCCACCAGGGGCCGGGATGTTTTCATTCCCATGGACTGGATCATCGGTGGCCAGAAATCCATCGGGCAGGGCTGGCGCATGTTGATGCAGAGTCTCGCCGCCGGCCGGTCCATCTCGCTTCCGGCGCTCGGCACAGCGGGCGGAAAAATGTCGGCGCTGATGTCGGGCGCCTACGCCCGGATTCGTAAACAATTCAACATCCCCATTGGGCAATTCGAAGGCATTGAAGAGCCGCTGGCGCGGATTGGCGGCCGCACCTACCGCATGGACTCAGCGCGCCGGTTGACCCTCGTTGCCCTGGACCGGGGCGAAAGGCCTGGCGTCCTTTCCGCCATTCTGAAATATCAACTCACCGAGGAAAACCGCCATTGCATCAACGATGCCATGGATATTCACGGGGGCAAGGGGATCATCACCGGACCGAGAAATTACCTGGCACACGCCTACCAGGCCATACCCATTGCGATCACCGTGGAAGGAGCGAATATCCTCACCCGGTCCCTGATTATCTTTGGCCAGGGTGCGATCCGCGCACACCCGTGGCTGCTCAAGGAAATGGAGGCGGCGCGCGACCCGAGCCCTGAGGGGCGCAAGGTTTTTGACAAAATCTTTTTTGCGCACGTAGGGCACATCATCAGCACCATGGTCAGGGCATGGTTACTGGGCGTGACCAGCGGCTTCGCCACCCGGGCGCCGGTGAAGGGGCCATCGGCCCGTTATTTCCGCCAGGTGACCCGCCTGTGCGCAGCATTCAGTTTCACCTCCGACCTGATACTGGGATTGCTCGGAGGCAAATTCAAATTCAAGGAAAAACTTTCGGGACGCCTGGCTGACGCCCTGATCCATCTTTATATGTGCACCGCCGTGCTCAAGCGGTTCGAAGATGACGGACGGCCGGAAGCGGACATCCCCCTGCTCTGCTGGGCCATGGACGACAGCCTGTACGCAATCCAGGAGAGCCTGAAAGGCGTACTTGCCAATTTTCCGGTTCCAGGGTTCGGCAGTATGGTCAAGTGGATAATTTTCCCGCTGGGAATGACCTATTCACCCCCGTCGGACCGGACCGGCAAGGCCGTCGCACAACTGCTCCTGACTGAAAACGAGAGCCGCGACCGCCTCGTATCCGGCGTCTATGTTTCGGACCAGGACGATGCCAGTGGCCGCGTGCATACGGCATTCCACCTGGCGCTGACGTCAACCAATGCCGAAAACGCCATTCAAAATGCCCTGAAGCAGCCAGTCACTTATGAGAACTACCATACGCTGGTTCAACGGGCGGTCGAAAGTGGCGTGATCACCGAAGAGCAGGCCGCCACGGTAAGGCTGGCGCAGGAGGCTGCGAGAGCGGTTGTCGAAGTGGATGAATTCACCCGTGAAGAGATTGAAGGGGTGGTCAAACCGGCTGCCGCCGGCGACTAAGCGAGAAAAGCCCTGATTTCTTCCTGCTGGCGCAAGCCATCCTGGTAACCCATGCGCATCAACTCGCGGCAATAGGGAGACTCGAACAGCAGGTAACTGGCCATGCGCCAATCCCTGCCCCAGCCTCCCAGCGCCTGTAAAAGGGTGCGTACTGCGCGCGGTATTTCCGCCATGTGCTGATGAGTGATTTCACGCAAGTCCCTGCTGGGCCTGATAACCAGCGATGCTATCGGTTTCAGCCCGCTTTCATCACGCTGCTCTGCCCCGAGCAAATCAAGGGTGCGGTTGATCCGGTTGAGACGGTTCAAATCGGCGTTGAGGGTGTCCATGAAGATCGTATCCAACAGGTAACCGCCGATCTCTCCGAGCGAGGGATAAGGCACCGGCTCAGTGGGCGCAGGATCGGGGTTTTCGTCGCGGGTTGAAATCACCAGCAAACGGTCCGCGCCGAGGTGGATCGCCGGGCTGAGCGGCGCCAGCATCCTCATGCCGCCGTCACCAAAAAATTCATTGCCGATACGTTCCGCCGGAAAAAGCAGAGGCAGCGCAGCCGAAGCCAATAAATGGCTGATACCGATATTTGCCGGGCGACCGTATCGGCGGGCCCGGCTCCAGGGTTCAATCTCCGGTGCGGCTTGAAAGAAACTGATCGCGGATGCGCAGGTATAACCCGAAGCCGTGATGCTCACCCCCCTCAGCGCACCCAACTCTATCGCCCTTCCAATTCCTTCGAGTCGAAGCGTCTGGTGCAGGAATTCGCGCAAGGGCTGGTTATCCAGCAGCGCTTTGGGATGCGTGACCAGGCGGCCACCCAGGGATAAAGATAATGCCCACTGCAATCCCGTTTTCAACACCGTCCAGGCATCTGTCCGGTAAACCCTGGAACAAACCATGCTGGACCAGAATCGTTCCAGCCGCGAAATACCGGTGGAGTATTCATGGGCATGACTCGCCAGGACAGCGGCATTTATGGCGCCGGCCGATGTCCCGCAAATCACCGGAAAAGGATTGCCGGCATTACCATTGATCTCCCCGATGGCTTTCAGCACTCCGACCTGGTACGAACCGCGGGCGCCTCCTCCGGGTAATATCAGGGCAGTTTGCGGAGTCGAATCGATCACGTTCTTGAATATACCGGCTTTTGGAGTGAATGGTATACTCCGTGCCTGGAAAAGGAATGCAAATAACAATACTGGACAAGGGACTATGAACAGTACGGTGATCTCATCACGAAAAAGCACGGAAGGTCGTCATACCCGTTTGCTGGAAGCAAGGGCTGTCGTCAATAAAATCCTGCTCGGAAAAGACACCCAGGTAGGGCTTGCGTTCTGTTGCCTGCTGGCACGCGGACACCTGCTGATTGAAGACGTTCCCGGCGTTGGAAAAACCACGCTGGCTCACGCACTGGCCCGCGTTGTCGGCTCCAATTACCAGCGAATCCAGTTCACCAGTGATCTTTTGCCCGCCGATATCCTGGGCGTTTCGATTTACAAGCGTGACAAGGATGAATTCGAGTTTCACCCGGGCCCCATTTTTTCACAGGTGATCCTGGTGGATGAAGTGAACCGGGCGACCCCCAAGACACAGAGCGCGTTGCTGGAAGGCATGGCGGAAGGCCAGGTGACCATTGAAAACACCACGCACGTCCTACCCAGTCCGTTTTTTGTGATGGCCACGCAGAACCCGCTTGACCTGGTCGGCACCTACCCGCTCCCGGATTCGCAATTGGACCGGTTTTTGCTCAGTTTTTCCCTCGGTTATCCGGATCGGGCCGCAGAACGCAAGCTGCTGACCACGGAAGACCGGGCCCGCGTACTGGACAGGACTACCGCGCTGCTGAGTCCCGGAAGACATCAAGGCGCTGCAGGAGGATTGCGAGAGCGTACACGTCAGCGAAAACCTCCTGGACTACATCCAGGCGCTGCTGCAGGAAACCCGGGATGACCGATGGTTCGAAACCGGCCTTTCGCCACGTGCCGGGCTCGCGCTTTTGCGTGCCAGCCGCGCACTCGCATTCCTGGAAAACCGGAATTTCGTAACGCCTGAAGACGTCAAAACCGTGTTCCCGGGGCTGGCCAGGCACAGGTTGAGCCCGACTTCGGGATTCAGCCAGTCCCCTGAAGAGCAGATTAACGAACTTCTGAGCCAGGTTCCTATACCCTGACAGCGCATTCCACGGACGGAGCATGACGCACACATCTGCAATCGCCGGCGAAGAATCCAGTCTGGGGCAGCGCTTCAATGACTGGGTGCTTGAGCGGGTCCGGCAACGCCGCGGCCCCACTGTCCTGCCGTTGACATTCGAGTACCGTCATATCTACGTGATGCCGACCCGTTTCGGCGTTCTGGTTCGGAATGCTGCTGGCGCTCACCGTTCTGGGCGGGCTGAATTTCAACAACAACATGACCTTGTTGATGGGTTTCCTGCTTGCTGCGATCGCGCAACTGACAACCCTGCTGGCATACCGCAACCAGGTGGGTATCCGGATTGACACGATCCGGGCCAAGCCGGTATTCGCCGGCGACCCGGCCTGTTTCAAAGTGCTGTTGAAAAACCCCGACGACCGCAATCGTTTTGCGATCGAGGCCATTCACCCGGAATCAACCGACTGCATCGACCTCGATGCTCAAAGCTCCGGCCAGCTTTCGCTGATGCAGACCACCGGCCGCCGGGGATGGATGACGCTGGACGCATTCCGGATTGAGAACCGCTTTCCGCTCGGACTGTTCCGTGCCTGGTCAGTTGTGATACCCACGACCCAGTGCCTGGTTTACCCGAAACCGGCGACCAACCCTCCTGCTCTGCCCAAAACGGGTCGCGGAGAACACGGTGCGGCCCACCAGGGCGAGGGCGAGCACTTCCACGGCCTGCGCGAATTTCAACCCGGTGATCCCCTGCGCCGGATCGCCTGGCGAACCAGCGCCCGGCACCAGAAACTGTATTCGAGGGTCATGGAGTCTCCGAGCTGAGGAAGCCTGTGAACTCAACTGGTACCTGATGGGATCCGGAGACACCGAAGAAAAGCTTTCCATCCTGACCGCATGGGTTTTGCGGGCAGAGCGCCGGCAAATCCCGTACAGCCTGGAAATGCCGGGTGACGCCCTGCCCGCCGACCTGGGCGAAGAACACCGGGACGCCTGCCTGAAAATACTGGCCCTGTTCAAGCCATGAACGATCCGGGCAGAAAAACAACGCTCTGGCTGATTGCCACGCTGGCGCTGGCCATGCTTCCACAGGCTGTGAGCATGCCTCCGCAGGTGCTGGTTGTTGCGGTATTACCCCTGCTGTGGCGGCTCGGATCTGAATTTTACCGATGGCAGCCGCTACCGGCGATCGTACGCCACGGCGCCACCGCGCTGGGCCTGGTCACCCTGTTCCTGTCCTACGGAGACCTTTCCGGCCGCAGGGCGGCAGTCAGCCTGCTGACGGTGATGCTGACCCTGAAACTGGTTGAATGTTACCGGATCCGGGACGCCCGCCTGGTGGTCTGCTTCAGTTTGTTTCTTTGCGCCACACAGTTCCTGTTTGCCCAGGGAATTCTGATGCCCTTCTACGCTGGCGCGACCATTATCCTGGCGATGGTAACGCTCGCGCATTTGCAGCGCTCCGAAGCCTGGGCCGACCAGGGCAGCCCCCCGGCGGTCAGGGCTTCACTTGCCTCCGAACTCGGCTTCAGCTTTCGCCTGATGGCGCTCGCGATCCCGGTTGGCCTGGCGTTTTTCGTTCTTTTCCCGCGACTGGCGAACCCGCTTTGGGGAATTCCTGACACGACGCTGGATTCCAAGAGCGGACTGTCCGACTCGATGTCCCCGGGAAGCATCCAGAACCTGTTTATGGATGACAGCCCTGCATTCCGTGCTGAATTTTTCGGCTCGACACCCTCAGCCGCGCAATTGTATTGGCGTGGTCCTGTTTTCTGGCGGTTTGACGGCCAGACCTGGAAAGGCGGGTTTTACGGCCGGAATATTGACGTGTCCGAGTTTCCGGAAGCCGGCGAAAATAGCTGGAACTACACCGTCCAGCTCGAACCCAATGAGCGGAACTGGCTGTTTGCCCTGGACTACCCTGCTTCCGTACCCGACGATTCACGCCTTACACTGGATTTCCAGTTGATTCGCAAGCAACCGGTTACGCAGTTGATCCAATATGGAATCCTCTCGAATCCGGACTTTGTTGACACGCCGGAACTGTCCGGTGCGCTGCGTTTACAGGCGCTGGATCTGCCGGATGGAACAAATCCACGCACCCGCAGCCTGGTGGAACAATGGCGCAGGGAAACCCCTGGCGATGAAGCGTTTGTGCGCCGGGTTCTCGATTTCTTCAACCGGGAGCCCTTTCATTATTCACTGGAAGCTCCTTTGCTGGGTGCAAATTCCGTGGATGAGTTTCTGTTCGACACCCGCACCGGTTTCTGCGAACACTACGCATCGACTTTCGCGGTGATGATGCGGATGGCGGGTATCCCCACGCGCATCGTAACCGGCTACCAGGGCGGCTGGTACAGCGAACTCGGGAATTATGTATTGGTCAGGCAATCCGATGCACACGCCTGGACAGAGGTCTGGTTCGCCGGGAGCGGCTGGACCCGGGTAGATCCCACTGCGGCCGTTTCTCCGCTGCGCATCCAGCAGGGCTCGCTCGGCGCACTGAGTTCTCCGCGTCACCTTCTCGACTACTCCTGGCTGCGCGGAATGCGCAACAGCATTGACGTCGTTCAACAGCGTTGGAATGACTGGGTTATCGAATACTCAGCCGGCAGCCAGGCCCGGCTTTTCCAACCGCTCGGGCTGGACTCAATGAGCCCGGCCATGCTGGTGAGCGCTCTTTTTATCGCCATTGCTGTTTTCGGCGCAATCATCTTTCCGATCGTCATGCGGATCCGGGGGCCCGGATCCAAAGACCCGATTCTCCAGGTTTGGCGTGTTTTCCTGAAAAAGCTTGAAAAAGCCGGGATCGCTTCACTTCCATCCGACGGTGCGATGGAACTCGCAGAGGCCGCATCGCAGGCGTTGCCCGCTGATTCCGGCGCGATCCGCCGGATTGCGATGCTGTATACGCAGAGCCGATACGCACGAGTCGTGCCGGCGTTCACCGTGTTGAAGCAGGCCATCCACGAATTTCGTCCGAAAAAAAGACGGTTTGATGTAAGATAAATCGTCTGATTCGCGGTCTAAGGAACATCTGATCAAAGACACCGTCGCGACTGTGCATAATGGGTCAGATGCTTCTTGACTCAATACAGATTAATCACGAGGAAATAACTCATGCGTCATTTGTTACTGGTAACCGCACTGCTGGCCTTGTCCGCATGCACTTCCATTCCGGAACAGATCGAGGGCTCTTTTCAGGAAATTTCACCAGCCCGGGTAGAGCCTTCAGTGTTCGGCTCAAACGTTCGCTGGGGCGGCGTAATTGTCGGCTCCACGGCCAAGGACAGCCAGAGCTGCCTGGAAATACTTTCGCATGACCTGGACAAATATCTGCGGCCAAAGCTGGAAGACAGCACCGCTGGCCGCTTCATCGCCTGTCAGCCGGGTTTTCTTGACCCCATGGTGTTCACGGCCGGCCGTGAAATTACCGTGACAGGAACCATAGAAAGGATCGAACTCCGCAAGGTCGAGGATTTTGACTACCACTATCCCGTCCTGGCGATAGATGATCTCGTGCTGTGGCAAAAACGCAAGGTCGTGATGCGCTATCGCGGTGTCGGCGGCCCGTTTTATGATCCTTTTTACGGACCCTATTTCAGTCCCTGGTACGGACGCCCCGGCTATTGGGGTGGCTACATGGGTGGGTGGCGCGGTTATCCTCCTTTCCCGGGATACGGATCGGGGTACGTCGAGCCGCAGGAATTGCTGCCTGGCCCGGCCATCATAGAATCGCAGAATTAAGCCCACGCTGCACGGCAGAACCAGGGGAGTACGCCCATGACGGAATTTGAAGGATTTCCCAAGGATTTCTTCAGATTTTTCGATGAACTTCAGCTCAACAATAACCGGGAATGGTTCAATGAGAACAAGCCCCGGTACGTTGAATCGGTGGTGAATCCGATCAGCCGGTTCATCGTTTGCATGGCGCCCCGCCTCGCTGAAATCTCTCCGCACTATATTGCGGACCCGAGACCTCACGGTGGCTCGATGTTCCGGATTTACCGCGACACCCGCTTTTCAAAAGAAAAAACCCCTTACAAAACACACGCCGGTATCCAATTCCGCCACGAGGCCGGCAAGGACGCACACGCCCCGGGTTTCTACGTTCATCTCGCCGGAGACGGGTTGTTTTTTGGCGGTGGCATCTGGCAGCCGGCAGGCCCGCAACTCAACCGCATTCGCGACTATATCGCCGATAATTCGCGTTCATGGGCGCGCATCATCAATGCAACCAAAGTAAAGGAAGCCGGTGGCATCAAGGGGGATTCACTTTTGCGTCCCCCCAGGGGATTCGACGCTGAACACATGCACATCGAGGATCTCAAACGCAAGAGCTTTTACGTGATGACGGAAGTCCCGGCTGAACACGCTCTCCAACCGGGGTTTGTCGAAGAAGTTGCGGAAGGATTCAGACGGGCAGCGCCTCTGAACCGGTTCGTTACCGGTGCACTTGACCTGCCCTTCTGAATCATCGAGCGGCCGGTGACCCTCATTTTCATCATCACGGCATTCATCGTGTTATGGGCTGCATGGACTTATAACCGTCTGGTCAGTGCCCGCAACCAGGTAAAAGAGGCCTGGGCCGGTATCGATGTACAACTTCAACGCCGCTATGACCTGGTCCCCAACCTCGTGACAACCGTCAAGGGATATACCTCGCATGAATCCGGTGTCCTGGAACGCGTGACACGGCTGCGCGGAAATCCGGAAATGAAGCTCCCGGAGCGAGCCGATGAGGAATCCGGGCTGTCCCGCTCGATCAGCCGGTTGTTCGCGCTGGCGGAAGACTACCCTGACCTCAAGGCCAGCGAGGGTTTTCAACAATTGCACCGGAGCCTGGTCGAGATTGAAGAGCACCTGCAATTCGCCCGGCGCTATTACAATGGCAGCGTGCGGGACAATAACAACCGGGTTGAAGGGTTTCCATCGATGCTCATTGCCCGTGCATTCGGGTTCCCCGTTGCGGCCTTTTTTGAAATCGAATTGGCCAGCCAGCGGAACGCTCCTGCCATCAGGCTGGCACCGGAATGAGCCGGTTGTTAACGCGCATGGCGCTTTTTGCGCTTTGCCTGCTGCCGATACTGGCCGGGGCCGATGAGCGCATCCTTGAATACCGCTCCGATATACAAGTCCTGGAAAACGGGCAGTTAACCGTCAGGGAGTTCATCCGGGTGCGATCAGAAGGCCTGGACATCCGGCGCGGAATTTACCGTGACTTTCCCACCGACTACACCGACCGCCTGGGCAACCATGTGAAAGTGGAATTCGTTCCGCTATCGGTTCATCGCAACGGTGTGGATGAAGCCTGGCATACCGAAAAACGGAAAAATGGAGTTCGGCTCTACGCAGGGAGCGCAGACCGCCTGTTGGCACCGGGAATTCATGAGTACGAACTGGTGTTCATGACCAACCGGCAACTGGGTTTTTTTACCAGCCATGACGAGTTGTATTTCAACGCGGTTGGCAACGGCTGGGCATTTCCGATTGACCATGTGCTGGTCACGGTGACCCTGCCTTTCCGGGTTCCCGCCGGGCAACTGTCCCTGGATGTTTACACCGGCCCGCAAGGACTGAGCGCAGGGCAATGCCGTTGCAGAGGTTATCAACGACAACACGGTGCGTTTCGAAAGCAACGGGACGCTCGAACCGGGTGAAGGCCTGACCATTGCCGTGGCCTGGCCCAAGGGCTTGATTGCAGAACCGGATCCGGGACAGAAAATGGCCTGGTTCCTGGAAGATAACACAGCGGCCATAGCACTCTTGTCCGGCCTATTGGCAGCATTCGGCTGGTACCTGTGGGCCTGGAACAGGGTGGGCCGCGATCCGCGCAAAGGCGTGATCATTCCACGGTTCAAGCCCCCCGAAGGGCTGTCTCCTGCCGCCTGCCGGTATGTCAAGGACATGTCATTTGACCCCAAGGCTTTCACCGCCGCCATCATAAGCCTGGCGGTCAAAGGCCAATTGCTCATCGACGAGGAAGGCAAGGACTTCACACTCAAACGCATCGCGGACACACCCGGCGCATTACTCACTAAAGGTGAATCAGCGGTTTTGAATGCGTTATTACCCGGACATTCCTCGACCATCAGTATGGATAACGCGAACCACGTGGCGTTTCAGAAAGCCCGTACGGAATTGAAAAACGCCCTGAAAAGCGAGTACCTGGGACGCTTGTTCCACCTCAACAGCATATACCTGGCCCCACCCATCCTGTTCTCTGTCGCGGCGGCTCTGGTGGCCGCGTTTAATGACGGCGGCCCGGCGGTATGGGTCAGTTACGGGGTGCTCAGCCTGGCGCTGCACGGACTGTTTGCTTTCCTGATGCGGGCGCCGACACCGGCCGGCCGTATCGTGATGGATGAAATTGAGGGGTTCAAAGAGTACCTGGATACCGCTGAACAGGACCGGCTTGACCGTATGCGATCCCCGGCCCTGACGCCGGAGGTTTTCGAAGCATTTTTACCCTACGCCTATGCTCTGGGCGTGGAAAACAACTGGTGCAAGCGCTTTGCCCGTGAAATTCCAGGGGAAGTCCGGCAGCAGGCCGGCTATCACCCCGATTGGTACAGCGGCCGGTTTCACGGGATCAACGCGCTCAGCCACCTGGGTAGCGACTTCGGCAGTTCATTCTCTTCGGCCATCTCCGCGGCTTCCACGCCTCCCGGATCGTCTTCAGGTTCCGGTGGCGGAGGGTCTTCCGGGGGCGGCGGAGGCGGCGGAGGCGGCGGCGGCTGGTAGATCCTAATCCGGAAACGTCGCCAACAGGCCGGCGAACCTGGGGTGATCGCGAACATTGTCCAGGTCCGAGTCATGCTCCAGCCATTCGCGGTTCACATTACCGACCTTGAACAGGCAGTTTTCCAGGCAGTCAAGCGACTTCTCAATTTCACCCGCCAGTGCATAGAGGCAAGCCGCGTTGTAATTAACGATGGAATCCCTCGGGGCTTTATCAACGGATGCTCTTCATCCATTGCATGGCTTCCTCTTTTTGACCGAGGCGTAGCAGCGCAAAAGCGCCAAGGTTCAGGGCACGATTGTCATCCGGGTTGAGCTCCAGTACCGCCCTGGCCCGCTCAATCCCCCTCCTGGTCGACTCCATTTCGTGTTTGTGATCGCCCAGGCTGTGGTACAACTGGGACTGCAAGCAGCACGCTCTGGTAATCTTCCGGACGGACCTGCGAAGCGCGGTCAAAAAGCTTCAATGCCCGCTCCAGGTCGCCTTCGTGAACTTTGCTGCGGCCAAAAAAATACCAGGCGTCATAATTTTCCGGATCGAGTTCAATCGCCTTCTCAAACTCTGTCTCCGCAACTGGGTAATCCTGGATCATGCAGTGTGCGATGCCGGCGGAAACATGCGATTCCGAGAGTTCCGGCGCCAGTTCCAATGCTTTCCTGCTGGTGCGCAGGGCCTCGTCACGGTTGACGTCCGCGGCGTTGAAATACAGGTACTCAAAACCATAGGTGTACGCCAAGCCCGGCCCAGGCCCGGCCATAGCCGGGGTCCACTTCCAGCGCCCGGTTGAACATCTGCCGCGCATAGACCGTGTCCCTGATATCGTGCTTGGTAAAATAATTCTGGCCGCGCAAAAAGAAATCATAGGCTTTGGGATCAACCTGTTTTTGCGTATGGGAACCGGTGCGTTTCAGGGTCACGCTCAGGGCGTTGGCGATGGAGACGGCAATTTCCTCCTGGATGTCGAAAATATCCTCCAGGCCACGGTCATACTGCCGCGACCACAGGTGATAGCCATCCGCAGTCTTGACCAGTTGAGCACTGATACGCAGCTTGTCGCCGGACTTCCGGACACTACCCTCCAGTACGGTCTGCACCTTCAGTTTCCTGCCGATTTCCTGCACGTCCGCCTTTTTGTCCGCCAAAACGGAACGCGGTCACCCGGGAGGCGACCCGCAGGTTGGCGACCTTGCACAATGCATTCAGGATTTCCTCTGCAATACCTTCACAGAAATACACCTGGTCGCCATGCTCACTCATGTCGTCGAACGGAAGGACGGCAATCGACGGGGCGGACTTATCCAGTTCGGGTGGACCATCTTCCGGATGGTCGGCTTGCAGCAGGCCAGCCGAATCCTTACGGATGCCCTCCGGCGTAACTTCGAAAGCCCAGGCCAGCACCAGCGAGATGGGAAGCCCGAGCAGCACGAGAACGATCAGCAGGGTCAGCGACCAGGGCGGCAGGCCCAGTGCTTCGAAAGTGACTTCGCCGACCTGCATCATGATCCAGCCGACGATAATGTAGACAATTCCGACCCGAATGACCTTGCGGTCCTTCAATTGGGAGAAAAAACTCTTTTTCCGCTTGTCTGCCATGGACTTTAACGAGTCACGACTCTGCTGCTTCCAGTGTAGCAAATAAGGCCGCGTCCAATGATCAAAACCAGGATGACGCTCCTACGGTGGTTGACCTTATATACATGACTGTATATATTTACAGCTACCCCTCAGTGGTACAGGACAATGGCTGAAAAAGCGCTCACCGCACGACAAAAGCAAATTCTTAACTTTATTTCTGAATTTATTGAAAAATATAAGTTTCCTCCCACCAGGTCTGAGCTATCTGCGCATTTTGGTTTCCGTTCTCCGAATGCAGCCGAAGCCCACCTGCGGGCCCTGGAAAAGAAATCGATGATTGGTATCGAACGCGGTGCGGCGCGCGGCATCACCCTGCTGCCATTAGCGGCGGCCGAACTCCCGGCCTCCGCCAACAGGCCGTTACCGCTGATCGGCCGCGTGGCTGCAGGCAGCCCGATCCTGGCGCAGGAAAATATCGAGGACGAGTACCGCGTGGACGCTTCCCTGTTCTCCCGTAAACCCCACTACCTGCTGCGGGTAGAGGGCATGAGCATGCAGGATGCGGGCATTCTCGATGGCGACCTGCTGGCGGTACACCGCACACCCGAGGCCCGTAACGGGCAGATCGTGGTGGCCCGGCTGGACGATGAAGTGACCGTGAAACGTTTTCGCCGCCGCGGCTTCCTGGTTCAACTGGTCCCGGAAAACATTGATTTCTCGCCCATCGAGGTGGATTTACGCCGGCAGGAACTGACCATCGAAGGCCTGGGAGTCGGGGTAATCCGCCCAAAATTATGACCGCCATTGGCCGGATACTGGACTCTACCCCCTTGCTGTGGAAGGGACGCCAGGCCAGTTATTGTCAGCATGCGCTGCCTTCCGGCCATGCAAACCTGGATGCCCGTCTGCCCGGCCGGGGCTGGCCACTGGGTGCGATATCCGAGCTGATCTCTCCGAATCCCGGCCTGGGTGAGTTCAGGCTGTTATTCCCGGCGCTGGCCAGCCTTGGCCAACAGGGGCAGTGGATTATCCTGGTGGACCCGCCCTGGATACCCTACCCGGCGACTTTGCAGGGGCACGGCCTGCTGCTGGAGCGGTTGTTGCTGGTACGCACGCGCGGGGGCAAGGAATCGCTGTGGGCCTGCGAACAGGCGCTTCGGAGCGGCAGGGGCGGCGCCGTGCTGGCCTGGCCGGAGCAGATTGATTTTGCCCGCGTGCGACGGCTCCAGATGGCCGCCAAATCGGGCGCAAAGCTGGGTTTCCTGTTCCGGCCGGAAAGCGCCAGCCGGGAGTCTTCACCCGCAGCCCTGCGCCTGCAGCTGAAACCCGGCGACTGTCACGGCGTCCTCATCCATATCATCAAGTGCCGCGGAAGCCGGCCACCTGAACCGGTCCGGATTCCACAGCTTTTCTCGGCTTTTGGGAAACCACATCATCAAACTGAGCCCCATGCATCGCCCGCAGAAAACAACATCCCCGCCGCGCTGGCTGGCCATCCGCTTTCCACAGCTATCCCTGGACCTCTGGTCCCGGGGGCAAAACTGCACTAGCACGCCATCACCCGTGGGACATGACCGGTTGGCGGAACGGCAGGCGCTGGAGCGCCTGGCTGCCTGGTGTTACCAGTACAGCAGCCAGGTCTGCATTCCCGGTGACCGGGATGGCCTGTTCCTTGAAGCCGGCGCCAGTGAGCGCCTTTTCGGGCGCCCGGAATGGCTGGGCAAGCGCCTGGAACAGGAACTCGGACAGCTTGGCTACCGGGTCATGGCAGGTTCAGCCCCGACACCGGAAGCCGCCTGGCTGGGGGCCCGCGAAGGCCTGCACATCCCGTTACCCGGCCTTGTTCGCCAACAGCTCGGTCCGCTGCCGTTAAGCCGGCTGCACCTGGATGCAGTGCAAACGGCCGCACTGGAACGGATGGGGTTTCGCCAGCTTCGCGATTTGCTGCGCTTGCCGCGCAAGGCCCTGACCCGGCGTTTCGGTCCCGCCCTGCCCGATTACCTGGACCGTGTCCTCGGCATCCGGCCCGACCCGCGGGCCATGTATCAGCCCCCGGAGACCTTCTTCTCAAGACTGGAACTGCCGGCGGAAATTCACAGTTCCCAGGGCCTGCTGTTTCCGCTGAACCGCATGATGGAAGAACTCTGCGGCGTGCTGCGCGGAGGCGACACCGCGGTGCAGGCGCTGCTCGTCGTGATCGGGCATGAAGACCATGAAGACAGCCTGCTCAGACTGGGCTTGCAATCGCCTACCCAGGACGCCGGGCGCCTGATGACGGTACTGCGCGAACGTCTTGAACGCTTGCGGTTGCCGCAAGCCGCGCGCGACATCCGGCTGGAAGCGCCGGTGCTGCTGCGGTTCAATGCCGGCCAACACAGCCTGTTCCGGGATACGCCGGCGGAACAACGACAGGATATCGAACAGCTTGCCGAACGCCTCCAGGCCCGGCTCGGCACCGGGTCAGTGACCGGGCTGACCGGCGTCGAGGACCACCGGCCGGAATACAGCTGGCGTCCGCGTGCGCTGGATGAACGTCCGGCCTGCGTCACCCTGCCCCATCGCCCGGCCTGGCTGTTGCCGAATCCCAGGCGCTGCACGATCGGGAACTATGAAATCCTCGCCGGCCCTGAGCGGATCGAGAGCGGCTGGTGGGATGGCCACGACTGCCGCCGCGACTACTACATCGTCCGCGACAATCACGGCAGCACGCTGTGGGCCTTCCGCGAATACAAGCCGCACCGGGGCTGGTATTTGCATGGTATCTTTGCCTAATGAATAGAATCTCATGCGCAATCGAACGTAGGAGCGGCCCATGGCCGCGAAATCGCGAGCATGGCTCGCTCCTACAACACCTGGGGAAAAAGCCCTGCCATCGCTTCACTGTTGATGTAATCGATGTGACGTGTCCGTTTTAGAACTTCGAATTCCGCCGGTCCTGTTGACCGTGATATTTGCTGCGCTGATGTGGCTGGTATCCCGGTTCACACCCGGAATTGACCTGCCGTCAACACTGAGGGTCGTCTGCCTGTTGTTGTTCGCGACCGCCGGAGCGGTGATCGGGCTGAGCGGTGTGATTGCATTCAAAAAAGCACAGACCACGGTAAACCCCTTGAAGCCGGAGAACTGTTCCTCGCTGGTCGATTCCGGTGTATTCAGATTGACGCGCAACCCGATGTACCTGGCCCTGCTGCTTGGCCTGGCCGGCTGGGCCCTGTTCCTGGGCAATGTGTATTCGCTGGCGATGACTGCCCTGTTTGTCACATACCTGAACCACTTTCAGATCCGGCCGGAAGAACGCGCGCTGGAGACCGTTTTTGGTGAAGCGTTTATTGAGTACCGGCGCCGGGTGCGCAGGTGGCTCTGACAACCCCGGATCATCGATGAAGCTATTTGCACCCAATGTTCTGATCATATTGATTCTGATCACCCTGGCGCTGGCCACACCCGGTCTTTCCAGCGCCGATGAAATCCGGGTCGCCACCGCCAGTAACTTCCGCAACACCATGACTGTCCTCGCCCGGAAGTTCGAGCAGGAATCGGGGCACCGGGCCATACCGGTTTACGGCTCCACTGGAAAGCACTATGCCCAGATCGTCAACGGGGCCCCTTTTGACGCCTTTTTCGCGGCCGATAGCCGGCGGCCGCAGCAACTGGAACAGGATGGGCTCACCGTGCCGGGAAGCCGTTTCACGTACGCCAGGGGGCAACTGGTCTTGTGGAGCCCGCGGGCCGGATACGTCGATGAGAAAGGGCTGGTCCTCAGGCAGGGAACTTTCCGCCACCTGGCCATCGCCAATCCCGAACTCGCGCCTTATGGCGCAGCCGCCAGGGACGTACTGGAGTCGCTCGGGCTGTGGCAGGCGCTCAGTCCGCAACTGGTGCAGGGTGAAAATATCGGGCAGGCTTTTCTGTTTGTCGCCAGCGGCAACGCTGAGCTTGGGTTCGTGGCCTGGTCGCAACTGGCCACGGGCGAGCAGCCCGTCAAGGGTTCCGTGTGGCGCGTGCCTGAAAATCTTTATCGCCCGGTGGATCAACAGGCCGTTGCAATCACCAACACGGAAGCAACCCGTGCCTTTATGACGTTTATTCGCGGCGAAGAGGCGGCTAGAATCATTCGTGCCCATGGATATGCAACACAAACAACCGGTTTACCCTGATGCTGAATGAAGCGGATATCACCGCTCTTGCCATCACGCTGAAGCTGGCTCTCACCAGCACGCTGATCCTGTTGCTCCTTGGAACGCCGCTGGCGTGGTGGCTGGCCCGGACACGCTGGCGGTTCAAATTCATACCGGAAGCCATCATCGCCCTGCCGCTGGTTTTACCCCCGACTGTTCTGGGCTTCTACCTGCTGATCGCACTGGGACCACACAGCCCGTTGAACGCCTTGCTGACAGGGTTTGGCGGCGGCTCGCTGGCGTTCACGTTCTCCGGTCTTGTCATCGGTTCGATCATTTACTCGATGCCGTTTGTCGTCCAGCCGCTGCAGGATGCCTTCAGCGCCATAGGGCGTCGCCCCATGGAGGTTGCGGCCACCCTGCGCGCCTCACCCCTTGACCGCTTTTTCACGGTGGCCTTGCCCATGGCGCGCCCCGGGTTTATCACGGCTGCGGTACTTGGCTTCGCCCACACGATCGGTGAATTCGGCGTTGTCTTGATGATCGGCGGGAATATTCCCGGCACAACCCGGGTTGCATCGATTGCGATCTATGACCACGTGGAAGGGCTTGAATTCGAACACGCTCACTGGTTGTCCGGGGTGTTGCTGCTCATATCGTTTCTTCTGTTGCTCGTCGTCTACGGAACGAACAGGCGCTTCCGGATGGTTCGGTTTTGACGATCGAGGCGCGTTTTCGTGTTGAAAGGTCCGGATTCAGGCTGGAGGCCGATCTGCAGATTCCCTCTACCGGTGTGACGTCTTTTTTCGGTCCGTCCGGTTGCGGAAAAACCACCCTGCTGCGGGCCATAGCCGGACTGGAATGCCACGCTGACGGTTACCTGAGGGTCGGGGATAACATCTGGCAGGACGGCGGGTACTTTCTTCCCTCTCACCGCAGACCCGTAGGTTATGTGTTCCAGGAAGCCAGCCTGTTCGAACACCTCGATGTGAAGGGAAACCTGGATTATGGCGCCAGGAGGGTCAGCAAAGGCAGCCACCGGATCTCCATGGACGATGCGATCGATCTGCTGGAAATCACGGACCTGCTGGATCGCAGACCGGCATCCCTGTCGGGCGGAGAACGCCAACGCGTGGCCATTGCCCGGGCGCTTGCGGTCAGCCCCGAACTGTTATTGATGGATGAACCCCTGGCGGCGGTCGATATCAACCGGAAACAGGAAATCATTCCGTACATTGAATCGCTGCACCGGGAACTGGATATTCCCATTTTGTATGTCAGCCATCAGCCAGAGGAGGTTTTGCGTTTGGCAGACCACCTGGTTTTGCTGGAATCCGGCAGGATCATTGCGGCGGCCGGGGTAGACGCGGTATTTACCCGGCTCGACCTCCCCCTGGCACGGGGAAACGAAGCCGCAGCGATGATTGAAGCGGTCGTAGCCGGCCATGACGAGCACTATCAGCTGACGCACATGGAATTTTCCGGTGGCCGGTTCACGATAAGCCGGATTAATGCCGCGGCGGGCAGCCCCCTGAGACTCAGGCTGGCTGCCAGGGATGTCAGCCTGACTCTGCAGCGCCAATCCGGCTCGAGTATTCTGAATATCCTGCCTGTCACGGTTGATGCATTGAAACCGGATGGCGACTCCCAGGTGATGGTTCGACTGCTGGCCGCAAATGTACCGATCCTGGCCCGAATTACCCGCAAATCAGCCGATGAACTCGGTCTTGTCCCCGGAAAAGCGGTTTTTGCGCAAATAAAAAGTATCGCTGTACTTACATGAAATAGTAATATTCGGTTATCATTACATGCCAAGCGGAACCCGCATAAAAATTAGTCGAAGAGAATCTGAGTCAATTGGTTGTCCCTTTGTGACAAGTAACATTGCGGCCAATGGATTAAATTGGGCCTGAAGCAATCGGGAACGGGTGCTTACAGGCATTGAAAATAGCTGAAACAGTGGTTTTTGTCGTTTGTTAAATAGGTGTTAGATAGCTTGACGACAACTGTTAAAATCCGGACACTTTGACCCATAAAGGCCCTTGATGATGGATTCGAAAAATACCTGCGGGCAAAAAAGAACACCAGAATGGTCGGAAAAAGGCTTGATGCAACCTACGCCAATAAATAAAGAACTCCCCGTGCAATGCAGTGGATTCGCAAATCTTGCGGATGCGCTGGACTATGCTGCCAGGGGAGTCACCGGATTTAACTTCTACGACCACAAGGGCGAACTGGAGTCGGTTCTCAGTTATCGTGAATTGCGTGAAGAAGCGATGCTTCTTGCCCGGCGACTGATGGGCCTGGGACTCAAGCGCGGCGACCGGGTAGGTATTATTGCAGAAACCGACCCGATGTTTCAGCGGTTCTTTTTCGCCTGCCAATATGCCGGACTCGTCCCTTTTGCGCTGCCTGCCGGAATTCAACTCGGTGCACACTCAGCCTACGTCGGCCAGATTCGGCGGATGCTCGAAAGCTGTGAAGCGGCCGTTGCCGTAGCACCCTCATCCCACTTCAATTTTCTCGAAGAGGCGGTATCTGAACTGGAACTGGTAATGGCCGGCACGCCGGAAGATTTCGATGCACTTCCCGCTGCCCAAATCGAATTTGAACCACAAGGCCCGAAAGACACGGCCTACCTGCAATACACGTCAGGCAGCACGCGCTTTCCGCGCGGCGTCGAGATCGACCAAAAAACCGTTCTTGAAAACCTTCGCGCGATAGCAGAAGACGGCTTGAAGCTGGGAAGGGAGGACCGTTTTGTGTCCTGGTTGCCGTATTACCACGACATGGGAATGATCGGCTTCATCCTGGTTCCATTGATTTGCCAGTTATCCGCCGACTACCTGCCTTCCCGGACCTTCGCCATGCGGCCAAGGCTGTGGCTCAAGATCATTTCAGATAACCGGGGCACCATTTCGTCAAGCCCGACGTTCGGCTATGCCCTGTGCGCCAGACGTTTGCGTCCGTCGGATTATGAAAAATACGACCTTAGCTCGTGGAGAGCCGCCTGTGTCGGCGCCGAGCAGGTCAACCCGATTCCGTTGCAGGATTTTGCGGAAGCCCTCGCCCCGTGCGGCTTCGATCCAAAAGCGTTTGTAGCCTGCTATGGAATGGCGGAATGCGTCCTCGCCGTGAGCTTTGCCGAACTGGATCACGGCTTGGGAGTCGACTATGTCGATCAGGACTGCATGTCCAAAACCGGTGAAGCCAAAGTCGTTGAACCTGGCTCGGACAGCGTTGCTGCATACGTCGATTGCGGCCCTGCCCTGCCCGGATTCGAGTATTCAATCCGGGACCAGCAGGGGAATGAAGTGGGAGAGCGTCAATGCGGTGAAATCCTGCTGAGAGGCCCCAGCGTCATGAGCGGCTACTTCCGTGATGAAGAATCCACGAAAGCGGTTCTCAGCGCTGATGGCTGGCTGGATACCGGCGACATCGGATACCGGGTTGGAGACAATATTTACATCACCGCGCGCAGCAAGGATGTCATTATCATCAAGGGCCGGAATATCTGGCCAAACGACATGGAAGTCGTTGCGCAACGCGTTGAAAACGTGAGGCTGGGTGGCGTTGCTGCCTTTTCCATCATCGGCTTTGGCGGTGAAGAACTGGCCGTGATGGTCGTTGAAACCAAGGAACGGGATGCCGGCGCCCGTAAAAGCCTGACCCATGCAATCACCGAACTGATGCACGAGCATTTCGGCATCAATGTCATCATTGACCTGGTGCGGCCAGGTACGCTTCCCCGCACCTCATCCGGTAAGCTTTCGCGCTTCCAATCCAGGGAAGCCTTCCTCAAGCGGCGGCCTGCGCCGACACACGCCTTGCCGGGCGAATTGACCAAAACCCGCAAAACGGCCTGATTTTCAGCGCGTTTCCAATCATAGGCGTCACGGATGAAACCCGTTCTGCTAACCGGCGCGACGGGATTTATTGGCCGTTGCCTGCAACAAACATTTCTCGCCCGGGACATCCCGGTCGCGGCCATTATCCGCCCGGGATCAGCGCATAAAAAAAATGTGTTGCCCGGGACCACCGAATGCCTGTTCGCAGACCTGTCTGACCACACTTTGCTTGCGCCGGTGGTCGAAAAAGCCGCTGCCGTAATTTACTGTGCCGGCTCCGTTCGTGGACGCAACCTGGAAGATTTCAGGGACGCCAACATCGCGGGCGTCCGGTCCATGGTGCGCCTGATGAACGAGGCTGCAGCCGACACCCCTCTGCTTTTAATCTCTTCACTGGCCGCCAGCAGGCCCCATGTATCAGACTACGCCAACAGCAAATACCTGGGCGAACAGGAGGTTTCCCGGCACGCCCGTTTTCCCTGGAGCATTTTTCGCCCCCCGGCGGTTTATGGTCCTGGTGACAAGGAAATGCTCCCGATCCTGAAACTGGCGCGAAAAGGTCTTGTGACACCGACCGGTCCTGCCGGCCAGCGATTGTCGCTGATTCACGTGGAAGACCTGGCCGCTGCAGTAGCCGCCTGGTTGCAGTCCTGGAAAAAGTGCGTGAGCCAGGTTTACTCGCTCGATGACGGCCACCCCGGCGGCTATGACTGGGACGACATTGCCCAAGCGGTCAGTGGCGGCAAGTACCGCCGGGTGAATATTCCCGCCTGGATCGTAACCGGCGCTGGCCACATCAACCTGGCGCTCTCCCGGTTGCTGGGCTATTCCCCCATGTTGACTCCCGGCAAGGCCAGGGAGTTAACGCAGACCGACTGGTTATGCAACAATATGGCCCTGAGCACGGCCATCGGCTGGTCCCCGCAGATTACCCTGGAAACAGGTGCCCGCATGCTGTTTGGGAATCCCGGTAACCGGATTGGAAAATGAAAGGGAGAACTCCATTGACCACCCGTCTTGAAGAAATTGAACGCCGGATCTGCAAGCTTTTGGCCACCTATTTGGAAACCAGCAATCACCCTGAGCTGGAAGCACACGGTGAAATCACGGGCGATACCAACATCGTTTCCGATTTCACGCTGGACTCTTTCCAGGTCATGGAATTCATGATGGAACTGGAGGAATCCTTTGACGTGATGATCGACATGAATAGCCTGTCCAACAGCCATACGGTTCGCGACCTGGCCAGGATCGTCGGCCACGACCTGGACGGATCAGCGGAGTAAGCATGGCGTTACTGGACAAATTTGCAGCGGCCGGAGCCATTCGGGATCAACTGCGTTCCGGAGGACACGACCCCACCCAGGTCATTATCGACAGGATTATTTCGCCGACCGAAGGACTGGTTGAAGGCCGGCACACGATCTTGGCGGGTACCAACAACTACCTGGGGTTGACGTTTGACCCTGCCTGCATTGCAGCCGCCATGAACGCGATTCAGAGCCAGGGAACCGGCACCACCGGTTCGCGCATGGCAAACGGCAGTTTTGCAGCCCACACGGCGTTGGAAAAGGACCTGGCGGCTTTTTTCGAAGTCCCCTACGGCATGGTCTTCTCAACCGGGTATGCGGCCAACCTGGGCACCCTGGTGGCACTGATCAAGCCTGGGGACGCGGTGCTGCTCGATGCCGATGCGCACGCCAGTCTTTACGACGGCTGCCAGATGAGCGGCGCGGATATCTTCCGTTTCCGGCACAACGATGTCGACAACCTCGAAAAGCGGTTGCAGCGGCTCGGTGACCGGGTCCGCGATTGCCTGGTCATTACCGAAGGCCTGTACAGCGTGCGGGGCGATTGTGCGCCGCTGGATAAAATCGTCGCGTTGAAAAAGCGCTACGGCGCAATGCTGCTGGTCGATGAAGCACATTCCCTGGGCGTCTACGGAGACCATGGACGTGGCGTGGCGGAAGCCCAGGGGGTCCTGCATGATGTCGATTTCTTTGTCGGCACATTCAGCAAGAGCCTTGGCGCAATGGGCGGCTTCTGCGTCAGCCCGCACCAGGAACTGGAATTGATCCGTTACGTGTCCCGGCCCTTCATCTTTACCGCATCATCCAGCCCGTCAATCATTGCGAGCACTCAGGAGGCCCTGCGCCAACTGAAAACGCGGCCGGAGTTACGGCAAACTCTCTGGCGCAATGCCAGGCATTTGTACGAAGGATTCCAGGCGCTGGGATTTGAAACCGGCCCGGAAGTGAGCCCGGTCATCGCCGTTCGCCTGGGCGCAAAGGAAATCGCCCTGCCGTTCTGGAACCGCCTCCTGGAAAACGGCATCTACACCAACCTGATGATTCCACCGGCGTCACCGGATCAGCACAGCTATATCCGTTGCAGTGTCAGTGCGGCGCACACGGAATCCCAGATTGAACGCATCCTCGAGGTGTTCGGCCAGGCGAAAGAGGTTTAGGAAGCCCGGTAAGAAATCCCGGCGACCAGCTTTGCAGTCATTCCCAGCGCGAACAAAGACGCCAGGATAGCAGCCCATCCCGGGCCGGTCAGGCCGGTCAGTGGGGTCATCACGAAAAACAGCACTATGTAGCTGATGATGCCTGCAATGTGAATCCTGAGCACAGAACCGGCCTTTCCCATCGCATACGCGGCTGCGCGCAACGGGGCGCTGGCAAGATCGAAGGTGGCCGCCAGCAATAACAGGCTGAGCAGGGACGCCGCGGGCGTGTAGTCTTTTCCGATGATGCCCAGCAAATATTCGCCGAACACCACGGCGAACAGGACCACGGCCAGGCCTGCCAGGCCGGCGATCAGTGACGTTTTGAAAGGAATCGAATGGATGCCGCCGTCCTCGGCGTGAAAACTGCGGGTCAGGTCCGGGAACAGGACTTCACGTAAAGCGACGGCTGGCTGGGTCAGCACGGTGGAAAACTCGCGGGCAAGACGGAACAGGCCGGCCGCCGCTGGACCCAGCAGGTTGCCGGCAAGCAGCACTGAGACGTGCTTGGGTAACAAATCAATACCGGTTTGCCAGTAAACGACACCGACAAAATTCCAGAAACCCTTCGCCGGCTGCTTCAGTTCACTCCAGTGGAACCCGCTCCACAACGAAGTGTCTACGTGTTTCTTCAGCTCTTTCAGTCCGCGCACCAGCATATACAGGTGCCCGCCCGCAAAAGCTACGCCCCATAAGATCATGAATACCGTCATGGGAGCATCAAGCGCCCACGCCACCGCCACCATGACAAAACGCAGGGCTGGTGAGACGGTAAACTGCACACTCAGCGCGTCGAACCGGTCGTATACCCGCAGGATGCCATTGGGCGTCCCGTTGGCTGTGCTCAGGATAACGAGGCTGTACAGCGAGGCCCAGGCCACCATTTCCGGGTCCCAGTGCAGGAAATGGCCGGCCAGGGGCGCGGCAGCGATCCCCACCAGGGTGGCCAGGACCGCAGAGACAATGTCGATCAGCATGGTCGATCGAAGCAACGCCCGGTAACCCGTCTCATTTCCCGAGTCATTCAATGGAATGCCGAAACGGACCACGGCCTCGAACGTTCTGAAATTCACCGCGCCGCGCACCACCATGACATAGGTGTGCAACAGAATGACCAGGCCAAATTCAGTGGGGGAAAGCGCATTGGCCATCAAGCCGGTCGCAAGCACCGACAGCACACCCGCGATGCCACGTCCGCGAATGACGACTCCGAAGTTTCTTAGCACCCGCTTCAGCAAAACTGAGCCTCCATGTAGAGATAACGGCTCACCGGAATGCGCCTTTTCGCCAGAGGCGGAACAGCAAGGGCCAGGCGAAGACTACCGGGTATTTTTTTTGCAGGCGGGAGGGTTCGATATACACACCGGAGTGACGCTTGATTTTCCAGAGCAGGTAGTCCAAAGCACCGTCAAACGTGGCCGCTGCCTTGAAGATTCGCAGGGTGGACAGAACCTTTCCCTGCACTCGCCGAAGCCACCAGCTCGCGGCCGAGAAACGCCGGGATTGCCTGCTACAGGAATTTCTGAAGTGATCCGGCATGCCATCCGGATCAACACCCAGACCACGTCCAGCCAGGGCTGCAGTCACCGAGCGGTAGTACTCAGGCCAGTATTCGAACAACTGGCCGGCGTGCCCCGGCGCTTCGGAACGAAACTCACACTGGTAGGTCAGGCTTAATCCATCCACCCATAATTGCTTCGCATTAAAACTTTCCGGCAGGCGCGGCGCCACGCGGCGGATGAACGTTATACTGGCCTGGCAGATGGCGTCGATAACCCGCTGGTAAACCGCGTCGTCCCGGCAGTAAAGAATCCCGCAAGGCTGGGCGAAACGGGCCCAGAAATACGAGTGAAAATCCTTCTGCACGGCGTGCTCGAAACGGTCCAGCGTCAGCAAAGCATACTTGGCCCTGGCCTCGCCGGGTGGGGGACCGTGGTGAATCTGGTAAACATTGGGAGGCAAAGCCCTGGCCAACCATCCCTGCCAGGGGCTGTGCATGGATGAGTAATTGTCCAGGAACACGTAAAAATCAAGCAGGGTGTCGCGCTTGCCACGCAGATAGGATCCATAAATCAGCACCGCGAGCAAGTTGTCTCCGTACCGTAAACGAATCTGCTCGAGCAAGCCGTCCCGCTGTTCGTCCGGAAAGTCACAGGCGCCCGAAACCTGGCGCGTCACTACCGCGCGCAGCGTTTCGTCATAGGGGTTGTTTTTCTCAGCCGCCATACGCGCCGCGCGTACTTCCAAATATCCGGTACGCCTTCGCATTCGGGCCCCGGGCAACATCGGCTGCACTCAGCCACGATTGCAGCGGTCCACCGGCAAGCCGTGCCGCAAGCCCCTGCAGCAACCTCAGCAGCAAAACAAACGTGGTCAGCAACGGTCCAGAAAGTAACGGCCACAAATCCCCAGTCCGGCCGCCCGGCAAGTGCACTGAACGTCATGATGATCAGGCACGGATTGCGGCGCGCAGTCACCAGGCGAAACCAGGCGTCAAAGGGTTTCCAGGTGAAAATGGTGCACTCGCCGAGCAGCGGAAAAATGCCTTCTACGACACGCCCCGCCACGTAGCCAAGTACGATCATCCAGTACATCTGAACCTGGTTGAAACCCAGCACAGGTTCGAATCCGCCGAGAGACATACCCCAGTAGATGTACCAGAAAGGCGGGTGAAACAGGTCGATGGCGTGGTCGTAAAGGTGACCGAATTTACTCGACTGGACTGTCACCCTGGCAAGTTTGCCATCCACGGTATCGAGAAACGTCATCATCCAGGCCGCGGCCAGGCCGGCAAAATACTGGCCGTGCAAAAACAGGTAGCAAGCCGCCAAAACCAGCACGAAACCGATCGTTGTAACCATGTTTGGAGATATACCGAGCGCCGCCGCCAGGTGAACCGCCTGTTTTGCCGGGCGCGGCCAGAGAAACTTGGTAACGAGGTCGGTAATGCCGCGATAGGCGTTACCGTAAAGCCGGTTTTCGAGCTGGTTTTTTTGTTCCGCGGTCACCGGTTCGAGTAAAGGCGGCCGGGCACTGCGCAGAGCCTCGTTGAAAGCGGCCAGGTCTTCGGGGGTGATGGATTTCAGCGGCGCCGATGAGGGGGGCGTTTTACCGGTCACGCAGTCGGTGGCGACCCCGACATGGGCCGAATCGACAAGGGCCGCCGCCACGCCGCCGTCCCGCTGACAGATCAACAGGACATTTTCTTTTTCCATCAACCCGGTCAGTGTCCTGACTTCAAACAGGTAGCGGCTGTTGAGCAAGAGCACCTGGCCGCTGCCGGGCAAGCCGGCCGGGGATTGCACCAGGGTTACTCCTCCCGCTTCCTTCAACTGGCGGCGCAGGCGTGTGCTCGCCGACAGCCCCCACAATGTGACGGGATTTTCGCCCAGGACAAGAGCATTGATGGACATGATGAGGTTTGCTTCTCTGGTGCAATGTGCGGGTTACTCGATTATAGTCAGCCTGACCAATGTCAGCAAAACTCTTGTAGAGAATCAACCCCCGTTCATGCGCCTGATCCACATCACCGACCCGCACCTGAGCAGCCTGGATGACCAGGCCTTCACAAGGCTGCACGGTAAACGGCGCTCGGGTTATCTTTCGTGGCACCGGAACCGGCGCCATGAACACCGCCCCGAAATCCTGGAACAGTTAACGGACGTGGTGGTCGCCCATGCGCCGGACCAGGTGCTGGTGACCGGCGACCTGGTCCATATCGGCCTGGAATCGGAAATGCGGGAAGCCGCACAATGGCTGCGCCGCCTGGGTCCACCCGAAAAAGTTTTCCTGGTTCCAGGCAACCATGACAATTACGCCGCGGATTCATTGCAGGCCATGCGCAAGCATTGGGCCGATTACCTGCCTGCAGGTGATCCCGCAGGACGGAGACTACACTTCGGGCTACCCGGTGGTGCGGCATCGTAATGGAGTGACACTGGTCGGTGTCAACACCTCCTGCGTGACGCGGGCTTTTTCTGCGGCAGGAGAGCTGGGTTGCGAACAGAGGCAGCGGCTGGCCCTGGCCCTGGACGAAAACACCGTCAGCGGGGGGTTCATGTGCCTGTTGATTCACCATCCGCCATTTCCCGGTATGACCAGGAAGCGAAAGGCGCTGCGGGATGCGCCCCAGTTGCTCGAGTTAGCCAGCCAGCAGCCGCCCGACCTGGTTCTGTACGGCCATATCCACATAAACCGGGAAGAACTGCAACTCGGAATCCACAGCTTCTGTACGGCTTCGGCATCCAGCGTCCACGAAGCCTCTTTCAGAATCATTGACCTGGAAAAGGATGACGAGGGTTGGCATTGCCAGGTGAGATTGATGAAACTGGACCGGGATTCCTCCCGGCCGGCCGCCTTCAGTCTGGCGGCGGAGTCTTGCTGGCGGACCTGAAAAGGCGGGCTTTCTGTTTACGCGGGCTTCGCCAGAACTGCGCAGCGACGGCAAACGTCAGCAAAACCAGGACCGGGGTCAGTATCGTCAGAGACGGCACGAGGTTGAACAGGCCTGCGAGATGTCCCGTCATCTGCTGGAGCAGGTAAAAAGCAATTCCTATGATGCCGCCCAGGATGATTCTCTGGCTTGCAGACACCGACCGCGTGGAACCCACCAGCAAAGGCAGTGACAGTAATCCCATGGCAATGACCGCGATGGCGATACTGAACTGTTTCCAGAAAATCACCCGGAAATGATGGGTGTCCAGGCCATTTTTCTCAAGGTAACGGATATACAGAACCAGGTCGTGCGGCGCCAAGGCCTCCAGGGGCAGGATCAACACCTCGGCCTGTTCCTGCGAAATCAGGTCAGTCCACTGCAGTTTATCGACATGATTTTCGCTGGCCGTCATTCCGGACAGCCGGGTTTGCGTGACATTTTCCAGTTGCCAGGTGTCCGCGCCCACGATGGTTGCCCGCTCCGCCTGGATCAGGGTTTCGAGCCTGCCCTTTTTATCCATGTTGTAAATTTCCACACCAGACAGGATACGGTTGAACAGCACGTTTTTGACATGCACGAAATTATCGCCGCTGCGCGTCCAGAACTTCAGCTGCCCCCCCATGTCGATGGAAACCGCCTCCAGCGCCCTGGAGCGTAATTCAGAGGCCGCCCGCTCACTGACAGGGATCAGCAGCGACTGCATCAGCATGACCGCCGTGGCAACCCCAAGCGCCGCCAGGAAAACCGGCCTCGCCATGCGCGCCTTGGACAGCCCGGCGGCCCGTGCCGCCATCAACTCCTGGTGATTCGCCATGATACCCAGGCCCATCAGGCCACCCAACAGCGCGGTGACCGGCATCAGGTCAACGATGCGGCGGGGCGAAGTATACAAAACGACCAGGAAAGCATCGATTTGCCGGAAAGTGCCGTTACCCACTTCCTCCAGTTCCTCGGTCAGGGTCAACAGGCTGAACAGACCCAGCAACAGCACCAGCACGGGCACCATCCCCTTGAGGAAGTTGAGGGCTATGTAACGGTCAAGAATCATCATCGCACCGGCACTCCGGATCGTGCCACGTGGTGCCTGATTTTGTTCCAGGGGATGTAAAGCGCCAGCACGAACAGGGCCAACAGGCCGGGGGCCCACCAGATCGTGGTCGCGCTACCCTGCTCCACCCAGGTGCGGCTGACATCCAACAGGTTGAAATACACGGCGTAGATGATCAATGCGGCCAGGATGCGCGCATAGCGCCCCTGCCGGGGCCGGCTCCTGCTTAAAGGTATGGCCAGCAAGGCCAGCAGCAAGGCGGAAAACGGGGTGCTGAGCCGCCACTGAAATTCGGCGCTGTCTTCCCGGCCGCCGGATTGCCACAATTCAAATATGTTACTGGACTTGGTCCTGTAACCCACCGGCTTGGGCTCTCCGGCAGGTATCCATAATGAAAAAGAACCCAGTTCCGCAAACACGTCAGGACCATCATCCACCCGCTTCCAGACGCTGGCGTCACGCAGGGTCAACTGGTGAAAATCAGGCCGGGCAAAGTAAGCCAGTTCGCCGGTAGCCGCGGTAATCACCTGCAGATCGCCATTCTTTCTGGCTCTGGATAAATACCTGGTCCAATTGCCTGCCACCATCTGACACACCTTTTACAAATACCGTGCGACCGGAATCTTCGAAACTGTAGAAGCGGGCCGCGCGTACCCTGTCAACTTCCGTGGCGGCCTCCGCCCGCGCCTTTATTTCGAAGGCCTTGCCATAGGCCCAGGGCCGGACGAATACCGAAAACAACGCGATCAGGATCGCCAGCAGTATCGCGATACCAATGATCGGGCGCAGCGCGCGCATTTCGCTGATGCCGCTGGCGCGCATGGCGTAAATCTCTGAATCGCTGTGCAAGCGGCCCAGGCCGGCCAGCACCCCGATATACAGGCTCAGAGGCAGCAACACTTCCACTGCTATCAGCGTTTTAAGCACGGTGAGCTGAAAGATTTGGGCGGGATGCAGAAGACCGGCATTGGCGTCCATCAGGAAGCGGGTTAAGCTGAAAGTGACAAAAATCGAAAGCAGGACAATACTCACGGCCAGAAACGGAACGCTGATTTCCCGCCTGAGGTAATGGTCAATGATCATGAACCACCAATACCGGGAGGGTTATGATCCAAGCAGTGATAAAATTTACTTGCCATGCACAGAACCTTTTACAGATTTTTGCCCGCCATCCCAATCTTGCTGCAGTGCATGGCATGGCCTTTGAGCGCAGGGAACGAACGAGTTCCCGGTTTTCTCGCCGGGCGACACAATCACCATTCGCTCAAGCGAAGCCCGAATGGATGAACAGTCTGACATCATTCACTTCGCGGGTGGTTTCGAACTCCAGGCACAAGACTGGTACCTGTCATCGGAACAAGCCACATTGTACGGAAAGCTGGATGACCCGGAAACCGTCATGGTTTCCGGTACTCCGGCCCGGATCCTGATCAATACGCGGGTCAAGGGCCGAACCTCGGTGCTCAACGGCGAAGCCTCAAGCATTGTTTACCAGCGGGACTCCAACAGTATCCGTTTGGAAGGAGTGGCCTCCCTGTCGCGGGATGGCCAGACCATGAATGGCGGAGAAATTACGTACGACATCGTTAATGACCTGCTCAGCGCCGGGGGGGCCGGCGGCGTGCATATCCGGGTAAATCCGGAAAAAATGAAAGAACCCTGAAATGCCGGTGTGACCGGTTTTTTCAGGGTTCACAGGCTTACTTTACTTATTCCTGAAAGCGGCCAGTTGTTCCCGCGTGAGTTCGATCCCCGCGGTTGCGGCCTGTTTCGCGGACCGGGCGGACCGGCCAGGTTTTGACCACCTGCTCGGCGTGGGCCAGGTCTACCGGATCATCCACTTCACACCAGCTCAGCCCGTGGATGGAGCTGACGCCCACCACGCCGGTTTGTGCCAGTTCATCAATGGCGGACAGATACCAGCGTTTCAGGCCATCGCCCATGCGCATCAGTTCTTCCACTTTATTGACGAAAATTTCAGCGCCGCTCCGGCTGAAAACCATCATGCCAATGGATTCGCCATTGACGTGGCTCAGATCCAGTGTTTTTCCAACCCGGCACAAACGATCCTGTTCCGACCAGATTTTCATATCGTCCGAGTCATAGCGGTTTTTCTGATCGGTCGCCAACGTGATCGGATATTGACCGGCATCCGTCAACAGGTGCTGGGAAACCGCTGCTTCGAACAGGGTGTCACCATTAATCAATACGAACGGTGAATCCATCTCTGCGCGCGCCACCCAGCAGGTACCCAGGTTATCCGACAGGCGGAAAAACGGGTTATACAGTGTACGTACCTTGATCCCCTCGATACCGCCAACGACTTCTTCAACCGCATCGTGACCAAAACCGGTAACCACGACGACTTCGCTGATTCCGGAAACGGCCAATTGAGTGACCTGCCATTCGAGAATGGATATGCCACCCGGCTGCAGGCAGCATTTTGGCGTCACTTCCGTCAATGGCATGAGTCGGCGACCCTGGCCCGCACTTAAAATAATGGCTTTCATTGTTCAAAACCTCTTGATAACCGGCCCGCATAACGCTTTCGTACGTGCCGGTTTTGAAATCCGATGGGTGATTTTACTTGATTTGGCTTTGTGAAATCCAAAATCATTCAAAAACCGGCGTAAGTGTGCAATTTAGAATCAAACACTCCCGGTGTCTTGACCGGGCCGGACAGTGACATGACGCTTTTACTCGCCTGCAACTGCGGGTAAATTGGGCCTCATGCTTATTGACCTGAATGATGCCGGTGCACCCGGTCTTCTGGAAGCCGATGTCTGCGTGGTTGGCGGCGGCGCGGCCGGTGTAGCCCTGGCGCGCAAAATGATGATCCGCGGTCACGATGTCTGCCTGCTCGAAGCAGGCGGCATGGATTTCGAACAAGCCACCCAGGACCTGTGTTCCGGTGAAAATCTCGGCATGGAATACTACGAACTCGAGCATTCCCGCCTGCGGTTTTTTGGCGGCACCACCAATATCTGGGGCGGCCGCTCGGTGCCGCTGAGCAGGATCGATTTCGAAAAGCGGGACTGGGTTCCTCACAGTGGCTGGCCCATTACCCTCGCCGACCTGGAACCTTACTATCGCATTGCCCACGACTCCCTTGAGCTGGGCGAATACGACTACAGCCCGGGCATGTGGGACAAGCTCGGCCTGCAACCTGTCCCATTCAACCCGGATGAAGTGACCCACCAGTTCTGGCGCTTTGACACTAAGAAAGAGCGCTTTAACAGCGACCAGGTCAGGGACCTGATTGCCGCCCCGAATGCCAGTATCGTACTGCACGCCAACGTGGTCCGGATCCAGGCAGGGGAAGCAGGCCCGGAACGTGCAGCACCTGCTGGCGCGCACACTGCAAGGCCACCAGGCCACGATCCGTGCGAAGCATTTCGTGCTGGCTTGCGGCGCGATCGAAAACGCCCGGCTTTTACTGTTGTCCGATGACGTTGAAAAAAGCGGTATCGGAAACACCCATGACCAGGTCGGACGGTACTTCATGGAGCATCCGCACGGCCGCATTGCCCATATCAAGACCGCAGACCCTGCCGGGTTCTGGGCGCAGTATCGCAAGCGTTACCCGGACGCCGGACCACCGCTGGCGCCCGCCCTGGTGGCGCCCGAGGCGCTGCAACGAAGCAAAGGCATCCTGAACAGCGCCGCGACCTTCAAAATCCAGCGTAACCCGGACCTGGGGCTGGGCCTTGGCAGCAAGGTATACCTGAACCTGAAACACGACCTCAACGCTACCCGGACCAACCGCAGGGCCTGGCACATTTACCGGGGTCTGCTCGACTGGCTGCAAAAGCACGTGTCGATGACGCTGCTGAGAAGCGTGGCCAGGGCCAAGCGGATGGAACTGTACCTGATGGCGCGCGCAGAACAGGCGCCCAACCCGGACAGCCGCGTCAAGCTCTCATCCGAAACGGACGCGCTCGGCTGCCGCCGCGGCGACCTGGACTGGCAGTTATCAGAACTGGATAAGCGCTCCGTGCTGGAACTGGCGCGCGCCGTCGGGCGGGAGTTCGATCGCATGGGCCTGGGCAAACTGCAAACCTCCGGCTGGCTGGAAGACGGCGGCGCGGCCTGGCCGGTCGACCCCACTGTCGGCAACCACCCGATCGGCGGTTATCACCACATGGGCACGACCCGCATGAGCGATTCGGCACACAACGGAGTGGTGGACGCCAACTGTACCGTGCATGGATACAGCAATCTGCACATCGCGGGCAGCTCGGTTTTCACGACCGGTGGCTGGGCCAACCCCACCCTGACCATCCTTGCGCTCACGCATCGGCTGGCGGATCACCTGGACGCGCAGCTCAGAAAGGACATGTAGGAGCGAATTCATTCGCGAAAAAGACAAAATCGCGGATGAATCCGCTCCTACGGATTAATCCCCCAGCAGGATCTTCTCCGCCAGGTCCCGGTCCGCTACCGAATCAACGTCGATGGCCACGCGGGGATTGTCGATCAGCACGTATCCCACCCGGCAACCCATCGCGCTTGACAGGGTTTCCAGGGCGCTTTCCAAGGCTCAACTGTCCCAGCACATACTTCAACAGCATTCCAAAACCACCGTGCCGCACCATCCGCCAGGGCCGCTTTCGATCCGCCTCCAGCTGGGACCACAAGCGCCGGTCCTGCCTTGCCACGGGGGTGAGGATGGCGAACAGGTTACTGCCGCAAAATTGCCCGTTACTGAATTTCAAAACCGTGCGCTTTGTCTCGGGCCAGGCCTCCCTGACGACGGCATAAGGCACCAGGCCAAATACGATATCGAAATCCAGTTCGCTCGCCCGGGAGCAGAAGTCATCGATCATCGCTCCGGTTAACAACGCATGGTCGCCCGCGGTCAACAGCGCCGGAAATTGATCCAGGCGCTCAAGCGCGGCCAGTGCGCTGGCGCTTGGGCCGGACTGCGGCGGCATCCATTGGAAAGAACTGTCCCTGAGAATGTCCTGGAATTCTGAATGATTGTGAAAAATATCTTCGGCCGGCCCACAAAGCATTCCGCCAGTCACGGACTGGCTGGATTCCAACGCCCCGATCACCCGCGCCAGGGCGGATTTTCCGGCAACGTCGACCAGGACGCTTGAAGCCAGGCCCAGTTCGCGGCTGAATTCGCTCCCGCCCGGTCTTTCACCGGCAAGTACGACGGCGGCGAAACCGGAAGCCATCAATCCAGTTCTTTGCGGTAAATCCGGTAACGTTTCGACACCGAGCCGCCCATTTTTTCAATGATGCCGCGCGTTGCCTGGTTTTGCTCCAGGACCCAGGACATTTCGATCCGCTCCAGCTTCCGTTTCGTTCCCGGGTCGTGCAGCGCCCCGATGGTGGCCAGGGCCAAAGCCGGGCCAAGGCGGGTATTCTGATGTTTTTTCCGAACGCCCATCAGGGCAATTCGGGCGGATTTCGGCCCCCGCACCTTCAGCCTCCAGATCAGCTTCGCCCAGCCGAACGGAAACAGCTTGCCGTTGAGGTCGGCAATCGCTTCGTTCAGGTTGGGTATCAGCACGATGAACGCCGCCGGCTCCCCGTCCGTCTCGGCAATCCACGTGTAATCCGGGGGGACGATCATGAAAATCTCTTTCCCTACCGTGCCGAATTCTTCACGGGTGAAAGGAACAAAACCCCAGTTTTCCGACCAGGCATCGTTAAAAATGTCACGCAGTATTTCCAGTTCCGCCGCGGTATTTTTGCGGTCAACCTCCTGAGCTTCATCTTGTCAGACTGCCGCTCCCGGATTCTGCGAACGATATCCGGAATCTTGTACATGTACTCATCCAGTTCGTAGGCCAGCACATCCTGAGCCTTCAGGTACCCCTGGCCTTCGATCGAACTGTCGTACCAGGGCTTTGCGTGCCCCATCATCACGTACGGGGGCGTATCAAATCCTTCCACCAGGCAACCAATTTCCTGGTTGATGCCGAGGTTGAACGGCCCAAGCACGGTTTTCATACCTTGCTCCATCAACCAGTCTTCCGCGGTCGAGAACAAGGCAGTGAAAACTGCCGGGTCGTCCGGGGCTTCGATCAATCCGAAAAAACCAGTGTGCGGGTCGTGGGTCTTGAGGTACAGGTCATCGACCTGGGCAGAAATCCGGCCAACCGGCTGCCCCCCTTCATAGGCCACCCAGGCTTTCCAGCGAGCGTGCAGAAAAAAGGGATTTTTTGCCGAAAACGCTTCCTTGCGCTCAAACTTCAGCGGCGGGATCCAGTTCGGATCGTCCTGGTAGATTGACCAGGGTACCGAAATGAAAGTTTTCATATCGGCAGCGTTTTCCACTGCCCGGATTTCGATATCTGTATCGTCCATATTCGCTAGATTCCCGGGATGAAGTTCGTGTCACTTTGAACGGGGATTTTAACCTGTCTTCTCCGGTTCCGTTTGTCAATTACGGAAATTTGTTTTGCCGTCAAAATTCCGGCCGGTTTCTGATTTACCTGCCGCTGCAAAATGGTAGAGTAGGTGCTGCAGAACCCACATTGAACGATAATCCATACCCATGACTGAGAAAAGCCTTAAAACCCTGTTGAATGAACTGCAGGAATTGCTGGAAAAAACCGACCAGATTGATCCTGAAACCCGGAAACTGGTTCGTGACCTGGATGATGAAGTCAACCGGTTGCTGGACCCGGATTCCGGTGAAGACGATTTCGACAGTGTGGTGGACCATGCCAAATCCGTTGAAACCCGGTTCGCCGTGGATCACCCGGTTGCCGAACGCTTCCTGCGGGAAATCATCGACGCCTTGTCAAAGGTTGGTATCTGAATTCGAACGAACGACAAAAAGGTTAACGTTATTGCCGGTTTATCATTCGGCCATCTCTGCGGTTGGCGCACAGCGCCAGAGCAGAGTCATTAACGTCGTTCCGAGGGACGATTTTTATCGCGCCAGCGATAAAAGAAGCACCCGAGGAACACTTTTAGTTGAGCACGGCATAACCGCGATAACGCAGGCAGTTCTTGGCCACCTGGGCTTTTTCATCATCCTGTTGCAGCAGCCCGCCGGCCCCGCCACTGACGGCGCCGGAAGCGGCTCCTACGCCAATGTCACCACCGATTGCGCCGAACGCGGCGCCAACGCCTGCTCCGAACGCAGCGGATGACAATGCGATTTGCCCGGAATCGACCTGCCGGGCAATATCCTCACATTCCGCCAGGTCTTTCTGATACTGCACCATGTCGACGTTGTAGGTATCGACGATGGGTTTCGACGCGCAGCCGATCAGGAACATGCTGATCGCCGCTGCGGCGAGAAATTCTGTCACCCTGCGTTGCATGCGCCACCTCCTGGAGTAACTGCTTATTCTGGCAGTATGGCATACTGATCAATATACCAAACCTGTCTGAACTCAAGGTGAACAAATCCCGTGAATGCGCTGGGCAAACTCTTCCTCAAAGGCCTGGTAGTCGTTATCCCGGTCAGCCTGACGCTGTCCATCATGTGGTGGCTTGCACGCGAGGCCGAGCAGATCCTGGGCGGCGTGCTTGCCCGGTTCCTGCCGGAAGGCTGGTACATCCCGGGCATGGGCATGATTTCTGCAGTGGCCATTACCATCCTGATCGGTCTTTTGACCCACGTGATCCTGTTCCAGAAACTGTTTGCCTTTGGCGACGCCGTTCTTCACCGCCTGCCCCTGGTCAAGACCATCTATTCCGCGCTCAAGGATTTTATCGCCTATCTGAGCCCTGACAGCCAGATAGGCCTGAGCAAGGTGGTGCTGGTAAAAATTCCCGGACAGGAATTTGAACAACTGGGCTTCGTCACCCGCGAAGATTTCAGCCGGTTGCCCGATGCAACTCACGGTAGAAGAACCGATCGCCGTGTACCTGCCCATGAGTTACCAGATCGGCGGCTACACCCTGTTCTTGCCCCGCTCCTGCCTGACACCCCTGGACATGTCGTTCGAGGAAGGCATGAAACTGGTGATCACCGGCACCATCATATCCAGGGAAAAACCGGCAAAAATCGCGCAACCCGAAGATAAAGAGGATTGATTGATGATAATGAAGCTTTGCTTTTTGCGGTTTTTATTGCCAGCCTTGCTGTTGGTTGCAACCAGCAGGACAAGGTTGATGCGCCCGGCAACGGCGCGGAGGCGCCCGCACAGGGGAACGGTGAGCCGACGGGTATGGCATTGGAGGGCATGTTCCGCTACATGGCCGATGCCGCATTGTTTCGTGACTGCCGTGACGGAAAGACCTACCCGGTTTCCATGGAAGGTCAATATCTGGAACTTGAACGCGCGTATTTAAATTCCGGAATTGAACCTGGATCCGAGATCATGGCAAGCGTCCAGGGCCGGCTTCTTGGAGCGTCCGCCTATGGAAGGTAATATCAATGAAGTCAAACTGATAGTGGACATATTTAATAATTTACTTCCTGATAAAACATGCGCCCCGTCCACCTCTGCAGAACTCGCCGGGACCTATTGGAAGCTGATCGAACTGGGCGGCAATGCCGTGACCACGGCCGAGGGGATGAGGGAGGCCCACGTGATCCTGGCGTCCGGAGATTCCAGCGTGAAAGGCTTTGCGGGCTGCAACAACTTTTTCGGCCAGTTCGAAACGGTGGATGACGCACTGACTTTTTCCGCGTTGGGCTCGACCATGATGGCCTGCCCGGAAGGCATGGACACCGAACAGGGCTTTTTCACCGCCCTTGGCGCCACCACCCGTTACCGGATCAACGGTTTGATCCTGGAACTGTACGCCGACCAGGAACTCCTGGCCCGCCTGGAGGCTGTTTACCTATAACACAGGAACGGTCTGCTGCCGCGCTATCGTAGGAGCGAATTCATTCGCGAAGGAGTTTTAATTTATTCGCGAATGAATTCGCTCCTACTGTATATTATTACAGTATGCGCACCTCTCCCCCATATGCCGAACTGGCCTGCACCAGTAACTTCACCTTCCTGACGGGCGCCTCTCATCCCCAGGAACTGGTCGCGCGGGCAGCGGAACTGGGTTACAGCGCCATTGCCATCACGGATGAGTGCTCGCTGGCCGGCGTGGTCCGGGCCATGGAAGAAGCGCAACGCTGCGCGGAACTTGGGCGACCCATCCGGCTGATACCGGGCAGCAGCTTCCGGCTGGAGAACGGTTCACGGCTGGTTTTACTCCCCATCGACCATGCGGGCTACACCCAGATCTGCACGCTGATCACGCGCGGGCGGCGCAATGCCCCGAAAGGCGAGTATGCCCTGCCCGACTCCAGTTTCGAGCACGGACTCGACCACTGCCTGGCCGTGTGGCTTCCCGTGGCCGTAGGTGACCTGCTGACGGCGCACTGGCTCAGCGGCTTTTTTCCGGGCCGTTGCTGGCTGGGCGTCAGCCTGCACCTGGGCCCGGATGATGCCGCACGCCTGGCTCAATTGCTCGCCACCGCCAAAACGGCCGGCCTGCCGGTCACGGCCTGCGGCGATGTGCAGATGCACACCCGCTCGCGCCGGATGCTGCACGACGTACTGACGGCCATACGCCATGGCTGCTCCGTCAAGGAACTGGGCTACCGCGCCCTGCCCTGCGGTGAACGCCATCTGCGCTGCCGCAATGAACTGGAACAGCTGTTTCCCGCACCGTTGCTGAAAGAAAGCGCGGCGATTGCCGACCGCTGCCGCTTCCGCCTGGAGAAACTGCGCTACCGCTACCCGCGCGAGGTGGTCCCGGAAGGCATGAGCCCCACCCGCTACCTGCGTGAACTGACCGAGGCCGGGATTCTTGAAAGGTGGGGGCCTGAACGGCATTTCCCCCGGATTGCGCGCCCAGATCGAAAAAGAGCTCGAACTGGTCGAGGAACTGCATTACGAGCCCTTCTTCCTGACGGTATATGACATCGTCAAGTTCGCCAAAAGCCAGGGCATCCTGTGCCAGGGCCGGGGCTCAGCCGCCAATTCCGCGGTCTGTTATTGCCTCGGCATCACCGAAGTCGACCCGGCGCGCATGAGCATGCTGTTCGAGCGTTTCATCTCGCGCGACCGTGACGAACCGCCCGATATCGACGTGGATTTTGAACACGAGCGCCGCGAAGAAGTCATCCAGTACATTTACCGCAAGTACGGACGTGACCGCGCCGCCCTGGCCGCCACGGTCATCACCTACCGCCCCAGAAGCGCAATCCGCGACGTCGGCAAGGCGCTGGGGCTGCCGCTGTCCCAGGTCGATCAACTGGCGCACAACACGGCCTGGTGGGACCAGCCCGGAGGACTTTGAACAGCGCGTGAGTCAACTGGGGCTCCATCTGGACAAGCTGAAAATGCGGCAACTGGTCCACCTGGTCCAGTCCATTGTCGGCTTCCCGCGCCACCTGTCCCAGCATGTCGGCGGCTTCGTGATCTCGGAGGCCCCGCTGGCCAGCCTGGTGCCGGTGGAAAACGCGGCGATGGCGAACCGCACGGTGATCCAGTGGGACAAGGAAGACCTCGAAACCCTGGGCATGCTGAAAGTCGACTGCCTGGCGCTGGGCATGCTGACGGTCATTCATCGCTGCCTGGACCTGATAGGGCAGAAAAGGGGTCAGAGCCCTTTTTCCGAAAGATCAGCCCGGAATGGGACTTCACTGGAGAAAAAGGGCTCTGACCCCTTTTCTGCCTTTTCTCTCGCCGACATCCCCCCCGAAGACCCGGAAACCTACGCGATGATCCAGCAGGCCGACACCATCGGCGTGTTCCAGATCGAGTCCCGCGCCCAGATGGCCATGTTGCCGCGCCTGAAGCCAGCCTGTTTTTATGACCTGGTGATCGAAGTCGCCATCGTCCGTCCGGGACCGATCCAGGGCAACATGGTGCACCCCTACCTGCAGCGGCGGCGCGGCACCGAGCAGGTCGATTACCCTTCAGAAGACCTCAAGGTAGTGCTGGAGCGCACCCTGGGCGTGCCGATTTTCCAGGAGCAGGTGATGCAGATCGCCATGGTCGCGGCCGGCTTCAGCGGCTCGGAGGCGGATATGTTACGCCGGTCGATGGCCGCCTGGGCCCGCCGCGGCGGCATGGAGCATATGCACCAGCGACTGGTCGGCGGCATGCTGGAACGCGGCTACAGTGAAGCGTTCGCCGAGCAGATCTTCCAGCAGATCCGTGGCTTCGGCGAGTACGGCTTTCCGGAATCCCACGCCGCCAGCTTCGCCCTGCTGGTGTATGTCTCGGCCTGGATGAAACGCCACCACCCGGCCGCTTTTTGCTGCGCCCTGCTCAACTCGCAGCCGATGGGTTTCTACCAGCCCGCGCAACTGGTGCAGGATGCGCAGCGCCATGGCGTGAAGGTGCTGCCGGCCGATGTGCGTTACAGCGACTGGGATTGCACGCTGGAGAAAAAGAGAAAAGGGGTCAGAGCCCTTTTTCTCAAACAAAACCCCAGTCCGGATCTGCCTCTCAGAAAAAGGGCTCTGACCCCTTTTTACGTCTCGGTCTGAGGATGGTCAAAGGCATGCGCAAGGAAAGCGCCCTGCGCATCGAGCGGGCCCGTGCAGAACAGCCTTTCTCCAGCGTGCAGGACCTCGCCTCCCGTGCAGCTCTTGACCGGCATGACCTCGCGGTGCTGGCGGAAGCCGCCACGCTGCGCGGCCTGGCCGGCCACCGCCACCGCGCGCGCTGGGAAATCGCGGCGGTTGAGAAACCCCGGGATGACCTGTTACGTAGGAGCGAATTCTATTCGCGACCGGGTAATCATGAAGATCCAAACAGCCAGCCCAGCCCCAATCGCGGACATGGCCCGCTCCTACAGCAGGCCGAGGAAACCATGATCACCATCCGGCCGCCTTCGGAAGTCGGATAACACGCGCGCCGACTACGCCAGCACCGGCCTGACCCTGGGCCGCCACCCCATCGCGCTGCTGCGACCGGTACTGAAACGCAGACGCGCCATCACCGCGCGGGAACTGCACGAAAAACCGCATGGCAGCCGGGTTCGCGCCTGCGGCCTGATCACCATGCGCCAGCGCCCGATGACCGCCAGCGGCACCGTGTTCCTGACCCTGGAAGACGAAACCGGATTCGTCAACGCGGTGATCTGGCCGCGCCTGTTCGAAAAACAGCGGGCCGAGATTCTGGCCGCCTCGGTGCTGGCCGTGGACGGTGTGCTGGAGACCGACGGCGACGTGCACCACCTGATCGCCAGCCGGGTGCATGACTTCAGCTTCCTGGCCGAAAACCTGCAGAACCGCTCCAGGGATTTTTGTTAAATGCAGGAGGTCACAGGTGAACGAACACAAAAGAAAGCCGGGGTGTCCCCGGCTTTCTTTTCGTCATTTTTGCAACTTGAAAAATTAATTCTGCGAAACGGGCTTGAAGCGCAATTTGGCGTGGGCTTTTCCGTCCGTGTTCCACTGCCAGAAATACCCGGTAAGAAGTGGATCGAAGATACCCACCCGCAGATCGCAAATGCCGTCAAGATCGTTTATACCATCAATAGGATCTCCACTATCATCGATGTCAAGGCAAACCGTAAGCAACTGAGTGGATACATCCTCCCATACCGGCTTTCCGCTTTTACGATAGCGCACGAGCACGTTCTCTTCTGTTGTGCACAAAATCTGATCAGTGATACCGTCGCCATCAACGTCTAAACCGGTTGGCTCTCCGCCGCAGGTTGAAACACCGATACCGGAACCAGGCTTGCCCACCAAGGTCAGCTCAACCCGGTATTCGGTAAAATCAGTCGTAATGGGGTCAACGTCGCAAGGGTCACAGTTTGCATCGGTGATGGGCAGTTGTAATACTGCATCCTGCTTCGCTGAGCCGCAGGCGTTCCCATCAAGAACCTGAAAACTTTCCCCTTCGGGGGCCGGCACAAGCGATATGGTGTTATTACGAATCAGTTCGTTGACCAGCTTGTGATGCTGGTTACTGGCTATTTCGCCATCGACGAATTGATAATCGGCCTGGACAGCGATCATGCGGCGATTGCTGTCGGTGAAGTCACCTCCCGGACAGTTGCTGAACGCGATGATTTCAAGGCTAAACCCGCCTGGCCCAACTCCATTACCTGCAAGTACTCCATTGCTGAAAAAGCATGCAAACAACGCAAAAATAAATAGTCGTTTCATTTCAAACTCCTGGTAGTTGTAAAAAGTCACCCATGCGGTTGATGTCTTCCCGCCAGGCTGACGAAACTAGGGATCAAACAAGCAAGGTTAATATTGAGAAACCCGGCCAAAGCCGATAGATCCGTTGTTCCTGCAGGCTTACAAACTGGAATGAGTACATTATTTAAACGACTCATTTCCCTTCGCACATCGAGAATGATGCGCCCAGACTTTGCCCTGTTATCCATTTGTGATCCCTCACTCAGGTTGCTTAATCCATTAATCGTTTCTGGTTCTGGTAGTTTTAGAATAACCAGGAACGATTGCAACCGGTCTGTAACCATACTCCAAAAATCAAGAGGTTTCAAAAAAGCGGCAGTTGAAGTTCATCTGATTGGGTGAAAGAAAAGATTCCGAAAACCGACGGCGACGTGCACCACCTGATCGCCAGCCGGGTGCATGATTTCAGCCACCTGGCCGATGGGCTTACCAGCAAGTCCAGGGATTTTTGTTAGCAGTTGGGTCTCAGAACCGGCCAGGCGGAAGGTTCAGACGATAGCCCCGCCCATGAACGGTTTCGATCAGGGATTCCTCTTCGTCCTGGTCGATTTTCTTGCGCAGTTTACCGATGTAAACGTCCACTACGTTGGTCGCGGGGTCCATGTTCAAACCCCATATGTTGCTCAAAATACGCTCGCGGCTGAACAGCCTGCCGGGATTAGTCATCAGGAGCTCCAGGATGAGCCAATTCCTTTGCGGTCAGTGAACTTCCTGGTTGTCGAACGGTAACCCGCAATGATTTACGGTCGAAAACGATGTTCCCTCCTCGCAGGCAGGGTTCCTCTTCTGCCTTCGCAGAACTGCGGCGTATCACGAGCTTCAATGCGCGCCAACAGCTCCTCGAATGAAAACGGTTTTGTCATGTAGTCATCCGCGCCAAGACGCAAGCCGACAATCACATCATCGACACTGTCCATCGCCGTTAAAATCATCAGCGGCGTATTGACCTTGTTCATCCTTAATTGTTGACATACTTCATGACCGTGCATGCGCGGCAGAACCAGGTCGAGCAGAATCAGGTCAAACTCCCCCTCGAGCGCCAGCTTCAGGCCTTGCTCGCCATCGCTGGCGACAACGCAAAAATGGCCTTCCGCGCGCAATCCCCGGTCAAGAAAATCCGCGACATGTTTTTCGTCTTCAACAATCAGAATTCTCATGCAAATGATCCCGAATTGACGCCCAACCGGTAGGACGACGGTAGCAGTTGCCCCCTGGTCCAGCTTCCCGCTCAACGAAATGATGCCATGATGCGCTTCAACAATGGCCTTTGCGACCGGCAGCCCAAGACCGGTACCCGCCGCTTGTTCTTCAGCCTTTGGCGCCCTGTAAAACCGCTCAAATGCCAACTCCGATTGCTCCTCGGTAAGCCCGATACCCTCGTCCCGAAAAATAATCTCCACGTTCTCATTCTCTTGCAGAACCTGTATTTCAACCCGACCACCGGGATTTGAGTACCTTAATGCATTCTCCATCAGGATCGCGAAAACCTGCCGCAGTCGCCCCGCGTCCCCTTGCACAACGGCCTTTGCATCCAGGCGGCCCTGCTCGATTTTGATGCCCCTTTTCTCTGCCTTGACGGAAAACTCCTGGCATACTGCATCAATCATGCCGGCAATGGCAACAGAACTCAATTTGAGACGGGGCTCACCCGCGTCGGCACGAGCGATAAACAACAGGTCATCCACCAGCCGTGTGGCATTATCCGCCTGATCGATGATGCGTCGGAAGGACTCCCGGTAATCCTGCTTGGTCTTGTTGGAGCCACGCAGCGCTATTTCCGCCTCACCCCGGATGACGGTAAGCGGCGTGCGAAATTCATGGCTGATATTGGCCAGCAACTTTCGGCGGTTAACGTCGACAGCCGCCAGTTTCCGGTTGCTTTCCTGCAATTCACGGGTCCGCTCATCGACCGTTGCCTCGAGCTGGATATTGGTATCACGCAATTGCTCGCGGTGCTCGGACAACTGGATCGCCATGGTATTGAAAGCCTCACCCAGTCGTTGGAATTCCAGTTCACTCAATTCCGGGATCCGGTACGACAGATCGTCATTCCTGAACGCCAGGGCGCCTTGATGCAATGCACTGATGGAACGGGTGAGGTGACGTGACAAAACAATAATGAAAAAGAGTGTAATGATCACCAGCACCACCATCAAAATCGGCAGTTAATCTGGCGATGTATCGGGTGAGTGCCATAGGCTTCTCGATCCAGCTCGTGTGATTCAACTTTCTGATCTGCCGTGGCCGCAACGATGAGGATGCTGAAATAATCGGCGAATCCGGAATTTCTCAACATGTCCAGTTCATTGCGAGCGTCCCCGGCCCTGCCCTCCTTCAACGCCTGCTCGATCAGTTCGCTGGTTCGAATGATTTTCTCAACCAGGCTGTTCGATTTCAACCACATGCTCCAGTTCCCCGGCTTCATCACCACTCCCACGAAAGGCAACTTCTTCTGCAATACCCTGGCGCACGATCGAGACGGCTTCGACGAAGTGCCGAAGCGCCCGGCCCCCGTTCTGACAAGTCACTGCTGTCACCCAGCAAGACACTGTCACTCAGCGCACTGAGTTCCCTGAATGTCAGGCTGGATAGTTTCTGGTAGCCTTGCAGGACATCGTTGGCCAGGGTGATTCGCTGAACGTCCTGTCTTGTACCACTTGACACTGTCGTTGTAAAACCACGCGATAGCCAGGGTGGCCAGCAGTCAGCGTGGCGAACGCCAGGTGGAATTCGCGGACGAATTGCAGTTTGAAGCGTGACATTTTCCGGCTCTCCGCCCGAACCTGTGGATGTTGGCAGTCAATTTCGCCGTCCGGTTCAGAGTGTTTCCTGCTCCTTAACCTAAATTCCTTACCCTATAAGGATACATTAAGTCCATGGTAATTAGCTGAATTCAATGGATTTACGATATAGCGAAAACCATATTTTAATATTTATTTATACATTTTTTAGATATTATTTATTTTTCTGCTAGACTCAAAATGAGGTTATTGGGAAATAAGATTTTTGCCCAAGGGATCTGGATACAACGCTGGATCGGAACCAACCCGATCAAAAGCGTTAACCGTCAGGGAATTTCCATTCAATGATCGACAATGCCCGCCAGTATTTTCCGGCGGCAGGGTAGATTGGGCAGTCTGAAACTAATGATGACAGCAGTATCACTTTTTTCATATTTGTGCGAGTGCATTTTCGGCCCGCAGGTGGTCACGCATCAGTTCTGCCAGATGTTTCCGATCCAGAGGAGAGCGAAATGATCAGAAGGTCGAAATTTTTACGTATTAGCGCGCGCTTTTTTTGTAGCGGCGCATCCACTTTATTAAGGCACGGCGGAGGAAAGGCAACTCGTATCGTACGGGCAACTCTGCTCGGAATTGTTTTGGGTTTGAGTGCGACACCCGCGTTTTCGGTGGATGGTAACCCGCCAAATCTGTTTGAGCTGGATGGTAATCCCCAGGATTCCAATGCAGTAGCAGACTTGCCTGATGAATGGGACACACTCTACTACCTGGACCCCAACAACAGCGGGCCGGGTTTCGGCGGCGCGCCAATTGCGTTCACCGGCATTCTTGCCGATCCGGCGCCTACATCCATTCTACTGGAAGGGCGGATCGAAGATATCAACGACATTACCCAGTGGTGGCATAAGGACGGTTCAGTACCCAGACAAGGACGACATCACAAATGCGTACGCGGCAGCCTACCTGGTCCCGAAGCTGTCTGTCTGGATGCAAATGATGATCCGATACTTTGCAGTGATGGCGATGCGGTTCCAGGCCCCGTGCATGAACAAGATGACTTGATCGTATACTTCGGCCTCGACCGGTACGACAACTCGGGTGACGCCTTTGCAGCTTTCTGGTTCTTACAGGATAAAGTGACCAAGAATGACAGCACCAGTAAATTTGATGGTGCGCACGTGGCAAAAACCGATGATGATCCGGGCGATCTAATGGTCCTGGTAGAGTACCCACAGGGTTCAAATGCGACTCCTGTCATCAAGGTATACGAGTGGGATCCCAACTGACCTGGAGCCCCCAACCTGGACGAGAACAACCAGGATATCGGGCCGCTGGAGATGATCTACAGGTCAGAAGACGCATTGTGCGATGGTGATGGCAATAAGGTCGCATGCGCCATCACCAATATTCTTGATGTCCCCGCACCCGATTGGGCCTACACACCCAAGGGTGGCGTCGAGGGGGATGATCTGCCTTACGAAACCTTTTACGAAGGTGGCATCAATGTGACGCGTTTGCTGAGTGGCGCAAATATTTGCATCAGCACTTTCCTGGCGGAGACCCGTTCCTCACGGTCCGAGACGGCCCAACTGAAAGACCTTGTGATCGGTGGTTTCCCCGTCTGTAGTTCGTCAATCAGCACAAATGTTCATAATGCCGCTCACGAAGCCATCACTTTTACTACTGTCAAGGCAGGAGGGACATTTCCACGACTTCGCCGAAGTAAAGGCCACCGGACCGGGCCTCACTACGGACCCGACTGGAACGGTGAATTTCTACTTGTATGACAACGATTCGTGTACTGGTGATGCTTACGATGAGGATCTTAATGTTGACCTCGAGGGTGGAACACCCGGTGACGCAACCGCGACCGCAGAGTCGAAAGACTTCAATCTTTCAGCTGGGACCTGGTCATTCATCGCCGCATACAATAGTGACAACCCGGATTTCCCCAGTGCCCTCGATGAGGTATGCGAGGTGTTCACGATCGAGAAGTGGGACTCCAAGATAAGTACCCAGATCCACGATTCTGCGGACTCTGAACCGGCTGGGGACATCCAGAACACAGAGGTATTTGTGGGATTAACGGTCCACGATCATGCTTTTGTGGCGGAAGAGAACGATGACGTCAATGCGCCGACTCCGACCGGAACCGTGAACTTCAAGCGCTACAGCACTATAGATTGCACTGGCCCTTCAGTTGATTCATCCGGCGGACTCACCAGCGGTAATGCATATACCGGTGACTTTACGCCATTAGGTGACACGGTCTTGAGCTACACGGCAAGCTATTCCGGCGACACCAACTACAACGCGGCCACCGACCCTGTTTGCGAAAAGTTGACGATCAACAAGTATCCGTCCAAGGTCCTCACCGAGATCCACGAAGGTGGAGCCCATGTTACTGATATACAGAGCAACACCGTGGATATCGGCCTGACGGTCCATGATCACGCCTATGTTTCGGCAGATGGCACCTTCACCAATCCACCGGACCCGACGGGGGATGTAACCTTCTACATTTACAAAGATGCCGCCTGCACAGACGGTCCAATCTCGAGTTATGGCGGTAAGACCTGGGCTCAAGTAGACGCAGTGGACGGGAGCGGCGAGGCAGTGACGGAAGTATTCACGCCGTCGATCGGGTCATTTGGCATCCTGGTTAGCTATGCCGGTGATGACAATTACAAATCCTCTGATCTGGCTCTTTCAGACTGCGAAGATTTGTCGGTTAATAAGGTGGATCCCACCATCGTTACCAAGGTGATAGTCCGCGACCGGGCACAGGTGACGGGTGCTTTAGCCGTTGCCCCCACCGGTGATGTGACGTTCAAAACTTACCGAAGCAATGACTGTTCGGGGTCCCCGGTGGATACGGTGATTCGTCCGTTAGCCAGTGGTACCGCGGAACAGTTGGCGGGTTCTGAGCAACTGCTTGAGGTTGGAGCGGATGTTGCATCGTACGTTGCTACTTATGAAGGCGATGATAACTATAACGCCAAGACACACGACTGCGAGGTAGTGCAATTCTCAGTGCAGTAAAATGAAGTTGATCTGCTAGCCCGTATGGGGCGATGGGACAAGCCCATCGCCCCTTTCTTTACCGGCCTGGCGTAGGTCAACGCCACCAGATAATACTCACAATAATCTATCTATCCCTAGGGCTTGCGGCCCTTGCCGCCACCGCCGTCCTGCGCCTGCAGCGTGATGGTCACCATGGCCGTGGCGCTTGCGACCCCATCGGTGATGGTGTACGTGAAGCTGTCGCCATCCTTGAAGCGCTTCTCCGGCGTGTAGGTCAGGGTACCAGCGACATCGATCGTAACCCCCCCCTTTGCACCCTGGGTCACGGATATGATACTCAACGCATCTCCATCAGGATCCGAATCATTGGCGGAAACGTCGATAGTCACGGGAGCCTCTTCCTGAATGGTGACAGGGTCATCCATTGCCACGGGGGGCCGGTTCGATGGTTTCGCGATCACGCTTACGATAACCGCTGCGTTGGCGCTTCCGCCATTGCCATCGGACACGGTGTACGTGAAGCTGCTTTTCCCTACAAAACCATGGTTTGGTGTATGGGTGACGGACCCATCCGGATTTATCGTTACCGCGCCATTGGCCCCCTGTATGACTGAAGCAAGCGTTAATGGGTCGCCATCGGGGTCCGAGAGTCGTTTTTCAGTACGTCGATCACAACAGCGGTATCCTGGGTGGCTTCAGCACTATCGTCTATTGCGATCGGGGCCTGGTTGGCGGGTGGAGTTGCTCACCACATAGGTGACCGAACTGGTGGCTTTATAGGCCGGATCAGAGGCGTTAGCGACACTTACGACGACCTCATAGAAATTATCACCCGCGGTGGTGGGTGAGGTGACGGTCACGGTCGTGGTACCACTGGCTCCCGGCTCAAGCGCCAGTGAAAGATCGGCAAAGCCCGCGGTCCAACCGCCCGGAATGCTGGCCGCAAAGTCGAAGGTCGCGGCAGCGCACTGGGAGTTGTCGTGATTAGTTAGCGTCGCCGTATAAACAACAGGAGTGCCCGGCGCAATCCACTCGCTTTCCGGTGGTGACAGCGCGATGGTTGGATTCGCCATCACACAGTCTGGCCGGGCAAGTGAAACACTTACCATCGCCCCGGCGGCATCGGTCCAATCGGTCGTGATCGTGGTGATCCCTTCAGGGTCCACAAACGTTTTACCGGCCACCAGCGCCGGGTCCTTTTGATACAGGTAGACATCGGTTTCCGGCGTCATCGAATCCAACAGGTACAAAATACTGCCGCCATTTCCATACTGTACATGCACCGTTACCCCGTTCAGCACGTTGTTGCCATCCATTGAATTGAGGTTGCTGTCGAGGTAGCTGTCAAAACCGACCGCCTGACGGTACTCCAGGTAGTACCAGGTCCTGATTCCGTTGGCATCTACCGCTTTTTGTATCTTCAACGCCTTGGGATTGCCGTCGTTCGATGTGGCGTAAGGAGAAAGCTCACAACTGCCGCTTGTTTCGATCTGAACTATCGCTGGTGAATTGCCGTAACCCAGCCAGCCCAGGCGCTCCTTCTGGAAGGCACTGAAGTGGCCCGATGGTGACCAACCGATGATGTCGAGGCCATCCCCATATTCGAGGCCTGAGCAATTCGGCCAGGGACTTAACTCGAAAGACGCGCTGCCGGGACCGACCACGCTGCCATCATCACAGTTCAGGGATTTGGGCATGGTAAAGCCCCAGGCTGTGCCCCAGTTCATGACCGGTCAAGGCCAGTTCCAGGTCGCCGTTTAGCTGCACACGGGATGGTGCTCCGCCAACGGTCGACGACCCCCAAAAGCCACAGGCGTTCTGCGGATAGGCAATGACCAGGCGGTCGTAGCTGGTCAGATCGAAGCCCGCATTGCTGGCTGCCTGTTCTCCGTATTGACGTATCCCTGGCCCATCACAGATCCGTGCTGTTGACCGGGATAGTATACCAGTCGGTCACGTCACCGCTCAGCCAGGTTTGTCCAAATGAGTTCTCAATGAAGAAGTCACTGGTTTCTCCAATGATGACATCGTAGGCAAATTCCGGTGTATAGGGCTTCAACCGGGTTGTCCTGAAAATTGATCAGGATCACCAGGGTGCGCTGTTCGCCAAAAGTGTTCGCGACCGGGGCCGGCGTATCCGCGTCATCGGTCCCGCCGTCTGCACCACCGTCCAGCGCCAGCATCAGGATGTCATCCTCGCCGGATTCCACCGCCATCGCGTCATCGACCAGCACACCACTGACCCGTGCCGGTGTGCCTGATAGCAGGCCACGAGGTGGAGACTTGAAGTGCAGAGATATGCGCTCACCGTTGGCCTTGAGGGTATGGCGCAGGCGGTGGGAGCCGTTCACATAGTCCTCATACATCACTTCCAACTCGCCTTCGAGTTCAAGGCGCTGTTCGATAAACACCTGAACTTCGGCGGGCATCTGGTTGCGGATGCGTGCCGGAACGGCTGTGTGAGCAACACGGCGCCGGGATCGGATTTAATCAATTCGGCCAGTTGGGCCTGCCGCTCAATAGTGGCGTTTATGAGTTTTTTTCAGTGCCTGCGGTTTGGCGCCAGGCTTGGCCTTTTGGTAAGCCGTGTTGAGGCCGACCAGGGAGTGGGTCAGGACCTCGGCTTCGACACGTGGGTCAGGGGACGCCAAAGCTGGGCTGGTCCAAGCCAGGGCAAGAAACAGACCGGCACAAATAGCACGTGCACGTAATGGTAGGACATGGCTAGTGTTCATCGGATAGTTACCTCCTTGTAACTTTCTGTAAGATCCCCCCATCGGGTCTTTGTGCCTTACTCCTCAGGCTATCCAGCCACCACTTCCTGGTGTGACTAAAGCGTTCGGCTGCTGAACACAAACAGCATCAACAAGGAATATGACAGGGACAGGAATGAATGAAGATATCGTGCGGTGATGCATCATCCCTGATGTCCTTGACGGCATCCTTGCCGAACGAGAAGTATACCTTTTTTAAGTAGTTTTCACACTATTAATGGCGTAACGGAGACCGACCGCACATTTTTATCGAGTTTGACTGCAGTTCCTTGAATTCGAAATTTGTAAAACGTGCCGGTTCTACGACGCCCCGGCCGTCTACGCATTCTTCCGGAGCCAGGCAGATCCGATCCGGAGTCCGTTTATAAGCGCTGCTGTACACTCCCAAAAAGCAGAATTTCCTGCGTGAGATGATCAGGTAACGCAAGGCGTAAATCTAAGCCCATAGCCCAAGTAGTTCAAAGCCGTGCTATGGCAATGAAAACGTATGCCTGATGTCTTCTTTGAGGAATCCGATGGCCATGGGGCGCTTCACGCCGGGAAGCACGCAGACATCGTAAAGTTCTTCAACCACGCCTTCAATCCGCAGTTCATGCACGATGTCACCGGTCTTGAGGTTGATCACCTGCAGGCCGCAGCGCGGCTGGACATTTTTGTCTTCCAGTTTCTTCTGCAGTGACAAACCTTCAAAACTCTTGTTTTTGCGTGGCCTGGACAGACCAACCATGGCGAAGTCGCCATGAAAACTCAGGCCGCGCAAATACCCGGGACAAAACGCAACCGGTTTAAACCGCCCGCTCTCCAGGTCCAGGTAACCAAACTCACCCTCGCCGGAATTCAGCAACCATAACCGGTCCTGGTACCAGCGCGGTGAATGCGGCATGGACAAGCCGTCCGCGATAATTTCATTGCGCTGGACGTCTATCACAATCCCCCCGGTCGCTCGGTGCTCGCGCCAGCCTTCGTTGACATCGGTCCGACTGACGCAGGTGACATAAGCGGGCTGATGGTCCTTTATTGCCAAACCGTTCAGGTGACAGCGGTCTTCCGCCGCCAGCTTGCTGATAAAGGGTGGCATCCAAAAGGGTTCGAAACTGTAGCGCTCGCTGGGCCTGGCCAGGCAACTGAACAAGGTGTTGACGAAAACCGGGCCCTGCTGGTCAACGGCAATATCGTGGGCATCCACATCGCCGGTGGTAAAGCCTACCTGGGGCACGTATAGGCGGTCATAGCCCTGGTGGTCCTGCCCCGGTTTCAACGCGTTTTCAAAGCGCCATATTTGATACAGGTTGGCCACCCACAAAGCCTGCGTTCGGGGATCCAGGCCGATGCCCATGCAACGGGTGAACGTGCGTTCGAAAACAGACAATTGTTGTTGATCAGACAGGCCGACAAAAAACAGTTTGCCCGCCTGGTAGGTTGAAAAACTTAAACTGATCTGGTGTTCAGCCAGCCAGCTGACAAATTGGCGCGAGCCGGTGAGCTCAAGCTTGCTTTTTCCGGACGACACTATTCAAAGCCATTGGCAAAAATACCCTCACCGTTTTCACCGTACACGACGTAGCTGGCGCCAGAATCGGCGCCGTTGGGGTCGGCAAGCCGGGCGCCCGTGACTAAATCGACGAAGCCGTGGTGGTTGATATCGCCCGGCCGCACCGACGGACCCCCCTGATTTATCGCCCGCACTCACACCATTGATGACAAAACCACTGCTGCCATTGAGGCTGGACAGGTTGATCGACGCAGGCCACACCTGGTTGCCGCCAAACACCACGTAACTGGCGCCGGAATCCACACCATTGGGATCGGCAAGTGGCGCACCGATCATCACGTCAGCAAATCCATCGGCGTTGACATCACCGGCAAAACGGACGGAGGTTCCTGAACGATCACCCGCATTAGCGCCTTTGAGTACGAAACCATTGCTGCCATTCAACCCGGACAAATTGAACGGACTGGTCCAGGCCTGTTTGCTGCCAAAAACCACGTAACTGGCCCCGGATGCGTCGCCGTTGGGATCAGCCTTCGGCGCGCCAATAATCAGGTCGTCAATTTCATCGCCGTTGACATCTCCGGCGGCGCTGACGGATGCTCCCTGCTTCGTCAAGGGCGCTCACACCGATGATCACAACTCCATTGCTGCCATTCAGGGCGGACAAATTGATCGAAGAGGGCCATGCCGCGCCACTGCCAAACACCACGTAACTGGCGCCGTTATAAGCCCCTTCAGTTCCGGCAAGGGTGGCACCGATAACCAGGTCATCGACGCCATCGCCGTTGATATCGCCTGCTGCGCTGACAGATATTCCCAGGGTGTCACCCTACACCCGCGCTGCTGATCAGGAACCCGTTAGTTCCAGTGAGACCTGACAGGTTCCATCGGGCTGGTCCACGGCCTGATTACTGCCAAATACCACGTAAGCGGCACCGTTGCCGCCACTGGCGATAGGGTGCGCCAATGATCAGGTCATCGATGCCGTCGCCATTGATATCTCCGGCCGCGCTGACAGAAGCCCCCGTTCCATCGTAATTAGCCACTCCGTTAAACACGATGCCATTGCTGCCATCGATTGCGGACAGGTTCAGTGGGTTGGGTAATCCCTGATCATCACCAAAAACCACGTAGCTGGCGCCCGAGTATATTACATCCGGACTGGCATCCGGCGCGCCAATGATCAGGTCATCAATGCCATCGCCATTGATATCTCCTGCCGCGCTGACAGAAGTACCTGAGTAATCAGATACACTTTCCCCGTTGATCACAATACCGTTGTTGCCATTGAGTGTTGATAGGTTCAAGGGGTTGGGCAAACCCTGGTTGCTACCGAACACGAGGTAGCTTTTACCAGCAAAGGCCGCAACTGTAGTGGCACCCGGCGCGCCAATAATCAGGTCATCGATTCCATCGCCATTGATGTCACCTGCGGCTCTGACTGAAGTGCCTGATTCGTCACCGGAATTGGCGCCATTAAGTGCAAAGCCGTTCGTGCCATTCAGGCCGGATAATTCAATCGTGGATCCGAAATCGGCAGTTGCCGAACCCATGACCAACACCATGCTGATGGCAAGAGTAAGGTTTTTTCGATTTACCTGGCGACAGACGATCATTGTTTCCCCCAGTCCAAGGCTGAACATTGGAAGAATACACCATTTATTTGATTTGCGCAGTCTGCCTCAGGGATGATTCGAATGCTGAAATCATGATTATGTCTGGTGGCGGACCCCCATTGATCGTCGCCCAATAATGGCCGATCCACCGACTGCAAGATTGCCTTGAACACCACTTCGTATCCATACGGGGTATAGGCAAAAGACCTGCTACTCATTACCGCCGACAAAATCTTTTCCGGATTACCGTCGAGTTGTATCGTATTGTTATTCCGGTCATCGAGAATTACCGATAAGATCCCCCCACATCCGTGTAGAGCCCATTCAACAGGCCCTGGCCGTTGCCCATAAACACTCCCTGCCATTGGCCAGCGCTAATCCGTTCTCTGGAAAACTTTTAAACTGATCGGCAACCGTACCGGGAATCGGCATCGTGGTATCTGTCACCCTGGTCAACGCGCCACCATCGACTCGCTTGTACACACCGTTTTTCTGACTCCCATAGCCCAGAAACGCAGCATCCAGACCACCCAGGTCAACGACCGGGTAATTATAAACACCATCAAAAGTTATCCCGGCCAGTCCCGGCATCGGCGTCGTTCCAAACCCCACCAGCGTTTCATAAACACCGCCATACGAGATCGCCAGTTCCCAATCTCCTGGAACGCCACGAATCAATATCGCCGCATCACCGGAAATCGATGCCTGGGTGTGAAAGCCTACGTTGTAGCCGCTACCGGGGTCGACAAAGCTCTCGGATAAGTCTGATCCATTCCACAGCAGGATCGCCTCGTGGGTTTGGTATCAACCGCTGGCCCTTCATCGCGACAAGATCGCCATCCACCGGGGCTCTTGTCGTTCTTCCACTCGGTACCATCGAAAACCGCCACTTCCATCAGGTTATCCGGCCTGGCCTGCCCGACGTTGCTGTACAAACCTACGGGCGTAGTGGGACGCCGACTTGAATGCGACCCCGGCCCCCATCAATGTCAATATCTGTCCAATTGAAGCCGCTGAACGTCGCTCCGCCGCCATTCGGTACCGATGTACCCAGGTCTGCTACCCGCTGAAAGGCTCCGCCAATGAAGGTATAGACGCCCTGCTGACCGCCCCCGCTGCCCACCAGCACAACATTACCATCGCTATCAATGGCCGGCGCTGAACCCAAACTTACGAAGGTCCCCGTGCTTCCCGGAACCGTCGTCACCCCGGTGCGTGCGATCGTTGTGTATTCGACAGACAGCTCAGCACCAAAAATCGGCGAGGCTGTAAGCAATGAAAGGAGGACTGTGTCCAGAACAAGTAAGCCGAAGAAATCAATCCCATATCTTCGGCCCTTGAAGGAGCCATAATTACATCTGCGCATAGTTAAATCCTTTTAAAAATGACGCTGACTTATACTAATTGTCTAATTTTTAAACGCGCGTTAATGGCTGTAAACAATCCTGAGTGTTATCCCGCCCGGTAGCCCGGGCGGGAAGGTTATCAAGAAGTAACCAAAGCGCTATTTATTTGCTGCCAACAATCCTCATATTTACTAAAACTAATATCAATGCCAAGTTGCTACTTTATAGAAGTTCCCGTTACGACAACCTCATCCCCATAGCAATAGCCGCCTTTGCCACCCCTACCAGTAGAGCGGAATCGAAGTTTCAAATCCGAATTATCATCGGCAGCAGCTGATGACACCTCGCCTGGATAAAACGCACCTTTATCCTCACCGCTGATGACTTTTCCCACTACTTTCATCCAGGTGCTTCCGCCATTAGTTGAAACTTCGGCAATACAACTTTCATTCCTCTTCAGTGCCGTAGCAGCGAGCTGCATTCTTACGCTAACTTGCTCGTAACCTACTGTCGAAACGCTGAGCTCAGATGAAGTCCCTTTCATATGACGAAGAGAATATTTACCTACCGCCAAAACTCCATCTATCGAGACATTTCCATTCAGCAACCAATCATCGGCGCTTCCCGTTCAAAATCGTAAGAAAGAATCACTCCCTCCTGGGGTGGAGCGTCGAGAATATTGATGATTGTACAGAAGCCGTTGAGCGGATCGCCGTTCTGGCAGTCGGTTGGTTGCGCGGTGTAACCGGACGGCACCGGGCTCTCGACAGCGGTACAGGCAGTGCCCGACGATGCACCGGCAATACTGAATATTGCAGGTGAAGCCTGTGAAGCCATGTGGCTTGTTGTCCACATGTGCCACTGCTGCAGGACTCAGCTGTACGTCACGCTGGCCGTGTTGTTGTCGCTGAAGTCCTTGTACACGGTGAACGTGCCTGAAACCGGATTCCGCGTATTCACCATGGTGCAGTTGCCATTCAGCGGGTCACCGTTATGGCAATCCGTCTGGTTGCGGGTGTATCCGGTCGGCACCGTGGCTCGGTCGCTGTACAGGTGGCCCCGGCGATGCGCCGCTGATGCTGAACACCGCCGGTGCGCCCTCACGGGCCGGCTGCGGGTTATTGGTTACCGTGCCGCTGGTGCAGCTCAGCTGACGGTCACGCTGGCCGTATTGTTGTCGCTGAAGTCCTTGTAGACGGTGAACGTATCCGGCAACCGTGTTCAGCGTGTTGACGATGGTGCAGCTGCTGTTGATTGCTTTGCTCTGGCAACCCGATTGGTTGCGGGTATAGCCGGACGGCACCGGGCTTTCGGTCGCCGTACAGGTCGCGCCCGGCAAGGCGCCGCTGATGCTGAACACCGCCGGTGCGCCCTCACGGGCCGTCAGGGTATTATCAGCAATGGTGCCACTGCTGCAGCTCAGGCTGACGTTCACGCTGGCCGTATTGTTGTCGCTGAAGTCCTTGTACACGGTGAACGTATCGGAACCTTGTTCCAGTAAACGTGTTAGCGATGGTGCAAACGCTGTTCAGCCGGTCGCCGTTCTGACACTTGGCGTCATCTACGCGTGTAGCCCGGGAACGATGGTATTTCGAACCGCCGTACATTTCGCATTGGATGCCGCGCCGACCACCTTGAATCGTGCGGTCGAATTTTCCGAAGCTTGCTGCGGATTGTTGATCACCGCACCGCTGGTGCAGGTAGCCGATGACGCTGACATAGGCTGGATTGTCGTCGCTGAAATCGATAATCACCCAGAAATCATCCGTGCTCTGGCTGGGACGTTGCGGTATTCACAATGGTGCAACTACCATTGACCGCATCGCCGTTTTGACAATCACTTTGGTTCTTGGTGTAACCTGATGGAACCGAGTTCTCTACCGCCGTGCAGGTCGCGTCGGCCGCTGCCCCGCTGATATTGAACACCGCCGGCGAAGCCTCCGATGCCTGCTGCGGATTGTTGGTCACCGTCCCGCTGGTGCAACTCAGGCTGACACCGACACTGGCTACGTTGTTGTCGCTGAAGTCCTTGTAAACAGTGAAAGTAGTCTGAAGTTGTTCCTGTGAAGGTGTTGTAGATCGTGCAAATGCCGTTGAGCGGATCTCCGTTCTGACACCGGCCTCATTTTGGTGTAGCCCGGAAGCATTGGGTTCGAACAGCCGTGCAGTTCCGCATTTGAAGCAGCGCCCACTGATCCGGAATCTTGCGGAGCGAACTTTCAGCAAGCCTGTTGCGGATTGTTGGTCACTGTCCCGCTGCTGCAGAATAGCCGACACACTCACAGCAGACTGGATTATTGTCGCTGGAATCCGATACCCACCCAGAAATAATCCGTGCTCCGAGTTGTTGCGGTATTCACAATGGTGCAAAACTGCCACTCACCGGATCGCCGTTCTGACAGTCGCTCTCGTTCTTGGTGTAACCCGAGGGCACTGAATTCTCTACCGCCGTGCAGGTCGCGTCGGCCGCTGCCCCGCTGATATTGAACACCGCCGGTGAAGCTTCCGATGCCTGCTGCGGATTGTTGGTCACCGTCCCGCTGCTGCAACTCAGGCTGACACTGACATAAGTCGTACTGTTGTCACTAAAATCCTTGAACACCGTAAAGGAGTTCGAACTCGGCTGATTGAGTGTGTTAATGATCGTGCAGCTGCCATTCGAAAGATGGATCACCATTCTGGCAATCCAGTTGATCGGCCGTATAACCGGCAGGTACCGATTCGGTCGCCGTGCAGGTCGCACCCG
>CAVXYY010000012.1:0-126041 GCA_963766195.1 uncultured Gammaproteobacteria bacterium
GGTAAGTACTGGGATATGCACAATATGCTGTTTGATAACCAACGCGAATTGGCCGAAGATAATCTTAAGGCTTACGCTGGAACCATCGGACTTGATACTGCAAAGTTTAACCAGTGCCTCGACACCAAGAAATATGAACAACAGGTCAATGACGATATCAAGGCGGGAGCAGCGCTTGGTGTCCGTGGCACTCCAGGATTTGTTTTGGGCGTCACTGATCCGAAGGATCCCACCAAAGCAAACATGACCCTGTATCTCAAGGGTGCGAAACCATATGAGGACTTCAAACTTGAAATAGACAAAATGCTTGGTTCTGCCGAGTAGGAAACAGTCCACTCAACATTTCCTACTCAACCTGACCCGGAATTCTGGGTCAGGTTTTTTCGCGACGTGCACGGATGCTGAAAAGGCTGAAGTCGAAGGAGTGACTTGTTCTTTCGTCGTTTGCTTTTCCAGAGCCGCTTATGCCACGAAATCGAAACAGCCCTAAAGCACCACTATCGGCAACTTTTGCGATGGTTTTGCTTATCATGATCTTGGGCGATTCGGCCAACGCCCTGGATATTCTCCCCTTTTCAAGCGACCCACCCGAACGCTGTGCTGGCTACGGCAACCTTCAGAGCATCTCGCTGACCGATTGGGAAGCCGGTCTTGGATCATGGATCCGGCACCCGTAATATTGCCGATCGCGGAACCTTTGATACGCCAGACTGGGCGGTTACGGGCGGACTTCCCGACGGCAAGCCCGGTTCCGCAGTGTTTGTACCCAATCTGAATATTGGCGATTGTGCAACGGATGATGAAACCGGAGTTCTTACGCTGACCAGTCCACAAATCGTGATCCCAGGGGGTGTGATTGTGCCCCGGATTTCAGTCGATCACTGGTTCGATATTTTCGATGGCTATGATGGCGGGAATTTGAAAATCAGTGTAAACGGCGGGTCATTCACCCCGATACCGGCTTCGGCGATAGAAATAGCCCCTTACCAGGATACGCTTGCACCGGCCCTGGACCCGGACGGGTTTCCCGATAACACCAACCCGCTTGCAGGTCAGGATGCGTTCACCGGGACGTACAACAACCAACCCACAGGAAGTTGGGTCCAGTCGCGCATTAACCTTCTCGATATCGCCAATGCCGGGGACACAATTAGATTGCGATTCGACTTTGGCATTGATGGCTGCCGCGGCACCGTTGGCTGGTATGTGGACGATGTCGAATTTTACGAATGCCCATATGAACCACTGCCATCTGATTGCGGCAACGGCTTAATCGACATAGATGAGGGCTGCGATGACGGCAATGATTTCATCGGTGACGGCTGCTCGAACACCTGCCAGGTCGAGTCTGGATGGCAATGTGCCGCACCGACGTCCCCCGCAACGGTTCCTGATTTCAGCTTCGAGGCCGGCACACCCAATCCGTTTTGGGCCGAGATATCCAACAACCGCATTGGCACCCCAATCTGCGAAGTCGCGGTCTGTGGCAGAGCCGGCGGGACAGGCCCTTCAGAGGGTAAGTTTTGGGTCAACCTGGGTTCCATCAAGCCTTACCAGGAAGGATCGGTATCACAGTCCATCGTCATCCCTTCAACCGTATCCAAGCTGTCATTTGAGCTCGAAATTCCTTCATGTGATTCAGCAGCAGACTACTTCGAGGTTCTGATCGACGGCAACCGGGAACTACTGGTGGATGGTTCGAGCCCGCTTTGCGAAGTAGACGGCTACTCAACCCAAACGGTTGATATCAGCGCTTACGCCGATGACGCAGTCCATGACCTTGAGTTCCACTCAATAACCATCTCAGAAAACGGTGGCGTCTCGAGCTTTTTCATCGATGTAGTCGGATTGCCGGGTAACCCCAGTGTTTGCAGGCGGGACGGCACTCACCTGACACTGAATAAAGATATTATCAATGATGATGGAGGAATGGCTTTGGCTTCGGCCTGGACACTGGAGGCCAGCGGGCCGACAGACTTCAGCGGCCCGGGCCCAATTGTATCGCGTGACGTCATCGCCGGCACCTATGACCTCTCCGAGAGCGGCCCAGCAGGATACAGTGCCAGCGATTGGGTCTGCACCGGTCGCACCCGGGTTGATTCCAACACGGTGACGGTGGGTGTGGATCAGGATGTGACCTGCACGATCACCAATGACGATGTCGCACCGACCTTGACCGTGTACAAGGCCATAATCAACGACCACGGCGGCACCATCATTGATCCAAACGCTTTCGATTTGAGGATTGATGGCGTGGCCGTGCAGCATAATTTCCCCAACCTCGTGGACGCTGGTGATCACTCGGTAACCGAGAGCACCTTACCAGGTTACCTGCCTGGGGTTTGGGGTGGTGACTGCGCGCCTGGCGGCACAATTACACTCGAGTTGGGTCAAAACGCAATATGCAGCATTATCAATGACGATATCGGCCTGACCCTGATCAAACAGGTCGTCAACAACAATGGCGGCACCATTACCAACCCCAACTCGTTTGGCCTGCAGATCGACGGCGTTACCGTGTTGAACAATGTGGCCAACGTTGTCAGCGCTGGAATCCACTCGGTGTCAGAGCTCGGCTTGCCCGGATATGTTCCGGGGACTTGGGGTGGTGACTGCGACCCTGGCGGCACGATTTCACTGGCACTGGACCAGGACGCCACTTGCACTCTGACGAACGATGATTCTGACGCCACCAGTTTGACCCTGGTCAAACAAGTCATTAATAACAGCGGCGGCAATGCCGTGGCCCGTCCTGGATGCTAAACGCCAGTGGACCGACAGCTTTCAGTGGGCCAGGCCCGAGCATTTCCAGCGGTAGCGGCCTTTTACCTGGCACTTATGACCTGGCGGAATCAGGGGGTGTGGCCGGTTATAGCGCAAGCGCCTGGGATTTGTGACGGAGGTATCCAGGTGGACAACGATACGGTGACTGTTGCCCTGGGGCGAAAAGGTTACCTGCTTGATTACTAATGACGATATCTCGCCAACGCTCAAAGTGATTAAAACCATCGTAAACGACAACGGAGGCACTGTCACAGATTTCAATGTCTTTGCTTTCAAGGTAGATGGTGGTCCCGTGCTTCACGGTGTAAGCAGCCCATTCAATGCCGGCATTCACACTGTGTCCGAGCAGGGCTTACAAGGCTACAAGGCAGGGCCCTGGGGAGGTGATTGCTCCGCTGAGGGAAGCATCACGCTCTCGTTGGCGCAGAGCGCAACCTGCACAATTACCAATGACGACATCACACCGACCCTGACTGTGGTTAACACCATTATCAACGACACCGGCGGCACAATCACGGATCCGACGCCTTTGGCCTAAAAGTTGACGGTGGAGCATTTTGAACAACACGGCTATTCCTTGAATGCCGGAGCGCACATTGTCTCTGAAGATGGCCTGCCAAACTACAAGTCGGGGACCTGGGGTGGTGACTGTGCTTCTGATGGTTCTATTACTCTGACTTTAAGTCAAAATGCCATTTGCACGATTACCAATGATGACTTTCCGACTCTGAAAGTGGTCAACACGATTGTCAATGACACCGGCGGCACCACTACGGATCCTGACGCTTTCGGCTTAAGAGTTGATGGCGTGCCAGTGCTGAATAATGTCACCAATACATTTAGTGCCAGCAGCCACATGGTCTCCGAAATCGGACTTCCCCGTTATAAGTCGGGGGCCTGGGGAGGTGATTGCTCGCCGGGTGGCTCTATCACGCTTGCGCTGAATAAGAACGCTATTTGCACGATTACTAATGACGACCTTCCTACCCTGACGGTAGTCAAGACCATAATCAATGATAACGGAGGTACAATCACTGATCCAGATGCATTCGGATTGAGGGTTGACGGAACTTTGATACTCGACAGCGTCACCAATGCTTTTGCAGTCGGAAGGCACATCTTGTCAGAAGATGGTAAGCCAAATTACACTCCGGGCTTTTGGGGCGGCGATTGCAAGCTAAATGGCAGCATAGACCTGAAACTCGATCAGAATGCCACGTGCACCATTACCAATGATGACAGCAACAGTACAAGATTGAGCTTGATAAAACAGGTCATCAACAACAATGGTGGAAAAGCATTGGGCTCGGACTGGACGTTGGCGGCCACAGGGCCAACCAGCTTCAGTGGTAGCGGGCCTATAATTTCGAGTGATCCAAGCTTTGATGCTGGAATCTATGATTTGTCAGAGAGTGGAGGCCCACCAGGTTATCGCTCGAGCGATTGGGTTTGCGATGGTGGTAATCAAATCGATTCGGACACTATTTCTATACTACTGGGCGAGTCAGTCACCTGCACGATAGTTAACGACGACATTGGTGCCGAGTTAAAAGTATTCAACACTATTGTTAACGATAACGGTGGCAGTGTTGTAGATCCAAACGCCTTTGGACTCAAGATCAATGACATAGCAATTTTGCACAATGTAATTTATACCCCCCCGACAGGTACTTATACGATCGGTGAGGAAGGACTGTCTGGCTATGCGGCAAGCACCTGGGGCGGCGACTGCGCCCCCGATGGAACCATTACACTGGCGCTTGCCCAAGTTGCAACCTGCGCAATCACCAACGACGACATCTCACCAACACTCACCGTGGTCAAAACCATCGTTAATGACAATGGCGGCCTTATCAATAATCCCGATGCTTTTGGTCTGAAAATTGACGATGTGGCCGTCTCGGATAGCACAAGCTATGAAGTCAATGCAGGTAACCACACCGTATCCGAAGCCGGATTATCAGGTTATACACCGAGTACTTGGGGAGGTGACTGCAATCCCGATGGCAACATCACGCTGGCTTTGGATCAGGATGCCACCTGCACTATCACCAATAACGACGTCGCCGAAACCAGCCTGACGTTGATAAAACAGGTCATTAACAATAATGGCGGCGTTGCACCGGGTTCGGCATGGACACTGACCGCTGATGGACCCACTCCCTTCTTTGGAAGTGGCCCCGTGGTTTCCAACAACCCCGGGTTTTCTGCCGGAACCTACAACCTTTCCGAAAGCGGTGGTCCGGGCGGTTACACCGCCGGTAGCTGGGTGTGCGTCGGAGCCACGCAGGATGACGCGGATACGGTTACCTTGACGCTGGGGCAAGCGGCTACCTGCACCATCACCAACAACGACACAGACACCACCAGCCTGACTTTGATCAAAGAGGTCGTTAACGACAACGGTGGTGATGCCGCAAGCTCAGCCTGGACACTGGCAGCCTTCGGTCCCACCCCCTTCAGCGGACCCGGCCCCAGCGTTTCCAACAACCCCAATTTTTCCGCCGGCACTTATGATTTGTCAGAGATCGGAGGCCCCACCGGCTACAGTGCAAGCACATGGATCTGTGTCGGCGGCACGCAGGTCGATGTCGACACCATCACGCTGGCGCTGGGTGATATCGCCGTGTGCACGATCACCAATGACGATATTCCGGCGACATTGACCGTGGTAAAAACCATCGTCAACGACAATGGCGGCACTGTCACTAACCAAAATGCCTTTGGGCTCAAAGTCGACAACGAAACTGTCCTGCACAATGTGGCCACCCCCGTTTCAGTTGGCAACCATACGGTTTCCGAGGTGGGGCTATCCCGGATATGCGGCAAGTGCCTGGGGCGGTGACTGCAATCCGGACGGCACGATAACGATTTCTCTCGGGCAGCATGCAACTTGTACCGTTACCAATAATGACATCGCGCCGACATTGACCGTGGTCAAAACCATCATCAATGACAACGGCGGCACCGTTACAAATCAAAATGCCTTTGGTCTTCGGGTTGACGGCAATATCGTGATACACAATGTGGCGACCATGGTTACCGCCGGCGGTCATATCGTTTCCGAAGACGGCCTGCCGGGTTACCAGGCAAGCGCCTGGGGCGGCGATTGTAATTCAGACGGCAGCATAACGCTGGCACTGGACCAGAACGCCATCTGCACCATCACCAACGACGATATTGCACCGACGTTGAAGGTGGTCAATACCATCATCAATGACAACGGCGGCGCCATCACCGATCAGAATGCCTTTGGTCTCAAGGTCGATGGCGGCATTGTGCTAGCACAACGCCGCCAACGAATTCGATGCCGGTGGATCATATGGTGTCCGAGGCTGGCCTGCCGGGTTACGCAGCCAGGGTTTCTGGGGTGGCGACTGCAATCCGGATGGCACCATCACCCTGGCGCTGGGCGGCACGCGACCTGCACCATCAGCAATGATGATATTGCCCCGACCCTGAAGCTGGTCAAAACCATCGTCAACGACAACGGCGGAACCGTGACCGACCCGAATGCCTTTGGCTTGAGGGTTGACTGGAAGTCCTGTATTGCACAATGGAGCAACGAGCTTCGATGCCGGCGGTCACATCGTGTCCGAAGACGGCCTGCCGGGTTACCAGGCAGGCACCTGGGGCGGCGATTGCAATGCAGACGGCAGCATTATTCTGGCATTGGATCAGGACGCCATCTGTTCCATCACCAACGATGACAAAGCACCAACGTTGACCGTGGTCAACACCATCATCAACGACAATGGTGGCACTGTCACCGATCAGAATGCCTTTGGTCTCAAAGTCGATGGCGCGTGACGTGCTGCACAATGCTGTAAACGAATTCAGCGCCGGAGCGCATACCGTTTCAGAAGTCGGTCTGCCCGGCTACCAGCCGGGTACTTGGGGCGGTGACTGCAATGCTGACGGCACCATTACACTGGCCCCCGGCGACGAAGCTATTTGCACGATCACCAACGATGACATTTCTCCGACTCTGAAGGTGGTCAAGAACATCACCAACAACAATGGCGGCACAGTTACCGATCAGAATGCTTTTAGTCTCAGGGTTGATGGCGACCTCGTGTTGCACAACGTCAGCAACGACTTTGATGCCGGCAGTCATACTGTTTCCGAAGATGGCCTGCCGGTTACCAGGCAGGAACCTGGGGCGGCGATTGCAGCTCAGACGGCAGCATAATTCTGGCATTGGATCAGGACGCCATCTGTTCCATCACCAACGATGACAAAGCACCAACGTTGACCGTAGTCAACACCATCATCAACGACAACGGTGGCACTGTCACCGATCAGAATGCCTTTGGTCTCAAAGTCGATGGCGGTGACGTGCTGCACAATGCTGTAAACGAATTCAGCGCAGGTGCGCATACCGTTTCAGAAGTCGGTCTGCCCGGCTACAAGCCGGGTACTTGGGGCGGTGACTGCAATGCTGACGGCACCATTACGCTGGCCCCCGGCGACGAAGCTATTTGCACGATCACCAATGATGACATTTCTCCAACTCTGAAGGTGGTCAAGAACATTACCAACAACAATGGCGGCACAGTCACCGATCAGAATGCTTTTAGTCTCAGGGTTGATGGCGAGCTCGTGTTGCACAACGTCAGCAACGAATTTGATGCCGGCAGTCATACTGTTTCCGAAGATGGCCTGCCGGGTTACCAGGCAGGAACCTGGGGCGGCGATTGCAACCCGGACGGAACGATCAGCCTCGCACTCGGCCAGTATGCAACCTGCACAATCACCAACGACGATATTCCTCCGACTTTGAAGGTGGTTAAGACCATCACCAACAACAACGGCGGCACCATAACCGATCCAAACGCATTTGGTTTAAAGGTCGATGGTGGAACAGTGCTTCACAACATCAGCAACGAATTCGTTGCTGGCCCTCATACCGTATCCGAAGACGGCCAGCCTGGTTACGAACCAGGCTCCTGGGGTGGCGATTGCAACCCGGACGGAACGATCAGTCTCGCACTCGGCCAGGATGCAACCTGTAGGATCAACAACGATGATGTTTCGCCGACCCTGACAGTAGTCAAATCCGTCGTCAACAATAATGGCGGCACCGTCACCGATCTGAATGCTTTTGGTCTCAGGGTCGATGGCGGTATCGTCCTGAACAATGTAAGCAACACTTTCAATGCCGGCAGCCACACCGTTTCCGAGGTTGGTCTGCCGGGTTACGAGCCAGGCTCCTGGGGTGGCGATTGCAACCCGGACGGAACAATCAGCCTCGCACTCGGCCAGGATGCAACCTGCACAATCACTAACGACGATATTCCTCCGACTTTGAAGGTGGTTAAGACCATCACCAACAACAACGGCGGCACCATAACCGATCAGAACGCCTTTGGTCTCAAGGTCGATGGCGGCGCGGTGCTGCATAACGCGATCAACCTGTTCGATGCCGGCCCGCATACGGTTTCCGAGGTCGGCCTGCCGGGTTACGCACCCGGTGCCTGGGGTGGCGACTGTAACCCCGACGGCACCATCACGCTGGCGCTGGATCAGGATGCCACCTGCACTATAACGAATGACGATATAACCACCGAAGACTTAATCTTCAGTAATGGATTCGAATCAAATTGAACATTAAAAGGGGTATCTGTATGAAGTCTCGAAACATTGGTAAGAAGGCGCTCCTGTTTGGAGTGTCAATTTTCACGTTAATCAACGCCATTAATTTGGCGGCAGCAGCTGAACCGCCCGCACGCTGCGCGGGTTATGGCGATCTCCAAAGCATTTCCCTGGCCAATTGGGAAGCCGGACTTGGCACATGGACTGCAGGCACCCATGATGTTGCCAGCCCGGGTTCATTTGCTACGCCCGACTGGGCTTCTGTCGGAAGCCTTCCGGACAATAAATCCGGCAGGGCTGCCTTTGTGGCCAACCTGGATATTGGTGATTGTGGCGCCGACGACCAGACCGGCGCACTCACGCTGGACAGCCCCTCGATCATGATTCCCGGCAATACTGAAGTGCCCCGGATCTCCTTCGAGCACTGGTTCGAAACCGAATTCGAATATGATGGCGGCAACATCAAGATCAGCGTGAATGGCGGGGCATTCAACATCATCCCTGCCTCTGCTTTCGAGTACGGGGAGCACTATGGCACGCTCGCTCCCGCCTTCGACGAATTTGGTGTCGAGGATAACACCAATCCACTCGCTGGCCAGGAAGCGTTCACGGGCACCATTGATGGCAACCCGTCCGGTAGCTGGACCGATGTACGCATTAACTTGCTGGGGATTGCCGCAGCCGGCGATACCATCAAATTGCGCTTTGATTTTGGCATCGACGGCTGCGATGGCGCAGTGGGTTGGTACGTGGACGACGTCGAAGTCTATGGCTGCGCTGCTGAACTCCCGCCGTCCGACTGCGGAAACGGCAAGCTGGACCAAGGGGAGCAATGCGATGACGGCAACGACTTTGTCAAGGACGGCTGCTCCAATACCTGCCAGGTGGAAAATGGCTGGGAGTGCACTGACTCCCGGTTCACCCGGCATCGTCTCAGATCCCAGCTTCGAAGCTGGCACGCCGAACCCCTTTTGGACCGAGGTTTCCAACAACCCGATTGGCACCCCAATCTGCGAAGTAGCGGTCTGCGGAAGAGCGGGCGGTACAGGTCCCTCAGACGGAAACGTTCTGGGTCTTTCTGGGTGCGATCAAGCCTTTCCAGGAAGGATCGGTTTCCCAGTCCGTCGTGATTCCTTCGAGTGTCTCGACTCTGACTTTCGATCTGGAAATCCCTGTCTTGCGACTCGGCTGCAGACTACATGGAACTGCTGATCGACGATCAGCCTCAGCTTGTTATCGACGGCTCCAACCCGCGTTGCGGGATCGACGGTTACGTTTCCCAGTCGGTGGATATCAGCACCTACGCTGATGGCGGAACCCACGACATCGAATTCCATTCCGAAACATTTTCCAACAATGGCGGGGTTTCCAGTTTCTTCATTGATGCCGTCGCCCTGCCCGGCAACCCCAGCATGTGCACGCCGCAGGCCCCAGCCTGACCCTGGTCAAGAAAGTCATCAACGACGACGGCGGCACTGCCGTTCCGGCCAACTGGACACTGACCGCCGCTGGCCCAACCGGTTTCAGCGGCCCGGGACCCAACGTGTCCAGCGGTGACGGGTTTGCAGCCGGGACGTATAACCTTTCCGAGAGTGGCGGCCCGGTCGGCTATACAGCCAGTGACTGGGTCTGTGTTGGCGGCACCAAAGTGGATGGCGATACCGTCAAGCTGGCCCAGGGCGAATCAGCAACCTGCACGATCACCAATGACGATATCCATTCATCAGTTCCAGTCCCGATCAACGCCGGGCACGCCGGCGCCTGGTTCAACCCGGAAACTTCCGGACAGGGCCAGTTGATTGACATCGACACTGCTGCGAAATTCATGTTCATGTCCTGGTTCACCTATACCGACGCAGCCTCCGCCAACCCTTTCCAGCAACGTTGGCTGACCGCACAGGGTAACTACAGCGGCAACACGGCGACCCTGGATCTGTATGAAACTCTCGGTGGCAAATTCGATGCGCCCCAGGATGTCACGACTACCCGGATTGGAGAGGTCACACTGGTGTTCAGCAGCTGCTCAGAGGGCGAGATGACCTATAAAATAGCGGGTGAAAGCCTGCAGGGCACCGTTCCACTGTTCCGTGCGATCCCCGGTTCGGAAATCACCTGCGAGACGATCGACGAACCTTCCACCCAGGCCGTGGACATCAACGCGGGCATGGATGGCGCCTGGTTTGATCCCGTGACATCCGGGCAGGGCTTTCTGATCGATTCCTACCCGGGTAGCGCGGGTGGCAATTTCATGTTTGTGGCCTGGTTCACCTACGGCGACAATACGGCGTCCGGGCAGCGTTGGTTCACCGCACAGGGTGGTTTTGAAGGCCCCGTGGCTGACATGATCCTGTATGAAACCACTGGTGGCAGTTTTGATGATCCACGGAACGTCCGTACCGAGGTCGTGGGCGCGATGAGTATCGACTTCCAGGATTGCAGCAATGCGCAATTGACCTACGCGATCACGGATGAGAGCCTGGATGGCGAAATCGCCATCCAGAGGGCCGTGCCAGGGGCAAAAGACTTATGCGAACAAATCTCGGGGGTTAAATAACGGGCGATTGATCTGCGTTAACAGGGCTGCCGGACTCTGCTGTTAAAGTTTCCAAACCATTCAGGTTTGGGAGAATAGCGGCATGAGACAATCTGTACTGGTTACTTCTATTTTGATTTCCGGTCTGTGTGGCCCTGTTTACGCAGACTCCTTCACCCCAACCCCCTGGGGTCTCGACACCCCCGCCGGCCGCTGCGTGGTCTGCCACAGTCTTGAAAAAGGCGGCGAATTCCGGGTGGCCCCCAACTTGTGGGGCATCTATGGCGCCGAAAAAGCCCGCGACCGCTCCTGGTACAACTACTCCCCTGCCCTGATCGAGAAGGGCGGAACGTGGACCGCTGAAGACCTCGACCTGTACCTGACCGATGCCGCGGCATTCGCGCCGGGTTCAACCAAGAGCATCCGGGTAAAAGATCCCGTTGAAAGACAGGAGATCATAGACTTCCTGGCGACCCTCCAGGATTAAAAAGTCAGGATCGGGGTTGTGGCGCGTAGCCGAGTCGCGTTCAGTTCCGCAACGGCCGCCTCGACCAGGCTGTCCAGTCTTTCCCTGACCAGGTCAGACAATTCCAGGCACAGTTCCAGCGATTGCGGAACCATGCCGAGCACCACCACTTCCGCGGGTTGTTCTCCGCTCAATTCCAGCGTCGCGAGCACATCGGACAAGCCCAGTTGGTGCGGTGAAATCCGCATGCCAAAGTAGACCGGCACATCATCGCCCGCCAGCCTGACCAGCGTGCCCGGCGGATCTCCCGTCTGGCAGGCATCCAGCACCAGCAGGTGATCGCGCCGGCTCATGTCGTCCAGCAGGCCCATCCCGGTGGTGCCGCCGTCGAGGAACTCGACTCCGGGCGGAATCACGTAACGTTCCTGCAACAGTTCGAGGGCCCGGATACCCAGGCCCTCGTCCTCGAGAATGAGGTTTCCCATGCCCAGCACCAAAACCGGGCGCGGGGTCATTTCGAAGTCAAAGCGCTTTGACCCGGACGATCTCCTTTCTTCCGCGGATCGACCATGTGAATGGCGCAGGCCAGGCAGGGATCGAAGGAATGAATCGTGCGCAGCACTTCCAGCGGCAACTCGGGGTCGGCGACCGGGTTGCCGATCAGCGATGCTTCGTACGGCCCCAGTTCGTCGTCTTCATCCCGCGGGCCGGCATTCCAGGTGGAAGGAACCACCGCCTGGTAGTTCGCGATCTTGCCGTCCTGGATGACCACCCAGTGCGACAGCACGCCGCGCGGCGCTTCGTGGAATCCGAAGCCGCGCTGTTCGCCTTTCGGGAAGGTCGGGCGGTTATAAGGTCTCGTAGTCGCCGGAACCGATATTTTCCATCAGCAGGTTCCACTGGTTCTGCAGGCTTTCGTAAATCACCGCGCAACGAATCGCGCGGGCGGCATGACGGCCGATGGTCGAATGCAGCGCGGTCAGCGGAATCTGGCTGCCGGCCAGGCTGCTGGCGGTGCTCATCACCTGGTCGAGGTAGCGCGTGGTCGGTTCGTGGCCGGCCGCCGCCATGACCAGTACGTTGGCCAGCGGCCCGACCTGGGCTCGCTTGCCGTAAAAGGTCGGCGCCTTGACCCAGGAATATTTGCCGTCGTCCTGGAAGTCCGTGTACTCCGGCACCGTCTCGCCATCGTACGGGTGCAGTGCGGCGCTGCCTTCATACCAGGCGTGCTTGCTGCTCTCGGCGACACCGCCTTCAAAATACGCATCCTGGAAACTGGTGATGGGCTGCAGGGAACCGAGGTCGCCGTTGGTGATGTAACCACCGGGCAGTTCAAATTCGGTACCCATGCCATTCGAGCGGCATTTCGGGAACACACAGGTAATTGGTTACCCCTGCCCCGTAGGCGGTCCAGTCCGCATAAAACGCACCGACCGCGGCAACATCGACCAGGTAGACCTGGCGAACGAAATCGCCCAGTTCATCGATCAGGCTCTTGATGTAGAACAGGCGTTCCAGCGACAGGGTGGATTGGGAATCCAGGTTGATCGGGTTGGATACACCGCCCACCGCCAGGTTCTGGATGTGCGGGCGTTTTGCTGCCCAGGATCGCGACGATCTGGTTGGCCTTTCTCTGGTACTCGAGCGCCTGCAGGTAATGGGCCGCGGCCAGCAGATTGACTTCCGGCGGACAGTTTCATGGCCGGGTGGCCCCAGTAGCCGTTGGCAAAGATGCCCAGTTGGCCGGACTCCACCAGCGTTTTCAGCCGGGTTTGCACCGCGCTCAGTTCCTGCACCGTGTTGCGCGGCCATTCAGACAGCGTGGAAGCCAGCTTTGCCGTTGCGGCCGGATCCGCCGACAAGGCGGACACGATGTCCACCCAGTCCAGCGCCGACAGGTGATAGAAATGGACGATATGGTCGTGCACGCAATGCGCGCCGATGATCATGTTGCGGATGTGCTGCGCATTCATCGGGATTTCGAGTTGCAGCGCATTTTCCACCGCGCGTACCGAGACCATCGCGTGAACCGTGGTGCAGACGCCGCAGATCCGTTGGGTGAATATCCAGGCGTCGCGCGGGTCCCTGCCCTGCAGGATCAGTTCGATTCCGCGCCACATCTGGCCGGAGGACCAGGCGTTGGTGACCTTGCCGTCATTCACTTCGCAGTCGATGCGCAGGTGCCCTTCGATGCGTGTGACCGGATCTACGGTTATTCTTGTTGCCACGGTATTTCTCCCGTAATCAAAATGAGGTAATCTAGGCGTTCGGCGCCAATCCGATTTCGGCCGGGGCGGAACCCGGCGCCACCGTGCGTTTTCGCGGCGGCAGTATCGGGAAACGTTTCACGATGTAGAGTGAATCCAACCACTTCGACCGCCAGCAAGCCGATGGAAACCAGCAACTCGATCACCGACGGGAAGTACACGTAACCCGCCGACGGCGTGTAGCCGATGATCAGGCCATTGAATCGCAGCACGGCGCCGCCCAGCAACAGGCATATCGCCACCAGGAACAAGCAGCCGGGCATTACCGCGCCAGCGCGGATGCACCAGTATCACAAGCGGAATGACGAACAATGCGTTTTCAATCACGAACATCACGGTCTGAACAGACGACTGGCTAAGGGCTGCCAGCGCATCGCGGTATACCAGGTCGGCAAACCGCACGACCAGGTAAAAACCCAGCGCCCAGCGCAACACTGTCGCCAATCTCCGGTACAGGTGCAGTTCCAGCCGGCGCCCGAAGCCGAGCACGGTAAGCGCACCTTCGAAAATCACGATCGAAAAGCCCATGATGATGGCGGACAGCAAGAAACAGGAAACTGATCCACGATGTTTGCCATAACGGTGAAATCTTGTTTCCCGCGGCTACGATCAGCGCGCCAAGACCGGACTGGTGCATGGTCGGTAACACGATTCCCAGCGGAATAACGACGTACAGGATCTTGAAAAACGCTTTCTCCAGCCCGGGCTTGCCGAAGTGCTCCAGCACCGGCGGCACCAACTCAATCCACAGCACCAGCATATACAGCGTCATGCATATGGCGACCTCGAACATCACCGAATTGAGGTTGATGTTCCACGGCAAGGCGATCTGGTAGAAATTCCACCAGCGTCCGAGGTCCACGAATGCGGCCAGGTTGGCCAGCGTATAGGCGAAGGCGCTGCCCAGCAGCGCCGGGCGGATCAGCGTGTGAAATTCGCCCTTGTTCATGACGTAGATGACGACCGCCAGCACGTAGCCGCCACAGCCGATTGCAGCGGTGATGTGAATATCCAGCACCACCCACAAACCCCAGGGATAGCCATTATTCAGGTTGGTCGCTTCACCCAGGCCGTAAACCAGGCGGAACAAAATCAGCGCCGACGGCTATCAGCACCAGCAGTGAAAGAAACAGGAAGGGACGGGTTAAAATCTTTCCGCCCATCGGGGCCGTTGTTGAAAGTTTCACTTCCTCTGTCCTCCTCATCCTTTCCGCCCAGCCTGCGCCGGGTGACGAACATCAATCCGCCGAGCAGGGCCAGTGGTGCGATCATGCCCTTGTAGACCGTGTGCTGAATGGTCTCGGACAGGCTGGCAAAAGAACGCTCCGGGATGTCGGGTAAATCCAGGTTGCCGAACGGGACACCCGCCAGCACCATTACCTGGGTGCCGCCGCCCTGCGATTCACCGTAAACGCGGTCGATATAATGCGGAACGATGGCTTCGTGGCGGTGCGGATCCTCCAGCGTGTTGCGCGGATAGTTGTACGTCGACCCGGGCTCTGCCGCCAACCGGCGGTGTGCTTCTTCCAGCAGTTCTTCGCGGGTTCCGAACAGCGAAGCGCCGGTCGGACAGCGTTCAACACAGGCCGGCAACAAGCCTTCCGCCAGCCTGTGGTTGCAGAACTGGCACTTGTGAATCTGGCCGAAGGCCTCGTCGAAGTCCCACTTGGGGATGTTGTAGGGACAGGCCCAGACGCAATACCGGCAGCCAATGCAAGCCTCCGGGTGGTGCGTGACGATGCCGTTATCCGGGTCTTTGCGCATCGCCTGGGTCGGGCAGACCGAGATGCATCCGGGATCGACGCAATGCATGCAATGGCGCTTGACAAAGGAATAGCCGTTGACCGCCTGGTCTTTTTCTTCTGCAGTACCATTGCGGTAAACCTTGATGATATTCAGCGTCTTGCCGGACGTATCCACCGGCGTATCCCAGATCGGTGACTGGTCGGCATGTTCGACCGGCATGTCATTGGCTTCCTTGCAGCCCACCATGCAGGCCTTGCAACCGATACACAGGGTCGCGTCGTACAACATGCCGATGGCGTTCGGCGGGCACTTCCAGGTTGGGTCGCGCCTCTGCAGCTGCCGGCAAAGCGGCCGCAGCACTGCCGGTCACCGCCGCTTTGAGAAAGTCTCTGCGCTTGATGCTCATGCGCTCAACCCTCTGTTTCAGCGGAACGGTCTTTCTTCTTTTTCTTGTCTTTCTTTTTCTTCTTTCTCGGGTATCAGCTCCACTTTTCCAAGACGGCTCATCATCACCGCAGCCGCGCCAACTGCAGCGCCTGCCGCAGCACCGACCACGCCGGCCGAAGCCGGGCTCATGCCCGCACCCTTGGGTTGATCAACCGCGGCATAGGCAAGCGGCGGAGTAACGGATTCGACATCGGCCAGTGCATGAATCGGCTTGGTAAATCCGACACCTTGTTCCGTGCAGCCGAAACAGGGGTGGCCGGTACCCACCGGCCAACTGCCCGAACCCGACATCCCCGAACAGGATGGACGGACAGTTGGCCCAGGTTTCCGGACCCTTGCAACCCAGCTTGTACAGGCACCAACCCTGGCGGTGTCCTTCGTCGCCGAATTCCATCGCAAAACGGCCCGCGTCGAAATGCGCCCGACGTTCGCAGTTTTCATGGATCAGGCGGCCGTAGGCGAATTTCGGCCGGTTCTTTTCATCCAGTGCCGGCAGGGATCCAAAAGCAACGAACTGCAGCACCGTACTCAGGAAATTATAGGGATTGGGCGGACAACCCGGAATATTCACGATGGTCTTGCCGGGCAGCACTTCCGCCACGCCGACCGCACCGGTTGGATTGATCCCGCTGGAAGGTATGCCGCCCCAGGAAGCGCAGGAACCGATGGCGATGATGGCTGCTGCTCCCGCCTGCAGCTTCTTCCAGGTGTTCCTGGATGGTCCGGTTAGCGACCTTGCAATAGATGCCGCCGTCCTTGGTCGGAATCGCACCATCGACCACCAGCAGGTAGTTCCCGTAATTCTCCTCCATCGACGCCATCCGGGCCGCTTCGGCCTGGTGACCGGCCGCAACGCTGAGGGTCTCGTGGTAGTCCAGCGAAACCATGTCGAGGATCAGGTTCTCAAGCGTCGGGTGATGGGACCGCAACAAGGACTCGGTGCAGCCGGTGCATTCCTGGGCCGAAAGCCAGATGACCGGCGGCCGCCGTGGATTCATCACGGCCTCGGCAATCTGCGCGCCGAGGATCGGTGAAAAGCCGAGTGTAACGGCAACTCCGGAACAAAATGTCAGGAAGCCTCTGCGGGAAATACCGGTGGCAGGTTCCAGGTGGAGGTCAAGATCACTAATCATGGCTCATTCCCTCTAAAACGGTCTTTACTGACCGTGCGCAGGGAACAGTTCTAGCTATAACGAAGAACCAGGTATCGAAAATAAGTTTATTTTTATTCGTTCTTGCCGCTCAGGTTCCCTCAAATTGAACCGATTGTTGAATGGAAGCAACTTAAAACAAAATGACTTGAATCAACTGATCTGGATCATTGCACTAAATAGCGCGTTGTTAGCGCAAAAATGCGGGTCTTGGCAGGAGCCGCCCGATAAACCCGAACATCCGTTTGAAAGCCCGCCACAACGCAGCAGGCCAGTGCCGCATGATGTCCAGCCAGGTATAAATCGTTGGAAGCAGAACAAGGCTGACGAAGGTCGAAAACAGCAATCCCCCGACGATCGCGCGCGCCATCGGAAAGTACGGAGGGCCATTGCCGCCAATTTGCGTAGTGCCGATACACAAAGGCGCCAGGCCCAGTACCGTGGTGCCGACAGTCATCAGGATCGGCCGCAAACGTTCGCGCCCTGCCCGCACCAGGGCTTCTTCCCGGCCGAGGCCGGCCAGGCGAAGCTTGTTGACGTGGTCGATCAACACGATCCCGTTGTTCACCACGACACCGATCAGGATCAGAATCCCGATCATCGCCATCAGGGTAAACGTGGTTCCGGTGACCAGGAAGAACCAGTACACCCCGATGACCGAGAAAATGATGGTGCAGATCATGCTCGCCGGATAAACCAGGGATTCGAACTGGGCAGCCAGTACGATGTAAATGATCGCGATGGCCAGAAGGATGTTGAACAGCATTCTTTCCATCGCTTCCTGGTCGTCTTCGAACCCCCCGCCAAAGGCCCAGCCGTAGCCTCCGGGCAGCTTCATCAGGTCCATCCGCGCGGTGATTTTTTCCTTCGCCTCTTCGGTGGTTATTCCGTCCAGTTGGGCTGTCACGCGCAAGCCCGTTTGACGATCCATCCGGCGAATCTCGGTGGGGCCGCTGTCTTCAGTGAGGCTGACCAGGGCCATCAGCGGCACTTGCAGGCCGTCGGCGTTGCGTAACTTGATGTCCCTTAAATCGGCCAGGCTCTCGCGATCTTCTTCACGGAGTTGCAAACGCACCGGGACCTCGCCTTCCTCGCCTTTGAATTCGCGCAGTTCGACTCCGCGCAGGGCAATGGCGACGGCTTGCGCGACATCCTGGGTGGAGAACCCCAGCAGATTGGCCTTTTCCCGGTCCACGCGAACCTGTACTTCCTGGTCGCCTGCACCCGCCTCTGAAACCACGCTGGTCAGGCCTTCCACACCTGAGAGAACCCGCACGGCGTCGTCGGCCAGCCCCCGCAATACTTCGCTGGACGAGCCCGTCAGCGTAATGTTCAGCTTTTCGGCGCCGCCGGTTCGCTCAAAGTCGAAACTGGGCCGGCCAATGGCAATCTTCGGCAGGCCTTCCATGATCTTCTTGCTGATCTCCTCTGACGAGAGGGTTGCCTCGCTGTCTTCGGTCAGCAGGATGGACGAAATAGTGTTGGATGCGCCGGTTTCATCGTAATAGGTGTATACAGCCCGGATGTTGAAGGCTTCCTGGTTGTCATACAGGTACTCCTCGATGCGGTCGACTGATTCCTTTATTTTCTCCAGCGGATAATGGCCGTCCAGGTGGTAGCTCAGGTAGAGTTGCCGGGTCTGGTTCATCGGGAACATGTCGGTTTTTACCAGCGACATCGGTATGGCCGCGGAAACCAGGGTCAAAACCACCAGGCCCGCTGCCCACCAGCGATGCCCGAGCGTCCAGCTCAGCACCCGCGCGTACCATTCGGTCAAACGTCCAACCCACCGGTTTTGCCGGCTCATTGACGGCTGGTCGAGGCGGGTCGCCAGCAGGGGAATGACCGTCTGTGCAATGAACAGTGAAATGACCAGGGAAACCACGATGGCGGCGGCCACGTGGGTCAGAAAAATCGAAATGTCATCCTGCTCCCCGAAAATGATCGGCAGGAACACCGCAGCGCTGGTCAGTGTGCCGGCGGCGACAGCAGTACCAACCGCCCGCACGCCACGCAGGGCGGCGCCTTCAGGGTCGTTGGGTGATTGTTCGTGTTCACGGTGAATGCTCTCGCTGACCACGACCGAGTTGTCGACCAGCATCCCCACCGCGAGCATCAGGCCCATCATCGAAAGAATGTTCAGGGACAGGCCCAGGAAGTACATCACGCCGAGCGTGATGGTGATGGCCACCGGCACCGCCAGTGAGACCATCAGGGTGGTCTGCAGATGCCCGAGGAAAAAATACAGCACGATCAACGACAGCAAGGCTCCGATCAGCCCGGCTTTCAGCAACTCGGAAAGTGACTCGGTCACCCCCTCTGACTGGTTGTCCAGGAAAAACAGCTGGATACCCTGCATCTCGGCGCTTTGGCCAATCCGGTTCACTTCCTCTACCGCCAGCCGGCCGACGTCCACCAGGTTGGCGCCGTTTTCCTTGAACACGCTGACGCCGATGGCGTATTTCCGGTCCAGGTGCCGGGCGTAGGTGCGTTTTTTATTGTCGTAGCGGATTTCGGCGATGTCGCGCAGGCGCAGTCCGCTATCGTTGATTACCAGCGCACCGATCTCATCCACGCTGCGGAACTCGCCCCGCGGGTTGACCCGGTAACGGGTCTCGTTGTCACGAATCAGCCCGGCGGAATCCGAAAAATTGACCTGCTGCAAACGGCGCTGGAGATCGACCAGGTCGATCCCGTGTGAAACCACGCGGTCCGCGATCAGTTCAATGCGGATCTCGCGCGGCTCGACGCCCTCGAGCTGAACCCTGGCCACGCCCGGTATCCGTTCCAGCGGCCGGATCAGCTTCCGCATCAGCATGTCGTAGGCGCCGGACAGGTCTCTTTCGCTGGAGATTCGCATCCGCAATACCGGTTGATCGGTAAAATTGAACTTGAAAACATTGATGCGCCGGACATCAGACGGCAGCGAACCGCGAATCGCCTCGATCCGGTCACGCGCTTCGACCGCCTTGACAGCAACGTCTTCGCCCCAGTCAAAAATCACTTCGATATTGGCCCCGTTTGACGAGGACCGGGATTCCAGCCGCTTGATGCCGGCCAGCGTCGCAATCACTTCTTCAACCGGCCGGGTGATTTCGCGTTCAACTTCCTCCGGCGTCGACCCCTGGTAGGGAATTTCAATGCCGATGAACGGGACGTCCACCGCCGGAAAATACTCCAGCGGCAGCAAACGTGAGGACACCAGGCCGATCGCAATCATCGATACAAAGATCATGATGATCGTGACCGGGCGTTTGATCGCAAATTGGGCAGGCGACATGGTTAACCCGCCTGCAGGACATGGGAGGAACCGGACCGGGAATTGGCGTCTTTCTCCACCCGGGCGGGTTCATCCTGCCTGGCGTCCCTGCGCCGGTCCAGCAGGGAATACATCACCGGTATCACGACCAGCGTCAACAGGGTCGAGGTCAGCAGCCCCCCGATTACCGTGACCGCCATCGGTGTCCGCATTTCCGAGCCTTCTCCCAGGCCAAGCGCCATGGGCAGCAGCCCCAACACGGTCGTCAGGGTGGTCATCATGATGGGGCGCAAACGCAGCCGTGCAGCATCGCGGATCGCGTCGAAGCGTTCCATTCCCCGCTCGCGTAACTTGTTGATCAGGTCGACCAGGACGATCGCATTATTCACCACGATGCCGGCCAGCATGATCAGGCCGATGAACACGATCACGCTCAGCCGGGTGTCCGTCAGCCACAAAGCCAACGCAACACCGGCAGCGGCGAGTGGTATGGAAAACAGGATCACGAACGGGTGCACCAGGGATTCAAATTGCGAGGCCATGACCAGGTAGACGAGAAAAACGGCGAGGACCAGCGCAAACACCAGCGAGCGGAACGAAGCTGCCATTTCTTCACTCTGCCCGGTGATTTTCAGTGTCAAGCCATACGGAAGCTGGATGCCGGACAACAGGGCCTCGGCTTCGATGACGGCGCTGCCGAGATCTCCATAAGCCAGGTTGGCCTGGACCAGCGCCACCCGCTCCTGGTCGGCCCGGCGGATTTCCGCGGGCCCTTCAGCGATCCGGATTTCCGCCACGGAGGACAAAGTCACAGGCCGCTCGCTCTGGGGATTGATGATCAGGTTTTGCACCGCTGCAATGGACTGGCGCTCGTTCTCGGACAAACGGACCAGCACGTCGATTTTGCGATCACGCCAGCTGTAGCGCGTGGCCACCTGCCCGCGAATTTTACCGACCACCTGGTCGGATATCTGTTTCACCGTCAAGCCCAGCGCGGCCGCGCGTTCCTGGTCGAAAAATATCTGGATCTCGGGATGGCCGCGCTCCAGGCTCGATTCGACATCGGCAAACCGGTCCGATGCGCGCAGCAGGCCCAGTACCTGCTCACTGGCTGCCCGCAGGGCATCCAGGTCGTAGCCCTGGATTTCAATTTCCAAAGGCTTGTCGAAACTCAATAGCTCAGGCGCGCTGAAATTGCTTTCCAGTCCGGCGGTTTCCGCAGTGTTGGCCCGCAGTTCATGGATCACCGCATCCCGGTCTTCCGGGCTCGATGCAGGCTTCATCGCCACCAGCATGCGGGCGATATTCTCTCCGCTCTCGGTGGGGTTCGCATCGATCCTGTTTCCGGAACCGGCCACGCCGTAAACATAGTCTACAGTGGGATTCGCCGTCGCCAACCGTTGCAGGTTGCCGGCCAGGCGATCCGTTTCTTCCAGCGGAGTGCCCGGGTTGGCCTCCAGGGTGACATCGAATCGCCCCTGCTCAAGGTCTGGCAGTAATTCGGTTCCGATACCACGCAGCATCACCACGGCGAGCACCAGCACAACAGTGGCCAGCACCATGGTTTTTGCCCGGTGCCGCAACGCCATATCGAGCAACTTTGCATAGGAGGATGCGAACCAGCTGCCAAACCGGCTACTGCCGGGTTCGCGGGGGAGCGTCTTGTGTCCGCTGGCCGAGGCCATCATCGGGATCAGGGTTACCGCAACAGCAAGCGATACCGCCAATGCAAAAGTAACCGTCAAGGCCTGGTCACGGAATAACTGGCCGGCCATACCGTCAACAAAAGCCAGCGGCAGAAATACCGCGATGGTGGTCAGGGTCGAAGCAATCACGGCACCGCCAACTTCGCTGGTGCCCTTGATGGCTGCCGGCACCAGTCCTTCGCCCTCGGCCCGGTAGCGCGAGATATTCTCGAGCACGACGATGCCGTTATCGACCAGCAATCCCGTGGCCAGCGCAATACCGCCCAGGGACATGATGTTCAGCGAGATGCCTGCCTGCCCCATCAGGAAAAATGTGGCGATAACGGAAACCGGGATACACAGGGCAATCGTCAGCGTGAACCAGGCATTTCGCAGGAACACGAAGATCACCAGGACGGCCAGCAAGCCGCCGAGAACAGCGGCGTTGATTACTTCACGGATGGCCCGGTCGATGAAGACCGACTGGTCATCCACCGTTTCCATTTCAACACCGGGGGGAAGGTTTTCCTGCAGTTGCAGGAGCTTGTCGCGTACGCCCCTGGCCACGCTCACCGTGTTTGCGTCGCCCTCTTTGTAGACGGCTATTTCGACGGCTTCGTGCCCGTTCATGCGAATGATCGCCTCCCGTTCACTGTAACCGGAACGGACACGGGCGATATCACGGAGGTAAACCGGACGCCCCTCGCCGGTTGAAACGATGAGGCTGCCGAACTCCTCGACCGACCCGAACTGGTTGATGGTGCGCACGAGATACCTCTGTGTGCCCTGCTCCAGCCGCCCTGCCGATACGTTGACGTTTTCAGCCGCCAACCGGGACGTCAGAACCTCCAGTGTCAGGTTCAGCCGGGCCATCTTTTCCTGGTCGATTTCTATCTGAATTTCGTCTTCCAGTCCGCCGCTGATCTTGACCGCGGCAACACCCTCCACGGGCTCCAGCAATTTCCGGATTTCCTCGTCCGCGTAACGGCGCAAAACTTTCAACGAGGTCTCGTCCACCGCGTCGCCCGATTCGGCGTGGATCAAACCTAACCGCATGATCGGGTCGGTTGCCGGATTGAATCGCAGCAACATCGGCCTGGCGGCTTCCAGCGGAAGCTGCAAAACTTCCAGTTTTTCCCTGACGTCCAGACCGGCGAGGTCCATATCGGCGCCCCAGGCAAACTCCAGGATGACGTCCGACTGACCGGCGCGGGATACTGACTTCACGCCCTTGACGTTCTTGACCACCCCTACGGCCTCCTCGACCGGCCGGGTGAGCAAGGTTTCGATCTCTTCCGGCGCGGCACCGCGGTATTCAGTGCGCACCGTCAGGGTCGGATAGGACAGGTCAGGAAGCAGGTTGACCTTCAGATCCTTCAGCGCGATCAGGCCGAACAAAACCAGCGTGACGGCGCCCATGGAAATGGCAACGCGCCTGCGCGTGGCGACTTCTACCAGTTTGAGCGGTTGAGAGCTCATGCGCCGTGGTTCAGCCCGGTGTCGATGACCTCCACTTTGGCGCCATCACTGAGGCTGCCCTTCCCGGCCGTGACCACTGTCTCGCCAGCGACCACTCCTTCGCGCACCTCGATCATGCCCGCCCGTTCGTAACCCAGCTGAACCAGTCTGCGGGTGGCGCTGCCATCGCCGGCAACGACGAACACGTGGCTTTGCTCGTCTTCCGTTATCACGGCGCTGCGCGGGATGACCGGAACGTCCCGGTGCATGTCATAAAGAATCTCGACGCGCCCGAAAAGGCCGGGTTTGAGCATCTGGTCATGGTCGTTGATCTTGGCAGTCACCCTGAAGGTTCCTGAATCCGGATCAATGACCGGGCTGATGCGGATGATTTCACCGGTGAACAGCTCACCCGGCCATGCGTCCAGGGCTACTGACACGTCCAGGCCGATTTTCAACACGCGGAGTTCGCGCTCCGGCACGTTAAGAACGGCCAGCAGCGGGTCATAGCTGGTGACGTGATAAACGGCCTGATGCAATTCAACCAGGTTGCCTGCGCGCACCAACCGCCGGGAGATAAAGCCGGAAATAGGTGCACGGATATTGGTGTGCTCCAGTTCCAGGCTGGCGATCTCAAAGGCCGCTTTTTGCGCCTGGTATTCGGCTCCCACCCGCTCGAAGTCTTCCGTGCTCACCAGCTTCTTTTCAAACAGCTCCTTTTTTCGCTGGTAGTCTGTTTCAAGGCGCTTCAACGTCGCGTTGGCCTGCTCCACGGCCAGTCGATAGCGATCGTCTTCAACCCGGGCGAGAACCTGCCCTGCCTCGACGAAGTCACCCTCCTCGGCCAGGATCTCCAGCACAACGCCGGTGATCTGGGAAACTACGACAGACTGGAAATCGGCTTCAAGGCTCGCGGTGCCGGAATAGAATGCCGCCATATCTCCGCGGGCGACTTCGACGGCTTCCACGGGGATGGAGGGCTCTTCAGCTGCTTCTTTTTCCTTTTTTTCCTGCGCTCCCACCGCCTGCCCCATGCATCCCTGGAGCAACAAGGTAAGCAGTAAACAGGTCAGAAATATTACCGTTAAAACCGGGTTCGATCGGGTCAGAAGTTTCATGATTCACCCACCTTGGTGTTGTATTTATGTATAACAGTAACACACGACACGAGGCGCCCAATGTGCCAGAGGTCATAGCAACGGTTACCTGTAGATAAAGATGCAATTTGTGCGCCAACCGGATGCAGTAAGGGTATCCCGTGCTGGCAGAAGTTGACGGAGCTCGCTGTGTTGCGGTGAGGAGCCGGTTAAAGCGCCCGGCTTCGCCCCGCGTACCCGGCAACGGATGGCGGGTCACCGGCGTTGCCATTGGTGTGGAAGCGCAGTTTTTGGCAGGAACTGCTACAGAATCGTTGGTTTGCCGGAGAGCAGAAGGTATAATCGCCGACTGTTCCTGACCAAACGACAACATAAAAAGAGACCTTCATGCGAAACCTGATCCTTACGGCCATGCTGCTGTCGACGGCCAGCTTTTTCCTTCAAGTGGACTCGCGCACATGCTGCCGGTGACATCGAAGCTGGAGAGATGAAAACCTATACCTGCAAGGGCTGTCATGGCATCCCCGGCTACAACAACGTGTACCCGACTTACAAGGTTCCAAAGATCGGCGGACAGAATTACGAGTACCTCGTATTGGCCCTGAAGGGATACAAGTCCGGCGAGCGCAAACACCCGACAATGGATTTGCAGGCCCGGAGCTTGTCGGACCAGGACATCGAAGACGTCTCTGCTTACCTGTCCTCACTTGGCGGCGAATAACATGATGATCAAGAATACAATCCTGGCAGTTCTGTTGATTGCAGCACCCCTGACCGTGGCCGCCCGGGGCGATGCCGCCGCCGGACAGGAAAAAGCGAAGCTTTGCGAAGCCTGTCACGGCGCCACGGGCAAAAGCATCGACCCCAATTACCCCAACATCGGCGGGCAGCACAAGGACTACCTGGAAAAAGCCTTAAAGGATTATCGATCCGGACACCGTCCCAACGTGATCATGGCCAGCATGGCGTCGGCGCTGAGCGACCAGGACATCGAGGATCTGGCCGCGTGGTTTTCCAGCCAGCAAGGCTTGCGGGATCTGTCTCAGAAGAATAGATTACGATTAAACCGCGGATTCTCCGCGGGCATCGCCAGCATAGTACGGGTTGGTGCCCGACTGGTGGTCGGTTGCATCCAGTACGGCGGTAATTTCCGGAATATTCCGTTTCAGGGTCTGCTCAATGCCCTGCTTGAGCGTGACATCCGCCATGCCGCAACCATGGCAGCCACCGCCGAACTGCAGAATGACTTCTTTCCTGCCGGTGATTTCCACCAGGGAAACGCGACCGCCGTGCGAAGCCAGCGAAGGGTTTACTTCGGTCTCGAGCAACCAGCCCACCCGGTCCTCCAGCGAAGCCTCTTTTGAAGGTTCCGAACCCTTGATTCCCGGCGCCTTGATGGTCAACTGCCCGCCGGTGGGGTCTTCTTCAAAATCAATCTGGGCTTTTTCCAGCCACGGCGCACTGGCCTTGGCGACGAACATGCTGAAGCCCGTCGAACTTGAGTTCGTGGTCATCCGGCATGCTCTGGCCCCGCGGACAAAACTGCAGGTCGCAGCCCGCACCGGGGGTGCCCGCGTGGTTCACTGAAATGCGCAATGCCAGGTCTTCGTCGTCCTGTTGCAGGATCAAGCGCTGAAAGTATTCTTGTGCGTTCCGGGTAATTTCTATCATTAAATTGATTCCATGTTTATGCATTAATCGGTGCGGAAATGGGTTTTTTTCAAGGCCTTGGCCAGGTAGGGCAGCGAATGATCCAGGCGCCAATCGATCGAGGAGTGTGTCCCCTCGAATTCCTGGTAAAAATGTTCAACACCGAGTTTGTCCAACCGGTCAACCAGGCGACGGGTTCCGTACTGTATATGGTATTGGTCGTAAATGCCCACGTCGATATAAAGTCCGTGCAATGAGCGCAGCGCTTCAGCGCCGTTGTTCGATCATGTTCAACGGATCGGCGGCCAGCCAGCGTTCCCAGCGTTCCGGATACAATTCACAGGTCCGCAAATCAAAAGGCAGCCTGATGCGGCCAGGCTGGTCCGGATCAGGATCGTAGCTGGCCGCCATGGCCAGTATCATCATGGCCGTGTACTCGCGTCCGGAGGGCTGGTTGCTGCGCCAGAACGCCCGGATGAAACCTGCATAGTCGTCGCGGTATTCCGACAGCAGTTCACAGGCCACGGGAAAGTCTTTTCGATAAACCATTTCAAAGCCGACATCGCCGGCATGGCTGGCGGCCGCCCCCCAGGTCCCGGGAAAATGCATGGCGTGATAAAGCGCCCCGTATCCGCCGGAGGACTTGCCGAACAGGGCGCGGCCTTCCCGGCTGTTGACGACGTTCAGACGTTCACTGACCAGCGGCACAAGTTCCTGGTTCAGGTAATCCGCGTAGCGGCCAACCGCGGGGGAATTGACGTATTGATTGCCGCCCAGCGAGGTGTAGCAATCCGGGAAAGCGACGACGACGGGCTCCAGGTCGCCCTGCCCGATCAGCCGGTCGAGCCGGGCTGGCAGGTTTTCACCGTGGTTGCGCCAGTTAAGGTGGCCCGGCCCGGAGTTGGTGTAAGCCGCCAGGTCCCACAACACCAGGTACGGCGCACAGGATTCCGAGTAACCGGGGGGCAGGTAGAGACAAAGCTCACGCTCGACCGGGTCACCCCATGGGTTGCTTTCCAGCACCGATGAACGGTGCTGCACCTTCAAAATACGGCCCTTGGGCCAATCGGTCTGGGGTCGTGGATGCCGCATCACCGGGTTCAGAATCTACCGGCTTCCCTGAGCAAGGAATACATGTGGTCGAGTATTTCCCCGCGCAGTTCCTTGTGTTCCAACGCGTAGTCGATGGTGGCCTTGATGAAACCCTGACGGCTTCCGCAGTCATACCGTTCGCCTTCAAAAGGCAGGGCAAGCACCGGGTGTGTCCCGAGCATCGCTGAAATGCCATCGGTCAACTGGATCTCTCCACCGGCGCCGGCAGTCACTCCGCGCAGGTATTTGAATACCGCGGGATCGAGAATATAACGCCCCACGACACCGAGCCGGGAGGGCGCGTCTTCAGGCGCCGGCTTCTCGACCATCGTGTGGATGGCGTTTTGTCCAAAGTCGTTGACGTCCACGCCAACGACACCATAACTGGTGGTCAATTCATCCGGGATTTCCTCGACGCCGATGACGCTGGAACCGGTTTGCCGGTATAAATCGACCATCTGGGCCAGGGCGCTGGCACCGTCATTCCGGACCAGGTCATCGGCCAGCAAAATGGCAAACGGTTCATCACCGACGACTGTTTCGGCACAGAGAATGGCGTGGCCGAGTCCCAGGGCTGCCGGTTGCGTGACATACACCAGGTTCACTTCGTCCGGGACGATCGTCGTGATCCGTTCCAGAAGCTCCGTTTTTCCATCTCCTGGCCAGCCGCGTTTGCAGTTCGAAAGCCGTATCGAAATGATCGAATATGGCGTGCTTGTTTCGGCTGGTCACAAAAATCAGGGTATCGATTCCGGCTTCCATCGCTTCTTCAACGGCGTACTGGATCAGCGGCTTGTCGACAATCGGCAGCATTTCCTTGGGGATGGACTTGGTTGCCGGTAAAAAGCGCGTGCCAAGGCCGGCAACCGGAAAAACCGCTTTTCTGACAGGTTTGAATTGGCTTCATTCGGAAAAGGCTAGCGTGCGCGGTGGATCGGGACAACCCCGGTACTTCCGGCTTTGTCACCCATCGATGTGCTGGCCAGTTCCGGCACGAGACGCAGGAGGATCTCCTTCAATTTCGCCGTGTCATAACGTTTCACGGCAATTTCACCTTCCCGTAACACCGAACCCAGGTTTTCCCAATCCGCCTGCCGGGGATGGGCCAGGAAAATCTTTTCGTGCTGGGTTTTTTCATACGGCTCCAGTTCATGGAACAACTCTTCGAACAGTTTTTCCCCTGGTCTTAAACCGGTATAGACGATCTGGATATCCTTTCCGGGCGTTTTGCCGGAAAGCCGGATCAACTGCTCGGCCAGGTAAGTGATTTTTACCGGCTCACCCATGTCGAGGACGTAGATCTCGCCGCCGGAGCCGAGCACCGCGGCCTGCATGATCAATTGGCTGGCCTCGGAAATGGTCATGAAGTAACGGGAAATTTCGGGGTGGGTCACGGTGACCGGACCACCCTTGGCAATCTGTTCCTTGAACAGGGGCACGACGCTGCCATTTGAATTGAGCACATTGCCGAAACGGACCGTGATATACCGGGTCTCGGACCGGCTGTTCATATTCTGACAGAATATCTCGGCCACCCGCTTGGTGGCGCCCATGATATTGGCGGGATTAACCGCCTTGTCGGTCGAGATCAGCACGAAGGTGCCGACATTATGACGTTCGGCCGCTTCCGCCAACCTCATGGTGCCGATAATGTTGTTCCTGAACGCTTCACGCACCTGGGTTTGCAGGATCGGCAGGTGTTTGTATGCGGCGGCATGAAAGAGCACGTCCGGCTTGAACTCGCTGATGACTTTTTCCACCGTTGCGGAATCGCAAATGTCGCCGAGGACACTGTGGAAAATGAGGTCCCGGAATTCACTTCTCAGTTCGTGGTCGATGCGGTACAGGGCGAATTCGCCGTTATCCACCACGATCAATTCCACCGGATTGAGCCGGGCGATCTGGCGACATAACTCGGATCCAATGGAACCGCCGCCACCGGTGACCATGACGCTTTTTCCGGTCAGGCCGATGCGGATCGAATCCCAAACCAGGGAAACGGGTTCCCTTCCGAGCAAGTCGTCGATCACCACGCGTTTCATGTCGTCGATCCGGGTTGCCTTGTTACCCAGGTCGTTCAGGGTTGGCAGGGTCCGGAATTCAACGTCACACTTCTCGCAAATCTCGACGATCCGCTGCATTTGCTGATTGGTTGCGGAAGGGATGGCGATTACCACGAGATCAGCGCCGACTTCGGTAGCGACACGGGATAACTGGTCGATGGATCCAAGCACAGGAACACCATGTACCTGCGCTCCCCTGAGGCGTTGATCGTCATCGAGGAACCCCACCACATCGAACGCACCGCGGTGGCGCAGTTCCCGCTCCAACATCGCCCCGGAACGTCCGGCGCCCAGCACCAGTGCACGCTTGGCACGCGACACTGCCGGGTTTTCCGGATGAGCGGGAATCCTTCCAGAAGCGGAAACACATCCTGGGCAGCCCGAGCGTCAGGAAAAGCAGGGCTGGATAGATCAATACGGGCCCGAGAACCGTCCGGGCCTGCGGACCATAAAAGACAGTCAATACGATGGCAATTGAAAAGGTGCCGAAGGCAGCCGCCCGGACAATATTCCAGAGATCAGGGAAACTGGCGAAACGCCACAGGCCCTTGTACAGGCCGGTGAACCACAAAACCACTCCCTGCACGGCCAGGACCAGCAGCAACTCGGTAACCAGCGGCACCGAATCCAGGATTCCGGCAAAGCCCGTCCGGTTGATGATCCAGCCGGCCGCCAACCACGAAATACCGACCATGACCAGATCATGAACGATAACAGCAGCGCGCGGATGTCTCAGAATGCGCATGAGTTTCATATTATTGTCCCGCCTGGACCGGTACTGCATAACGCCGCACCAGGATAAACCAGCCCAGCACACATATTGACATCGAGACCAGGGCTGTTGCCCGGGCCAGCAACGGAAATTTCACTGCTACCACGATCCCTGGAAGAACCACCGCCACGTTTATTGCCTGGTAAAGAAATGCGACCCGACCGTGAGTCCAACCATGTGCGATCAGCCTTTGATACACGTGTTGCCGGTGCGGATTATACCACCGCTCACCCCTGATTACTCTGGCCAGAAGGGTCAATGTGCTGTCGGTGAGGAACAGCATCATCACCATCACGGCGACCGGTATTCCAAATGCGCCGGTACCGACCCCGTAGACCAGCAATGCTGCGAAAACGAAGCCAAGCGCGAGGCTTCCGACATCGCCCATGAATACCCTGGCACGGCCCAGATTCCAGGGCAGAAACCCCATGCAGGAAGCGGCCAAAAGGAGTGACAGGCGGGCAAAAAAGCCGTCGCCGGAAAGCTGAAACAGGCCGGTCAGCACCAGGCCACCGAAAATGCCTTGCAAAGCCGCCATTCCATTACTTCCATCCATAAAGTTGTAGAGATTGGTCATCCACAAGATGAACACGGCACCCAGCAGGGCCGGAATCAGTCCGTCAACCCAGCCGGCACCCGTTGCGTACCATATCAGTCCGACGCTGACCGCCAGCTGAACGAACAGCCGGAACCGGACACTGAGAGAGCGGTGATCGTCCCACGCCCCGATGCTCGCAATGATCAACATCCCCGGCATTATGCCGTTAACCCAGGAAGCGGAGCTTTCTTGCCCGGCGAGCGCGAAAGAGGAAACCAAAAACGCGGCTACCAGCCCCGCACCACCGCCGCGCGGAGTGACTTCGATGTGACTGTGGCGGTCACCCGGGTGATCCAGCAAGCCCGATCTTCGGGCATACCAGACCGCCAGGCCGGTGAGCAGGAAAGCGATAACAGCAGTAACCAGGAACGAAAAAAGGGGACTGAATTGACCTGCTGCCGACATCCCGATACCGGGCTACTCGCCCAGCACCCCGTGAATTTTCTTGGTTGTGCTCCACTTCCGGCAACTGGGGCACTGCCAGTGGTGGGAATGGCCGCCAAAGCCGCAGTGGTGGCAACGGTAATCCGGCTGCCGGGACATCAGGCGCGCCGCGACCGCCTTCAGAATGTCGTCACTGGATTCCGCGTCGAGATAACCATCGGCTTTCAGGTCGATAAGGCGGTCAAGGCCGCGCACGGAAGGTTTCGCTGTCAGCATCTCAACCAGGTAGCGGCCTGCGACGTCACCGCCTTGTTCGCCGGCAAGGTAATCGGTGCGCTTCAATACCAGGGAAATTCCATTGTAATTCTCTGCCCATTCATCCAGCTTGGCGCGCCCCCTGGAAGGATCGCCGGCCTTGACCGTTGCTTCCAGGTAGGTCTCCAGGATCTCGGGGATGTAATCCTGGTCGAGTTCCGCGATTTCCTCGTAAAGAGTCACGGCTGCGTCGTAGTCGCCGGCATTTGTCGCGATGCGCGCCAGCATGAATCTTGCCCTGATGCAACGGGGGTCATGACGCCGGGCCTGGCGCAATTGTTTTCTCGCGCCCTCCATGTCATTTTCCAACAGCGCTTCCTCGGCCATTTCGCAGCAGAACTGGGACATGATTTCTCCCATGTGCTCGCCGCTCACCTGCTCCAGCCGCTGAGCCTGGTCAAGGGCATTTTTCCAGTCCTTTTCCTGCTGGTAAATCTCCAACAGGCTGCGCAGCGCACTCGGCGTATGCGCGCCTGTCTCGATCAGTTCAGAAAACAGCCGCTCCGCACGATCCAGCAAGCCGGCCCGCATGTAGTCCTCACCGAGTTCCAGCAGCGCCTGGGTCCGCTGTTCCGGCTCCAGTCCGGGTTTTGCAATAATGTTCTGGTGAAACCGGATTGCCCGGTCCACCTCGCCCCTGCGCCGGAACAGGCTGCCCAGCGCCATGTGGGTCTCCACGGTGTCCTTGTTGACTTCAGCCAGTTCCAGGAATACCTGGATGGCCTTGTCCGGCTGTTCATTGAGGAGGTAGTTCAATCCCTGGAAGTATTGGTTGCTGAACAGTTGCCTGCTCTTGCCGACCGAACGCTTTTCCATCGACCTGGCAAACCACCAGCCGAAATACATTGCGACGGGCAGCAGCAGGAACAGACCCAGCTCAATCATCCGGGCGTTATGTTTCCTTGCCGCCGGACTTCCGCAGCCGCACCTGGAGCGGCATGATGCCAAAAAGCCAGGCCAGCAGAAGGCCGGAAAATAATCCAACCGCAAAAACACACAGTATCAGCAGCCCAAGAGGCCATTGAAGCTGGACCCACAGGAGGTCAATGCTGACGGTATCTGAATTGAGTGTGCCAATGAGCAGGCCCAGGCAAATTGCCAGGACCGCAATGATGATGAATATTACCCGGTACACTTAGTGTAAACAGGCCTTAATTCTTGGGAAAATCGACGCGCTCGCGTAAAGTCTTGCCCGGTTTGAAGTGGGGAACGTGTTTTCCGGGTAACGCAACGGCTTCGCCGGTCTTTGGATTTCTGCCCATCCGTGGCGCGCGATGATGCAGGGAAAAGCTCCCGAAACCGCGAATCTCGATACGGTCACCGTTGGCCAGGGCTGAGCTCATCTGCTCGATAATGGATTTGACACCAAGCTCCACATCCAGGTGCGCCAGGTGTTTTTGGAACTCAGCCAACTGATCGATCAGTTCAGATTTAGTCATAGAAGGCTCTCTATATCACTGATTGCTATTGTATAACTTATTTTATGTTCCAGGGGCTGAATTCAGCCCCTTTCACATATTTACTCTCACCGGACAGGAATTATCAGGATTCCTGGTCCAGCTGTTCCTTGAGAAGGTCGCCCAGTGAAGTTGTGCCGCCACTGGCGCTGCTCTGCTTGTACTCACGCAGCGCATCAGCCAATTCAGCATCTTCCTTCGCCCGGATGGACAGGCTCAGTGTGCGATTCTTGCGGTCAAGGCTGATGAACTTCGCCTCAACCTTGTCGCCCACGGAAAGCTCACGGGTAGCGTCTTCGACCCGCTCTTCCTTGATGTCGGAAGCCCGCAGGTAACCTTCAACGCCCTCAGCAAGCTCGATCACCGCTCCGCGTGCATCGACTTCCTTTACAACGCCGTTGACCATGGAACCACGCGGGTGCTCGGCCATATACGTTGCAAACGGATCCTGGTCGAGTTGCTTGATGCCGAGCGAAATACGCTCCCGCTCCGGGTCAACAGCCAACACGACCGCTTCCAGGTCTTCACCTTTACGGTAGTTGCGGACAATTTCATCGCTGGTGTCATTCCAGGAGATGTCGGACAGGTGGATAAGGCCGTCGATACCGCCTTCGAGTCCAATAAAGATACCGAAGTCGGTGATCGATTTGATCGCGCCTGAAACCTTGTCGCCCTTGTTATGGGTGGCGGCAAAGGACTCCCAGGGATTGGCCTTGCACTGCTTCATACCGAGCGAAATACGACGCCGTTCTTCGTCAATTTCCAGCACCATGACTTCAACTTCTTCACCGGTGTGAACCACTTTGGCCGGGTTGACGTTCTTGTTGGTCCAATCCATTTCGGAAACGTGGACAAGTCCTTCTACGCCGTCCTCGATTTCCACGAAGCAACCGTAGTCGGTGATATTGGAAATTTTGCCGAACAGGCGCGCACCCACCGGGTAACGACGGGAAAGAGCGGTCCAGGGATCATCACCCAGCTGCTTCAGGCCCAGTGAAACCCGGTTACGCTCGCGATCGAACCGCAGCACACGGACTTCAAGCTCGTCGCCCACGTTGACAATTTCACTGGGGTGATGAACACGCTTCCAGGCCATGTCGGTAATGTGCAACAGGCCGTCGATACCGCCCAGGTCAAGGAACGCGCCGTAATCGGTCAGGTTCTTGACCACGCCGGTAATGATCACACCTTCTTCGAGGCGGTCGAGCAATTGTTCGCGCTCTGCGCTGAACTCGGATTCCACGACGGCGCGCCGTGAGACCACGATGTTGTTGCGCTTGCGGTCCAGCTTGATGATCTTGAATTCGAGGTCCTTGCCTTCGAGATAAGCAGGGTCGCGGACAGGACGAACATCTACCAGTGATCCCGGCAGGAAGGCACGAATGTCTTCGATATCAACCGTAAAGCCGCCTTTGACTTTACCGCTGATCTTGCCTTCAATGGTCTCTGCGTCTTCAAACGCGGTCTCCAGTTTATCCCAGACCAGGGCGCGCTTCGCCTTGTCGCGCGACAGGCGGGTCTCGCCAAAGCCGTCTTCGACACTATCGAGCGCAACCTGCACCGAATCACCCACTTCAACTTCCAGGTTTCCCTGCAAGTTCTTGAACTGGCTGATCGGAACGATTCCTTCGGATTTGAGACCGGCATTTACGACGACGGTGTCGTCGCGTATTTCCATGATAATTCCGGTCACTATGGATCCCGGCTTTAAATCTTGTTTGGCCAGGCTCTGTTCAAATAATTCTGCAAAACTTTCAGTCATGTTGTTGTTTACTCAAAGGCGGACTGCTCAAATTGGCAACCACCCACCCAGGTTAGGGGCACTGTCTGCGTACCCGGTTCAAATTCACTACCATCTTGGCTAGCGGCTAAATACATATTTATCAAATAGATATTGCAGGTTTTTCCAGTAATGCCTGAATTTTCTGCAAAACTTGATTTATGCTCAGTTCCGTAGAATCAATAACGTGTGCGTCTTTCGCGGGTCGCAGTGGCGCAATCGCCCTGGTGCTGTCCCGCTCGTCACGCTGTTTGATGTCCTGGAAAAGGCGCGTGAGATTAACACTTTCTCCTTTTTCTTTCAACTGCTTATAACGTCTTTGGGCACGTGCTTCAGCTGTCGCGGTCAGAAATATTTTCAAAATGGCGTCCGGAAAAATCACGGTGCCCATGTCACGTCCGTCAGCGACCAGGCCGGGGGGCTTGCGAAATGCCCTCTGGCGATGCACCAGTGCTGCACGCACCACCGGGAACGCCGCAATCTTTGATGCAAACACACTGACCTGTTCGGACCGGAGCCGGCCGGTGATGTAGTTGCCATCCAGCAGGATGACCATTCCATCGTTGGAAATCCCGAAATTAACATCCAGGTTTTCCGCTACTTTCCCCAACGCGGTTTCCGACTCTGCGCCAATGTCGCGATCGATGGCGGCCACGGCGACCAGCCGGTACAGGGCTCCGCTGTCGAGGAAATGCCATCCCAGCTTTTGGGCGAGCTGCATGGCAATGGTGCCCTTGCCGGAGCCGCCCGGACCATCAACGGTGATCACCGGGACGCTGTTAGCCTGCTCAGTCATCTTCAACCCCGGCGGCCAGCACCCGGACATTCCCCCCGACTGCCGATAAGTCCTGCACAAAAGTGGGAAACGACGTGTTGATGTGTTCTGCGCCGGTGACACGCACCTCCCCGGAAGCGGCCTGTCCCAGGATGGCGAAACTCATCGCACAGCGGTGATCGCCGGCGCCGTCAACTGTTGCGCTTCCGACCGGGCCACCCGTGATGTCCATACCGTCTTCAAACTCCCTGAGCGAAACCCCCAGCCGTTCCAGTCCTTTTGCCATCACGGCCAGGCGGTCGCTTTCCTTGACCCGCAGTTCCTCAGCGCCCCTGAGACGGGTCGTGCCGCATGAAACAGCCGCCAGCGCGAGAATCACGGGTAATTCGTCGATCAGGGAAGGGATGAGTTCCACCGGAATGTCAATTCCCCGGAGCCGTCCGCGGTAACGCACGCGGATGTCGCCAACCGCCTCACCACCCTGTACGCGCCGCGCCTGGATCGAAATATCGGCGCCCATGGCTTCGAGCACGTGGATAATGCCGTCCCGGGTCTGGTTCAAGCCGACGTTGCGCAGCAGCAGATCGGATCCGGGCACGATGGCTGCTGCGACCATGAAAAAAGCCGCAGATGAAATATCGGCGGGCACGTGTATGGTCGCAGCCTGCAGCCGGCCGCCGCCCGTAACACCGCAGACTCCGTACATATCCACTCCAAAAGCGGGAAGCATTTTTTCCGTGTGGTCCCGGCTCTTGAGGGGTTCAGACACGGTAGTACGTCCTTTCGCGTAAAGGCCAGCCAACAGCAGGCAGGATTTGACCTGGGCGCTGGCGATGGGTGACCGGTAGTCGATACCCTGCAGATCCGGGTTCCCGAAAATTTTCAAAGGGGGTTTGCCACCATCCGCGGTCTCGATACGGGCACCCATCAGGGTCAGTGGCTTCACGATGCGGGTCATCGGGCGCCGGCTCAGTGATTCGTCCCCTGTCAGAACCGATTCAAACGGCTGTGCGGCCAGGACTCCGGCCAACAGGCGCATGGCCGTTCCGGAATTCCCCATGTCCAGCGCGGCTCCAGGCTTTGACAGGCCCGCTGACCCGACCCCGGTGAGCACCAGGACGGGACCTTCCATTGAGGCCTCCATGCCCAGTTGCCGGCATGCGTTCAGGGTCGCGTTGACGTCCTCACTTTGCAATAAACCGGTAACCCTCGAGCGGCCTTGCGCGAGGCAGGAAAAAATAATGGCCCGGTGAGAAATTGATTTGTCGCCTGGTGGCGTCAGTTCACCCTGCAAAGGGGCAATTGCCGGCTGGACCAAAAGCATTATGACGATTCCAGGATGGCCCGGGGGTACGAACCCAGCACGCGGGACAATTTGCTGACTTTTTTGAGATCCGCCAGCGCGGCCTTGACGTTCTGATCGGCAACGTGACCTTCAAGGTCGACGAAGAACACGTAGGCCCACTTGCCATGCCTGGCGGGCCTCGATTCGATGCGGGTCATGTTGACGCCATGTTCCTGCAGCGGCTTCAAAAGGGAATAAAGCAGGCCGGGGCCTTCGTGCCCTGAGAGCAGCAAGGTCGTTTTGTCCTTGCCGGAAGCTGAGAATACCTGGCGGCCGATGACCAGGAAACGCGTGGTGTTGTCCGGACGGTCCTCGATATCTGAAAAGAGCACCGGCAAGCCGTAGACTTCTGCCGCCGACCGTCCCGCGATGGCTGCGGCTTCAGGCGCATTCCGCACGCGCCGGGCCGCTTCGCTGTTGCTGCCAACGGCGATCAATTCAATACCCGGAAGGTGCGTGCGCAACCACGACTTGCACTGCGACAGTGACTGCTCGTGCGAATAAACGCGCTCAATCTGCGCCACGTTTTTGGCCAGTGTCAGGAGGTTCTGGTGGATTCTGAGCTCAATCTCACCGCATATTTTCAAATCTGAAAGCAGGAACATATCCAGCGTGTGACTGACAATTCCCTGGGTTGAGTTCTCTACCGGGACAACGCCAAAATCGGCGTCGCCCGCTTGCACCTGTTCGAAAACATCTTCGATACTCGGCATGCTCAGCGCATGGACCGAGTGCCCGAAATGGCGGTGTACCGCCTGCTGGGTGAACGTCCCTTCCGGCCCGAGGTAGGCGACCTTGAGGGGCTCCTGCTGGGCCAGGCATGCCGACATGATCTCGCGGAAAAGGCGCAGCATTTCCCCATCGCTCAAGGGTCCCTGGTTGCGTTCGACGACACCCCGCAAAACCTGCGCCTCGCGCTCCGGGCGAAAATAATCGACCGGGCCCCTGGCCTCACCTTTAGCCGCACCCTTGGTTTCACGCACCTGGAAAGCGAGGCGTGCGCGCTCGCTGATCAACTCCTGGATCGCTTCATCCAGCTTGTCGATTTTCTTCCGGATGGCGGCCAGCTTTTCGGATTGCTTTTTCAGTTCGCTCAATGCCCGCGCCTTATATTCCACTGATTTCGGTTAATCAACCATTGTAATGCCTACAATCTGATCCGCATACCGTCCCGTCAACTGAGACGGGGGTGCGCGTTCAGCTCAGCGGGGTTTCAATCCTCACTCGCAAGCCGGATCCTGGCCGAGGTTGAGCACCACCCCGCGGGCGACCACTCCGCTGGAACGGAGTTCATCTACGCTGAAGCGGACCCGGATATCCAGCGGCAGATCGCCACCGTCCTTCCCGGTATCAGGCAGGCGCTCCCGAAACGCATCGAAATCAAACGCCCCTGCTGTCAGCCAGGCGTTGAACGAGACAGGTTCCTGCAGCAGCAGGCAGGCTTCACCGGCCAGCGTCTGCCCTGCCAGGTCGACCTGCAAATCTCCCAGCTGAATTTTTGACTGCCCGGTGTCCCAGAGTAGCCAGCCTTCTAGATTGACCAGGCCTTCGACATCCACGCTGAATGCCGCCTGCCGCCGTTCAGCGAAGTCACTGACTTTCAGGGATTTAACTTTGAGGGGAGTCACGTTCTCCTCGGCCAGGACCAGGTCAAAATCCCGCAGGGTCAACTCCCGGATCTCCGGAAGCTGACCTGCTACTGATCCGGCCCCGGAATCGATACCCGGTCCGGATCGTGAATAACGGCCGGGATAAACCTGCCCGCCGGTCAACCGGATCCACTCCACCACCACCTGCCGATGGAACAGGGGTTTCAGCGCGACCGAAACCTCGAACTCACGACTGCTCGCGAAAAACGAATCCAGGGTTCGTATCTCCGCCAATCACCAGGCGGGTACCCGAAACGCCGATATCCGGTAAAAGCATCAGGTCGAATTCACCTTCCAGCCTTACGCTCATGCCAAAACGCGCACCCAGTTCCTGTTCCAGCATTTGCCGTCCGCCGGAGGACTCCAGCCATGCATCGGCAAACCAGTAAAGCCCGGGGAAAAGCAGCACGAGGGCTACCAGCGCCACCAGCCAAACTTTTCTTTTCACTGCCACTCAAACCGTCTTCCCCGCAACCGTGCGGGCTGGCGTTGGATGGTCGGCAAGTCTAAACTGGCTCCACCTGGAGATAAGGAAAATAAATAATGTCTCACATTGATATGCGCGCCCGGCATACGATGTCGGAAGAAGACGCGAAACTGGCAGCGGATGAACTGGCAAGCGACCTGGCCAACAAGTTTGATATTGACTACGGTTGGGAAGGCGACGACATTCATTTTGAAAGATCCGGTGTGCATGGCGTGATCACTGTCCGTGAGAACGAGATAAGAATCAAGGCCGTGCTGGGCCTGATGCTGATTTTTCTGAAACCGCGTATCGAAAGCGGAAATCACCGAGGTCCTGGAAACTCATTTCGGTTGCCGGTTCGTCTAGCAAACCGGAAAATGTTTCGTCAGAAACCAAACGGCCGCTCCTCGCCGGCAAACATTTTTTCCATGGCGGTGGACTCACGCCGGTAAACCGTTTCGTTGAAAAAGGACACATCCTCGATCATCCGGAACGATCCCAGCCCGGATTCCAGGAACTCCTGCAGTTTTCCAAAACCCGCGGCGTGCGCCGGACCACGCAGCAAACGCACCAGCGCGTTGACCAGGGGTTTGTTCACCAGCTTATCCAGGTCGTATCCCAGTTTTCGTATCAGAAGAAGCTGCCTCTCCCTGCCCTGCCGGTCATTACAGGCACGATAGGTTTCGCAATACCGCCCCATGTCCAACCGGTGTATACCGGCTTGTTCCAGGTATCGTGCCATCTTCATGTCAAACGCGATGCTGATCGCCTGTAGCTCGAAAGCCTCCGACATGATGAACAACACCTTGTCAGGAAGGAAACGCTTCATCACCGGCATGACCCTGCTCATGTCCTGGTCCCGGTTACGGAAATCCAGCCCCCCGTAAAGTTCGGTCAGGAAAAAATTTACCGCGGGATGATAAGCGTCGTCGCTCAGCAAGTCTTCAAAGGTGCGGGAAAGTCTTGCCTGTTGCCACTTTTGAAGATTTTCAAAGGCCCGCAACGGAAAATCGCTGTGCTCGATTACGCCGGCCAGGTCATGGTTCCTGGCCAGCATTTCATACAGCCGCGCGGCGCCTGCTTTTTCCATCGGATTGGAAATTTCCGCCCGGTGGCTCTACCAGTGAATACCCCTCATCAGGCTGGCGAACGCCACCTGTTCCTGTGATGCAACCGCCTGGTGGTCGCTCAATCCTTTTGCCGCCGCAGAGTCCGGGAACATCCGGAAAGCGCTGTTCATGACCACTTCGGAGACTTTCGGCGCAACAGCGTGCAACACCTGGGCGAATATTCCCAGCCTTGTCGCGATGCGTTGGGGTTTGAAAATAATGGCTTGCTTGACCATCGCGGCCGCTTCTTCGGGCGTTATGGTCGGAACGTTTTCGTAAATCTTGGTTGGCGCGATCATCGGCGTCCGGACCAGCGGCATGTTGATGGTCGTGAACCGGATTCCCGTATCGCTGAACTCGGAGCATGCACAGCGTGAGAAGGCATCAAGCGCCGCCTTTGAAGCCACGTAAGCCGAGAAACGCGGTGCATTGGACAACACACCGATCGATGAAATATTGATGATATGGCCGCTACGCTTCTTCTCCATGACCGGCAATACGCCCATGATCATGCGCAGGCTGCCGAAATAGTTGAGCGCCATGACACGCTCATAATCATGGAACCGGTCATAGGAGAGGTTGATGGACCGGCGAATGGACCGCCCGGCATTATTGACCAGGATGTCGATGGAGCCCATTTCCGAGAAAATCTGTTCGAGCACCTTGTCGCAGGCCTCCATTTCCGCCAGGTCCGCTGAAAAAGCCCGGATTTCTCCGCCTTCTTCCTCGATTTCACGCAGCGTGTTCAGCAAGCTTCTGTTTATCCCGGGCCACGATGGCCACCCGGGCGCCCGCACGTGCGAGCATCAGGGCGGTGGCATGACCAATTCCCGACGAACCGCCGGTCACCACGACTACCTTGCCACCGACATGACCCCGAAGGCTTCTGTCGATAAAAAGATCCGGATCGAGGTGCCGCTCCCAGTAGTCCCATAATCTCCAGGCATACTCATCCAGTCGCGGTACCGAGATGCCGGTCTTTTTAAGCAGTTTCTGGGTATCCCTCGAATCGAATTTGGTCGGGTAGTTGATGAACTTCAGCACATCGGGCGGCATGCCGAGATCCTTGAGCACCTCGCGATAAATCCTGCGCACCGGCGGAAGCATCATCAGCCCCTGCTTGATGGCGCCCGGGATGAAACTGAAAATTCGCGCATCCAGTCGCATGCTCATCTGCGGGGCATGGGCGGCCTCGGCAAACAGGTTAAGAACCTCGCCAATCCTCATCGGGTTGGGGTCGGTCAGGTGAAAACATCTGCCGTCATGCCGGGGCAGATGGGCAATGTGGTCCATGGCCTTGACCACGTAGTCCACCGGGACGATATTCAGCCGCCCCCCTTCAAGACCAATGGTGGGCATCCAGGCCGGCAAAGCCCGCCGCATTTTCTGGATCAGCTTGAAGAAATAATAAGGGCCGTCGATCTTGTCGATTTCGCCCGTTTGCGAATCGCCAACGACGATTCCGGGACGGTAAATGCGCCACGGGATATTGCATTTGCGGCGGACCAGGCCCTCGGCGTCGTGCTTCGTGCGGAAATAGGGATTGTCCAGCCCGATGGCCTCGTCGAACATGTCTTCGGTAAACGTGCCCGGATACAGGCCAGCCGCAGCTATGGAACTGACATGATGAAACCGGTGGGCTTTCAATGTCTCGGCCAGGCGAATCGCGTAACCGGTGCCCTTGGTGTTGACCGCTTCCTGTGTTTCGGCATCCGCCTTCAGGTCATAGATGGCCGCCAGGTGAAAAAAGTGGACGATTTTTCCTTCCAGCTCTTTGCGTTGCCCGGGTGAAAGGCCCAGGAAGGGCTTGGTCAGATCACCGGTAACGGGAACGATTTTAGCGGCGGCATTGCCCCAACGGGATTTCAGCCGTTCCAGCTTTTCCATCGAATCCTTGCGCACAAGGACGTAAACCTTTCCGCGGCGTTTAAGCAATAGGCTGATCAAATTGTGGCCGATAAAACCGGTTCCACCCGTTACGAAATAACTCATGTGGTTTAGCTCCAGAATCCTTGAGATGATACGATCATATCAGAACATCCGGAATCGGGTGATGGCTGAAATCAAGCGGGAGAAACATGACATGAATACCGCGAAAGACGAGTTCGAAGCGGCTGCCAGCGCGGCCAAGTCCCTGCCACAAAGGCCGGATGACCAGACCATGCTGAAACTCTATGCCTTGTACAAGCAGGGCTCAGCGGGTGATGTGACCGGCGCAAAGCCCGGGTTTTTCGATTTCGTCGGTTCTGCGAAATTCGAAGCCTGGGAGAAACTGAAAGGCACTTCACGTGAAGCGGCCCGCAGCCAGTACGTCGAATCTGATCAAAAAACTCGGCGGCAAATTCTGACCCGCCGGGGCGGGCTGCAACATGGCGAAGCGCGACACCCGGGAATTGATCCTGTCCACCAGCCTGGAGCTGTTCAACCTGTATGGAGAGCCGCATGTCACGACCAACCACATTGCCGATGAAGCCGACATCAGCCCGGGCAACCTGTATTACCATTTCCGAAGCAAGGACGATATCGTTATCGAGTTATTCAAACGCTTCCTGGCGCGCTTTCAACCCCTGGTCGAAATACCGGAACAACTGCTGCAACACGCCGAAGACCTCTGGTTCCAGCTTCACCTGAGTTTCGAACTCAAGGGTGAGTTCCGTTTCCTTTACCGCAACCTGTCGGACCTTACTGCCCGGATCCCCAACCTGGACCGGGCCATGCGTGGACTGCTGAAACGTGAACGTCAATCAGCCTGGAATTCCATAACCGGCCTGGAACAAACCGGCGTCATGACTATCGACAGCCTGCAAAAAGAAATGTTGGTGGATGGCATTCTGATGTCACTGACGTACTGGATTCCCTTTTCGGAGATGTTCGACCCGGATGGAATGGAGGACAGCTCAATCCAGACCCGGGCCATTGCACGAGCGCTTTCGATCCTGACCCCCCATCTGCGGGAGCCGGAGCGAAGCCAGTTCAAGGAACTCGCTTACCAATACCTGTTGCATGATTGACCGCAGGTTCCTTTAAAAAAAGAGGCCGGCGGGGTGCCGGCCTTAAAAGAGATATCAGGGGGGTCCTGATATGAACTGTCCCGTCCACTCCGGGACGGGGCAGAACCTTGATTGGAAACTCAGGCTGCCGTCGGGGCTGCCGCAGTTTCTGCTTTCTTTTCAGTCGTCGGTGTCACGGCCGCCGGAGCAACCACCTTGGCGACCGGAGCCTTCACCGCCAGTTTCTGGGGAGCGGTTTTTTTCACGGCCGCTTTCTTGCGCGCCAATTTCTTGGGTGCGGCCTTCTTGGCTACGGCCTTCTTGGCTACGGCCTTCTTGGCTACGGCCTTCTTGGCCACGGCCTTCTTGGCTACGGCCTTCTTGGCTACGGCCTTCTTGGCTACGGCTTTCTTGGCTACGGCTTTCTTGGGCGCAGCTTTAACAGCAGCGGCTTTCGGTTTGCCGGGATTCACTTTCTTGTCAAGTTCCGCAAGCTTGCGGGAAAGCTCCTGAACGCGCTTCGACAACTTGTCCTGGTCATCCTGGGTCGGCAGACCAAGGCGTGACAAAACGCGGCTCACTCGCTCGTCGAAAATATTTTCCAGCTTGTCCCAATTGTCACTGGTCTGTTTGCGGACGGTTTCCGCCTGGTTACGAACGACGTCGAACCGTGAATCAATATCTCCACTCATATCCTTAACGCGGGTTTTAAGTTCGCCGCTGATATCTTTTACACGGGATTCGATTTCGCCGCGAAAATCCTTGACGCGGGTTTCGAATTCACCGCGAATGTCTTCAAATGCGCCTTCAACGTCTTTCCGTGTCCGTTTCTCGACCTTGCTGCCTTCCTTGACCAGCTTGTCAAAGAACTTGTTGCCTTCGTCGAGAATTTTCTCGCCTTCCTGTTGCGCGACACTGAATGCACCGAGTCCGGCCAGCCAGATATCCCGCGCAGATTCTACAACCGGGTTTTCAGCCTTGCGGGCAACCGGTTTACGTTGTACTTTCTTCTTTAGTTTCTTAACCATGACATCCTCCTTTCAGGGTGCTTTTGTGAATTTACGGTCCCATTGTAGAAACCGAAATTAGAGCAATCACACTAATATGCATAAATGGAAAAGCTTTCCTCACGACAACTCCGGCTTCCGTTACCCGGGAACAAAACTCAAAGGCGCCTGGGCAGATTTGCACCGCGGTGACAAGGAGCCGTTCCCCGAAGACAAGGACTTGCAGGAAGCCTGGCGGTGTTTTCATCGAGGGGACTTTCAAAAGGCGGTCGAACTGGCGGATGCATTCGGCCCGGCCGGACACGCGGTAGCCAACAAGGCTACCGGGATTTACGCAACCTATCTTGAACCTGACCCCAAACGCCAGTCCGACTGTTTCAAGTCGGCCATTGCCCGGGCGGAAAAGGCGATTGCCCGGTTTCCGGATGATCCCAACGCGCACTATTTTCATGCATTCAACCTGGGCCGTTACAGCCAGAGCATCTCGATCGTCAAGGCACTGAAGCAAGGTGTCGGCGGAAAGATTCTGAACAGCCTGCAGCAGGCGCTCGCGCTACAACCAAAGCATGCAGAGGCGCACACGGCGATGGCCATGTACCACGCTGAAATCATCGACAAGATCGGCAAACTGATTGGCGGAGTCACCTATGGCGCGAGTGAATCAAAGGCACTGGAGCATTTCAGGCTTGCCCTGGAGATCACGCCGCGAGCACCGATCGCACACATTGAATACGGTAACGGTCTGTACCTGCTTTATGGAGAACGCAAGCTGGACCAGGTTGCCGAATGCTATGAAACGGCGTCGGAGCTGGAGCCACTTGACGCCATGGAGAAACTGGACGTCGAGGCGGCGCTTGCGGAATTGGAGTAAATCTTCAAAGTAGGCGGAAATCCTTTACAAAACACTCGATTTATCATAGATTTAGTTTGGATATTAACAGGGATGTATCATGATTAGCGAGAAAAACACTCTCATCGGCCACCTCATTGAAGCCAACGGGGCTGATTTTGTTGCCCAATTGATCTCTGAAGACGAAGGCTTCGTACCCGAAGTAACCATTGATGATGTCGAGATCAGGATCGGCCAGATCGGCTCCTACCTGATGGTGCGGCAAACGGGCACTTACGTGATCGTCATCGTGGAAAGCATGTGGCAGGAAGTGGATCCGGAAGGCCAGTTGGTGCGCATGCTGCGGGTCAACCCGCTTGGCGAAATTACTGCGAAAGGTGGATTTGAGCGCGGCGTCGCGCATTTTCCGACCACCGGCGCCGAGTTACACATGGTTACCGCTTCCACGCTGGAAGTACTGTTTTCCAAGTACAGTGCGGCCGATTTCAAGGTCGGCAAACTCAGCGCCTTCGATACGGTCGATGTTTATATCGATCCGGACGCCTTCTTCGGGCGACACGCGGCCATCCTGGGACAATCGGGTTCCGGTAAATCCTGGTCGGTGACCAGTTTTATCCAGTCTACCCTCAAGTCCATGCCGAACGCGCACGTGATCATCCTGGACTTGCATGGCGAGTATGGAACCAAGGACTGGGATGACAGCACCAGGCCACCGTTCCCGGAATCCAAGGTTCGCTGCATCAAGGCCAGGGACCTGGAGATTCCTTACTGGTTGCTGACCTATGAAGAACTCATCGAGTTGTTGATCGATCCTGACGACCCGAATGCTTCGGTCCAGATAGCCTACCTCCGGGGCTCACTGCTCGAACTGAAAAGGGAGGCCAACAAGCATCTCGACCTCGGCCATATCACCGTCGACTCACCGATTTTTTTCTCGATGGAAGACCTGGTCGCCCGTTTCAAGTTTGCCAATGAGACCACGGCTGACTTCGGCAAGACAAAAACTGCACTGACCGGAAAATTCGACCAGTTGCTGGTGAAATTGCAAAGCCGCCTCAACGACACCCGTTACGACTTCCTGCTGAACCCGAAAAAACGGACTTCATCTGATTCACTGGCCGGCTTGTTGCGGGATTTCGTCGGACTGGGCGACCAGAACGCGAAAGTGACGGTACTGGACCTCAGTTCCATTCCATTCGACCTGCACGGCACGGTTACCGCCCAGATCGGCCGCCTGGCGTTTGAATTCAATTACTGGAACCCCCGCTGCCGCGAATTCCCGATTTTCGTGGTGGCCGAGGAAGCCCACTCGTACATTCCCAGGGACCGTGTCGGTGGCCACAAGGGCGCCCGGCGCAGTTTTGAACGCATTGCGAAAGCCGGTCGTAAATACGCGGTCGGCCTGTGCGTCGTCAGCCAGCGGCCGAATGAACTGTCGGAAACCGTGCTGGCCCAGTGCAGCACTTTTATCTGCCTGCGTATCACCAACCCCGATGACCAGGAATACGTGCGCGCACTGGTGCCCGACGCGGCACGCGGAATCCTCGAGGCGCTGACTTCACTGGCCCAGGGTGAGGCGATTGCCACCGGTGAAGGCGTGCCGATGCCGGTACGGTTCCGGGTCACCATGCCCAATCCGCCGCCCAATGCACAGAGCATTGAATACGCCGGCATGTGGAAAAATGGCCCCGAGGATGTCGATGTCGAGCATATTGTCGACTGCTGGCGGCGCCAGTCGCGTTAAGGAGTTAACGCCTCAGAAGTTCTTCCGCTAGCCCTGGTGAATCCGGTTCGTTAACCGGTATCATCAGGCTCAGGCAGACCAGCTTTTCGAATTCGGGCTTGAACCTCTCGATGATTTCATGAGGTTCCGGCACCAGTTTGCGGTCCGTGATGACCCCGAAAAACACCTGGCCGTCATAGCTGAAAATGCTGATGCCCATCCCGATGCCGCCATTCTGCGGCACCCAGAACATCATATCCTTGACGCGTTTTCCCGCCAGGTACAGCGGCTGCTGTGGACCGGGCACGTTGGTCAGGACCGTGGTGGCTTTTTCGCTCAGGATGTCGAGCGCCGGTTTCTGTAGAACCGACGGACCCATTCCCAGCGCGGCCAGCAACCCGAAAGAAACGGTTGCCTGCCTGCCGCTTTTCAGTTCGTTCATCCGTTCAGTAATGCGACGCACGCGCAACAGGGGATTTCTCTCCCCGACCGGGAGGCTCAGGAAAACCAGGCCAAAATGGTTGCCCAGTTCTTTGGCATGCTCCAGCGGCCTGAGATTGACCGGAACAGTCGCGCGAATCTCGGTGTCGGCAGCAGGCTGTTCGCCCTTGGCCACCAGGTAACTGTTCAATGAACCGGTAACGGCTGAAATCAACAGGTCGTTGACCGTGCAACCCAACACCTTGCTCAGCGATTTGACTTCTGCCAATGGCAGGGGCTCTGCCCAGGCAACACGCTTTCGTGCCCCCAGCCTTCCCTTGAACAGGGTTTTCGGGTCGGGTGGCAAACTCAGAGAATTCACGAGTTCACGGGCCAGGCCTGCGGCTTCATCCGCGTAGTGCGCCGCCCTGTCACGCTCCTGCAATACGCGGACACCCTCGCCGGCCAGCTTTCGGGACCAGAGCAGTGCCTGGTCAAGACTGTCCCTGGCCGGTTCCATCAGGCGCCGGAACACCGAAGACTTCTCGACCTGCCGGGAGCGCCATTTGTCCGGGTCCCGGGCAGCCGGCGACGGCTCCGCTGACTTGTCGGTGAGCGAAAGAAAAACCTGCACCAGGGCAATGCCATCGGCGTAACAATGATGAATTCTCTGAACAATCACCGGGCCGCCGATGTAGTTTTCAACGTAGTGAAATTGCCAGAGTGGGCGCGACGGGTCCAGCGCCGTGCTGGCCAGGTCGCTGACAAACTCCTCGAGTTCCGCCTGGTCGGCCTTGCCAGGCAGCGCGACGCGGCGCACATGGGCATGAATTTCGAAATCCTCATCGGTGACCCACTCGGCCCCGCGTGGACGCTTCACGGCCTTTTGACGAAACCGTCTGAATGCGAGCCAGCGCGTTTCAATGGTCTCGAGCAGCTGCCTGTAGTCGAGGGGGCCTTCCAGCGTGACGACGCCGGTGATCATCATCAGGTTGGTCGGCTGCTCCATCCGCAGCCAGGCGGTATCGACCTTGTCGATGGGTTCCCTGCGCGTGGTGTAGTCCATGACCATTCAGACCGCCAGCTGCAGCTGGCTTTTGGTCCGGCGCTTCTTTTTGGCCTTGTCCGAACGCAGTGCTTTCAATTTGTCAAAATACCCTTCTTCCACGCCGGTAATGTACTCACCGGAAAAACACGAGGTGTCAAATTGCTGGATTGACTCGTTACCCTCTCGGCAGGCCGTGATCAAGTCGGGTAAATCCTGGTAGATGAGCCAGTCGGCGCCGAGTTCCTGCTGTATCTCGAGCTCGGTGCAGCCAGCCGCAATGAGTTCATCCTGCGCCGGCATGTCGATGCCGTATATGTTTGGATAGCGCACCGGGGGCGAAGCCGATGCAAAATATACTTTCCTGGCGCCTGCTTCCCTGGCCATCTGGATGATCTTTTTCGACGTGGTTCCGCGGACAATGGAGTCGTCCACGATCAATACATTCTTCTTGCGGAACTCCAGGTCTATGGCGTTGAGTTTATGCCGCACGGACTTCTTGCGCATTTTCTGACCAGGCATGATGAAGGTACGCCCGATATAGCGATTCTTGATGAAACCTTCGCGATATTTGACATCCAGGTCAAACGCCAGCGGCAGTGCGGCCGTCCGGCTGGTATCCGGGACCGGGATTACCACGTCGATATCGTGGTCCGGGCGTTCACGCAGAATTTTCCGTGCCAGGGCCTGCCCCATGCGCAGGCGCGCCTTGTAAACGGAAATGTCGTCGAGCAGGGAATCCGGCCGTGCGAAATAGACATACTCGAAAATACACGGAGACAATTCCTTTTGCAGTTCGCTGACGTGTGAATACAGTTGCCCTTCCAGGTTGATGAACACCGACTCGCCCGGTTTGACATCGCGCATCAGTGTGAAACCAATCACGTCCAGTGCCACGCTTTCCGATGCCAGCGCGTACTCCGTGCCTTTCTTGGTCTCGCGGAACCCGAGCACCATTGGCCGGATACCGTAGGGATCACGAAAACCCAGCACCCCATGGCCGCAGATCAGTGCGATGGTCGAGAACGCGCCTTTACACCGCCTGTAGACTGCGTCCACCGCGGCAAAAATATGCGCGGGCTCGAGCCTTGGCGGGTTCTGGTTTTGCAGTTCGTGCGCCAACACGTTGAGCAGCAACTCTGAGTCCGAGCGGGTATTCAGGTGCCTCCGGTCGCTGTCAAACAGTTGCTGGGTGAGTTCCTCGGTGTTAATCAGGTTGCCGTTGTGACCCAGGGCAAGCCCGTAAGGTGAATTGACATAGAAGGGCTGCGCTTCGGACGAATCATCCCTGCCGGCGGTCGGATAACGGACGTGTCCGATCCCTGCCCGGCCGGTCAGCAAAGCCATGTGCTTGTCCTCGAAGACGTCCCTGACCAGTCCGCAGTCTTTGTGCAGGTTGATCTGGGAACCGTTCAATGTCGCTATTCCGGCGGCATCCTGCCCGCGGTGTTGCAGGATGGTTAATGCGTCATACAACGCCGGAGCAACTGTGGATGTCCCGACAATTCCTATGATTCCACACATGGTGCCTGACCCTGTTCATTCGGCTGGTTTTGATTTGTGCCGGATTCTAACATGCTAAGCATCCTCCGGGGCCTGATCGCTGTCGGGCTTTGCGGCATTTTCCTCTTGCGGCTCAAAATCCAGGTGCTCAACAACCTGCTCCGGTAGAAATTCTGCTGCCCAGTCCACCAGTGGCATCAGGCGTTGAATGCTTTGTGACTCCTTCCACCAGGGGTCCGCCGGGATGGGTGTGAATCCTGCCACGAGCAGGACTGCCACGATCAGCGCCAATCCCCGGGCCGCCCCGAACACGCCACCGAGCAGGCGGTCGGTTCCACTCAATCCGGTGGTTACCACCAGCCGGCCCAGCAGGTAGTTTATCAGTCCGCCCACCAGTAACACTGCGACGAACAAGCCGGTAAATCCCATCGCCGTGCGCGCCGACGGCAGGGTGACGGAATCTTCCATCATCGCAGCCACATCTCCGGCAAAGTAGTAGGCCACCAGGAAAGCCGCCGACCACACGAGCAGGGAAAACACTTCCCTTATGAACCCGCGAAGCGCGCCCACCAGGACTGATATCGCAATGACCGCCAGGATCGCATAATCCGGCCAACTCACTTCATTGCACTCCTTCTAGTCGGCACTCATGACCACGCCTTCGATGGACAGGCGTTCCACGATCTTTTTATCCGCCTTGATCGCTTCCTCCCGCTCGAGAAACGGTCCCACGCGAACCCGGAAAACCACCGAACCGGACTTCCTGATTTCTTCCTTGTAGGCGCTCAGCGATTCCAGCCTGAGACGGGCGACCAGATTATCGGCGTTTTCGTCGTTTGAAAAACTGCCCACCTGCACAACCCAGCGCCCCAACGGATCCGACGGTTGGGCGACCTGCGCGGTTTTTTCCGGCTGTAAATCCATCACGCGCGGCTTGATATTCTTGACCTGCGCCTGGAGCCGGCCGATGGTTCCGTTTGCCTCCGCCTCGGTGGCGTAAGGGCCGACGCGAACGCGGTGCAGGGTACCGACATCGGACTTGACCGAATCAAGCAGCACGGGATAGCCATAGCCACGCAGCGTCCCCGCCAGGCGATTCGCATTGTCGAGCGCGCCAAAACTGGCCACCTGCACGACGTAACGGCCCGCTTCCTCGGTTTTCTCCGCGGGGGCAGCCAGGGGCGCAATCACAACTTTCGACGGCGCCTCCTCCGGGGCCGGATTCACAGCGATTTCCTCCGGGTCCTGCCCAGGCGTGACCTGTGGTTCATCGGGGGATTCGGCCTGCGCGGTTTCATCTGGCGTGTCCCCGGGAGTTTCGTCCTGCTCACTGTGCGTTACCACCCCGGACGCCGGGCTTGGAGTCGGCAATGCTTTGGCAGGCGATGGCTCGTTTTTCGGGCTGCGTGAGGGAGGAATTTCCCCAACAGGGTATCTCCGCGTTTCAAAATCCAGTTCGGCAGGGTGGGAAGGCAATTCGATCTTTTGCGTTTCCTGTACATCACCGTCAGGACGCCCACCCAGCAGCATGGGCAGAACAATAACCGCGAGCGCGATCAGCACACTGGCGCCAACCAGTCTTTGCTTGAGGGCTGTATCCATTACTGCTTACCTGTCTGAAGTGAAAAGATTTTAACAGCATCAGGAGTCATGTGTCCTGATTCCTCGACCGCCAGTAGAGCAAGGCTTCCGTTGCGGTGAGGAAGGAACCAAACACCAGGATGCCGTCATCCGGACCGGAGTCGGAAATTGCAGACTCCAGCGCCTGCGTGACCCGCCCGAAAATCCGGATATCGAGTGGTTTGGCGGCGTTTTGCAGCCGCCGGGCCAGCGCCGCACCGGACTGCCCCCTCTCGCCTTCCAGGCCGGCACAGTACCAGGAATCCACTACGGAGTTCATTTCAACGGCGACGCTATCGGCATCCTTGTCGATCAGCATGCCGATCACACAGCGGCAGTGTTTGATTTTTTCATTTTCCACGGCCCCGGCAAGTGCAACCGCCACCGCTGCTGCGGCCATCGGGTTATGCCCCACGTCTACCCAGATGGCCGGCCGCTGCGAGATGCGCTCGAACCGCCCGCGCAGCGAAACAGCCCGGATGCCGCGGGCCAGCGCTCCGGCGTCATCCGCGGCTTCGGGGTACAGTTCCAGTAAAGCGGCCAGCGATGTAGCCATATTGTTCAGCTGGTGCGGCCCGCCAAGAACCGGGAGCGGCAGTTCCAGTGCGGTCCCGTCCACAACCAGGCGGACCCTGTCATTCCGCCGCTCGATGGTGAAATCCCTGCCCAGCCGTTTCAGCGGGGCGGCGAGGGCCCGCGCAGTATCAACGATGCTGGAAGGCGGATCGCACTCCCCGCTGATGACCGGGCGGCCCGGGCGGATGATGCCGGCCTTTTCCCGCCCTATGCTTTCCAGGTCGTCACCGAGCCAGGCCTGGTGATCGAGCCCGATGGGCGTAATCACCGCACAATCAGCGTCCAGCAGGTTCACCGCGTCCAGGCGGCCGCCGAGTCCAATTTCCATCACGGCAACATCAAGGCCGGCCCGCGACAGGATCGAGATTGCCGCGAGCGTGCCGAATTCGAAGTAAGTCAGGCTGATTTCGCCTCGCGCTTTTTCCACCTCTTCGAAGGCCTGCAGTAAAGCTTCGTCGGAAACGGCTTTACCATCGACCCGTATACGTTCGTTGAAATCGACCAGGTGCGGGCTGGTGTAGGATCCGTAACGCTGGCCCAACGCTCCCAGCAAGGCGCCAAGGGTGGCAACCGTTGACCCTTTTCCGTTGGTTCCTGCCACCGTGAAAATCCTTGGCGCAGGTTGCGGAGAACCCATGCGGCGCCAGACTTCGCCGCAACGCTCCAGGCCGAGGTCAATGGTGCTGGAATGTCTGCGTTCGAGTAATTCCAGGCAGTCGGATAATTTTTTGGGCAGCAAACGGAAACCCCGATCCGCGTGGCGGCTCAGGAGGTAACAAGCTCGCCGGCGACCAACCGGGGCCTTCTGCCCCCGGTCAACAGCTTCAGCAAGGACGAAATCTCCTCCCGCATTTGCCGGCGGTCGACAATCATGTCCACGGCGCCCTTTTCCAGCAGAAACTCGCTTCTCTGGAACCCTTCCGGCAGTTTTTCCCGCACGGTTTGTTCGATAACGCGCGGCCCCGCGAACCCGATCAACGCACTGGGTTCCGCGATATTGACGTCGCCCAGCATGCCCAGGCTGGCGGAAACACCGCCAGTGGTCGGATGGGTCAGAACAGAGATATAGGGGATGCCTTCTTCGGCCATCCGGCCCAGCACCGCGCTGGTTTTGGCCATTTGCATGAGCGACAGCAAACCTTCCTGCATTCGTGCCCCGCCGGTAGCGCTGAAACACACCAGCGGCGCACGTAAACGGATGGACTCCTGACCGGCCCTGGCAAATTTTTCACCGACGACCGAGCCCATGGAACCACCCAGAAAATGGAACTCGAAAGCACAGGCGACTACTTCCCGGCCGTCCAGTTTTCCGGAAAGCGCAACCAGCGCGTCTTTCTCACCCGTGGCTTTCTGCGCTGCGGCCAGGCGGTCGCGGTACTTTTTGCTGTCGCGGAACTTCAGCGGGTCGACAGACTCCAGGCGCCCCGCGATTTCGCGGTTCTCGCCCGGGTCGAGGAACAATTCCAGCCGGGTCCGCGCCTTGATGTACATGTGGTGGTTGCACTTGGGACAGACCGCAAGATTGCGTTCAAGCTCCGGCCGGTACAACACGGCGGCGCAGGAAGCGCACTTGGTCCACAGACCTTCCGGGACATTGCGCTTACTGCCGCCCTCCGTCCGGATTCGTGCAGGCATCAATTTCTGGAACCAGCTCATATCCGGCTATTGTCCATTGCCGCACGGACAGGTGCAAGAAAGTCGCTAACGCGACGGCACGCTTCAGATTCCGATCCGGCGCCCGCCAAACGTTCAACCAGGGCGCTGCCGATCACGACACCGTCGGCCACTCCGGAAACGGCAGCTGCGCTTTCCGGTCCCTTGATGCCAAAACCCACGGCCAGGGGTAATCCGGTGTGCGAACGGATTTCCGCGACCGGCTCCGCCAGGCTTGCTTGCTCGAGCCGGTCTGGCCCCGGTTATTCCCTTGAACGACACGTAATAAATGTAACCCCGGGCCTGCCGCGCAATTCGCTCCATCCGTTCCGGCGTCGTGGTCGGCGCCACCAGGCAAATCGGGTAGATGCCATGGGTGTCCAGTTCGCCTCTCAGGTGCACCATTTCTTCCGGCGGGCAGTCCACCATCAGGATGCCGTCGACCCCGGCTTTGGCGGCATCAGCCGCAAACTCGGCATGCCCATAGCGTTCGATCGGGTTCAGATAGCCCATCAGGACCACCGGTGTGTCCGTGTCCTTTTCCCTGAATGAGGCGATCATCGCCAGAATCCCCTTCAGGCTGACACCACGTGCAATGGCCCGCTCACTGGCGGCCTGGATAACCGGGCCGTCAGCCGCCGGATCGGAAAAGGGAATACCAAGCTCAAGCAGGTCGGCGCCTGAACTGACCAGTGCATGCATGATGGCGGCGGTCCAGGACGGATCCGGATCGCCGGCGGTCATGAATGGAATCAGCGCTGACCGGTTCGACTTCCTGAGCGCCTCAAAGCGGCTGTCTATCCTGTTGCTCACAGCGTGATGCCCTCCAGTTCGGCCACCGTCTGAACGTCCTTGTCACCTCGCCCCGAGAGGTTGATGAGTACCACCTGGTCCGGCCGCATTTCGGCAGCGAGCTTCATGCCATGCGCCACCGCGTGGCTGCTTTCCAGCGCCGGCATAATACCTTCGAGCCGGGTCAGCTGATGGAAAGCCGCCATCGCTTCATCATCGGTGATTCCCACGTATTCAGCCCGTCCGGTGTCTTTCAGCCAGGCATGTTCGGGCCCGACACCCGGGTAGTCCAGACCGGCTGAAACCGAATGCGTGTGCACGATCTGGCCGGCGTCATCATCCATCAGGTAGGTCCGGCAGCCGTGCAGCACGCCGGGGCGCCCGGCGCACAATGAAGCGGCATGCTGCCCGGTATGCAAACCGTGCCCGGCCGCTTCCACGCCCACCATTCGAACATCCGCATCGCCGATAAAGGGATGGAACAAGCCGAGCGCATTGGAGCCGCCGCCCACGCAGGCTACCAGCACGTCCGGCAGCGTGTCGTATTGTTCGAGCATCTGGCGCCGTGCTTCCCGGCCGACCACGGCATTGAAATCCCGCACCATGACCGGGTAAGGGTGCGCGCCTGCCACGGTGCCGATAATGTAAAACGTGTCGTCCACGTTGGTAACCCAATCCCTCATGGCCTCGTTCAGTGCGTCTTTCAGGGTTTTGGAACCTGATGTCACGGCGCGAACCTCAGCGCCCAGCAATTTCATCCGGAAGACGTTGATGGCTTGCCGGCGAATATCGACCTCACCCATGTAAACCACGCAGGATTTGCCCATTCGCGCGGCCACGGTGGCCGAGGCCACGCCATGTTGTCCCGCGCCGGTTTCCGCGATGATCCGCGTTTTGCCCATGTAATCCGCGAGCAGGGCCTGGCCGACGGTATTGTTGATCTTGTGTGCGCCCGTGTGGTTCAGGTCTTCGCGCTTGAGCATGATGCGCGCCCCGCCCGCCACTTCGGTCAGGCGTTTGGCGAAGTAGATCGGAGAAGGCCGCCCGACGTAGTGGGCAAGGTCCGCATCCAGCCGAGCCATGAATTCATCGTCGCTGCGCCAGCGAAAATAGGCTTCCTTCAGTTCCTCGTGCGCATGGATCAGCGTTTCGGAAACGTAGGTTCCGCCATACGGTCCAAAATGACCTGATTCATCGGGCTCGTAAGACGGCCGGCTTTTAACTTCTGGATCAATAATCACACTTTGCCTCTTTGATAAATTCCTGCATCAATGCTTCACTCTTTATTCCCGGGGCGCTTTCCACGCCGCTGGAAACGTCCACGGCCCATGGCCTGACCTGTTCTACCGCCCGCCTAACATTGCCGGGCGTCAGCCCACCGGCCAGCACCAGGGGCAAGGCGCATTCCGGAACCAGGGACCAGTCAAAAACCTTCCCGGTGCCGCCCACACCGCCGCTGGAATGACTGTCCAGCAGGAGGGCCGCTGCGTCCCCGAATTCCTCAGCGGCCCGGGTAACCGCATCGCCCGCAACCATGCTGACCGCCTTGATATACGGTAACCCAAACTGCCTGCAGAACGCGGCGTCTTCCGCACCGTGAAACTGGAGCAGGTTCAGCGGTACCTGGTCGAGAATGGCGGCCACCGACTCGAAATCCTGGTCCATGAACAATCCGACACGGGAAACAAACGCCGGCACGGCGGCAACCAGTTCGGCGGCACGGTCGGAGTCCAGCACGCGTTTACTGCGTGGAGCGAACACAAACCCCAGCGCATCAGCCCCGGCCTGCACTGCTGCAGACACGTCCCGGCCCCTGGTCATGCCACAAATTTTGATTTTAACCCGCATATACCACCAGTGCGGACCCGAATTCATGATTATTCATTTCAAACTGAATCGGCGATTTTAACGCGATTATCCCTCAAGACAGGTTCCAGCCGCGGGAAAATGCCGGGACGGTCACCGGCAAATCATAGGTTTCCGGGTAGCGGGCGCCGACAAAATACAAGCCTTCCGGCGGTGCCGTCGGCGCCGCTGTCGTCCGGTCCATGTTCTCCAGCACTTTTTTCACCCAGGCCACGCTTTCCTCACCAAGCCCCACGCGGATCAGGCTTCCAGCGATATTCCTGACCATGTGATACAGGAAACCGTTGGCCGTCACCTCCAGCGTGACAAGCTCATCGCTCCTCTGGACCGATATTTGCTGGATTTCCCGCACGGCATGCCTGGCCTGGCAGGCCCGCGCCCTGAATGATGTGAAATCATGCTCGCCCAGCAAAGCCTGGGCCGCCACATGCATCTTATCAGCGTCAAGCGGGGCACGACACCAACTCATTCGCCGGGCATCCAAAGCCGGGCGAACCCATCGATTTAGAATCAGGTAACGGTAGGTGCGCGAAAACGCGCTGAAACGCGCGTGGAATGATTCATCGACTTCCCGGATCCACAGCACACTGATGCCGCGGGGTAAATTGCTGTTCAACCCCAGTATCCAGGAACGTTCGTCACGTTCGGCGGAGGTATCGAAATGGGCGACCTGGCAAAGTGCGTGAACCCCGGTATCCGTCCTGCCGCAGCAGGTTACACGGCCTTCGTGGTCCGCCACGACTGCCAGGGCCTGCTCGATGCAACCCTGAACAGTAGGTTCCTGGCGTTGTATCTGCCAGCCCAGGAACTCGCTCCCATCGTACTCAAGCCCAATGGCAAATCGCTTCACCGGGCGGTTAGCCGTCCTTTCACGTGATGAGGCTCAGCATCTTTGTTGCTTCTTTCCGCTGTTCCTCGTTGCCGTTGTTCCCGACTTCCTCGAGAATCACGCGGGCTGCTTCCTTGTCACCCATGGAAATGTAAGCACGGGCCAGGTCGAGCTGGATCTCGGGATCCGAGCTTTCTTCATCCAGCACCCTGGCTTCCCGGTCACCGCCGCCGAATTTTCCGGCATCACGCTGCGGTTTCGCAGGCTTGCCGGACTCCGGTGCTGCTTCATTGCTGTCGGTGGCACTGTCTTCGGCGCTGACAGCCGTCGAGCCCGGCTCGTCGGAATCTTTAAGGACGCGCAGCACTTCTTCAGCCTCATCCTTGATTTCGCGTAACTGCTGGTCCTCGGCGCCGGTGGCAAATGCGTCCCCTGCACCACGGCGGCTGAAAAACCAACCGGCAACTGCGGCGATGAGAACCAGCAACCCGATCAACCAGCCGTAAATCCCGCTGTACCAGGGTGCGCTCTGCTCTTTGGCCGCTGCCGTCTCGGCCAGGCGTTGCTGGCGCAGGCGCTCTTCCATGTTGGCCATGTTGGGGGCTTCAACATTACCCTCCTCGGCGGAGGCCAGCTGTGACTCCAGTTCCTTGATCCGTTCAGCCAGGTATTCGTTCTGCTGCTGCTGAGTGATCAGTTCCTCTTCGGTTCGCGCGAGGTCTTCACGCAGGGTGGAAACTGCGACCGACGCGTCCACGCTGCTGTCTTCGGATTCTTCAAAACCATAGGCGCTGTCCAGCTCGCTTTCTGCCGAAGGCGGAACCAGTTCAAGCTGCGGAACCAACTCAGTTTCCCCGGAGGTCGTTTCTTCGGCGATAACTTCAGCTTCTTGGGCCTCGCTCTCCGGAGGCGTTTCATCAATCTCCTGCCCGATTTCTTCGGATTCAGCAATCGCGACTTCTTCCGCCAGCAATGGCGTTGCCGGGCTGACCGCCGAAGCGGCCGGGGCATTGCCACGGAATTCATCCTGTTGTTCTGCAACGGCATTGATGGCCGCTGCGGCAGATATCGCGCGGACATCTTCCACCCTCGGCATCCGCAAAATGGCACCGCGTTTCAACAGGTTGATATTGTCTTTCAGGAACGCCTGGGGATTTTCACGCTGTATGGCGATCATGACCTGGTTGATGTTCAGATCGGTTCCGCGCGCCCAGTTCGATGCAATTCCCCACAGTGTTTCGCCGTTACTGACCGGCCCGTATTCGCCGTCAACAGGCACCCTGGCGGCAACCGGCTCGGGCGCAGGTTTTGCATCATCCGTTGTTGCACTCGGCGCTTCGCCACTGGTGGGAGACGGTTTTTCGACGGGCTGAACAGTTGCCGGGGCAACGGCCGGTGCCGGGACGCTGCGTTTATTGATCCGGGGTATCGGCGCCTGCTCGCTGAATGCCGGTGGATCCAGGAAAACGGTGTACTCACGCAACAGCCGCCCACTCGACCAGCTGACTTCAACAATCAACCGGACCACCGGTTCCCCGATGGGCAGGCTGCTGGTGCCCAGAATGTAGGCATCACCGTCGATGTCTTCTACCGAGAAACGGATGGGGACCGGAACGGACTCCAGGCTGGCCCCGATCATCGCGTAATCTTCTGCAGATGCCAGCCTGGCCGTGATCGACGTCAAATCATCTGTTTCCCGGCTGATCAGGTCAATTTTGACTTGCAGGGGCTGGTTCAGAAAGGACTCGACCGTGACGTCTCCAAGCCCCAGTGACCATGCCGAGGGACTGAAAGTGAGTGAGGCTGCCGCCAACAAGGAAGCCGCGGTAATGCGTTTTTTGATCTTCATGAGTCCCTCCGTCATTCCCTGACGATTAAGCAGAACCGGGTTGAATTCCCGGGTTCTACGCAGATTTTAGTTTAGTTTGCTCAAGCAAGTCCATGATCTGAATTGCATTCAGTGCGGCGCCCTTGCGGATATTATCGGCTACCACCCACATACAAATCCCGCGCGGATGACTGATATCCCGCCGCAAACGCCCCACGAAGACCGGGTCTTTACCGGCCGCATGGGTAACCGCGGTAGGATGGATCATATCCACGCCCTCCAGCATTTTCACACCGGGCGCCTGTTCGAGCAACTCCCGCACCCTGTCCATGCTGATGTCCTCGCGGGTTTCGAAATGAACCGCTTCGGAATGTCCGAAGAAAACCGGGACCCTGACCGCTGTTGCGCTGACCCGGATGTCCGGATCGGAGAAAATTTTCTGTGTTTCCCAGACCATTTTCATTTCCTCGCGCGAGTAGCCGTTTTCCAGCATGACATCGATCTGGGGCAGCACGTTGAACGCGATGGGCTGCGCGAATTTACTGACCTCGGGTTCCTGGAAGTTCAGCCTGGCCGCGGTTTGCATGGCCAGTTCCTGCAATCCCCGACGGCCGGCGCCCGATACCGACTGGTAAGTCGCCACGTTGATACGGGCAATCCCCGCTTCCCGATGAATCGGGGCCAGCGCAACCACCATCTGGATGGTCGAGCAATTCGGATTGGCAATAATGGCTCCGCGGGTGATCCCCTCCAGCGCTTCCGGATTGACTTCCGGCACCACCAGTGGGATGTCATCCTGGTAACGGAATGCCGACGTGTTGTCGATTACGATGGCGCCGGCCGCCGCTGCTTCCGGCGCGTATTGTTCACTGACCGACCCGCCGGCTGAAAACAGCGCATAGTCAACGTTTGAAAAATCAAACGTCGCCAGGTCTTCGACGGATAATTGCACGTTGCCGAAATCAACATCCTGGCCAACTGACCGTTCACTGGCCAGCGCTGTAACGCGATCCTCGCGGTGGCCTCGCTCGGCCAGGATGGAAAGCATGACTTCACCAACGGCGCCGGTGGCGCCGACGACCGCAACTCTGGGCTTACTCATATAAAAATCTTCCAGTTTGTTATAGGGCTCCGAACTTGCATGTTAGCCGTTCTGGGCTTTGTGTAACAGCACGTGATCCATTAAAACCAGGGCCATCATGGCTTCGACGATCGGGGTGGCGCGGATGCCGACGCAGGGATCGTGGCGGCCCTTGGTTATGATCTCCACTTCGTTACCGTCGATATCCAGTCCGCGGCAGGGAATCCGCAGGCTCGAGGTCGGTTTGAACGCCGTGCTGACGATCACTTCCTGGCCGCTGGAGATACCCCCCAGGATGCCGCCGGCATGGTTGCTCAGAAACCCCTGCGGGGTCATTTCATCCCGGTGTTCGGTACCCATCTGGGCCACGCATGCAAAGCCCGCTCCGATCTCCACGCCCTTGGCCGCGTTGATGCTCATCATCGCGGAGGCCAGTTCCGCATCGAGTTTTGCGTAAATCGGTGCGCCGAGGCCGGCCGGGACATTGCGGGCGACCACGTTGACCCGGGCGCCGGTCGAGTCACCCGACTTTCGCAGGCTGTCCATATAGGCCTCGAGTTCCGGCACCTTGTCCGGGTCCGGGCAGAAAAACGGGTTATCGTCGATGGTTTCCCACTGGATGATTTCATCGGTCCGGATCGGGCCCAACTGGGCCAGCCAACCCTGGATTTCAACCGACAGGGTTTCCTTCAGCCACTTTCTTGCCACGGCGCCTGCGGCCACGCGCATCGTGGTCTCGCGGGCTGAAGAGCGGCCGCCTCCCCGGTAATCGCGAATCCCGTATTTTTTCCAATAGGTGAAATCGGCGTGACCCGGCCTGAACTGGCGCTTGATCTCTTCGTAATCCCTGGACCGGGCGTCGGTGTTTTCGATCAGCAGCGCGACCGGAGTGCCGGTGGTCCGGCCTTCAAACACGCCGGACAGGATCTGCACATCCTCTTGCTCACGGCGTTGTGAAGTGTGGCGGCTTTTACCCGACGCGCGCCGCAGGACCTCGGCGCGAATTTCCTCAGCGGTAATCTCCAGCCCGGGCGGGCAACCGTCGATGATGCAGCCAATGGCGGGCCCGTGGCTCTCGCCAAACGTGCTGACCCTCAGCAGGTGACCAAAACTGTTATACGACATGTCCTCTTTCCTTTATCAACCGGGCCACATCGTCACTGGCCTCGTCCAATTGCTTTTTTGTCAACACGAAAACCCCTGAGCCGCCATGCAGGAAATCCAGCCACACAAACGGCACCCGGGGCAGTGCCGATGAAAGCCTTTCATCGCTTTCCCCGACTTCGCAGACCAGTACGCCATCCTCGCCCAGAAATCGCGGTGCGTCCAGCAGGATGGACAGCGTCGCATCGAGTCCGTCTGCACCTGAGGCCAGCCCCAGCCCCGGCTCGGACCGGTATTCTTCAGGCAGCTCGGCAACCGAGTTCGCAGGAACATACGGTGGATTGGCGACGATCAACGGGTAGGCGCGGCCAGGAATGGATTGAAACAGGTCCGATTCGATCAGTTTAACCCGCTCTTCCAGTCCGTGACGCTCAACATTCGAACGGGCGACCGCGAGTGCTTCGCGACTGATATCAACCGCGTCCACCCGGGTTTGCGGCAGGTACACGGCCGAGGCGATAGCGATGCATCCGCTTCCCGTGCACATGTCCAGCATCCGTTCGACCCTGGCCGGTTCGACCCATGGCCGGTATTGGTCCAGGATCAGTTCAGCCAGCGGCGAGCGCGGCACCAGGACATTTTCATTCACCCCGAACTCCAGCCCCGCGAACCAGGCGCTGCCGATCAGGTAGGCCAGCGGCCTCCGCGTCCGGCAACGGGCTTCCAGCAGGCGTTCAATTTCCCGCTCAGCCGCGGCGGGCACCGCCCTGCCCCAGTCCTGGAAACTGCCGTCAAGCGCTGCCCCGAGCACGTGCAGAACCAGCCAGGCGGCCTCGTCACCAGGATTATCGGTGCCGTGGCCGAAGCTGAGTCCCGCCGTTTCGAGCCGGTCAGTAACCCGTTCAATGCATTCAGCTATGGTCATTCCACGAAGTATAATGGCAACATGCATCAAATGAATTCAAAAATGGCGCGCCGGGTGATTGCATGGGACTGATCGAAAAGCTATTGGCTGGCATCCAGTACCTGTTGCCCCACCACCTGCTGTCGAGCGTGGTTCATGCATTCATGCGAATCCGGCTCGCGCCCGTGAAAAATACCCAAATCGCACTGATCGGCAGCATGGTCGGGGTGGAATGGAACGAAGCCAAAATCGAAAACATTTCCGAATTTGAGCATTTCAACGCCTTTTTCACCCGGGAACTGGTTGACGGCGTCCGTCCCATCGATCCCGATCCCCGGTCGTTCGTTTCACCCAGTGACGGGCGGATCAGCCAATGCGGCCGGATCACCAACGACCGCATGCTGCAGGCCAAGGGTAAAACCTACTCGGTACGCTCATTGCTGGCCAACGACCCTGCATCGACCGAGTTCATGAACGGCTTCTTTCACACGATCTACCTGTCGCCACGCGACTACCACCGGGTTCACATGCCGCTGGAAGGAAAATTGCAGCGCATGATCCACGTGCCGGGACGCCTGTTCAGCGTGGCGCCTTATAACGTCCGGCAGGTGCCGAACCTGTTTGCCCGCAACGAACGCGTGATCAGCCTGTTCGAAACCACCCACGGGATGATGGCCGTGATACTGGTCGGCGCCATGCTGGTGTCCAGCATGGAGACCGTCTGGTCCGGAGTGGTGACGCCGCCGCGCGGCAGGAAGATCACTCGCGGTGACTGGTCCCGCCGTGATATCAGTCTGAAGAAAGGCCAGGAAATGGGCCGCTTCAACATGGGCTCAACCGTTATTTTGCTGCTGCCTCCCGGCGCTGTTTCCTCGATCGAACATTACGAGAGTGGCGACGACGTGGTGGTCGGCCAGAAGCTCGGCCGCCTCAGGTAAAGGAACCTCTGACGCCGATTTACCACCCGCATTGACGGCCTGCGTTCTGCTCGTCCAGCCAGGCCTGCAAGGGCGCGAAGTAATCCAGGATTGCCGTCGCATCCATCTCGGGAGAACCTGTCAGCGCTTCCAGCGCTTCCGGCCAGGGCCGGCTTCTGCCCATCTCCAGCATGGCGTTCAGGCGCTCACCGGCCGCTTTGCTGCCGTAAATGGAACAGCGATGGATCGGACCCTGGTTGCCCGCGATTGCGCACAGGGCGCGGTGGAACTGGAAATTGAGGATGTAGGACAGGAAATAGCGCGTGTAAGGCATGTTGGCCGGAACGTGAAACTTGGCGCCCGGATCGAAGGCATCTGCCGGTCGATCATTGGGTGCGCCAACGCCCTGGTATTGCTCGCGCAGTTGCCACCACAGGTCGTTGTACCCGTCAGGGCCAACCTCCCCGGCAAAGACCTTCCAGCGCCACTGGTCTACCAGCAGGCCAAAAGGCAGGAAGGCGATGGTTTCCAGCGCCTGGTTCATCAACAGGCCAAGGTCGCCGGATGCATCCGGCACCTCGTCGAGCAAACCGAGTTGCGCCAGGTATTCCGGCGTGATGGACAGGGAAATAGTATCTCCTAGCGCTTCGTGGAAGCCGTCGTTGGCGCTGGCGCGCCAGAGGTAACTCTGGCCTTTGTAAGCACGATAATAGTAGTTGTGGCCGAGTTCGTGGTGAATGGTCTTGAAGTCCTCCGCGTTCACGTCGATGCACATCTTGATGCGCAGGTCGTCCTGCTCGTCGATGTCCCAGGCCGAAGCATGGCACACGACGTCACGGTCGGCCGGCTTCACGAATAACGAGCGTGTCCAGAACGTTTCCGGCAGCGGCGCAAACCCGAGTGAACTGAAAAACGCCTCGCCGGTTTTTACCATCCGGATCGCATCAAACCCTCCATTTTCCAGGATCGCGGTCAGGTCATAGGCGGTTTGTGTCTGCGGCGGAGCAACCAGGTCATAGATATTTTCCCAGCTTTGCGCCCACATATTACCGAGCAAGTGCGCTGGAATCGGTTTGCCGGGCGGAACGATTTCACTGCCATACACTTCTTCAAGCCTGGCACGTACATGGCACTGGAGTGCCTCGTACAGGGGGCTGACTTGCGCCCACAACCGGTCCAGCTCAGCGGGGAAATCAGCCGGGTCCATGTCATAGGCTGAGCGCCACATGGCGCCGAGATTGTCGAATCCGAGCTCTGCCGCCCCTTCATTGCTCAAATCCACCTGCCGGGCATAGAGCTCCTTCATCGGTGGAGAAACGGTGCGCCAGCCCTCCCAGATTTCCAAAAGTTCATCCGGGTCGCGCGATGCAGCCATGATGTCCTCAAGTTCTCCCAGCGCCAGGCACTCACCATTTTCACGACAGTAGCTGCCGCGTCCGTAAAGGCCTTTCAGCTTCGCCCCGATTTCTGCCAACTCCGTCGTCTTGGCAGCGTCCATCGGCGCTGGGATGATGATATCGGTGAGCAGCATGTTGAGCTTGCGGACCGTGTCGTCGTCCAGGCCTTCAACACCGATGAAGCCTGCTGCCGCGCTGGCGATTTCAACCTTGGCGGCGGTGAACTGCTCATCCGTGCGGGCTGCCAGGAATTCAGTATCTTCGGTGATGAAGTTTTGCAGGACCCAGCCCATGCGCTCATTAAGCTGCCCCAGCCGTTCCAGTTCAGCTTCAGCATTGGCCAAAAATGCCACGGCATCTTCCGGCGTCGGCGCGGCCGGCTCGGCCGTTCCGGCGGCCCTTTCCGGATCGTCTCCTGACGTGACCCCGGGCGACTGCCCGCACGCACCCAGCAGAAGGGCGCATATCAAAATAACGATCAATTGGGCAGGCCGGTTCATCTGAAATTCCTTTTCATAGAATGAGCTGAGTGTGGAAAGGCTATCAGAAGCGCAACGCTTGCTCCAGCGCGCCTATAATCAAGGCATGCACCGGGTCATGAAATTTTTGCTTGTAATGGCCGCTTTGCCGCTAACCGCTCCCTTAACCGGCGCCAGGGAAACCGCGGTCAGCCCGGGGGAGCTCGCCGCCAGGGCTGACCTGGTGGCCCTGGTGCAGGTCCGGGATACGGATTACCTGACCCGGCGCAACATCCCGGTCAGCGGCAGCGCCTACCTGATGGTGCTTATTCCCTATAAGCCCAATCCGCATAAACCCCGGACGGAACCAATCGACAGGACAACGGGACTTATCGAGGTCTATGAAAAAGGCCTTCACGCGAACGCGTGCTATTTTCCCAACCCGGACGTTACCGAGGAAGGCCGGCGTTTCCTGGTTTTTCTGAAAAAGGATCCGGAGAACCCGGAACGTTTCCGGGGTATGCCGGAAGGTTGCGCACTGGATGTCCTGGTCGCGGCCGATAACGGCTATGTGCTGCGTTACCCGCTGACCGGTATAGCGCTTTCCGGCAGCATCGGGGACCTGGCCCGTGAAACGGCATTCAGCGACGGCTATGCCGTGGTGGACGATGACGAACTGCTGCCGGAACAGCGCAACGCCATGCTCAGCGCGGGTCAGATCCGGCCATACCCGGAAGACCGGTGGATCTATACCATGGGGATCGACATGGCGGCGTTCCGCGCGCTGATGGAGCAGGAAGTCCCGGAACCCTGAACAGTTTTCTACTTCACCACGCGGTAACAGGGTTGGTATTGCGATCCACTCGGCAGTTTCATGCGGTTGTTCGCGACGAAATCGGTGAGCAGGGCATCCAGGGATTCCATGATCTCGGGGTCCCCGTTGATTTCAAACGGGCCTTTCTCCCGTATTGACCTGACTCCATCCGGCTTGACATTTCCCGCAACGATGCCGGAAAACAGCTTTCTCAGGTTGGACGCCAGCACATGCAAAGGCAGGTCCCTGCTCAGTTCAAGTGACTTCATGTTTTCGTGCGAAGGGTCGAACGGAATCTGGAAAGAGTCCTCGATGTTGAGCAACCAGTTGTAGTAAAACGCGTCGTTGTTGGCGATCCGGTGCCGGCGAACTTTTTCCAGTCCCCGGTACATGATTTGCGCGACCTTCTCCGGGTCGCCGACGACGATGCGGTAACGCGAACTGGCCGCTTCACCCAGGGTCAGACGGATGAACTGGTCGATCTGCTCAAAATAGCCGGTCGATCCTTTCGGCCCTGTGAATACCAGCGGCAGTGGCATCTCTGCATTGGCCGGGTTGAGCAAAATGCCCAGCAAGTAGAGAATTTCCTCGGCCGTCCCTGCCCCGCCCGGGAACACGATGATGCCGTGGCCCAGCCTGACGAATGCCTCCAGCCGTTTTTCGATATCCGGCATGATGATCAGGTTGCTGACGATCGGGTTGGGTGCTTCGGCCGCAATAATTCCCGGCTCGGAAATTCCGACGTACCGCCGCAGACGGGTGCGTTGCTTGGAATGGCCGATGGTGGCCCCTTTCATCGGGCCTTTCATCGCACCGGGACCACAACCGGTGACGATATTGAGGTTGCGCAGGCCCAACTCGTAACCGCAGGTCTTGGTGTACTCGTACTCGTAGCGGCTGATGGAATGGCCGCCCCAGCACACCACCAGGTCCGGTTCGACCTGTGGAACCAACGCCTGCGCGTTGCGCAACATCTCGAACACCGCGTTGGTGATACCCGAACCGGTGGTCAGGTCGTGGTGCTTGTTCGCGCTGATCTCGCTGTCGAAGTAAACCAGGTCCCGGATTACGGAGGAAATCAGCTCGCGGATACCCTCGATAATCTTGCCATCGACGAAAGCCGAGCCCGGCGCATTGAACAGTTCCAGCCTCAATCCGCGATTCACCTGCTGCACCTCGATCCGGAAATCGCTGTACTGCTTCATCAACGCCTCGGCGTCATCGCTCTCATTGCCGCTGTTGAGAACCGCTAGCGAACAACGGCGGACGAGTTCCGCCAGGTCACCCTGGCTGGCGCCACGCAGACGCTCAACTTCATTGCGGCTGAGGGTGTTTAAAATTCCTGCCGGATAAAGGCGGGTGTTTACGGATTCAGACGACAATCATTTTCTCCCTGGATCTTAATAACATTCGGGGCGGAAAACCGCCCCGAAGTTTCTTGCATTGTAGTGCGAATCAGAACCGGTAGGTCAAGCCGACCACGACTTCCCAGGAGGAAGGCTGGCTTACACGGCCCTGGCCGGAAGGCTCAATGAACTCTTCGTAAATGTACTTGCTACCGTCTTCACTGATTTCCATGTCCACGACACCCTGGGCGCGCGGGAAGCTGGCTTCCTGCAGTACGCACCATTCGTCGTTGATCAGGTTGCACAGGTTCTTGATGGTGATCCAGCCGGCAAACTTGTGGTCATCGCGGAAAGCCGGGAATTCCTGCTCGACGCGCAGATCGTAGTAAGTCCACCAGTTGCTTGAGAACGCGTTGCGTGGCGCAATCTCTCCGGCATACTTGTCCAGGCCGGTATCAGCCAGTGCGGCAAAAAATGCATCCTGGTTGAAGCTGTCGGCGAACATGACCAGCGGATCATTCGGGCCGGTGGGCACATACAACAGGTGGCGGTTGCTGATGAAGTCACCAAAGGTATCGCCGTCGTCGTCCGAGAACACGTAGGAGAAGGGACGTCCCTTGTTTGCGGCGCCAACCAGCGTGAAGTTGGTGCGGTTATTACCCCACCAGTAGGCCGAATAACCGACCCGGAACGTGAAACGATGCGGAATGTTGTAATTCGACGTGGCCAATGACGGGGCGTTCGGGTCATCCACCGCGATATTCGCGTAGTTGGAGAACGCAACCGAACTGGTCATCGGGCTCACATCCTTGGAATCGGTATAGGCATAGCCCACGGACCAGTCAAAGCCATTTTCATAGAACTTGGAAATGTTGATGCTGGCCTGGAAGGAACGGGCGTCACTGCCTTGTACGTTGGTCAGGATGTAATCAGTGTTGAATGCGCGGGAGTCAGTATAAATCGGCCGGCCATCTGGCGCGGTGCCGGTTTGTTCCATCGTTCCGCCGATAACGAGGGCCGAATCCTGCGCTTTCGTGTACAGCAGGTCGCCATTGACGATGTATCCGTCACCAAAAGTCCAGGTCGAGCCCAGGTTGAATTTCCAGGCCTTCGGAAGCTTGAAATCCGGATCCAGGGCATTTACACCGGAATTAGGTTCCTGGTAGGCAATCGCATCATATTGACATTGCGGAATGTCGTACAGCGGGTTGCCGCCGCCGGTCAGCGGAATGTCGAACAGTGAAAAATCGACACCCTCACCACAGTTCTCCTCCGGAGGAGAACTACGTTCGATGACAGATTCACGCAATTGCGCGATTCGGAAACCGTCATTGCTGAAATTGTTGGACAGCCAGACATTGGGGTTGCCGCCGGAGTAAAGGCCGACACCGCCACGGAAGCTCAGGTCTGAACTGAACGTGTAATTGAAGCCAACGCGTGGCTGCAGCAGGTCCTGGCCATCAATCGTGTAGGTATTGGCGTAGCCCGCACGGTCGAAGAAGTTCTGGTTGTAGGCCGGTTGGTCACTGCTGGTGTACCAGTCATACCGCAGGCCAAAAACCAGGGTCAGGTCACCACCCATCGTGACCCACTCATCCTGCAGGTAAGCCGTGTTGACTTTGTAACCCCAGTCGGCAGCGCCATCCGCCGGGTTGTTGGTGGGGACCGCGTTGCCGTAGTAAATATCATCGGGTCTGCCCTCGCGGAACGCATCGATACATCCATTCGGATTCCCCGGGTTGCACTCCTCATCGAACCTGTTTTCCGTTTCCGTATGCTGGATAAACAGGTTGTAGACGTCCAGAACATCCAGCTCGTATCCGGCGGTCAGCAGGTGGTCACCCAACTCGTAATTGCCCGAAAACTTGTAGTTCCAGGACTCGTAGCTCAGCTTGTTGGCCTGGCGGGAGTCATCGGTTCCCATGTACACCAGGGCCTGTGAATAGATGCCGTCGCCATCAGCGTCGTTCCAGGTTTCAACCTGGACTTCACCCAAAATACCCTTGTCACGCACACCGGACCGCGATACCTGGCGGTTGTCGAGCTTGAGGTTTGACACGCGAACTTCGGTAGAAAACTTGTCCGTCCAGTTGGAGAACAATGCCCCGGTCTGGGACTTCAGTTCCGCGCCACGCTCGTAATAGTGGTCGGAAAATTCGTACTCGGTATCGTCGTCGTCCGACTCTGCCCAGTTATAACCGTCATTGTAGTTATAGGAGTACGAAGCACGGTGATTTTCGTTGATGTCCCAATCGAGCTTGACGGTCCATTTCTCGTCTTCCACGGGAAGCGATTTAACGGCCGCACCCGGGGTATAGCCATAGACATCCCGGGCGATATTGTAGATTTCATCCAGCTGATCCTGGCTGACGCCTTGAACGACACGGCCTGAAGTCGCTGCACCGGTCGGAACCCGGTCGAACAGGTTGGCGCCTTTCAGCTTTTCATAACCCACGAAGAAGAACAATTTGTCCTGGATGATGGCGCCGCCCAGCGTGGCACCGTAGCGTTGAATGGTGTAGTCGCCGTTATCGATCTTCTCACCCTGCAGTTTGTCACCACGCATATTGTCATTGGTGTAATCGTAAAATGCGTTGCCGTGAAACTCGTTGGAACCGGACTTGGTTACCGCGTTGACGTTACAGGCAGTGAACTGGCCGTAGTACACATCGAAAGGCGCCAGTTCGACGGCAACCTGCTGGATGGAATCATAAAGGAATGGTTGCCGTTCGGTCGGGTAGCCGTTGCTGTTCAGGCCGAAAAGATCATTCATGCGCACGCCGTCAACGGTCAAGCTGTTGTTACGCGGGTTCGCACCGGCACACTGCACCGCACCACCGGCATAGGCCGGGTCGATATACAGTCGCGGGTCATTGCGGATGATATCCCGCAGGTCGCGGTTAATGTGCGGCATTTCTTCCATGTCCTGCAGGCCGAAAACCGTTGATGGGCCGAGCGCCATCTGTTCGGATTCAACCAGGGCGGCAGTAACGATGACCTCTTCCATCGTGCTGGCGCCAAGTTGCAGTACCAGGGTATAGGTGTCGCCCAGTCGCAGGTCGACATCGGTAACGGTCTTGTCAGCATAGTTGCCTGAACTGGCTTTTACCGTGTAGGGCCCACCTACCGACAGACCACGCACAAAGACCAGTCCCGATGCATTTGACTGACTGGTCTTGAGGCTCCCGGTCCGGGTGTCGGCGATGGAAACATCGACCCCGGGTAGCGGGGCGCCATCGGGACCAACCACCGTGACACGTATGGCTGAGGTTGTTTCCTGCGCAAAACCCGCGACAGGAAACATGAGCACCAGCAGTACTGCCAGCGCCGAGATACAAAGTCGGAATCTGTTTGTCATTGATTTTCGCCCGTGTTTATCTGCAAAGAATTGAACTGGCCGGTCTTACGTGGCGACGGTCAAATCAGCCCGGATAGTGTGCCCATGTTCCGGGATGTCCGACCTCTTTTTTCGCCCCGTCCTTCCGCCTCCTCCCAACCATCGAAATGGCGCGCCAATTCTAACAGAAAAATTGTTACAAAATTTTAACAAAAGTTGCTTTTTTTGAGTCTTTTCTCAAGCAGTTCTTACAGAATAATTCGCAGGTTACTGTATAGAATGACTATTCTCTGAATCACCAATTTCAAAATAATTGATCCGGAGCAATTGGACCGCATTTTTGAGTGGCTGCTTCTTCCAAAACCCGGTGCGCTTCTATAGAATGAGCGCCCCTCGCCGGCGTTATGCCGGCGCGAGCACGGGGTGTAGCTCAGCCTGGTAGAGCACTGCCTTCGGGAGGCAGGGGCCGGAGGTTCGAATCCTCTCACCCCGACCAATCACAACAAAACGGCCCACGCGGCCGTTTTTTTGTGATCCGTCATGGCGAGGGTTCGAACCGAAAAGAGGTTCGACAAAATTGTCGGGAACAATTTTGAACGTCGAAGCGAAGCGCAGACGGCCCCGAAGGGGCGAAGGGCAGGATGCCCGGAGTAATCCTCTCACCCCGACCAATCACAACAAAACGGCCCACGCGGCCGTTTTTTTGTGATCCGTCATGGCGAGGGTTCGAACCGAAAAGAGGTTCGCGTTTTTCTATACTTCGGCCTGCAAAATTATTTCTGCGGTCTGCCCGTTACTCTCGATATCGAAGCGGTTGATCCCGGGCTGAAATTGCTTGAGCAGTTTTTTAAACGTGAGTTGTGCTTCTGCAGTAGTGCAGTCACTCTTTCTAACACTCTTCATGACCTGCAGTTCAATCGCGCCTTTCACCGGACCGCCATTGACCGTCACGACTCTTGGGTTGCTCACTTCGGATCCGCATTGAATCATCTGAATGGGCAGGTTTTTCAGCTTTTTTTCGGGATCAATGGCGTCATACATAACGTCGGCTGTAAGCCCGGCAACTTCGGGCGTCTCTGATTTGATCTCCGGTTTGGCGCCGGAAACGTCCACCCAGGTGTCTTCCTGCACTTCTCCGTCGAAAATATTGCCGGGACCCAGCGTCGCGTTCTTTCCCGGAATGAAGATCAGAGGCCATGCCACGAGCAAAAACAGTGAAACAGAAAGCGCAACCCGGCTCTTGCCCTCTTCGTTATATCCACCGTCCAGCAGGATGTCCTGGCCGTCAACACCCCGTGCTGATATGGCAGCAACTTTGAGCTGTCCCTTTTTGCCAGCGATGTTTCTTCTCTTGATGTCCGAAATCCGGGCGATGGCCGGTGCGCCAGCTTTTATAACGACGTACCCGTCAACGACAACATTACGCCAGACCTGGGCGGGAACAATTTCGCCAGGATTGCTTTCACCGCGTTTCGAAGTGATCAGTTCGCCGGGTTCGAGATAGACCTGGGTGCCGATTGGAAGGACGACCTGTTCGGCGTAAATCGGCGAAACATAGGCAAATATCAAAACACAGAGCAGGTAGCGCATCATAAAGAAGACTCCTTCAGTGCAATGGTCTCGAGCGCCAAATATACGCCGGCAATGCAAATTGCCATAGAGATATCTTGTTCACGCCAAATTCGCCCGGAGGCTGCTTTTTTTAAATAAAACCCGCCGTTTGATGAAGTTGTTTGCTATTCCATGTAAAATCATCGCTCACAACAAGGTCGTTTCACAACACCTTTACCCCGGGGACAGGAATGAAGACCAGGTGTGCGTCGCTGTTTGTAATTTTGGCGTTAACGTCGATGAACACGGCGTTCGCGGATGAAGAGTCCAAACAACATTCTTCCTTTTTTTCCGCTGAGAACTGGAAAGCCAGGCTCGGGGTCACGGACTTCCAGGTAGACGGTTCCCACGCCTTCGGGCTGAGCGCCGGATTCAAGGGTGAGTATGAGACCGCACACGGAATCAGACTCAAGCTGTTCGTCTCCGCCATCGTCGACTTCGATATGGACGGTCTTGATCCTGACCACATCCCGGTGTGGTTCAAGAGCTACTTCAAGGCGGAAAAGGACCTCTTCGCCTTCAGCGATAGCGTAAAACTGCTGGCCACACTGGACTTCGCGCACAAAATGAACACGCTCAGTTCGATCGAACAGTCCGCTGACCTCATGCCGGGCCTCAAGCTTGCTTACCAATCCCACGCGCTGGAACTCTTCGCCAAGTATGGCGCGGGGGGCTATTACCTGGAAATTGACGATGACCTGCCGGAAATCTACAGCGATTACCGGCGTGAAGACCTGGGTAACGCACAGTTTGCGTGGTTCCAGGAATACAAGGCCAGGATCGCTTTCGGTGATGGATTTGCCATCAGCGGCCGGTATAAAGACTTCAGGGGTTCGGATATTGGATCACTGGAGACGCGCACAGAACTCAAATTCTCCTACCAGTTGAGCCCGGTCAGGCAATTTGTGCTGAAAGCAGAGAAAACCCGTTACAACCTGGATCAATTTGAGCGATCCGCCGGGGATAACGGCCTGGAAGTACTCCCATTCGACAAGGATATCTTCTACCAGGCTTACGTTGAATACGATTTTTAACAGGGAAATTCCCCAGGGCACTGAAAATGAAGCGAATAATGGAGCATAGCCATGAATCATGAAATGACGCTTCCCGGCGAAACACAGGCAAAAGTCACTGAAATCGTCATTCGCCTGGCTGTTCTGGCGCTGGTACTCATCTGGTGCTTCAAGATCGTCCAGCCATTCCTGATACCGGTGGTCTGGGGCATGATCATTGCCATTGCGATACACCCGTTGTATCAGCGATTGGCCAGGGTATTGGGCGACCGGCACAAGCTCGCGGCAACGCTGGTTACCCTTCTGTTCCTGATCCTGCTGATGGGACCCGCCCTGATGCTGACCCAGTTGCTGGTGGAAAACGTGGCCACGTTGGCGCAGCACGTTCGCACCGAGCACATCGCAATCCCGCTGCCTCCGGAGAGCGTCAAAGAATGGCCCATTATCGGCGACCCGGTCTCCAAACTCTGGAGCCTGGCCGCGACCAACCTGACCGCGGCACTGAGCCTGGTGCAACCCCAATTAAAAGCCTTTGGCGTGTGGCTGGTCGGCCTCGCCGCCAGCGCCGGCATCGGCCTGATCATGTTCGTTTTCTCGGTCGTAATCGCCGGCGCCATGCTGGTCCATTCCGCCGGAAGCCACCGGCTGGTGCATGGCATCTCCCGGCAGTTGGTGGGCCATGAAAAAGGCGATGAAATGGCTGATCTCGCCGAAAAAACGGTTCGCAGTGTCACGCGGGGCGTTCTCGGAGTCGCTGTCATCCAGGCATTGCTGGCGGGCATCGGATTTGCAATAGCCGGTGTGCCGGGCGCGGGGATCTGGGCCTTGCTGTGCCTGATCTCGGCGACGGTCCAGCTGGGTGTGGGGCCGATCGTTATTCCGGTCGTGATTTACGTGTTCATGACCGCTGAGCCGCTCACGGCCGGGTTGTTCCTGGTCTGGAACGCGATCGTGCTGGTGCTGGACAACATCCTGAAACCGATATTGCTGGGGCGCGGGGTTGATGTCCCCATGCTGGTGATTTTCATGGGATCCATCGGCGGAATGCTGCTGATGGGCATCGTTGGACTGTTTATCGGGGCGGTTGTACTGGCGCTGGGTTACAAGTTGATGCAGGGCTGGGTCCGGCTGGAAACACCTGCGCCATAAGCTCGCGGGAAAACCGGAAAAGGGTTCTTTTTTACTCGGCGGGATTCCCATACCATGAAGTCGCGCCAATTCGGTCTTACGTCATTGAAAGCGCGAACGAATTGGCAGAGACTACAGCCGGTCAGTAAACAGGAATATCGTAATGGCTTCGATCAAAGCCCTTCAGAAAATCATGGACAACGCTTGCAGCTACCAGGAATGGAAAGAGGCTGCACTGGCCCATGATGCAAAATCAGGCGCAGACCGCTGGAAGTTGACGGAACAGTCGCGCAAGTACGACTACGTTTCCATCCGGATCAGGCTGAATCAACTGAGAACGCTGCGGGCGCAGCACGATCACCGCAGCCTGCTGTTCACCCTCAACGAGGGCATTCACGGCAACCTGGGCGGCATGGGACGGGGCCCCCTGTACGAGAAGGCCCGGTTTGGCACCAAGCAGCTGATCGTTGATTACGTGGACGAGATCGCGTCCGCGCTCGACCGCCTGGCCGATCCGGCGGTCAACGAGATCAGCTTCGAGGAAAAACTGGATTTTTTCCGCCGCGCATCCCATTGTTTCGGACAGTCGGCCTTCATGATGAGCGGTTCCGGCTCCCTGCTGTATTTTCACATTGGCGTGGTTAAGGCACTCTGCCAGCAAGGTTTGCTGCCTTCGGTACTGTCGGGATCAAGCGGCGGTTCGTTTGTCGGTGCGCTGGTCAGCACGCACCCCAAACACCAACTGGAAGAGATTTTTGACCCGGAATACCTGGTGCAGGAAATCAAGCGGGATGACCGGCTTTTCAGGCACTTGTCGAAACTCAAGCCGGAAATCATGCCGGTTGATGAAATCCGCAAAATCCTGGAACGGCTGATCCCCGACCTGACGTTCCAGGAGGCTTATGAACTCACCGGGCGGCAACTGAACGTTTCCATCGCGCCGGCGGAAATGCACCAGAAGTCGCGCTTGCTGAACGCGATCACCTCTCCGAATGTCTATATCCGGGAAGCCATCATGGCTTCCGGCGCGGTGCCGGGCGTGTATCCGCCGGTGACCCTGGCGGCCAAAAACCACCTCGGTGAAAAACAGGCCTACCTGCCCTCGCGCAAATGGGTGGACGGATCGGTCAGCGACGATATGCCGGCCAAGCGCCTGGCGCGCCTGTACGGCGTCAATCATTACATCGTCAGCCAGACCAACCCGCACGTCATTCCCTTTGTCACCGCCGGCAAAAAGAGGCAGGACGCTTTTTCCCTGATCAAGGACGCCAGTATCAAAACTGCGCGGGCCTGGTACAACGTCGGCGCCAGCACGCTGGAGGGTCCGTTATCGCTGAGCCCCGCGCTTTCCCGCTACAGCACGATCGCCCGCTCGGTGATCAACCAGGACTACGTTGGCGATATCAATATCCTGCCGTCCAACCGTTTCTTCAACCCGTTTCGCCTGCTGGCCTATCGTTCCGTCAGCGAAATCATTGAACTGATTGCGACCGGGGAAAAAGCAACCTGGCCAAAAATCGAGATGATCCGGATCCAGACCAGGATCAGCCGGAAACTGGATTCGATCCTGAGCAGGTTTGAAGACCAGCAGGCGCATTACGTCAAGGCTGCCCTGAGGAAAAAAGCCGGTTGAGCCGATGACCGACCGGCCCCCGTCACTGGCATACCCGCTGCAAACCCAGCCGGAAACGGGTGAAGTCCATGAAATCGAGCCGGGTATCAAGGTGGCTGAGGCTTCCACTGCCTTTCCAACTGGATCACATCAACGTCTGGCTGCTGGAGGACGGCGACGGCTGGGCGATCGTCGACACCGGTCTGTTCAGCAACACTACCCGGGAAATCTGGGATTATGTTTTCGAGCACTACCTGGGGAACGCACCGGTCACGCGCGTGCTGGTGACCCATCTCCACCCCGATCACGTGGGCTGCGCAGGCTGGTTGGCGCGCAAATTTGATGTCGAACTGTGGATGCCGGGAGAAGAATACCGGTTGTGCCGGGTATTGGTGGCCGATACCGGCAAGCCGGCGCCGCCGGCAAGCCTGCGGTTTTACAGTGCTGCCGGGTTTGCCGACAGTGATCTGGACCGCTACATGGAACATTTCGGCGCCTTTGGCCGGATAGTTTCGCCGCTGCCGGAATCTTACCGGCAAATGCGGGAAGGCAGGCAAATCCGGATCGGGATTCACGAATGGGAAGTGATTATCGGGCGCGGCCATTCACCCGAACACGCCTGCCTGTTTTGCCGGGAACTGAACCTGCTGATCGCCGGCGACCAGATTCTGCCGACCATTTCTTCCAATGTCAGCGTGTATCCGACTGAACCGGCGGCGAATCCCCTGCGGCACTGGTTCGATTCCCTGAGAAAATTCCGGCAGCTTCTGCCCGCTGACGTGCTGGTCCTGCCCGCACACGGCAGACCGTTTCGCGGCGCGCACCTGCGGCTCCAACAGTTAATCGAAGAACACGAGACCGGTCTCAGCAGGCTCCGAACCCTCTGCCGTGAGCCCCGGCGGGCGCTGGATGTTTTTCCCGCGCTGTTCAAAAGCAGGATCACGGACAGAACCCTGATCATGGCGACGGGAGAAGCTGTCTCCCACCTCAATTACCTGCTGGAGACCGGCGAAATGACCCGTACCATGGACGCCGACGGGGTCAACTGGTACCAGGTAGCGCATCCCGCCTGAAAGCAGGCATTACACACACCGGCAGGTTCGGTCATCAGGCTGTCCGGTCAGGACAAGCGCCTCTTCACGCCATTTCATAAAGTACACCCAAGCGCATTCGGTTATCTCTCCTACCGGCCTGTGCGCCAGGGGGGGGCACGGATTGCCCCCCGATTCTTTCATCGGAAAACGAGGTGGACAGTCATGCAAAAATCGAGAAACGAATTTCGCGAGCTGGCTTATGTACTTGTGCTGTTATCCCTGCTGGTCATGAGTCTTTTTTGACCGCCGGCGGATTGAGTGGAGGAAGTCCGTTCGGGGCTTTTATCACGCGGCGAAACAACCGAACTGCGAATGCACGCAGATCAGCTCTTTTCGCTTTCAAAGTAGCCGGATCCAGGTAAGGCCGGGCGAGCCTGGCCAAATAGACCAGCACCGCCAGTGAGACCACGGCCGCCAGCAGGTACTTCCAGTCCAGAACGAATCGTCGAGCGCAGACATGGCTTCAGAGACGCCGGACTCGTTCAGGAAAGCCGGGTTGGACGTCACCCCAACTCCAGCGCCGGAATGACTTTTTCTGACAGCACTTCCTGCCCGGGGTCCCACCACTGGAATCTTATCTCCGGAATGGTGTAACTGCCCTCACGTTCGCAAATAAAAGTGATGCCGTCAGTCCGCTTGCCGGTCAGGGAACCCCGGTTGATCTGGTCATTTACCTGTGGCGAATCCGGATAGGCCGCCAGTCCCTCGATCGAAAAATCGGGCAAGGGCGCAAACACCATGCCGGGTACGTCCTGCGCCTCGCGCGTCACTTCCAGCCTGAGGGAATCGCCCACTTTCAGTTCCGCCGGCCCATCCGTTGGAACCTGGGGGGTCCCAGGAGGATTCCATGCTGAAAGAACCGGTGCTTACCAGCAGGCCACCGCTGTTCGACGCCGGGGGGCAAACGCGCGTCGATGAAAAGTCCAGGGGTCTGGCGCCGGAACCGGCTTGGCTGAGAGCCAAAACCGGCGCGCGCGGAAAACTGAACGTCGAACGGAGGCACTTCGAGGCGGCCCGCGCGCTGTGGAAAAAACAGCAGGGTGTAACGCAAGCCCTGCCATTGGATGTTTCCACGGGTTTCATTCAGCTTGACGGTGGAGGAATCCGATTGCATCAGGAATCCCCCCTTAACTTCGGGCAATACAAACAGCTGGTCGCCGAAACTGACGCCAGTGCTCCACAACTCCAGGTTCAATTCCAGTTCCTGACCCACCCAGGATGCGCCTTCGCGTGCCGGCTCAAAGCGGATTTCGCCCCGCAGCTCATCGCCTGCGGCAGGAGTTGCCCCCAGCAGACACAAACTCACCATGCATGAAACCAACCAGGCGGGCTTAGTCCGGCACGGATTCATCACCACTCTCCTCGCTGCCCTGTTGTTCCCGGTAAAGCTGGTAGGAGAAGCGGGTCCTGAGGAACTCCGCCGGGTCGTTTTGCACCCTTCTGAGCCAAACGGCCCTCATCTCATCATCTGACATCTGCTGGCCGCCCCCGGTCTCGGTCTCGGTCTCGGAACCGGATTTGTTGACTCGCCCGGTATCGTCGAAAACGATCTCGTCGGCCTCCATCTTTCCGCCCGTGCCGCCTGCGTCGTCATCCGGAGGCTTCAGCCGGTCCTTGCGAGCGCTGGCGATCGCCAGGTTTTCCGCGGCCTCTTTCCAATCCGGCCTGGCCTCAAGGGCCTGTTCATAGGCCGATATGGCTTCGTCGTAACGCCCGAGCATGAGTAGCGAATTACCCCGGTTGTAGGCTGCCTCCGGCGAACGCAGCCGGCCAAAAACCGAGGCCGCACTCTCGAAATCTCCGGCGCGGAAAAATGCGGCGCCCCGGTACTCCGGCGTTTCGAACACCTCCGCCGCCTCGAGGTACTGTCCTTGTTGGAACAATCGCAACCCCTGCTGATCCGCTGTCAGCCACCAGTCCACCCACTCCCCAGCCACCAAAACCCCCGGCCAGGCCAGAAACGACGCAGCAATAAAAAACAGGATTGAGCGGCCGACCGTCACGAATTCACCGCCACTGCGCCACCTTTTCTATAGAATCCCAACACCAACAGTGAAGACATCACCAGCAGGTAATATCCTCCATCCTTCCAGCGTTCTCCTTCCTGGGGTGGCGCAGAGGCGAAACTGCGGTCAATACGCCTGCTGAGTTCCTTGACGTCGGAGTCGTCGGGAGTCACGACAACGAGCGATCCACCTCCTGCCCGGGCGGCATTTTTCAGGGTATTTTCGTCCAGCGCCGGAGCCGGCGGACTGCCGGGGGGTGGCACCACCCCGAATCCGGCAGCGATGGCGAGAATAAATACGTCGGGGCTTCCTGCGGAGGTCTTTTCTGCCAGCCCGGAGCTGAACGACGGATCGACAGAGTCGGTGATCAGCACTATCGACCCCGGCAGTCCTGAATCGAGGAGACGTTCACGGGCCAGTTCCACGGCCTTCAGGGGTTCGTCGCCGGGAACCGGCATGACATCCGGGACCAGTTCCGAAGCAAAGTACCCGATGATGCCCGGATCGGTTGTCAGGGGCATCACCAGGTGGGCGCTTCCAGCGTACGCAATCAGCCCCGTGCTGGTTCCGGGCAGGAGATCCAGCAGGTCGGTGATTTTTTGCTGGGCACGGATGAGCCGGCTGGGTTGAATGTCCTGAGCCAACATGTCCGGCGTCACTTTCAGGATGACAAACAGGGCTGCCTGGTCTTCGGTAAAGGGGGTTGCTTCTTTTTCCCACGTGGGTCCGGCCATCGCCAGTATCCCGAACAGCCAGCTCGCACCCAGCAGGAAAACAGGCCGCAAACGGCCGCGGTGTTCCCTGGGGCTGACTGCCAGGTGCTCCAGCAGTTCAGGTGCCATAACCGCCTTCCAGCCGCGCATGGGGTCCTGGCGGCGCCAGATGGACCCGATCAAAAGCCCTGCCGGCAACAGCAACAGCAGCCATGCGGGGCGCAAAAAATGAAATAATTCCAATGCCATCAGCCCTGCCCGCCTGGCGACGGTGCTTGCCGTGAAACCCGGTAAGCACGAAATTCCGCCTGCCCGAAAAACAGCAGGGTCAGGACAAGGGCGAACCCCAGCGGCCAGAAATACAGTTCCCGCTCCGGGCGGTAACTCAGGTCCTCCACCTGCTTCGGGTTCAGTTGGTCCAACGTCTGATAAATGCGTTCCAGGTCTTCCCGGTCATCGGCATGGAAATATTCGCCGCCGGTTACATCCGCCACCGCCTTCAGCGTGACTTCGTCCAGTGCCTGTTCGCCCGCGGCCTCAGGATCACCCATCGCGACCGGGTAAATGGTCACGCCGTTGTCCTTCGCAATTTCCGCAGCACGCAGCGTGGGAACCATGCTGCCGGTGTCGTTGCCATCGGTCAGAACGATTAACACGCGTTCTTCCACTTCGCTGCGCTCAAACATCCGGATGGACACCCCGATGGCGTCACCCAACATGGTTCTTGGGCCCAGCATGCGAACCTGGGCTTCATCCAGCAGTTCCCTCACCACGTCGAGATCGCCGGTGAACGGCGCCTGCACGAATGCCGCCGATCCAAAAAAAATCAGGCCTACGCGATCGCCTTCGCGACGTGACAGGAACTGGTCCAGCACCTGCTTTGCCGCGACCAGGCGTTCACTGACCGCACCCGATGCATCGGTAAAATCGCGCGTCTCCATCGAACCCGACAAGTCCAGCGCAACCAGCAGATCCCGCATCGGCAATTCACGCACCACCGGCTGGTCCAGCCAGGTGGGCTGCGCCAGCGCCGCAACCAGGGCCAGCCAGCCCGCAACCAACTGGACTTTCTGCAAGCCCGTCCGGCGCACCATGGCTGCCTTATCCCCGGCTGCATGGCCGCTCAGCCTGGACAGGAGCTCCATGAACGGCACGCGAACGGCGAATCGTGGCTCGTAATAGGCAGGAGCGAGGTGATAAATCAGCAAGGGCAGAGGCAGCAACAGGAACACCCATGGATAACTGAATTGCAACATCCCTTAGCCGCCCTCTTCCCGGAAAGCATGGTTCTTCAGCCAGAATTCGGCGGCGTCCAGGGCCTGCGTCAACTCCTCATCAGGAGGCGCAGGTGTCGTATTTGCCCGGTAAGCAAGCCAATCGAGAGTCACGCCAGCGCCGGCCCCAAACCGGTCAGTTCCCGCGCTCTCGTCGAGGAATTGATGCCAGGCGGTTCCGCTCAGGGACGCCACCTGCTCGCGCGGCCATGCTGCCAGGGCGGCTCGCTTGACCAGGCCGGGCAGGCGCTGCATGGAATCTCCGGTTTTACTCTGTCGAATCAGGGCCAGTTCCGCCAGGGCCTGCCGCCGGTAGCGATTCCGGTTTCGGGCATTCCAGCCGCGAACGGACAGGACAGCCAGCGCAATCGCCAGGACCGTGGCCAGCACGTACCAGCCGGGCGCCGGTGGCCACCAGGGTATCGCGTCCCGGCAGAACAATGTCATTCAGGTTCTGCAGGCTGCCGGCGTCATTCACGGGCATTCACTCACCACCCGTGATCCCCCAGGCGTTCCCGCACCTGCTCCAGTACAGGAGCCGCCGTGTGCACCGGGATCAGCGGAATGGCATGACGCCTCGAGGTTGCTTTCATTCGATTCAAGCGCCGCTGGAAATCCTGGCTGAAGGCCTCCCTCAATGATTTCTCGGCGGTGTTGAATTCCAGCTCGGATGAACCGTCTGAAAAAACCAGCCGCCCGGCTTCGGGCAGGGCTTGCTCCAACGGATCGATAGATAAAAACAGAAATCACATCGTTGTGTTCGGTCAGCCGCGTGACGTACTTGCGGGTCGCCTCGTCAATACCCGATCCATCACCCACCAGGCAAACCAGGCAATCATGGCGAGCCAGGGACGCTACCCGCTCGAGGGCCCGGTTGAGCATGCGGGGTTCCGGGCGGATGCCCGAACGTGCATTCAGCGCATGATTCATAGTGATCACTCGCTTGAGAATTTGCGCAACCCGTTCCTCGCTGCGCTGTGGCGGGATGACCCGGATTTCTGAATCATCAAAAATCACTGCGCCGACGCGGTCTCCCTGCGAAAGCACCCGCCAGGCCGCAACGGCGGTCGCTTCTGCCGCCACAACCGATTTCATCTTCCAGCGTGAACCGAAAAACATGGACATTCGCTGGTCAACCAGCAACCAGACCGTCCGGTCTTTTTCCTCGGTGTAGATGCGCACGTGGGGTTTGTGGGTCCGCGCCGTGACCTTCCAGTCGATATTGCGGGTATCGTCACCGGGCAGATAGCCACGTAACTCTTCGAAATTCAAACCCCGCCCGCGCAAACGCGAGGCATGGCGGCCACTCAGAATGCTGTGAATGGGCTGGCGAGGCAGAAAACTGAAACCCGATGCCTTGAAGCGCAGCCGCATCAACTCGTCCAGGCTGGCGTAGACCCTGGCCTGGCCTTCGGGGGCCGGCTGTCTTTTTTCGCATGGGCGTGTATTGCGACATGAAAAACCTCAGGCAACCGCAACCTGTTTCAGTATTTCATCAATGACATCATTCGCCGAGATGCCGTCGGCACTGGCGTCATAGCTCAATTTCAGGCGGTGGCGAATCACGCTGTGGCAAATCGCACGGACGTCATCGGGCAACACCGCATCACGGCCATCCAGCCAGGCATGGGCCCGCGCGCACTTGTCCAGGGCGATGCCACCGCGGGGGCTGATGCCGACGTGAATCCAGCGGGCCAATATCTCGCTGTAGCGATCCGGATAGCGCGTGGCGAATACCAGGTCCACGATGTATTTTTCGATGGCAGGGCTCACGGCAACCCTGTGGATCTCTTCGCGGGCAGCGAAAACTACACTCTGCGCTATCGGCTCTGGCCCGCTACCGGTCACCGCCGCATCCTCTTCCCCGCGGACCAGCCGGATGATCTGTGCTTCGGATGCCTCGTCCGGGTAATCGATATAGATGTGCATCAGGAAGCGATCCATTTGTGCTTCCGGCAAAGGATAAGTGCCTTCCTGCTCAATCGGGTTTTGCGTGGCCATCACCATGAACAGGTCCGGCATTTTATGAGAGGTCCCCGAAACCGTAACCTGGCGTTCTTCCATTGCTTCAAGCAAAGCAGCCTGCACCTTGGCGGGCGCCCGGTTGATTTCATCGGCCAGCACGATGTTGGCAAAAATCGGACCGGCTTCGAAACGGAACCTGGGCTCCCCTGCCTCGGTGTACAACACCTCGTTTCCGGTAATATCCGAAGGCAGCAAATCCGGCGTGAACTGGATGCGGGAAAAGTCCGCGTCCATGTTTTTCGCCAGACCCTTGACCGCCCGGGTTTTGGCCAGGCCGGGAAGGCCTTCCATCAGTACATTGCCATTGGCCAGCAAGCCGATGACCAGGTTTTTGACAACGTCCTCCTGCCCGATGATGGAGGCGGACATGCGTTGCTGCAGTTCTTTGATCGAGTCCAGAGGGTTCATGTTTTCCAATATCCGGCAGGTGTGCGGACATGATAAGAAAAAACCCGGTGTGTTAAAAGCCGGCGGCCCGGGCCACGCGGTACTTTAGCTATCGTCGCCACCGTGATGGTGGTGCTGCGCATGGCCACCATGAACATGTTCGCGGTGGACCAGGCTGTGGATGATCGTACCGACGATGACGCCCTGCACCGCGGAGATCACTGGTATCGTCGGTATAGGGCAGCAGCCACTCGGAAAATTCGAAGCCGACAATCGTAGCCGCCGCCATCGCAAATAACGTCGCCCAGGCGATCCGGTCGCCGAATACCGGCTGCATGATCAGCCAGAGCATCAGGCCCATTCCAAAACGGTGCAGAATGATCGCAGCCGCCAGCCCTCCACCGGCTCGCAATTCACTGCCCGCCAGTCCCGCCCCGTCAAGCACCGCGTGCAACAACAGGCCGATCAGCGCCACGTAAAGGCTGAGCAAGTGCAGGGTTTCCGCCGCCCGCCGGATGACGCGCTCCAGCAGGCCCGGCAACAGGTAGCCGACAAAAAGCCAGGCCGGCGCATACCATCCCAGCGGTTCAATGATGTCCGGTATCAGCAGTACGACAACCAGCAGCACCAGGATCACCACGATGACCCGGTCCAGCGTTCTGGCCAGGGGGTGGGAGCTGCTCACCCACTGAAAAAGCAGCGGGCCCGCGAACAGCGTGATCAGTGACAGCAACAGCAAGTCAGGTCTCCGGGCACATCCAGATTCAAGTCGCAGATACTAGCACGCGATCCCAATGTTGGTACTATAGACCTCACCTAACCGACCTGAGAGCCAATGGATACGACGCCCATTGAGTCCATGATCGCAAAACTTTGTGCTGAAAATGACACAGAGCCGGAGCTGCACGATCTGCTTGCGGTCGTGGCCGAGCGCGAGGGCGTCAAAGCCAAACCGGAAGACCTGGAGCTGGGAGTCCGTTTTGTCAGCGCCTATATCGAACAGGTGCCTTACATGATGAAAGTCGCCTGGACCTCGGCCCTCAACGTCGGGCTGCAGTCACAGATGCAGAAAATCCTGGACATGGTCGAGTCTTACTGGATCGAGGGCGACGATATAATCCCCGACGAACTGGGGACCATCGGCCTGCTCGACGATGCCTACTGTTCACTGACCTCGCTGCAATCAGTATCAGACCACTACCGCCTGCAGACCGGAAAACACCTGTTCCCGAGCGACCTGGGCGCGGCGAACCGGGCGATGCGCAAGATCATCGGCGAACCCTACGCTTCCGAACTCGACCGCATCGTGATCCGGACCATGACTGAAACCGGCTTGATCGAAGCCGTCAAGTCGATGGCCAGTGAAGAAAAACGACTGAACTTTTCCTCCAACAGCACCATCTGGAACCACGGTCCGGCCGGCACGTTCGACGTTGCCGACCTGGAAAGACTCGGCCTGTTCGAAAACTGAGTGTAGGAGCGGATTTATCCGCGAAAAATACGTGACAGCGATCCCGATATCCCGATTCTTGAAATCATTCGCGGATAAATCCGCTCCTACAAACCTGCAAACGCCTTGCGCGTCAGGTTCTCACAGCCGGTTTCGGTCACATGCACATTATCCTCGATCCGGATTCCGCCGTAAGGCGCCAGTTCATCGACCTTGTCCCAGTTGATCACCGCCGGGTCTCTTTGCTCCCGCCAACCACGTAACAGCGGCTCGATAAAATAGAGCCCGGGTTCTATGGTCAGCACGTTCCCCGCCTCGAGCACGCGGGTCAGGCGCAAGTAGGGATGGCCCTCCGGCCGGGGAATCGGGCAGCCGGTGTTGTCGATCAACCCGGCGACGTCGTGGGTTTGCAGCCCGAGAAAATGGCCCAGACCGTGGGGATAAAAGACACTGCTCAGGCCGGTTTCGACTGCTTCTTCCGCACTGACCGTGATGATGCCGAATGACTCGAGCAAACCGGCGATCTGCCGGTGGGCATGCAGGTGCAGTTGCTTGTAATCCAGCCCGGCGCGGACCAGGGCCGTCAGCTCCTGCTGCATTGAATCCATCTGCGCCACCAGGTCGGCAAACACTCCCGGCTCGCCGGCATAGGTTCGCGTGATGTCGGACGCATAGGCATTCACCGTGCAGCCCGCGTCAATCAGGAACGAACGGGACTGCTCCGGCGGCTGCTGCTCCCTGCCCTGGTAATGGAGAACGGACCCGTGTGAATTCAGGGCCACGATGTTGTTGTAAGGAAGCTGCGCGTCCGAATGCCCGCAGGCCGCCAGGTAGCGCAAGTGGATGTTGAATTCCGATTCGCCTTTACGGAAGGCGCGCTCCGCTTCAACGTGAGCGCGGGCGGCCAGGCGGGCCGATGTTTCGATGCAAGCGACTTCGTAAGGGGTTTTGCGGGTGCGTGAGACATGAATCTGGTCAACCAGCCCCTTCGGGTTCACCTGCTCTTCCGCGAATACTCCCGCCAGTGAAGGGGAGTCTCCAATGGCAGCCAGGTCGCCCGGGTCCAGCCCTTCCTCCTTCAGGCGGCTTGCCAGCGCGTTACGCCAGTCGCCGGGGTTGCGCACGACCTCCAGGTCATACAGGTCGGCCCAGTAAGACTCCGGGTCAGCCGGCGCCAGGTACCAGTAGTCAACGGGCTGGTAGTAAAACAGCGCCGGGCGTTTGCCGGGAATGATCAGCAGAGCACTGTCCGCGTGCCGGGTCAACGGCAGCCAGGAGAGAAAATGGGGGTTGGGTCGAAACGCATATTCGTAATCGTCAAGAAAACTGTGGATCGGGGAACCCGAATGCACCAGCGCCGCCGAAATATTCTCGGCGGCAAGCGCCTTTTCCCAGCGCTTTTGCACCTCATTGACATGGTCGGCGTAGAGGGATCGATAATTCTGTTCCATTTTGTACCTGCAAAATTGTTAAAATGACGGGCTTTGGCGCACTGTAAGCCGCAAAACCGCTAACCGCAACGAGAAAGGCCGTGACCATACGAATTTACAACACCCTGAACCGTGAAAAACAGGTATTCGAACCACTCGATCCGAAGCGGGTGACGATGTATGTCTGCGGACCCACAGTATACAACTACGCGCACATCGGCAACGCCCGGCCGGCAGTCATTTTCGACCTGCTGTACCGCCTGCTGAAACTCGAATACAAAACGGTTGTTTACGCCCGCAACATCACCGACGTCGACGACAAGATCAACGAGGCGGCCGCCCAGCTGGGGGTACCCATTTCCGAAATATCCTCGAAATATGCCGATGCCTACCACGCCGACATGGCAGCGATCGGCGCCGGCCTGCCGACCATCGAACCCCGCGCGACCGCTCACATCGCACAGATGCTCGACATGATTCAACGCCTGCTCGAGGCAGGCCATGCCTACGAGGCGGAAGGCCACGTATTGTTCGATATCGAATCATTCACGGGTTACGGGGCCCTGTCGGGCCGCGACATGCACGAAATGGAAGCGGGTTCGCGCGTGGAAATTGCGCCGTTCAAAAAACACCCCGGGGATTTCGTGCTCTGGAAACCATCCGCCGACCCGCAACCCGGCTGGGAAAGCCCGTGGGGTTGGGGCCGGCCCGGCTGGCACCTTGAGTGCTCCGTGATGGCCGAAACCCACCTCGGCGAGACCATCGACATACACGGCGGCGGACAGGACCTGGTGTTTCCCCACCACGAAAATGAAATCGCCCAGAGCATGTGCTCGCACGGCGGTCATCCGTTTGCCCGCTACTGGATGCACAACGGCTTCGTCACGGTCGAAAAGCGCAAGATGTCAAAGTCCCTGGGCAATACCCTGGTCGTGCATGAACTGCTGAAAAACCACCCGGGTGAAGTGCTTCGGTATCTCCTGCTCAGCGCCCATTACCGCCAACCGCTCGACTGGTCCGAACAGGAACTCGAACGTGCGCGGAAGACGCTGGACCGCCTGTATGGCGTGCTGCGGACTGCCGACGGCCGGTTCGGCCCGTTCCAGGCTGACCCGCGACCGGGCGACGCCTTTGTCGAAGCCCTGAGCGATGACCTGAATACCCCGGTGGCGCTGGCCGAGTTCAACCGCGTGGCGCGGGAACTGGCCCGCGCAGAGACCCGCGAAGCAGCCCAAAAAGCTGCCGGGGAATTGCTCGCCGATGCCGGCATGATCGGCCTGCTGCAGTCCAACCCGGCGGACTGGTTCAGCGCCGGCACGGAGGATTCCGACAGCATCCGGATTGAAGCTTTGATTGAGAAACGTAACCAGGCGCGGGCCGCGCGCGACTTTGCTGCAGCCGATGCGATCCGTAACGAATTGACGGATATGGGCGTCGTGCTGGAAGATTCGGACGGCGTGACCCGCTGGCGCCGCAAGGACGCCTGAGCAAAATGATGAGTGGTTCAAACGCAATTCCGCACGACCCGGCTGCCGTCCAGGACGAGATCATCAGTTCCTTCAGCCTGTTCCCGGAATGGCTGGACCGTTACCAGTACCTGATCGACCTGGGACGCAAACTGCCGGCACTGAAAGACGATGAAAAAACCGAGGACAAGCTGCTCGCCGGTTGCCAGTCCCAGGTATGGCTTCACCTCGAGGGCGACGCGGAACAGGTCATCATCCGCGCCAACAGCGACGCCGCCATCGTTTCCGGCCTGATTGCGCTGCTGATCAACGTGTACTCCGGTTGCAGCGCCCGGCAAATCGTGGAAACCGAACCTTACTTCATCGCCGAAATCGGCCTGGCCAAGCACCTGTCCCCGACCCGCGCAAACGGCTTGCACGCCATGCTCGAGGCCATCAAAGGCTACGCAGCAGTCTCCTGACGTAGGAGCGAATTCATTCGCGATTTGTTGTGGCTTTATCTGCGAATACCCATTGAAACCTGTCGCGGATAAATCTAAAACCTATCGCGGATAAATCCGCTCCAACAAAAGAAAGCCCCGCCGAAGCGGGGCTTTCTTTCCCAGGAGGGTAATCGCCTTAGCGGTCGAGAACGATAAGTTCTACCCGGCGATTTTCTGCACGTCCTGCATCCGTGTCATTGCTGGCCACCGGCTGCGATTCGCCGTAACCCTTGGCGCTCAGTCGGCTGGCTTTTACGCCCTTGCTGACAAGGTAATCCTTGACGGCGTCTGCGCGGCGCATCGAGAGCGCCTGGTTGTAAGCCTCGGTACCGACGCTGTCGGTGTGACCGGCTACTTCAACCACTACGCGTTCGTGCTTGTCCAGCAGAGCGGCGGCCTGGTTCAGAACCGCGATGGCTTCCGGCTTCAAGGTGGATTTATCGAAGTCGAAGTAAACGCCATCCAGCGATATGACCGCTTCTACTTCGCAGCCGTCCAGGTCAACCACGGCGCCCGGCCGTGTGTTCGGGCATTTGTCACGCTCGTTTGGTACGCCGTCACCATCAAGATCCGGGTTCGGCGGCGGAGCTGCCGGCGCCGCTGCTGGCGGCGGTGGCGGTGGCGGTGGTGCTGCCTTGCCGCCAAAATCGAAGCTCAGGCCGGCAGTCCAGATCCAGTCGCCGTAGCTCGCGGAAGAAGGCTGCGTCATATCGTCACCGTCGACGCGGTAAAGAACCTGCAGGCGACCGCTCAGGTGCTTGTTAAACTGGCCGATCAGGCCCACGCCCATGCTGGCTGAAAGAGCCGAACCGGTATCGCTTACGTTCGCGTGCCTGAGTGATCCCAGGCCAACAGCGAGAAAGGGTCGAACGTTTGCATTGCCGATGTAATAACGGCCCATGCCGCCCCAGTTCCTGAGTTTCCACTGGTCATAGGTTGAACCCGGGACCGCAGTCTGGGATTCTTTCCACGTGCCGGAAAACTGGTCGAATTCAAGATCCAGGCTCAGATTGTTTCCGAAGAACCTGCCGAAGCCCACTCCCCAAAACACGTCGTTGTTACGCATGTTCCGGTCGTTATCCAGGTTGATTGTGCCGAACTGGCCGGTAACGTGCCAGGGCTGGTCACCGTCAGCGGCAACGCTGAACGAACTCAGCGCCATCGCGGCGGCTGCAAGACTTAATACCAAGTTTCTTTTTTTCACGTAACGCCCTCCTACAAAGCATCACAATTTTTAAGTACTGCCCGGATCGAAAGGCAGAAGACAGAATCCAGCTAGTATCATACGGCATTCTGAACGATTTGTTAACAAATCATTAAAAGAAAGCGGAAGAAATAAAGCTGTTTCGTAATCCAGGTCAAATGCCGGCCGCCGGCAGTTTTAGCGGCAAAGAACCGCCCTGGTGCAGTCGGGCCTAGCGAACCTCGCCGAGTTGCTTTTGCCGCAGTTCCCAACGCTCCTGGGCATCCAGGCACAGGGTCGCGATGGGCCGTGCTTCCAGCCGGTCCAGGCCAATTTCCTCGCCCGTCTCTTCGCAGTAACCGTAGTCGCCCTCTTCGAGCCGGATCAGTGCCTTGTCGATCTTGCGAATCAATTTCCGGTAACGGTCACGGGTTCTCAACTCCAGGCTGTTTTCCGTTTCACGCGTAGCGCGCTCGGCCTCGTCGCCAACGTCCCGGACTTCAGATTGCAGGTGATTGATGGTTTCCCTGGATTCTTCGACAAGCTCTTCCCGCCAGGACAGCAGTTTCTGGCGAAAATATTCCTGCTGCCGTTCGCTCATGTACTTTTCACTTTTTTTCGGCTTGTAGCCTTTCTTCAAAACAACGCGATCAGATGCCATCGTGCTAAGCTACTCCTTGCTGATGTTATTTTCGGGCTTTTTACAACCAGTTGATTTTTATAGCATTTATAAAATGACAGGTTTTGCCCAAAAATGAAATTGCAACGTTATAGCTGAACTTTACGCCGACGGCAAGCTTTCCGGGAAATTAAAGGAACCTCTGACTGACTATGTCCAGGCTGTTACAACTGCTGATCCGGGCCTACCAACTGCTGTTGAGCCCGTTTCTCGGCAACCATTGCCGGTTCACGCCAAGTTGCTCACAATACGCGACTGAAGCCATCGCCAAATACGGCGCCTTGCGCGGAACCTGGCTTGCCGTTAAACGGATTGGACGCTGCCATCCCCTGTGTGACGGTGGCTATGACCCGGTACCCTGATGATCGAGACCCCTATGACTGAAACAACACTGATCAAGAATGCCCGCATGGTCAACGAAGGCCGTCGTCCGGGATGGCGACCTGCTGATCAGGAACGGCCGGATCGAAAAACTGGCCGCCTCCATCTCCGCTGACGGATAGCGGGAATGTCCTGGACGCGAAAGGCGCCTGGCTGCTACCCGGGATGATCGACGACCAGGTGCATTTTCGTGAACCGGGTTTGACCTACAAGGCAGGAATCTGGTCGGAGTCAAGGGCTGCAGCGGCCGGCGGCATTACCAGCTTCATGGAAATGCCCAATACCAAGCCCGCCACGGTCACGCTGCAGGCGCTGGACGACAAGTACGCGATCGCAGCGGAAAAATCCCTGGTCAATTATTCGTTCTATCTCGGAGCGACCAACGACAACCTTGACGTCATTCGTTCGCTGCCGCCGGGCGCTGCCGCCGGCATCAAGATTTTCATGGGCGCTTCGACCGGCAACATGCTGGTCGACAACGAGAAAACCCTGGCGGGGATATTCCGGGATGCGCCGGCGCTGATCGCGACGCACTGTGAATCCAGCCCGATGATCCAGCAAAACCTGGACGCGGCCCTGGAGCGTTACGGCCGCGAAATACCGGTGACCGAGCACCCCAATATCCGCAGCGCCGAGGCCTGCTACCAGTCCACCGTCCTGGCCATGTCGCTGGCGCGCGAATTCAGTGCGCCGTTGCACGTGCTGCACCTGTCCACCGCCAGGGAAATGGAACTGTTCGAACCCGGCCCGATGAACGGCAAGCTGATCACGGCCGAGATGTGCGTTCACTTCCTGCATTTCAACGCCGACGATTACCCGCGCCTGGGCAACCTGATCAAGTGCAACCCGGCCATCAAGACGGCTGCCGACCAGGCCGCGCTGATCAAGGCGCTGCAGGACGGCCGGCTGGATATTATCGCCACCGATCATGCGCCCCACACCAGCGAGGAAAAAGCCAGCAGCGACTACCTGGAGGCGCCCTCGGGGCTGCCCCTGGTGCAGGACGCCCTGCTCACGGTGCTGGAGCTTGTATCACGACGGCGTGATCAGCATCGAGGACATCGTCACGAGAACTGCCCACAACCCGGCGGACCGTTTCGGGGTGATCGGCCGCGGCTACCTGCGCGAAGGTTACTGGGCGGACCTGGTGATGATCGACACCGCCAGCCCCACGCACGCCACCCATGAACGGGTGCTGTCGAAGTGCGGCTGGAGCCCGTTCGAGGGCGAGACTTTCCGCTCCTCGATCATCAGCACGCTGGTGAACGGCCAACCGGTCTGGCAGGACGGCAGGCTGATCGAAAGCGGCGCCGCCGCACGGCTCGAATTCGGGCGGCAAAGGTGACCTTTCCGGCGTTTTGAAGTAATCTGCTCCGACCAAGCCTTAAACACAAGGAATAGAACATGGGATTTCTCCAAGGAAAACGCGCGTTGATCGTCGGCGTGGCCAGCCCCCGCTCCATTGCCTGGGGCATCGCGGAGGCCATGCACGAACAGGGTGCTGAACTGGCTTTCACTTTCAGAACGACAAGCTGAAGTCACGGGTCGAGAAAATTGCCGAAGAAACCGGTTCCGGCATCGTAATCCCCTGCGACGTCGCGTCGGACGCCGAAATCGATAACGTGTTTACCGAACTGGCCAGACACTGGGACGGCTTCGACATCCTGGTCCATTCGGTCGGTTTTGCGCCGCGGGAACAACTGGAAGGCGATTACCTGGATGCCGTTACCCGCGAAGGTTTCCAGATTGCACACGACATCAGTTCCTACAGTTTTGCCGCCCTGGCCAAGGCCGGTCTACCGATGATGCAGGGCCGGGACGGCTGCGATGCTGACCCTCACCTACGTGGGATCGGAAAAAGTGTTGCAGGGCTATAACGTGATGGGCCTGGCCAAGGCCAGCCTCGAGGCCAACGTGCGCTACATGGCCGCCAACCTGGGCCCCAGGGGTATCCGCGTGAACGCGATCTCGGCGGGCCCGATCAAGACCCTGGCCGCCGCCGGCATCGCCGATTTCCGGAAAATGCTGCACCACGTCGAAGAAGCCGCGCCCATGCGGCGCACGGTGACCCCGAAGGAAGTCGGCAATGTCGCCGCATTCCTGTGCTCGGACCTGGCTTCCGGAGTAACCGGCGAGATCACCTTCGTCGACTCAGGCTACAACATCCTGGGTATGACGGGTTTGGCCACGTAGGAGCGGATTCATTCGCGATTGGTTTTAAAGGCCAATCGCGGATAAATCCGCTCCTACAATACTAAAACCGGTCTTCAAACACCTGGATTTCCGACTGCTCGCGCAACATCTTGACGAAACCCATGATTTCGGTGTTCGCACTGGCGTTGGCGATGCGGCGTTGATACGCCTGCTTGCGCAGTGACGTCGTCGTCGCTTAACTCGCCCGGCGTGACGCTGTCGAGCTGAACCACTGCATAGCCGCTGTTCACTTCCAGCACCTGCGGTGGCCGGGCCTTCATCACCCGGCGCCTGCATCAGGAAAATCCCGCTGCGCAAGCGTGGATCGATGGTCGGGTTCGTTGCGCGTCGCTGCCTCGGACTGCACCAGCTCCAGCCCGGACGACTCGGCCAGGGATTCCATGGTCTCGCCGCCGGCCAGGCTGGCCAGGAGTTCCTCGGCCCTGGCGGACGCGGTTTCCATCGCGCGCTGGTTCCTGACGCTTTCCACCACCTGGTCGCGGACGTCTTCCAGCGGCAGTTGCACCACCGGAAAATGTTCTTTCAGGTGAATCAGCACGATGTGATTTTCACCGAGGTCGATCGGGTCGCTGACCACACCCTGGCCCAAGACCAGGTCCGAGAAAGCCGTGTTGACCACATCCATGCGCGCGGCCATGCCGCTGTCGCCGCCCTGGCGTCCAAAAGGACCGGCCTGCTGGACTTCCAGGCCCAACTCCTGCGGCTGCGGCTTCCAGCGTGGTGGGATCTTCGTAAATGATGTCCACCAGGCGGTCAGCCTGCTCCAGGAAGCGACGTTCATCCGCTTCGGTCCGAAACTCCTGGACCAGGATATCGCGCGCCTCGGTGTAAGCTCATGCCCTGCGCCGGGCGGATATCCCGCAGCTTGATCACGTGCCAGCCAAAGCCGGTCTGAACCGGGTCGGACACCGGGTTATCCAGCGACAATTCATACAGACCGTCTTCAAAAGCCTGGACCATGAATCCCGGCTCCACCCAGCCCAGGTCACCGCCGGCGTCCGCCGATCCGATATCCTGCGAGTTTTCCTCCGCCAGCGTGGCGAAATCTTCACCGGCGCGGGCGCGCTCGCGAGATCCTCGGCCTTCTGACGCGCCGTTTCGATATCCACTTCCGGGGCATCCGGCGCGACTTCGATCAGGATATGGGAAGCCAGCCGGGCTTCAGGGGTAACGAAGCGCGATTTCTGTTCTTCGAACCGGGCCTTGAGTTCATCCTCGTTCGGTTCGGTCGACCCGCCCATGGTCGCCGCGTCGAGTTCGATGTATTCGATCGCGACCTTCTCTTCGGAAACGTATTCGCCTTGTGCTCGTCATACCAGGCCTGGATGGCTTCCTCTGCAACCGGCTCATCCGCAGGCGCTTCTTCACCTTCGGCAACCGCCGGAAATGCCGGAACAACCAGCGCCTTGAAGGCGCGCTTCTGTTCCATCAGGCTGACATAATCGTTCATTTCCCAGTCGGTCGAAATTGCGCTGGTGGCAATGGCGGACGGAAACTGGTTGAGGATCATCGACACCCGCATTTCTTCTTCAAACCGCTTCGCGGTCATGCCCTGGGAGGCCAGCCGCGACTGGTAGACATCGGCGTTGAATTCACCGTCGACATTAAAACTCTCCATGCTCCTGATCCGTTCAGCCAGCACGTCGTTGGCCACCGCCAGTCCGGCATCGACCGATACCTGGGCCATCAGTTCCTCGTCGATCATCTGGTCCAGGTACTGGCGCCGGATGATGGGCTGATCAAACAATTCCGGGTCAAACGCCTCACCCATTTGAGCCTGCATCCGGCGACGGTAATTCTGAAAGCCGGCGTTGAACTCGTTGATGGTGATTTCCTTCTCATTGACGACCGCGATCGCGTTGACCGCATCGGACTGGAAATAGGAATTCACGCCAACGAAGGCAAAAGGAATGATCAGGATTGCGAAGATGAAAATGGCGACGATGCCGGACAACCTGTCGCGAATTGACTGAAGAACCATAATAGCTCACTTGGTTAAGGTGTCGCGCGGCACAGGGCTGCCCGCAGCGACACGGTTGTATTCAAAAAAAAGGGCGCCTGGGGCGCCCTTTTCCGAAATAGTGGCGGAGTGGACGGGGCTCGAACCCGCGACCCCCGGCGTGACAGGCCGGTATTCTAACCAACTGAACTACCACTCCGCGATTTCTGGTGGGTGCTGACGGGCTCGAACCGCCGACCCTCGCCTTGTAAGGGCGATGCTCTTCCAACTGAGCTAAGCACCCTTCAGAAGGCGCGCTAGTTTACAGCGTCTTTCAGAGCTTTGCCAGCCTTGAATGCGGGATTCTTGGAAGCCTTGATTTTGATGGTTTCGCCGGTACGGGGATTACGCCCGGTGCGGGCTGCGCGCTTGCGAACCGAGAAGGTTCCGAAGCCAACCAGTGAGACGGTACCGCCCTTTTTCAGGGTCTTGGTAACGGTTTTAACCAATGCGTCAAGGGCACGGCCAGCGTCTGCTTTAGACAGTCCAGCGGTATCAGCAATAGCATCAATAAGATCAGATTTGTTCATTATGGCACTCCAGTAAGGTGATTAAGCGATGTGTTCTTCAGGCTAAACCAGACCCCCGACAACCAGACCCTGTCGGCTTGTTATAATTGCTTCGAAAGTTTCAGAAACTTCCGGAAAGCCTTGTCTGTCAAGGCCTGCCAGCCGTCCGTGAATACTAATACCTCGAAGCCCTTGGCGCAACACGTTTTCACGCCTTTTCCCATGTGTTTACTGAACTGGTCACGCCAAGTGATTCATAGTGCGGGAAAAGCCCGTTCCTAATTGCAGACGAACATCCGGTTTGCCCGCCGGCAATCCGGCAGGCCCTGAGGTTTGATTGCACACCCGGTTTTAGTGGGTGATGACCGGCTCAGTTGCCTTCGCGTCCGCGCCTTCTTTTACCTCGACGGACGACGGCAGCGGCTTGGGCATTTCCACCAGGGCCAATTCCAGCACCTGGTCGATGGTCGAAACCGGATGAATGTCCAGCTTTTTGAGAATCGCCTTGGGAATATCCACGAGGTCTTTCTCATTCTCTTCCGGGATGATCACCATCTCGATGCCACCGCGGTGCGCGGCGAGCAATTTTTCTTTCAGCCCGCCGATCGGAAGCACACTTCCCCGCAGCGTGATTTCACCCGTCATCGCGACGTTGGCGCGCACCGGAATCTTGCTCAGCGATGAAACCAGGGCCGTGCACATGGCGATACCGGCGGACGGCCCGTCTTTCGGGCGTCGCGCCTTCCGGCACGTGCACATGGGCATCCAGCTGCTGGTAAAAACCGGCTTCAATACCGAGGTGTTCCGCGCGGCTGCGCACGACCGTCATGGCCGCCTGGATGGATTCCTTCATGACATCGCCCAGGTGTCCGGTCAGGGTCAGGTTGCCCTTGCCGGGAACCAGCGTGGCTTCGATTTTCAGCAATTCGCCGCCCACTTCGGTCCAGGCCAGGCCGGTGACCTGCCCGACTTCGTCCTTCTCGTCCATCACGCCGTAGCGGAAGCGACGCACGCCCAGGTAGCTGTCCAGGTTGCGCGAGCCCACCGAGATCTTTTCCTTGCCCTTGTCGAGCGCCAGTTGCTTCACGACCTTGCGGCAGATCTTGGCGATCTCGCGTTCCAGGTTACGCACGCCGGATTCACGCGTGTAATAGCGGATGATGTCGATGAGCACCGGCTTGCTGACCTGGATTTCATCTTCCTTCAGGCCATGCTGCTTCCAGTTGCTTGGGCAGCAGGTAGCGCATCGCGATGTGCAACTTCTCGTCTTCGGTGTAACCCGGGATACGGATCACTTCCAGCCGGTCCAGCAGCGCCGGCGGTATGTTCAGCGAGTTGGCGGTCGCCACGAACATCACTTCGGACAGGTCGAAATCCACCTCCAGGTAATGGTCGTTGAACGCGTGGTTCTGCTCCGGATCGAGCACTTCCAGCAAGGCGGAAGACGGGTCGCCGCGGAAATCCATCGACATCTTGTCCAGCTCGTCGAGCATGAACAGCGGGTTGCGCGAACCCACCTTGGCCATGTTCTGCACCACGCGTCCCGGCATCGAGCCGATGTAGGTTCTGCGGTGTCCGCGAATCTCGGCTTCGTCCCGCACCCCGCCCAGCGACATGCGGACGAACTTGCGGCCGGTGGCGCGGGCGATCGAACGGCCCAGGCTGGTTTTGCCCACGCCGGGAGGCCCGACCAGGCACAGGATGGCGCCCTTCATGTGGCGAACGCGCTGCTGCACCGCGAGGTACTCCAGGATGCGTTCCTTGACCTTCTCGAGCCCGTAGTGATCGGCCTCGAGAATCTCTTCGGCGATGTCCAGCTTCTTGCGGATCCGGCTGCGCTTCTTCCACGGAACGTTCAGCATCCAGTCGATGTAATTGCGCACCACCGTGGCTTCGGCCGACATCGGCGACATCATCTTGAGCTTGTTCAGTTCGGAGTTGGCTTTTTCGCTGGCTTCCTTCGGCATGCCGCTTTCGTCGATGCGGTTGGCCAGGTCCTCCATGTCATTGGGCGTGTCTTCCATGTCGCCCAATTCTTTCTGGATGGCCTTCATCTGTTCATTCAGGTAATACTCCCGCTGGCTCTTTTCCATCTGGGTCTTGACCCGCCCGCGGATGCGCTTTTCCAGCTGCAGCACGTCGATCTCACCCTCGACCAGGGCCATCAGGTGTTCCATGCGCCGCCTCGGGCTGCCCATTTCGAGCAGCACCTGCTTTTCTTCCAGGCGGATGGCCAGGTGCGCCGCCACCGTGTCGGCCAGGCGGCTCGGCGTCTTCGATACCGGCCAGCGTCGTCAACAGCTCCGGGGGAATCTTCCGGTTGAGCTTCACGTACTGTTCGAACAGGGAAACCAGCGAACGCATGGTGACCTCGAGTTCCTTCTCGGTGCCATCGTCGCTGATCGGCACGAGCTCCCAGTTCGCCTCGAAAAAGCCGCTTTCCTCGGTGAACTTGCTGATGTGCACGCGCTCACCGCCTTCCACCAGCACCTTGGTCGTGCCATCGGGAAGCTTCAGCAACTGCAGCACGGTTGCCAGGGTGCCGACGTCGAACAGGTCGGCCTGTTGCGGTTCGTCGATCTCGGCGCCGCGCTGCGTGACCAGCACGATGCGCTTGTTCAGGTCCATCGCCTTGTCCAGCGCCAGGATCGAACGTTCCCGGCCCACGAACAGCGGAATCACCATGTGCGGATAGACCACGACATCGCGCAGCGACAATACCGGCGTCGGTTGTTCGGTTATCGGGGTAAGGATCGTTGTTTTGCTTTCTGGCATGGAATTTTCCTCTCTGGCGCCCCTCTTCTGAACCGGGCGTGGTCCACGGGTCTGCCTGCGTTAATCATAGCAGTCTGGAGAGGTGGAGTTCGCCTTCCAGGTCAGTTAACCGAGATATTGGCGCGCAGCCGGATATTTCAAGGGGAAACCTGTAGGAGCGGATTAGCGCAGGCAACGAAACGAGTGCGTTTTCGCCGCAGGCGAAGAAGCGCTCGATGAGTGCCGTGGCGCGTCCGCGATCGTATTTACCGAGGCAAAATTCGCGATCGTGTTTAACGAAGGAAAACCATCGCGGATGAATCCGCTCCTACGAAAAAAAACCTAATCCGCAGCGCCGACTGCGTGTTGCTGGTTTTCGTACAGGAAATACGGCTCGGCCTCGCCCTCGATGACGGTTTCGTCGACCACCACCTTGGACACGTTATCGAGCGACGGCAGGTCGTACATGCTGTTGAGCAGTACGCCTTCGAGGATGGTCCGCAGGCCGCGGGCGCCGGTTTTACGCGCCATCGCCTTGCGGGCAATCGCCGCCAGTGCGTCGTCGCGGATTTCCAGGTCGGCGCCTTCCATCGCAAACAGGGCCTTGTACTGCTTGGCCAGGGCGTTTTTGGGTTCAACCAGGATCTTGATCAGCGCTTCTTCGTCGAGTTCCTCCAGCGTCGCCACGATCGGCAGGCGGCCGACGAATTCGGGGATCAGCCCGTACTTGACCAGGTCTTCCGGCTCAACGTCGAGCAGGACTTCGCCGATGTTGGCGCTGACGTCCTTGCTTTTCACGTCTGCCGAGAAACCGATGCCGGCTGAAGACGACCGCGCCTGGATGACTTTCTCCAGGCCGGAAAATGCACCGCCGCAGATGAACAGGATCTGGCTGGTGTTGACCTGCAGGAATTCCTGCTGCGGATGTTTGCGCCCGCCCTGCGGCGGCACCGAAGCGATCGTGCCTTCGATCAGTTTGAGCAGCGCCTGCTGCACGCCTTCACCGGAAACGTCGCGGGTGATGGACGGGTTCTCGGCCTTGCGCGAAACCTTGTCGATTTCGTCGATATAAACAATGCCCGTCTGGGCCTTGTCCACGTCGTAATCGCATTTCTGCAGCAGTTTCTGGATGATGTTCTCGACGTCTTCGCCCACGTAACCGGCTTCGGTCAGGGTGGTGGCATCCGCGATGGTAAACGGCACGTTCAGCATGCGGGCAAGCGTTTCGGCGAGCAGCGTCTTGCCGGACCCGGTCGGGCCGATCAGCAGGATATTGCTCTTGGACAGTTCGATTTCTTCTTCGCGCGCGCGGTTTTCCAACCGCTTGTAGTGGTTGTAGACCGCCACCGAAAGCACTTTCTTGGCGTGCTCCTGGCCGATCACGAATTCGTTCAGAAACGCGTGGATTTCCTGGGGTTTGGGCAGGTTGTCGCGATCCCGGACACTGCTCTCATCCAGCTCTTCGCGAATGATGTCGTTGCACAATTCAACGCATTCGTCACAGATGTAAACGCTTGGCCCGGCGATCAGTTTGCGGACTTCATGCTGGCTCTTGCCGCAAAAAGAGCAATAAAGAATTTTGCCATCCGCACTCTTGAGATCTTTGTCGCTCATTGCACCAACTTAATTTCGTTTTAACGGTTTACTCACTATCGTAGTGAAAATATTACCTTTTTTTACTGTCGGAGTCGACCCTTCTGTTGTCGAACACCTTGTCTATCAGGCCGTAGCTCAAGGCCTGCTGTGGATCCATGAAATTATCGCGCTCGGTGTCGACTGGCTATCTGGTCAACCGATTGGCCGCTATGTCCCGCCAGTATCTCATTTAACTGGTGCCGGATTTTGAGAATTTCCCGCGCATGAATGTCGATATCGGTGGCCTGGCCCTGGTAACCGCCCAGCGGCTGATGAATCATGACCCGGGAATGCGGCAGGCAATAGCGTTTGCCCTTGGCGCCCGCAGGCCAGCAACACGGCGCCCATGCTGGCGGCCTGCCCCACGCACATCGTGCTGACTTCACAGCGGATAAACTGCATGGTGTCGTAGATGGCCAGGCCCGCGCTGACGGAACCGCCGGGGCTGTTGATGTACAGGCTGATGTCCTTGTCCGGGTTCTCCGATTCCAGGAACAGCAACTGGGCCACCACCAGGTTGGCCATGTAGTCTTCGACCTGGCCGACAAGGAAAATGACGCGGTCCTTGAGCAGGCGGGAATAGATGTCGTAAGCACGCTCACCGCGGGAGCTTTGCTCAACCACCATGGGAACGAGATTCAGCGACTGCGGATCAAACTCCCTGTATTCATTGTGTCCATGTTCCCTCTCGCAGCCTGCCAGCCGCTGTTACGAACGCGCCGTGGCGGCCGTGATGACTTCCTGGAATTTCATTTCCTGATGTGTTCACTTTAGCGTTTTCCAACACCCAGTCAACCACTTGTTCCTCCAGCACCGAACTCTCCACCTGTTGCAGCAGGTTCTGGTTGCTGTAGTACAACCGCACCACTTCGGCGGGTTCTTCGTAGGTTCCGGCCACCAGTTCGATGGCTTCCCGGACCTTGGCGGCATTGGTGCGGATGTTGTTCTGCTGCGCCAGTTCACCCAGCAGCAGTCCGGCGCGCACCCGGCCTTCGGCCTGCTCCCGGAACGGTTCGATCAGCGCCTGCATCTGCTCGGGCGGTATGTCCTGGCCCCGGGCCATCTGCGCCACCATGCTGGCCGCTTCCTGCTGGACCAGGCTGGGGGGCACTTCCAGGTCGGGCGCAATCAACTTCAGTTGTTCGATCAGGCGCACCTTCAGTAGACTGCTGGTGGCCTGTTTCAGTTCCCGGTTCAGGTTGTTGCGAATCTCTTCCCTGAAGGATTCCAGCGTGCCGTCTTCAACCCCGAAGCTCTTGATGAACTCTTCATCCACTTCCGGCAGGACGCCCTCGGAAACCGAGGCGACGTGCAATTCTGTCTTGACCTTCTTACCCGCCAGGCTCGCTTCGCGGAAGTTTTCCGGGAAGGTCAGCTTGACGGATTTGCGTTCACCGGCGGGAATCGAGGCAACCGCTTTTTCCAGCTCTTCGAAACCGGATTCGCCCATCACGATCGCGAAACGCTGCTCGCCCTCGGCCGGCACGCGGCCTTCCTTGGTCTCCGCCGAGTAATCGATCAACACCCGGTCACCCGCTTGCGCGGTCCGCTCCACCACCGACCAGGTCTTGCGCTGGGTGCGCAGCGTGCTCAGCATTTCATCGACGTCTTCGTCGCTGATCTCGGCCAGCGGGCGTTCGATGGTCATCGCGCTGACGTCCAGCGTTGCCGATTTCCGGGTAGACTTCGATCAGTGCGCTGAACTGAAAATCCCCGCCTTCCTGGTCTTCCGGCTCGGCGTCGAGGCGTGGCCTGGAGGCCGGGCGGAGGTCTTCATCCCGGATCGCCTGTTGCAGGCCTTGCTGCATGGTTTCATTCAGAATATCCAGCCGGACCTGCTTGCCGTAGCGCTGCTTGACGACGCTCATCGGCACGCGGCCGGGGCGGAAGCCCTTGACCCGGACCGTCTTGCTCAGCTCGCGCAACTTGGAATCGACTTTAACCTGGATTTCCTGACCGGGAACCTGCACTGTCAGGCGGCGCTCGAGACCGCTGGTGTTTTCTACAGAAACTTGCATAGCATTGATCAAACCTGTTGGTGTAATAGTTATCAGTACGGGCCGGGGTGTGTTACGGACCAGTGGTGCGAAAGGGGAGACTCGAACTCCCACGGGTTGCCCCACTGGCACCTAAAGCCAGCGCGTCTACCAATTCCGCCACTTTCGCACGTGTCGGAAAAAAACTGGTGGGCCGTGTAGGAATCGAACCTACAACCAATAGATTAAGAGTCTACTGCTCTGCCAATTGAGCTAACGGCCCGTTGGAGCGGCCCACGGCCGCGATTTCATTAACCTGTTGGAGCGGGCCATGCCCGCGATTTCCTTAAAAATGGGGTGGACGATGGGGCTCGAACCCACGACCGCTGGAATCACAATCCAGAGCTCTACCAACTGAGCTACGCCCACCATTTTCAAACTGTCGGCATTTTACCTTGTTTTCGCCGCCCGTAGGAGCGGTTTCAACCGCGATTATCTACATCCATGCCTGTCGCGAATAAATTCGCTCCTACCTTACCCCGTAGGAGCGGTTTCAACCGCGATTATCACCGGGCACACCCATCGCGAATAAATTCGCTCCTACATCGTCGCTATGCGCGAAAACCGCACCGCTCCGCGGGCGTTAATGAGTTTCTCGCATGCCCTTCGGGCAAGTCTCGAAACTGCGTCGGTTCAAGTCCTATCGCAGTACATCAGTTTGGAAAGGACCCATGCGGGCATGGGTCCTTTCCAAACTGGCGCGCCCGGCAGGACTTGAACCTGCAACCCCCGGCTTAGAAGGCCGGTGCTCTATCCGGTTGAGCTACGGGCGCATCTGCAATCCATGCTGGTCGGGGTGGAGGGATTCGAACCCCCGACCCACTGCTCCCAAAGCAGTTGCGCTACCAGGCTGCGCTACACCCCGACAAGGATTACAGCCGGGCAATGTTACGGAGTTCGGGGCGGAAGGTCAACGCAAAAGTGTCGAAAAGTGGGCATTTCCGAAGGGGCTGCAGAGTTGACAATTCCACCCACCCAACCGGATAATGCGCTGCTTCCCGTAGGAGCGGATTTAGTGGCGACGAAGGTGCGATGCAGAAGCAGAATCGTGCATTCGCGAAGCACCAACGAACGAATTCATTCAGCAAAATCACGCGCCCGTAGCTCAGCTGGATAGAGTACTCGGCTACGAACCGAGCGGTCGGGAGTTCGAATCTCTCCGGGCGCGCCAAACATCAAGAGCCACCATCCGGTGGTGTTTTTGTTTGTGGCGGCAAGGAGAGATTCGAACTCACGAGTTCGACAAATTCGCCGGGAGCGAATTTGGACGCAAAAAGCGCAGGCGAAGTCGAAGCGTTGCGCCCGAAGGGTGCGCCACTGGATGTGGCGAATCAATCTCTCCGGGCGCGCCAAATACCAGAGACCCCGCCCCGCGCGGGGTTTTTGGTATTCGGTTTGCTCGGGGAACCGGTTCGGACTCCGCCGTAGGAGCGAATTCATTCGCGATTTCTTTTTGTAAGAGCGATTTTAATCGCGACAGCTATTTGTAAAAACCAAATCAATCGCGGATAAATCCGCTCCTACAACCAAACCGCGTTCCAATAAGGGTATTGAGCTACCCGCTTGACCAGCCCTGCCCTGACCGGGTTGGCAACGATGTAGCGGGCGACGTTTTGAATATTCTCCTCTGCCCGTAATGCGTGATCATGAAAGCCAGGTGCCCAGAAACGGCCGCTCCTGCCAATCTCGTAATTCAGCCGGCGAGCACTGACCGCTTTTATTTTCTTCACAACTTGGCCCAGTTGAGTTTCACCGAGTTGAAGCAGCATGTGTACGTGATCGGGCATCACTACCCAGCAGAGATTTTCCGCATCCACAATGCAGGCACGATCCTCAAGCGCATGGCACATGATTCGAGCAAAAGAAAACTCCTGGAACCATGGGATACGCTGGTCCGCAACCGCGGTAAGCAAATAGATTCCGTTGGCCTGAGAGTAGCGCCCTTTGCGTAAAGCGCGATGGCCGGGTTTTCCAGGGCTGTGCATATGTAGAGCTTGCCATCAAGCCCCAAGGAAATTTCCCAATTTCCCTGTAGGAGCGAATTAGCGCAGGCAGCGCAGAGAGTGCAGTTTCGGCGAAGCCGAAGAAGCGCTCGCGAAGCGCCGTAGCGCATTCGCGATCGGTGTAATCGATAATAATCGCGGTTGAAACCCCTCCTACGGGGCAATGTAGGAGCGAATTTATTCGCGATTGAAATCGCTCTCGCACACGCCAATCGCGAATGAATTCGCTCCTACAACAAAAAGACCCTTCCATATCAAAACGGCGATTACTGGCTTTTCTCCTACATATTTTTGCAGTACCATAATGGTACCATTTTACAATGCCGCCAAAAATCAGACAACTTGTCAAAGAATTGAAGCAAAACGGGTTCGTAAATCGAGACGGTAAGGGGAGTCACCGGGTTTTCAGACACCCCCTTGGTCAATTCGTCGTACTAAGTGGAAAAACAGGTTCTGATGCCCGGGATTATCAGATAAAGCAGGTCCAAAAAGCGATTGAGTCAGTCCAAAATGAAAAAGAGTGATCAATACATCAAGATCGTTGAATGGTCCGAGGAGGACCAGTGCTACATCGGGCGTCTTCCGGGTGTTAGTTGGGGAGGAGTCCACGGTGATAATGAAATTGAAGTCTATGAAGAGATTTGCGAGGTACTGGACGAAATATTGGAAATCTGCGAAAAAGACGGCACCCCCTTCCCCGCCCCCACCGCCGGCCGCAGCTATTCCGGCAAGTTCAATCTGCGTGTTGGCGAAGAATTGCACGAGCGCCTGGCGATCGAGTCGATGAAGGTGGGTGAAAGCCTGAACCAGTACTGTGTGAAAGCCTTAAAAGAAAAAATCAATTCCTGATATCGAGGACCCACGTAGGAGCGGCCCATGGCCGCGATGATTTTCCCAGAAAAACATCAATCGCGGCCATGGGCCGCTCCTACAAAAAAAGGCCACCGTTTCCGGTGGCCTTTCCCCTTGAGCGTCCATGCCATGAGCGGACGCGACTGCCCTGTCGCTTCCGTCCTTGGCGAATTCATTCCCTTTTGATTTGCGGTCAGTTATGTATATGCATGATTCATGCCGGAATTAAGACGCAGTATTTTTGTTTTATTTATTTAATATAAATATCAGTGTCTTACAGCTTATATCTAATGTTGTTTAAGATTTATACTAATTTCCCAAGTCATTCATATTCCCGACAATTATTGTCACTGATTACCAAAATATTGACTTGCTGGAGCGGCCCATGGCCGCGATGTCTTAATAAAGATCAATCGCGGCCATGGGCACGCTCCCACAAAAAAAGGCCACTGTTTCCAGTGGCCTTTCCCCTTGAGCATCCGTGCCTTGGACGTGCGCGACTTCCCTGTCGCTTCAGTCCCTGTCTGTTACTTTCGCTTCAGAAACTGGTCGATGTCACGTTTGAACAATTCACGGTGCCACCTGCTGCACAAACCTGGTGTTCATAGGTAATGGTGCCTTTTTGCCCGATGAAGTCGTCATAACTACCACCGCTCACCGCGGAAGCGATCTTCACACCATCCCTGTAAACATCGACACTGGCGGCCCCGGTCCAATCCAGGATCACCCCGTGTTTGCCCCGGTTCTTGTAACCGCTGGCTGACAAATCAATTGCCGTAGGTGGTGGTGGCGGCGGCGCCGAGCCGGTAGTGGCGTTAGCTTCGGCGTAACCTGAACTGCCGTTGCTGTTGTGCGCACTGACCCGGTAAAAATACTGGGTTGCGGCTTTCAGTCCGGTGTCACCATGGCTTTGTCGTGCCTGCCGCCAAATCGGCGATTTCAACCCAGCCCGTTAAACCATCCGGCGAGCGCTCTACCCTGAACCCAAGTTCGTCGTTCGAAGCATCGGTCCAGCCCAGGTTGATTGCGCTGGAAGACGCCGCCACGGCGGTCATGCCGGAGGGAGCCGCAGGTGGATACGCGGGCGGTGGTTCACCCGTTGCGCTATACACCCGGATGTACAAGTGATCGACATTGAAGGTGCTGAGCGTGGTGTTACCGCTCTGCTGTTGGTTATCGCGCACGCGCAGCGTGATCGACCCGCTCGGCGCATCGGGAATGTTGGCGGATTGGATATTGCCGCTGCTGGTGGAGGAAATAATCATCAGCGGCACTGGCTGAAAAGTGGCGCCGCCATTGGTGGAATATTCAAGGTTAAACGATTCGCTTGCATTGGAACCGGACCTCCAGGCCTTGGCGAAAACAGTCACGGTAACTCCCGCGCCGACATTGAAGTTCCAGTGATGCTCGAGATAAGCGTACCGGTTCTGTGGCTTGCCACCTGATTGCCGTTCCGTAATGGACTCCCAGGCACCGTCAGTATCCGAATGCGTGGCCATGTACGTGTTGCTGACCGAGCCGGCAACGGGGGTTTCACCGGTTGATGGGTAATCGACCCACGGCGGCGGAGTCGTCAGTGCTGCCGCTGGCCTCCGTATAGGCGGAAGTTCCATAGGCATTTTTCGCTGCAACCCGGTAGTCGTAGGTGGTTGATGCCGGCAGGCCGCTGTCGGAATAGCTGCTTGCATTCGCGCCCAGGTTGGCGATGACCGTGAAGCTGCCGGCGCCGGCGGCGGAGCGTTCCACGACGTAAGCCGTTTCGGTGCTGGCATTGTCGCTCCAGGCGAGGTCGATGGCGGACGCGGAAACACGCGCTGGCCGTCAATCCGGAAGGAGCAGCCGGCGGTGGCGGCAGAGGCTGGGTGGTCGCACTGGCCGGAGCCGAAGCTGCAGTGGTGTTACCGGCCTGGTCACGCGCTTCCACGTTGAACGTGTACTGGGTGCTCGCGGCCAGCCCGGCGGCGGTATAGCTGACGCCGGTTTGCCAGCCGCTGCCGCTGCAACCCTGGCCGCCAGCCAGGCAGTTGAACCGGTATTCGACCGTGCTCAGGTTATCCGTCGCGGTCAGCGCCGTCATGCTGATGGCCTCGTGTGAATCCGCCGATGGCGCACTGGCAAAGCCCATCGGATTCGGGTTGCGGCGCGGTTTCGTCCAGGCCGGCCGGCGGCACCGTGCCGTTGATGAAATACTGTCCCAGGCTGTCGTAATCGCTGTACATGACCTGTCCGCCGACCACCCGGTCATTACCCGTACCGGTCACCAGCAGGTAATAGGTGCCGCTATCGACACTGGCCGACAGGCTCGCCATGGTATCCGTTGCGGGGTTGCTGGAAGCCAGCAGGCCGCCGGCGCTGTTGCGCAATTCGGCCAGGATGTCGAGGTTGGCGCCGCGCCTGTCCGAGCGCGTGAAGGCATCCCAGGCCGGCGTCACCGTCAGGTTGACCGTGCCTGCACCGGCAATGAAGGAAAACACATCGACGTCACCCGGCACTTCGATCACGCCCTTGTTATCGGGCAGCACGTTGTGCGGATCCAATTCAGGGTTGGAGGACACCACGTTACCGCTGCCGTCAATATCCAGCGCAGAGGCTGACCCGGTGGTATCACCATGATCGTCACCAACCGGGCCCAGCTTGTTTTCAATGATGGCCATGTCGTCCTGTTGCTGATTGGCGTTGAGGTACTCGCCCCTGCTCCACTGGGTGACGTTTTTGTAGTAGCCCACACCCATGATCGGGGCCCAGGAATCGAGGTCCGAGCCATGGCCTTCGTAGTAGGACGCGCCATTCACGATACCGTCATGAGACAGGCCCAGGTTGTGGCCGAATTCGTGGCTGGATGCCTCGGCTACATAGTGCTCGAAACCGCCGCCGAGGTTATCGAAGTAAACCAGGGCCGGTGAATAGTAGGTGTGGTAATTGGACGCACCGAACACGTTGACAAATGCGACGCCGCCCGCGGTTGGGTGCGGCATGTCAGCGCCGCCAACCTGGGTCTTGCTGGTCACCAGGATACGCCCTACCCTCGGGCCGAAGCTGCCGGGTTGCTGCGTGGTCACATCGATATCGAAAGGCGCCAGGTCTTCAGAGACGCGGTGCCAGATATCCACGATCTTTGCCCGCTCGGTGTTACTGAAGGTGGTGAAATCGCTGTCCGTGCTGTAAGCCCTGGCATCGAAGGTACCACTGCCCCAGCCGGTATTGCTGAACGAGTGACCGTCGAAATCGATAAATACCGTATTCGGCGCACCCGGCTTGCTGTGCAGCAGGAAAGCGTCGTCCAGCACGCTCTGCGGGGCCGCCTCCGATACTGCCGGCGCGCCATCGGCGGCCTCGGGGCCAGCCTCGATCACCAGCGAGTCGACGTAAAAAATACCGCCATCGGAATTTACGTCCAGCGTGGCGACATCCTCAGGGGGGAAAGAAATTTCCTGCAGCCATTTCAGCGCATTTCCGCGGGCCTGAGGCGGCAGTGCCTGGATCTTGCGTTTGAACTGACCGGGCGGGAGGTCATCCACCGTGGCAGGCTGACCCAGGCCAAACACCCGTGAATTCAAACCCTGATCCGACTGGGCGAAAACCGCCCCCGAGAGCGCTGCGGCGAAAACCGCGAGCACAAAAAAACCCACATGACGCTTAATCATTTGATTCCCCTGTTCAGAAATGCAAAAAACATTCTTGAACTGCCCTGTTCAAAAACATCATCCTTGTTCCCTTACTATTTTTTGCTTGCAGCTTGAAAGTTATACACGATACGTGCCATCGCATGGTTTGCATCAAGGGAAAATTTACTTATTGAACGGTATTTCAGTAAGTTAAGGATTTTTTACAGAATTAACCTTACTTAACGGTTTTCCGCTGGAAACAGCGAATACTGACAATTTACGTCAACAAGTCGCGAAAAATGGGCAAAAAAAACCGGGGCAAAAGCCCCGGCAGTCTCGTTGGATTATGCGGGTAGCAGCTCCCGCGCATCCTGTTGGAACCATTTTGGGTCTGAGTGCGAGGCGCCAGCCCTCCCTGGCTGCCTCGTTTGCCATTCCTGGCATTCGCCACCCATTCCCTTGAAAATAGACCATCCTTGGTCCCTTTCCCGTAGCCTTCCTGGCCACATCACTCCACCAAATAAAACCTTCCCTGGTGGTATCACGGCCTCCCTGGCCGCTTCTTTCGCAATTCAATGACCATCCCTGGTCGCCACCTGCACATCCGTTGCATTACGAAACTGGTTTCCTCTCCCGCTCCAGCTCTTGCCTTTTTATTCTGTCAACGGTAGTGCGGTTGTATATTTATTACTCCTCAACACAAAGCTCGTGTTCACGTGGTGTACGGCTCTGCAGGGCATAATGTGCTCGCGCAGCAGCTTCTCGTACGCCCGGATGCTTTTGCACACTATCTTCAAGTGATAGTCGTGCGAGCCACTCATGGCATAGCACTCCAGGATCTCGGGCCGTCCGGCTACCATCTCGTCAAACTCCCTGATACTCAGGGGGTGGTGGTCCTCTAATGAGACCGCAGCAATCGCGATCACATCCAGCCCGATTTTCTCCGGGTCCAGTATCGCTACTGTGGTAGAAATGACCCGGTCTTCCTCCAGTTTTTTAACGCGCCGCCAACAGGGCGACGTTGATAATCCGACCTTTTCCGCGAGAGCCTGGCTGGAGAGCGTACCGTCGGCTTGCAACTCCGCTAGGATTCTCAGGTCTGTCTTGTCCATTAAGACATATTTTTTCTGTCAAAGTCCGTTTGACGAAATATTTATATCACAATTCCTTTGTCAAACGCAAACTTTAGAACCTTCTTGCGCGTATCTTGATATAAACTTACTACACATTGCAAGCAGGAAATTCGTTTATGCCCATTCGAGGTGAAAAGAAGAAGTCGAAATATGTGTCCAGGCAACCGGACGAAAATGGCTTTATAGCTTACTCTCAGGCCGAAAATGAGATCTGGCACGACCTGATTACCCGGCAGATTCCGATGCTGCCGGACCGCGCCTGCAAGCCCTGGATCGCGGCCATGCACGAAATGAATTTTCCAAAAGATCGCGTTCCGCAGCTAAAAGATGTCTCTGAAGTCCTGCTGAAACACACCGGTTGGTCGGTTGCCGCGGTCAATGCACTGATCCCCTACACCGAGTTTTTCGGCCTGCTGGCGAACAGACAATTCCCGGTGGCCACCTTTATCAGGAGCCGGGAGGATTTCGATTACATCCAGGAACCGGATGTGTTCCACGAAGTGTTTGGCCACACGCCGCCGCTGACCGACCACCGCTTCGCCGCCTTTGTCGAAGCCTACGGCAAGGCCGGCCTCAATGCCGACCCGAAAGACCACGCCATGCTGGCGCGGCTGTTCTGGTTTACCGTGGAGTTCGGGCTGGTGGAGACCAGCGAAGGGATAAGGGCCTACGGCTCCGGCATCATGTCCAGCCCGGGGGAACTGGTCTACGCGGTGGAAAGCGACATCCCGGAGCGCAAACCCTTCGACCCGGTCGACGCCCTGCGCACGCCCTACCGCATCGACATCCTGCAACCGATCTATTTCGTGATCGACAGCTTCGACCACCTGTTCGAACTGGCGCAGGAGGATTTGCTAGGCTATATAAAAGAAGCAAGGCGCCTGGGCATGCACGCACCAAAATTTGAACCCAAACCCGCGTAGGAGCGGATTCATCCGCGAATCTTTTTTGTAAATATACAATCGCGGATGAATCCGCTCCTACGCTACATAAAAATCCTGGAGAGTTAACCATGAACACCGTCTGCGACCTCACCAACCGCCACTGCGTCCCCTGCGAGGGCGGCGTCCCTACCCTCACCCGCGCGGAGGCCGAAACCCTGCTGACGGACGTCCCCGGCTGGGAACTGGCCAGTGATGCCAAATCCATTTCAGCGCCGCTTCGAGTTCAAGGGCTTCTACAAGTGCATGTCCTTCATCAACGCGATGGCCTGGGTGGCCAACGCGGAAAACCACCACCCGGATTTTTCAGCCGGCTATAACTACTGCGAAGTGACCTATACCACCCATGCCATCGACGGCCTGAGCGACAACGACTTTATCTGCGCCGCCAAGATCAACGCGTTGCTGTAGATGAATTAAAAATCGCGGATGAATCGCGCTGCCGAAGTGATGCTGTAGCGGCCCATGACCGCGATTCATTCGCGATAAAAGCAAGTCTCGCGTGCATTGCTAACTTTTTCGCCTTGCGCGGCGCCGGCGCCCCACGAAGCAGACCCTCAGTACTCAGATCTTCATCCAACCCGGGCCAGTGCAAACCATAGCCACCACCACAAATTTCCCAATTGGAAAGCTCGTCAGAACTGGCGTTTTCCAACCGCGGGTACCATTTCAACGGAACTGATATCCGGCGTCCATCCATCAGGCCAACAACCAGAAAATCGTCGGAAAAATCAACAGAAGCTACACGTTCATCTGCATTAAGCGCCATGTACCTTTCACATTTTACGGGCTCAATAGCCCCTGGACTTGAGTTGCTGGCGGATATTTGAAAAAGCCTTCTCAGCTGACTTGTATCTGCTTTGCTGATAGCTTTCTTTGCTCTGCATCAGCATCTTCAATAAGGCGAGTGAATTGACAGACGGTTTCAGTTTCACCAGAACATTCCTTTTGGGCAAATTGATACTTAAATATAGCTCGCATTCAATAATGATACCGGCAAGAAAGAATCGTCAACACATCGTTTTCGAATGCGTAAACCAGCCGGTGCGTGTGATCAATCCGGCGGGAAAAAAGCCCGGACAAATCCCCTTTCAGTGATTCGGGCTTGCCGATGCCGGAATGCGGGTCCCTCAGGGTCGCCAGTACGAGACGATTGATGCGCCGAAGGGTTTTTTGATCCTGGGTCTGCCAGTAAACGTAATCCGACCATGCTTCAAGCGTCCAGGCCAGCCGGTTAGCCATCCTGGAGCGCGTGTTCTACAACGCCCCCTGACTTGTACTGCTCAATGGATTTGAAGAGATGGGCCGCATTGGCAGGACTATTGAGCAAGTACAGGCTTTCCATCAAACCGTTGTAGTGGTCCATCGACATGACCACCGCGTCTTCGGAATCGCGACGGGTAATGACCGTGCAGTCCGCGTCTTCAACGACCTGATCCAGGACTGACTTCAGGCTGTTTCTGGCCTTGGTAAAGGAAACGATTCGCATAACAGGCTACCTCCACATGTACAGCTTATTGTACATATAAATGAGTTAAATGCTATAGGTACATAGCCCTGCCGTGGTGTAGAAAATTTCTAATTCCACCCCTGCCACTCATAAACCTTCTGCCCGATCCACTCGCGGAGCCCATCGGAGGTCATGGCCAGGGCGCCGGCATTGGGCAGGAAGTCGGCCATCGCCGGCATGCCGTCATTCACCACCCGCACATCGGTGCTGACCGGCGTCACGTTCACCCCCACGCTGTGAAACGCCGCCACCGCACGCGGCATGTGGGCGGCCGAGGTGACCAGCAGGGCATTAGTCGCAGTTGATCGCATTCAGAATGTTTTTCGAGTACAGCGCATTTTCCCGCGTGTTGCGGCTACTGCCCTCCAGGAAAATCGCGTCTTTGGGCACACCCCACTCCATCAGCAGGTCACGAATCAAATCGGCCTCGGCCACCATCCGACTCCGACCAGGGCTGGTTGCCGCCGGTAACGATCACCGCCGGCGCCTTGCCGGCGCGGTACAGCGCTGCCGTCTTGTAAATACGGTCAACGGCTTCGTTCATTTCCACATCGACACGCGGTGGCAGTGCGGCGCCCAGCGCGCCACCCAGCACGATCATGCAGCCACGCGACCGGGATGTCCGCCATCGGTACGGGCGGATAACGGCTTTCGATGTGGCGGTAAATCTGCCCGGCCACGAACGGCGTGGAAGCGGTCCACAAGACAACCAGCCCCAGCACCAGCAGGCCTGCCGCAGTCCGGAGCATTTTGCGGCGCAGAAAAGAACAGCGCCAGCAGCAACAAAAAGGACACAACGCCCAAAGGCATCACGAACAACGGCAGAATTTTTGAGAGGTAAACGTACATCCTGAGTCTCCAACCGTAGGAGCGGATTCATCCGCGATTGGGTATGTTCAAAAACCAAAAAAATCGCGAATGAATTCGCTCCTACATTATCATAGATAAAACCCAAGAAGCAGCGCCTTGAAATACAGCCACCTCTTTCGTGAATATGGTCGCTGAAATCGGTTTTTGACAGGTGCGCCAACAAAACTAAGTTTTGTTTCCCTGCTGCTCCGGAGAGTTGAATTTCATCATCGAAGTATTCTGAATATTTGCGAGTTTAGAATCGAAATTTTTCGCAATCAAAATATGAAGTAGTGCAATGTTAAGGAACATTTCGTGGTAAACACGCGGCAAGTTTAGCATTTTCGTTGTTTCGAGCTTTTCGGCCGTCAGCATAGAAAGAAGCTTAAACGGTAGATTTTTTTTACAGCCTGCAAACTCTTCCATTTGAGGCCTGAGTCTGATCTCGCAGCGATTTCGCTTCGTTGATAAGCCTGTGTGCGCTTCTTCTGTGGAAACTTTGCCCTGCTGGTGACTGACCAGCAACTTGCATTGATAGTTCTTGCAAATAGATGGACGTCCCTGGGCATAAATGGAACACTGGTCGTTCTTGCACATTTTGCAAGGCAGCTTGAAAAAATATGACGGAGGATCCGTGGAATTTCTGGCAGGTGATTGTTCAACAGTGAACCGTTCATCCAGGAAGGGCGTATCCTGCTTCGTAAGTTGCGCCTAACATAGAAGGTCCCGTCACAACATAATGCACAGCCACAATCAAGGCATAAACTCATCGCCACCGTCTCGAGTAGTAACGTAAGCAAACTAACACTGATTGGCCCAAAGTAACTGAATTTTTACCCGGAACCCACAATGATGGCCTGCTTCCAATTCATGGAACAAACCTGACGATTCTGTGCCTGGGCTACCAACTATGTCGATTAACGGTTACCAGCTGAACGAAGAAACCACCGTGTACTCTTCGTGGCCGGACTCTCCTGTGATGAATTCTCCGTCGCATTTGAGCCAGGCATGGGCAAAAAAAGACGGGGTCTCATCCTCCGCAACTGAGTTGGTTGCACCCAGGTAAAACACGCCGGCGATACCTTGCTTTTTCAGCATTCTCTGCGCCGCGAGTACTTGCACCAGGCAGGTACTTTTCCAAGGTGTGAAACTTGATGCGGTGCGCACCGCCCACCCCACCTGGCGTGCGATCTGCCGGGAATCGACCGAAAGCGGCGGAAGTACCGCCGGATCCCGGTGCAATCTGAGATCAGCCGTCAGCGCTCTGAACGACTTTCTGGCAAGGCAATAACGGACAGAGCCCATCAGAAAGTACGCCTGGATAAACAGCACTTTGCGCTGACCAGTCCAGGGCAAAAAATTTTACAATCCTTTTCAACATACTTGTTGGCGCGGGCACAAAGCCCGCGATCCACCCATATCTGTTGGAGCGGACCAAGCCCAGCAGCCCTAGCCTCAACCGACTTCCTGAATTGCAATCAAGCCCGCCTCGATCAAGCTCCCCAACAACTCATCCAAATCCCGTTCCAGGGTCACCCGGTCAACCTCGTATTCGTCCAGCAAGGTATTCAGCAATCTGTTCCACGGATTTCCCCTCGTTCAGCAAGGCCCAGACCCGCGTTCCGGTTTCATCCAGGCCAAAGTAATTTTCGCTGACCAAATCCAGCAGCACGGTTTCGCCGCTGACTTCCTGGAACAGGGCCTCTTCTGAAATGTTGAACGTCTGATCTTTTTGAAACTTCATAGCGCACATTTTACACGCAGGAGGCCGCCATGCAGCCGATTTCGATTATCATTGACCGGCCTCAAAAAATGCAGCACCGTACATTGCGCTACAGCCAGCTCCTGAAATTTATCACACCACACCGGCGGACACTGACGCTGGTTGTGGCTATCCTGCTGGCCGGCACCGCGGCTAACCTGGCGAACCCGTTGATCGCCGGAAAGCTGACCCAGGCGCTGTTGAGCGAGGCCGGAGAAACTGCGCTGTCAATCCACATCATCCTGCTGGCCTGGCTGGGGCTGATGGTGATCCGGGCTGCACTGGGATTCGCCAGCAGCTACCTGGTCAGCAGCACCGGTGCGCTGATGTCGGCAGAACTGCGCAGCCGGGTTTACGAGCACATGCAAATTCTGCCCCTTGCCTAGTTCCATGAGCGCAAGCAGGGAGATGTTCTGTCACTGCTCAGCAGCGATGCTGAAATCATCAGCCAGTTCGTGACCGACACGCTGGTGCAACTGCTGCCGCAATTGCTCACACTGCCTCTTTGCTTTCCTTTTCATGGCCTGGCTTGACCCGGTGATCGCCATGATGGCAGCACTGTTGCTGCCGGCCTATTATTTCCTGATGAAATTGCTGGGGCGAAAAATTCGTCCCCTGTCATCCATCTGGATCGAGACCTGGTCGGGCCTGGTCGCTTTGTGAACGAGAACCTGGGCCTGATGCCCGTGCTCAAGGCATTCGCACGCGAACCGTTGGAAAAGGAACGCTTCGCCGAGCGCAATCGTGAGTTGCTTGATGTTTCCCGCCGCCAAATCTGGCTGTCTTCCTTGCTCTCGCCTGCCGTCGGCCTGCTGGCCGGCGCCGGCGCGCTGCTGCTGCTGTGGGTCGGTATCAACCATCTGCAGAGCGGTCGGCTGCAGCCATCGGAACTGGTCACGCTGCTGCTCTACGTGATGCTGCTGACCGGCCCGCTGTCGGCGCTGGCCAATGTGTACGGCCAGATCATGCATGCCCGCGGTGCGGCCGAACGCCTGCTGGAGTTTTTTACGCGAAAGCCGGAGCCCTTGGCCAAGGTCGACCAATGAACTCAAGACGTGAGCGGGCGACATCGAGTTCCAGAACGTCACTTTCGCCTACCCCGGCCGTCCACCGGTTCTCGATCACTTCAACCTGCACGATAGAGGCCGGCGAGACCATCGCGCTGACCGGCCCCAACGGCGCCGGCAAGTCCACCCTGGTGCACCTGCTGATGCGCTTCATGGAGCCGCAGCCGGGGGCCGAATCCTGATTGACGGCACAGACATCGCCGAGGTGGAACTCGGCAGCCTGCGCCGCCAAATCGGCCTGGTCGCCCAGAATACCCTGCTGCTGAACGGCACGGTGGCGGAGAACATCGCCTACGGTCAGCCACATGCAACATGCGAGGAAATGAAAAAGGCCGCAAAAGCGGCCCGGGCGGATGAATTTATCGAAGCTTTACCGAAGGCTACGACACCGTCATCGGCGACCAGGGCGTGAAGCTGTCCGGCGGCCAGCGCCAGCGGCTGTCGCTGGCCCGCACCCTGCTGAAGGATCCGCCCATCCTGGTGCTGGACGAAGCCACGGCGATGTTCGATCCGGAAGGGGAAGCCAGTTTCATCGCTGAGAGACCGCAAGGACGCTCTGGACGAACGGACCGTGATCTTGATCACCCATCGACCGGCCAGCCTGGCGCTGGCTCAGCGCATCGTACCGATGGAATTAAGCGAACCGGATCACTCGTGAGCGGCTTTGCTGGGATCATCCACATGGACGGCGCGCCGGTCGACAGGCGGCTGCTGGAAACCATGACCAGGCTGGTTGAACGTCACGGCAATCTTCCTGCCACTATCCATTGCGAACAGGAATTCGGCTTCGGCCATTCACTGCTTCGTTCGATGCCGGAATCCCGGCGGGAGAAGCAGCCGGTTTCACCGGACGGAAACCTCTGGATTCTCGGCGATGCGAGAATTGACGCACGCGAGGAACTGGTTGCCGCCTTGAAGGCGCAGGGCCAACACGCCAGCCTGGCCCAGCCTGACATCGAACTGGTTCTGCTTGCGTACCTGGCCTGGGGCGAAGACTGTATCAGTCACATGCTCGGCGATTTCGCCTTCGCCGTATGGAACCGGCGGGAGCGGAGACTTTACTGCGCACGAGATTGCTTCGGCGTTAAACCGTTTTATTATCGATTGCAGGGCGATGTCTTCATCTTCTCAAACGACATTGATGCCATGCGGGCCCATCCGGCAATTTCCAAAAAACTCAATGAAGCAGCCGTTTGCGATTTCCTGGCCTTTGGTTACAACCTCGACCAGAACAAAACCCACTTCGCTGACATCGACCGGTTACCACCCAGCCATGTGTTGTCGATACAATCAGGCAAGGCACCCGGATTCAGAAAATATCCCCGACTGGTGGTCGACCAGCGTATTCGCTATAAAAACAGCGAAGAGTACAGCGAACATTTCCTGGACCTGTTCAACAAGGCCGTCAGTGACCGGCTTCGCACCACGCGGGCGGGTTTTGAATTAAGTGGCGGGTTGGATTCAACCTCAATAGCGGCAATGGCCAAAGAGATTGGACAAAAAATTCCGGATTTCTCCGGCCTGGCGGTAACCACCGATAACACAAGCAAACAACCGGAAGACAGGGAATCCCACTTCGCGGAGTTGGTTTCAGAGCACCTTGGCTTCAGCCACAAGCGGGTGGAAGCCCGATCGGACAATGACTTCTATTCCTATCGCGCCACGGCGCAGCCCTTTCCCTCGCCCTACATGGCTATCGCGCTCCGGTTTGCCGCGCTGATCCGGGCACACGGGCCAGTCATGTTCAGTGGCCAGGGCGGCGACCCTTCTCTGCACGCCTCCGGCTTTCCCTTACTGGATCAATTCCGCGAACAATCGTTATCAGCGTTTAGCCGGGGCCTGTTAAAGACAGCGCTTGAGAAAAAATCATTTCGGGGCCTGGGCCTGAGGTCACTGCGGGCCGGAAGCCGGCCGAGAATCCGGATGCGCGAGGTTCCCCCATGGCTGAAACCCGACTTTGTAAAGCGATCCGGCACAATCGAGCGTTGGAAAGCGCTCTATTACAAACCCGATCGCTACCCAAAGGACTGCATTGCCGAACTGAGCTGGGACGAATTCCAGATGCCCCTGTGGACTCATCTTTTCGAAGATTACTATCACGATCTGTTTCACGGCATCGATTGTCGACACCCCTTTTTCGACACCCGCCTGCTCCAGTTCCTTTTTGCGATCCCCCCGTCATTAAAGCGTGACAAGGGGGTTCTTCGACAGTCCATAAAGGGCATGCTGCCCGATAGCATTCGATTACGGGCCAAAACCATCGTCACCACCGATCGTAGTCAGTTCAATATGTTGAAGAAAGCCCTGTCTGAAGGGTTGGTTTCTCCAGCCAGGCACTTTCAACCCTGGATCGACTCAGCGTTGTATTCCCAGGCGCTGAATCGCTTTGCAGAAGATGCAAGTGGTGATAGATTTACCAGCGTGGCGCCAATTAATCTTGAACTGTGGATGGACGAAAAGTTGTGATACGATGCTCTCACCATGAAATCCAAACACGATAAGACATCAAGTAAATTCAGAAAGGCGGGTTACGCAAAACCCACTCTCACTTGCTATGGGAACATTGCTGAGTTGACGCGTACATCAAGTGGTGATAAGTCCGACAACGATCAACCTAACTGCAACCACGATAATTCTCTACCGGGCTCTAAGTACCAATGTAGTTAATCAAGCCGTCTAACCGGTGCGCACAGATCGCGTCATGCACCTCCCTCAGACGGCCCAGGCTCCACGGCACACTTACACGATAAACCGGCACCGTGTTGACCATCTGTGCCAGGTATTCAAGCCGCCTGGCTTTAAGAAAACTGAAATTAAACAGGTAGTTGGGCAACAAATGCACAAACTTCTGGTGGCCTCTGATTTCGCCTATCTGCACCTCGTCTGCGTGACCAACAGCCTGTAAAACATAAATGGCATCAATGGCCCGGGCATCGGATGAAAATTCGTCCGCACGGTAGCCCAATTCCTCGAATTTCCGGTAAGGCCTGTGATTGGGGTGTGCGGGAACCGCAAAATATTGATTACCCTCGCAATAGGTGGCTACCTTGTCGTCTGAAATAAGGGTATGCCCCTGCTTGAGGAAAAAATCCGTGAGCGTCGACTTTCCACCATGCGAAGGTGCCGTAAATAAAATGGTGTCACCTTCGGCCAGTACCGCACAGGCATGGATGAATTCGTACAAACCCTCGAACGTGAAATAGAGCGGCAGAAAAATGTGAATCATCCAAAATGCCAACAGGGAATCTGTACACTGCTCCAGCGACTCGTATTCGATCACTCCTGCACCACCACACCAAAAAAACCGTGCGACCCCGTCCACTTCAAAACACCATGGTTGATTCGCAATGCTTAGTGCGATTTCCCGGTCGGTCAGAATCGACAAATTCCGCCCGTGGCCACTGAATACGGGTGTGCAAATCTCCAAACCCGCAGTTGAAACCCGACCCGACCCCTGGTTAATGCTCAAAAAATAACGTGCCTCACCTCCGCGCTGCAGAAAAGCACCCAGGTCGAGATCCGTCGATATTGACGTACCATAAGCCAGGAAAGGCTGCTTGTTGCTATTATTCGCCCGGGACATGTTGAGAAGGATCGTTTGAATTGAAGCGCTTTACAAGTGATCGCTCACAAAATCTGACACGTTCGACCGACCCTTTTGTGCTGCACCGGGCGGCACTGACTCCGGTCCTTTATGAAAAACTGCCCAGCCCCTCCGATTGTCCTGGTTTAGAGAACCCCACCGCCTTTGCATCATTCCTTTTCGGGCAGCGCTTGCAGGGCCTTTGGCTGGATCTTATCAGCAGCCAGGACACCGCTGGTGCTTACACTGCGCTGGCGGAACACCTGGCAGGACCTGCCAAAACCTGGACGGCATTGGAACTGCCGCAAGGCAAGAATTTATCCACTGCACACAATGTTCTGAGCAAGCAAGGCATCCCGTACTTCATTGCCAAGGGATTTCATTTGCGCCACGTTTACTACGAGCAGCCCATTTTGCGGTCAGCGATTGATATTGACCTGTTTGTGCATGAGGCAGACCGTGAAGCGGCAGTCCGATCACTACAAGCGGCCGGGTTCACTGCCCATCCTCTGGACACAACCATGAGCCACGAAATCAAGCTGACACGGCACCATTCTGATATCGACCTGCACTGGCACTTGCTAAGACCAGGCCGGTTCCGACCCGGACTGATGAACTGGCTGTTCGCGCATCGGGAGCAGTTTGGAGACTTCTGGGGTTTGGATGCTACCGCCAGCCTGCTGGTGATGTTGGTGCACCCGGCTATTACCAAGTACCTGGTCTCCCCCACTTCCATGCTGATCCACCAGGTGGATCAGGCACGTTTGATGCAAAGCGGAAAAGTAGATTGGGGGGTGCTTGAGAGCGCACTTCACCAGTCCCATGGCAGGACCGCGGCATGGAGTTCACTTTACTTACTGAAAAAGCTGGGGGGGATTGAAGTGCCGGGAGGTTTTGAGCAGAAGATCAAGCCCGGCAAAGTGCACGCTTGGTATCTGCAACAATGGATTGACAATGCATGGATTACGAAACACTTCGAGAAGCGGTGGATGGTGGCGGGGTCGTTCAGCCTGGCACTTCAGGAATCGGTTGGGGATGCAGTAAGGGCAACCTGGTTTCGCACATGAGGCAGCCTCCCCCTTGGCACCAAGCCTGCTGTGCACCTCTTAGCCGGAAGAAATCGATCGGTAACCCTGCGGATTCTTCTGCTGCCAGTTCCAGGCATCGCGGCACATGTCTTCAATGCCCAGTTCGGCTTTCCAGCCCAGTTCCTTTTCAGCCAGCGCCGGGTCGGCATAAACGGCCGGCGCATCCCCTGCCCTGCGCCCGGCAATCCGGTAGGGAATTGTCTTGCCGGTGGCCTTTTCAAAGCCCTTGATCACATCCAGCACGGAATAGCCCTGCCCGGTGCCCAGGTTGTGGATCATCAGGCCGGGCTTGTCGTCCAGTTTCTTCAGCGCATTGATGTGGCCCCTGGCCAGGTCAACCACGTGGATGTAATCACGGATGCAGGTGCCGTCGGGCGTGTCGTAGTCGTCGCCCCACACCGACAGTTCTTCCAGTTCACCCACCGCCACCTTGGTGATGTAGGGCATCAGGTTGTTGGGGATGCCCAGCGGGTCTTCGCCGATCTCGCCGCTGGGGTGCGCGCCCACCGGGTTGAAGTAGCGCAGGATCGAGATGTTCCAGTCCGGGTCGGATGCGGCCAGGTCTTTGAGCATGTATTCGATGGTGAGCTTGGTCTGGCCGTAGGGATTGACCGCCTGCAGCGGGAAGTCTTCGCGCAGCGGCAGGGTTTCCGGCGCCCCGTAAACGGTGCAGGAGGAACTGAACACGATGTCCTTCACACCGCTGCTTGTTCATCGATTCCAGCAGGTTGGCCGTGCCGCCGATGTTGTTCTGGTAGTACTTCAGCGGGATCTGAACCGATTCGCCCACCGCCTTGAGGCCGGCAAAGTGGATCACCGCATCGATTTTTTCCTGCCTGAACAGCAGATCAACCGCTTCGGCGTTGCACAGGTCGGCCAGGTGAAACTGGATGTTTTTGCCGGTCAGTTCCTCCACCCGGCTCAGGGAATCGGATTTGGAGTTGCTGAGGTTGTCGATGACCACGACCTTGTAGCCCGCTTCGAGCAGTTCGATGCAGGCGTGGGAGCCGATGTAGCCGGCGCCGCCGGTGACGAGGATGGTTTTGCTCATGGGCGTATCCTATTAACTTTTCGCGGATGAATCCGCTCCTACTGTAAGCAGCGAATTTATTCGCGATGCTATTTGATAACATACAATCGCGGATAAATCCGCTCCTACAGGTTCCTAAAATAATTCAATGGTACGCGGGCAGACCCTGGTCCAGCGCAACCTTCGGCTCCCACCCCAGCACCTCTCTGGCCTTGCCGATATCCGGCTGGCGCTGGGTGGGGTCGTCCTGCGGCAACGGCTCGTAAACAATCTTCGAACCGCTGCCGACCAGCGCCACGACCTTTTCCGCCAATTCCTTGATCGAGAACTCGCCCGGGATTACCCAGGTTGATCGGGCCGGTCACCTCCTCGTCGCTTTCCATCAGCCGGATCAGCCCGTCGACCAGGTCGTCCACGTAGCAGAAGGAACGCGTCTGGCTGCCGTCGCCGTAAATGGTGATGTCCTTGCCCTGCAGCGCCTGCACGATGAAGTTGGAAACCACGCGGCCGTCGTCGGGCAGCATGCGCGGGCCGTAGGTGTTGAAAATCCGCGCCACCTTGATCGGCAGCTTGTGCTGGCGCCAGTAGTCGAAAAACAGGGTTTCGGCGCAGCGCTTGCCCTCGTCGTAGCAGGAGCGGATGCCGATCGGGTTCACATTGCCCCAGTAGCTTTCCGGCTGCGGGTGCACGTCCGGGTCGCCGTAGACCTCGCTGGTCGAGGCCTGCAGGATGCGCGCGCCGGTGCGCTTGGCCAGGCCCAGCATGTTGATCGCGCCGTGCACGCTGGTCTTGGTGGTCTGCACCGGGTCGCGCTGGTAGTGGATCGGCGATGCCGGGCAGGCCAGGTTGTAGATGCGGTCGACTTCCACGTACAGCGGGAAGGTCACGTCGTGGCGCATCAGTTCGAAATTCGGGTGCTCCAGCAGGTGCACGATGTTGCGCCGGGTGCTGGTGTAGAAGTTGTCCACGCAGAGCACGTCGTTGCCTTCGGCCAGCAGGCGGTCGCACAGGTGCGAGCCGAGGAAGCCGGCGCCGCCGGTGACGAGGATGCGGAGGGGTGGTTTTGGTTTTGGTCAATTTGGAATCCTCTTCGGTAGGAGCGAATTTATTCGCGAAATCGGTTTAGCCAGTGAAAAAACATTATCGCGGATGAATCCGCTCCTACATCTAATTATCCGGTTCATTGTAGATGAAATCCCGGCCCAGGAAGCGCTGCAGGTACCAGGTTTGCTTGATGTAATATCTAAAGGCAAAGGCCACCACCATGAACGATCCAGAAGCTGAGGTAATCCGGCGACCGCTGACAGTTCAAACAGCCAGCCCGATCGCCGCGCAGCACCATCGCCATCCCGGTCATGGCCACCAGGTCTGCCCCACGGTGAAACCGGCGCGCAGAAAGGCATGGTGCAAGTGATGCTGGTCGGCATCAAAAGGCGACTTGCCCGGCTTTCATGCGCCGCCACATCACCGTGGTGGTATCCAGCAGCGGCACGGCAAACAGCCACACCGCCGTCATCGGCATGAAGGCCCGCTGGCCGGCTTCGTTGTGGTCATTGCCCAGCGCAATCAAGCACCAGGCCAGGAAAAAACCGAGGAACGTCGAGCCCGAATCCCCCATGAACACCCGTGCTTTTGCGTTCCACGGAAACCGGGCATTCAGCAGCAGGTAGCCAAACACGGCCGACAAGGCCACCAGCAGCAGCAAGTGCATCTTGATTTGCACGGCAATCCCTGCCAGCAACGCCATTCCGACCGCCGCAACCAGGAAGAGCGTGCCCGCCAGGCCGTCCATGCCATCGATCATGTTGAAGGAATTGATCACGCCCAGGGCCGCAAAGACGGTGACGGGTATGCTGAACCAGCCCAGCGTGAATTGCCGATCCCAGATCAGCCGCCCGAAATCATCCAGCCGCACGTCGGCATACACAATGATGATCATGCAGGCGACGATCTGCAGCCAGGAAACGGACCGAGGCCGGATAGTGGCCGGTAGTCATCGATCAGGCCGACCACGAACATCAGCAGGCCACCCATGGCCAGGCCCTGCACGAACACGGTTGCCGCAGGCAGGAACAGCATCATCAGGCCGGAAGTGATCAGCAAGGCCGGCCCGCCGGTCAACGGCGTCGGATCTTCGTGCACCTTGCGCTCACCCGGGTGGTCCACCAGGCCGACTTTCCTGGCCAATGGAATCAGCGCCAGGCAAAGCCCGGCAGTGACCAGAGTGGCGAGTTAGCATCAATGACGATCATCGATAACGTTCTTCCCTGAGTTACCTGTGCTCCACAGACGAATAAGACTGCGCACAAGCGACGCCCATTATACAGGCATACAGGATCGCCACCGCCGGAAGTTGCAGGCTGAAGTCCAGCATGGCGTGCAGGCCGACCAGCACCGAAGCCGCCACGCCGGTGGCCGGAAACACCCAGTCACGATGGCGCCGCTGCACGCCCCTCCAGCAGGTCAACACCAGCCCGGCCAGCGCCAGGAACAAGCGCCAGCGCCGCCGGCACGCCCAGCTCAAAGGCGTTTTCCAGCCAGGTGTTGTGCGCGCGGTCGTAATGCACGGGGCTCTCGTTCTGGTCATAAAGCAGGAAGCTGTCGGCAAAAGTGCCGTAGCCAAAACCCAGCGCCGGGTTATCGCCGATCGCGCGGTTGATGTTGGCGTAGACGGCCAGCGCGTTCCTCGGTGGTGATGTCGGTGCGGTTAATGCGATCGAGCAGGGCTTCGCTGGTCAGGTAAAACGCGATTCCGGCCACGGCCAGCGCGGTGATGACAACCATTCGCGACACGCGTTGCTTTTCGATGACGCCCGCCTGTCCAGCAACAGAAACAGCACCACGGTGCCGGCCAGGGCGGCGACGAAACCCGCCGCGCGAATGCGTCAGCACCAGGGCCGTCACCATCAGCAGCAGGGCGGTCATCGGCTTCCAGGCCCGCAGGATGAACTCCTCCACCCTGCGCCTCCCGGTCCTGCGGCATGGCATAGGGTTTTACCACCGGTTTCGCCATGCGGTGATAGAACCAGGCCATCGCGCACAGCATGGTCAGGCCCTGCCAGGTCGCAAAATGGTTGCGGTTGATAAAGGTGCTGCGCACATCGTGCGCCAGCACTTTTCCGCCGAACAGCCAATCCGGGTAGTAACCGCTCCAGTACACCACCAGTCCGAAAACGGCGTAGGCCAGTCCCGCGATCGTCAGCCAGCCAAACATCGCCTGCGCCCGGCCGCGGTCGCGGCCGAACTGGAATGCCAGGAAAAACACCAGCGCATAGGACAGCAAGCGCATCAGTGCGGTCCAGCTGTCTTCAGCCGAAAGCGTGATCCGGCCGGGCAATTCCATACCCAGCACTTCGCCCGTCATGCTCCACAAGCGGGTGGTGCCAACCGACCGGCGTGCCCGGTGCTAATCTGCACCAGCACCCAGCCTGCCGCGAGGATGAATAAAACCGGTAGGAGCGGATTCATCCGCGAATTAATCTTGTTAACCTGCCCCAAATTCACAACCACCCAAACCAGCCCCAACCCCCCGGCAATCAACGCACACAACGACCACGACCACTCCCGGTTACTGCCCAGTGGTAAAGGCGAAATCACCACCAGCAGCATCAGCAGGAAAAACAGGCCGCGGTTCAGGACCTTGTTCACTCCAGCAGCCTCTGCACCATTTCGAAGCGCCGGATCCAGAGCTTCTCGCGCTGTTGCAGGGTTTCAGGAAAAGCCTGCAACGCCAGCCTGGCCGAATTCAGATCCGGGTAATCCCCCTGCACCAGCACCCACAGCGGCTTTTTGTACTGGGTCTGCCGGTAAATGGCGAAGGGCTCCAGGCCCGGGTTGTTCCGCAATGAATTGATGCAGCTTTTCCGGCTGGCTGAGCGCAATGACCTGGATGGTGTAGTGCTCCGGGTCCCGCTCCGCAATCCAGGCTTCCCCAGTCGCGTATGGGTCATCTACCGACTCTGGAATCGAATCCGAAGGCTCCTTGTAGGAGCGGCCCACGGCCGCGATATCACTTTGCCCAGTTTCCGGCACATCGGCCGGATTCTCTACAGCGAGCCTGTTCCTCGGGCACTGTCAATGGCGGATTTTCGGGCATATACGTGTCTTCCTTTCCTGCCTCAGCTCTCCGCCACAATCCCAATCGAAACCGGATCACCATTGGAAGCCGCCTCCCGGAACCACTTCATCGACTCTTCCGGGTCCGGTTCAACCCCCAGTCCATCGCGGTACATCACGCCCAGGTTGAACTGGGCCACTTCATCGCCCTGGTTGGCCGCCAGTTGCCACCACTTGAACGCCTGGAAATCGCTTTGTTTCACGCCCTGGCCGAGGCTATAAAGAAAACCGAGCTTGTTCTGCGCCCCGGGGTGGTTCATTTCCGCCGCCAGCGTGAGCCAACTGGCCGCCTCGTAGATGTCCTGCTCCACGCCCTGCCCCAGCCAGAACAGCATGCCGATGGCGTAAAGGGCTTCGGCGTGTATCGCAGGCGGGAACCGTGCCGGGAGGGCTTTCGACCACGGCCTGCCATTCGGTGACCGCGGTGTCGTAGTCGCCGCCAGGTAGGCGTCGAGGCCGGTTTGGTAGTCGGCGTGGAGGGAGAAACTCAGGAATAGGAAAAAAAGCACCTGTAGGAGCGGATTCATCCGCGAATTATTTTTTCAACGAAATTCATTAAAAAACGAAAATCGCGGATGAATCCGCTCCTACGTTCACGTTTCACCCCCGGTTTGAAGCAACCTCTGCTCCTCCCCTTCCAGCACCAAACAGGTCAGCACCCCGGTCGCATACGCCCCGGTATCAATCCCGATCCGGTTGGGATGAAACACCACTTCCTCGGAAATCGTATGCCCGTGCACCACCACGAAATCATGCTGCACCCGGCTCTCGGTAAAATCATCCCGTATCCACAGCAGGTCTTCATTGCTCTGCTCCTGGACTGGTTTCCCGGGACGGATTCCGGCATGCACAAACAGGTAATCCCCCGAAACGTGCATCAACTGCATATTCCGGAAAAACTCCAGGTGTTCCCCGGGAAGCCGGCCTTCAAGTTCATCCCGGATCACCGCCAATTTTTCCCGCGGGGAATTCAGCGGCAGATCAACGCCGTAGCTGACCAGCGTCTCGCGACCGCCCCAGGACAACCAACCCGCGGCAATTTTCGGATGCTCCAGAAAATCCAGCAGGGTTTGCTCGTGGTTGCCCAGCAGGTAAACGCTTTCAAAACCATCCAGCGGTGAAGCAAGCAACTCGTCGATCACTTCCCGCGACCACAAACCACGGTCGATGTAGTCACCCAGGTAAACCAGCGTTTTCCCGCCTTCATGCTTCGCCGCGTCTGCTTCGATCATTCGGTGCAGTTCCTGCAGCAGGTCGAAGCGGCCATGGATGTCGCCAATGCTGTAGACCCGTTGACCGGCTTCAACCCTGGGAAGGGACGCTTCTTCAACCGGTTCCGGGCCGCCCAGCCACTTCTTAACGAAGCTTTTCAAGCCAGGCCTCCATTTCGGAAAGTGACACCGGGTCGGTTTCCGCCA
>CAVXYY010000013.1:0-77839 GCA_963766195.1 uncultured Gammaproteobacteria bacterium
GCCAGCGTGGGGTGGGGTAAACTGACTGGAGCAACGGGCCGGACCAAACGACTGATGCACACGGTTTACCTCGGGTGGGCGGTTCGTGGCGTGGTGCTGCGCACCTACCGTGATTTCCGGTATACGCCCCTGCCAAAGACACTGGCGGGCGTCGAAGGCAGTTTTACCTTTGCCCGTTTGAATTTCTCGCTGGGTCTGCTGCGTTCGCTGTCATCCGGTGCCGGCGATGACTGGATCATCTCCAGCGGCGCGGGGTTCGGTTTTTGAACCGGGTCAGGACAGCATGGAACGGTTGGCTGCTGGCCCTTGCCTGCCTGGCAGCCAATGCCCCGCTGCAGGCGCTGGAAACCGACCAGTTTTATGCCTGGGGTAAGCCAATCGAAGACTCAACCGATTATTTGAATGCCTGGGTGAAGTGGCAGGTTCAAACAGCCCTCGATTCCCGAAAATACTCTCTTGCTCGCTTGACTGCGAAGCTGCGGTTCATCAGGTGCACAAAGACCTCCAGGATATGGTTTACCAGCCCATTGAGGTATGGATCCTGTCCACCAAACTGGTTGACCGGATACCGATAGGCCTGGAAGAAGAACGTGAGTACCGCAAGCAATGGATGCTCTCCAACACTTTCCCGATGGATTACGCTCGTTGGTCGCTCCCGCCCAGCCCGACCCTGCAGGTCAATGGAATCCGCTTCGGTTCGAATAAGCTCGGCACATTTTTTTTTCTGAAGGCTGGTGGTATTACAGGTGGTGGTTGAAACGCGGAGACAAACTCTCCCGGGAGCAGGTGGAGCGCGGCCTGTTCGAATACGGCTCGCAGATGGAATGGTTGATTCTTGGCAAGATGGTGACAGGCATCATCTCCCCGGCTGATTTGGAATCCAACTACCAGGGCTTTGTCTTTTACCAGCAGATGTGTCATGGCGACGAACCCCTGCTGTACCGGCAACAGGACCGTTGGCGGTTCTCCGGAGTCGTTCGATTTTCGCAACTACATAAGCCCGGAATGGGATGAATCGTGGAATCCCAATCATTTCGACAGTGTGCGCTGGAAGGGCATCAGGTCCACCATCGAACGCTACTGCCCGCAGTTGCACAGCCCCTGGGTGGAACAGCAAAGGGCGCGCTACAAAGCCATGGATGCCCAAACGGTCACGGAAACCTTGATTGAGGAACAGGTGGCGGCAGGAAAAATGCCGGATCCGAAGGCATTCGACATTACAACGGTCTGCAACGGTCAAACGGACATGGGGTCAGGTATCCCGGGTCAGAGTCAACTGGACAACTTAAAGCGTTAACTCACAGGCAAATCTGCCAATGGAGGCTGCCGGAGCATACCGTGTACCCGGTTGGTTCTGATGAACGATTGACAAAATGAGAATGAACGTTCATTCTTTATGCTGATAAGGACCTGATACGGTCGTCGGAGCAATCCCGAATCAGTCTCGCAGTACAGGCTCTTTCAAATGAACGCACACATTCGCTATTTCGTCGCCATAACCTCGCGGCGCTCTTCCTGGTTGCCTGCGGACAACAGCATACGCCGGTCGCACAGGCTTCCGCCCCCGCCGTGACCGTGGTCACGCTGAAGGCGCAACCGGTGACACTGACGCGTCAACTGCCGGGGCGTACCAATCCTTTTGTCGTCGCCGAGGTTCGTCCCCAGGTGACTGGAATCGTCAAGGAACGGCTCTTTACCGAGGGTAGCCTGGTGGAGGCGGGTCAACCGCTGTACCAACTCGATGACGCCACCTACCGCGCGGACTACAACAGCGCGAAGGCCCTGCTGGTCCGGGCGCAGGCGGCTGCGGACATTGCACGCTTCAATGCGGAGCGTGCGGAAAAACTGATCACATCCAAGTCGATCAGCGAACAGGAATTGGTCAACGCCAGGGCGGTCGTGAGCCAGGCCGAGGCGGATGTGGGCGTTGCCGAGGCGCGGGTCGCCAGTACCGAAGTGCGGCTGGGCTATGCGCGCATCACCTCACCCATCGACGGCCGTATCGGCAAGTCGACGGTCACGCGGGGCGCCCTGGTGACCGCCGACCAGGAGACGCCGCTCGCCACGGTGCAGCAACTCGACCCGATTTACGTCGACCTGACCCGCTCGGCCAATGAATTGCTCGACCTCCGGCGTGAGCTTTCCAGTGGTGCCGCGCGCAAGACCGATGGCATTCCGGTGACCATCATCCTGGAAGATGGCAACCGCTACGACCACGAAGGCGAATTGGTATTCACCGACGTCGCCGTTGACCCGATGACCGGTAGCTATGCCTTGCGCGTGGTGGTGCCCAATCCCGACAACCTGCTGATGCCCGGTATGTACGTAAACGCGACCGTGAGCAACGCGATTCTCGACGACGGATTGTTGGTGCCGCAGCAGGGTATCACCCGCGACGCCAAGGGCAATGCCAGCGCCATGGTCGTGACATCCGACGGCACGGTGGAGCAACGCGCCGTGCAGGTCAGCCGCACGGTCGGCGACCAGTGGCTGGTGACAGCGGGCTGGTCGAAGGTGAGCGGGTGATCGTGGAGGGTCTGCAGAGGGTCCGGCCCGGAAGACCGGTCGTGGCGACCGAAGCACAGGCGCTGTAAGGACGGCGGCAATGGCACAATTTTTCATAGGCAGACCCATATTCGCGTGGGTGATCGCCATCATCATCATGCTCGCCGGCGCGCTCTCGATCACGCAGTTGCCGATCTCAATGTATCCGAACATCGCACCGCCGACCGTGACCATCAACGCGTTCTATCCGGGCGCATCCGCCAAGGTGGTGGAAGACTCGGTGACACAGGTCATCGAACAGAACATGAAGGGTCTGGACGGCCTGCTGTACATGGCTTCGACCAGTTCCGCCAATGGTGGCGCATCCCTGTCGCTGACCTTTGAAAACGGCACCGACCCGGACATCGCGCAGGTCCAGGTGCAGAACAAGCTGCAGCTTTCCATGCCGCTCCTGCCGCAGGAGGTTCAGCGCCAGGGCGTCAATGTGGGCAAGGCGCGCAGCGGCTTCCTGATGGTCGTCGGTTTCGTGTCCGACGACGCCAGCATGAACAGAAGCGACATCGCTGACTATGTCTCGGCCAATATCGTCGATCCACTGAGCCGGGTACCGGGCGTCGGCAGCCTGCAGGTATTCGGATCGCAGTACTCGATGCGCATCTGGCTGGATCCCAACAAGCTCGATGCTTACCGGCTGACGCCCTCCGACATCATTGCCGCGGTGCAGGCGCAGAACCGGCAGGTAGCGGTTGGTGAACTCGGCGGAACACCCGCCGTGGAAGGCCAGCAACTGAACGCGACCATCACTGCGCAGAGCCGGCTGCAGACACCGGAACAGTTCCGCGACATCATCCTGCGCAGCGACCCGGACGGCTCGCTGCTGAGGCTCGGTGACGTCGCGCGGGTGGAACTGGGTGCGGAAAGCTATGGATCGATTTCACGTTTTAACCGGCAGCCGGCGACCGGTATCGCGGTGATGCTGGCCACCGGCGCCAACGCGCTGGAAACCGCGATAGCCGTTGAGGAACGGCTCGCGGAACTCGAGCCATTCTTTCCCCCGGGTCTGCGCACGGTCGTTCCGTTCGAGACCACCCCCTTCGTCAGGGTTGCAATCAAGAACGTGGTGGAAATCCTGGTGGAAGCAATCGCGCTGGTATTCCTGGTGATGTACCTGTTCCTGCAGAATTTCCGGGCCACGTTGATTCCGACCATCGCAGTTCCGGTCGTGTTGCTCGGTACATTCGGGTTGCTCGCGGTGCTGGGGTTTTCCGTCAACATGCTGACCATGTTCGCGATGGTGCTGGCCATCGGCCTGCTGGTCGATGACGCGATCGTCGTAGTGGAGAACGTCGAACGCCTGATGACGGAGGAGGGGCTGTCGCCGGTCGAAGCAACGCGCAAATCGATGCGCCAGATCACCGGCGCACTGGTCGCTGTCGGCCTGGTGCTGGCGGCGGTATTCGTGCCGATGGCTTTTCTCGGCGGCGCGACCGGTGTGATCTACCGGCAGTTCTCCGCAACCATCGTTTCGGCGATGGCTCTGTCGGTGCTGGTGGCCATTGTCCTGACCCCGGCTCTGTGCGCGACCATGCTGAAGCCACTCCACAAGGGCGAGCATTACCACGAGACGGGTTTCCTCGGCTGGTTCAACCGAACTTTCGATCGCAGCGCACAAAAGTACCGCAAGGGTGTCCGCGGCATGTTGGCGCGCAGCGGGCGTTTCATGGCGGTGTTTGCAATACTCGTCGGGTTGATGGCCTTACTGTTTTTCCACCGGCCGACGTCGTTCCTGCCCCAGGAAGACCAGGGCACGATGTTCGCGATCGTCCAGGCGCCGGTTGGCGCGACGCAGGAGCGGACCATGGAGTCGCTGTACAAGGTGGAGGACTATTTTCTCGACCACGAGCCCGACACCGTCGATTCCATGTTCGCCGTGCAGGGCTTCAGTTTCGCCGGGGGCGGCCAGAATAACGGTATGGCTTTCGTCAAGCTCAAGGACTGGGATGAGCGAACATCAAAGGACCAGGCCGTAAAGGCCGTTGCCGCCCGTGCGTTCGGCGCCTTCAGCCAGATCAAGGACGCCCTGGTGTTCGCGTTTGCTCCGCCGGCCATCCAGGAGTTCGGACGTTCGGCCGGCTTTACTTTTTTTCTCGAAGACAAGGCAGGGTTGGGCCACGAGGCGCTGATGGAGGCGAGCGGTCAATTGTTGATGGCCGCCACGCAGAGTCCCTTGCTGATCAACGTCCGGCACAACGGCCAGGCAGATGCACCGCAATTCCGCCTGGACCTCGATTACGAAAAGGCCGCCGCCCTGGGACTCTCGGTGGCCGCGATCAATGCAACCCTGCAAGCCGCCTGGGGCGGCCAGTACATCGACGACTTCATCGACCGCGGGCGCGTCAAACGCGTCTACATGCAAGCCGATGCGCCGTTTCGCATGGCGCCCGAAGACTTCAGGCTGTGGTCGGTGCGTAACATGGAAGGCGAGATGGTGCCGTTCCTGGCCTTTGCCTCCTGGCACTGGGATTATGGTTCGCCGCGTCTGGAACGATACAACGGCGTGCCTGCGCTGGAAATCAACGGCGAGGCTCCGCCCGGGGTGAGTTCCGGCGACGCAATGGCGGAAATCGAGAAAATAGTCTCAGGGCTGCCTGCGGGCTTCGGTATCGAATGGACCGGGCTCTCCTACCAGGAACGACGCGCGGGGGCACAAACGCCTTTGCTCTATACCCTGTCGATTCTGATCGTATTCCTGTGTCTTGCCGCCCTGTATGAGAGCTGGTCGATACCGACATCAGTGCTGATGGTGGCGCCACTGGGCATCCTCGGCATCGCGCTGGCTGCAACCCTGCGGGGGCTGGAGCGTGATATCTACTTCGAGGTCGCGATGCTGACCACGATCGGGTTGACCAGCAAGAACGCCATCCTGATCATTTCTTTTGCCAAGGACAACCTCGAACAGGGCATGGAATTGATCGAGGCGACCATGCAGGCCGTGCGTGACCGCCTGCGGCCGATCATCATGACTTCGCTGGCCTTTGGCATGGGTGTATTGCCGTTGGCCCTGGCCAGCGGCGCAGGCTCCGGGGCGCAGCGTGCGATCGGCACGGGCGTGCTCGGCGGCATGATCGTCGGCGCCTTCCTCGGCGTATTCTTCATCCCGCTGTTTTTCGTGGTCGTGCAGAAGTGGGTTGGCAGGCACGGCCGCGCGCACCGGCAAAGCAAGCGACCGGTCGCCACCGGGCCCGGAAACGGAGATCGGCTGCCGTGAAAAAGGAAACGAGTGAAACAAAGGCCGCCGCCCGCATCCGGGCACAAAAAGAGCGTGTCCTGGCCGCTGCGCAATCGTGCTTTGTCGAGCGGGGTTTTCACGCGGCCAGCATGGCGACCATCGCAAGCACGGCCCGAATGAGTCCGGGGCTGATTTACCGTTATTTCGAAAACAAGAACGCCATCATTCTCGCCATTATTGAAGAGCAGCTGACGGTAGCCCGTCAACGCATCCGGCAATTGCAGTCGGCCGAAAACCTGTCGAAACGCATTTTCGACTACCTGGAAGAAAAGGAACCTGAAGACGAAAAATCGATGAGTATTGCGCTTTACCTGGAAATCTCGGCCCAGGCCACGCGCGATCCACAGATCGCCGAAGCGCTTCGGCACTACGATGTCACGGTGCGTTCTGAATTGAGTGACTGGCTGCGCCGCGGCCGGGGAGACGGCGGTTACGGCCTGCCGGATCACGATGTGGCGGAGCGGGCCCTGATGCTGCTGTGCCTGATCGAAGGACTCAAGCTGCGTGCTCCCCGCGCACCGGCGCTCGACCGGCGCAAGCTCAGAAAAATACTGGATGAACTCCTGGAAACGCTGGTTTCGCCGGAATAATGGCCTCAATTCTTCAACCGGTACCCGGTCCGGAAAATCCACCACACAATCGCCAGGCACAGCAGCAGAAAGCCCAGCACGGCGGCGAGGCTGACGCCCACGCCGACGTCGGAGCTGTTGTAGAAGCTCCAGCGGAATCCGCTGATCAGGTAGACGATGGGGTTGAACAAGGCAATGGTTTTCCAGTTGCCCGGCAGCATGTCGATCGAGTAGAACGCGCCGCCCAGGAAGGTCAGCGGGGTTACGATCAGCAGCGGGATCACCTGCAGCTGTTCCCAGCTGCTGGCCCAGACGCCGAGAATGAAACCGAACAGGCAGAAACTCACCGCGGTAAGCAGCAGGAAGGCGACCATCCACACCGGGTGCACGACGTGCAGATCCACGAAGAAACTCGCAGTGAACAGGATTATCAGCCCGAGAATGACCGACTTGGTGGCGGCGGCGCCGACATAAGCCAGTACGATCTCCAGCGGCGACAACGGTGCCGACAGCACCTCGTAGATCGAACCCGTCCAGCGCGGGAAGTAGATTCCGAACGAGGAGTTGCCGATGCTCTCGCTCAACAGCGACAGCATGATGAGCCCGGGAACGATGAATGCGCCGTAGCTGACGCCGTCCACGACGCCCATGCGCGAGCCGATGGCCGCGCCGAAAACGATGAAGTACAGCGCTGTGGTGATGACCGGCGTGAACAGGCTGGTCCACAAGGTGCGGCCGAAGCGCGCGAGTTCAAAGCGGTAGATGGCCCACACGCCACGGCGGTTGAATGCCGGAACCGGGACGGGTGCGCTCATTGCGATGGTCCCTGGCGGCGGCCGACCAGCCCGACGAAAATCTCCTCCAGCGAGTTCTGGCTGCTGTTGAGGTCGCGGTAGCTGATCTGCAGTTCGTCCAGCCGCCGCAGCAACCCGGGGATGCCGGAGTGCTCGCGGTTGGCGTCAAACACGTAGCGGAGCTGCGCGTTGTCGTCACCGAATTCCACCTTCCACTCGGCCAGTGCCTCCGGGAGTTCGGTCAGCGGTTCGGTCAACTGGACGAGCAACTGTCGCTTGCCGAGCTGTTTCATCAATTTCTTCTTCTCTTCCACCAGGATCAGGCGGCCCTTGTCGATCACGCCGATGCGGTCGGCCATTTCTTCGGCCTCGTCGATGTAGTGAGTGGTCAGGATGATGGTCACACCCTGGTCGCGCAGCCGCCGCACCAGCGCCCACATATCGGCACGCAACTCCACGTCCACGCCCGCGGTGGGCTCGTCCAGGAACAGCACACTGGGCTCATGCGCCAGTGCCTTGGCGATCATCACGCGCCGTTTCATGCCGCCCGACAGCGTCTGGATCCGGTCGTGCGCCTTGTTCCACAACGACAGGTCGCGCAGCAGGCGTTCGAGGTGGGCCGGGTCGGGCAGGCAGCCAAACAGGCCCCGGCTGTAACGCGCCGACGCCCACGGGGTTTCGAAAGTCTCGGTGGCCAGTTCCTGCGGCACCAGGCCGACGCGGGCCCGCGCCGCCCGATAGTCGCGCACCACGTCATGGCCATCAATCAGCGCCTGTCCGCCCGTCGGCGTAACGATACCGCAGACCATGCTGATCAGCGTGGTCTTGCCGGCGCCGTTCGGACCGAGCAGCGCGAAAATCTCGCCGCGCTCGATCGTCAGATCGATCGGCTGCAGGGCAACCTCGCCGGAAGCGTAGGTCTTGGTCAGGCCATTGATGGTAATCACAGGGTCCATTGCGCTACTTTAGCAGGAGCAAAAGAAAAATTCGGGGTTTGATTCAAGTGCCCGGGAGACGACTCCGGCACTTGACTCTGACCCCGTGTCTTTTAAGCTCGACAATGATTTCTCCCAACCGGAACCACGATGATGACAGGCAGCACAGGCACCCTCCGGCAATTTCCGCAGTCGTTCTGGGCTGCCAACACCATGGAAATTTTCGAGCGGATGGGCTGGTATGGCTTCTACGCGGTATCCGCGCTGTACCTGACGGGTTCTGTGGAGGACGGCGGGCTGGGGTTTTCTTCGGCGGACCGGGGCGTCATCCAGGGAATCGCGACCTTTTTCCTGTACCTTTTTCCGGCCGTTTTCGGGGCCCTGGCGGACCGCTACGGCTACAAGCGCATGTTCCTTGCCTCCGCCCTGGTGATGGCGCCGGCTTACCTGCTGCTGTCCCTGCCCACCGGGTTCTGGCCATTCCTTGGCACGTATTTCCTGGTGGCGGTTGGCCATGGCATGTTCAAACCGGTGGTGATTTCGACCGTGGCCAAGTCGACCAACGAGGAAAACGGCTCGGTGGGATTCGGCATTTTCTACATGATGGTCAATATCGGCGGATTTATCGGTCCGATCGTGGCCGGCGTGGTCAGGGGTTGGGACTGGAACCTGGTTTTCTATGCCTCGAGTGGCTGGATTGTCGTCATGTCGGTCGTCTGCCTGCTGGTCTACAAGGAGCCGCCGCGCGATGCGGAGGCAGAGAGTCACCGGTCTTTGTCTGAAGTGTTCAAAGGCATGGTTTCCGTGGTCGGCAACCTGCGGTTTTTCATCCTGGTCAGCGGTTTGCTGGTCGTCCTGGTGATGGGTTCCAAGTGGTGGAGCTTCTCCCTTGTGGGAACGGTGGCGGCCGGTTGGCTTGCATTGAACCTGGTTGCGGACGTGCTGTTGCGGGGAGGAAAGACCGGTTACTCGAAACGCCCCTGGTATTCACAGCCGATGATCATCGGTGAAGGACGTTACCTGCTGTTCCTGCTGCTGATGGCCGGTTTCTGGGTTTCCTTTAACCAGATTTTCATGACACTGCCGGAATACATCCGCGATTACGTCGACACGTCCGACCTGATCGCCACCTTCGGGCCGGTGGCCGCCTGGATCGCCGGCATGGCCCAGGGCCTGGGCCTTGACACGACGAACTGGTCCCGCGGGGTGCTTGAGCATGGACAGGTGAAGCCAGAGCACCTGATCAACCTGAATGCTTTCGGCATCATCTGTTTCCAGGTGTTTGTGTCCTGGCTGATGCGCAAGACTTCGCCGCTGACCAGCATCATAACCGGCGTGTGCGTCACCATCGCCAGCTTCAGCCTCTACCTGGTTGGCATGACCGGCTGGATCGTGGTGTCCGCCATCCTGGTATTTTCGGTGGGTGAAATGATGGCCAGCCCCCGATCCAAGGAATACGCCGGGCGAATTGCCCCGCCGGACAAGGTCGGCATGTACATGGGATATTTTTACTGGTGCGTGGCGCTGGGCAACTTGTTTGGCGGCTTGTTGTCGGGTCTTTCCTACCAGTACTTCGGGCCCAGGGGGATCAACCAGCCGGACGTCATGTGGATTCTGTTTGCTGCGCTGGCAGGCATTACGGCCGTTTCACTGGTTTTTTACAACCGCTGGATGATGACGACAGCGAAACGCCAGGTGGACGTTCCCGGCGCCGGCACACCATGAGCACATGGATGCCATTCGGGACATCGTCAAATTCCCTGTCATCCCGGAACCCCGCCTTGGCGAAAGCACGTCGCGATGCCAGGTTGTCCAGCCGTGCGCACGCCATCACGAATGGCACAGCGGGGTTGGACAGCGCAGCCCCGGCAACGAGACGTATGGCGGCCGACCCGACCCCCCGCCCGGCGTGACTTTGTTCGCCGATCATGATGTCGATGTCGATCACGCTCTCCGGGATGTCAGTGAGACCGGCCTCATCGAGTTCGCGGCGCATGGGGTGCTGCCACAGAATGAGCCCGACTGCGCGGCCATCCACCTCGATAATGGCGCGCCAATTCCCCTTGGCCGGGGAGTCCTGCAGGAGTTGGATATTCGCTTCGGGTTCGCCCCAGGTGCTACGGACATGATCCGCATGCAGCCACCGTTCAATGAGCGGCAGGTCATCGCTCGTGGCATCGCGAAGCTGCATATTCATGACAATCCGCTTCTCCTCATACATTCATTCGTAAGTTTGGGCCGATCCCTCTTAAACCTCTATTAATTTCTATCAAGGGAGAGATTAGGGGTCGGACCCCATGCTTCCATCACCACCAGTTGTGGTCTTAACGGCGACGGGGTTGTTAACACGAGTTAATTGCCCCCGTCTCCGTTAAGTCAATCATTGTTCAAGCGATCAGCCACGACGTAACCAGCGTGTTTTCAGGCTGCTAAATGCACTCCAAAGCAAATAGCCCACAATCCCCACAAGCATCAGACCCACATAAAACACGACCAGCCAGTTCATTGGAATACCTGGAAGCAGCATGGGCAGCGACTACGGGTCGGACCGGCGCAACACACTGTTTTCAAAACGATAAAACCTTCCCAAAGCGCGAAATTCACAGTTAGACGGGGGATTTGGGGTTCGAAAAAACGAGCTTAGGAACCTAGGCTGAATGCTTTCGGCATCATTTGCTTTCAGGTGTTCGTTCTCGGCGACCGGTAACGGGGTAAGCGTGCGTAAAAGAAGAAACCCCGCCAAAGCGGGGTTTCTAGCACTCACGTAGAGCATTTTGCGGTTTTCGCCGTCAGGCGAAAGAAGCGAAATGCGGGTGGTGAACTACATCATGCCGCCCATTCCACCCATGCCACCCATGTCTCCGCCACCGTGCATGGCGGGTTCATCCTTCGGAAGTTCCGCAACCATGGCTTCGGTGGTGATCATCAGGCCGGCGACCGAAGAAGCGTTCTGCAGCGCTGAACGAACGACCTTGGTCGGGTCCAGGATGCCGGCTTCGATCATATCGGTGTACTCGCCGGTAGCGGCGTTGTAACCGAAGTTGCCTTTGCCGGCGCGAACCTTGTTCAGAACAACCGAACCTTCTTCACCGGCATTGGTGACGATCTGGCGCAGCGGTTCCTGCATGGCGCGCATGGCGATGGCGATACCCACGTTCTGGTCTTCGTTATCGCCTTTAACCTTGGCAACCGCGGTCAGCGCGCGAACCAGTGCAACACCGCCACCCGGAACCACGCCTTCTTCGACGGCGGCACGGGTTGCGTGCAGCGCGTCTTCAACGCGGGCTTTCTTCTCTTTCATTTCCACTTCGGTGGCCGCCCCGACCTTGATCACGGCAACACCGCCGGCCAGCTTGGCCACGCGTTCCTGCAGTTTTTCACGGTCGTAATCAGAAGAGGATTCTTCGATCTGGGCGCGGATCTGGTTAACCCGGCCTTCGATCTGGGAAGACTCGCCGGCGCCATCGATGAGGGTGGTGTTTTCCTTGGTGATGCTGATCTTCTTGGCGGAACCCAGGTCATCCAGCGTGGCTTTCTCCAGGCTCAGGCCGACTTCCTCGGAAATCACCGTGCCGCCGGTCAGGACGGCGATGTCTTCCAGCATGGCCTTGCGGCGGTCACCGAAGCCGGGCGCCTTGACGGCCGCGACCTTGACGATACCGCGAATGGTGTTGACCACCAGGGTCGCCAGGGCTTCGCCTTCGACGTCTTCAGCGATGATCAGCAGGGAGCGGCCGGACTTGGCCACGCCTTCCAGCACCGGCAGCATGTCGCGGACGTTGCTGATTTTCTTGTCGTGCAGCAGGATGTAAGGCTCTTCCAGTTCGACGCTCATGGTCTGCTGGTTGTTGATGAAATACGGAGACAGGTAGCCGCGGTCGAACTGCATGCCTTCAACCACGTCCAGCTCGTTGGCGAGGCCTGAAGCATCTTCAACGGTAATCACGCCTTCCTTACCCACTTTGTCCATCGCCTTGGCGATCAGCTCGCCCACTTCCACGTCGGAGTTGGCCGAGATCGAACCGACCTGCGCAATGGCTGCGTTGGTCGTGCAGGGGGTTGATTGCTTCTTCAGGGACTCGGTTGCGGCCAGCACAGCCTTGTCGATTCCGCGTTTCAGGTCCATCGGGTTCATGCCGGCAGCGACGGCTTTCATGCCTTCGCGCAACATCGCCTGGGCCAGAACGGTAGCGGTCGTGGTGCCGTCGCCGGCCACGTCAGAAGTCTTGGAAGCCACTTCCTTGACCATCTGTGCGCCCATGTTTTCGAACTTGTTTTCCAGCTCGATTTCCTTGGCGACGGAAACGCCGTCCTTGGTCACGGTCGGTGCGCCATAGGCTTTGTCCAGCACCACGTTACGGCCTTTCGGGCCCAGGGTTACCTTGACAGCGTCAGCCAGGATATTGACACCCCGCATCATCTTGCCGCGGGCGTCTTCACCAAATCGTACGTCTTTTGCACTCATTGTTAATTCCTCAATTCCAAATTATTTATCAGGAGGCTGTTCAGCCTTCAATGATGGCCATGATGTCGTCTTCGCGCATGACGAGCAGTTCTTCGCCATCCACCTTGACTTCAGTGCCTGCGTATTTTCCGAACAGGACCATGTCTCCGGCTTTCACATCCAGGCCACGCTGTTCGCCGTTATCGAGCACTTTGCCGTTTCCGACGGCGAGCACTTTGCCACGGATTGGTTTTTCTGCCACGTTGTCAGGAATCACGATTCCTCCAGCCGACACTTTTTCTTCCTCGACGCGCTTGACTATCACGCGATCATGCAAAGGACGAAGTTTCATTTCAGAATCTCCCAAATTTATCAATTGTTTGAACGGATAAGCAGGCGGGCTGCACCCGCCTGCGGCATCTATTGCCTGTAACCTGGCGAAAAACCTTGATCACAGTCTGACGAGCTAAATTGGGTTGGCCGATTTTCATTTCAAGGCATGAGCCGATAATGTTTTCAAATTTCGCCGGGTCCGGAGCAGGAGATAGGGTAAAATCCGCGCCCTGATGACCACTTCCTCAATCGAGCTCAACGAACAGCAGAAAGCCGCCGTGCGGTATACAAAAGGACCGTTACTGGTGGTTGCGGGCGCCGGAAGCGGCAAGACGCGGGTCATCATTGAAAAAATCGTGTACCTGGTGCGGGACCGTGGTTTGCCATCCGTACGGATCGCGGCCATTACCTTTACCAACAAGGCTGCCCGGGAGATGAAGGAGCGGCTGTCCAGGCGGCTGGGCCGGGAAAAAGCCGCCGAAATCACTGTTTCAACCTTCCATTCACTGGGCTGGAGGATCCTGCGCGCCGAGCATCAGCAACTCGGCTACCGCCCGGGGATCAGCATCCTGGACGAAACGGATAGCCAGACCGTGGTTCGTGACCTGCTCCCGGATGGAACTTCGCCGGAAACGGTGAAGCTCGCCAGGGCCCAGGTTTCAAAATGGAAAAACCGGGCACTGGCGGCTGCCGAGGTCGGGACAGACTTCAGCAGCAGGGGCGAGGCCGCTGTCTGGAACCTGTACCAGCGGTACGAGGAGCATTTGCGGAACCTGAATGCCGTGGATTTCGACGACCTGATTCTGCAACCCCTCCGGGCGCTGCGCGACGGGGACACCCGGCTCAAATGGCAGCAGGAGATCCGCCACCTGCTGGTGGATGAATACCAGGACACGAACGAAACGCAGTACCAGATGCTGCGCCTGCTGGCGGGCCCTGAAGGGCGGCTGACCGCCGTGGGCGATGATGACCAGTCGATTTACGGCTGGCGCGGCGCGCAACCAGAAAACCTGCAGCAACTGGCTGCGGATTACCCGCAGTTACACATTGTCAAACTGGAACAGAACTACCGTTCCTGCGGCATGGTGCTGAAAGCGGCCAATGCGCTGATTGCGAATAACCCCCATAAAATCGACAAGCGGCTTTGGAGCGCGCTGCACGAAGGCGAATCGATCCGGGTCATCCCCTGCGAAAACGAAGTGGAGGAAGCAGGGATGATCGCGGCTGAAATCATGCACCGCCAGTACACCACCCGGGCGCAATGGGGCGACTTCGCTGTGCTGTACCGCGGAAACCACCAGTCCCGGGTGCTCGAACAGGCCATGCGCGAGCAACGGATTCCCTATCACCTTTCCGGCGGCACCTCGTTTTTTGAGCGCACCGAGATCAAGGACCTGATGTGTTACCTGCGCCTGGCAGTTAACCCGGATGACAATGCGGCCTTCCTGCGTATCGTCAACACGCCGAGACGTGACATCGGGGTTGCGTCCCGGGGCGCTATCGCCGGTCTTGCCGGCATGCGGCACATCAGCCTGTTCGCAGCGGCGCAACTGCCGGAGTGTCTTTCATTGCTGAAACCGGCCAGTGCGCAAAGCCTGCGCGAGTTCTGCCACCGGATCGTGGCAACCGGCGACCGGGGGGAGCGGGCCGACCCGGTCGAGGCGGTTCGGGACCTGTTTGAACAGATCGGGTATGAACAATGGATTCGGGAACAGTCCGACAATGTCGTGCTGACTGAACGCCGGATTGAAAATACCCGTGAACTCGTGGCCTGGCTGACCCGTCTGCGGGACGACAACCCGGGGCTGGGATTGATCGACCTGATCGGACGGTTGTCCCTGCTGACCAGCATTGACCAGGACAAGGAGCCGGGCCAGGAAGTCAGATTGATGACGCTTCATGGATCCAAGGGGCTCGAGTTTCCGCACGTGTTCATGGCCGGGGTTGAGGAAGACCTGCTTCCGCACCGCAACAGCCTGGAAGAAAACGGCGAAGAAGAGGAGCGCCGCTTGATGTACGTGGGACTCACCCGGGCCAGGGAATCCCTGACGCTGAGCTTTGCCCGGCACCGCAAACGCTACGGTGAAAGGGTGTCCTGCGAACCCAGCCGGTTCCTCGACGAACTTCCCAAAGACCTGCTCGACTGGCGCGGGGAAGACGCGGAGCGGGACCATGAGCGCTCACGCGAGCGCGCCACCACCCACCTCGACAAATTACGCGATATGTTCGGCTGACGGGTTACGGGCAGAACCGGCGGTTTACCGTTCCTGGGCGGAGGCGCATTGAATACAAAGCAGCGCGGAAGGATCCACTGCCAGGCGGGCAGGGGCGATATTCTCACCGCACTCGAGACAGTGGCCATAGTCTCCATCCTCAATCCGTTGCAGCGCCGCTTCTATCTGGAGCAGTTTGGTTCGCCGGCGCCTGCCGGTTTCTTTTGACATGGCCTGTGACTGCATCGCATCCATTCGCGAAAGGCGTCCAATGCGGGCCTGGTCCAGCTCAACCGTCTCCTCCGCCTGGTCCCCGGTTTCCTGGGCCTGCAGCAGGGAACGTTTCATCTCGAGAAGGCTTTTCTTATGGTGTTCTGTGTTCATGAATCCCGACTGTAACCCCTGGCTCATCAAAATTCACTCACATATCTGTAACTTTTCCATCCACGCTGCGTTTATTCTTCAGAGATGAGCAGAACGTTTCGACATTGGGTTGACCAATACCAGGACCAGGCGTGGACCCTGGCCCGCTATCTGCTCAAAGACCCGTCCGAGGCGGAGGACGCTTGCCAGGAGGCCTTTGTGAAACTCTGGCATAACCGGGACTCGATCGATCCCGACAAGATCAGGCCCTGGTTGATGAAGGTGACGCGGAACGGATGCCTGGACCGCTTGCGGCGCAGGCACCCGACGGAAGAACTGCAGGAATGGCATATGCCGGACGTGGTCTCCGGGCCGGCGCAGGGACTGCAGCAACAGGAGCTCAGCGGCTGGCTGAAAGCCGCCATTAACGGCCTGAAGGAGCCATACCGGTCGCTGGTGGTTTTGCGGGATGTGCAGGAACACAGTTACGAGGAAGTCGGGGCCGCCCTGGAATTGAGCTCTTCGCAGGTAAAGACCTACCTGCACCGGGCCAGAAAACAGTTGCGGGAGCAACTGGCAGAGGTAAGACCATGAACAGAGATGACAAGACACTGGATACACAAATCGACGCGATGATGGAGCAACTGACCATAGAGAAGGCGCCGGCGAGCCTTACTTTCCGCCTGAACCGCATTCCGGAGGAGGAAAGCCGGAAAGCGCGCAACAAGGCGTCGCGCTGGTCCTGGCTCAAGGCCGGCCCGTTTCCGCGCTGGGTGCTGGCGCCGGCGTTTGCGGCCGTCCCGCTGCTGGTCGCCATCGTGGTCCTGATGCAGCCCAGGCAACCTTCGCCGGCGGAAATTCAACAGGCGCGCCAGGACCTGGCCGTTGCGTTCGCCTATATCGACAAGGTGGGGCACCTGACCGGTAATGAAATTCAAAGCCGTCCTCGGCGCTGAATTACGCCGCGGCGTGAAGGAACCCTTATCGGAACACATGCCCTTTACGAAACAATCCCTCAAGGAGGAAACGACATGAAATCTCAGATGATCCAGAAAATCCTGCTTGCCTGCCTGACGGTCCTGGTGACCCTGCCGGCGATGGCGCAGGAAGACGCTCTTAAGGACCTTCCAGGCTACGTCGATTTCGGCGAACTGCACAGCGTCTTTCGGTGAACCGGCGGTGCAAATTTCCGTTGGTGCGTCGTTACTCGGCCTGGTGAGTTCTCTCAGCGCCGAAGAAGACCCGGAAACGGCCGCGTTGTTCAAGCGTCTGAAAGGCGTTCGCGTCAACGTGTTTGAAACCGAAACCATGGTCGATGGTGCGATCGGCCTGGTCAAGGACGTGTCATCGAAACTCAACAAGCTGGGTTGGGAACCGGTGGTGACGGTCAATTCAAAAGATGAACAGGTGCGTATTTTCATGATGATCAAGGACAACCAGGTCCAAGGCATTACCGTGATGGCGCTGGATGAAGAAGAATCGGTTTTCGTGAACATCATCGGCAGCATCAACCCGGAGGAACTGGGCAAAGTCATGAAGAATTTCGACATCGACGTCGAGGTCGATGGCGACGAGACCGATTCAGATGAATAGCCGCCGGCCCGGTGACATCCTGCCGCGCCTGCTTGGAATGCTCTGCCTGTGCTTGATGCTGCCGGCCTGCGGATTGACCGCACCCAGGAGTAACGATGGCTTTGCAGACCTGGATTCACTGGGCGTCAGGGACGTCGACCAGGTGATGACCCTGTCCATTGGCCCGGCCCTGCTGCACTTCGCCGCCAGTCACATCGATGATGATCCGGAAGTGCGCGCGTTGCTGAAAGGCCTGGACGGCGTGCGCATCCGCATTTACGAAATCGACGGCGATCCGGCAAGAGTGGCAAGCCGGATCGGCACCATGAGCAAGCGACTGCAGGACGATGGCTGGGAGTCCGTGCTGTCAGTCAGGGAAGGCACAGAGGTCACCCACATGCTGCTGCGGGTTGTCGATGATCGGATCTGCGGCATGACGGTGCTGGTTTCAGACGGAGATTCGGAAGCCGTCGTGATTAACCTGATGGGTGACATCAGACCGGAGCAGTTCGGGGAGGTCATGATGGCGCTGGACGTGGATACGCCCGCGGTCGAAACGGCTGAGCTCGCGGTCAGTGAAAGGGGCTGACCAGCCGCCGCCCCTTTCAGGTCACAGCGCGTTATCGTAATTGAAAAATGTCAGTTGCTGGCCCAAACTCGACGAATGCGCCATCTCCTGATTCTGATTACCCTGATTGTCTGCAGTTCCTGCATCGCGCAGGATCCTTATGTCGTACTCGGCGGTGAGCGTTTCACCGTCGAATTGGCCGAAACACAGGAAAAGCAGGCGCTGGGCCTGATGTTCCGGGACGAGATGCCGGATGATCACGGCATGTTGTTTCTGTTCCCGGGCGAGGCAAGAAGAAGTTTCTGGATGAAGAACACCCGGATTCCGCTCGACATATTTTATTTCGAGCAAGGACCTCGCATTGGTGAGCGTGTCGGAGAACACTCCGCCCTGCCGGTCACCGCGGTGCCCGAGCTACCCGAGCTCCGGGCCGGCCAAGTACGTGCTGGAACTCAACGCGGGTAAGGCCGCGGAGTTGGGTGTCCAGGCCGGGGATGTTCTCGAACTGCACCTGGATTGAAACCGACCGGTGCAGACCAAACCCCTGAAAATCCTTCAAGTGAGCGACTGTCACGTTTCCGCTGACCCGGAAGCGGCCTACCGTACCCAGAACGCAGACCGGAACGTCAGGACGCTGCTGCCCGCGATGCGCGCCTGGAGCCCGGACCTGGTGCTTGCTGACCGGCGATGTCAGTGAGGACGCCAGTCCGGCGGCTTATGCACGGGTGGCGGAGATGCTTGGCGCGGTTGGCGCACCCGTGCTGGCGCTTCCGGGCAACCACGATGATCCGCAGGTCATGCAGAACCATTTTCCGCAGGGGCCATGGAATGGGCCGTTCGTGCAGGAAGCGGGGCCCTGGTTACTGGTGCTGATGGATTCGACGGTCAGGGGCCGTGTTTCCGGTTGCGTCCAGCAACACGACCTCGACCGCTTGGACGCGCAGCTGGATGCCAGCAGCGCCGATTTCGTCCTGGTGGCGCTTCACCACCAGCCGGTAGCTGTCAATGCGCCCTGGATCGATCGTTTAGCGCTGGAAAATCCCGACGGCTTTTTCCGGCACGTGGACCGGGAGCCGCGGATCAGGTGCATTACCTGGGGACATATTCACCATGATTTCCGCTCGAAACGGAACGGCGTGGAACTGCTGGGGGCGCCGTCGGCGGCGGCGAACAGCCTGCCGCAAACGGATCGATTCACCCTGGACCCGGCCGGACCCGCCTGCCGCTGGCTGGAGCTTTATGGGGACGGGCGCGTGGAAACCGGCCTGCTGAGAGCTTAATCCTCGACCGGCAAGACCAGCCAGAGAATCAGGTACACGATGATTCCCGGAAAAGCCGCGGAGCAGATGGAAAGCAGCACATAAGCCACCCGGGTACCGGTCACGGACCAGCCGAAATGCCTTGCGATACCGGCGCATACGCCGGCGATCATCGAATTCCTTCTGGATCGCTTGATTCCGCCTCTTTCACTCATGGCTATCGTTACGCATCTGCAGACCAATCCCTAGAATAACCCAAACCACCAGGGCCTGTTCACCCTGGAAGAGTCCGGATCGGAAGTCGATCAGATTTCGACCATTTCAAAGTCTTCCTTGCCCGCGCCGCAGTCCGGGCAAACCCAGAACTCCGGGACGTCCTCCCAGCGCGTGCCAGGGGCCAGGCCTTCTTCGGGCGCGCCTTTTTCCTCTTCGTAAATCCAGCCGCAAATGATACACATCCAGTTCCTGTAGCCTTTGTCGGTCACTTTTTTTCACCTTCCTGAAAAAAGTTGAATAGTTTGCCATACAATACCGCGATGAACATAAGCAAAGAACTGATCAATCGTGCCCGCGTCCACATTCCAGGCGGTGTGAATTCTCCTGTGCGCGCTTTCAACGGGGTCGGCGGCGACCCCGTGTTTTTCGACCGTGCCGCAGGCGCCTGCCTCTACGACGTGGATGGCCGCTCCTATATTGATTACGTCGGGTCATGGGGTCCGATGATTACCGGCCACGCACATCCGGAAATCGTTTCCGCGGTTCAGGAAGCGGCAGCCAGGGGGCTGAGTTTCGGTGCGCCCTGTCCCGCCGAAGTGGACATGGCGGAACGGCTGTGTTCGATCGTGCCCGGCATGGACATGGTGCGGATGGTGAATTCGGGCACCGAAGCGACCATGAGCGCTATCCGGCTCGCCCGCGCCGCGACCGGACGTGACCTGATCATCAAGTTCGAGGGTTGTTATCACGGCCATGCCGACAGTTTCCTGGTGAAAGCGGGTAGCGGCGCATTGACCCTCGGGGTTCCGAATTCCCCCGGCGTCCCTTCCGCGGTGGCTGATCTGACAGTTACCCTGCCTTACAACGACCTGGAAGCGGTTACGGAGTGCCTGGCCGCCCGCGGAAGCGACGTTGCCGCCATTATCGTCGAACCGGTTGCCGGCAATATGAACTGCATTCCGCCGGTGGAAGGTTACCTGGAAGGCTTGCGCGCCCGTTGTGATGAGCACGGCTGTCTGTTGATTTTCGACGAAGTAATGACCGGGTTCCGGGTAGCGCTTCAGGGCGCCCAGGGCCTGTACGGCATCACCCCGGATCTTTCCACTTTCGGCAAGGTGATTGGCGGCGGGATGCCGGTTGGCGCGTTTGGCGGCAAACGGGAATTCATGCAGCTGGTGGCTCCCAGCGGGCCGGTCTACCAGGCGGGTACGCTGTCAGGCAACCCGGTCGCCATGGCGGCGGGCCTGGCCAATCTTCGACTGATTTCGGTTGACGGGTTCTTTGAAAACCTGGCGCGGACCACTGCCAAGCTGGTGACGGGCATCCAGGAAGCGGCCGACCAGGCGGGCGTCCCGTTCACCACTACCCGGGTAGGCGGCATGTTCGGCCTGTTTTTCACCGGCGTCGAAAAAGTGGTTAATTTTGTCCAGGCTGGAACAGTCGACGTCGATGCATTCCGGGTGTTCTATCACCTGATGCTGGAGCGGGGCGTTTACCTGGCGCCTTCAGCCTACGAGGCCGGTTTTGTTTCCTCGGCCCATACCGATGAGCACATCGAGTCGACCATTGCGGCCGCCCGTGAGTCGTTCAACCGGCTTTGACCTGTGAATAGGTCCTGAGCCGGTAGAAAGGCCGTTCCACCGCGTAATAGCTGATGGATGCCACCGTGATCACGGCCACGGTGGCCAGGGGGAAGGTTAACCGGTGGGGCAGCTCAGCCCAGGAACTTCCGGCCAGCAGCTGAATTTGTTGCATGACCACGAAGTGCCACAGGTAAAGGCTGTATGAAATCAGGCCGAGATAATACATGAGCCGGTTCGCCAGCAGGAAAGTGCCGATCCGCGATCCCCAGTAAAGCGCCAGCACCGCCGCCGAAAGCGGCAGCCCCAGGGCCAGCGGTGCGACGATCATCCCCCAGTGACCCATCCAGTAGGCGTTACCCGCGCCGAGCACCACCTGCCAAAGCCAGGTGGCAGGAACGAGCAATCCCAGCACAAAAAGCAGGTCCAGCATCCAGGGGGCGGGCCGGGCCAGGCCCTGCCGGGACACCCAACGGGCGACCAGGGCTGCGCTTGCGCCGAGCAGAAACTCGGCGAGGCTTCCGGGCAGCTGTGAAGCGGCCAGGAAAACCGCCCCGTCACCGAGTGTGCCGAAGTGCGAGGCGGCCCAAACCCGGTACACCAGGCTGAGAGCGATGCCGGTCAGCAGCACCGGGATCCAACGGGCCGGTCTCAGGAGCGGTGCGAGCAGGGGTAGAAGGAGATAGAAGCCCATTTCCACCGGCAGCGTCCACCAAACGCCGACCATGGGTCTGAAAGGATGCCAACCGATATTGAAAAACATCAATAGATGGGCGGCCAGCGATGGCAGGGTTTGCGGGACCCAGGCAACAAACCAGCCACCGATCAGAAGGATCAGGAGCAATTGCGCGTAATAGGCGGGGAATACCCGCAGGAAACGCCTTTTGAAGTAACGCGACAGGTCCGGTCCCGGTTCCCGGTCCAGCGCAGCGCTGGCAAACGGTAGCGTCAGCAGGAAACCGCTCAGGACGAAGAAGATATCTACACCGGTGTAACCAAATCCCAACGGAAACTGCAGGACGCGGCCGAGAATCGGAACAGTCAGGTCAAGCCTGATACCGGGGTGCAGGGCTTCGTAATGAAAGAGAAAGACCAGCAGCGCCGCGAAGCCCCGCATGCCGGTCAGGGAAGCGATGTACTGCCGGTCGTTCCGGGTCTTGGGCAGGGGCTTGCCTTCACCCATCCAGGAACAGGTCTTTCATCAGCGGCTCGCCCGGTTTGACCGAGTACCTGGTGAAATCACTGACACCGGTTCCGCGCAACACATCTTCATCGAGAAAGAAATTGCCGGTGCACTGGCGGGCTTTCTGACGCAGAATCGCATGTGCCGCATCAGCCATGATTTCTTCGGTCCGGCAGTGCTGCGGCTTGAAACGGCCTTCGAACACATTCAGCGCTGCCGTGGCAATCACGGTTCTCGGCCAGAGTGCGTTGAAAGCGATGCCGGCTTTGCGAAACTCTTGCGACATTCCCAGCACGCACATACTCATCCCGTACTTGGCCATGGTGTAAGCGACGTGGTCTTTGAACCATTTCGGATTCAGGTTCAGCGGTGGCGAGAGGTTCAGAACATGGGGATTGGCCGCTTCCATCAGGTGAGGAATACAGGCCCTGGACATCAGGTATGTGCCACGCACGTTGGTTTGGAACATCAGGTCAAATCGCTTGACCGGTAAATCCAGCGTGCCGCTGAGCATGATGGCGCTGGCGTTGTTCACCAGGATGTCCAGTCCTCCGAAATGGCTGACGGCCTGATGCACAGCCTGCCCGATCGAGTCTTCGTCACGGACGTCCATGCGGATGGCCAGACCCCGACCCCCCGCGGCATTGATCTCTTCGACGGCTGTATGAATGGTTCCGGGCAGCACCGGGTGTTTCCGGTCAGTCTTTGCGGCCACGGCGATATTGGCGCCGTCACGTGCCGCCCTGATCGCGATGGCCTTACCGATTCCCCGTGACGCACCGGTAATCAGCAGGGTTTTTCCTGCCAGATTTGTCCCCATTTCACACCTCGCTGCGGATCAATACCGTATCATAACGGCTTGGCGGTCAAAAGAGCCGGATCTGCAGGCAAAAAAAGGAATATCTGCTTGGATACAGGCTGGACACAGGAGCTTCTGAGTTGGCTCAATGCCCACCCCGGTTGGGGGGTGAGTATCGTATTTTTCGTCTCCTTCCTTGAGTCACTGGTGTTGATCGGGATCCTTTTGCCCGGAATCGTGATCCTGTTCGGCGTGGGCACGCTGATCGGCCTAGGTCTGCTGGAGTTGATTCCGGTCTGGGTGGCAGCCAGTGTGGGCGCTTTTTTTGGCGATGCCCTGAGTTTCTACCTGGGCCGGCATTTTCGTGGCCACTTGCTGGAGATCTGGCCTTTTTCCCGCTATCCGGCCGTGATGGAACGCGGGACCCGCTTTTTCCATGCCCATGGCGCAAAAAGCGTGGTCGCCGGCCGGTTCATCGGGCCATTACGCCCCATCATTCCATCGGTCGCCGGCATGATGGGAATGAAGCAATCCCGGTTTATCGCGGTCGACATTCCAACCTGCGTTGCCTGGGCGCCAGCCTTCCTGCTGCCGGGTATGTTGTTCGGCGCCTCGCTGGAGGTGGCTTCGGAATACACCGGACGCCTGGCAGCGATGCTGATCATCCTGCTGGTGGTTCTGTGGGCGACCTGGTGGGCGATGCGAGCATTGTACGAGCCGCTCGCTTCCCGGTCGGCAAGATGGTTGCGGCACGGTATTCGCTGGAGCCGACGCCACCCGGTCCTGGGCCGCCTGGCCGGGCCGGTTCTCGACCCGTCCCGCGGAGAGGTTCTCTCCGTCTCCATGTTGGGTATCCTCCTGGTCGTCATTTTTTGGGGCCTGGTGATGCTGTTGTTTCTTTCGCCGTTCGCGGTACAGCCCAGGGCCATCGATCAGGCAGTCCAGGAATTTGCATTGTCGCTGCGTAATCACCTCGCCGACCCTGTAATGATCGCCATTTCACAACTTTCCCGCTGGCCGGTTTCCATTTTCTCGGCGCTTGCTCTGCTGTTGTGGCTGATGGGGGCCGGAAGAAGGAATGCAGCGGCGCACTGGTTGATTGCCATTGGCGGTGGCGGGCTGTTGCATCTGCTGTTGTCATGGAGCCTGAGAACCACCCCGCAGGTTTTCGAATTGTCCGGGCAGTCGCTGCAAAGTCCCAGCGCCGCCATGAGCCTGCCTACCGTTGTCCTGACTTTTTTTGCGGTGATGGAAGCGGGCGAGTTGAATCGAAAGCACCGGCAATGGCCGTACCTGGTTTCGGCGCTGATCCTTACACTGCTGGCTGTTTCGAGAATCTACCTGGGCCAGGAGTGGCTCAGCGGCGCGTTGATGGGCCTGGCGACCGGGCTGGCGTGGTCGGCGATTGTCGGGATCGCATACCGCCAAAGGGCGGTTCGGCGTTTTTCCGGTGCGGCGGCGAGCCTGATATTTTACGGTTCGTTCCTGGCCTTGTTCTCCTGGCAGGTGAACGAGCACGGGGACAGCGATCTCGATGTGCTCAGGGCATCTGTGGCCACCCAGGAAATCAGCGAAAGTGCCTGGTGGGAAACCGGCTGGAAAGACCTGCCCATGGAACGCACACAGCTGTCGTCGGTGGCTTCCCGGAACTTCAATGCCCAGGTTGCGGCAGACCCGGCGGAAATTTCAGCGCTGTTGGAGCGCGCAGGCTGGACCAGAGAACCCGCGGCGGATTGGCGTTGGATCATCCAGGCGCTCAATCCCGAGCCCAGGCAGGCGAGCCTTCCGCTGTTGGGCAGGGCATTCCAGGGCCGGTCAGAAGAGTTGCTGCTGAGCATGGACCTGAAGCCGGAAGGGCGGCTGCTGACCATACGGCTGTGGGATTCAGGAGTGCGCCTGGAGCCCGGCGGACAGGTGCTTTACCTCGCCCAGTTATCGGAAGAGGAGTTGGTGCAGCGGCTTGGCCTGTTCAGCTATTGGCGATCTACTTCGTTGGATCAGAGCCACTTCAGCCCGCTGCGTGATCCTCTGTCCAGTCTTGAACAGAAACGGGTTGATGACCAGTTGCTGCTGATCCGTTCGCCTCAGCCGGATTGAAATCGCGGAATGACGTCGATCAGCCCTTGCAGGCGTTCAAGCGGGTCGGCAAGCTCCAGCAGGTGTTGTTTTTCTATGGCGCTGAGGGGTAACAGCTCCGACATGCGGTAACCCACCCATACCGCGTCCTGCAGATGGGCCGGAGTGTACTCAGGGTACTGGTGATCCAGTTTTTCCATGAAGCGCCCGAGTACATCGCTCAATATGGAAAAGGCTTCCGGAACCGGGCAGCTCGGCGGCTCCGGCAGGATCCGCACATGCGCACGGAACAGGCCACCCTCCTCCTGCCAGGTGTTTTCCGAGCTGAACCGGACGGTACCCGTGGTGGACACGCCCAGCAGGCCGTCTTCCAGCGTGTACCAGTCTACGATCTGTGCATACGTGCCGACCCGGGCGGTCTTGACCGGCGAAACGGCCTCCTCACCTTCCCGGATAAGGCAAACGCCAAACCCGGTGTCGTTGCGGGCGCAATCACGCACCAGGGTCAGGTAACGCTGTTCAAATATTCGCAGTGAAAGATAACCACCCGGAAAAAGCACTGTACGCAATGGAAAAAGTGGTATGTCAGCGGTGTTCATGTTCTTTCAATGATCGGCAAAACCGTGCAGGAGTGGAATCGAATCCACCGTTGCTCATGAAAATCACGTGATCCCCCGGCTGCACTGTATCGAGCATTTGCGCGAGCATGTCTTCGCTGCGAGTGACGACCCGCCCGCGACCCTCCAGCGGCGCCAGGGTTTCCTGCGGATCCCAATCGATGCCTTCTCCCGCCATCAGCCAGACGCGATCTGCAGGCATCAGGGCCGGCCCCAACTCGTTGATGTGAACACCTGCGCGCATGGTGTTGCTGCGGGGTTCCAGCGCTACCAGCACCCTGGCATTGCCAACATTCCGGCGCAAGCCTTCCAGCGTCAGGCGAATGGCGGTGGGGTGGTGAGCAAAATCATCGTAAACACGGATGCCATCGGTGAACGCCACCAGCTCCATTCTTCTCTTGACGCCTTTGAATGTCGCCAGGGCCTTGATGGCAAGTTGCGGCAGTACACCGGCCGCTGCGCTCGCAGCCACGGCGGCACAGGCATTCATTGCATTATGGCGGCCAAAATGTCCCCAGGAAACCTGGCCGATCGAGGCCCCTTGACGGAAGAATTCCAGAGTGCTGCCGTCCGGCTTCAGCAACTCAACCCGCCAGTCTGAGTCCTCCTCCATCGAAAACCGCTGCAATTCGCTCCAGCACCCCCGGTCGAGTACAGCTTCCAGCTTGGTGTCCTGTCCGTTACTGATAATGGTGCCATTGCCGGGAATCGTCCTGACGAGGTGATGAAATTGCGTCTGGATTGCCTTGATGTCCTCGTAGATATCCGCGTGATCAAACTCAAGGTTGTTCAGGATGGCGATATCCGGCCGGTAATGAACAAACTTGGCACGCTTGTCGAAAAAAGCCGTGTCGTACTCATCTGCCTCGACAACGAAAAAGCGATTGCCATCGCGCGCAGAGAAGCCGAAATTTTCAGGCACCCCACCGATCAGAAAACCGGGTTTTTCGCCGGCGGATTCGAGAATCCAGGCAACCATGCTGGCCGTGGAGGTCTTTCCGTGGGTACCGGCGACAGCGATGACGGTTTTACCCCGAAGGTAATTTTCTCCCAGCCAGCGCGGCCCGGAAGTGTAGGTGATGCCGCTGTTGAGAACGTACTCAACGGCCGGGTTGCCGCGGCTCAAGGCATTTCCGATGACCACCAGGTCAGGGACCGGATCGAACTGATCAGGAGACCAGCCCTCGACGAGTTCAATTCCCTCGGCGGCCAGCTGGGTGCTCATGGGCGGATAGGTTTGCCGATCGGAACCGGATACGCGGTGTCCGGCGCGCTTGGCCAGCAGCGCAACACCACCCATGAAGGTCCCGCAGGCGCCCAGAATGTGAATGTGCATGTTATTTTTACCCAAATACGGCGTTCAGAAGTATGAAATTGGCCGCAAAAATCAACACGGCCAAGAGTACTCCAATGTTCATCTTGATGGACAGTGCGTGCCGGTAAATATGTGCGTCAACGACCAGGCTCCACCCGAAAAGAATCAGGTAAAACAGCGCGAGGTCCGGCTGTGGCTTGCCCGGATCGACGCGTGCGAGAATCAAGAGTGACATCAGTCCGAATATAAAACCGGTGCCAGCCAGCGCAGTGAGCGTTTGCGGCAGACGCGCCTGGAAATTCCGTGCTGACAGTAACAGGGCGATGGCCGTAAACTGGACGCCGATGGCCAGCAGACTGCGTGGAGCCCCGTCGGACTCCCCCAGAATCCGGTCGGCTATGAATCCTTGCGCAATGTACGCGGCGGTTAACGTGCCGGCGAACAGCCAACCCGGTGGAACATCCTGCGGAGCGGCACGCAGCCTCAGCATGTCCAGCAAAACAAGAATAAACCGGCCCATCACCGGAATCCCGCGCCCCGGGTCCCTGTCTTCAGGAGACTGAGCGCATCTGCAGGACGCCCTTGATGCGCTGGAATACTTCCTCGATCGTTCCTTCGCCCAGGACCCGCGAAAGCACACCCTGCCGGGCATAGTAATCAACCACAGGGGCGGTCTGGTCCGAATAGACTTTCATCCGGTTGCGCACCACCTCTTCAGTATCGTCGCTGCGTCCCTCTTCTGCTGCGCGCTTGGCAATACGGCTGATCACCATGTCGACATCGACGTCGATCTGCAGCGCTTCATCAACCGGCTGGTTGATGCGGCCAAGCAATTGGTCCAACGCATGCGCCTGGGCGAGGTTTCGCGGATAGCCGTCGAGAATGAACCCGGCCTTCGCGTCTGCCTGTGACAGGCGCTCTTCGATCAGTCCCAGCACGATGTCGTCCGAGACAAGTTCTCCCCGGTCCATCACCGCTTTGGCCTTGATGCCCAGCTCTGATCCGGCCTTGACCGCCGAGCGCAACAGTTCACCCGTTGATATATGCGGCAGCTTGAGCTCCTCCACCAACAATGCGGCCTGCGTTCCTTTTCCGGAACCTGGCGCACCCAATAATACAATTCGCATAAAAGGCAATCCGTCCACTAGAATAAGCAACAACGCTAACCCCTCATAATCCGCAAGTCAATGCGACAGTAACTGCTTTGAAAGGAGCCCCAAACGCATGAAGAAAAATATTCTCTACGCACAGTCAGGTGGAGTGACGCCCGTGATCAACGCAACTGCTTGCGGTGTCATCGAGACCGCCCGGGAACACCGCGACCGGATCGGAAAGGTATACGCCGGCAAGAACGGTATCATCGGGGTGCTGCAGGAGGAGTTGATCGATACTTCGAAGGAAAAAAAGGCCAACATCGCGGGCTTGCGGCATACGCCTGGTGGCGCGTTCGGCTCCTGCCGTTTCAAATTGAAAAGCATCGAGGAAAGCAAGCGCGAGTATGAACGGCTGATCGAAGTGCTCCGTGCCCACGAAATCAGCACTTTTTTCTACAACGGCGGCGGCGATTCCGCGGACACTGCCTACAAGGTCTCGCAAATCGGCAAAAAAATGGGGTTTCCCGTTCAATGCATCGGAATTCCCAAGACGATCGACAATGACCTGCCGATCACCGACAGCTGCCCCGGTTTTGGTTCGGTCGCCAAGTACGTGGCCGTGTCGATCCTGGAGGCCAGCCTGGATGTCGAATCCATGGCTTCCAGTTCCACCAAGGTTTTCGTCATGGAAGTCATGGGGCGTCATGCCGGCTGGATCGCGGCAGCGTCCGGGTTGGCTGCACGTGAAGCCGGTGATCCCCCGCACGTGATCCTGTTTCCCGAGGTGCCTTTCAGAGAGCCTGAATTTCTTGAGAAGGTAAAACATTCGGTTGAAAATTATGGTTATTGTTCGATTGTCGTGTCTGAAGGGGTCCGTAACAAGCAAGGGCAGTTTCTCGCCGACGCTGGAACCCGGGATGCGTTTGGTCACGCCCAACTGGGGGGGGTCGCCCCGGTTGTAGCCAACCTGGTCCGGGAAAAACTCGGTTACAAGTATCACTGGGCGGTGTCCGATTACCTGCAGCGTTCGGCGCGGCACGTGGCCTCCCGGGTGGATGTCGAGCAGGCATACGCGGTGGGCGCGGCAGCCGTCAGGATGGCCCTGGAAGAAAAATCCGGTGTCATGCCGGTGATCAAGAGAACTTCAAACAATCCGTACCGCTGGGTGATTGACGAGGCACCGCTGAGCCGCGTGGCCAACCGGGAAAAAATGATGCCGAAGAGCTACATTTCGGCAGATGGCATGGGGATAACGCCCGCGGCCCGCCGGTACCTGTCACCGTTGATCGAGGGCGAAGACTATCCGCCGTATGATCGTGACGGGCTTCCAAAATACGTCCGGATGAGCAAAGTGCTGGCACAGAAAAAACTGCCGGAATTCAAAGTTTGACAGGGTTCCCGCCGCGGCCCGGAACAGGGGCGCGCGGGACTTCCCGGACGGGCCGACATCCGGGCAGTCCCCCGTCCATAAATTTGCTAAAATACGGCGGATTTTATCGACCATAATCAAAAAAGACATTTTCAGGGTTTATTGAGGAGAATCAAATGACTAATCAGATGGCGCTTTGGTTGGCGCTGGGAGCATCGTTGCTGGCCATTGTCTATGGTGTGCTGACGTCGATATGGATCCTGGGCAAGTCCGCCGGTAACGAGAAAATGCAGGGTATTGCCGCGGCGATCCAGGAAGGCGCGAAGGCGTATTTGAACCGCCAGTACGGCACGATCGCCATCGTTGGTGTGATCCTGTTTGTGCTGGTTGGCGGGACGCTCAGTTGGGCGACAGCCATCGGTTTTGCGATTGGCGCAATCTTTTCCGGAATGGCCGGCTACATCGGGATGTTCGTTTCAGTCCGCGCCAACGTGCGCACGGCCGAGGCCGCCCGGGGTGGCGTGGCTCCGGCGCTCAAGGTTGCGTTCCGCGGCGGCGCCATCACCGGCATGCTGGTGGTGGGTCTTGGACTGCTCGGCGTTGCGGGTTACTTTGCCGCGTTGCAGAGCCTGGGTTACAACCAGGACGATACGCTTCATGCGCTGGTCGGACTGGCCTTCGGCGGATCGCTGATTTCGATTTTCGCCCGACTGGGCGGCGGTATTTTCACCAAGGGCGCAGACGTAGGCGCTGACCTGGTGGGTAAAGTCGAAGCCGGAATCCCCGAAGACGATCCGCGCAACCCCGCGGTTATCGCGGATAACGTCGGTGATAACGTCGGTGACTGCGCCGGCATGGCTGCCGACCTGTTTGAAACCTATGCCGTGACGCTGGTTGCCACGATGCTGCTGGGCAGCCTGACCGCAAGCGCGTTGGGGCCGAACGCCGTTATTTACCCGATGGTGCTGGGTGGGCTGTCGATCATTGCTTCCGTACTGGGGACTTTCGTGGTGTCGACCAAGGAAGGCGGAAAAATCATGAATGCCCTGTACAAGGGCGTGATTGCTTCGGGGGTTCTGGCCGCCATTGCCTTCTACCCGGTCACGATATCCATGATGGGCGACAACGCGATAAACCTTTACTACTCGGCGCTGATCGGGCTGGTGCTGACCGCCGCCATGGTTTTCATAACTGAATATTACACCGGCACCGAGTTCAGCCCGGTCAAGAAAGTGGCCGCAGCATCTACCACGGGCCACGCAACCAACATCATCGCTGGCCTCGGGATTTCCATGAAAGCCACTGCACTGCCGGTGATTGCCGTGTGTGCTTCGATCTGGGGCGCTTATGAACTTGCTGGCCTGTATGGAATCGCCATTGCTGCAACATCCATGCTGTCCCTGACCGGCATGATCGTGGCCCTGGACGCTTTCGGCCCGATTACAGATAACGCAGGCGGTATCGCGGAAATGGCTGAACTGCCTCCGGACGTCCGCAATACAACGGATGCGCTGGATGCGGTGGGCAACACGACCAAGGCCGTGACCAAGGGTTACGCGATCGGCTCCGCCGGACTGGCGGCACTGGTGTTGTTTGCCGACTACGTCAACAGCCTGGAAAATGCCGGCATGGGTGGAATCACTTTCGACCTGTCGAATCACCTGGTGATTATCGGCCTGTTTCTCGGCGGCCTGGTGCCCTACCTGTTTGCCGCGATGGCGATGGAAGCGGTGGGACGCGCCGCAGGTTCGGTGGTAGAAGAAGTGCGCCGCCAGTTCCGTGAAATCCCGGGCATCATGGAAGGCACGACCAAGCCGGATTATTCAACCGCGGTGGACCTGCTGACCAAGGCGGCGATCAAGGAGATGATCATCCCGTCGTTGCTGCCTTTGCTGGTGCCGATCATCGTCGGTAAACTGCTGGGTCCCCAGGCCCTGGGTGGACTGCTGGTCGGCACGATCGTGACCGGCCTGTTCGTGGCCATTTCCATGACCACCGGTGGCGGTGCGTGGGATAACGCCAAGAAATACATTGAAGACGGCGCGTTCGGCGGCAAGGGAACCGATGCCCATGCGGCAGCCGTTACGGGAGACACCGTGGGTGACCCGTACAAAGATACCGCTGGTCCCGCGATCAACCCGCTGATCAAGATCATCAATATCGTGGCGTTATTGATCGTTCCGATTCTTTGATCCTGGCACGTAGGAGCGGATTTATCCGCGATTGGATTCGACAACCAATTCGCGGATAAATCCGCTCCTACGCGATCTGCAGGGCGTCAGTCAGAAGCGCCACCAGCTCCGGGTAAGTATTCCGGTCCAGCAGGCTTAGCGCCTTGTGGCCGGAAAGTTGTTTCACCAACGCAATCGCCGCTGTCGTATTGGCGGCCGGACCGCTGACCAGGTCGGCTTTCAGTCCCTTGCCAAACGCGGTTTGTACGCCAAGAACTGCGTAGGGGTCGGAAGCGCACAGCACGGTAAACCGGTTCAGGTGGCGAAGGTATTCAATCACGGTCCCTCCGTTGTAGGGTTCCAGGGGTGAGGCGCCCGACTCAGCCACCAGGACGTCGGCGTTGCAGGCGGCGATCTTCGACAGCATCAATTCAAGGGCTTGCCTGAATTGCGGCTCCGGGCAGACCGTGGACGGCAGGCCGGCGTCAACGAAGTCGAACACGCTGGTGGCGCCGGCGTCACGGAAGGTCAGGATATCGCGGTAGCGTGCTGCTCCCGTCAGTTTGGCTGCAACGACGTTAAGTCCCAGGTAGTTCAAGGCCCGGATAATGACCTGTCCCGCACTGGTTTTGCCCGCCGACATGGACGTACCGATGATCAGGATGACCGGAATATCGAGCTCGCGGTGGGCAACGGGCTGCACGAAATCCATCATGCCCAGTTTTTTACCGTCCCGTGTCACGTGACCCAGGTACTCGAACCGCATCAGGTCGGGCAGCATGGGTGAGATCGAGGTCGCCTTGCCAAGCAGTCCGGCGCTGGTCAAGGCCTCCAGTTCCCGGTCAGCGCCAATTTCCCTCCAGTCGCCAACGCCTTCAAGTGTTGCGGCCCTTTTACCCAGCGCACCAACCAGCAAGTCGCCGCGGACCATGTCCACCATGCGCCCCGATTTCGTTTCACATTCCCACAGCCGGTTTCGTTTGCCCGTGGCCCGTCCGACGACAAAGTCGCCGGTTTCCCACTCGCCCCGGTCCAGTTTGACCGTTTTGAACGGGTGGACCCAGAGATCGGAGCACCGGGTGACCGAGGTGAAGAAATAATGTGGTTTCATCGCGGCGTGCCCTTAAGGTTCATTGGCGGCGCCATCAGCAGCAGCGCCAACAAGGCCGTATGCTCAAGCGTTCTTCCCAGGCACAGATGTTCATGGCGCGCGTGCGCGCCATCTCCCACCGCGCCCATTCCATCCAGCGTGGCGGTGTAAAGGCTGGTGAAATTACCGTCCGAACCCCCTCCCGCGAGGCCTTCCTCCAGCTGCAGGCCCAGTTCGCTGCCCAGGCGGCAGGCCATGCGCCAGAGCTGGCGGTTGGCCGGTGTCTTTTCCATTGCGGGGCGGCCAAAGCCTCCCTCGATTTCCAGCGAGGTTCCCCGGGTCGAAGGCTGGAGCGCCCGGATGGCGGCCTCGACCCGGTCGGCGTCCGCCTGTCCCGCCACACGGACATCCACCACTGCCTCGCTGCGTGGGGCAACCACGTTGGGTCTCAGGCCGCCGTCGATGGTGCCCACGTTTACCGTCACTCCCCGGTCGAAGTCATTGAGCGCGAACAAGGCCTGGATGACGTGTGAAAGTTCAAGGATCGCGCTGGCTCCGGCGCCCGGGTCGAGCCCGGCGTGGGCGGCTTCGCCGATCACGGTTATCGTGAAGCGGCCGATGCCCTTACGCGCGGTCTTGAGGCGTCCCGCGGGGCCCAGCGAGGGTTCCAGCACGAAAACCCGGTCCATGTGCGGTGCAAGCGATTCGATGTACCGGCGGCTCTCACGGCTGCCGATTTCCTCGTCCGAGTTGAGGAAAACATGCGGCGTGACCGCCGGCTCAAGATCGAAGTGTTGCAGGGTCTCGATCGCCAGCAAGGACTGGGCAATCCCCCCCTTCATGTCGTAAACACCAGGCCCCCGGACGACGTCGCCCTCCTGTTCGAAGGGCATATCAGCCAGGGTTCCCAGGGGCCAGACCGTGTCGTAATGACCCAGCATCAACTGCGAGGGCCTCCCGGGCCGGCGCTTGCCGGGCCGGGCGTGCAGCATGCCGCCGCTGCTGTGCCCGGGAATCCGGTGCAGATGAAAATCCAGGCGTTCGAATTCCGCGGCAATAACTTCCCGTATCTCGATCTGGGCGCCGGGCCGATCGGACGGCGATTCGGCCACCGTCATCCTGCGTAAAAGGCGCACCAGGTCCTCCCGCTTGCTGAGCAGATGAGTCAGAATGTCCTTCGCGGCCGGTATGGTCTGATTGTTCATACTGGGTTTCCGAACCGTTCGCCTGCTGCGCCTGTGCCTATTTCTTCATTCCGGCCGGAAATGGAAATGTGAGGCTCCGTTCGATGATCGCGAACCTGCCCGGGTGAATATAGGCCAGCAAGGGGGCGTTATGGATCAGGGCCTGGTCTCCCCCTTCGTGAATTCGTTCTGAATCCTCGGCCACCCTGGCGGCGACGACCCGGCCAATGATCAGGCTGTTGACGCCAAAATCGTCGATGATGCGGTCCAGTTCGCACTCAAGGTACATGTATCCGCCTTCGACCAGCACGCCATCGACTGTTTTTGCAGGGAAGACAGGTAAAACGGATAGCACAGGCTTGTCGTCATCCTCTCCGCAGCGGGGGGATGCGGCGAGGCTGGTCAGAACCAGCTGATCCGGCCTTGGATAAGAGATCGTAAATATGCCGGTGCGTCGGACATTTGCATACGTGTGGTGCCTGGGGGTACAGACAAATGCAAAATAATTTTCCCAGCCCATGGGCATCGCCATGTGCTTGGGGGCGAGATCGTGACTGCCGTCAACTTCACGGGTGCCCACCAACACCAGCGGCGCCAGCCAGAAAAACCGGTCCCAGACGGGCCGGCTGACATCCAGTTCGACCAGGTTTTGCACGGCTTTATCCTCCTGCCAGAGGCGCTGCCATTAACCCAGTTTCCAGCCTACTCTGCCGATGAAGCGCTTGCCTTGATCTGGGGCAGGAAGAGCCGGACCCCAAAGTGACACAAATGAGTGACGCAAAAGGGCGCCCCTCCCTCCGCCCCGCTCTCCCGGGATCAATTGCCGTCGGGTGAATGACCGTTTGTTGACGCCCGGACTGACCGCAGTCGTCCTTTCCGGTACTATTTGCCGAATGAACATACGTTCCCCTGGCGGGTCTATGCATCTCCGGGAGCGATGTTTCGAATGGCGTCAACAGGACCTATGCAGCGGACCGAGTCAATGAAATATAAAACCATCACGTGGATTGGCGTTCTTCTCGGCCTGTTGGCCATGCCGCCGGCACAGGCTATCGAGTTTGACGAGGTCCGGAATTTCGAGGACGTTTTTGTCATTTCGGCAACTGCACCCGCCCGGGATCGCGTAGAAGTTCACTGGGAAATCGCCGAAGGCTACTACCTGTACAACAACAAATTCCTTCGGTTCACGTCCGCCACGGATGGAGTCGCTGCCGGGGAGCCCAGGATCCCGAACGGTGAAATGAGTTTTGACGACCTGCTGGGCGAAGAGGTTGAAAAATACCATGGTGAACTGACCGTTGTCCTGCCGCTGGATTCGGTAGCCAAGGGTATCCAGGCCGTGCAACTGAAGGTCCGGTCACAGGGCTGCCTCGAAAACGTGCTGTGTTACCCGCCTACCGAGCAAATTCTGGTGGTGAGTCTGCCCGGTGAGTCCGCGACAGCTGCTCCCCAGCCTGGTTTGGCCGACGATCTCTTATCCGGGTTGGGCAGGAACGATCCCCTGCTGGCTATGGACGAGCAGCCGGCGCTGGAACCCGAACAGGCATTCGTCTATGAATCCATAGGTTTCAGCGCCGATACCGCGCTGGTTCGTTTCACGGCACAACCGGGATATTACCTCTACCGGGACCAGTTTTCTTTCCGGGTGGCCGGCGATTCCGGTTTTGTGATCCGTGATGTTGCGATGCCGGAAGGCGTGGTCAAGGAAGACCCCGAATTCGGTCCGGTCGAGGTCTATTTCGGCCAGATAGAAGTGCCGGTGCGCTTCAACCGGCCGGCGGGGGCCGCCGTTGAGATCGAGCTGGAGGCGGATTTTCAGGGGTGCCGGGATGGTGATATCTGTTATCCGCCGATGTCGCGCTCCGCGATATTCCAGATGCCTGCCGCACCGGCCGCCATCGGTCAGCTGCGTCCCCCGGAGCCTGCGGCCGGGAGTCAGGGAGCCGCCGGCACAGCCCCTGTCAGCGAACAGGATCAGCTGGCAACGCTGCTGACACGCAAGCCGGTTCAGGCCTTGTTCGCTTTTTTCCTGGCCGGCTTATTGCTGGCTTTTACACCGTGTGTTTTCCCGATGGTGCCTATCCTGTCCGGAATTATCGTGGGCCAGGGAAGCCGTCTCACGACCTTACGGGCGTTCTGGCTGTCGCTGGTGTATGTGCTGGCCATGGCGGTGACTTATACCGCTGCCGGGGTGCTGGCCGGACTGTTCGGACAAAATCTGCAGGCGGTGTTCCAGAATCCATGGATCATCAGCGCATTCGTCGTGATCTTCGTGCTACTGGCGCTGTCCATGTTTGGTTTCTATGAGCTTCAGCTGCCCGGACGGCTGCAGACGCGACTGGCGGAAGCCAGCAACCAGCAACAGGGCGGGCAACTCTGGGGCGTCGCCGTGATGGGATTTCTTTCCGCGCTGATCGTGGGACCCTGCGTGGCGCCTCCGCTGATGGCCGCCCTGATCGTCATCGGCTCGTCCGGCGACGCTTTCCTGGGTGGGGCTGCCCTGTTTTCACTCTCGATGGGCATGGGCTTGCCGCTGCTGATTTTTGGTGTTTCGGCAGGAAAGCTGGTGCCCAGGGCCGGGGCCTGGATGAACGCGGTCAAAGCCGTATTCGGCGTTGGTTTGCTGGCGATCGCCATCTGGATGCTGGAACGGATCGTATCGGGCACGCTGATCATGCTGTTGTGGGGCATGCTGGCGATCGCCTGCGGCATTTACCTGGGTGCGTTTGAGCGCATCGAAACGGGGTCGCCGGGTTGGAAACGCCTTTGGAAGTCGCTGGGTGTAGTGCTGCTGGTGCTGGGTATCCTCGAACTGGTCGGCGCCGCTGCGGGGGGGGACGACTGGCTGCGGCCATTGGCGGGATTGAAAGCCGGTGCAGCGGGAACCCCGGCCGTGGAACATGCCGAGTTCCGGCAAATCAAGTCCGTGGAAGACCTGGAGCAATCGCTTTCGCAGGCCGGAGCAAGGGGTGAGCATACCATGCTGGATTTTTATGCCGACTGGTGCGTCGAATGCAAACGCATGGAACGCAACACGTTTCCCGATCCAGGAGTCCAGGCCCTGCTCGACCGTTTCCAGTTGCTCCAGACAGACGTCACAGCCAATGATGACACGGACCAGCGGTTGATGAAGGCGTTCGGGATCATCGGTCCGCCCGCCATCCTGTTCTTCAACCAGAACGGCGTGGAAATGAAAGCCTGGCGCCTGGTGGGCTATTTCGATCCGGATGAGTTCTCCAGCCATCTGCAACAGGTGCTCGACGCGCAGTGAGGAAAAACCTCCTGGTCGTGACCCTGGTGGCGCTGATGGCGGCCACCGGCGGTTATTTTTTTGCGATGCTCATGAACCCTGTAGATTCGCCGGCGCCAACCCCGGCGGATTTTACGCCAGGGCCGGCAGGTAATGACCTGGTGGGCGGGCGGCGCCCGGATTTCACGCTGCACGATACCCTGGGAAATCCGGTTTCGGCCGGCGATTTCGATGGTCATGTCTGGCTGGCTAACTTCTGGGCAACCTGGTGCGCACCGTGCGTGGAAGAAATGCCGATGCTGTCGCGGCTCCAGCAGGAATATGCAAACGAAGGGTTAATCATCGTCGGGATTGCCCTGGATGATGCGTTGCGTGCCGGTGAATTTGCCGAAGACCTGGGGATTGATTATCCCATCCTGGTCGGCAAAACGGATGTTGTGCTTGCGGGGCGGCGATTCGGCAACGCCACCGGCATGCTGCCTTTCAGCGTATTGATTGACGCCGGCGGCATCATTCGCTGGACGCATCTCGGGGCCTTGTCCCGGGAACAGCTTGAAACGGAAATCCGGTTGCTCCGCTAACCGTTACAGGCCGTAAAAATACTGCTTAAAATCCGTTAAAAATCTGCTAATTTGTAGTCATTTGTGCCGATCTTGTGGACAAATTGGCTGAATTCGGGCAGAATTTTCCTCCCTGAAAGAGGGCTTTCCCGATGGCGCGTATTCTGGTTCTTAACGGTCCCAATCTCAATCTTCTTGGCAGCAGAGAACCGGACCAGTACGGCTACCGTACCCTGGAAGAGATCATGGAAGAGGTCACCCGGTTCGCGGGCGCTTGCGGCCATGAGCTGCAGCATGTCCAGGAAAACAGCGAAGGCGTGCTGGTCGAGGCCATCCACAAGGCAGCGGCCGACGAGGTTGATTACATCATCTTCAATCCTGCAGGCTATACACATACCAGCGTCGCCCTGAGAGACGCGCTACTGGCGGTCCGGATTCCCTTCATCGAGGTTCACCTGTCTGCGGTGGCCGCCCGGGAACCGTTCCGACAGATTTCTTATTTTTCAGACATCGCCATCGGCGTGATCAGCGGGTTTCATGGCGAAAGCTATATGCTGGCCACGCAAGCCATCATCAATCTAACCGAACTCTAATAACCTGGTAGCCGGGACGGCGCCCCGGCAGGAGCGGAACGAGTGGATATCAGAAAGATAAAGAAACTCATTGAATTGCTGGAAGAGTCCAGCCTCACCGAAATGGAAATCGTTGAAGGTGAGGAATCGGTGCGCCTGAGCCGGGCTGGCGTAATCAATCAGCCCCATGCACACCATGCTTTCCCCGCCGGTGTGCCAATGGCAGCCGCAGCTTTACCCATGGCGCCCGGGTCCCCGCTCTCCGCAGCGACTGAAGCAGCAGCGGAAAGCCCTGCCATTCCCGAAGGTGAACAGGTTCGTTCTCCCATGGTAGGCACTTTTTTTGCGTCTCCCAGCCCGGAAGCAGGGCCCTTCGTATCGCTGGGTCAAAAAGTCACGCAGGGCGAGACCATGTGCATCATCGAAGCGATGAAAATGTTCAACCAGATCGAGGCGGAGGTATCCGGAACCGTGGTTGCGATACTGGTGGAAAACGGTCAGCCGGTTGAATTCGATCAACCGCTTTTCGTGATCCGGTAATCAATCAGAGGTTCCTTGAATGGCCGTTCTCGAAAAAATCGTTATCGCAAATCGCGGTGAAATTGCGCTTCGAATTCTTCGTGCCTGCCACGCCATGGGGATCAAGACGGTAGCGCTGCATTCAACTGTCGATCGCAACCTGAAGCATGTCGCCATGGCGGATGAGTCGGTATGTATCGGGCCTGCGCCCGCTTCGGAAAGCTACCTCAATGTTCCGGCAATCATCGCGGCGACCGAAGTAACCGATGCCGTGGCAATCCATCCCGGCTACGGGTTCCTGGCTGAAAACGCCGATTTCGCAGAACGGGTTGAGCAAAGCGGTTTCATTTTCATTGGCCCGAGGCCGGAAACCATCCGGCTGATGGGTGACAAGGTCTCTGCGATCAAGGCGATGAAGGAAGCAGGGGTGCCCTGCGTACCCGGTTCCGACGGGCCGCTGCCGGAAGACCCCAACGAGTGCAAGCAGATTGCCCGGGCTGTCGGCTACCCGGTCATCATCAAGGCATCGGCCGGTGGAGGTGGGCGCGGCATGCGCGTGGTCAACACCGAAGCGCACCTGATTAATGCACTGCAGCTCACCCGGCAGGAGGCGAAAAGCGCTTTCGGAGATGACACGGTTTACCTGGAGAAATTCCTCGAAAACCCACGGCACATCGAAATCCAGGTTTTGGCGGATCAGCATGGTAATGCCATTCACCTGGGTGAGCGGGACTGCTCCAGTCAACGCCGGCACCAAAAGGTCATCGAAGAAGCGCCGGCGCCGGGAATCACGCCCGAACAACGCAACGAAATCGGCATGTCCTGCGTCGAGGCATGCAAGCGGATTGGCTATCGTGGCGCCGGCACTTTTGAGTTTTTATACGATAACGGTCATTTCTACTTCATCGAAATGAACACCCGGATCCAGGTTGAACACCCGGTAACGGAGCGCATCACCGGTGTCGACCTGGTTCGTGAACAGATCCTGATAGCCGCCGGAGACCGCCTCTCGCATAGCCAGAAGGACATCCAGATTCGCGGCCACGCCGTTGAATGCCGGATTAACGCCGAGGACCCGGTAACTTTCCTGCCCTGCCCGGGCCTGATCAAAGGATTTCATGCACCCGGAGGTCCCGGCATACGGACGGAATCCCACGTATACGATGGTTACCGCGTGCCGCCCAATTACGACTCGATGATCGGCAAGATCATCGCACACGGTGAAAACCGCGAAATGGCCATAGCCCGGATGCGGGTTGCCCTCGATGAAATGGTGCTCAACGGCATCAAGACCAATGTGCCGTTGCATAAATGGTTCCTGTGGGACCGGGGCTTTCTGCGTGGCGGCTTTAACATCCATTACCTGGAAAAGCGCATCGAAGAGCGTAAAGTCTGACAGTTTTTCAAATGGCCTGGATTGAGATCAGCATCGGTGTGACGGAAGACGCCACGGAACTGGCTGAGCAGGCGATGGAGGAGCTTGGCGCGCTGGCCATTACCTTGCAGGACGATGCTGATAACCCGGTGCTGGAACCCGGCCCGGGCATGACGCCGCTGTGGCCCACCGTGCAGGTGCGTGGCTTGTTCGATGCTGATGCAGAACGCGAAATCATTGTTGAATCGCTTCGATCCGTTCCCGGCGCCGACCGCCCCGACCGGATCCGCTGGCGGGAAGTGGGTGACCAGGACTGGGAGCGGGCATGGATGGAGCGATTTGCTCCGATGAAATTCGGAGACCGCCTCTGGATCGTGCCCGGCGGCATGCACATCCCTTTCGATCCGGACAATATCGAGATTCGCCTGGACCCTGGCCTGGCTTTCGGCACCGGCACCCATCCGACAACGGCGATGTGCCTCGAATGGCTCGACGGCCAGGACATCAGCGGCCATTCCGTCGTCGACTACGGCTGCGGTTCCGGAATACTGGGAATTGCCGCTGCATTGAAGGGGGCGGCAAAAGTCGTTTGTGTCGATAATGACCCCCAGGCGCTGGAGGCTACGCTGGAAAACGCCAGGCGAAATGGTGTCGCGGACGTGATTCAATGCGTTTACCCGGAAGATTATTCTGCGACCGGCGTTGACTGTGTACTGGCCAATATCCTGGCAGCCCCGCTGGTCGCCCTGGCGCCAATACTGCTCCAATCGCTGCTTCCCGGCGGTTCACTGGTGCTGTCCGGGATTCTTGAAGACCAGGCGCAACGGCTGCTCGCAGCCTACAGCCCCGGTTTGACATCAGTGAGCCTGAAAACGCAGGAAGGCTGGGTGTGCCTGCACGGAACGCGAACAGGTAATCCACCCGTCCGGACGGGGCGGGAAGCATGAATTCCCGCGGCCCGGTTTGGCGACAGGTGACAGACCTGTTTGCCTATGTGTTGTTGCCGGTTTTTTCCCTGGTGACCACAGCTGCTTTTTCCAGGCGCGTGCTGAACCGGGTCTCAGCCTGTGATTGGCTGCTGTCCGAGGATTCCGAGCGGGCTTATCAAGGCGCACTGAAACACCAGGAAATTCCGGATCAGCGGGCATGGAAACAACGCTGGAAACAGGTTGAGCTGCTGGATGTGCGCGATCTTTACATGATGCTGTTCGGACGCACCGGGTCGGTCATGGATGAGATCGATTGCCCGCGGGACCTGGAAATCACGCGGGACAGGGTCATGGTCGGGATGCACTGGGGGCCGGCGATATCCATTCTGAAGCTGCTTTCCATTTCCGGCCTGGGACCGGCGTTTCCCTTTCGCCTGCCGGAGCCTGAATTGCGGCGTTCGCGGCCTTTTTATTATCTCTTCTGTAAGCTGGCCACCCGCTACCTGGCACGCACGCTGGGCGATCGTGCGGTCCCGGTGGGGGGCGCGGGCAAGGTGCTGCAGGGCATGCTGGAGGAACCCGGAAGCATCTGTGTGCTGATGGATGCTCCGCCGATGGAAGGCCGGCCCGCCATCATCAAGCAGGTACTGGGATCGGCGGCCCGGTTCAATGCGGGGTTTCCGGCCATGCTGGCAGACCGGCAAAAAGAATATGTGCTTTATGCCATGACCCTGGCGGCGGACGGATCAGCCAGGAAAAAGCTGGAGCTGGAAGGGCCGTTCAAAGCGGATAATGCAGACGGGTTTCTCGACCGGTACGCGGAATTTCTGAACCGCCACCTGGCCCAGGATTCACCCCACTGGCGTATCTGGCGCGCCGAACACCAGTTCTGGGAGCAGGACTCCTTTTAATCTCTTGCAGACCTCATTTCAGAAGAGCAGGAAATTCATCAAAAACAATTGTATAGCCCCCAGCTAGTCGGGGGGTGTTGCCCACATTGTGCCGGTTTTGTGCCGAAATCTACGGATAATCCGGATAGCTGTCTGCTCCGGGGAGGCAGGGGAGTTCGCGGACAAAACCTGCCCTTTGAAAAAGCTGACGCGCTAGGCGCCTCGTAGCACGTTGGAGCGTCTCTGGGACTCGTTCCTCACACCCGGGTACCCCCTCACACCCAGCGTTTCGGACGGAAGTTCTCCGAACTGCCTGCAGTATTCTTCGCCAAACGCACCGAGCCGGTTGAAGCCATAGCGCCGGGCAATCTCGGCCACGGTCTCCTCTGACCCCCTGGCCGACTTCAGATTGCGCCGCGCCTGGTTGATCCGCATGAGCCGGTAAAAGGCGACCGGCCCGACCCCGAACGCTTCCTTGAATACCCGCCTCAACCATCGAGCGTTCACCTGCAACTCGTCACAAAGCTCTTTCGAGTTCAGGCTTTCCGCGAGCCGCTGGTGCAGCACCTCGAGCGCCCCGTTGAGCAACTCAAATTTGGTGCTGTGGAGAATATCGACGCCCGCGCTCGCCTCCTGTGCCACCAGGCATTCTGCCAGCCCGGACAGGCACGATTGCTCCAGCCGGCTTCGGTCATTTCCCCTTTTCGATTGTTCGGGATCGAGCAACGCCTCCAGGGAAAACTCGAATCGCCGCATCGCTGTTTTCTCCGGCCGAAGCGCGATGGAACTGAACGACCTTTTGCCGATCAGTAGGTTGGCCGATTCACCGGCGATTTCCTCGATGGTCCGCACCGGCACCAGCAGTCCCCTGATGACCGTGTTCCGCATAGTCTGGTTGTAGTACTCGACATCCGGCCCCTTGATCAACAGTTGACCGATGGCCAGATTCCGGCCCCGCCAGTGTGTTGCCGCGTTGCCGGCATTGATGGGTATCACCGTCACGAAATCGTTGGCGTCCAGCCCGCGGGTGAAGATCGCCTGGTTCGTTTCAGCCTGAAAGGCTCGCAGACTTTTACCGACATATAACCGGGCCTCGCCCAGGAACGTGCCGCGTGAAGTTTGCTGAAACTGCCCAACCCATTGTCCGAAAAGGCATCGAAACTCTTCGAAGTCAGTCAACTGCTGAACACGCAATGCTCCACCCCGTGAGTGGGCACCCGAACGTCCGTTGTCAAAACCCGACAAGCCTCTCCCTCCTCAACCTTGTCCAAAAGCGGATATTTCCACATGACCTTTGTACCAAATAAGCCACTAATTGACTATATTTGAGAGTTGAGCAGTGTGAATCAAACGAATAGGCAAGCGTTTGCTTGTCATTCGCGCGTTCCTATTTCGGCAGAGATGCTCTTTGCCTGCGCCACCGCCCCCACTGAACCGGAAGTGTCCTTTTGACAGTTTGGTGCAATCACGCTGATCTGAAACCAGAACGACCCATGAGGAGATGACTATGCGTTCCCTGTTTTTCACCACTTTGCTTTCCATGGCCCTCCTGGCCTTGGTGAATCCGCCGGCGCTCGCCGGGGACGAAGTCTCGAAACCCAACGTCCTGCTGATCGTTGCGGACGATCTCAGTTTTGGCGACCTGGGAACGAGCGGCGCCATCACCCGGACCCCCAATATCGACCGCCTGGCCGAACAGGGGCTGATGTTCACGAGATTTCACGCATCCCCGGTGTGTTCGGTCACGCGCTCCATGCTGTTGACCGGCAATTATCCGGTCGAGGTCGGCCTCGGGGCTTTCGATTACGCCCTGTACCCTCCGGCAGACGGCAAGCCGGGTTACGAGTCCTACCTGACGCGAACCACTGCGACGATTGCCGAGTTGCTGCAAGACGCCGGGTACAACACATACATGGTGGGGAAATGGCACCTGGGAGGCACCGGGCATGGTGGCGAAGGCCCGGAACAATGGGGTTTTGACCACAGTTTCGGCATCTACACCGGTGGGTCCAATCACTGGAATCAAGGGGTCTTCCACGTCGATGGGCACGACCCGGAGGTAGTCAAGCAGGTTCAGCAAGGCATCATCCCCCAGGAGCCCTATTATGAGGACGGCCAGCCGGTCAAGCGCCCCAACGGCATTTTTTCCGACGACCTCTACACGGCTAAAATGCTCGAATACCTGTCGGAAGGCGCCGGCAGCGGCAAGCCATTTTTCGCCTACGTCGCTTACACCACACCGCATGCACCGATCCAGGCACCCGATTTCCTGATCGACAAGTATTATCAACACTACCTAGAACACGGTTTCGAAGGTTTGAAACGCACCCGATTCGAGGCCCAGAAGCGTCTCGGCATCATCCCCCAGGATGCACCCTTTCCTGATGGCAGCCAAAACCCGCTGCTGCGATCCTGGTCGGATCTGAGCGACGAGGAAAAGCGTGTCGCCGCACGCTCCATGGCGACATACTCCGCCATGATCGAGTCCCAGGACTATCACATCGGAACGCTGCTCAATTACCTGCGCGAAACCGGACAACTGGACAACACGCTGATCATCTACCTGTCGGACAACGGCGGTGAGGGGCTGGACGTCCGGGGTGAACTAAGCGACCCGATGGCGACCAACTGGGTCAATAACAACTTCAGCCAGGATTTCAATGATATCGGCAACGGCGACTATTTCGCTTTCATCGGCACGGATTACGCCTATGCCGTCAACGGCGGCCTGAACTGGTGGAAATGGTTCATTGGAGAAGGTGGCGTTCGTGTGCCCCTGATCGTGGTACCGCCAAAGAACCGGGCTTTTGCCCACGTCGCGCAAAAAACCGACGCGTTCGCCAGCGTCAAAGACATCCCCATGACCATCCTGGACTACGCGGGAGTGCCGCATCCGGGCGCTAACTACAAGGGCCGCACCCTGGCCCAACCTTCCGGCCTGTCCATGCGGGATTACCTGGAAGGTTCGAAGGATCAGCCCCGTACCGAAGACGACTGGTATGCCTTTGAACTGTTCGGCAACGCCTACGTAGTGGCCGGCGACTACAAGGCCATTCGAGTGCGGACCGGCATGTACGGTGATGGCAAATGGCATCTCTACAATATTCGTAAAGACCCGGGTGAGACCCAGGCTCTTGACGAAGCTGACCCGGCGCGGCTGCAGCAGTTGATCGCCATCTACGACCGCTTCGCCGAGGAAAAGGGTATCGTGCCGGTGGCGGACAACTGGAACCCGTGGCACGGCTTCCTGGATGAAGACGAAGATCAGTGATGTTTGGTAACTGATCTCGATACTGGCCATGACAAGCACCAGCGATACATCTTCGTTGCCCGTATTTCGCGACCCGTTTGCGGAACGCAAGGCAACGTGGATGGAATTGTTCTTCGACCTGGCCTTCGTGATCGCCATCGCCTCAACGGCCCATACGCTGAGCAGTTCCAAACTTCCAGCGGGATTGCTCGACTTTGCCGTGCTGTTCTTGCTGCTTCAATGGGCATGGGCTGGCTACACGTTCTACAGCGACCGCTTCGACACCGACCATCTGGGCCAGCGCTTGCTTGCGCTGGCCCAGATGGCGTTGGTGTTGGGGATCGCAAGCCTGCATGAGTGGCTGGGCCGGGACTTTGGGCTATTCGTGCTGATTTACTGCCTGCTGCGGGCCATTACGATCGGCGCCAACCTCGTGTCTGGCCGTCATATTCCCGAGGTTTACCGCATGACCCGGCGCTATTCGGCAGGCATCGCGCTGTCGTTGCTGCCGCTGTTGCTGGCCGTCAGTGTCGAAGACAAGGGCCTTCGCCTGGCTTTGGTGGGCTTGACCGCAGTTCTGCAGTTCGTGCCGACGGCACTGGCCCATCGGCAGGGGGTGATGCCTCTGAGTTTCTCGCACGTGCCGGAACGACTGGGCCTCTTCATCACGCTGGCGCTCGGAGAATGCCTCGTCGGTATCACACGCGCGGGCTCGATAGCGCCTTCAATTTCCACCCTCTCTACCGGCGTGCTGGCCTTGCTCCTGGTGTTTTGCGTATGGTCGATCTATTTCGCCTGTCTGGATGGCTCGGTACTCAGACAATCTCCCTTTCGAGCCGTCGCCTGGATTTATCTGCATGCCCCGCTCAGCATGAGTATCGTGGCGATGGGCGTGGGCCTCGAGGAAACACTTCATCGGCTCCTGGAGCCTTCTGAGCACGGGTCGAGGCTGTTATATCTTTCCTGGGGCATGAGCATGGTGTGCATTGCGGCGATTTCCGCGCTCAGGCCCATCCAGGGCATCGGTTTCAGAAAAGGCTTGGCCTGGACGAGTGGATTGTTCGGACTTGCGGCGGTAATACTGCCTTTCGTTTTCGAACCCGGACCGGGTTTTACGCTGATATCGCTTGCCGGCGCTGGTGTTTTGCTACTGATATTACTGCTCATCCCGGGGACAAGCTCCGTGCATCACGCCGGTGAATCCATGGATTCACCCGAAGAGGCCTGAATTGGGTCAATTTCACTTTTGAGTAAGGAGTTCAATATGTCAAACAATCAAGATCCCATTGGCCTCATGGGCAAAATGAATGCCGGCGTCCTGCTGGCGGTAACACCGGAATATTCGCAGCTCAAGACCATCCAGCGTGCCGGTGCGGGCCGTGCCGAATCACGGCCGGCAAACCTGACCATGCAACCGGAATACCGCACGATCGGGGGCACCCGGATTCGCTTCGCGACGGGAGGCAGGCAGGACGGACCTGTCGTGCTTCTCCTGTGTCCCCTGCCTCAAAGCATCCTGTGCTACGACCCGATCTGGAAAATACTGCAGGATCATTGCCGGCTGGTCGCGGTGGACCTGCCCGGGTTCGGGCGCAGCGAAGGCGGCATGGAGTACATGAGCTTCAAGGCCCAGGGTGATTTCGTCGAAAAGTTCGTCAATGAACTGGGACTCGAGGACGTACACGTCGTCGGGCCCGACGTGGGTATGGCGGCGGCGCTGCACTACGTCATCCATCATGACCACAAGGCCGCCAGCATCCTGGTTGGTGACGGACCGGGTATTGTCCCGTCTGCCAACGGCAGCATCATCAACAAAGCAGTCGATTCCGCTTTCTGGCGCATGATGTTTCAAGTCGTCGGCGCCCAGGCTTTCGTGGAAGGCGGCTACCGCCTGGCTTGCGTGGATTACATCCCCTGCAACGATGAAGTCGCCGACTACGTGGCTTCTTATGATGGGCGCCTGGGACCCATTACCTACTGGTTCAAAACCTACCCGGAGAACCTGGCTACGGTCGATCCCTACCTTGATGATCTCGACCTGCCAACGCAAATCTTCTGGGGCGACCGCGACATATTCCTGCTGGTGGACAATGGCGAACGACTGAACGGCAGAATGAAGCGCAGCCAGCTGAAGGTGTTCGAAAACTGCGGACATTTTTCTTACCAGGATCGCGCCGAAGAGTTTGCCGCCATGGTCCTGGATTGGGTCAACGGTGGATTCAGAAGCATTTAAAGGCGGCCAATTCGGCGCCCGGGAAATGACAACCAGGGAAAGAACGACTTCTGCTTCCAGCCCTTAGTGTTAGTCACACGTGAGGTGCCAACAAGTTCGCCTTTGGGTCGGAAGCAGCCATTCGATAAAAGGAATTTTCTGAACTGCTTGTGTGTCGAATTTGTTATGCGGTGGCTCAAGAATTTTGTGGTTTACAGTGACGCCCAGGACACCTCGCACTCTCCCCGTTCTGTTGCAATATAGGCAGAATTTTCCGAAATGGTTACGGAGAGCTGCATGGTACGTTGTTGCAACTTGGCCAAGGTCTGCACGCTTTCCCAGTCAAAGCGGTAAAAAGAAGCCTTCAATTGCGCAAAATTTTCGCGGCCCTGGTCCCACCAGGTATTTGACTTTCGATTGAAGCAATAGACTTTTGTTTCATTCGCAATTCGGCTCGCTTTTTTTACCCTCTCAAGTGAGGGCTCCCCCACAGCGATCCACAACATCAGTTGACCATCCAGTGATCGGGCCCATATATCCGGCTCATCTGCGGTACTCAAGCCTTTGGTAAATTCCAGCCTGTCCTGGGCGTTGATACAAAAAACCAGAATACGCACCATCATCCTTTCTACAGTTTCAGAAGGGTGCTGGGCAACGGTCAAATTGAGCGTGTCGTAATGGTTACGGTCAATATCAGACAAGGATATTTTCAATTTACATATTTTGGAATTTAAAGCCATACAGGTACGCCATGGGGATCAAGAGCCAGCGTAACGCCTAAATAAACGGTGCCTGTTTTTGGGCATGTTGGGCAACCATACTGATTTCATTGAACCCCGAAACTACCTGGGCTTCCTTTTATTCACCAGTTTTCAGGTTTCCGGGGTAATGCGTTGTAGCGCTCTACCGAGTCGAGAATTTCCTGGCGCGCGGCTGCTGCATCTTCCCAACCCTTGATCTTCACCCATTTGCCGGTTTCCAGGTCCTTGTAGTGGTTGAAAAAATGGCTGATCTGCAGGCGCAGCAACTCATCGACATCCTCCACGCATTGCACGTGCTTATACAGGCCGGTGACGTCAGAGGTCGGCACCGCGAGTATCTTCGCGTCTTCACCCGATTCGTCCTCCATCCGCAACAGGCCGACCGGGCGGCACGTCACGACGACGCCGGAATTGATCGGCACCGGCATCACGACCATGACATCGGTGGGGTCGCCATCACCGCACAGGGTGTGTGGAATGTAGCCATAATTGCAGGGATAGTGCATGGCGGTTTTCAGCATGCGATCGAGAAACAGCGCACCTGATTCCTTGTCGACTTCGTATTTCACCGCGGGGCTGTGCATCGGGATTTCGATGATCACGTTGACGTTGTTCGGGACGTCTTTCCCCACCGGCACCTTTTGCAGGCTCATGATGACTCCAATAACGGATGGTAAGCCGTTCATTATACCTTTAAAATGTTGCACCCCGTCACGCCACCTTGCCGGTGAAAATGCCAATATGCTCACCCTGATCAAAAATGCGGACATTTACGCACCCGAAGCCATCGGGATCGGCTACCTTCTGCTGGGTGGTGGAAAAATCCTCCGTGTTGGCCGTGGAGACGCCGGGATCGACGAGTCCTGGCTGGATGACACACTGGACATGGATGGCGCACCGGTCACGCCCGGCCTGATTGACTGCCATGTCCATGTTACCGGAGGTGGGGGAGAGGATGGTTTTTCGACCCAGGCGCCACCGGTGCCGCTGACCCGTTTCACGCGTTTTGGCGTTACCACCGTGGTTGGCTTGCTGGGCACGGATGACGAGACCCGTTCGACCGCAAACCTGCTGGCGCGTACCCGGGCGTTGCGGGAAGAAGGGCTTTCCGCCTGGTGCTGGACCGGCGGTTACCATGTTCCGCCGACCACGCTGACCGGATCGGTGCGCGGTGATATCGTTAACCTGGATTGCGTGATCGGTCTCGGTGAACTGGCGCTCAGCGATCATCGTTCGAGTCAGCCAACCCTGGAAGAACTGGCCCGGCTGGCCTCGGAAGTCCACGTGGCCGGCTTGTTGAGTAAAAAAGCCGGGGTGGTTCACTTGCACCTCGGGGACGGCCCCCGCGGCTTGTCACTGATCCGTCAATTGCTGGACGGGACCGAATTGCCGCCCCGCGTGTTTCACCCGACCCACGTCAACCGCCGCAAGGAGCTGTTTGAAGAGGCCTGCGAATTGAGCCGGCGCAACGTGGTCATCGACGTAACGGCTTTTCCGGTGGATGAAGGTGAAAACGCCTGGTCAGCGCCCGATGCCTGGGAGCTGTATCACGACGCAGACTGCCCGGCCGGCAATTTGACGATAAGCTCGGACGGCGGCGGCTGTCTGCCGCATTTCGACAGCAATGGCGAAATGGTGAAAATGGATTTCGCAACCTCGGCCGGTTTGCCTGAAACGCTGGTGGAACTGACCCGCAGGGGCCATCGCCTGGACAGAGTGCTGCCGGCGATGACCAGCAACGTGGCGCGCTTGCTGAGGCTTCGAGGCAAGGGCCGGATTGCCGCCGGAAAGGATGCCGACCTGGTGTGCCTTGGAGAAGATCTTGCCGTGAGGCACGTCATGGCGCGTGGTCGCTGGATGATCCGGGAAGGTTCACCCGCGATCAAGGGAAAGTTTGAAGACTGATCCCCGGCGTTTTTTGAATTTCAACCAGAAGGATTCGGCCCGATGCCCGCAACACCCGGAAAATCTAACCAGAGAGGCTACATCATTCCCATTGGCGGAGCCGAAGGGAAAGGAAAAAAGTCGGCGATACTGAGCCGGTTTGTCGAATTATCCGGCGGACCCGACGCCCGCATCATGGTCATTCCGACGGCCTCGTCGCTGGACGAAACCGGGCCGCAATACCGGGAACTGTTCAAGGAAATGGGTGCAAAGTCGATGAATGTGCCGATAGAAACCCGTGAAGACTGTTTTAACGAGGAGACCCTCCGGATCCTCGGGGAGGCCACGGGAATATTCATCACCGGCGGCAACCAGCTTCGATTATCAACCATCCTGGGCGGCACACCGGTGGCGCGGGGTATCCGGCGGTTGAATTCGAACGGTGTACATGTTGCCGGCACCTCCGCCGGCGCCGCAATTGTCGCGGAACACATGATCGCCGGAGGGCGCAGCGGGCCCTCGCCGCGCGAGAGCGGTGTGGAACTGGCGCCGGGACTGGGTCTGACCAACCGGGTGATCGTCGACCAGCATTTTAACCAGCGCCAACGCATGGGCCGTTTGCTGGCTGCCCTGTCTTTCAATCCGTTCGCGTGCGGCCTGGGAATCGACGAGAACACGGCGGGATTCATTGGCCCGAACGGGCGGATGGAAGTTGTCGGCAAGGGAACGGTTACCGTGGTTGACCCTGCCGAGCTCAGCCATTCATCCATGAGTTATGTTCGCCGGGCCGAAGCGGTCACCCTGATCGGCCTGAAGCTTCATGTGCTGGCTGAGGGCGCCCATTTCAATCTGGAAACGCGGGAAGCGACACTCGAATAAGACACCTCTGATCAGAGGTTCCTGAAATAATTTTGGCGGGAATCGAAGCCAGGCGTTAATATGCCTTGACCTCCATTTAACGCAGGTCCTTGTTCTATGAAAATCCTGGCCACCAACGTTTATCTTGGCCCCAGCCTGTATGCCCACTTTCCCGTCATCAGGCACCAGGTGGATATCGGCATACTGGAAGAGTGGCCGTCCGTCCGACTCGGCGCGGAGTTCATCGACGCACTGGTCACTGCCCTGCCCGGCTTGTCGAATCATGGCTGTTCCTTCGGTGAACCCGGCGGTTTGCTGCGCCGCCTGAGGGAGGACGAGGGTACCTGGATGGCCCATATCTGGGAGCATGCCGCGATCGAGTTGCAGAACATGGCCGGTTCCGATGTGTCTTTTGGCAAGACGCGCGGTATCGGACCGGTTGGTCAGTACAACATGGTGTTCCAGTACAAGCAAAGGGAGGTGGGACTCGAAGCAGCCCGGATTTCCAGGCAACTCCTGCTGAATTTGCTGCCCGGGCACCTGAAAGAAGCATTGGCTGACGAACTGGAAGAGGGGTTCGATTTTGCACAGGAACGCGATGATTTCATCCGCTTCGCCCAGCGCAAGGAATTGGGTCCGAGCACGGCGTCGCTGGTCAAAGCGGCGGAAGAACGTGAAATCCCCTATCTCAGGCTGAACAAATATTCGCTGGTCCAGTTTGGTCATGGCCGCTACCAGCAGCGTATCCAGGCCACTATCACCAGCAAGACCCCGCACATCGCCGTGGAAATTTCCTGCGACAAAGAGGACACGCACAACTTGCTGCGGGACCTGGGCTTGCCGGTGCCTGAACAACACCTGGTCAGTTCCGAACGCGGCGCCGCACGGGCCGCCTCGCGGATCGGTTTTCCCGTCGTGGTTAAACCGCTCGATGCCAATCACGGCCGCGGAGTGTCGATCAACCTGGTGAGCGAAGAACAGGTCATGGAGGCTTATGGAAAGGCCCTTGAAAGCGCCCGGGGAAACAGCGTCCTGGTGGAGAGCTTTATCGAGGGTATGGACCACCGCATGCTGGTGGTCAACAATGAATTGGTCGCCGTTGCCAAACGGGTGCCCGGCCACGTGGTGGGTGACGGCAAACACAGTATCCGGCAATTGGTCGATATCGTGAATGAAGACCCGAGGCGTGGCATAGGCCATGAGAAAGTACTGACCCGGCTGGAACTCGATCACCAGGCGGAGCGCCTGATGAAGAAGGCAGGTATGAGCCCGGACAGTGTTTTGCCGGAAGGCGAAGCATTTTTCCTTCGCTCAACCGCCAACCTCTCCACCGGGGGCACCGCCATCGACATGACCGACGTGGTGCACCCCGACAACCGTGAAATGGCGGTCCGCGCTATTCGGGCCATTGGCCTGGACGTCGGTGGCGTCGACTTTCTGACGCCTGACATCACAAAATCCTACAAGGAAGTGGGTGGCGCCATCGTCGAAGTAAACGCCGCGCCGGGTTTTCGCATGCACGTGGCACCGTCCGAAGGCAAGCCGCGAGATGTCGCCGGAAAGGTTATGGACATGCTGTTCCCGCCCGGAAGTCCGCGCCGGGTCCCGGTCGTCAGCATTACCGGCACGAACGGCAAAACCACGACATCCAGGATGCTGGCGCACATTCTGAAAACGGCCGGGCACACGGTGGGCATGACTTCCACTGACGGGGTCTACATTGACGGCCGCCTCTCGGTGAAAGGCGACATGACGGGCCCGGCTTCGGCGCATATCGTGCTGCGTGACCCGACTATTGACGTGGCGGTGCTGGAAACCGCGCGCGGCAGGCTTGCTGCGTGCCGGTCTCGGTTACCGCAGGTGCGACGTTTCGGCCTGCCTGAATGTCGCTTCGGACCATCTTGGCATCAAGGGGATTGATACACTCGAACAGCTGGCCGAGTTGAAGCGGATTCCCATTGAAGTTGCACGAAATACGGCGGTGCTGAACGCGGATGATGAGCGTTGCCTGCACATGGCGGATTACACCCAGGCCGAACACGTCTGTTACGTCACGATGAACCCGGCCCACGGCCTGGTGAAAGAGCACATCCGGGCCGGTGGCCGTGCCGTTGTGCTGGAGCAGGGGATCGGCGGGGACATGATCACCCTGTATGACAACGGCACGCATTTCCAGTTGTTATGGACCCACCTGATACCTGCAACGATGGACGGCAAAGCGACCCATAATGTGCAGAATGCAATGTTCGCTGCCGCGCTTGCCTTCAGCATCGGTAAATCCCTCGAGGACATCCGGCACGGGCTGCAGACGTTCAACTCGACGATTTTCCAGGCTCCGGGCCGGATGAATGTGTTCGACGAGCACCCCTTCCGCGTGATCCTGGACTACGGGCACAACGCGGCGGCCATTGCCAGCATCAGTCAGCTGGTCAGCCGGCTGGAGGTCGGCGGCAAACGCATTTGCGTGCTGGCGGCGCCGGGCGACCGCCGGGACGAAGACATCCGCGCCATCGCGACAGGCGGCAGCCGGTCACTTCGATCATTACATTTGCAAGGCCGATGACAACCGGCGCGGCCGCGGACCGGATGAAGTGCCAGAAATGCTGCGTGAGCAGTTATTGAAATCCGGGGTTGACGGGCAGCGGGTTGACGTGATTCCCGGCGAAGTCGATGCGGTGAAGGCGGCGCTGGAAATGGCCGGCAGAGGAGACCTGGTGGTGATTTTCGGGGACAACATCGAACGCTGCTGGAACCAGGTTGCCGGGCACCAGGTTGAAGCCGGGAGAAGCGGGCGGCCAGTCCCGGGAAAAGCCGGTACAGAGCTTTGTCGAAGAGGACCCCGAAGCCTTTACGCTGGAACCGGGCGCTGAACTGATCCGGGACGAGCGTGGTGTGCGTATTGCAAAGGTTGAAGAAGTGTCCGACTGAACCGGATGAGCTTTCAATTAACAGACAGCCGGCGATTGACCGGGGCCAATCTTTACTGGGAACGTCCCGCCGCGATCATTGATGTGGTGATAGACGGGCCGCCGGAACCGGTCATCCGCGCCTGGGAAGACGCCGCCGCCCACTGGTTGGACGCGGTCGGATACGCGGATGAAAAAACCTGCTTCCGGGTTTTTGACGGCGGCGCCAGCCTGTTGATCTCCGCGCCGATCGACGTTTTGTACTCAATGTGCGAGTTGAATGAGCTGGCTTGGGCCAGCGCCATGGCTGCCTGCGGATCCGGTGAAACGCCTGATCCGGTTGAAGAAATTCCGCGACTGACGCGCTTGTTCGACGAAGAACGGAATCCGGCGCTGCTGGCGCTGCAGGAAGCGGCCCGCCAGCACGGTGTGCCTTTCCTGTGGGACGATGACGCCGTTTCCCTGGGATTATGGCAAAACCGCCCGCCTCTGGAAGCCGGATGATTTGCCGGCGCCGGAAGTACTGGACTGGTCAACCTTCAGAGCGGTTCCGCTGGCCCTGGTGACCGGCACCAACGGCAAATCGACCACGGTTCGCATGACCGCCGCCATCCTGTCCGCAGCCGGTTACACGGCCGGTTTGACCTCAACCGATTTCATCCGGGTCGGGGACCGGATCATCCACCGTGGCGATTATTCCGGAACCGGCGGGGCACGCATGCTGATGCGGCAGCCGGAGGTTGAGATCGCGGTGCTGGAAGTCGCCCGGGGCGGCCTGTTGCGCCGGGGCCTGGGTGTCGAGCACGCCGACGTGGCCGTGGTGACCAATGTCGCGGCGGATCACCTGGGCGAATACGGCATCAACTCGGTGGCCGAGCTGATCCAGGCCAAGCTCATCGTTCGCCGGGCCCTGGAGAAGAACGCGCCGCTGGTGCTGAATGCAGACGACACCGGCCTGGTTGAATTTGCATCAAAGCTCGACCAGCGAATCATCTGGTTCAGTCTCGACCCGGACAACCCGCAGGTGAGAAATGCCGTGTCCCAGGGTCAAACCGTTTGCTGGCTGGAAGACGGCTGGCTGGTCGCCGCCCGGGGTGGTCATCAACGCCGGCAGGTGCCGGTGGCAGAAATTCCAGCCGCGATGACCGGAGTCGCGAGGCATAACATCAGGAATGCCCTGGCCGCGATGTGCGTATCGCTGGCACTGGGTATCGGCGACGACCCGATCCGCACAGGCCTGGCCAGGTTTCGTGGTGATGAGCATGATAATCCGGGTCGCGGTAACTGGTTTGAGCGCCGGGTTGATGGCGGGCTGATCCGCATCCTGGTGGACTTTGCACACAATGAACACGGCATGAAAGCCCTGGTGGAAGCGATTGCGCAAGTTCCCGCGGAACGGATCATTCTGCTGATTGGCCAGGCGGGCGACCGGTCGGATCAGGATATCAGCGACCTGGTGCGGGCAGCCTGCAGTGTCCGTCCGGACCGGTTACTGGTCACGGAATTGCCGGGTTATGAACGCGGCCGCAAGCCGTTCGAAGTGACGGAACTGATCAGGCGGGAGGCCATCCGGTTCGGAGTTCCGAAAAACGCAATTGAAATTTTTGGCGGCCCCCTTGAAGCTACCGCGTCCGCCCTGGACAGGGCCTTGCCCGGTGACCTGCTGGTTTTATTGGCCCTGACGCAAAGAACGGAGGCCCTCTCCCTGATCCACGAATTCCTCGGAGACCGGAGCGGCGACCATGGCTAAGCTCTATTTCTACTACTCCGCGATGAATGCAGGAAAGACTACCTTACTGCTGCAATCGGCGCATAACTACCGCGAACGCGGCATGAACCCCCTGCTTTTTACGCCCGCGCTGGATGATCGTTACAGGGTCGGCATGATCCGGTCGAGGATTGGCCTGGAAGCCGAAGCGGTCGCTTTCTCCAGGGAGGACGACCTGTTTGAGTCTGTGCAGGAATGCTTGTCCAAACGGAACATACATTGTGTGCTGGTCGACGAAGCCCAGTTCCTCACGCGCGACCAGGTTTTCCAGTTGACCGAAGTGGTCGACCGGTTGAACATCCCCACGCTCTGCTTTGGACTGCGCACCGACTTTCAGGGTGAGTTGTTCGAAGGCAGCCGCTATCTGCTGGCCTGGGCGGACCAACTCGAGGAGCTGAAAACCATTTGTCATACCGGCAAGAAAGCCACGATGGTGGTCCGGGTGGATGACGAGGGCTACGCACTGCGGGAAGGCTCACAGGTCGAGATCGGCGGGAATGAGCGCTACGTTTCCGTGAGCAGAAAAGAGTTCAAAAACGTTTTTTACGCCGGTAAACAGATCCGCCTGATCGATCCCCTGGAATCACAGCTGGCGGAGAATGGCGAAGAACAGGAAGACCTGCTGGACCCGAAGCCGTCCAATAGGACTTAGTTCTGCTAACGTTTGCGGCCCACAAACATCACGTGAGGGCCGTAATACCCCCATTTCCGGGACGTGAAGCACAACAGATAGGCATCCTGGAATCCCGCGCCCCGGAGTTTATCCAGAAAATCGAGGCCAAATTCGTGGTAGCAGAGAACGCCGCCTTCTGACAGCGGGTCGCCATGGTAGACCGGCTCCAGCAGGTGGCGGATGTTTCCTGCCGAATCGATTTCCGCCCGGGTGATCGTCTGGTCGAGAAAAGTGAACGGTACACTGATCAGGGCCTGTCCGCCGGGAACCAGCACACGGTAGAACTCGCGCAGGGCCTGCGCATAGTCCGGAACATGCTCGAGCACATCAAAACTCAGCACTGCCTCGAAACTGCGGTCCGCGAAACTCAGCCGGGTGACGTCTTCGACCCGGACCAGGCCTGAAGGCAGCCGGGTTTCGGTCCCTGGCGGCAAATCCGCGATGTATTCGCTGCCGATGCAGCCGGGATGGCGCGAAGCAAGGGTTTGAAACAGCGGCGTGACCGCCTCGGTCAGGTAAATTCGGTCGTCCGGCGACGGGTTGAACCAGCGCCTCGAAAACATGGATGCTGCTGCGCCAGCGGTTAATCAGGCCACAGCCCGGGCAGGTCATCGTTTCGCGCCAATTGTTGTCCCGGCGGATCAGTCCGGTGTCGACGACAAACGCCCTGTTCGCGCTGGCAGACGTAACAAAAACCATCGACCGCTGGAAGGAATGACCTCAGGCGCAGCGCTGAAAGCGTCAGTTTTCGCAAAAAAGGCGCGCATGTCGGCCAGCCTGGTGACTCCCTGGTAGAAGTCGCCGTGAACGTTCTCCGGCGCGGGCCAGCGCTTGCTGCGGGACCGGTTCGCAAGCCGTCGGTCGATCATATCCCGGGCAGCACCAAAGTCCAGGTGAGCAATTGCGCTGCCTATTGATTGGTAGCTCTTCATGCGCCGGGTAACCGCCGTGATTCAGTGCTGATAGACTAACAGCAAAATGAATGCAGGAGATTGGTATGCGTTTTCTCATCGTCTTGATCATCATTGCACTCCTGGTTTTCAAATTCTGGCCGGAACCAGCGGTGCCGCCCGTCGAGGAAACCTTCATCGGTCCGCAGATCCAGACTTTGAAAAAAGCGGAACAGGTGGAGCAGCAATACCAGGAAGCGCTCGAAAAGACCAATGAACGGATCGAGGCCGCCTCCGACGGGGGCTAACGTTGGCAGCGCGGGGGCAGTAGTAACTTGATCGCTGCCCGATCACTTTTCTCCGTACAGGCGTCCTGGCACTGGAAACAGGGCAGGCCGGCTCTTTCGTACACCAGTAATTCCTGCGCAAAGTAACCCGGGTTACCGTCGGTGTTCTGAAAATCCCGCAAGGTAGTTCCGCCACGCCGGATGGCATGGCTCAGCACGTCGCGTATGGCGCCGGCAAGCGCGTCATAGCGCGCGGCCGAAATGCGGCCGGCGGGCCGTGCCGGATGGATGCCGGACATGAAAAGCGCCTCAGAAGCGTATATGTTTCCAACGCCGACCACGGTTTTGCCGTCCATGATGAAGTTTTTGACCGCACCTTTTCGCCCGCGGGCGTTCCGCCACAGGTGACTGCCGGAGAATGCTCCGGACAGGGGTTCGGGCCCGAGATTACCTCAGGAGTTTGTGGCCGGAAGCCGGCGGACTCCACCAGGTGAATACGCCGAACCTGCGGGGGTCGTTGAAACGGACGCATTTTCCGCTCTCTGACCACGATATCAACGTGGTCGTGTTTGCGCGGGGCGTCGTCGGCGTCGCATATTCTCAGCGAACCGGACATCCCCAGGTGGATCAGCAGTCCGCCCGATTCCTGCGCGATTGCGTCGGCTCACCGTCGTCCAGTTCGACCAGCAGGTATTTTGCGCGCCGCCAGCAGCGCGCCACGCGGCGTCCGCCGGGCCTGGTGGATTTCCGCCGGTACGGGCCAGCGCAGGCTGGGGTTGCGGACGACAATTTCACGGATCGAATGCCCGGTCAGGAAAGGCTCGATACCCCGAAGGGTGGTTTCAACTTCCGGTAATTCAGGCAATCAGGGATGTCTCCGGTCAGGCGAAAAAAAACCCGCCGGGAAGGCGGGTCTTTTCAATTTCCGTAAGGCCATGATCAATTACTTGATCTTGCCTTCCTTGTACATGACGTGCTTGCGCACGACGGGATCGTACTTTTTCATTTCCATTTTTGCGGGCGTGTTCTTCTTGTTCTTGTCGGTCGTATAGAAGTGACCGGTGCCGGCAGAGGAAGTCAGGCGGATCTTGTCTCTTGCGCTCTTGGCCATTGTTCAAATCCTCCTTTTATACTTTTTCGCCGCGTGCCCGCAGGTCTTTCAGCACGACATCGATGCCTTTCTTGTCGATGATGCGCAGACCCTTGGTGGATACGCGAAGTTTAACCCAACGGTTTTCATTTTCCACCCAAAAACGGTGGCTGTGAAGGTTGGGCAAAAAACGCCGCTTACTCTTGATATTGGAGTGCGACACGTTATTTCCGGTTATAGGTCTTTTTCCGGTGACCTGGCAAACTCGTGACATGGGAATTCCCGTTCAGATTCGTTCAAAAATTCAGCCGCACTTTATAACCCATCTGGCCAAATTATGCAAGGGCGGTGTTAAAAACCGCTGGAAATCAGGGACCGCTCGAGGCTGCTTCAGAGCATCCCGCGCGCGGCCATTGAAACCGGTGCGCCTTCACCCACCACGAAATGATCGAGCAGCCGGATGTCCAGCAAGGCCAGCGCATCTTTCAGGCGGCGCGTGATGGCCTGGTCGGCGAGACTCGGCTCGCTGATGCCGGAAGGATGGTTGTGCGCGACGATCAAAGCTGCAGCCCCGTAGCGGCAGGGCTTTTTCGGCTACCACCCTCGGATAGACCGTCGCGCCGTCTATGGTGCCGTAAAACAGTTCTTCGAAAGCAATGACCCGGTGCCGCGTATCCAGGAACAGGCAGGCGAAAACCTCGTTGGGATGGTCGCGCAAGCACGGTTTTCAGGTATTGCTCTGGTCGCCCCCGGGCTTTCCAGCGGGTCGCCGCGAACCAGCACCTGGTGCAGGTAACGCCGGGACAGTTCCAGAACCGCCAGCAGCTTGGCGGTTTTTGCCGGCCCCAACCCCCGTTGTGCCTCCAGTGCGTCACGCCGGGCCTGCAACAGGCCGCGCAGTCCGCCGAAGTCATGCAGCAGGCTCTCGGCCAGTTCAATGACGGTGAGCTGCGCAGCGCCGGTGCCCAGCAGCGTAGCGAGGAGCTCGGTATCATCCAGTGCAGCGACGCCGTCGCTGGCCAGCTTTTCTCTCGGCAGGACTTTGCTCATGCGGTCATTGTGACGGCGCGGGACTTGATCTGTTACGGAAAAATACCCTGAGGAGATGTAAGCTATTCACCTTGCAAGACAGAATTCGGAGTAAAAGCGGATGAGCCGGCAAGCACATACTGCTGGGAGTGACCGGGGGGATAGCTGCTTACAAGTCAGCCGACCTGGTCCGGCGGTTGCGGGAAACAGGGGCAGATGTCAGGGTGGTCATGACACGCGGAGCGCTCGCATTCGTCACGCCGCTGACCTTCCAGGCCGTTTCGGGAAACCCGGTTCACACGACCCTGCTGGATGAGGCGGCGGAAGCCGGAATGGGCCATATCGAACTCGCGCGCTGGGCTGACCAGGTTCTCGTTGCGCCGGCCACGGCGGACTTTATCGCCCGGCTGGCTCACGGGCTGGCGGACGACCTGCTTGATCAACGCTTTGCCTGGCGACGACAGCCCCGCTGCTGCTCGCGCCTGCAATGAATCAGCAAATGTGGATGAATCCGGCAACCCGGGCCAATTGCGCATTGCTGCTGGAACGGGGGATACGACTGGCGGGTCCGGCAAGCGGCAGCCAGGCCTGTGGTGAAACCGGTCCCGGAAGGATGATGGAACCTGCTGACCTGGTGGCCGCCCTGTCGAGTGAGCGCAACGGCGGAATTGGCCGGAAAGCACGTGGTGGTGACGGCCGGGCCCACGCATGAGGACATTGATCCGGTGCGGTACATCGGAAACCGGTCCTCCGGGAAAATGGGATTTGCAGTCGCAGAGGCGGCTGCGCGGGCCGGGGCACGGGTGAGCCTGGTGGCGGGTCCGGTGAATCTCGAGACGCCCGGCGGGCGTCCACCGGGTGAATGTGCGGGGCGCCCGTGAAATGCTCGACGCCGTGATGAAAGAAGCAGCAGGGGCTGACGTCTTTATCGGGGTCGCCGCCGTCGCCGACTATACGCCTGGAAAGTCCGCTGGACCGCAAAGTCAAAAAAGGCCCATCGAGGCTGAATCTCGAGCTGGTCAGCACGCCTGATATCGTGGCCGAGCGTCGCCGCGCTGGAGAACCGGCCATTCACCGTGGGCTTTGCCGCTGAAACCGAGAACCTCAGGGAAAACGCGCTTGAGAAGCTTTCACGCAAAAGGCTTGATATGATTGCCGCTAACCGGGTCGGGCAAAGCGGCCGGGGTTTTGAAAGCGAGAAAACGAAATTCTGATTTTGGTCCCCGGTGGTGAAAAAGACCTGGGCAAAGGAAGCAAGCAGCAGCTCGCCCGTCTCCTGATCGAGGAAGTGGCTGCGCGGCTCAAAGGAATGGATGACATTGAAGCCGGTTCAGATAAAAGTACTCGACCAGCGCCTGGGAGTTGAGTTTCCGCTTCCGGATTACGCAACGGCCGGTTCGGCGGGAATGGATCTCCGGGCCTGCCTCGATGAGACCATTGACGATTGCGCCGGGCGAAGACCCGGCTGATTCCCACGGGATTCGCGATGCACATGCAGGATTCCGGAATGGCGGCGGTGATTCTTCCGCGTTCGGGTCTTGGACACAAACACGGCATCGTACTGGGTAACCTGGTCGGGCTGATAGACAGCGATTACCAGGGACAGGTGTTTGTCTCGTGCTGGAACCGGTCTGAGACCGGGTTCGTGGTAGAGCCCGGGGCGCGCATTGCCCAGCTGGTTTTCCTGCCCGTAGTTCAGGCCTGCTGGGAACGCGTTGAGGTGTTTGATTCTTCAGACCGGGGTGGTGGTGGATTCGGGCACACCGGGCATAGCTAAGGGATTGCGATTATGGAACTGAAAGGAAAGCTGAAAGTAGCTGAGCTTTTTTCGACCCGGAAACACGTCGACAAGTGGCTGATTTTCGTGCTTGGGCTGTTTGGCATCGTTGCGATGGCGATCCCGTGCTGGCTGCTTGTCACTGACTGGAAAGACGCCGGGCTCCTTACCGAGACCCGGAAAGAGGCCAGGCAGTCCGCGGACAGCCTGTTGCAGCCCATCGAGGCGCTGAACCGGGTGATGACGGATGAGCAGGTGCAGGCGCTGGCGGTAAGGGCGCTGGAAAATCCCGCAGACCCTGGATGACCTGGCGGCGTACATCAAGGGGAGGATAAGCCAGGTTTCATCGGTCACCGTTTTCGGTCCGGACATCTCGGCGATACGCCCGGTCGAACTCGGGCCGAACGGTTACGCCCTTTATGACATGGTCCGGACCACGTTGGAGAGCGGTACAGGACTCGTGCAGATTCACCATGTCCTGCAGCCGGCCATGGCGTTTGATGCCGTGGCGATCATGTCCGGAGGCGAAACCGTTGGCGCGCTGGTGCTGGCGCTCGATCCCCAGTATTTCATCTCCTCCTTCAACCCGGATATTTCATCCCTCGGCTTCATCCGGTTGACCCAATATAACGGCAGGCAGCCGGTGAACAACCTCGGGGAATGGGGCGACCCGGGATTGCTGGGTGAAGTGCCGGACCGGCTTAGCGTGCCCGGCACGCTTTTCAGAATCGAATTTCCACTCTATGAACATGTCGAGTTGATCGGGCGTTGGACTGCTCTCCTGATCATCCTGGCCGGTGCGCTCAGCCTTGGCGGCTCAATAATCCTTTATCGCAGCAACCGCGGTTGGGAGGAAGACGAGAAGTTGAAGAAAGCAAACGGCCGGGACATCGTGGAAGCCCCGGAAGAGCAAACCAGACCCGGATCCGGGCCGGCGGACGCCACGTTCGGGTCTGCGCCTGTATCGCCCGGACCGCCAGACGCCACCGGCGCGAACCTGTTCCCAAGGAACGAAAAACCGTGGCAGCCACGCGCGGACCGGCGATTTCGGATCCGCCGCGCATGCACCTGCACTATGACATCACCGAGCGGCGTAAATTGAAGGAGGCCGAGCACACGCCGGTTGAACTGACGCCGGGTATTTTTCGCGCCTACGACATTCGTGGCGTGATCGACAAAACGCTCGACTCCGGGATAGCCCGGAGCGTCGGCCAGGCGGTGGGCAGCACCGTGCTGGAACGAAAGGCGGGTCCGGTAGTAGTGGCCCGCGACGGACGGTTATCGGGCCCTTACCTCATGGAAGGCATGATCGACGGCATCCTGTCGACGGGCTGTGACGTGCTGGATATCGGCGCTGTTCCAACCGGGGTGCTTTACTACGCCGCACACGAAATGGCCGCCGGATCCGGTGTGATGATCACGGGCAGCCACAACCCTCCGGATTACAATGGTTTCAAAATCATGATCGGCGGCGATTCGCTGCACGGCGCGGCCATCACGCGTTTTTATGAGCGGATCAAAAATAACGATCTGCTGGAGGGCCAGGGTTCGGTCACGAGCCGGGATGTCGTGCCGGATTACATCAAGAGGATAGCGGATGACATCAAGGTAGAGCGGGATCTGAAAGTCGTGATCGATTGCGGTAATGGCATTGGAGGTGTGTGCGCCGCGGAGGTGCTCAGGGCGATCGGTGTCGAGGTCCTGCCGTTGTTCGACGAAGTCGACGGCACTTTCCCCAACCACCATCCGGACCCCAGCGAACCTGAAAACCTGGTTGACCTGATCGAGTCGGTGCGGTTAATGGACGCAGACCTCGGCCTGGCTTTGGACGGCGACGCGGACAGGCTGGGCGTGGTGACGCTCGCCGGCAATATTATCTATGCCGACCGGGTCATGATGTTGCTGGCCCTGGATGTCCTGGACCGGAACCCGGGGGCCACCATACTTTACGACGTAAAGTGCACGGGCCATTTACCTAAAGTAATCAGGAACGCAGGTGGCAATCCGGTGATGTACAAGACAGGCCACTCACTGATGAAGGCCAAAATGAAGGAACTGGGTGCGCCATTCGCCGGCGAAATGAGCGGACATTTCTTTTTTGAAGATCGCTGGTATGGCGTGGATGACGGTATCTACGCGGCAGCGAGGCTGCTCGAAATCCTGGGCAGCACCGAAGCACCCCCCGAGGCCATATTGAATGCCCTGCCTTCCAGTTTCAGCACGCCGGAACTGAAGGTCAAGATGCAGGAAGGCCAAAACCACGGTTATGTCGAAGCGTTCAAGACCGTTGCCCGGTTCGAGGGCGCCAGCATCAGCACCATTGACGGGCTCCGGGCTGATTTTGACGACGGCTGGGGCCTGGTCAGGGCTTCAAACACCACGCCGGTCCTGGTCGTGCGGTTCGACGCCGAAACAGAGGAAGCGCTGGAGCGGATCAAGACGGTCTTCCGGATCCAGATGCTCAGGGTGAACCCGGATCTCGAACTGCCGTTCTGAAAGCAGTGGCAGCCGCATATTTCACGGATGGCAAAAGGGAAACCCCGTGATAAGCAAGGCCTTTATTTCAGGGCTTTCCATGATGTTTGCCGTGCCTCTCGCGTTGGCAGCAGGGATACCGGTCCAACCCGGGCTTTGGCAGATGACATCCACGATGACCCTGCCCATATTGCCGGAGCCCCGGGTGACAACCACTGCCGACTGCGTGGAGAAGTCGGAGATTTCGATGGATGACATGGGCACCACAGGACTGGATCCGAACTGCACGTTTGAAATAGACCAGGTCGATAGCAAGACCCTGAAATGGTCTTTCGACTGCCCGGCGGAGGGCGGAACCTCGCACGGAGAATGGATGGCTGTTTCGGAAGGTGACAGCATCAGCGGCTCCGGGCTGATGACCATGTCTTTCCAGGGCCAGGCCATGGAAATGACGATGGCATGGGAAGGAAAAAGAGTCGGCGACTGCCCGTAGGAGCCCTTGTGGGAGCGGCCCATGGCCGCGATAGTACTCCGAACCCGGTGAGGAGCTGGCTTTGACGCGACGTTCAATCGCGGCCGTGGGCTGCTCCAACAATCGCCGGCAAGGCCGACTCCCACTAATGTGCTGGCAAGGGATTCGCGGATGAATCCGTTCCTGCGATATGCTCTCGCGCCTCAATAGGCGCAGGTAGTAAAAACCGGGTCCACCGAGCCATTCCACTCACCGTGGAAAAGTTTCAGTTTTTCTTCGGCCGGAGTGATTCCGCTCTCAGCTACTTCCCGCAAAGTCCCAAGGAAGCCGGTTTCGTTGTCTCCCGCGGCGTTCAGCCGGTTGCGGGCTTTTAATCCCTCGTTGGCCAGTTCCAGCACTTCCAGCGCTATGGACTGCACGGTCCGTCCGCGCACGCTGGCCTTCAGGCCGATTTTCGGCACTTCTTCACGCAGCTTCAGCCGTTCCTCCATGCTCCAGTCCCGGGCGATATCCCAGGCCGCATCCAGCGAAGGCCGGTGGTAGAACAAGCCGGCCCACAGGGCAGGAAGGGCGCACAGCCGGTCCCACGGACCGCCATCGGCGCCCCGCATTTCAAGGTAGCGCTTCAGCCGGACTTCCGGAAAGGCCGTGGTCAGATGGTCTTCCCAGTCCTTCAGTGTCGGCCGTTCGCCGGGTAAAGCCGGTAGCCTGCCATCGAGAAAATCACGGAATGACTGTCCGCATGCGTTGATGTATTTTCCATCCCGGTAAACGAAGTACATAGGCACATCCAGCATGTAGTCCGTGTATTTTTCAAATCCCATATCGCCATCGAAAACAAAAGGCAGCATGCCGGTGCGGTCCGGATCGGTGTCTTCCCATACATGTGAGCGATAGCTGACGAAGCCGTTGGGTTTGCCGTCGGTAAACGGCGAATTGGCAAACAGGGCCGTGGCCACCGGTTGCAAAGCCAGCGATGTGCGGAATTTATGCACCATGTCGGATTCAGAACCAAAATCGAGGTTGACCTGGACCGTGCAGGTCCGGCTCATCATATCCTGCCCCAGGTTGCCGACTTTACTCATGTAATCCCGCATGATGCGGTAACGCCCCTTCGGCATCCATTCCATCTCTGACCTGCGGCCACTTGGGCTGAAATCCCATGCCCAGGAAGGCAATCCCCATTGGCTCGCATATCGACCGGACCTGTTTCAGGTGAGCATTCACTTCGGTGCACGTCTGGTGGATGTTGTCGAGCAGGGCGCCGGAAAGTTCCAGTTGCCCGCCGGGTTCCAGGGTGATGGAGGCGCCGGTGTCATCCAGCAGCGCGATAGGCAATCCATCCTCCAGGACCGGGCGCCAGTCGAAATTATCCGCCAGCGCTGTCAGGATCGTCCGGATTCCCCGTTCGCCCGAATAGGGTAAGGGTCGCAGGTCGTTGAGCGTATAGCCGAATTTTTCGTGCTCGGTGCCCAGCCGCCATTCCGACTCGGGTTTACAGCCGCTGGCGAGATAGGAAACGAGGTCGTTCCTGTTCTCGACGGTGCTTGGTTTCGCTGAGTCTGCCAAAGAAATACTCCAAAATGACATTGAAAAGCCCGGCCTGATAGCCCTGGGCGCCTCTGTGTACAATTGCTCGAAGGTTCCCTAGGATACACGCAGGAACGCAAACGAAACAGACCGGGCTGACACATGAATCCCAGCCCGCATATTGCACCCAGGCGGACCGTAGATTGATGAATACTGTTTTCGTACAATGCTTTAACATGGATTTCGCGGATTACCTGCGAATACACTTTGTCCTACCCTGTTTCGCCAGCTACGCTGTAAATTCCGGATCCCTGGTGCGATATGCGGGCTAGCACCACGCGCATTTGCGCCTTAGTCTTTTCAGCCCTGGCGCTGGCCTGGTCCAGCCAAAGCCTTTTCGCAGCCGAAGTCCGGCGCGGCCTCGGCCCTGAACCGGATTCCCTGCACATCCACCAGGCCCAGGGGCTGGCTGCGGTAAACCTGTTGCGGGACATCCGGGAAGGGCTCGTTACCTTCGATGAGCACGGCGAATTGGTTCCGGGCCAGGCGGCATCGTGGCAGGAGTTTGACGGCGGCCGGCGTTACCGGTTCTATCTGCGGCCCGAGGCGCGGTGGTCCAATGGCGATCCCGTCACCGCGGAGGATTTCGTCCGGGCATGGCGTCGTGCATTCACACCCGAGACGACTGCTCCCACGGCAGGTCTGTTGAAGGATGTTCAAAACGCCGCAGAAATCCTCAAAGGGGAGAAGGCGGTCGAGTACGCTGGGTATCGTTGCGGTTGAGCCGGGTGTTCTGGACATCGTGTTGAAAGAACCGGCTCCCTGGATCCTGGAAATCCTGGCGCACCCCGTGAGTTTTCCGCTCCACCCGGAGGGTGATGACGATGCGCTGCACTCACCGGTAAACGGCGCCTTCACGATCACCGCCTGGACACCTCGCGCCAGCATCAAGCTCGGACGTAATCCTGCGTTCCATGACGCAGAAGCGGTGCAGGTCGAAACCGTCGAGTATTTTCCGATCGAGGAAGCCTCTGCCGAGCTTTCACGTTACCGTGCGGGAGAATTGGACGTGACTGAAACCATCCCGCCGGGGCGCTTCTCCTGGCTGGAAGAAAACCTCGCCGCCGATTTGCGGGTGTACCCGTACCTCGGAACGTTCTGGCTCGGGTTCAATTTTCATCATCCGGTCCTGGGCTTCTCGAACGACCTGAGGATGGCGCTTTCCCTGGCCATCAATCGGGAGATCCTGGTGCGGACCGTGCTCGGGGCGGGAGAATTACCCGGATGGAGCATCGTGCCGCCGGGGATCAGCGGTTATCAGCCTTCCGTCATGCCCCAGTCTGTGATGAGCCAGGAAGAACGGGAAGCGGAAGCCGTGCGCCTGTTCAGGAAATCAGGTGTTGACCGGAATGAGCCCTTGCTGCTGGAGTTACGCTACAACACTTCCGGGATTCACCGGCGCATCGCGGTGGCTGTATCGGCCATGTGGAAACAGGTCCTGGGTGTGAATACTCAACTGGTGAACGAAGAGTGGAAGGTTTTTGTCAGTAACCGGAGCATGGGTGTGATCACCGAAGTATTCCGGGGCGGCTGGATAGCAGATTACGCCGATCCGTCCAGTTTCCTGGACCTTTTTGTCAGCGACAATAACCTGAACAATACGTTCTACCGGAATGCCGATTTCGATATGTTGATGAAATCCGCGACCCTGACTTCGGGCGGGGCGAGAATGAATCTGCTGCAACAGGCCGAATCTCAGTTAATGAAGGACATGCCGGTCATTCCGCTTTATTATTATGTTTCGCGCCATCTTGTCAGACCGCGAATAACCGGTTTCTCGGAAAATGTGCGGGATGTTCATCTTTCCAGGTACCTGGGTGTGATATCGGAGAATCCTTGACGCCGTCAACACGAAATGGAGTAGTCCTGGCCTGCGGCCTGCTGGGGCTGGTTGCGTGCAGCGATCAGGAAGGTGATTTCGGGCGCCCGCTGGAGCAGCGGGTGCAGCCCGTGGAACTCGTTTTGCTGGAAGACGGCAGGCCGGATCCCGCGGTGTTGGCCGAAGAGCAAATCGTCCGGCGGGGAAATGGTGAAGAGCCTGAAACCCTCGATCCACATCTTGCGCTTGGAGTGCCCGCCTCGCACATTCTGCGAGACCTCTTTGAAGGCCTCACCGCCGAGTCGGCTGACGGCGATATCGTTCCCGGCGCAGCCCTGCGCTGGAACATTTCACGGGATGCAAGGACGTACACATTTTACCTTCGCCGGGATTTGGTCTGGTCGAACGGCGATCCTCTGACCGCCGGGGACTTCGTCTACAGCCTGCAGCGCGCGCTGAACCCGGAAACGGCTTCCAGTGCGGCAAGGACCCTGTTGCCGATCCAGAATGCACGCGAGGTGCTTACCGGTGAGTTACCGGTCGAGGAACTCGGAATTACCTTGCTGGATGATTTCACCATGCAAATTACGCTGACCGGGCCCACGCCTTATTTTTTGGGGCTGTTGGCGAGTCCGGTTGCGTACCCGGTGAATCGCAACAACGTCGAAGAGTTTGGTGACCAGTTTTCAAAAGCCGGCAAGCTTGTGTCCAATGGCGCATACGTACTCGAGAACTGGAATCCGAGAACCAGTATCGAGCTGAAGAGAAACCCGTTATTTCGCGAGGCCGACCAGACCATCATTGAACGCGTGATTTACGTACCCACCGAAGACCGCTCGACCGAGGTCAAGCAATTTCGTTCAGGAGAACTCGACTGGACCAACGAGGTGCCGAACAATCAGTTCAAGTGGTTGCAGCGGCATTATCCGGATGAATTGGTCGTGAGTCCCTGGATGGGTTCGTATTTCTTCGGATTCAATCTCACGCAGGAACCCTTCATCGACAATCCTTCCCTGCGGATGGCGCTGATCCTGTCTATCGACCGTGAAATCATCACTGACAAGGTCACGCAATTCGGTGAGAAACCATCATTTGCCCTGGTGCCGCCCGGCATTGACGGGTATGTTCCTTTTTCACCGGAATACGCGGACTGGACGCAGGAAGAAAGGGATCACGAAGCCAGGACGCTGTATGAGCAAGCCGGCTATTCAGAAGAAAATCCGTTGCGCATCGAGATTCGTTACAACACCAGCGACAACGACAAGAAAATTGCGCTGGCGATAGCGTCGATGTGGAAGCAGGTTTTGGGCGTCAACGCGACCCTGGTGAATGAAGAATTCAGGGTGTTTTTGCAGAACCGGGAACAAAAAGTCATTACCCAGGTATTCAGGGCCGGCTGGATCAGCGATTACAATGACCCCTACAGTTTCCTTGAACTGTTCCGGACCGGGCACGGACGGAATGACTACGGATACAGCAATGCGACCTTTGATGCCCTGCTGGACGAGGTCGGCACCGAACGGGTCAGGGCCCGGCGGGAGCGCCTGATGTTTGAAGCAGAACGGGTGTTGATGTCAGACCACGTGATCATCCCGGTTTTTACTTATGTGACCAAGCGCCTGGTCAACCCGCGCCTGAAGGGCTGGCAGAATAACGTCATGGATCACCACCCCTCCCGCGACATGTTCATGCTGAAATCACGCGAGCCGGAATCCCCGGGAGACTCGCAGTGAGGCAGGAAGGTGTATTGCGTCACGCGGTTGTCAGGCTCCTGGGGCTGGTACCCACGCTGCTGGTATTGATCACCATCGCTTTCTTCCTGATTCGAATGGCGCCTGGCGGCCCTTTTGACGGGGAAAAAATCCTGCCACCTGAAATCCGGGCGAACCTCGACGCCAGTTACCACCTCGATGAACCCTTGCTGCAACAGTATTTTCGTTACCTGGGACAGATCCTCACCGGGGATTTCGGTCCGTCATTCCAATACAAGGACTGGACCGTAAACGAACTGATTGCCCAGGGCTTTCCGGTTTCAGCCACGATTGGCGGCCTGGCGATGCTGCTGGCGTTCGTCCTCGGGACACTGATCGGGACATTCGCCGCGCTGCGGCAAAATACGCCAGTCGATTACTCCGTAATGGGGGTAGCCATGTTGGGGATATCCATACCCAATTTCGTGGTGGCTCCGCTTTTGATCCTGGTGACCGCGGTTTACGCCGGCTGGTTGCCGGCAGGGGGCTGGGATTGGTCATGGCAGCGCATGGTGCTGCCGGTCATCACGCTGGCGCTGCCGGTGGTCGCATACATTGCGCGCCTGACCCGGGGCAGCATGATCGAAGTACTGCACAGCAATTACATCCGCACCGCCCGCGCCAAGGGGCTTCCGGAGCACCTGGTTATCCGCCGGCATGCTTTCAAGCCGGCCATACTGCCGGTCATTTCCTACATGGGTCCTGCAACGGCGGCGCTGATTACCGGCTCGGTCGTCATTGAGCGTATCTATTCGATCCCCGGGCTGGGAAGCTATTTTGTACAGGGCGCGCTGAACCGTGACTATACGCTCGTCATGGGCGTGGTGATTTTCTACGGCGTGGTCATCGTCGTGCTGAATTTCATTGTCGATCTTCTGTATGCCTGGCTGAACCCCAGGATCCGGTACGACGAGGCGCAATGAGTATCAAGGCCAAAATCGTCGAGCCGTCGGTCGAAGATCCTTTTGCCGCGGCGTTTGCCGGGGAGGATATCCGGGGGCGGTCATTGTGGGTGGATGCCTGGCACCGCCTGCTGAAAAACCGCGCTGCGGTTGTCAGCGGAATCATCATGGCGGTCATGCTGCTGCTGGTCGTGTTCGGCCCCATGCTGCTGCCCTGGGAGGGGGATTTCACGGATTGGGACAACACGGCCTCTCCACCGAGCCTTGAGACCGCGCACTGGTTCGGGACTGATGCGGTGGGCCGGGATATCCTGGTCCGGACTCTGGAAGGCGGGAGAATTTCGCTGCTGGTCGGGTTCGTGGCCACGCTGGTCAGCCTGGCCATCGGTGTCACTTACGGGGCCGTTGCGGGTTACTACGGCGGCATGACTGACCGGGTCATGATGCGAATTGTTGACATTGTTTACGCGCTTCCTTTCATGTTTTTCGTGATCCTCCTGATGGTCGTGTTCGGTCGAAACATCGTCCTGATCTTTGTCGCCATCGGAGCGGTCAACTGGCTGGATATGGCCAGGATAGTTCGCGGGCAAACCCTGAGCCTGAAGAACACCGAGTTCGTCGAAGCCGCCAGGGCCTGCGGGGTCAGGCACAATGACATTATCCTGCACCACATCATTCCCAACCTGCTCGGCGTGGTCATCGTCTACGTAACACTGACCATACCCCAGGTGATCCTGGTCGAATCGTTTCTGAGCTTCCTTGGCCTCGGAGTCCAGGAGCCCATGAGTTCGTGGGGTGCGCTGGTAAATGACGGGGCCCAGGACATGGAATCAGCCCCCTGGACCCTGGTGTTTCCTGCGGTTTTCCTGACCGTTACTTTGTACTGTTTCAACTATATCGGTGACGGCATGCGCGATGCGCTCGATCCAAAGGATCACCTGTAATGTCATTACTCAGGGTTTCCAACCTGGAAGTCGGCTTTGATACACGCGAAGGCGTGGTCAAGGCGGTCAATGGCGTCAGTTTTGAAGTTGCCGAAGGAGAGACGCTGGCTATCGTCGGCGAATCAGGATCGGGCAAAAGCCAGATGGTCCTCTCCATCATGGGCCTGCTGGCTGAAAATGGGCATGTCACTGGAGAAGCGTTTTTCCACGACACAGACTTGTTGAAAATGAAACCACGGGACCTGAACAGCATCCGGGGCAAGCACATAGCGATGATTTTCCAGGACCCGATGACCTCCCTGAATCCATTCCTGACCATAGAAACGCAGATGTCCGAAGTGGTCATGCACCACCAGGGCCTGAGCCGGGACGAAGCGCGCGCACACGCGGTCGAAATGCTGCGCGCAGTCCGGATTCCCGATCCGGAGGAAAGGATCAGGCAGTATCCGCATGAATATTCCGGCGGCATGCGCCAGAGAGTCATGATCGCCATCGGCTTGCTGTGCGAGCCGGAGCTGCTGATCGCCGATGAGCCGAGTACGGCACTGGACGTTACCGTGCAGGCACAGATTACTGAACTGGTGAGCGAGCTCAGGAAACAGACGAAAATGTCGCTGATACTGATTACGCATGACCTGGCGGCGGTTGCGGAAATTGCGGACCGGATTATCGTCATGTACGCCGGCGAAGCCGTGGAAACCGGGAAAGTCGATGATATCTTCTATCGTCCCCTGCATCCATACACCCGGGGACTGCTGGCCTCGGTGCCGCGGCTGGACCGGGAGTCAGATGACGAATTACAGGCCATTCCGGGTAATCCGCCAAACCTGTTGGAATTGCCGGACGGTTGCCGGTTCAGGGACCGTTGCACGGAGGCCTCGGAACAATGCCGTCAACGCCCGCCGCTCTGGGTTACCGGTGATGGCCGGACCAGTCTCTGTTTCCTGCCGGTTGAAGGCGGAGAGATTGTCGCCGAAGCAGCCGCTGCCGAAACCGCCGTTTCCGGAGAAACTGCATGAGCAAACCCGTCCTGAGAGTCCAGGACCTCGCGGTGACGTTTACCAGTGAGACCGGCAATTTTTTCCGCCGGCGGGAGCGGCAGCTCAGGGCTGTGGACGGCATCAGTTTTGACCTGGAACCGGGCGAAACACTGGGTGTGGTAGGCGAATCCGGCTCGGGCAAATCAACCCTGGCGCGAGCGATACTGGGCCTGATCAAGCCGGGGCGTGGACGCGTGATGTGGCTTGGGGAGGACCTGACCGGGCTGGAAGAGGAACAACTCCGCCAAAAGAGAAAACAACTGCAGATCGTGTTCCAGGATCCGGTGGCTTCCCTCAATCCCAGGATGACAGCGGGCGATATCATTTCGGAACCGCTGTGGACCTTTTATCCGAACATGGAGCGCTTGCAGGTGGAAGAGCGCACGCGCGGCATGATGAAGGTTGTCGGCTTGCTGCCCAACCAGATTAACCGCTACCCGCATGAATTTTCCGGCGGTCAGTGTCAGCGCATCGGGATCGCGCGCTCCCTGATACTCAACCCGAAGCTCCTGGTGTGTGATGAACCGGTCAGTGCGCTCGACGTTTCAATCCAGGCCCAAATCATAAACCTGCTCAAGAACCTTCAGAAAAAGCTGGGCCTTGCGCTGATATTCATCGCCCACGACCTTTCGGTTGTCAGGCACATCAGTGACCGGGTGATGGTGATGTACATGGGGCAGGCCATGGAGGTTTCGGAAAAAGCCCGGTTGTATCGACGCCCGTTGCATCCCTATACCAATGCGCTGATGAAATCCGTGCCGGTACCCGATCCGAAGCTGGCTGCGCTGGCCCGTCAAAGCAGCTGGCTTACCGGAGACATGCCTTCACCGTATCAGCGTCCGAAAGGCTGCATTTTTCATAACCGCTGCCCGTTCAGGGTGAAGCGCTGCGAGGTCGATGTGCCTGCGCTGCGGCGCATGGAAAACGGCGACTGGGTGGCCTGTCACCGGGCCGAGGAGCTTGACCTGTCGATCTAGGGAGGCCCTGATCCATGACGCAGGGAAGAGGCGGGGACTGTGCAAATGCCCGGCGCAACATGGATCAAAGGTTCCTGCTTTCGGCTGAACCGGCCATGGGTTAAGATGCGGGTTCGTTTTCAGCGGAAACCCCCATGATCCGACAAAATCCTCTCCAAACCTGCCGCATAGTCCTGTTCATCCTGCTATTGCCACTGCTGTTCTCCGCGTGCTCCCAGGTCAAGATCGTCGACAACTGGAAAGCCGACAACCCCGAGACACACAAACCGGTCAAAGTTGCCGTCATTGCTGTTTTACCGGATGCCCTGATGCGCGAAGCCGTGGAAATTGATGCCGCAAAGATCCTGTTGGCAAAAGGTACGCCGGCAGTCCCCGGCAGCAAGATTCCCGGGATGAGCGGTGGAATCAGGGGTGAAATTGATGTCGAGGTTGCGACCGGCCTGCTCCGGCAAGCTGACGTGGATGGCATCATCGTGATGTTCTACGCGGGCGGCGGGGAATCAGAAAAATATGTCAGATCCGATTACTGGCTGGAATATTTGGGCAGTGGAACGAGTTATAGCTGGGGCCGGCCCTACTTCACCGGCTACACCGAGGTTTATACGATCCGGCAGGGTCCGGGCTATGCGGATTTTAAAACCACCGCTTATGTCGAAACCAGCTACTACGACCTGGCAACCGAGCAGCCTGTCTGGCGTATTGTCACGCTTACCAAGGATGTTGAGCATTCGGATACCGTCAAGAGCATCTCCGAACACGCCGCCCGGCAAATGCGCTCAGCCGGCTTGACCCGATAGCGTTTGCAGGCGCTGGCCAGTCCCGGAATGCCCGCTGAACCGTTGGTGGCAGCGCTTCGCAGCGGTTTGCGGGAATTGACCGGTTGTTCTTTTTCTCCCGACCAGGAAACTGCCCTGCTGGCCTACCTTGCGCTTTTGCAGCGCTGGAACCGGGCATACAATCTGACCGCGGTCAAAGACCCTCTAGAGATGGTGGTTCGCCACGTGCTTGATTCATTGTCGGTTTTGCCCTGGGTGACAGGCGACCGGTTGCTGGATGCGGGCACCGGCGCCGGGCTTCCCGGCGTCCCACTGGCCATTGCACGGCCCGGCCTCGAAGCTACTCTGCTCGACAGTGCGGGCAAGAAAATACGTTTCCTGAACCATGTCCAGCGGCAACTCGGTCTGGAAAATATCGTGCCCCTGCAGGCCCGGCTGGAAGCATTTACGCCCCAGGCGCCCTTTGACATCGTCATCAGCCGGGCATTTACTGATCTTGCGGCATTTGCCGGCGCGGCGCGGCACCTGGCGGGTGGGCCAACGCGCCTGTTGGCGATGAAGGGACGCTACCCGGAGAGTGAACTCAGGGAGATTCCGGACTGGCTGCGGATCGATTCGGTCGAAAAACTTACGGTACCGGGATTGCAAGAGGATCGTCACCTCGTCATCATGACCGTCATTCAATGACAACCCATTTCATCACCGGAACCGAAACGAAGACATGTCCGCCCGAATCATCGCAATAGCAAACCAGAAAGGCGGCGTCGGCAAGACCACGACTTGCGTTAACCTGGCGGCGGCCTTTGCCAGCATGAAATTGCCGGTTCTGCTGGTCGACCTCGACCCCCAGGGAAACGCTACTACCGGCTGCGGTATCGATCCGCGCCATTTGCACATGTCCGCCTGCGAAGTTCTGCTTGAAGAGCGCAGCGCCGATGAGACCATTCTGCGACCGGAAGGACTGGATTTTGACCTTTTGCCGGCAAATGGTGATCTGACCGCGGCCGAGGTCGCGTTATTGCAACTGGACGGGCGGGAGTATGCGTTGAAAAGAGCGCTGAAACCCTTGTCGGAGAAATATGCCTGGATATTTATCGACTGCCCGCCTTCGCTGAATATGCTGACGCTGAATGCGCTGGCATCGGCACACAGCGTGCTGATCCCGGTTCAGTGTGAATATTATGCGCTGGAAGGTTTGTCCGGTTTATTGAACACGATTGAACAAATCCGCAGCAGTGTGAACCCCGGGCTCAAGATCGAGGGTCTGTTGCGCACCATGTACGATGGGCGAAATAATCTGGCGACCGCGGTATCCGACCAGTTGCTGGAAAATTTTGGTGACCGGGTTTACCGCTCGCTGATTCCGCGTAACATCCGGGTGGCGGAAGCACCCAGCTATGGCCTGCCGGTGCTGTTGTACGATCCGAAGTCAAAAGGCGCAGTGGCGCACGTGGCGCTGGCTGGCGAGATGTTACGCCGTTATGAGAAAAGTAACAGCGCCCCGAAGAAGGCTTGATACATGACAAACCGAAAAAAGACCGTTCTTGGACGCAACCTGAGTTCCATGCTCAGCCAGACGACCCTGCAGCAGGTGCAGCGGGAATCGCGCGATGAACTCCGAAACCTGCCGCTGGACCTGATCCGGCCCGGCCGCTTTCAGCCGAGATCCGTCTTTGACGAGGACAAGCTGGCCGAACTGGCTGATTCCATCCGGGCCCAGGGTGTGGTGCAGCCGGTGGTAGTGCGGCCCATTGACGGTGATCAGTTTGAACTGATCGCGGGTGAGCGCCGCTGGCGCGCTGCGCAACTGGCCGGAATCGCGGATATTCCAGCGGTCGTGCGGGATGTGCCGGACGAGGTTTCGGTCGCCATGGCGCTGATCGAAAATATCCAGCGCGAAGACCTGAACCCGCTGGAAGAAGCTACGGCGTTGCGCCGACTGATCGATGATTTCCAGATGACCCACCAGGAAGCCGCCGATGCAGTAGGCCGTTCCCGTGCAGCCGTTTCAAACCTGCTTCGATTGCTTGAGCTGATGCAGGAAGTCAAGGACATGGTCGATCTGCGCCAGATCGAGATGGGGCATGCGCGTGCGCTGTTGTCTCTCGACGACAAGCTCCAGCTGCAGGCGGCGCGGGAGGTGGTTCGGAAACGCCTGTCTGTGCGCGATACGGAAGACCTGGTGCGCCATTTGAAGCAATCCAGCAAGAAGAAGGGAACCCGCCGGATGGACCCGGACATCCTGAGCCTGCAAAACCGGCTGGGTGAAATCCTGGGGGCGCGCGTCAGGATTCAACACCTCGCCTCAGGCAAGGGCAAGCTGGTCATCGCCTACAACAATTCCGAAGAATTCGAAGGCATTCTCGAACGTTTGAACCTTTCGGAATAACCTTATAGGAGCGGGCCTTGCCGGCGGTTGTAACTCCGAACCCGGTGAGGAGCCGGGCACCTGTTGGCGGACACGCTCGAAACGTCCCTGTGCGCTCCTCGGCTGTTCCCTACAGCCGACGGTCCCGCCAACAGATACCCGGCTCCTCCCCCGACTGTGGTCCGGAGTTCGGATCGCGGCCATGGGCCGCTCCTACAAATCAGGAACTCAGACGTTGCCCTGCCTTGTTAGTAGCTGCTAAAATGGACGGTCTTTGGTCAGGGCTTTCTCCGGGGATTGGATCTTCCGGATGATCGAGGTCAAAGAAACACGGAGAGCCGGAAGGTACATTGAAAAGCCTGAGGATTCAGACCCTGACCGCGTTGGTATTGGCGTCGCTGTCGTACCTGGCCAGCCCGGTTGCGGCTTATTCGTCGCTCTTCGGCAGCCTTTCGGTCTATCTGCCGGGCTTGCTGTTCACCTTTTTGGTGATGAGAAAAATGGGTGGTGACAGCGCAGTTTTTTTGCGCACGGCGGCCGTTGCCGAGTTCGGCAAGCTCGCCCTGACAGGAGTGCTCTGTGCGGTGGTGTTCATTTGGGTGAAGCCGCTTGCCGCCGGGTTTTTTTTCCTGGGAATGATCGGCGTGCTGGCCGCCAACTGGATTGGGCTGGCCCTGGCCCGGGAATAGCCGGAAAAGTCCCGGCTGGACTTGATTTTTTGAAGATTGAACACACCTTGCCGGTGGGCGTGTAAGCATCCCGGCCAAGCGAACAGGTTTCGCAGAATTAAGCAGGATTTGGAATGGCAGGCGATATCGAATCAATCAGCACCGGTGAATACATCGGGCACCATCTGCAGAACCTGACCTTTGGCCAGCACGCGGATGGCTCATGGGGACTGGCTCATTCTGCAGAAGAAGCGTCGGCAATGGGCTTCTGGGCGTTTAACGTTGACACCTTATTCTGGGCCGTCCTGCTCGGCGTGGTGTTCTTCCTGCTGTTCAGAAATGTCGCCAAAAAAGCCAATTCCGGTGTGCCTACGCGGTTCCAGTCGGCGATCGAAATGATCGTGGAATTTGTCGATACCAGCGTACGCGAATCTTTTCACGGCACCAGCAAGTTCATCGCCCCGCTGGCGCTCACGCTGTTTGTATGGGTCTTCTTCATGAATTTCATGGACTTGATCCCGGTTGACTGGCTGCCCTGGATCGCAAAGGAAGCAGGCATCCATTACCAGAAAGTAGTGCCCACAACCGACGTAAACGCCACCATGGGTATGTCCCTCACGGTTTTCGTCCTGATTTTGTATTTCAGTATCAAGATCAAGGGCGTCGGCGGTTTTATCGGTGAGTTGACCGGCCAGCCGTTCGCGTCCACCAGCCTGGCCGGAAAAATCGTGTTTTTCCTGCCCAACCTGTTACTTGAAACCGTCGCCCTTCTTGCCAAGCCGGTATCGCTCGGACTTCGACTGTTCGGCAACCTGTATGCAGGGGAGTTGATTTTTATCCTGATCGCGGTGGTGTTTACCGCCGGATCCGGTTTGATCGCGTCAGGTCTCAGTTCTTTATTCGGAGAGCATATTCCAGCGTGGTTCTGGGTGCTTGCAACCGCCAGCGTGTTTGCAACCTTGTGGCTCAACATGAAAGGCGCGCTCGACAACAAGAAGACACTCTGGCTGCTGCTGATCGAGATGATGCTGGTAGGCGG
>CAVXYY010000014.1:0-164801 GCA_963766195.1 uncultured Gammaproteobacteria bacterium
CGATGGCTTCAATTACGGGCACGACCACTGAATCTGCAACTGTTTATATGCTTGGGTATTGTCAAACCGGGATTTCCACAGGCTTTTCCGCCGACTTTATAAAACCCCATAAGGCGAGCACACTCCTGTGGGGTTAGTCCTCCTGGGTCGACCATTACGACAGGATCCTTGCTCATATCAGACTGATCTATGAGGATTTCCGATCCGTCTTTGTAATATCTAGCGGACAAAGACCCGAGCAACATCCTGATCGTTCCGGGTTACAACACCATAGCCAAAACCGTTACCTTTTGCTTTGTGCTTGGCGGCGTAGTCGACAAGGTACTCGCCACAGCTTAGGTGTAAGTGTGTATTTGGGTCTACGATATCATTTGGGTCATAGAATATCTTTTAGCGAGAGTCTTCTAGCCGGAAAATGCTTGCTAACATCCCTCAAATCAAATCGATCGGGAATATTGAAATCTTCTGCCAATTCTTTTCGAAAACCTACGAGAATAATTCTCTCGCGATGTTGCGGAATAAAGTTCTGGCCATCAATGATTTTCGGGGATTGGCTGGTCATCATCAAGATTTGCGATCCAGTAACCTGCCTTAACAAGCTCATTCTTGATGACCTTGAAGGTAATTCCTTTGTCGTGGCTTTTCAGATTCTTAACATTCTCAAGAACAATCACCGCTGGCTGGCGAGCTTTCAGAATACGAATGATGTAAAAAACAGCTGCCCTTGGTCTTCGCAATGAAACCATGCAGACGCCCCAATGCATTCTTCTTAGAGACGCCTGCAATTGAAAACGGCTGGCAGGGAAAGCCCGCAAGCATTACATCATGTGCAGGTAACGAGTTGCGAATATGATTGGCAACGTCAGCCGATGGAATACCTTTTGGCTGAGTCACCTCCTTTATATCACTGTTGAATATATGTTCAGGGCAGCTAGGAAAATTGGCCTTATAGGTTTTTTGTGCGTATTCATTCCATTCTGAGGTGAATACACAGCGCCCACCTGCACTTTCAAAACCCTTTCGAATGCCACCAATGCCGGCGAATAAATCAATAAAATCGAATTTAAAGGGCTTTTCCTCGTATTTTGGCAACAAACCCGAAAGTACTTTGTACTCTGCCAGAGTTATTTGCGTTTCGAGATCAAATTCACATTGACACTTCTTGTAACGGTTCAGCCGATCCAACCCGATTCCTGTTCGTTCAGAAACCTGACGTACGTTCCAGATGGTCAAAACCTCATTTAGAATCGACAGAACAGAGTTAAACTCTTTCACTTTTTACACCAAAATCAGCTGGGTCATTTTCACTGAGAAACTCTCACATTTGACCCAGCAAAGCAATAGGAAATTTATTGTTTCTATTCCGCTTCTCATTACCTGAGAATTTAAGTTTGTTCCTCTAATAACATCAGTTAATTGACGCCGCTGAGGCATGAAAGGGCGAGTTAGCATGACCATCTAGCTATCGCCGGATCTAAATGTTTGAGAAAAAAGTCTTCGAAACTTAGTACATTGTAAGAGGCAGCATAAACGGAATTTTCTTGTTTGAGCATGATAGGCACAACCAAATAGACTTTATGATCCGCCATCTGGCTGATCTGACTGGACGCCACGTTCGCATCAATTGTTGCCAAAAAGTAGCCATACCCTTTGTTTGCTTCGGTTACAACTTGCCGCCACCGCTCTCGCAAAGTTCTTTTTGCTGTGAAGATAATGCTATCAAGTGGTCTCTTACGAAAATGTTCTTCACTTGGAAGTACAAAATCGGGTTTCGCTCCATCAATGACGACTTGCTCGGAGAATGGATACCCTAATCTACGAAAAAGTTCGCGAATGATGAATTCAAAAGCACTGCCAGCTCGTGATTTGCGTGATTGGAAAACAGACATGTAAAAACTATCGAGTTCCTGTATAGACCAATATAGCCTTCTGAAATTCTATTTTGTAAAACTTGCTGTCCAGAGTAATTTTGAGCCTTAAGGTAGTTTTGATAAATTTGCTCGTTCATGACTTGAATAAGCCAGAAAAATTCGCTTTCATGAACTCTGGAGAACTGTCAGCAAGCACTTGCAGGGCCGTAAACTTGCATAATTCCTCGTTTGAAGGAATTTCGATTTTAAATTTTTCGTAAAGTCGGTTGCTCATAGAATTGCGCTATTTTGAATTCTTGTTAACGGTCCCCACACCAATCCCAGTTCCATCTGAGAATCGATTGTCAGATGGCAAACCTAATCAAACCTGTGTCTCCACTCTTTATAAACTTTTTTCATTTTCTGGATTGCCTTTTTTCGATACTTCTTTTTCTCCTGGCCATGATGGAGCAGCCTGTGGCACCTAGGACACAATGCGATACAATTTTCGATCGTGTCCGGGCCATTTTTGCTTAACGGAATTAAATGGTGGACTTCAATATAGTTCCTTCCAGTGTTTGTGCGAAACTTTTCGGACTTGCAGTCAGGCATTTGGCATTCCTGATTTGAAGCTTTTTTGATAAACGCCACAACATTAGGATCTCGAACAAATTGACTGGATTTACCTATTCTCATCGCTTGGTTGATTTTGACTTCAGAGGCTCTTCTGTAAAGGTCTCCTTCATCCAACCAATAGGCTGCCGCTTCTTCAGCGATATTTAGATCCAGTTCAGCTGTTGCACTTCCTGCCTTTTCGACGTGGAAATATACTTCGCCCTTTTTTTCGAGAATGTAGAAGAAGTCACCAACTTCAACCTTCTTTAGAAGATCACTTTTTCCAATTCTCGATTCGGGCGCCCTTTCATCATCGCGAGTCGAGTTATAAAAAGTAAATTCTATTTCTGTGCCATCGAGCATCTTCCCACGCCTACAGATTTCTTGTCACCTTGGTTCTGGTATTACACCAGAAAATTCCAGCAAGTCTTTCATACCTTTCAATGGCACAATGACCCTCTTCTCTTATCAGTCCTTGTGATTTTTTTACATTCAACTCTATTAAAATATTTATAAAAAGCTGCTTTGTTATTTTTTGCTGACATCGGGATGACCCCTTAGTAAGTGAGTCTTTGGATTTTAACCTAGCAAATACGTTGAGCTTGTTAGATAGTCAAGGCACTGCCCATGCGTAAGGCGCTATCCCTGTCGTATGCCACGACATTGAGGGTATTTTGAGCAACCCCAGAAGGAGTTTCCTTTATTTGGTCCTCGTTTGGCGACTCGCTTGAAACATTGGAGCGCTGCAAACCGGGCAAACTAAGCTCTCCGCGGCTTCAGTCCCCGCAGAAGCAAGAACTTCCGCCTTAATACCATGCTCGAAATATTTTGCTAATTCGTCACCACCCACCAGTCTAATTCCACTTTCAAGAGCGAGCTCTCTGGCTGGCTTAGTGTAATGTCCGCTGGTTACAAAGATCCCATTATGCGCCCCACCAGCCGCCATTGAACCCAATAACTCCCAACTTTTTCCACCCCCACGGTATTGGTTTTCCAGTGCTTGCACTGAACATAGGTCTTTTCACCGTCTTTTCGCAGAACCAGGTCCACACCATTATCCGGGCCTTCCGGTGTTTCCATCACGAAATAACCTTGCTCTCTGAAATATTCGCCGATAAATGATTCGAATTGACGCCAGCTGAGGCTGCGCAAGTCGGACATCGACCCGGGTTGTCTTAAACCGCTTTGATCGGATCTTTTGGGTGAGAAAGGAGAGGAATGCAGCAAATAGCAACATCCCCATGAAGAAATAAGCGACTATTCGGAAAACGGACAGCACCGCCTGATTCAGCTGATCTTGCGGTGCAACCAATTGGTAAACGTGGAAAATGAAGAACGCGAGCACGGCAGCCACAACCCCCACCGGCCAGGGCATCTTCATTACATCTTCAAAAAACGAATCCTTTCGCATAGCTTCTTGTTATTTGTATGGCATCCCTTGATATTGATATAGAGATTACTCCATTCTTTGTGTCGTTTCACACTCAATCATCTCACTGATATTGATGTTATTTTCGGCATCAATATGGATGCATACAGGAGCCAACATGAATAAATCCATCAAGCTTTACTCCTTTGCCGACATAGACCGCAGCAGCTGAGAGCGTACTCATTGGATTCCGGAATTTACATTGTCACGTTGAAAAACAACGAACCCATTTCGGTTAACGCCAACGACCCGCGGGTTGCGATAAGGTCGATCAAGGTAACGAAGGCCAATTGTAAGGTTGGTAAAGCCAGGAGCCTGGAGGCCCGCAAGAAGAGCTATTTCAAAACCTTTGGTGAGCACAATGTCAATTTCATGCCGGTCGCACTCATAGAAGACATTGCTCTGGCGGAGAAGGCTGTCCTGGCGAGGTTGGATGGCTACCGCATACGAGGAAGCGCGGGGCGGAAAAATGAATGGCTGGAAGGGATTGAAGCAAATGAAGTTTTGGAGCTTGTGTTGCATACTTTGAAAGAATTGGGGGTTTCATATGAAATCCTTGTTTAGCCGATATCGCGGGAGAACGACCTGAGCAAAGACAACCCCAAGATAAGTCAATGCGAATTCACGTATGAATGCCCGAAATCATGGGACGAACTGTTTGAAACGAACGTCGACTCAGTTCGTTTTTGTGATCAGTGTGAACGAAATGTTTATCTTTCGAATTCAACTGCCGAGGCGTTTGCGCATGCTGGAGAGGGCAAATGCGTTGCGATTCCCATTGAGCTAACCAATGAGTCGAAACGAAATCTGGATTTGCAAAACATGGTGGTCGGAATGATGGGGCCACCTCCTCCCAAGAAAGAAAACATTGAAGATCTGTACCTGCGATCGGCAGATCACATAGCGGAATTCTATGGGATTGATGGCTGCCGGGCGGGCTGGTTTTATGCGGGCATCGATAACAAAGGGGATTGGCTGTTCGGCGTCCTGGAGAAATTTTCTGATGTCAGCCTATTCGCCAACCAGGCAAAGTTGACACTGGTAGATATTCCTATTGGTCTGGTCTCTGCCGGCACCCCCAGTCGTTTGTGTGATCAGGCCGCCAGGAAAGCTATAAAGCCCCGGGGGTCTTCGGTATTTCCGGCACCTGCTCGGGCGGCTATCCAGGAACATTCCTACCGCTTGGGCAGCGAGGCCAATTTTCTGGCTGTCGGAAGAAAGCTCTCAAAACAAAGCTGGGCAATCGTTCCGAAGATCCGTGAAGTGGATGATTGCATGCGCTCCCGATGGACTTCCAGGGCAAGGTTAGGGAAATGCATCCTGAGGTGGCATTCTGGGCTTTGAATGCCCGCAAGAATATGCAGTACAGCAAAAAGAAACCGGAGGGTGCAGAAGAGCGACTTGAAGTGTTGGCGAGGTTTTTCCCGTCTGCGCGGGATTGCTACGAGGATGCGCTAAATACCTTCAAGCGCAAAGACGTTGCGCGCGATGATATTCTGGACGCGATGGTGGGGGCCGTCACTGCCATGCAGTCTCCCCGGATAGCAACATTCCCCGAATCGCCGGCGCGGGATGAAGAAGGCCTGGCCATGGAGATGGTTTACGCTTTGCTTTGATCCTGTTCAGACTGCCCTGCCACTGGCTGAACTCGCTTGCTTAGCCCATAATCTAAAGATCATAGGCAGCCAGCCAGTTTGTTATACTTTTTCGCATGTACAGACTCATCTACAAAAGTCGCAGCAACAGCACCGTTGACTGGAACCTGGTTCACGAAATTATCGGTTCCAGCGAAGTTCACAACAGCGATGACAGCATTACCGGCGTTTTGCTGGCCACGAAAACCCATTTTCTGCAGGTTATCGAGGGCGAATTTGAGGAAATCAATCACCTGTTTCTGCGCATTGCCCGCGACTCCCGGCACGAAGATGTGCAGTTGATCAGTTTTGACTGCATTGAGTCGCGATTGTTTGGTGATTGGGCGATGCACGGTATCGGTATTTTTGATTTCAATGCCGAACGATCTGCCGCTCTTATTGAAAAATGGGGTGGAGAGGACGGTAGTGTCTGTTTTCCGGTTCAGGCGTGGCAGGCCCTTGCGTTGATTCATGACATTCGGGCTTCAGAACCCTGAGTAAGCTCAGCGGGCTTTATAAGACTCCGTGAATATCATCGGAACCGCTGTCGTTCTGGTTTTCACTTTAGGGGTGGTGCCCGTGATCAGTTATTTCACCGGCACTTATCCCGGGCCGTCCGAGTGGGCGGTGCTGAAATCCATTCTGTCCATTCTGCTCGTGGCCTGGGTCTGCTGTTTTGTGCTGGGTGAACTGACAGGCAATGTCAGCCAGGTAGATAAGGTCTGGAGCCTGTTGCCCATGGTTTACGCATGGACCGTGGCGACTCATGGAGATTTTTCACCCCGTCTGTTGATCATGGCTCTGCTGGTGACGGCCTGGGGCCTAAGGCTGACTTACAACTTCTCACGGCATGGGGCTTACCGGCTGAAGTTCTGGACCGGTCATGAAGACTATCGCTGGCAGGTTCTGCGGCAGAAACCCGAGTTTCAACCCGGCTGGAAGTGGACACTGTTCAACTTCGGGTTTATTTCCGGGTACCAGAACGTGTTGATCATGCTGCTGACCCTGCCGATGATCGTTGTCCTGCAACATGCCGGCTCTCCGCTGGGCCCGCTGGATTACCTGGCAGCGGCACTGATGATAGTGATGCTGGTCACAGAAACCGTCGCGGACCAGCAACAGTGGCGCTACCAGAACGCCAAAAAAAGGCTGATTGAGGCCGGGCAGCCATTGACGGGCAATTACGCCAGGGGATTCCTGGATACGGGTCTCTGGGCCTGGTCACGCCACCCGAATTACTTTGCCGAACAGGGCACCTGGATTGCTTTCTACCTGTTCAGCGTTGCCGCATCCGGCCAATGGATCAACTGGAGTATTGGCGGATGCATTCTGCTGGTCATCCTGTTTCGCGGCAGTTCCAATTTCAGCGAAGAAATCAGTGCCGGCAAATATCCGGAATATGCGCAGTACCAGGAAAATGTGCCCAGATTCGTCCCGGTAAAATTTCGCTAACCGTCACTGTCACTATTCCGGGCGCCGGAAAATCATGAAATGCTGTTGCGTCACCGCGAAGGTAAGCTGCAAGTGGCGGAAACCACCCGAATTCAAGTATAATAACCCCAGCGCCGATTTGAACTTTCAGCTTGCGGGCGCTCAATAAATACCGCTAAAGCGTGGTGCTTTGAGGACTCATTCCTGAACCCGCTTTGGCGCAAGCTGAGCGGGTTTTTTCATGCCCGTTATCCATGAATAACCACCCGGGACGGTCCCGGGTCGCGCCGATTTGAAGCTTCAGCTTGCAGGGCGCGTTGCCAAATGCTGCTAAAGAGGAGAACAACATGTCCGTTACCCGCAGACAGTTTCTGCTGTCCACCGCCGGCGCCGCCGTGGGCGCCATCATCCCTTCCTTCTACTTCCGTGCTCTGGAGTACTTCGAGCGCTTCGGCGAACCGCTGCTGGTGGCCCCGGAGCGGGTCACGGAGGATCTCATCGTCGTCACGATAAACGAACGTCCGGAACTGTGCCTGGGCGATCCTTTTGCCGACATACCTGAAATGACGTACCGGGAGTATTTCACCCGTTTCGAACCGGAAGGTTTCCAAACGTTTGAGGGGCAGTGGGGGATGGGACCGGAGGGACTGGATCTGCCGCTTGAAGAAGAGCATCGGTTCGACATCTGGTTCAGGGAGGATGGCCCTTCGGCGCGGGCCTACCACTGGCTGCAGTCGCTTGACCTCGGCCCCGGGTTATGCGGCCCGAATGCGGCCGGCGGCGTGGATTTCCGCGAGGAATACAACATGGTGAGCAGTTGGCTGGTCGCCAGTCCGCAGGATGAAGTAACGCTCAGCCTGCTGCAGCAGCGGTTGACAGACCTGGGCACGGGTGTCCGGGTGGTGATCGGCCCAACACTCTAATACGGGTAGTTGAAAGATGTGAAATCTCCGGATGGCTTGGAGTCACGCCGGATGCATTCGACCAGGAGTGCATCCGGCTCAGCTTTTTGATTATCAGCTATTGAGAATCCAACCCTTTAGGATTACTACTGAAGAAACGGGGCGCATGCTGCGCCGTAAATATCATTACGAGGAAGCAACCATGAACTTCAATCGAATTGTCATCACCGCCCTGCTGGCCCTGTGCGCCTCCGCCGCCCTGGCCGACGAATACCTGGGCAAGCTGAGCGAGAACCCCTACAACGCCGATTCCACCAGCAATGCCTACGGGCAGCATGGCTCGGAGTATTCCGGCAGCAGCATCAACAACCCGTATGGCGAGTATGGCTCGAAGTATTCCAGCAAAAGCGCGACCAACCCCTATGCCACCGATGCGCCCAAGCTTTACGACAGCAACGGCAATTACCGCGGCAAGCTGAGCAGCAACCGGTACGACCCGGATTCGGTTTCCAACCCCTACGGGCGTTATGGCAGCAAGTATTCCGCCGACAGCATCAACAACCCGTACGGGGCGGGCAGTCCCTACCGCGCCGACAGCCCGAACAATCCTTACGGCGAGGGGCTTTCGATCTATGGGGATGACGATAACTGAGGGGCGTTTTCATTCGTAATGCGTCCACATGCGCAGGACTTTTACCACGCGCTCTTCATCCAGAACCTGGTAAACCAGCCTGTGTTGAATATTGATTCTTCGCGAGAACGCACCTTCCAGGTCGCCAACCAACTTTTCATATTGTGGAGGGTTTTGGTAGGGATCCTGTTCAAGAACTGATATCAGTTCCAGCACCCTTTTCTTCAGATTACTTTGTGCAATTTTCTTCGCGTCTTTCTGGGCATGCCTGGAATAGACTACGCTCCAACTCACCAATCAAGCTCCGTTGCGCAGTCGTCGACCGGAGTGCTTAATCCTTCACGGATGGACTCTCTCATTCCGGGGATCGAGAGCAGATGCATCGTTTCCTGGACTGAAGCCCAGTCTTCTTCTGAAATCAGAACGGCATTGTTACGCTTGCCGGTAATTCGAACAGGCACATGCGATTCAGCCGCCTCGTCAATCAGGCGATACAGTTTTGCGCGGGCTTCGCTGGCGGTCAGGGTGCTCATATTGTTATCGTACGTCTAAACGTACGTTAAGTCCAGAAAAGACAACAGTCGGTAAATGCCGGATTTAAGTATTCCCGGCCGATGTGGTCGGGGTGATTGTCGTTGATGGTGATGTAATGGGCAATCCAGGCATCAACCGCTTCCACCAGGTTGGCGATGCGGCAGTAGGGTTGGGTGAAAATGACATCAATGAGTTCGCGGCTGTGTATATCGGGTTTCGTGGTGCGGACGTACTGGTTCGTGTGCTCAAGCAGCGATCGTGCAGCCACGGACACGAGGATCAATCCACAGACAAAAAACCGAAGTGCCATTCTTCTCAACTTTTATCGGGTCGCAGGGGCTGTAATCGATGGTCTCGCACGATGGCCTGGAATGATATATCGTGCCCTATTTATATAGCACTTCAATCATGCACGCCAAGTCAAACCTGCCAACCAAAATCTGCGCGAGAACTTTTCGGAACGATCATGAAATTCTGCAGTAGCTGCGGCAGCCGCCTGGTTGAGAAGATACCGCGCGACGACGACCGCCGCCGGCATGTCTGCCCCGGCTGTGACACGGTGCATTACCAGAACCCCAAGATCGTGACGGGGTGCCTGCCGGTCTGGGAGGACTCGGTCTTACTGTGCCGGCGCGCCATCGAACCGAGAAGCGGCTACTGGACCGTTCCTGCGGGGTTCATGGAGCTGGACGAGACGGTGGAGCAAGGCGCTGTGCGGGAGACCTGGGAGGAAGCGCGGGCGCAGGTGGAAATACAGGCGCCGTACTCGATGTTCAACCTTCCGCACGTCAACCAGCTCTACGTTATTTATCGAGCCCGGCTTACAAAACCTGGATTTCCGGCCCGGGCCGGAAAGCGAGGATGTCCGCCTGTTCGCTGAGCATGATATTCCCTGGGACGACCTGGCATTCGGAACGGTCCGCCAAACGCTCCGGTTTTTCTTCGGTGACCGTCCGGGCGGACGTTTTCCGATGCGCACGGGCACCATCGTGCCGCAGGCCGATGGCTTCCGGTTCGAGCCTGGACCGGATGACCAGATCAAGGCCCCATGACCGATACCGCCGTGCACACAACCCTTGAGCTCCTTTGGACTCGCTGACTCAAATCGCGCTTGGCGCCGCCGTCGGCGAAGCGGTGTTGGGGCACCGCGTGGGCCGCAAAGCGGCGCTGTGGGGCGCGATTCTCGGGACGCTGCCCGATCTCGACGTGCTGATTCCGTTCGGTGACCCGGTCGCCGACTTCACCTTTCACCGCTCATTCAGCCACTCGGTCTTCATGCTGGCCCTGCTGACGCCGCTGATGGTCTGGCTGATCCGGAAAATCCATCCCGCTGATGCCCATTACCGGAAAGGCTGGTATGCCCTGGTCTACCTGGTCTTCCTGACGCATGTGTTGCTCGATTCCTGCACGATCTACGGCACGCAGATTTTCTGGCCGCTCACTGAATACCCGATGACCTGGGGCTCGGTTTTCATTATCGATCCGCTGTATACCCTGCCATTGATAGCCGGGGTCGTTGCGGTAGCGGTAGCGCGCCGCAACCCGATAAGAGCCTGGCGCTTCAACCTGGCCATGCTCGCGCTAAGTACGGTCTACCTGGGCTGGAGCTTTGCGGCAAAGTTTCATGCGCAGGATATGGCGCGGGAAGCACTCGCCCGGCAAGGCATTGAATACCGGCAGGTCCTGGCGCTGGCCGGCCCTTTCAACACGATTCTCTGGCGTGTTCTGGTGATGACCCCGGCAGGCTATGCAGAGGGCTGGTACTCGTTGCTCGACAGCGACCCTGACATAGACTTCACCTTCCACAGCAGCGAGCAGGAACTGCTCCTTGGCCTGGAATCACACTGGCCGGTAGAACGTCTGCAATGGTTCACCAAGGGCTTCTACCGCGTGGGGCAGGAAGGACAGAGTGTGGTGATCACCGACCTGCGCATGGGCGGAGGGGATTATTTTGTCTTTCGATTCAAGGTGGGCGAGGTGGCTAATCCCCACGCGGTTCCGACGCCCAGCGAACAGCTCGAAGCCACCTTCGACCCGCAAATTCTGATCGAACTGTGGCACCGCTTGAAAGGCAATAGTTAGGTATTCAGCCGCAATTCTTCGACCGGGCGAGGTGGCGGTGCAGCGTGCGCGGCTGGCCCTTGATGGCCAGGGCAGGTTTTAGTCCCGCGGCACCATAAAACTGAAATCCACCAGGGAAACAATTTCCCGCACCCCGTCCATCTGGCTGATCGGAAATTCGCAGCTGCTGCTGGCGGTGAACACCTCTCCCGGCTCGACACGGATCGGGGTATAGCCGAATGGCGATACATCGGTGCCCTTCAAGCGGCATTTCCTGATGGCGATGTCCATGTCGTCTTCAAACTGCAGATACACCGCGCCCACGGAAAGCCCGGTGGCGGTGGGATTGGCGATGTCCACGCGGTAGTAGACCACTCCCACATTGCCCTTGCCCTGGACGGGCGTCTTGTCGAATTTGGCCGACACCTCGATGGTGGCGGGGGATGCCGGGTCCGCGCCTTCTTCGGCGTCAGCCGCGGTGACTTCCTTTTGCAGGTCGCGGGAAGAAGTGAGTGTTCGCGGCGCGCCATCACAGGCCGCCACGGACACGAGGATCAATCCACAGACAAAAAACCGAAGTGCCATTTCTCTCAACTTTTATCGGGTCGGAGCAGCGTCGAAACTGGCTCGCGAAATCAGGATTATCTTGCTGTTTGGTAGTGAGTAGGACAGGTGCTTAGAGTGGAAGTTCTTTGCCAAAAGGGTCGAAATTTGGATCGAATTGAACTTGCCGATGGTTTTATTCCACCCCTTCTTGAGCAACCGTCCATGACCCCGACCACTCTTCTGGCGAGCAACGCTTTTTGACTTTCGGAAGAACTTTGGAATCCCGCTACATCGTTGTATCGTATACTGAAAGGAACGGGGCTATTCGGATAATCTCCGCCCGCAGAATGACGCCGCATGAGCGTAAAGCCTATGAAGAATGAAAAGGACCAGCTTCGAAAGGAATATTCCGGCGACTTGATCAAGTCGGGGGTTCGAGGGAAGCATGTTGCGCACTACCGGGAAGGAACCAACGTGGTGCTGATCGCTTCCGATTTGCATGAGCTGTTTCCTGACTCCGAGGCAGTGGACAAGGCGCTTCGCGATTATCTTTCACAGCGACAACCCCCTCCCTGAACATGGGGCCTGGAAAAAGCATTTCGGAAGTTGAGGTCACGAACATCTCGGCTCACGGTTTGTGGCTGCTCGTGCGCGACCGGGAGTTGTTTATGTCGTACGAGGATTTTCCGTGGTTCAAAGACCAGCTAAGTCCCAGTCAACGACAAAGCCTTTATTGCGAAAAGGGTCGGCTCTAAACGTACCCATTTTTTGTTTTTGGAAGTTTTTACGAATCCTTCTTACAGCCTTTTGGGCAACTGCCTACAGTCACTAAAAAGCTCGCTGAGTATAATCTTGAGTAACACATATGTTACTCTATGAACAACTTTAAAATAACTTACTATCTGGATGAAAAGGGAAGGAAGCCTTTCCTGTCCTGGTATGTGCGACTGGATAGTCTGGCAGCCAGGAAAGTATATCTGACCCTGATGAGGATGGAAGCTGGAAATTTTTCAAACTCAAAACATCTGAAAGGAGGAGTCTGGGAAAAGCGCATTCACTGGGGTCCCGGCTACCGCCTTTACTATGGATTAGAACGTCGGGGCTTCGTCATCATGCTTGCTGGTGGTACCAAGAAAAATCAGCAAGCAGACATTGAGACTGCAAAAAGGTACTGGCATGAATACAAAAACTCAAAACGCTGATCAACTACCCGCAAACACCGCGCCGATTCATAACCTGATTCGAGCCCGCATTCAAAGCGAACCTGCATTTGCCGGCGAATTGCTGCAAGAAGCCGTCGAATGTTTATTGAAAAATGAGGTCATCCCGGCCCAGCTTTTGTTGCGTGACATCACCAACTGCACCATCGGTTTCCCGTCTCTCGCGCAGGAAACCGGCATTATGGAAAAAAGCCTGATGCGCATGCTTTCATTGAAAGGCAACCCACAGGCAAGAAATCTTTTCCACATCATTGAAGTACTCCAGCGCCTCAATGAGCTGAAGCTGGAAGTTCGGGCAGTCTGAAAAAGAAGTCGGAAGAACCCCGACACGACAAGCCTAATCGTAATCAGAATACTTCCGCGCGCTCCCGCGAACCTTGTCGGCCGGGTATTTGGACTCGTTAACGGCTAACTTGCGCTCCGCGGCCTCCAGCAAATCAACCTTCAGCTGGTCCGCCAAACGCACCAGGTAGATCAGCGCATCGGCCAGTTCTTCTTCCACTTCCGCCTTCTTCGCCGCATCGAGATCACGGCTTTGCTGCTCGGTCAGCCACTGGAAATGCTCGACGATCTCGGCCACCTCTACCGACAGCGCCATGGCCAGGTTTTTGGGTGAGTGGAATTGTTCCCAGTCGCGCTCGGCGGCGAATTTCCGCAGGTGTTCGGTGAGTTGCCGGATGGATTCAGATTTCATCGTTGGACGATAGGGGATACGGGGGAGAAAAGCCAGATGGCTTGACCCGCCATAGCCGTTTCAGGGAGATTTCATTTCAAGCGCCAGTTGTTCTGCTTCTGCGATTTTTTCCCGGCTCAGGTACCTGGCGGCCTCCTGTTTCCAAATCCCGATATCCTTGACGATCATTTGACTTTTCGCGGCTTCGAGTTCGGCTTTGCGCGCATACGCATAGGCGAGCACCGGGTCTTTTTTGTAGATCAATCCTTCCAGAACCGCCCGGGATTTGGCCAGGTAGGCCTCGGGGTGCCCTTTCTCCAGGGCGCGGGCCAGCCCGAGCCTTGCCGTTGTTTTGAAATCTTCGACCAGGCCCGGGTATGTCATGGCCAGGGGCGGGCTATTGGCGTTTGAATCGGGGCGCAAAAGGAACCCCATGGCCTTTTGGTAGAACTGGGCCTCGGCAATCTCATGACCCAGCCGGACGGCTTCGGACATCCAGATCACCGCTTCCATGCGGGCGTCCACATCGGCAGGGATGGGCTCGCACAACTCGTAATAATCCATGATTTCATTGAGGCGGCCTTCAAGGTCTTCCAGGAACCTGCCGTCTGCAGTTTCCGCCCGGCTTGCGATCTTTTCGATCTGCTGATCGATCTGGTGGCCCCGGCCGAGCAAAACCGAACAATTGCCAAAATACATATAGAGCCGGTAGGCCGTATCGGCATCGAGCGCGGGATCGCCCGGCTGCCTGACTTCGGGCGGCTGCGCCAGGATCTCGGCCCACAGATCGGTCTTGTAATCCTGCATTACGACGTCATGCGGAATGGTCACCTCGCTTGCCGCAAGTTTCCGTTGTTCTGCAGCGTCAACGGCTCCGCGCGGCCGCGCGCTCAGAAGCGTGGTGCGGGGCTCTAACGGATTGGCCGCGGATGCCCCTGGTTCAAGACCCTCGGGTTCAGTAGCTGACGCCGGGGAATTGCGCTGAGACATTTTGTCCTCAACAACTTGAGCTGAATGCCACAGCACGTACGCCGCGAACCCGATGGCGAGCATGACGGCGAAAATGATTGAAACCGGTTTGAGCTTTTTTGACCACAGCATGGGCTATCTGACCGCTTTAAATCGGCAAAGTTTACCGGCGTTTTGGATCAAGGCCATGGGTACACCGGGTTCCGGCGCCAGGCAAAGCCTGGTGGCTCGCCCGGCCGCTTAGATTGCGTGGTTTTTTGAAGATTTGCAGTCCTAGCCTCCCGGTACCTCGAGGCTGACATTCAGTCTGCCGCCAACGGCTTTTGCTGCACTGTGCAGGGTGTGCAACGTCACCGAGGGGTTTTCAGGATCGAGCAAGCGGTCCAGGGCGGCCCGGCTGGTGTTCATGCGCCTGGCGAGTTCCACTTTGGTCATGGCCTGCCGCTTCATCAGTTGGTCCAGTTGCCATGCGATGACTCGCTTGATCGCGACGGCCTGGGCGTCCTCAAGCAAGCCTTCTTCGCCGAGGAATTCAGCGAAACCCAATCCGATGTATTTTCCCTTTTTCACAATGACTTGAGTGTACCATATTTGATACATGATGAGGAAAAGTGTTTGTTCAGGCTATGCGGGAAAACTCCTCCCTTCCATGGATAATCGACGGGAATGTGCGTAAGAAAATCGCCGCCCGCAGAATGACGCCGCTTGAACGTAAAGCCTATAAAGAAAGACAAGGACCAGCTTCGGAAGGAATATTCCAGCCATTTAATCAAGTCCGGGGTTCGAGGGAAGCATGTTGCGCGCTACCAGGTAAGCCCGTGAAGGCCCGCCCGGCGCAATCCGCCGTCGCGGTCGATCAGGTGTTTCTTAGGGGTCGGACCCCGTTTTTCAGGCAACCCTGTCCCCGAATTTACGCTTCATAGATTTTTGTTGGCCGGCCAGCTAATCTTAATGACATCGTCGGCCACAGAAAAAATCAGACTTTGTCTCTATTCAGCGAACTTAAACGGCGTAACGTTTTCAAGGTTGGTTCGGCTTATATCGTCATCGCATTTGTTCTGGCCCAGGTCGCCGACCTGGTGTTTCCTACATTCAACGCACCCTACTGGGTTAATCAGACCATTTTTTTCGTCCTGGCGCTTGGGTTTCCAATTGCCCTGGTGTTTGCCTGGGCGTTTGAACTTACCGCAGGTGGCTTGAAACGCGAAGCGAGCACTCAAACCACCCAAACATTGTTTGAACCCGCACCACAACCGAACGGCAACACTTCCAATGCAATTCCGCCCGAGGCGTCCATAGCGGTTTTGCCATTCGTAAATTTGTCATCTGACTCCGAACAGGAATATTTCTCGGATGGCATATCAGAAGAATTGCTCAATCTTCTGGCCAAAATCAAAAGAATGCATGTGACTGCCCGAACTTCTTCTTTTCAGTTCAAGGGTAAAAATCTCAACATATCCGAGGTTGGGAAAGTGCTTGGTGTGAGTCATGTACTGGAGGGTAGTGTCCGAAAATCAGGAGATCGGGTACGCATTACTGCTCAACTGATCGAGGTGGCAACGGGTTTTCACAAGTGGTCGGAAACCTATGATCGAACACTTCATGATATTTTTGTCATCCAGGACGAGATTTCTGCTGCGATTGTGATTGCATTGAAAGAGCATATCCTGGGAGATGTTGAGACGCCCACTTCGACCCGCAGCATCAGTACCGAAGCCTACGAAAAATATCTCTTGGGACAACAGTCAATCTCCAGGAGAACTCAAGTATCCATCGAGCAGGCCAGAGAGTGCTTCGAAAAATCACTGCTCCTGGATCCTCGCTTCCTTCCTTCCATGACCGGTTTGTCGGACGCTTATCTTTTATTAAGTGATGACGATATCTGCTACGGTCAAATGCCAGTGCAAGAGAGTCTTGCACTGGCTTTCCCCATCCTTGAGAGAGCACTGGCACAAAATCCGGATTCGGAAGAAGTACAGACGTCATTATCTTTCTATTATCATCTGGCAGGTGATAATCAAAAGGCGCAATTCCATGCAGAAAAAGCGATTGCCATAAACCAAAACTGCAGCAGGGCCTATCGAATCCTCGGCTTGATTTTGAAACGCAGTGGCAACCCCCACGCACTGGTCGTACAAACCCGCGAGAAAGCTCTGCACTTAAGCCCCACGTCCCCAATTGAACTGAACAATCTTTTTAACGAATTGCCGGTACGCGGTCGATACCGTGAGGCAGCTGCGCTGCTGGATCGCATTGAAGTCGTGGAGCATGGTTCGGTTTTCAATGATTGGGGGCGATTTTCTATTGCCTGGAACCGGGGTCGCTTAAAGGAGGGGCTGGCAATTTATGCTGCCAGCAACAAGCTTCGGCACGATCGACAGTGGTCCGGCGGCCTTCAATCGGTGCTGACACTGTTCGGATTTGGTGCAACTGCTGAAAACCTGAATCTTACTTCAGCCTTCAAAATTTACTGCCAATACGGATATCACGACGAAGCCAGGCGGCTATGGCAAGTATTGAGTGGGAGGAATTCAGCAGGGCAAATTCATGTTCCGGAGATCACTTTGTCTTTATGGCATGTGCAGGAGGGAAGATACCAGGAAGCCGATTTGATTCTCAGGTCTATAGAGCAGGCCCAATCAGATCAATGGGGAATCCTGTTTGACATTGATGATTATTGTTTGGGCGCATGCCTGTCCTGGTATGTGCGCAAGCAACTCGGTGACCAGGCAGGATGTGAATATTATTCACAAAAACTCAATGAAATTTATTCGGTCCGACTGCTGGACCATGAGGGGGTTCACAAGGCAACGAATTATTTAGGCGCGTGTATAACAAATATGGACGGTGACAGAGAGACCGCGATCAACGAATTGAGACAGTACGTCACCCGCTTCCCCGGGTCTTCAATCAAGATTTTTTATGATCCCCTGTTACGGGATCTGACTGGAGATCCGACGTTTGAAAACCTGAAACAAGGGGCAATGGACTACATTGCTTCCGAAAAACAGGCTGCCCTGGATGCTGGTTTGCTGCCGCCATCAAATGACCTCGTTTCAAGGTCATGAACAAATTCCGTAAAGCGGGTGGGAATAATTACCTGGGCTGAAGCAGTGTCCAGCGGAATTCATCCGTCGGCGGTAGACGGGTTAATCGTCCTCAAAATTTCGGTAATCCTGGTGGCCGGGAACCCGCTAATTTCAGCATGCCGCTTAATGGCTTCTTCGTCTTCGGCTTGATAGACACAAAATGTTTTGTCATCTGTGACATAAGAGTGTTCCCATCGCAAGCTGCCTATTTTTGCAATTGCACTGTTTGAGGTTTTTGCTGCGCCTTTCAAATCTTCCGGAGTCGCGTTCCCAATACTTTTGAGGTCGCGCTCAATCATAAATCGTCTCATGGGGTTACACCTGTGTTGTTGAGTAGTCTAAAGGCCCAAAGTGCAAACAGTAGATACCATGATTATTCAAAGCAGTCAAAAAACAAGTGCCGACATTTTTTCACGGTACCTCGAGGCTGACATTCAGTCTGCCGCCAACGGCCTGGGCATCCTCAAGCAAGCCTTCTTCGCTGAGGAATTCAGCGAAACCAGCTTCGGAAGGAATTTTCCATCGATTTAATCAAGTCCGGGGTTCGGGGGAAGCATGTCAAGCACTACCGGGAAGGAACCAACGTTGCCCTGATAGCTTCAGACTTGCATGAGCTGTTTCCTGACTCCGAGGCAGTGGACAAAGCGCTTCGCGATTATCTTTCACAGCGACAACCTCCCCGCTGATATCCGAGTTTTTTTCATTTCCTCAGTATCAGCCCAGCCAGCCAATGCATGACGTTGAGCAGGAACTGCGGGTTCTGCTCGGCGCCGGGCATATTCATCCCCATCGGGCGGCGTTCTGCACCGGATACCTGGGCCGAAAACATGGCGGCTTCCCCGAACACGGCCACCCGGCCTTTGCCGTGTTCGAGAACGGCGCCCTGCAACAGTCCGTCTCCGGGAATCCGGGGTGTCCGGGCGCTGAACGCCCAGGCTTCTTCGGGAATCAGCACGACCGATCCGGGCTTCAGTTTCAGAATGGGCTCACCCGGCCGGGTCAGCCAAAAAGCCTGGCCGGTGAACGTTCTGACGTAATCAATGTGCTCGCTGTCACTTCGGCCAGCGGTGACCGGGTGATCTCCGAGCGATCCGTCGGTGCGTTCAAACAGGTATTCGTCTTCGGCACACGTCACGTCGGTCGCAAAGCTGTTGGTCATCTGTATGCCGAATGCGCGCCCCAGGTCTTCGGCGGCGCCGGGCCAGGGCATATGATCGGCAATCAGGAACAACGAGCCTCCGGCAGAAACCCAGTGTTCAATCGCTGCGATTTCGCTGTCCGTGAATGCGGAGGGCACGGGCAGCTTCCAGCCCGTTTCCGGATCGGCATTTTCCGCGGCCAAAGCGTTCGCGATGACGAGGATGTCTGCTTCTGCCAGGGCTTGCGCACTGAACTCCTCACGCAGCGGGGAAACGACGAAGCCGTCTTTTCGAAGCAAATCCGCGAAGGTGGCATACCGGCCCTCCACGGTATGAAAATTATAGTGCGCCTCGTCCAGGTACACGACGGGGCCGCTGCCAACGCTGTAGGCCGGCTTCGATACACTTGGGCTGAATTGCGTGTCGGAAACCTGCGGGCCGCTGGCCCTTGGCGCCAGGGCCGGATCGCATACAGAGGCTGATGCTTCAGCTACGACACCGACCAGCGCAAAACAGAACGCGATAGTGATACGTGACAATTTGGCGCTCAAGAGTAACTCCCTGGTGATCTGCAAAAAAGGGTCGGATTGAACTTACCCTGGGTTAAGGGACGCTCCGAAAGGGATTACCCCAATCCTTGAAGGAGTGTCGCATTAGCTACGAAGCCAGTCGCAGTCCAGGGCGTAACGTTTAATGCAAAAAGCGGTTATACAGCCAGGCAAAAATCGCACCGCCAATGGCCCCGTCGACCAGGCCGTACAGCGTGCCGACGATGGCCGAGCCCACGTTGCCTGTCGGATTGTAGCCCGGGTAGATCGAAGCGGCGAAATTCAGGAACGCCCCGCCATACGGCGGCCACATCATGTTGCCGAGGGAAACCAGCAGCACCGCACATCCCCAGAGTATTCCTGCGGCCAGCGCCAGGGCTTTGATATCGAGTTTCATAATACTATTCGCATAGTGTTGACAGACCCTAGAGTAGCACTATCCACAGCCTATAAGTCAGGACGCCAGCTGCACTGACTTTCCCCGACTCAGCAGTGACTGTGCCAAACCGATACGTCACTTTTTTGCCGCTAATAAAAACCGCTTTTGAATTTCCCGGTTAAGGTTTATAAGAGTTTTTACTCTGACCCCAAACATCTTCCAAGGCGCGCGTTGAAAGACATAAAAGCAAAAAAAGTCCTGGCCCTGCTCGCCGTCCTGGCGGTCGCAGCGATCGTGCTGACGGCTGGCTGGTTCGCCTGGGTGTATGTGGCGAGCGAGCGTTACCTGGCGGACGTGGCGCCCGGACCGGCATTCGCCTACCCCGTCAGCTCGGATCCCGCGGTGATCGAGCGGGGCCGCCACGTGGCGCGCACGCGGGGCTGTTTTGGCTGCCACGGCCAGCAGCTCGAGGGTCGGTCCTTCGCGGAGGAATGGCCGGAAGTCGGTGTGGCGGTTGCGCCGAACCTGGCGAAGTTCGCCCGGGAACATGAACCGGCCGTGCTCGAAGCGGCGATCCGCCAGGGCATTGGCCATCAGGGGAAGGCGCTGTGGTCGATGCCGTCCTACAACTTTGTCCACCTGGCTGATGCGGACGTCGCCGCCGTGATCTCGTTTTTGCGTTCCGCACCGGTGGTTGAAGCTGACCTGCCCGAACCCAGCCTGTCGTGGGGTGTGCGCATCGAAATGTCCCGCGGAACCGCGCAGCACATGGCGGACTGGGCCGCCGCGGTGCCGCCGCTGCTGCTGGGGCCGGACGCTGACCCGCAACTGCTGCGCGGTGAATACATCGCCTTCACCACCTGCAACGAATGCCACGGATTCGACCTGAGAGGCTCGCCGGACCTGAATGGCACACCGGACCTGGCGATCCTCGGCGGCTATTCGGACGGGCAGTTCCGCACCCTGATGCAGCATGGCGAGGGCATCGGCGGGCGCACCGACCTGGGCCTGATGACGGAGGTGGCGCAGGGCCGCTTCGCGTATTTCACGGAAGACGAGCTGACCGATCTGCTGGCCTTCCTGCGCACGCTCCCCGCCTACCCGGCCGATCGCGAGGCGGCCTGGCGGAAACTTCGCTGAGGCGACCAAGGGCCCCCTCAGTAGGTATCCGGCGGCTTGATCAGGTCCTCATCCTCAACCACTCTCAGCGGCAGGACGTCGCTGTTCATGGTGATCACCAGCGACTTGTCCACGCGCAGGCAGCTACCCGCGTATTTGCCCAGCACGGAGAACGTACACACTTGCGTTTTATAGCCGTCGATTTCCGGCAGCTTCCACAGTTCCTGGTAGATGCTGTCCTGGTGATCAAATTTGCCGGCGGTTTCTTTCAGCAGCTGGTCATTCTTGTCGAACAGGGCGATGTTCAGGCCGCAACGCCCGGCAATCGGTTTGCTGACATAGCCCCTTTGCCCGATTTCGTCATTCAGCTCGAACTGCGAATTCAACAGGTAGGGGTGGTCGGGAAAGATCTGCCACAGGACCGGCAGGATGGCCTTGTTGCTGGGTATCAAGCGTCCAGAATGGTTCGAACACCTTGATTTCCGAGCGCAGCAATACGTCCATTAATCGCGGGGGAGTGCTCTCATCGGGGGCTGCCAGCAGCACCGGTTTGCAATCCTCGTTTTCGCATTCATCACGCAGCTGGTCCAGCGCGGTTTCCCAGGCCCAGGTTTTCCAGACGAAGCGGATGGGCACGCCATCGGGATCGAGGATCTCACCCTGCCCGTTCCAGCGCAGGCCCTTGACGCCCCGGATCACCTTGCACTGCAGGCCGGCCGCTTCCGCCGCGGCTTTCATGAACTGGGCGTGGTAGGTTTCTTCGGAGACATCGTCCTGCATGATGTGCACCAGGCCGGCAACGTCCACCGTCTGCCACGCGGCCGTCAGCGCCGCGAAGATGCCTTCGCCGGCATCTTCCCCTTCGCTCACGCCGTAATGCCTGGCCCACTGGCCCTGGATGCGTCCGGCTTCCAGGTGGCAGGAAGCTGAATCGGCATTGTATTCATACACCTTGACGCCGCGATCGCTCACACAGAAATCAAAGCGCCCGGTCACCATCTGGTTGCGCCGGTTGGCCCAGGAGGTTTTCAGCCGGGGCCAAAGCGCCTGCGGGATATTGAATTTTGCCAGCAGTGCATCGTCCTGCAGCACGGCCTGGGTGGCATGCAGGAACATCAGGTGCAACTCGTTGGTGGCGCGCTTCAGTTCCTGCTCCGCGGATTCCGACATGCGGAAATACCGGTATTGCTCATGGGGCGATTCAGACTCACACAGCCGGTGTCCGTGCATCGCTTTGACAAACGCAGCTTCGGCCGGGTCCCGGGTATCCAGCCAGTCTTTCTCGTGTTGCCCCTGCTGCCCGGCGAGGCGGGTGTTCAGGTTGTAAAGCCCGGGCTGCCTGGCTTTTGGAATTTCCGCATGCGTTGCATCGGCGGTCTGAATGACCCACCCCAGGATGCTCGACCCGGGATAAGCCGCACTGAACGAAGAAGCCCCCGTCGTCGCTCCGGGTCAGCGGCAGCTCCCTTGACCAGTTGCGGCCTTCGGGCAGCTTATGATGCCCGACGTTCTGTTCGGCGAACCGTACCTGGCCGGCCGATACTTCGGTGACAATGGCCACGTGTCCGGTGACTTCAAACTCGCCGGCATCGTCCCAGATCAGCATGCAACCTGGCTCGGGCGGGCGCTTTGAGCCGTTGCGGAACGCGTGCACAGGCAACAACTGTTGATCCTCCAGCCGGGTCATCGAGTGCAGGCTGAAGATGTCGTACGCCATGGCCACGTCATCGAACACGCAGCCGTGGTTGATATACAGCCAGCGCCGGGCGAACTCGACGCATTGCCACTTGTAGCCCATGTACACGCCGTTCAGGGCGCTCCTGAACGATTCGCGATCCGGGTATTCAGCGGGGTCAACACTGGGGTAGTGCGATGAATAAATGGCGACCCCGCCGGGCGCATGGCCCAGCAAGGTGCCAAATTTCTCGGGTGAAACTGGCGGAATATCCGTCACGGAGGAGCTCCTGGTAAAGCGGCTCATATTGGGTGTGAAGTGGATTGTTTGCAAGGTGATCTGCACGAAAGACCCTCTGCCTGCGCCTTTTTACCCTGCTGTTCCTGGGGCTCCGCGATCAGCTCACAGGCTTGTTGATGCTGCATTTCTGGCCGAAGGGTGCGACTGTCATTTCCCGGACCTCGCCCGGGCGATACCCATCGCATGGAAGGCTGATAAACATCATAAGGTCCCCGGACCAATGGTGCTTTAATGAAAGTTGCCACCGGAAACGGTGGTGGAACTATCCTTTCATTTACCTTTGGACAATCATGATGAACACCTTGCAAAAATGGCTATTGACCGGTGTATTACTGGCGTCTCCCGCAGTCCTGATGGCACAGTGGCAGGCGCTTCCGGATGAAGTACCCGCACCAGCAGACAACCCCACAACACCTGAAAAAGTGGAGCTGGGTAAAATGCTCTATTTCGACCCGAGGTTGTCTTCGAACGGAACGGTGTCCTGTTTCACCTGCCACAACGTGATGGAGGGCGGCGATGATCACCGGCCGACCTCGATTGGCGTGCACGGCCAGGCGGGCGGACGCAACGCCCCAACAGTCTGGAATGCGGCCTTTCTGTCCGCCCAGTTCTGGGACGGCCGGGCGGCTACGCTGGAAGACCAGGCCAAGGGGCCACCGGCAAACCCGATTGAAATGGGTATGACTGACCTGGATGCCACGGTTGACCGTATCCGCGAAATTCCGGGTTACAAAGTCTATTTCGACAAGGTATTTGGCGGGGAAGAAAGCATCACCATGGACAACGCAGCCAGGGCGATCGCCGCTTATGAGCGCACCCTGATCACGCGCAACAGCGCGTTTGACCAATACGTCGAGGGCAATGAGCAGGCGCTGACCGAACAACAGGTGCGCGGCATGCAAACGGTGGCCAGCACAGGTTGTACCGCCTGTCATTCAGGCGTCAACCTGGCCGGGCCTCCGCTGCCGACCGGAACGCCGTTCCTGCAGAAATTCCCGACTTTCACGAACAATAACTATGTCACCGAATACCGGTTGATGGATGATGTCGGGCGGATGAACACCACCCATGATCCCGCTGACAAGAACTTTTGGCGGGTACAGACCCTGCGGAACCTCGTTTATACCGCGCCCTATATGCACAACGGGTCCGTAAAGACCATGGACGAGGCAGTCAGGGTCATGGCAAAAACGCAGCTCGACAAGGAATTGACCGATGAGCAGGTTGCAGACATGGTCGCTTTCCTGGAATCGATGACCGGCGAATTCCCTGAGCAGATCATGCCGAGGCTTCCGCCCACACCGGGAGACCTGCTGGATTGACCGGGTGAGTCAGTAAGCCTTAAACCTGGCGCCCGGGACCATACCCGGGCGCTCGGATTCACGTTTTTTTCCTGTTCGAGTTGCAGCGGGCCGACTGGCCCTGGCCCCAAAATATATTTACATATCGTAATATATAACGATATATAGCATTTTATGCGTTTTTATCGTAATATATGACGACTATGAACATATCCAATTTACTCACAGACGACGCCGTTCTTACCGAGATTGGCGCGCGCATTGCCGCCCGCCGGGTCGATTTGCAGCTCACCCAGGCCGCGGCGGCCGAGCAGGCGGGGATTGCCAAGCGCACGCTGGAGCGGATGGAGGCCGGGCATTCTTCGCAGCTGTCCAGCCTGGTTCGCGTGCTGCGGGTGCTGGATGCTTTACCCGGCCTGGACAACCTGGTTCCGGAAACCGGGCCGCGGCCGATGGACCTGCTCAAGCGCAAGGGAAAAGTCCGCCAGCGGGCCTCGGGCAAACGCGCCGCGAAGGCTGCCGGCAAGCCCTGGAGCTGGGATGACGAGGCATGAGTACGCTGGGTGAAGTCCGGCTGTGGGGCAGAACCATCGGCGCGGTCTCGTTGCAGGACGGCGAGGACGTTGCCGCGTTTGAATACGACGCGGCATTTGCGCAGAGCGGCATCCAGGTCGCGCCGCTTGCCATGCCGCTTTCCCGCCGCGTGTTCCGCTTTCCGGAATTATCCCGGCAGACCTTCCTGGGTTTGCCCGGCCTGCTGGCCGATTCGCTGCCGGACAAGTTCGGCAACGCCCTGATCAACGCCTGGCTGGCCACGCAGGGCCGGCGGCCGGATTCGTTCAACGCCGTCGAGCGGCTGTGCTACACCGGCGAACGCGGCATGGGGGCGCTGGAATATGCGCCTGCTATCGGCCCCAGGGCACGGCAGACCCAACGCATCGAGGTCGACCGGCTGGTCGAACTCGCTTCGGAAATACTGACGCATCGGAATGACCTGCACGCCTCGTTCGCGGACGAAGACAAGGAAACCGCGCTGCGGGATATCTTGCGGGTCGGCACCTCCGCTGGCGGCGCGCGGGCCAAGGCGGTCATCGCCTGGAATCCGGCCACCAATGAAGTGCGCTCCGGCCAGGTGAAAGCCGGCCAGGGGTTTGAATACTGGCTGCTGAAATTCGACGGCGTCAGCGGCAACCGGGACAAGGAGCTGGAAGATCCGCGGGGCTACGGCGTGATCGAGTACGCCTATTACCTGATGGCGCGGGATTGCGGTATCGAGATCAGCGAATGCCGGCTGTTTGAAGAAAACGGCCGCCGGCACTTCATGACGCGCCGCTTCGATCGCCTGGCCGACGGGGAAAAGCTGCACATGCAGTCGCTGGGTGCGCTGGCCCACTTCGATTTCAACATGGCCGGCGCCTACAGCTACGAGCAGGCGCTGCTGGCCATGCGGCAGCTGCGCCTGCCCATGCAAGCCATCGAACAGCAGTTCCGGCGCATGGTGTTCAATATCGTGGCCCGCAACCAGGACGACCACGTGAAGAACATCGCGTTCCTGATGGACAAGGAAGGCCGCTGGTCGCTGTCCCCGGCGTTCGATGTGACCTACAGTTTCAATCCGGCGGGTCAATGGACCGCCAGCCACCAGATGACGATGAACGGCAAGCGCGACCATTTCACGCTGGCTGATTTCAAGGCCTGCGCCAGCGCAGCCTCGATGAAACGCGGCCGGGCCGAGGCCATCGTTGCCGAAGTACAGCAAACGGTGTCGAAATGGCGCTCGTTTGCGGAGTTGGCAGAGGTGCCGGAAGCGGTGCGTGAACGGATTCAGCAAACATTGAATTTAAGGCCTTTTTCATAAGGTCCCGGGTAGCCGTAGAACACCCGCTTGATCCGGGCCGTTCACGGTCACGGCCGATCGACTGCCGCTTTAATGAAGGCAGCGCATAATGCTGACATGAGAGAAGGCAGCCCCAGCGCCACCGCTGAATTGGTCTGCTCCTGGCGGGCGCTGGAACATACACTGCCCCCCGGCCAGCGCATCCTGGATGACCCGTATGCCCGCGGCTTTCTCGGACCCATCCGGGGCGGACTGGTCGATGGCGCGTCGGTCCTTCCCGTCCCTGCCCGGCGCTTGATCCTGCGCCGGATCGACCAGGTGCTGCAGGGCGCTGTCACTTTCGTACTGGCGCGGCATCGCGCCATCGACGACCTGATCCTGACGACCCCCTCCGACCAGGTGGTGTTGCTGGGCGCCGGCTACGACACCCGCCCGGCCCGCTTGTGCGCCCGGCTCCGCGAGTCGCTGGTTTTCGAGGTTGACCATCCCGATACCGCGCGCCGCAAGGCCGGACTGGCGGATGCGGTCTACGCGGAGGCTGAGCTTGCCCCGACGGTGCCGGTCGCGATCGATTTCGCGCGCGAGTCGATCGGGCAGCGCCTGTGCGCGGCGGGGCTGGATCCCGGGGCCAGCACGATCTGGGTCTGGGAAGGGGTCAGCATGTATCTCACCGAACAGGCGGTGCGCGATACCCTGGGTTTGATCGCGCGCCTGTCCGGGCCGGGCTCCCGCGCGGCGTGCGACGTGCTCTCTGATCCCCGCCGGGCCGGGCTGTTGGGCAGTGCGCAACGCCAGGTGCTCGACGTGACCATGGCATGGGTCTACTCCGAACCGTTCCTGTGGCACTGTCGCCAGGACCGGATTGCGGAATTCTTTGCTTCCTGCGGGCTGACTGTGCTGGAAGACCTGGGGCTGGACGAACTGGTCAGCCGTTACGCGAAACGCGACGCCGGCTGGCTGGAGGCCGCGCCCTCGTTGCGCCTGGTAGTTTCAGCTTCCGGGAAAGGGGCCGGATCCAATTTCTGAAATAACGGGTATCCGACCCCTTTTTACGCTTAGTCTTTAGCCCTGACCGGCGTTGCACGAATGCGATTGATGATGGCTTCAAATGCAGGATCTCCGCGCAGCGTTGACAGGTCGTCGTCGTGCTCTATCCACGCGAGGCTGCCACGTCCGTTACTCACTGCACGGTCCAGCAACTGCAGAGCTTTTTTCCGGTCGCCGAGGATCGCGAAGGTACAAGCACCATTGTAGGCGGCGATATAGCTATCGGGGCGGGCGGAAAGCGCCTGCTCGACCATTTCCTCGGCGCGGGTCTTATCACCCAGCCAGGCGGCATTGACAGCGCCGCGCCCGAGGGCGGCTTCGTCGTCCGGATGGTTCCGGAGGTGGCGGTCCAGCGCCCGCATCATTTGAATTGAAACCTGGTTTCCTTCCTCTTGCTCGCCGATCTGCCTCAACGCCATGGCGAGCATACCCAACGGTGTGTATTCCTCCGGCGCCATCCTTGCGGCCATGCGGAACTGTTTAACCGCCTCCTGGAGCTGGCCAAGACTCAAGTAATGACGTCCGAACTGGTAGTAGGTGTAGTACGAGGTTGGGTTCAGACGTATCGCATCCTCGAAATCCCGGTTGGCCAATTCCACTTCGCCCTGCATTGACCGCAGGCAGGCCCGGGCAACAAATGCCTCGGGCATCCAGGGTTCGAGTTCGAGTGCGCGGCGGCTGGCGGCAAACGCTTCGTCGTACTCCTCGGGGGTCATATCGACGGACACGCCCTTCACGGCCAGGGCGTTGGCGAGGCCTGCATGCGCCTGCGCGAAATTCGGATCCTCCTCAACGGCCTGGCGGAACATGTTTGCCGCCTCGACATTGCCGCTGTAGGCATGCAGCAACTGCCGCCCTTTCAGAAAATAGTCATAAGCCAGTCCGTTACCGGTGCCGCCCCGCCCCAGGAGTTGTGTCTCGCGGGGACTCAGCGACACCCTGAGCGCGTCAACCATGCGCTGGGCGATTTCGGTCTGGATCGCAAACACGTCTTCCAGTTTCCGGTCGTAGCTCTGGGACCAGAGGTGATAGCCGTCCGTGGTATTCAGCAACTGCACGGTAATGCGCACCTGGTCGTCGGCCCTGCGAACGCTGCCTTCAAGCACGGAACCCACACCCAGCTGGCGTCCGATCTCCCGTATATCGACATTCTGGCCCTTGTACTGAAACGACGAGGTGCGCGATGCAACGCGCAGGCCACGGACCACGCATAGCGCGTTGATGATTTCTTCGGCCATGCCGTCGCAAAAATATTCCTGGTCATGCGCGGCACTCATGTCCACAAAAGGCAAAATGGCCACCGATTCCGCCCGGAGCGCCGGAGTGGTCAGTTCGGCGGCTGAGGCTGCGCTGGCACTGCCGGTCGTTTCTTCCCGCGAGGGCGAACTTCGTTCAATGCCTGACGGCGTCAGGTCAAAAACCCAGGCAAGGATGCAGACAAGGGGGAAGCCGAGAATCAGCAGTGCGATGACCAGGCTGATCGTCCACCCGGGCAGCCCCATGGGTGCGAACGTGACGTCGGCCACCTGCAGCAGCAGCCAGGCCACGACAAGATAGGCAATGGCGACACGGAACACCTTTCGGCGCCGCAACTCAGCCCACCAACGTTGTGCCCTTGACTCCATGATCGTCCTCGCCTGTTACGACCCCGGTGCAACCAAAGTATTGACTGCCTTTCAGCCAGTCATCAGACCCGGGTTATTGTGGCACAAGCGCATCAATAGACAACCATTCAAACATCGCCCGTATTGCATCAGTTATCGGATGAAGCTGATTTCAGGTTGCTGATTTCATGGTAAGACGCAACTTTACGATCCGGTTTTTCCGTCTCCAGGAAAGCCGCAAACGGCTCGCTGAAAACTTCCCGCCGATGCCCCCACCAGGTCTGGAAACCCGGCCTGGAGTAGTAGGTCAGCATCAGGCGTTTCCAGCCGACCCAGACTTCTTCGTCAAGATAGCCTTTTCTGTGTTGGTAAAACATGTTTTCAAAGTAGCGAAAGCATTGGAAAAAAAGCTGCGAGATTCGCGCTTTTTGGTCGGGAGTGAGTTCAAGGTAGTTTTCCATCGCTTCAACAAACAGGTGGGAGAGTTCCGGGGTGCTCGCCATGGTGTTGTTCAGCGCCCCGAAGTCAGACACGATCGACTGGTAGGTGGCGGATCGCTCTGCTTCTGTATTGGTTTTTATTTGTATGGCGAGATAGACCAGCGAAATAATGACCGCTATGCCGCTTACGATTTCTCCGATACTGGCGAGTTGTTCCAATGTCATTGGTTTCTTCCTGTTTGCTCAGACCATGATCAACTCAGTGTATGCCCTAACACGACCAGGCGTTGCCAAGTATGCTCGGGAGGATCGCTGATTTACCCCACCAGGGATGATCCCGGGGGGCTAGGGCTCTGCACGGCGCCGTCTGAATTCCCCAAGCAACACAATCAGCAATGCCAGCAGGAACATCAGCGTGCCGACTACGTTGACCTGCATCGGAATCTGTCGCTTGGCTGAACCCCAGACGAACATCGGGAAGGTGGTGGTGTTGCCGGCATTGAGATTGGTGATGATGAAGTCATCGAAGGACAGCGAGAACGACAGCAGGGCTGCTCCCAGGATGCCGGGAAAGACCATGGGGAAGGTGATCCTCCAGAACGTCTGCCATGGCGTAGCGTAGAGGTCCATGGCCGCCTCTTCCAGTCGTGAGTCCATACCGATCAGGCGGGCTTTGACGGTGACCACCACGAAAGACAGGCAGAACATGATGTGCGCGATGAGTATGGTCCAGAAGCCCAGTTGCCCGCCCCAACCGAGGGCGATGAACAGGGCCAGCAGGGAGGAGCCCATCACGATCTCCGGGGTTGCCATCGGCAGAAACACGAACAGGTTGGTCGCCGCGCGCCCGGCAAAGCGATGCCGGACCAGGGCAAAGGCCATCAACGTGCCAAGGATGGTGGCGACCACAGTCGACAGCACACCGATTTCGATACTGCGCAACAACGACTCGCACATGCCATAGGGCTCGCAGAAGGCGCTCCAGTTGTGCCAGGTGAAGGAGCCGAATTCATAGACATTGCGGCTGGGCGGCTGGTTGAAGCTCATCGCCATGACCACGATCACCGGGATGAACATGTAAACCAGCACCAGCACCCCGATGATCAGGATGATGTGCCGGCCAAGCCAGGCAAGCATACGGCGCCAGGCGTTCACAGGATTTCCTCTGTGCCGGATTTGCGCACGTACAATAGCACCATGCCGACAATCAGCAGCATCAGCACCATTGAAAGGGCGGCCGCGGCCGGGTAGTCGCCCACCGTGATGAAAAGGCTTTCGATGACGTTGCCGAGCATGCGGGTCTCGGTATTGCCCAGCAGTTGCGCATTGATGTAATCACCCACCGCGGGGATGAAGGTGAGCAACGTGCCGGCCACGACACCGGGCATCGAGAGCGGCCAGGTCACTTTCAGGAAGCCGCGCAGGGGCGAGGCGTAAAGGTCCTGCGCTGCCTCGACCAGGCTGATGTCGATCTTTTCCAGCGCGGCATACAGCGGCAGCACCATGAAGGGAATAAAGTTATAGGTCAGGCCGGCCACCACCGCGACCGGGGTTGCCAGCAAGCGGCCACCGGGATCAAGCAGGTGCAGTGCCTGCAAGGTTTGCACTACCATGCCCTGATCGCTCAGGATCAGCTTCCAGGCCAGGGTGCGCACCAGGAAACTGGTAAAAAAAGGTGCGATCACCATCACCAGCATGAGGTTACGCCATCTGCCTGCCTTGAAGGCGATCGCATAGGCCAGTGGGTAGCCCACCAGCAGGCACAGTGCAGTGGCTGTGCCGCCATAGAGCAAAGAGCGACCGAGCGGGCCTGCATATTGACCAATTGCATGCGAATAATTCGAGAAGTGCCAGGTCATCTCGTAACCACCGACGATGCCTCCGGCCGGATCGTACAGGCTGGTAGCCACCAGGGAGTAAAACGGGACCGCGAAAAACAGGATCAGCCACAGTCCGCCGGGCAGCAGCAACCAATAGGCCACCGGTATGCCGCGCCGATGCACGGGTTTTGCGGAATTACCTGTCGCCTTCATGTATCGCCTTGGGCTTCGTCCAGGGTATCGGCCCCGGCGCGCGCATCCTGGTGGTGGTCGAGCAGGAAGGCACGGGATGGTTTCCACCAGAGATCAACGGCGGTTCCGGTATTGCACAGCCGGTGCTCACCGGTATTTTGTTCGAATACGGACAGCTCCTGCCCCCAGGGCATGCGCACCAGGTACTGAGTACTGACGCCCACAAAGCTGACATCGGAAATCACTCCGCCGCGGAGCACATTCCGGTTATCACCATGCCCGTTCATGCCGGGAGCGATGGAAACCTTCTCGGGCCGCACGCCCAGCCAGACTTTTCCTTGCTGCGCGCTGGCGCGTGACCGGTCGACCGCGACGCGATTGCCCGCCACGTCCACCGTGATGCGCGCATCGTCCGCACCCACCACCTCTGCCTCGATCAGGTTGGACTGTCCGAGGAAGTTGGCAACGAACGTGGTGCGGGGATTTTCGTAAAGATCCTCGGGTGTACCCATTTGCTCGATGACGCCCTTGTTCATCACGGCGATGGTATCGGCCATGGTCATCGCCTCTTCCTGGTCGTGCGTGACATGCACGAAGGTCAGCCCGACTTCGCCCTGGATACGCTTGAGTTCGATCTGCATCTGGCGGCGCAACCGCAGGTCCAGCGCACCGAGCGGTTCATCCAGCAGCAGCACTTCGGGTTTGTTGATCAGGGCCCGGGCCAGCGCCACCCTTTGCTGCTGGCCACCTGATAACTGCGCGGGCATCTTTTTAGCCTGGTTTTCCAGTTCAACCAGCGCCAGCATGTCCGCGACCTGCGACCTGACGTTTTTCACCCCGCGCCGCCGCAGCCCGAAGGCAACGTTATCGGCAATGGTCAGGTGCGGGAACAGCGCATAGCTCTGGAACACCGTGTTGACGGGTCGCTGGTAGGGCTTGACGCCGGCCACGTCGATGCCGCCGATCATGATCCGCCCCGAGCTCGGCTGCTCAAGGCCGGCAATCATCCTCAAGGTCGTGGTTTTGCCGCAGCCTGAAGGACCCAGCAGGCCGAAGAAGGATCCCCGGGGTACCACGAGGTCGAGATTGTCGACCGCGATGAAATTGCCGAATCTTTTGGTCACACCCTCCAGCCTGAGGTCGTGGCGGGCATCATCTCCGGCACGGATCAAGCGCGGTACTGTCGGAAGTACGGTGATCTGTGGTCATGCTCAGCCCCCTATGGCCTCGGCAAACTCCTGCTGGTAACGCCGCTCCTGGGTTTCATCCAGCGGCATGAATTCAAAACTCTGGGCAAGCATTTCATCCGGCGGAAAAATCAACGGATTATCGACCAGTTCAGGTGCGATCTTTTCCATCGCCTCGCGCGCGCCTGCTACCGGACAGATGCAGCTCACGTAGGCAGCAGCCCTGGCTGCCACCTCGGGCTCATAGAAATAATTGATCCACTTCTCGGCATTGGCCTTATGGGCCGCCTGGTTGGGCACCATAAAGTTGTCGCTCCACAGTACGAGTCCTTCTTCGGGTACGACAAAGCGGAAGTCGGGGTTATCGAATTGAAGTTGAACCACATCACCCGACCATGAAAGGCAGGCTGCGATGTTGCCGGCAGCCAGGTCATAAACGAAATCAGTGCCGACGAAGGCTCTTATCTGGCCGCTGCGCCTCACTTCACCCAACCGCTCAAGAGCGGTATGCCAGTCATCATCGTCGAACCGGGTCGGATCCGCGCCGGTCAATTTAAGAAAAAAGGGCATGGTGTCCTGCATGTCGGCAAACAAGGTTATGCGGCCCCGGAGATCGTCTCTCGTCAGCAGTTCGGCAAAGCTCCCGACCTCACTGACCAGCGCGGCATTGTAGGCAATTCCGGTGAATCCATTCTGCCAGGGCACGGAGTAGCGACGACCCGGGTCAAAGGCGACCTGCTGGAGTTGGGGCAGCAGATTGGCGTCGACGTTGGGGAGATTGGCATGGTCAAGTTCCTGCAGCCAGCCCAGGTTGATCATGCGTGTTGCCGTAGAATTATTGAGCGTAAACAAGTCCCGGTTCACCGACTGGCAGGCGCCTAGCTGGTTGATGACCTTGGCGAAGAACGAGGGGTTGTCAGAAATGTCTTCGATGTAGCTGACGGAGATGCCTGTTTCCCTTTCGAAGCCGGCCAACGTCGAACCTGGCCTCGTCAATAGGGTCCAGGTAAGCGGGCCAGGTCGAGATGATCAATTCTTTTTGAGTGCCGGACAGGTCCACGCTGGGGCAGGACTGCGGAGTCTGCCTCCTGCCGGGCGTGCCAAACATCGGCAGCACCCCCGCGCTGGCGCCGAGGAAAGCGGCGGCACCCGCTCCTTTGAGCATGTTGCGGCGAGATATGAAGGGGGGCATCGTCCAGGCTTACTCAGGCCCTGGCGCGTGCGCTTGATGCACGATCCTGGCCGGGCGCGTCGATTCGCCCGGTCCGATGACAAATCGGCGAAAGTGGGAAATTCGAACGATCCGCAGCGCTATTTCGGATGGTCTCTCCATTGATATTGTTGAAACGCTCCAAGTTGTTTTTGGCGACTTCAATTTTTTGTCTATTCAAATGAGTATAGACATGATCCAGAATCTTTCTGCCGATTCTTCCCATCCTGTGATTTTCGAACCGATGAATCCTATGTACCGGATGTACGATTTGCCGTGGGCGCACACGCCGGAGCGACCCAGCACCCGGCCGGTGCCAGAGCTGGTCAAATGGGCAGCGACCGATAAGCGCTTGTCGCCCTGCATCCGCGAGTCGCCTCAAAAAAGCCGTGCATGTCCTATACTTACTTAGGACACGTCGCGGGCCTCGCCCGCCACCTCTCAACGCAGCCCCTGATCCGCCAGCCGCGGATATACTCTTTTGAAGGAATTAATCATGAAACTTTTAAGGTTTGCTGGGTTGCTGTTGGTCGCGTACACGCTGATCAGCAGTGGTAATGCTTCGGCAGGTGACAACGATCCGCTTTTCGTCAACATGACCACCGATGACGCCTACCGGTCAACCCTCGCAATCACGGTGGCAAGCCGCATGTTCGAGCGGGGTCACCCGCTGACAATCTTTTTCAACGACCGCGGAATATTCGTAACATCCAAATTGAACAATGAGCAGTTCAAAGATCAGCAGCTGATGCTGGCGAACCTTGCAAACGCAGGGGCTACCCTGCTTGCCTGTCCGAATTGCATGAAACACTACGGAATAAATGAGGCGGATCTGCTGGAGGGCATCAGCGTTGGAAGCGCTATGATCACAGGAGACGCCCTGTTTCAGGACGACACCAGGACATTGTCCTGGTAACCCACGCCCGCAAAAACTCAAAACGCGGAAGAGCTGCAGTAAAAAGGCCAATTTTAATAAAGAAATTGCGCTTTTAAAGCCTAAACTTGCCAAATATAAGTAGTTATATTCTTCATTTTCAGATGGTTATGCAGGTCCGACCCTCAACCCTGTTATGCAGGTCCGACCCTCAACCCTCTCAACCCTTCAAGCCGTTGCCGTTACGATCAGCCCCGCCACGTCGCTCCCAATCTCCTTGCGCAGTGTCTGGTGCTCTGCTTCGATGGCGGAAAAACCGGCCGCGGCCAACACGGACCTTACGTAGGATTCGTTGTGGCTGTAACGACCATGAGGGTGCAGGCGGTAAGGTGGCAGCTCACCACTTCCGGCCGCCCACTCGACCGTGAACATCAAGGTGCCGCCAGCGCGTAATGCGCCTGCACTGGCTTTGATCACCTCCTTGAGGTCGCCGAAATAGCACAGGGTGTCCGCGAAGATCACCAGGTCGAAGGCCTGCTTCTTCGAGGACAGGTAGTTCGTCAGCTCCGCTTCGGCCAGCTCATCGTAGAGCCCCGTTTTTTTGGCCAGCGTCAGCATACCCGCGGAGAGGTCGACACCTGTCAGCGTTGCCGCGTATGGCTTGAGCACTGGCGCGCACAACCCGGTGCCGCAGCCTCCGTCCAGCACCGCAAGTGTTCCCTCAGGTTCAAGAAGTCGGCGCAAAGTATCTTCAAATAGCCGGGGCACCCGGTATTCCAGCTGCCCGAGCCGGTGTTCGAAATTGGGGGCGAACTGGTTGAACATTTTTCTCACGACCTCGTCGGGCGCCCGGTCCAGCCCCGTTTCGCCCTTCACAGCCCCGAGCATGAACAGGGCGATGGCGCTATCAGGTTCGCAATCCAGCCAATGCTGGTAGGCCTTGATGGTTTTGCTGAAGTTTTTGCGAAAGCGAGCGCTTTGCTCCAACATCAGCGTGGTCTGGCACAGGCCATCATGGGCCGGCGAGAATTTTGAATCCAGGCGGATTGCCCGATCGAAGCACTCGATCGCCTGTTTAAACTTGCGAGAGGTCTTGTAACTGTTGCCCAGGTTGTACCAGGCAACCAGGCTGTCCGGCGTCATTCGAGTAGCAATTTTACCGGCTTCGATAGCCTGTTCAAATTTTTGCTGGTAGCGGCAGACAACACCCAGGTTACTGTAGGCCGTGGAGTCCTGTGGATTGAGATCGACCACTCTGCGATAGCAGCGCTCGGCTTCTTCGTGCTCATGTTCACCGAGCAGGATATTACCGAGGTTCTTGATGGCGTCCGCGTAGTCCGGCTTTACTTCGATGGCTCTTCGGATCAGCGCAAGCGCGGTTTTTTCATCGCCCGACTGGTGCGCCAGCAACCCCGAAAAATGGAGTGCATCGGGATGATCGGGGCGGGACTTCAGGACTTTTCGATAGATTTTACCCGCCTTGGCCCGATCGCCCTGGCGATGCTGCGCCACAGCATGGCGGAGTAGTTCGTCGACCGAACCGCCAGCCTGCTTAACCGTCTTCAAAACCGTCTTGGTAGATGATTTCCGGTGGAACGACGTCAACCACGGTCAGCTCAGCTGTTGCCGTATCGCTGCTGGAGGCGTCCCGCACTATGAACCGAATGAGGTAGGAACCAACGGTCAGGGGTGCGGTGCCCACTACACTGCAACTGAGTGTTCCCGCGCCTGCCGAGCAGGCTTCGCCCAGTCCGCCAGGAAGCCCTGGCTGCTGCAGCCCGCCGTCATACGTGTGAAAAAATTCGTGCGTCAAAGTCTGCGAATCGGAGTCTGTTCCTTTGAAAACAATGGCCACAATGGCTTCGCCCGCAGTCGCCTGTTGCGGCGAGCCGGATTGGACGTTGGCGACCGGTGGATTGTTGCCCGGGCAATAACACACGGATGCCGTCTGAACGACCTCGACCTGCGGCTGCAGGACCACGAGCAGGCTGCTCTCCAGCTGTTGTTCGAGGCTGGCCCGTTCCTGCGAGAGCCCCCTCGCAGTCTCCGGACCATGCTTTCTGGTCAAAGATGCAGGGGTGCGATCACGCAGCGCGATGCAGAATTTAGTTTCGGCCAGGTAGACGACCAACTCATCCGCTTGCAGCGGAACGCCCAGGCAGGCCAGCGTCAACTCGCTGCGGAAGACCGGTGGCAGGTTGCGCAGATGGATGCGCGGAGGCAGCTGTCCGTTTTTCAGGTCCGAGGCCCGGAACACCAGGGTTGACTCGTCCACGTATGGGCTGGTCGTGGGACCCTGGGCTGCAATGGCGGTGCCGGTAACGGAAATCAACAGGGCAGCGCAAGCCGCTCTGGTGGTCAATGCAAAACGGGTTGGCATCGGTTGCCGGGAAAAATCACAGTTGCTGATTGAGCACGATATCCCAACCACCGCACTCCGGTGCCCCCAGGCTTCCGTCCTTAAGCTGCGTTGCGTAGCACCATTCGACCTTGGCGAAATTGAAGGTCACATTTTCGGTCAGGCGGTCTTCACCACCGCTGCCCCCCGTGCTGACCGAACTGACGAGGACATCCGTCATGGTGAGGGTGAAATAGGGTTCAACATCGCACTCTGCACAGGGGCTGCGAACAAGAAGCTCCAATTCCGGCAGATGCTTGCCATTGGCGGTGAGCAACATCAGGTCGGGCGTCGACTTGTCCATCCACTTGGTGACGCTGATGTCCTGGACACTGACTTTGCCGGCGATGTTGCCTCCCCCGCCACTGAATGAGCCAGAGTTCGACATACCCCAGCTCCAGGCCAGCACGTCGATGCAGTTCGTGTACTTGGCATCCTGTGACTCCCCCTCCAAATTGGGAGAGCAGAGGAACATGTCCTGAGCCGCGAATGCCGGCAAGGATTTGAAACCCAGCAATCCCAGGAACAAGCAAAGTGAATTCCGAATGCGGTTCTTCAAGGCACTTCCTCCGGTGGTGAGCTGTTGAAAATGGAACGGGGCAGGCCACAGAGATCCGCGCCGAGCGTTTCAGGGCATTCTACACGAGAGTAGTGAAGGTTCAACCGCTGCGGTAAAAGGTCCGGATATGATTTTTGCGCCGATGCTGGTTTTCTGCCACGCCACTGCTTAATTTCAGCTGGTTATGCAGGTCCGGCCTTCACCCCCCTGCCTAATGATGCTCCAATCAGGCATCTTAATAGTTTTTGCCTATTAAAGTGATCCAAACGTTCGATTCGATTCTATAGCGAGTATCATATTTAATATTAGGCGTAAAGCAATTTTCATTACGTCTGTTACCCGGAAGGAGAAGTTCAATGCTTAGACAAACAACCCTTTTTCTCACTACTTTAGCGATATCGATGTCGCTGGTGGTGACATCAAGCCCTGCTTTTGCACAGGGTGAATTGAAGACAAACCAGTTTTGGTGGCCTGAGAGTCTTAACCTCGCTCCCCTTCGCCAGCAAAGTGCAGCGTCCGATCCCATGGGCGAAGATTTTAACTATGCCGAGGCCTTTGAGAGCCTTGATCTGGACGCCGTGAAGGCCGACATCGCGGCCCTGATGACAACCTCGCAGGACTGGTGGCCGGCAGACTATGGTCACTACGGGCCGTTTTTCATCCGGATGGCGTGGCACAGTGCCGGTACCTATCGCGTGGCTGACGGCCGCGGCGGCGCCGGCGGCGGTCAACAACGTTTCGAACCGCTCAACAGCTGGCCCGACAACGCCAACCTGGATAAGGCACGGCGCCTGCTCTGGCCGGTCAAGCAGAAATACGGCCGCAGCATTTCCTGGGCCGACCTGATGGTCCTGACCGGAAATGTGGCGCTGGAATCCATGGGCTTCAAGACCTTCGGTTTTGCCGGCGGGCGTGAGGACGACTGGGAGGCCGACCTGATCTATTGGGGGCCTGAAAATGAATTTCTCGCGGATGAACGCTACACGGGCGACCGCAAGCTGGAAAACCCGCTTGCCGCTGTCCAGATGGGCCTGATCTACGTGAATCCTGAAGGACCGAACGGTAACCCGGATCCGCTGCTGGCTGCCAAAGACATCCGCGATACCTTCGGCCGCATGGCGATGAACGATGAAGAAACCGTTGCGCTGATCGCCGGCGGACACTCGTTCGGTAAAGCCCATGGCGCCGGCAAGCCGGCTGACTGCGTGGGTCCCGAGCCCGCGGCTGCAGGCATCGAAGAGCAGGGCCTGGGCTGGCAGAACAAGTGTGGCAGCGGCAATGCCGGCGACACGATCACCAGCGGCCTGGAAGGCGCATGGACCGCCACCCCGACCGCATTCAGCATGCAATACCTGGCTAACCTGTTTGCCTTCGACTGGGTGCAGACGAAGAGCCCCGCGGGTGCCACGCAGTGGATTCCCTCTGACGAGTCTGCTGCAAATATGGTGCCGGATGCTTTCGATCCGACCAAGCGTCATGCCCCGATCATGTTCACGACCGACCTGTCGCTGAAGTTTGACCCGAGCTACCGGGAGATTTCAGAACGCTTCCTGGCGAACCCGAAGGAATTCGAACTCGCTTTCGCCAAGGCCTGGTTCAAGCTGACGCACCGTGATTTGGGTCCCCGTGCACGTTATCTTGGCGACGAGGTGCCTGCCGAGGTGCTGATTTGGCAGGATCCCGTACCCGCAGCCGATTATGACCTGGTTGACGCAGGAGACATCGCGCAGTTGAAAGCGACTATTCTCGGATCGGGGCTGACCGTGCCCGAACTCGTCCGGACCGCCTGGGCGTCAGCCTCCACCTTCCGCGGCACCGACATGCGTGGTGGTGCAAACGGGGCGCGCGTTAGCCTGGCGCCGCAAAAGGATTGGGCGGTCAACAATCCGCAGGAGCTGGCAAAGGTATTGAAGCGCCTGGAGATCATCCAGAAAGACTTCAACAGCGCGCAGAAGGGCGGAAAGCAGGTATCGCTCGCCGACCTGATCGTGCTGGGCGGTGATGCAGCCATTGAGCAGGCCGCGATGAAGGCCGGAGTGGAAGTGCAGGTCCCGTTCATGCCCGGACGCACCGATGCCACGCAGGAACAGACCGATGTGGTGTCTTTTGCCGTGCTGGAGCCGACCGCGGACGGGTTCCGCAATTACTTCGGTGAGGGCAACTACAGGTCACCGGCGGAACTGCTGGTCGACAAAGCCAACCTGCTGACCCTGACGGTACCTGAAATGACCGTCCTGATCGGCGGCATGCGGGCCCTGGACGCCAATGCCGGAGGATCGAAAAATGGCGTGTTCACCGACCAGGCCGGCACGTTGAGCAACGATTTCTTCGTGAACCTGCTCGACATGTCGACGAAATGGACGAAGTCACCGACCACCGACGGCATTTACGAGGGTCGTGACCGTAAAACCGGAGACCTGAAATGGGCCGCCACTCCCGTTGACCTCGTTTTCGGGTCTCAGGCCGAGCTGCGGGCTGTCGCAGAAGTCTATGCAGAAGCAGATGCGCAAGCGCTGTTTGTAGCTGACTTTGTTGCCGCATGGACCAAGGTGATGAACCTCGACCGTTTCGACCTGCTTTGATCCCGGGGAGCAGGCTTACAAAATGAGTTTGGAGCACGTTTCCTGACTCATGGAGTGACGGACGGCGGCGTTAAATACGCCGCCGTCCTTTTTCCGGGGGCCTGCCATCTTGTTCGCCCTGTTGGTTATCGGTAAAAAATCAGACTACCATTTGGCAGAATGTATACCAGGAGGCGTCTCATGCGTGGATTGAAAGGCAGGAACGTGGTGGTGACCGGAGGAGCCAGCGGCATCGGTCAGGCCACCGCTGCCCGTTTTTTAGAAGAGGGCTGTGCCGTTTGTGTCCTTGATCACAGCAGCGAGGCCCGTTCCCGCGTCGGCAGGGAACTGCCGGAGCTGGCCGGAGTGATTGACGCCGATGTATCCGATCTGGACCAGGTTCAAGCAGCGTTCGCCGAGGCGATCAAGCGCATGGGGTCAGTCGATATCGTCATCAACAACGCCGGCATCAGCATCCGTCATGACTTTCTCGACATCACGCCGCAGGAATGGGACCGGGTGCTGAACGTCAACCTGAAAGGCATCTTCTACGTGGCGCAGACCGCGGCGCGGCACATGGTCGAAAAAGGCGCTGGCGTAATCCTCAACACCGCTTCGACGGCCGGATCGACTGGCTACCCCCACTACGCCGATTACAGTGCCAGCAAGGGCGGCGTAATCGGGCTGACGCTAGCCATGGCGCTGGAACTGGCCCCGGCCGTCCGCGTCAACGCGATTTCCCCCGGCTACGTGCTCACCCCGATGCAGCGCGCCGAGTACAGCGATGAGATGCTGGACGCGGTCAACCGCAAGATTCCAATGGGGCGGCATGCCAGGCCCGAGGAGATCGCCGCGCTGTTTGCGTTCCTGGCCTCCGATGACGCCGCCTTCGCCACTGGCCAGGTTTACGTGATGGATGGAGCGGAAACGACCGGCGGGCTGTGCAGCCAATGGGCCCATGAGTAGGCCTGGAGGGAACAGAAATGAGACTGAAAGGAAAAACAGCATTGATTACGGGCGGAACTTCGGGAATCGGCAGCGCCACTGCGATACGCTTTGCCAAAGAGGGCGCTGCGGTCGCGATAACCGGGCGCAACCCCGGCCGGGGTGAGGGGGTTGTCGCAGAAATAATGGCCATCGGTGGCGAAGCGATTTTTATTCGCTCCGATGTGCGGCTGGCTGCCGACTGCCGCAACGCGGTGGAGCAGACACTGGGACGTTTCGGCCAGATCGACATCCTGTTCAATAACGCCGGCGTATTTCACCCCCGGACTGTCCCGGAATGCACCGAGGAGGAGTGGGATGAGACCATCGACTCCAGCCTCAAGGGTGCCTTCCTGATGTCCAAATACACCCTGCCGTCCATGATCGAACGCGGCAAAGGTTCGATCATCCACACCAGTTCCGGCTGGGGAATTCTTGGAGGCAGCGGCGCCGCGTCCTATTGCGCCGCCAAGGGCGGGCTGATCGTTATGGCCAAGGCAATGGCGATCGACCATGGGCCGCAGGGTATTCGCGTGAACTGTGTGTGCCCGGGTGACGTATTGACCCCGATGCTGCACGATGACGCGGCCAAGCGAGGCATGAGCTGGGAGGACTATGCTGCCGGCGCCGCGGACCGGCCGCTGGGCCGGATCGGTACGGTGGATGAAATCGCTGACGCCGTGCTGTTCCTGGCATCAGATGAATCTTCTTTCGTGACCGGGGAAGCCCTGGTAGTGGACGGCGGAGGCGTTGCGGGCTGATCGCCCGTTTTTTAGCCGGATCTGCCACCGTAAACGAACCCATCATGCCCCCGCCCGAAGCATCCCAGGACTACCTCAGCCACTATTTCGGAATAGCCCGCTACCAATGGCTGTTTGCGCTGTCGATCGGTGTATTCCTGACGCTGTTCCTGCTGGTGTTCCAGCCCTTCGGGGTGAACAACCTGGATCCCACGTTCCATATCAGCCTGGAGTTCGCACTGGCGGCGGGCGCCATGGGGGTGCTGGCCACAGCCATGGTAGCTGCAAATGAATTCCTGCTGCGCCCGCTGGTGCTGAGGCAGCCGACCCACCGCAAGCTGATCGCGTGGCTGGCCTGGACCTTCCTGCTGATCGACACGGGGGTGTTCCTGCTCTACAACTGGTTGGGCAACTGGCACGATTTCCACTGGTCGAGCTACCTGGGTTTCATCCGGGACGTCAGCCTGCTGATCAGCCTGCCGGTTGCGGGCTTCCTGTTTTACATCCGCCACGAGTGGCTGAAATCGGAATACGTGCAGCTGCAGGCGATCCATTTGGCCGGGCCGGCACCCCGGCTGGTGCATTTTTCCTCTGACAACGGCAAGGACCAGGTTTCGGTCGCGCTGGACGACTTACTGTACCTGGAATCCCAGGACAACTACGTGGCGGTCACCTGGATGGAGGGCGGCGCCCGCCGGGCCAGCCTGATTCGCTCCAGCCTGAAGCGCCTGGAAAAGATCCTGGACGAGCCGCTGCTGCTCCGCTGCCACCGCTCGTTCATGGTCAACCTGGCGCGGGTGCGCGGATGCCGGGGCAACCGTCACGGACTGCAACTCACGCTGGAAGGGGCAGATCGCACGGTGCCGGTCTCGCGCGCCTGGACCGCCAACATCCTCGAGAAACTGGGCACGGAGCAAGCACCGGGCTGAACCGGCCGGGACAATCGTCCCTCGAGGGGCAAAATTCGTCCCAAAGCCTTTAAATACGCTGGCTGACAGGGGCTGGCCTGTCTAGCATGGAATCACACCCACTGCTGGAAGGAGAGCCCCAAATGCATCAAAACGCAAACTTCAATAATCTCATTACGGACGACTGGATCAAATACGGCGCCTGGTGCGGATTGATTTTTTCGGTCGTTTTCATGGGCGTGGCATTGCTGCCCCTGCCGGACCGGCTGTCGACCGTGCTCGCGCTGATCATGCCGCTGTTCCTGCTGGTGGGCCACATCGGCCTGTATCATTTCCTGTCGCGGCACCGGCCGGCCTTCACTACCCAGCTGGCCGTAATCCTGGGCATCTGCGCGCCGGTGCTGGTCAGCGCCATGCTGACCGTGCAGATGTCGCTGGTATCCTACATGGAGCGTTTCTACACGCCGCTGGACGAGGCAATGAAGGCCAGCCAGATCAATATCTGGCGCGCGGTCGATTCGGTGCAACTGGGCCTGGACGTGGCCTGGGACATGTTCATCCTGCCCACCATCATCCTGTTCTCGCTGGGCCTGATGAAGCACCCGGCATTCGGGCGTGTGTTCGGCGGCATCGGCCTGTTCCTCGGCGTCGGTGGCCTGGTCCTGAACATCTGGACGTTCCCCACCCCGCCGATCAACGTGGGCCTGCCCGACGTCGGCCCCTTCGCGGTGACCTGGTACGCCATCCTGTTCATCCTGATGATCCGGGCGCAGCGCAAGATACTGGTTCCGGCAACGGCTTGATCACGCGCAAAAAAAGGGGGGTTTTTGACCTCCCTTTTCCTGCAACGCTTGATGAATGGGGTCAGAGTAAAAAACTCTGACCCCATTCATTTTTACCCTGATCCCAAATTTTTGGCTGCTGATATAATCGCCAAAGCGGGGATCAAGCATGTTTGCGATGAATCGATGGCGCTTGTTAATCTGTTTTGCCGTTTGCAGCCTGTGGGCGGTTGACTGCGCTGCGCAGGAGTTGACCCCGCGGATTTACTGGCCGGCGCCCAAGGGCACGCGGGTTTTCGTCACCGGGTATTCCTATGCATCCGGCGACGTGCTGTTTGACTCCTCCATTCCAATCACCGGCGCGGATTCCAAGGTCAACTCGGGCATCCTGGCCTATGTGCAGACCCTGGGACTGTGGGGCCGTACAAGCAATCTCCTGGTGGAACTGCCCTACGCGTGGGGGACAACGAAAGGCCTCCTGGCGGAAACCCCGGCCAGCCGCGATTTCAGTGATTTCGGCGATTTCAGCGTGAGTCTGAATGTCAATCTGCGCGGCGCACCCTCCATGACGCGGGAAGAATTCATGGCATTGCGCGCCGATCCGCACCTGATCCTCGGCGCAAGCCTGAAGGTGGTCGTCCCCACGGGAAGCTACGACCCGAACCGGCTGGTCAACGTCGGAACCAACCGCTGGGCGGTCAGGGCGCAACTCGGCGCCATCATCCCGCTCAGGCCCAAGTGGATGCTGGAACTCACGGCTGGGGCGTGGTTCTTCGGTGACGACGATGCCTTCATTGCGGGCAAGAAAGAACAAAAGCCCATTTACTCCGTGCAAACCAACCTGATCAAGCGCATCCGGCCCGGCCTCTGGGCATCGCTGGACCTCACCTGGTTTGCGGGCGGGCGTCAAACCATCGACGGGAACCCGCTCAATGACACCCAGCGAAATCTTAAAGTTGGCGGGACCATCGTGGTCCCGTTTCGCGGCCGGCACGCCATCAAGATCGGTTACGGGAATGGCGTCATCACCCGGTTTGGCTCCGATTTCGAGCAGGTGTTGGTGAGTTACCAGGTGGCGCTCAGGTAGTTTCTGTCCGTTCTTTTATTTCGAGGGAATACATCTCGTTCCCCCATCTCCCTATGCATCAATCCGTGTTTTCTTACAAGCTTGAGGTTGATCTCGCCATTTAAACCGGCTGTTGTTGCAGGCACGGTAGCCGTTGATGTCCAACAAAATACTCACCATTGATTGTATATACCCCAATGGGGTAGTATTGATGTGATTTTCATAGAGACGCCTGTTTTCACTCGGCAGATTAAAAACCTGCTCTCCGAGGATAGCTACAGCAAATTGCAGCAATGAATTGTGGATTCGCCGGCGACGGGAAACATAATTCGCGGAAGTGGTGGTTGCAGGAAGATTCGTTGGATGACTCCTGGCCGAGGGAAACGCGGTGGTATCCGGGTCATTTATTACTGGCAAAAGCAGAGCAGCCAGATTTTCATGTTGCTCGCTTATGCGAAAAGTGAGGTGAATAATTTATCCCAAGAGCATATTGCTCTACTTGGTGAACTCATAAAAAAGGAGTTCCGGAGTATTTAGTGTGAAAGACGAACTATTCAAAGAACTGCTTGCGTCCGTCAAGGAAGCGGGACAGATACATCGTGGTGAGCTGCAGCCATCCAGGGTCTTCACAGTTAACGCCCTGGATGTTCAGCGAATTCGACAAAACCTGAATTTGAGTCAGGCACAGTTTGCTGCCCTGGTCCATGTGAGTGTAAAAACCTTGAGAAACTGGGAGCAAGGTGCGCGTGTGCCTGCTGGGGCCGCTGCCGCCCTGTTAACCGCCATCCGGAATGATCCAAAAAATGTCATTTCGGCGCTAAATGCAGGTTAGTACGTTCCAGACCTGCGCTGCTCCTCTATCCAGGCCTCGACTTGCTGCTCCAGGACCGGCAGCGGCATCGCGCCGCGCCCGATGACCACGTCGTGGAAGGCGCGGATATCGAATTGTTCACCCAGCGCTTCGCGGGCGCGCTCGCGCAATTCCAGGATTTTCATCATGCCCATCTTGTAGCCCAGGGCCTGGCCGGGGTTGACGAAAAAGCGTTCCACCTCGGTCACGATGTCACCTTCTGAAATCGGGGTATTTTCCCGGAAGTAGTCAATCGCCTGTTGCCGGGTCCAGTGCATGGCGTGGATGCCGGTATCGGTGACCAGGCGCACCGAGCGCCAGATTTCATCCTGCAGCCGGCCAAAATCGCGCATCGGGTCCTGGTAAAAACCCATTTCCTTTGCCAGCTGTTCCGCATACAGGGCCCAGCCTTCGGTATAGGCGCCATAGCCTCCGTTTTTGCGAAATTCGGGCATGTCCTCAAGTTCCATCGCGTTGGCGATCTGGAAATGGTGCCCGGGAACGGACTCGTGATACGTGATGGCGGTGAACACGTATTTCTGGAAGTTCGCCATGTCCTTCATGTTGGCGTAGTAAATGCCGGGCCGGCTGCCGTCCTCGGAGGGCTGAACGTAGAAGGCGATGGAGGTCGAATTTTCACGCCAGGGTTCAACCCGCCGCACTTCCAGGCCCGCTTCGGGCAGGATATTGAAATACTGGTCGGCGACAGCCATGATTTCGGCCACCTGGGCCCGCGCCTCGGCCAGGAACACCTCGCGCCCTGCATCTGAATTCTCATAGAAATTGTTCGGGTCGGTGCGCACGAAGTCGAAGAATTCCCGCAGGCTGCCTTCGAAGCCCACCCGGTTCATGATTTCCCTCATTTCCGCGTGGATCCGAGCCACGTCATCCAGCCCAGCCTGGTGTATTTCCTCAGCGGTGAGATCCAGCGTGGTGTGGTGGCGGATACGGTTGCGATAGTAGTCATCACCATCAGGCAGTGACCACACACCCAGGCTTTCCTGCATCAGGGTCTGCTGATACAGCAGTTCCGCCATCAATACGCCGGCGCCTTCACTGAACGGCCCGCGCAGTGCTGCAACGGCTGCATTGTCCAGTTGCGTGTAAGCTTCCTCACCCAGCTGCAAGGCGTCGAGTTTGCTGCGGAAATTTGTCAGAAGTGGATTGTTGCGTCCGTCATCAGTGACCGGCGCACCGCTGGTCATACTCCCCACATCAGCGATCATATCCGCGTAGGCAAAAGCCGGGGTGGCGACGCCGAAGTCGGAGCGGTCCCGGAGTTGCCGGGCCAGCTCTTCGAAAACTTCACGCATCCCGGCGAGCCGTTTGACGTAATCTTCGGCGTCTTTTTCGTTCTCGACCGTGTGCTGGTTTTGCAGGAAGGCAAACAGGTCGGCAACCTGGCCGTTGAACTGGTCCACCACGTAATCGTGCCGGCGCCAGGCCGCGTCTTGCAGGTCCTGCTCGATGTTGTAGACGAACAGGTCGTAACTCAGCTTGCCGTTGTCATCCAGCGCAGCGTAATCGAAGTGTTCGCGCAGGTACTGCAGGTCCAGCCGGGCCAGCTCGAGCTGGCTGTCGGCATAGGCATCGGAGCGGTCGTTCCACTCGCCCTGGCGGTCGGTCTTTCTGCCCAGTGATGTTTCCCACTCAGGCCGGGCCGCCACGTTACGTTCGTACACCTCGTCCATGAAAGCGTGCATTTTCCGGGTTTCGGTGCGTTCAACGGTCTGTTCGAGTCCGGCACGGTTTTCAGCCGACGGTTCCTGTGGCGGCGTAACTACTCCGTCACAGGAGATCAACAGCCCGCAGCAAAGGGCGAGGAGAATTGGGAGAATTGGGTCGGACCAGCGCATCTTGCTGTAAATATTAGATATTTCATTCCGAAATGCATTATTTTTGTCCTTAAATCGACCATTCGGCCGTGTATTTGGTCGTTTAATGTCTTACTGACAACGAATATTCTCTTACAACTAGTTGTGGCTAAAACCAGCAATATTGATAAAGAAATTGTGCTTTTAACCTCTAAATTCAGCTTGAATACGAGTCTTAATTCTTAATTTTCAATTAGTTATGATAGGTCCGACCCCCTTACCCCTTTAGTCCGACCCCCTTACCTATCCGTACATGTGCTGCAGGTAGTGGATGATGTCCATCGACTCGGGCATCCAGCGCTCGCTGCCGTCGGGCGATTGGATCCACAGCACCGGCACGGTGGCGCGGCCACGGGCCTGGACCAGTTCATTACGCCGCTCCCGGCTGACCATGACGTCGCGCATTTCAACGTCCAGGCCCATGCGGTCGATGACATCGGTAACGCGCCAGCAGAACGGGCAGCCGGGTGAAGTGTACAGGGCCAGCTTGTCCGTGGTAGCGGTTTCGCTGGGCGCATAGTGCTCGATGAACTGGGCCGCAAAATAATCGGCCAGATCGGTATCGGGTGCGCGCGCGGTGTGCTCAAAGTCGGCGTTCATGAGGCAATAAATCAGGTGGCTCTGGGAGAACTCCGTGTCCAACGCCTGCTCCAGCGGTCTCTGCAGGCAGTTCGCGTACCAGGCGGGCCATTCGGGGTCTTCGCCATTGGCCGCCGGGAAGGCCGCTTCATGCGCCCGGACGCAATCCCTGAACAGTTGACTCACTTTAGCCTGGAGGTGTTGCTTGCTCATCGGACCACGACTCCTGGTTCTTTCCCGATCGCCTCATAATACCTATGCACGCTTTCCGCTGGCCAATAGTCACTCCTCCGGTAGTATTCCGGAACCGCGGGCGCACCACCCTCCAGGTTCACCCAGGGCTGTTTCGAGGACGTAAAAATGTGGATATCCGGCGGAAACGCGTCCGGATTATCCAGCGTGCCGATGCGGACGAAATGAACGGCGTCCCCGGCACCACCATAGTTGCTCCACAAGGCGATTTTGCAGTTCGGGCAGCGGAAAATACGCTGGCCTTTGCCGCTGTTCGAAGGCGTGTCGACGATCTCCACCCGGCCTTGCAGAAGGGTCACGTCCCGGGCTTCCACGAGACCGTTAAGGGCAAACGCGGTTCCGGTTTCGCGCTGGCACCAGCGGCAGTGGCAGCAATGCACGAACATCGGCGCTTTTCTCATACAGTAGCGGACTTCGCCGCAGGTGCAGCCGCCTTCGTAACTATCTTTGCCTGGCATTTGTTTGCCTCTCTTATTTTATCGCGATTAAAATCGCTGCTACACGCCCGTAGGAGCGAATTCATTCGCGACCTGCTATTCACGGATGATTCCGTGATTTAACAATAACCTCGGGGTTACTTCGCTATCAACAATGCTATCATCTGCGCGTACAGCCGTATCAATACGGAGAGTCATCAATCAAAGGGATAAAAAATGCCCAGGCTGTTTGAGGAGCTGAAAAGGCGCAATGTCTTCAAGGTCGGCACGGCATATGTCGTGCTGGCGTGGCTGGTTGCGCAGGTCACGGACGTCTTCCTGGAGCCTTTTGGTGTGCCCAACTGGGTGATCAAGACGATCCTTCTGGTGCTGATTGCGGGCTTCCCGCTGGCGTTGTTTTTTGCCTGGGCCTTCGAGCTGACGCCGGATGGTATCAAGAAAGAAAAAGACGTCGACCGCAGCCAGTCCATTACCCAGCAAACCGGGCAAAAACTCAACATGGCCATCATCTTCACGTTGATCCTGGCGTTGGGTTACTTCGCGTATGACAAGTTCGTGCTGGCTCCTGGCCGCGATGCCGAGTTGGTGCGGACCACAGAAAGCACCCAGGCAGAGCAGGCCGTAACGGGGCCGAGGGAAAAATCCATCGCGGTGCTGCCGTTCGTTAACATGAGCGACGATGCCAGCAACGAGTATTTTTCAGACGGCATTTCCGAAGAGATCCTCAATTCCCTCGCCAAGGTCAAGGAACTGAAGGTGGCCGGGCGGACTTCCTCTTTCGCCTTCAAGGGCCAGAACCAGGACCTGCGCCAGATCGGCGAAGCCCTGGGCGTGGAAAACATCCTCGAGGGTTCGGTGCGCAAGGCGGGGGCCAAGGTCCGCATCACCGCGCAGCTGATCCAGGTGGATGACGGCTTTCACTTGTGGTCGGACACGTACGACAGGGAACTGGACGATGTGTTTGCCATCCAGGACGAGATTGCCACAGCGATTCTGACGCAATTGAAAGCACAGTTGCTGGACGGCGAACAGATCGTCATCGCCACGCCGGCGGTAAATGCGGAAGCCTATGACAAGTACCTGCTGGCCCGGCAGAGAATCTATGAGCGCAGCCGTCCTTCGCTCGAAGACGCGGCTGACTTGCTGGACCAGGCCATTGCCATTGCGCCGGATTTCGCGCCCGCCTATGCGCAGCGCGGCATCACCGCACTGTTACTCGCAGACGAGCAATACGGCGTCCTTCCCAAGGAACAATCCCAGACCCAGGCCAGGCTGTACCTGGACAAGGCGCTTAGCCTGGACCCGCAGCTTGGTGAGGCGCTGGCCGGGCTGGGGCTGTACTACCTGAATACGCCGGGTAAAAACGACGAGGCGATCGACGCCCTGGAAAAAGCCCTGGCCATCAACCCCAACCTGATCAACGCCAGCAACTGGCTGCAGAACGCCTATGCCAATGCCGGCAGGCTGTCCGAGGCAATACAGATACTCGAGCAGATGAATGAGCGGGATCCGCTGTTCCGGCCGGGTATCGCCAATCTCAACAACTATTTCATCCAGCAACGGAAGCTGGACAAGGCGCAGGCAATGGTCGATAAGGTCCGGCCCTTCATGCCGAATGATCCGTTTCTCCTGCGCATGGAAGCCGGTATCCAGTACGCCAATGGAAATATCGCAAAGGGACTGTTGTTGAATGAACGGGCCCTGGAAATTCAGCCCGATAACGGCCCGAACATGGCGATGCACGGTTACGGCCTGCTGCAAACCGGACAATTTGAGCGGCTGGCCGAAGAAGCCGCTGTCCCCTGGCATCGCGTCTTCGCGCTTTGGGTTCTGGACCGCAGGGAAGAAGCCAACATTCTCTCTTGGGAGCTGGCCAACTCGGGCGAAGACGTCACCACGCTGATCGCATTGCTGGCCAATTCCGGCAGGCAGGCTGAGGCCATCCGGTTTTTCGAGGAGCGCTGGGCCAGCCTGGACGCATTCGAAAAGGAATACCCACCACTGGGCAGAGGCGACATCCCCAGTCTGCTGGACCTTGCTTTTGCTTACAGCAGCCTGGGAAATGCTGAACGGTTCGACGAAGCCATGGCCCATGCCCGTTCGGCGCTGGATACCGCCCGGGAACTGGGATACAGGCAACCCTTCTTCTCATTCAGCGAAGCGGTTTATTTCACCCTTTCCGGCGAGCGGGACCGCGCCATCGTACTGCTGGCCGACGCGGTCGATAATGGCCTGTTGCTGGGAACGAAATTCTCGTTCGGCTGGGACGCGCTGAAAGTGCTGGAAGGCGACCCTGAATACGAGGCCATCCAGGCGCGCATGTTCGAGCATATGAACGCGGAACGCACCGAGCTTGGCCTGGAACCGGTGAGCATATGAGCTTTATCGAGGAACTCAAACGCCGCAACGTGTTTCGCGTTGCCGCCGCTTACCTGGTCACGGCCTGGGTGGCCCTGCAGCTGGCAGACATCGTTTTGGAAAGTATCGATGCGCCAGCCTGGATCCTCCAGGTTATCATGCTGGCGCTGGCGCTGGGCTTTCCGCTGGCCACTGGTCTTCGCCTGGGCTTTCGAAATGACCCCCGAAGGGCTCAAGAAAGAAAAAGACGTTGACCGCAGCCAGTCGATCACCCACCAGACCGGGCAAAAACTGAACCGCACCATCATCGTGATCCTGGCCCTGGCGGTGGTATTGCTGTTGTTCGACCGTTTCATGCCGGGCCGGGAAACGACGGAAACCGCGCTCCCGCCGGAAACGGCCCAGGACGCTCCCGGGGAAAGGGAAAAATCGATTGCCGTGCTGCCTTTTGTGAATATGTCCTCGGATGCCGAACAGGAGTATTTCTCCGATGGCATTTCCGAGGAGATCCTCAATTCCCTCGCAAAGGTCAAGGAACTCAAAGTCGCCGGGCGCACGTCTTCTTTCGCGTTCAAGGGCAACAACCAGGACCTGCGACAGATTGGTGAAGCTTTGGGCGTGGAGCACATCCTCGAAGGCTCGGTGCGCAAGTCGGGCGCCAAGGTCCGCATCACCGCGCAGCTGATCCAGGTGGACGACGGCTTTCACCTGTGGTCCGAAACCTACGATCGCGAACTGGACGATGTATTCGCGATCCAGGACGAGATCGCCTCGGCCATCCTGGAACAACTGAAAGCGGCGCTTATCGGCATTGAATCGGAACCTGTAATCGAGGCCTCGGCACGAACCGATTCTGAAGTCTATGATCTCTACCTGCTGGCGCGCCAGCGCATTTACGAGCGCAAACGGCTGTCGATTGAATCAGCCGCCGAGCTTCTGGACAAGGCCATTGCGAAGGACCCTGATTATGCGCCGGCCTATGCGCAGCGCGGTATCGCGGCCCTGCTTTCATCCGAGCGGAACTACGGTGACATGTCGATTGCCGATGCGGGAGTCCAGGGACGGCGCTACCTGGACAAAGCCCTGATACTCGATCCCCGGCTGGCCGAAGCCTGGGCGGGCATTGGCCTGTACCACTCCAATAATCCCACGGAGCACCGCGAAGGCATCGAGGCGCTGGAAAAGGCCCTGGCCATCAATCCCAACCTGATCGACGCGAGCAACTGGCTGCAGGTCATTTACGGACAAACTGGCGACAACAGGCGCGCCATGGCGATCCTTGAAGAGATGGTTGAACGCGACCCGCTGTATCCACCGGGTTACGGCAACCTCATCACTGAATACAATTTCTTTGGCATGCAGGACAAGTCATGGGCCCTGCTGGAGCGTATCCGGCCGTTTCTGCCCAATGACCCCCAGATCCTCCAGGCGGAAGCAAATACCTGGATATCGATGGGCAAGCCGTCAAAAGCCATACCTTTGCTGGTATCGGCGCTGGAATCCCAGCCCAGTGACGCTGTGATAAAAAGTTTCCTGGGCGTTAGCCTGCTGCAAACCGGGCAATTCGAGCGGGTGATTGAAGTCGGGAACCCGTGGCACCGCTCCCTGGCGCTGTCGGTTTTGAACCGGAAAGAAGAAGCCATGATCATCGCCACGGAATTGGCAAGCCAGGGCTTCGTTGAACGGTTGATCGGCCAGTTGGACCGGAACAACCAGCATGAGCAGCTGATCGAATTTGTCGAGTCCCGTTGGCCGGATCTTGCCGCGTTCGAAAGCGAATACCCGAGTGACGGCACCGGCTATTCCAGCATGTTGCGGATTGCCCGGGCCTATTCAACGGCAGGAAATGAATCCCGGTTCAACGACGCCATGGCGCGGGTGCGGGCAGCCCACGACAGTTCCATCGAGCAGGGCGTCGCCGCCAGCTACTTCCTGCCCGAGGAAGCCCGTTACTACCTGCTTTCCGGAGACCAGGAGCGGGCGCTGGACCTGCTGGAGCAAGCCTCTGAGGCGGGGCTCGTGTTCAGTGTGCGGTTCGAAACGGCCTGGCCGGAGATGGCCGTTCTCGCAGGCGATCCGCGCTACGAAAAAATCCAGGCCGACATGAGGGAACGCGTCAACGCGGAACGCGCCGAGCTTGGGCTGGAACCATTAACGTAAGGGCGGTTTTGCCGCTAGCGAAGAAGCACTGATGGAGTGCGGCGGCTCGTTCGCGATTGAAATCGCTCCTACGGGTTGTTTACGTAGAGCACGACGAACAGCTCTGAGTAGATTTTCCACGCGCCGTCGGTTTTTCTCCAGGCCGCCGTGTATTGCCCACCTCTTTCCAGGCCGCCGTTCGGGGTTGTCATGGTGCCCACCCAGGTGCCGTTTTCAATCGCCAATGGACTGGTTAGAACTTTCTCGAGCCAATCGAATGGATTTTGCATCAACATCTTCAGGGGCCTGTGAGCCGCAGGGCTTGTAGTCAAAACGGATCACGGATTCTTCGCCGTTATCGCCAGGTCCGCCAGCGGTCCGCCCGAAGCTTGTCGGCGGTTTTCCACCGGGTTGCGCTATGAAACGTTGAATACCGTCGGGATCGACGATACGCAGATATTCAAACCCGGTCGTGCGTTCAGGGTTCGGCCCGGGCCGGGCATGACATTGCCATGGGGCGGCAGCCAGAGTTCTTCCACTTTTTCTTCTCCGATATCGACGCACCAGTGGCCAGCCATCCAGGCCGGCATTGGGCCTGGCGTTTCGGCTTCAACTGCGCTTGCGAAGAAAATAAAAATCATCGCGAGCGTGGCTCGCTCGCGCAAGGCGCTCACGGGTTGTTCCATTCCGGGCGTTGCAGCATGGTGCGGACTTCTTCGCGGACTTCGGCGTAGCGCTCGGCGTCCTCGGTCAATTTGGCGGCTACGCGCGGGTCTTCGTAGACCGGGCCGAAAATGTGGTAATGAAGTTTGCGGTGACGATCCAGGTTCAGCGCCAGCGGTTCGTTGAGTTCGTACTCGAGGTAGTGGTCGATCGCCTGCTCCACCTCGCCGTTCATCAGGTAATCCCAGGTATAGTTTTCGTCGGCAGGATCCTGTTTCCACGGAAAACCCACCGCATCCATGCCGCTGGTGAATCGTTGCCATGCCGCCTTGCGATTTTCAAACGATTCGAAACCGGTCATGGCGTCGATGGCCGCCCATTGCATGATCAGGCCCTGGATGTCCGGGGTAATTTGCTCGTAGTTGGTGATTTCCGGCCGCACACTGACCAGGAAATCATAGGCCTCCCGTGCCCTGCCGGCCTGCAGCATGGTGTCGATGTAGGAATACATCGTCTCACCGAAAGCGCCCTGGCGGTCTTCGACCTGGTCGGCGATGATCGCGGAGGCCAGCGCGATGACTTGCTCCGTATCCCCCAGCGCAACTGCGCGCTCAACCTCGATACTGCGGGTAAGGCCTGATGCGGGCGCCAGCGCCCGGACGCGGGCCAGCCAGAAATCGCCCTCTTCGGGCAGCCTGAGCCGATACAGTTGGCGGGCGATGTTCGCGGGCAACTCGTGGTCCTGGGGGTCGACCAGGGTAGCCCGGCGCATCCAGTCGAGCCCGGCAGGGAAGTCGTCGGCTCCGGCCTCGAGCTCTGCCATCGTGCTATAGACGTTGGGATTTTCCGGGGCCAGTTCCAGGCTGCGCTGCAAGGAGGCGCGAGCCTCGTCCAGGCGACGATCCTGGGTGTATATCCGGCCCAGCCAGCGGTGCAGTTCCGCTTCCAGCGGGTCGATCATCAGGCCGGCCTGAAGCACTTCGATCGCTCGGTCCGAGTTGCCAAAATAATTGTGCAGGGTTGCCGCCAGGTTGATGCGAATCATCGAGTCGTTGGGCAGCACCTGCAGCAGATCCTGCAGTTCATTGACATTGCCCTGCATGGATTCTGCGCTCTCCGAGGGATCGAAAACCTGCAGCTTCAGCGACAACTCCAGGGCGCGGGCCAGCGGATTATCCGGCTGTTGCTCGCGCACCTGGCGGATCAGTGGATCAGCGGCTGCGCGGACCTCGTCCTTATTGATCAGGCCGGTGGAGAACTTGAACAGATAGTTGCGGATCAGCGCCAGGCGAGCCTCGGTAAAGCCAGGGTCGCGCGCCAGTGCCTGTTTGAAATGGTTTTCGGCGAAGCCCAGGCCGCCATAGGAGTACATCGCCTGCTGCTCGAGGCCTTTCAGGTAGCTGTCATAGGCGGTCAGGTCGCTGGTATTGACGCCGTGCAGGTCGGGCCTGGTGGTGCCGAGCAGGGAGCTGCCCAAGGCTTCCGCCACGTCTGTTGCGATTTCATCCTGGATGGCGAAGATGTCCTCCAATGGGCGCGTGTAGTTCTGCGACCAGACATGAAACCCATCATCCGCGCGGATCAGCTGGGCGGTAATGCGCACGCGATCGTTGGCTTTCTGCACGCTGCCTTCCAGCACGTTGGCAACACCCAGCGCGGCTGCGATTTCACCGATGCCGACATTCTGCCCCTTGAAGGCAAACGAGGACGTGCGCGCGGCAACACGCAGCCCGGGTAGTTGCGACAGCATGTGCAACAGCGTTTCGGTCAGCCCATCGGAAAAGTATTCGTTGTCCCGGTCGCCGCTCATATTGACGAAGGGCAATACGGCGACCGAAGGACCCAGTTCGGGCGCTGGAGCGATGTCTTTTGCCGGGTCAGCCACCTGGACCGCAACGGGAGCTGCATCCCGGGCATCGGTCAAGTCCTGCAGCACCAGCTTGTCGATCAATAAGTATGCGACGGCCACTGTCAGCACGCCGATGATTACGCGGTCCAGCTTGCGGCCGGTTTGCGCGGTGATGGACTGGCTGCGGTCGACATCCTTTTCACGCTTCAGACCCTCGGGCGTCAACTCGAAAGCCCAGGCGATGACCAGCGCGGCAGGCAGGCCGACGGCCGCCACGACCGACAGCGCCTGGATGATCCAGTTCGGCGCACCGACCAGGTCCAGGCCGAAGTCGGCGCCCTGCAGCAGCACCCACGCGAACAGCACATAAGCCACGCCGATCCGGAACACATTGCGGCGCTTGAGTTCGGCAAAGAAGGTCATGGCTGGGAGGTTGTAATTTGCATGGGCCTTATTCTGCCATGTAGGAGCGAGCCATGCTCGCGATTGTCAGAGTGGCGCAGCGCAGGCAATGTAGAGAGTGCGGTTTCGCCGTAGGCGAAGAAGCGCGCTCGGAATGCCGTGGCGCGTGCAGGCAATGTAGAGAGTGCGGTTTCGGCACGGCCACGGTAACGGATGGGGTCGGACCACCGTAATTCTCTGATTTTATTAGCAAAATTTAGGCCATGAGCTTCTAATTAAGCCTTAGGTCTGCAATTTTGACACTAAAAACCAAGCTCTACTCATTTATATCTCCTAAGTAAAACTCATAAATTCCTCAGAACTTGGTTTTCGATAGCAAAATAGCCTGTTTAAGCCGTTCTGACACCAAAATTTATCGGTTTTTGCCCGTGAAATCAGGGCAGTAGGCTGGTCCGACCCGAATAGGAGCTGATACCCGCGATTGCACCAAAGGTCAGGTCGCGAGCATGGGTCGCTCCAACAATCCCTGGCTCTAATCCCAGTGCACGGCCAGCCAGATTGTATTGCTATCCGGGGCCGTCCACGCCACCCGGTGCCTGACCCGCGCCGGGATCTCCAGCCAGTCCCCAACTTCCATGCGCACCTTGCGCCCGTCCTCGAACTCCAGCTTGCCGGAGCCTTTCAGTACGACCACAAACTCGCTTCGATCCTGATCATACCACTCGCCGGCGGGGGTCGTGTGCCCCCTTGAGACGATCCGTTCAATGTGGATGCTTTCGTTCCCGACCAGCGTCTCGAAGAGCTCTTCATGCACACTGCGGGGGATGTCTTTCAGCAGGTTTTTCATGCATCGATTATCGCGGATTTATTGTAGACCGGCACTTTTTTAAGCAAACTGTCACCCCATCGACTACCTGGGCCAACACCAACTGCTGCTGTGGATACTGACGGTTCTCACCGACCTCGGGTTCGCCGTGCTGTGCTATCGCCTGTTTGGCCGGACCGGCCTTTACGGAGTAGTGATTTTCAGCCTGCTGCTGGCCAATATCATGGGGCCGAAATTGACCGTGATCGCCGGCCTTCAGACCAGCATGGGCGTGATTCTGTATTCCAGCATTTTTTTCGCAACGGATCTGCTGAGCGAGAAATACGGTAAAGCTGAAGCCCGGAAAGCCGTAATGCTGGGTTTTTTCATCAGCATCACCCTGGTGGTGATGACGCAGATCAGCATGCAGTTCCTGCCCTCCACGAGACCTGAAACGGCGTCCTTTGCGCAGTCGGTGCACGCCGCAACGGTGACGCTGTTCGACTACACGCCGCGCTTCGTGCTCGGCTCACTGCTGGCCTACCTGCTCAGCCAGTCGTTCGACGTGTGGGTATTCCACCGCATCCGTGAGGCGACCGACGGAAAGCACCTGTGGTTGCGCAATACCGGTTCCACGCTGCTCTCGCAAGCCATCGATACGCTGATTTACGGCCTGGTGGTATGGTGGGGCCTGGTCGACCTGGTCACCGCTTTATCTCTGGCAGGGGCCAAGTACGTATTCAAATTCGCCATCGCCGTGATCGACACGCCGTTTATCTACCTGGCCTGTCGCTGGAAACCAAAACCATGAACAACAACCTGCTTGCCCGCCGCCGTTTTATCCAGTTCCTCGCCGCCAGCCCATTGTTCGCCGGCCTCAATCCGGGACAATTATTGGCCAGCGCAGTATCCGGATCACTGTTGGGCCCGGTTTCCTCGCCTGAAGACGCGCTGGATGTTTTCGATTTCGAACGGGTGGCCGAACAGGTCTTGCCGCCGGCGCACTGGGGCTACCTGGCAACCGGTACTGACGCGGACGAAACCCTGCGTGCCAACCGGGCGGCTTTTGACAAACTGTATCTGCGCGCCATGCGCATGGTCGATACCAGCGCGATCGACATGTCACTGGAATTACTCAATCAGAGCCTGGCTTCGCCGATCATCATAGCCCCGGCCGGAAGCCAGCGCGCTTTCCACCCGGACGGTGAACTGGCCACTGCCCGCGCAGCCAGGTCGCGCAATCACCTGCAAATATTGTCCAACGTGAGCACCACTTCCATCGAGGACGTGATCGCAGCGCGCGGCGCGCCGGTCTGGTTCCAGTTATATCCCACGTCGAACGGGTCGGTTGGGGAAAAGATGGTAAGACGGGCGGAGAAAGCTGGGGCGCCAGTCCTGGTTTTGACGGTAGACCTGAACGTCGACAGCAACCGCATCGACCTGGCGCGTTATATCAGGCTGGACGATCGCGACTGTTCCGCCTGTCATGATCCATCCCGCGAAGATTCCTGGCTGGATCGGAAGCCCATGTACCAGGATACCGGTGCAAAAGGCGCTGAATTCGAAACCCCGGAAATGACCTGGGACTATATCGCCCGGCTGAAGAGCATCAGCAAGATGAAAGTGGTAGTCAAAGGTATCGTGACCGCAGAAGACGCGGAAAGCGCACTGAAAAGCGGCGCCGACGCCGTGATCGTCTCCAACCACGGCGGCCGGGCTGAAGCCAGTGGCTGGGGCAGCCTGGACAGCCTGCCGGAGGTCGTTGCGGCCGTTAACGGAGAAATCCCGGTCATGATCGACAGTGGTTTCCGCCGCGGTACCGACATCTTCAAAGCGTTGGCGCTGGGAGCGGACGCCGTGTGTATCGGCAGGGCTTACCTGTGGGGGCTGGCTGCCTTCGGCCAGCCCGGCGTGGAAAAGGTTTTAGACATACTCAATGCGGAACTGGCTATGGTCATGGCGCAGATGGGCACACCCACCCTGAAGGACATCGGGCCAACAAGCATAGGACGATACCGGTGAAAATCTCCTGGGCTGAATTGCGGCGGCGCAAGGTAGTGCGCGTCGTTATCGCCTATGCGATTGGCGCCTGGGTGCTGATGCAGATCGGCGATACGGTGTTTGGCCTGCTGGATGTTCCCACCTGGGCGGGCAAGGCCCTGGTCATAACCCTGATCCTCGGCTTTCCGCTGGCGCTTATTCTTTCCTGGATGTTCGATATCACGCCCGGCGGAATTGTTTCCACCGGTGCGGACGATACCGCAGCCGGCAAGCAGTTCGAGTTTTCCGAGCTTGGCGTCATCGACATATCGCAACTGGACCTGGGGCGGCCGCAACTCACTCCGTTTATCGGCCGCGTTAACGAACGACAGATACTGGCCGCCAAACTCGACCAGGCAGCCGGTGGCGCCGGCAGCATCGTTCTGATCAGCGGCGAGCCCGGTGTCGGTAAAACACGTCTGTGCGAAGAGGCACTGGAAATGGGTTTGCAGCGCGGTATGCTGCCGCTGGTGGGTCATGCCTATGAAGAACACGGCGCACCGTTCATCACCAGCACCGAAATACTGGAAGACATTACCCGCGCCCTGCCGCCGGCGATTCTGAGGAGCGCGCTCGGCGACACAGCCCCGGAGATCGTGCGCCTGTTGCCGGACCTTCGCCGACTGTTCCCGGATATTCCCGAGCCGATGGAACTGCCGCCCGAGCAACAGCAGCGGTACCTGTTTAACGCCGTGCTCGAATTCACCCAACGGCTTGGAAAGGCCTGTCCACTGGTGATTCTGCTCGATGATCTGCAGTGGGCGGATGAATCGAGCATCCTGCTGCTCGAGCACGTGGCCGCCCAGGTGCCGCGCATGCCGATCCTGTATATCATCACTTACCGGGACGTTGCCGCCGATATGGGTGAGCCGTTCAAAAGAGCCCTCGCGCAGCTGTCCCGGCAGGATTTTGTCACCCGCATTCCGCTGCGGCAGATGAGCCGCGACGATGTCGCCGCACTGCTGGGCAGTCTGGGCGGCGCAGGCGTGCCCGGGGAACTGGTCGATATCATCCACCGGGAAACCGAGGGCAACGCTTTTTTCGTCAAGTCTGTTTATCAGCATCTCGCGGAGGAAGGACGACTGTTCGATGCCAGGGGCAACTGGCGGACTGACCTGGATACCGAGCAACTCGCTGTGCCCGAGGGGGTGCGCCTGGTGATTGAAAGGCGTTTGCAGCGCATGAGTGAAACGACCGTGAAAACGCTGACCCTCGCGGCCGTGGCCGGCCTGCGTTTTGACCTCGGCGTACTGGAAAAGGCAGCCGGGGAATCTGCCGACGAGGTACTCGATGCGCTGGAAGATGCTGAAACCGCCGGCCTGGTGTTCGCGACCAGCGGCCAGCGGGATACCCGCTATGAATTCGCTCATGCCCTGGTGCGCCAGGCTTTGCTCGATGCGCTCTCTGCGGCAAGGCTGCAGCGGACTCACCTGCAGATTGCGACGGCAATGGAACAGCAATACGGCGACAGCGGCAAGAACGCGGCTGCCATCGCGCAGCATCTCTATCACTCAGGCGCCGCCGCGGATGCCGGTAAGACACTGCATTTTCTCGAGTTGGCCGGGCAGCAGGCACTGGCAGCCGCCGCCGCGGATGAGGCGGTTGCCGCCTTCTCACGTGCACTGGAACTGGACACCAACCCGAAACAGCGGGCGCTTTTGCTGAATCAGAGGGGGGTGGGCTTTCGCACACTGGGCCGATGGGAAGAGGCGGCGCGGGACTGGAATGAAGCCTTGCCCCTCTTTGAACAATTGGGCGAAGGCCAGCTTGTTGCACGGATCTGCTGGGACATCGCATACAAACATGCCTGGGCCAATGAAATGGCGGAAGCGGAGTCGATGGCCCGCCGCGGACTCAAGGCCGTCGGTGAAGAACCGAGTGTGGCGCGCTGCCAACTGCTCGGGGCATTCGGCATGTGCGCCGGTGAACGCAAGGACTACCAGGTATGGAAAAACTATCTCGAAGAAGCCATTGCCATGGCGGAGGAACTCGGCGAAGAGCGACTACTTGGCGTTGACATACTGACGGGTAAGCAGTACATGGGAGAACACTGGCTGAAAGCCGGTTTGCATGCCGAAACCGCCGATCGCGCCATCTCGATCGTCCGCCGCGTTGGTTCTCCATTCGAACTGTCCACCACTCTTGGTGCATCGTTCCTGGGCTATCTGTGCAACGGACGGTTTGATGATGCGGAATCCAACTACCCCGAAGCACTGTCGTTGGCCAGGAAACACGGTGACTTCGGGACTGAAGGTCATGCGAAAATCGTGCATGGCATGGTGCAATGCTACAGGGGCCATATCCCGGAGGGCAGAGATGTTCTTGCGGAGCGGGCCGCCTGGTGCCGGTCGATCGACTTCGCGTGGAAGTCGCCCATGTTGCAAATGCTCGGAATGGCTCACTTCTATGAAGGGGACTGGGACAGCGCCCGGCGGATCTCCGATGAGATTAGCGCAACGCCGATTGCCGGCACCATGGAAGGTATCGAGGCAGCGTTCAGGCTGCTTCTGTATGCCTATGCGGGTAACCCCGAAGTACACAAGCTGATCAATGAACTGCAACCGCGGGTATGCATCGCCGGTCAAGAAAACCAGATCGGCTCCTGGCTTGCAGGCATCGCGTTACTGGAGGCCTCCGCGGTGCTCGGCCTGCGCGAGCAGTGCGCGTCTCTTTACCCCTGTGCAGTGCAGCTGGGTGGAGCGGGCACCCGGGTGGTATTGAACTTCGGATTGGCCGAAAAACACGCCGGCATCGCCGCGGCTGCAGCCGGTAACTGGGCGCAGGCAGAGCAACACTTCGAAACGGCAAAGGGCCAGGCCGAAGAAATGGGTAACGTACTCGATTTGGCCGAATTGCTGCGCTGGCGTGCACAAATGCTGCTCTGGCGAGATGGCGACAGCGACCGGGAGCAAGCAGGAGAGCTGCTGGGACAGGCACGGGCCGCTTACACCGCGATCGGCATGGTTCGACATGTAACTATCGCCGACGCTTTGCTGGAACACCAGGCAGGACAGCCAATTGCCCCTGGGTAAGCTATGCTTGAATTAATGCTCCAATCAGCGCATCCATTTTGAACCATGCCGGATAACACTTTTTTCGGTGAACTACGCAAGCGCAAGGTCGTTCAGACTGCAGCGATCTACGGCGCCGTGGCATGGGGCTTTACCGAGGTCATTGTTACGGTCGTTGATCAGCTGTTCCTGCCGCAATGGGTCTCATCCCTGGCAGTAATCGGCTTCGTGGTCGGATTTCCGGTGGCGATGTTCCTGGCCTGGACGTTCGACCTGACATCGGAAGGCCTGCAGCGCACAACCATCGCCAGCCGCCGCGGCAGGGCCAGCATCGCTGCCTCCCTGCTGCTGCTGGTGGCCGGCACCGCCGGGCTTTTCTTCCTGATCCGGCCGACGATTGAACAGCGCGAACAAGGCGAAACGGTGCTGGCGATTGCTGCCAACGGTGTCGCTGTACTACCTTTCGAGAATGCCAGCACCGATCCGGACGACAAGTACCTCAGCGAAGGACTCAGTGACGAACTGCGCGATCAGCTGGGGCAGGTCGCCGGACTGCGCATCGCAGCGCGTTCCTCATCGGTGGTGGCCAGCCAGAGGCAGGCCGATGCCACATCCGTATCGGCACAGCTGGGCGTCGCCATGCTGGTCGAGGGCAGTGTCAGGCGGCGCGGTAACGGCTTGCGTGTCTCGGTGCAATTGATCGAAGGCAGTACCGGGCTGGCGCTCTGGTCGGAGACCTACGACCGTGGACCGCAGGAGCTCCTGTCGGTCCAGCAGGCTATCGCCGAGGAAGTTACCAGGCGCCTGTTACCGGACGTGGAAGTGGTGGTGACGCCACCGGTCACGCGCAGTGCCTCGGCAAACGAACTGTTGCTGCTGGCCCGTTACTATGAGCAGCAAGTCCGTGCACGGGAGGAAGTGGACCGTGACACGCTGCTGGAGGCAATTCGCCTGTACCGGCAGGCGACCGAGGTGGATCCAGATTCAGCGCTGGCGCAGAGCCGCCTGGCAGGGGCACTGCTGTATCTCGGCGATCTGGAGTCTGCAGAAGCACCCATTTTCCGGGCCCTGACACTGAACCCGGATCTATCTGAAGTGCAATACACGCTGGGTCTGTATTACTTTGCCCGAGGCCTGCCCGGAGCGGGCGCCGCGTTCAAACGGGCAGCTGATCTGAACCCCAATAATCCCGATGCGCTCGAATCCTATGCCAACTGGAGCTGGATGCAAGGAAGAACCGAGAATACGGAGGTGCTGCTGCGACGTGCCGTCGAGTTCGACCCCCTGTCGCTCGCCCGCTATGGTGCACTCGGCACGTTCCTGGGTATTGAGACCACCCCTGATAAGACTTTGGCTCTCATTGACAGGATCGAAACCATGTTCGATGGCCCCGAGGCCTACCGGCTGATTGGACAGCTTCTGGAACTGACTGGCCAGGTTGACCGGGCCATCGCCTGGACCATCCGCGCTCGTGACCTGGAGCCGGGGAACCCGGACCATGACCATAGATTGGCTGAACTGTATGGTGTGATCGGGGACTTTGACACAGCGCTGAGCCTGGAGCCTGAGCCCGGCATCGGCCTGCTTTACAGAATGCGGCGTTACGAGGAGTTGATCGATATCGCCGAATTTTTGATGATCGAGGAGCCGGGTGACATGCCCCTGCGTTACCTGCTGGCCTTTGCGTATACCGTGACCGACCAGTTTGAATCTGCACTGCTGGTGCTCGAATCGGCTGGCCTGCCGGGTTCCATGCTCGAGGAACGGAGGTTCAGCGCGGACATGGAAGGATTCATAACGCTGATGAACGCCGCCTACGGAGCCGGCGATATCGACGTGGCCCGTGAACTGGCCATGTTCTGGACCAGCGGCGAACACCCGGCGAACATCGACTGGTGGCAGGATGCCAACGGAGCCTGCGCCATGTCAGTATTGGAGTTCCATGCAGAGGCCCTTGCCCGGCTGGAGCGCATCCGGAACAGTCCCCGCCTGCCATGGGATCCGGTGCTCAAGGATGCGGTCTGTTTCCGGCGCTATGCAGATGAGCCCGTTTACCAGGAAACCATTCGACACCTGGATGCACGCCGCGCCGCGCTGCGCGAGCGGCTGCCGGACACGCTGGCCGAGTTCGGCGTCGAACTCTAGTCGAGTTCCTTGTGTCTGCCGCCGCCCCAGTAACGGGTCAGGGCAAAGGTAAAGGCACGATCGACCTCATTGGCCTGCTCGGCATAGACACCCCTGAAGTAGCTGCCGGATAGATGGTACTTTTCGTTCAGGAAGTAGTCGAATCCAATCCCCAGGTTGACGAATCGGTGCCCCAGCAGGCGATCGTGCTGCCACCACTCCTCGGTGTCGAAATCAACCGGGTAATTAACATAGGTGGGCGGGGCGTAATCCCGGGACAATTTCAGTCCGTCCCGCACAGACTTGGCGGATACAAAGACATTCATCGAGAAACGAGGCGTGAAGAAATACCCTGTAGAAAGATAACCCAGCCAGTAATCAACGTTGATATCCAGCGGCTTTTCCGAAAAAACGTATGCGACATTACCCTGAAGGAACCAGTCTGAAAAATACGGAACAAAAGTGAAGGCTACGCCGACGGGAATATTCCAGAGATTCTGGCCGATGGCCGCCTTGGCATAGAAGGGATAGTCGTTTGTCGGCACGCCGTAGGAAATGAACGGCGAAATTGTGAGCGGGCCATCCAGGGCCAGGAATTGCAAGCCGACCGTAAGATCCTGAAAGCCCCCATGATACTTTTCGTCATCAATAAACCTTTTATCCGGTGGCTGGAAATCTACCCACCAGGGGTCATTGGGGTTGTGCGGGTCGCCGCCGTATAGTGCTCCGGCATTGAAGCGTTTTTGCACGTACGGAAGCGCGGCGAAAACCGTCCAGCGATCTGAGAAGGTATAGTCTCCGGACAGCACAGCGATGTGCGAATCAGTGGTCCAGTAATCGTATTCGAAATCGGCATCGTAGAACGTCCCGGTACGGATGTACTGGTACTCGATTCCAAGACTGGCGTCACCTTTCTGTTGGCTCTGTGCCTGGACCGGATGAACGTAAAGAATCGACAGCAAGACCAATATAATTGACGCTGCACTGAATTTTTCAACAACGCGGAGCACCAACCCTCGAGCTCCCGGCGTTATTCCCCACACGACCAAGCCGGTCCTCTAGGTCTTGCTTTTCAGCGATTTGTGAATGGCCTTAAGATAATGTTTAATCCCGTCCTTATCAGCCACCATCACTTTCGAATAGGTCTGGGTTGCGATTTGCTCTTCGTCACCATCCAGGGCCACAGGAAGATAGGTGGTAGTGACCGACCTGGAGGATTCTGAGCTGGCTTCCACGGCAGCATGTTCGCTATAAGGCGCGATGACAACATCGTAATTGCCGGTTTCAAGTTCCATGGTCAAATCCATTTGGTTATCCACCAGGCGTACGCCGTGGCCGGACTGCGCCAGTGCTTCCGCCAGCTGTTTGGCGCCCTCGGTTTGCCCATAGACCAGCACATTGCCGGGCAGCGGTGCAGTGTAGATTCTGTAGGAAACTCCTTTGCCCACCCGGTAGAGGCTGTCACCACATCCCATCGCATCGAACGATATAGTCGTGCAAAGAAATAGTACTAGATAAACCAGTCGGAAATTCATGCGAAACTCCTTTGGAACAACAGGGTTTTTTCTCTCCTATACTAAGATTTAGCACATGCCTTGCGATTGCGCAACGCAGGGCAGGTAATATACTGAATACAAATGACTTTCCAAAAAGTTGGAAATATTGGTGTTAGTTAGTACTTAAACCACCCTTGAGGTTTTGGAGGAGAGACTGGGGGGCAATGCAAAAATCCGCAGCAATATCCGGTTTCCTGGTCGGCTTGATCGGCGGCCTTGCGCTGTACCAGGTTGCGCTGGTGCTGGGAGATTTTGAAGTAGTCAGCAAGCTCAGACTGGCGGAACTGGAGCAGGATAACCTTGAGTTGACCGAAGAGTTGTTCCGGCCCCGCCCATCACTTTACGGAATGCTCGACGAAAGCGATCTGCCTTATGACGGTGATGACGACGCTTCTGATGAAGTTGCGGCTGCCCGCGCCGACGCGCTTGCGGAAAAGCAATTTCTCATGGTGACCTTTGGCGCCAATTGGTGCCAGGACTGCCGCAGCCTGCACCTGAACCTGCACAAAAAAGAAGTCGAGCAGTACACCGAAGGCTTGTTTCAATTTGTCAACGTAGATGTAGGCAAGTTCAACCAGAACCGGCACGTGGCCGATGAGCTCGGCGTCAGCCTGGCGCGGGGCATCCCGGTGGCGGTATTTTTTGATCCCCAAGGACAGGTGATCGGCACCACCAATGATGGCCAGCTGGAACCTGCCCGGCGTTATTCCTCCAGGCAGATTCTCAAGTTTGTACGGGACATTGCGGAGCGCTCACGCATCCAGGCGCCGGACGCGGTGGACTAGGGCCTGTTAACAGGCCCTAAATGGTATCCCAGCGAAAGCGCTCGGCCTCGAAAGCATCCACCGCCAGGGCTTTGAGCAATTCGTCGTCGTTGTTGTCGATGCGCCGCAGGTTGCGCTTGATGCGAATCCGGGCGTCGCGCGTGAATACCTGCAGAATTTCGATTTCCCTGGAGGCTTTCTCAACGCCAATCTGCTTCAATCGATGACTGGACCCGGCTGAGTGTGCAGGCCAGCACGAACAGGTCGATCATGATGTCCGCCAGGCGCTTGGTGGCGAACTGTTTGCCGATGATGTTCTTGCCATGCTTGCGCAGTATGCGGTCCGTCGCCTGGGCCAGGTTGCGGGTCTGTTTTTCAAACATCGCCGCCTGTGGCCTGATGGATTCATCCAGGTTCGCCAGTTTTCCGGCTTCCGCCCGGCCCGTCGCCAGGCCGGCATGTTTGCGCGCATAGTCCGACAACACACCAAACCCCTTGATGGGGTCATTCAGCACACCCTTCATGGAGCTGGCCAGTTCCTGCAACTGGCTGGCCACGTCATTCATCGCGGTCAGCGCGATGAACAGGCGCAGAATCTCATTGGTGCCTTCGAAAATCCGGTTGATCCGGGAGTCCCGGACCACCCGCTCATAGGGGTATTCGCGCATGTAGCCGTTGCCGCCGGCGATCTGCAGCGCCTCGTCGGCACTTCGCGACAGGCATTCGGTGGCATAGACCTTGGAGATCGCCGCTTCGACGGCATATTCCTCGAAACCGGCATCGATCAGGCCGCCGACCATCGTGACCACGGCTTCGGAGGTATAGCAGTCGACGACCATCCGGCCGACTTTTTCCTTGATCAGCCCGTAGCTGGAAATGGGCTGCCCGAAGGTTTTGCGCTCGTTGGCCTGCCGGGTCGCCAGTTCAATCAGGCGCTTCATGCCGCCGACCGAGCCACCGCCCAGGCCGGTGCGGCCGCTGTTCAGGATCTGCATGGCAACCTTGAAACCCTTGCCCACCTCGCCCAACACGTTTTCAGCGGGTACCTGCACGTTATCGAACAAAACCGTGGTGGTGGAACTGGCGCGCAGACCCATCTTGTCTTCGTGCGGACCGATGCTGACGCCTGCCATGTCCCGGGTGACGATGAATGCCGTCATCTTGCCGTGGCCCACTTCGGGATCGGTGCGGGCAAAAACCGTGAAAAAGCCGGCGAAACCACCGTTGGTGATCCACAGCTTGTTGCCGTTGAGCAGCCAACCGTCGTCATTTCTCACCGCAGTCGTCTTGATGGCTGCCGCGTCGGAACCGGCGCCCGCCTCGGTCAGGCAGAACGCGGCGATCAATTCGCCGCTGGCGAGCCTTGGCATGTAGCGGTTTTTTTGCTCTTCGGTGCCCAACAACAAAAGACCGCGCATACCGATGGAACTGTGGGCGCCGATCGTCACAGCAACCGAGGCATCGTAACGGCCGACTTCCTGCAAGGTGCGGGAATAAGCCATGTTGCCCAGCCCCAGTCCGCCGTGAGCTTCCGGGATGATCAGGCCAAACAGGCCAAACGCTTTGAGTTCTTCGATAAATTCAGACGGCATCTCGCCGTCGGCATCCCATTGGCGGAAATCTTCGATGCGCGGCCCGAGCAAATCTTCCAGCGCCCCTGCAATCTCGTGCAGGGTCTCTTTCTGATCCGCTGACAGCGTGGGAAAGGGAAACAGGACTTCCTGCTCGATGTGTCCCATGCACAGGGAGCGCATGAAGCTGGTGGTGGTTTTGTCGGCCATGACCATCTCCTGGTGGCTGATCCTTGATTTTAGGCCGATAAGCCCGCGGATGCAGCATTTCCCCGTTGCCTGATTGCCCGGTTGCCGCACTTATCCGGCCGGCTTTTTAACTAAAACCCATTTACACGTTACAATGCCGCTCAAATCCAGGCAGCGGATAAGTAACGGAAAATGGGACTTTTTACGGAACTCAAGCGCAGAAACGTTATCCGGGTAGGCATCGCCTACATCGTGGGTGCCTGGTTGCTGGCCCAGATTGCAGACCTGGCGCTTGATGTCATTGGCGCACCGGATATCGTTTTACGATCGGTCGTAGTGGTGCTGGCGCTCGGCTTGCTGCCGGCGCTCGTTTTCGCCTGGGTCTTCGAAATGACGCCCGAGGGCGTCAAGCGTGAATCCGAGATTGACCGCAGCCAATCCATCACCGGGCAAACGGGCAAAAAGCTCAACCTGGTGACCATCATGCTGGTCATCGCCGCCGTGACTTTTGTGCTGGCGGAACGCTACTGGCCGCGCATAACAGGCCCGGCTGAAGTATCTTCACAGGCACAACTGGCAAACGCCGGTGAAAAGCCGACGAATGTTGTTCCTGCAGAAGTCACTGGAAACGAAAAGTCGATCGCGGTGCTGCCCTTCGCCAACCGCTCGAACCAGCAGGACGACCTGTTTTTCACCGATGGCATCCACGACGACCTGCTCACCCAGCTGGCCAAGATCCATGACCTGAACGTTATTTCCCGCACGTCGGTGATGGAGTATCGCGACACGAAAAAAAACCTCAGGGAGATCGGCGCTGAATTAAATGTCGGCACGATCCTGGAAGGCGGTATCCAGAAAGTCGGGAACCGCGTCCGCATCAACGCCCAGCTGATCGAAGCGTCCACTGACAAGCACCTGTGGGCGGAAACGTTTGATCGTGAACTGACGGCAGAAAATATTTTCGATATCCAGTCGGAAATCGCCCGCAAGATCGTCCAGGCCGTCGCTGGCAAATTGACGCCCGAAGAAGAACAGCTTCTGACTGAAATTCCGACCAGGAACCTGGCAGCTTATGAAGCCTATTTGCGGGCCCGGGAGGTTTATTACGGCGCCAATTATTCCCGCTCACAGGAATTCGCCGCACAGCCCTGGCTGGAGAAAGCCATCGCCCTCGACCCCGACTATACCGAGGCATACGCGCTGCTGGCCAGTCTCTATGGCCAGTTCTACTGGCGGGGAATCGATACGTCCGAGGCCTTCCTGGAGAAATACCGCGATACCATTGATCTCGCACTCAAGCTGAACCCCAATTCTCCATCGGCGTTGCGGGCCCTGGCCAATTACCACTACCGCGTGGAAAACGACTATCAATTATCGCTGTCGTTGCTCGACCAGGCGCTCGATAAAGCGCCCGGTGATGTCGATCTGCACGCGGACCGGGCGCTGAGCCAGCGGAGGCTCGGCCAGTGGCGGGAATCGATTGCCAGTTTCCGCAAAGCCCTGGAACTTGATCCGGGAAACCGGTTTTACCACAGTCTGCTGATTGAAACGATGGTGTCCGTTGGTGACTATCAGGGCATCGTCGACATTACAGAGCCTCTGGAAGACGCCGATCCGGATGACCTCGACATACAGGTTGACCGGGCCGTTGCATTGTTGAACCTGACCGGTGACCTGGAGCCGCTGGAACGGGTCTTTGAACATATGAACCTGACGGATTCGAGTAACTACATCACCTACAGCGCCCGGGTTCATTGGCTGCAACGCGATCTGGACGCCACGATCGAGGTACTGAACAACCCCATCTGGACCCGGGAAGAAATGGGCCAGGTGAGTATCACGGCCCGTGACTACCAATTGGCCAACGCGTATCGCCTGAAAGGCGAGACCGAAACAGCCCAGGAGCATTATGAAAAGGTCATTGCGAACCGGGAACAAGTAATGAACTCCTCCCTGCAAGTCCAGGCTTATGGTGGTATGAACATCGCTTCATCCCTGGCCTGGCTCGGGCGATACGATGAAGCGCTGGAGCTTGCTGCGGGCCTGGTGAACAACTACCCGCACGAGAAGGACGCACTGATATGGGGCAGCCTCATCGCCCAACAGGCCATGATCAAGGGCCTGGCGGGTGACCAGGAAACCGCCATTGACGAGCTGGAAGTCGCACTGGAAACACCCTCTGCTTTCCCAACCACCGTTTGGGACCTGTACTACGACCCCGATTGGGATTTCATGCGCGACAACCCGCGCTTTGTTGAGCTGGCAACGCCGCCCACCCTGATTCGGACGATCACGCCCTGAACACCGGTGCATCGTAAACGCGGCATCTTCTGATGCGGTGTTCACCTAGTCACGGTAGGCGCTTTCCACCATCTCCGGGGTCAGAACACCGAAAACCTTGTCACCTCCGGCAGCATTGGGCCGTTTCACCACCAGGGCTTCGATCGAGTGCTGGTCAAGAAGATCCGATGCCTCCTGCAGATTGGCCTGCAGGCTAATCCCCGCAACCTGCCAGCGGCTTGCGGGGATCGACAGCAGGTCAATGGTTTCATCCGCGTCAGCAGTCTTGTGCGCTGCCAGGAACCTGGCCAGGTGGGCCGCGGGCATCAGCACCTGTTGATCACTGGCGCTGTCGACCAGGAGGTACCGGGGTCCGTTTTGCAGCAGCTTCCCGGCCTGGTCAAAAGACACTTCAGGGCCGACCTGTTCCAGGCTGCGATCCATCGCGCTGGCCACGCCGATGCGGCGCTGCGCCTGTGCCAGGGGATCCGTGTCCACCCGGAAGCCACCCGCACGCAACGCCGTGACGAATATCGATTCCTTGCCGAATACTTCACTGGCCGTCAGGCCTGAAATCACCACCACCAGCATGCCGGGCAGGATGATTTTCGGGTTGTCGGTCAATTCCAGCATTGCGATCAGCGCTGCCAGCGGCGCCTGCAGGCTGCCCGCCATCATCGCGCCCATCCCGAGCAGGGCGAATAATCCAGCCTGGTTTACCGGCGTCAGCGGCAGGTAGTCGGCCAGCCCGGCAAACAGTGCGCCGAGCATTGCACCGATGAACAATACCGGCCCGATACTGCCACCGGGCACGCCCAGGCCCAGGCAAACGGAGGTCGCCAGCACCTTGCCAAACAAGAGCACGATCAACAACGACAGCGTGAAGCCGCCGTGCAGCGCCGCATCCACCGAGTCATAGCCAATGCCCATGAGCTCGGGCAGGAGAAAGCCCATGCCGCCCATCAGGACGCCTGCCAACAGCAGCCGTCCTTCGATAGGGAGCCGGGCAGCGCGCGCGGCGACAGACTGCGTCGACTGGATGAACATCGCGGAAACCACTCCGGCGGCAATGCCAAGCAACACGACCGGCACCAGGTCCCAGAGCGAGCCGATGTGAACACTGGGCAGGGTAAAAACCGGGTGGTCGCCAAACACCGCGTTGCACACGGCGGTGGCGCTGACAGCGGACAGGATGACCGGGATGAAGCTGCTGACGCTGTATTCCATCATGACCACTTCGAGCGCGAATACTACCCCGGCCAATGGTGTGTTGAACGAGGCCGCGATGGCCGCTGCAGTGCCGCAGCCGACCAGGGTCCGGATCACGTTGTGCGGCAATGCCAGGCGCTTGGCCAGCAGGCTGCCGGACGCCGCCCCCAGGAATACACTCGGCCCTTCGCGCCCGACGGAGTGGCCACCGACAATAGCCATTACGGCCCCGCAGAACTGCAAAAGAAATGCACGCGAGCTGATCCGCCCCTGGTGGCGATCCATCCGTTCCAGCACGTGCGCCACGCCCAGTACGTGGATACCACGGGAGAACCAGCGGAACATTCCGGCCAGCAACAGTGCGGCCAATACGGGTAGCAGGAAGCGTGCCTGCACGCCCAAAGCCTCGAAGTTCTCCTCGCCCTGGCCGGGCAGGATGAACTCCTGGGCCCCTTCAATGGCCAGCCGGAACAGCACGATGACTCCGCCGGCCAGCACGCCGGTCAGCAAACCGAGCAAGGAAAGCGACATCAGCGCATTCGGACGAGCCAGGCGTATGCGGACCTCGTCCAGGTGATTGGCGCCCCAGGCGCCCAGCGCAGCCAGTTTGGTTGATGTCATGGGCAGATGATACCAATAAACGGACCTGGCCCGGCTTGCTGACGTTTCGCGGCTACTCTGGCAGCGCTTATGTAGGATAATGTGTCTTCACCCCATGAATTTACCGGCGTAAGCCAAGGAAGAGCACATGCTGAAAATGAAATTCATAGTGGCGGTTTCGGTCGCACTACTGGGCGTTTTGACCGGCTGTACCACGCTGGACCCCTACACCCGTGACGAGAAAACCAGCAACGCCGCCAAGGGAGCGGCGATCGGCGCTGCTGCAGGCGTTGCGGTCGGTTTGATCAGCGGCAGCAATTCCAAGGAACGGAAGAAGCGCGCGCTGATCATCGGCGGCGCCGGCGCATTGACCGGAGCAGGTGTTGGTTACTACATGGACCAGCAGGAAATGAAGCTGCGCCAGCAACTGGAAGGCACCGGCGTCAGCGTGACCCGGATCGGAGACAACATCACCCTCAACATGCCGGGCAATATCACGTTTGCGGTCGACAGTTCCGATATCAGCGCCAATTTTTACGAGATACTCGATTCCGTTGCGCTGGTGCTTAACGAATTCAGCAAGACGCTGGTGGAAGTGGCCGGCCACACCGACAGCAGCGGTGCGGTGGAATACAACCAGGAACTTTCCGAACGCCGCGCCAACAGCGTGGCTGCCTACCTGCGTTCGCGAAAAGTCCAGGGTGACCGGCTGATCGTGGTCGGCGGAGGTGAGTCTTACCCGGTTGCTTCGAACGACACGCCAGCTGGCCGCCAGCTGAACCGCCGCGTGGAAATTACCATCGTGCCACTGACGGCAGATTGATCAGAAGTTCCTTAACGGCCTAATTCGCGCAATACGGGAAGCAGTGTTTCAAAACGCTGCTGTTCAGGCTCCAGAGCGGCGCGGTCAAGACGGGTGAACGGCCTGGCGATAATGGTTTTTTTGAAGGCCAGCAGCTGGACTTCAAGTTCCAGTTGATCTTCCGACCACAGGTTGCCTGGGAGGCTGTCAAACCGTGCGGCTTGCAGGGCCAGAACCAGGTTCATGAAGGGTTCCTGCTCCAGCGGCGCCCATGTCTGCTCCCCGATGGCGCGGCCGGGCGAGTAGGTCTGGCGGGATACCTTGCCGCCGCGCAGGCGCAGTATGGTGCCCGGCTGAACATAGCTACGAGCCGGCAAATCCAGGAAGCGCAAACGCATGGACTGCGGCGCCAGTTGGCCATCCGCCAGTTTGTCCAGGGCATCCTGGAAACTGACGGGGGTGATTCCTTTGTCTGCGAGGGGCTCCACCTGGTCAAGCAGTGCCGCGGCCAGGCCGGTCATTGGTGCCGACTGCTCGCCGCCGCTGCGTTGCTCGGAACTTTTCTGCCAGGGTTCGATTTCGAGCCCGATGCGGCAGGTAATGCGTGCGGCTGCCTTGCCGGGACGCTTCTGCTCCCCGTAGATGGGCGCATATTCCGGGAAACCGCGCTCCAGCAATATGCCCAGGATCGCGGTTTGGGCTGATACAGGCAGAGTGACCTGGCTGCGCCCGTTCCAGATGGCAACGCCTCCCGGGAACAGGTTTAACGACCGGATGCCTCTCTGGTCATTGCAATTAACCTGCAGGTGGAACGGGCTCCCGGGTTTTTGCACCGCTTGCCGGAGGGCGGCGGTGAGTTCTTCCGGCGTGGCTGTTCCCTGGTCGGAATCATCCATTTCCTGGGCTGCGATCGAACCACAGAGTAATGAGAACGCACAGATGATCAACAGTCGACGAATTTGCATCGCGGCAGTCTAGCAGAACCCGTTTGTGCAGGTCATTTGGCAGTTAAGAACACAAAGGGCGCTGATTCAGCGCCCTTTCTCATTGCTTCTTGCCTTATTTCGCCAGTTCGTACAGGTATTCGACGTACGACAGCACGGCGCCGTCCCAGCCCCGCACTTCGGGGTTTTCCGATTCAAGCACGAAATATTCGTCGGGCGCATGCGCGCCGCTGCCGTGGCCGAGGCCGTAATGGCCCGAGGCGAGGTTCAGCGGGCTACCGGTGAAAATATAGCCGGGATAGGAACCGGCACTGCGCGGCCACAGCACGGGATCGATTTCCGCCCGCTCCAGTACGGCGATCTGCGCCTGGATCAGCGGGGCGCTGGCCGGCGTGCTGGTCGGGCCATAACCGCCACTGAAAATCACCTCGATGTCACCATAACCGTGGTTGACCAGGTGTTGGCGCAAAGCGGACAGCGCCGCTTCGGCCGTCATATCGGGCACCAGCCGTAAATCCAGCTTCGCCTCCGCGCGATGCGGCAGAACCGTCTTGCCGCCAGGACCCGTGTAGCCGCCGACCAGGCCCTCGATGTTGACCGTCGGCTGGGACTCCAGGCGCTCCAGCGCCTCGACAAAGGACAGGTCATCAATCCATTTTTCGGTGCTCAGCTGTTCCTTCATCTTCGCTTCGTTACGGCGGCTTGCCGCTTCGGCGATCATGGCCTTGTGCTCTGCGCTGAGGGGTAACGGCTGCGGGTAATCGTCGATCGTGATGGTGTTGCCGTCCGCGGAAACCAGGGTGTTCAGGGCATGCACCAGGTGCCAGGTCGGGCTGTCGATCATTGCCTTCAGCGAAGAATGTACGTCCTTGCCCGGTCCACGTCCCCACTTCTCGCCGCTGGCGATCAACTGCACTTCGATCACCCCTTTTGCGCCCAGGCTGACCGTCACCAGGCCGTCACGGTCCTGCGACGCCGAGGGCATGAACACACCGACCGTCCCGGCCAGTGCCGACTGGACCTCGGGCCGGTTGACGATTTGCCCGATGTGTGGCGATCCGATTTCCTCCTCGCCTTCAGCGACCAGCACCAGGTTCACCGGCATGACCCTGCCGGCCGCACGGATCGCGTGCAATGCCGCCAGGAAAGCGGCTTCGGGGCCTTTCTGGTTGACCGCACCGCGTCCCATCACGACCTTGCCCAGGCCGGGCTTGTCGATGATCGCTGCCTCCAGCGGCGGCGATGACCATTCCTGCGGATCGAAGTGTTTCACGTCATACATGAAATACACGCCGACGGTCTTTTCCGCCCCGGCGTCGAGTGTCGCGAAAACGCCGGGCTTACCGTCGGTTTCGATGATTTCCGCCTGCTGGAATCCCGCCTCCTGCAGCAGCCGGACCATGTGCTCCGGGCCCTCCGGGTAGCCGATATCCATCGCCGCGATCGACGGCAGCCGGATCCATTCCTGCAGACGCTGCACGCCTTCATCGTGCTGCGCGGCGATCTCGGCCTTGATATCGGTGAAGTCGGTTTCTGCCGACCATGCTGCCGGAATGAACAGGAGTGCAGCGATGGTGACAAGGGTGGCAAACATTTGTGCTGGTGGGTTCATCTGATTCTCTGGTTTTTTTTGTTAATCGATGATTGTATCCACAACAAGCGCCGCCACGCCACTGACTGGATCAGCAACAGCCCGGGCACGACATTAAACAGCTTAAACTTGTTGGATTCTGCCTACCACATACGGTTCAGGGAACCGGGTCGTCATCCTGCCCACCATTTCGGATGATGGGATCCAGTTCAGTTTTAGTGCCTTGAGGGATGCTTGTGACCTGGGTGGAATCGCAGGGCGGGACAGAAACATTCCTCGGATTCTCTTCCAGGTATGTCAGAGGCGCCCGGCTCCCCATCGATGATGACGCAGAGAATCCGGTCTGCGCGCCCCAGGCGTTTAAACGTCAACACTTCTTCATTCACCCATTTCGATGTCGCTGCACCGGGTGAACAAATGACGATCAGATACCCTGACGCTTTCAGTGCCTCCCGAACCACTTTGTTCAAATCGGATGCTGAAGGCATCTCGTCCCGATCCTTGAAAATAGGTCTCAGGTGTTTTGGAATGGGCCCATGACCGGCTTTTTCACCAACCAGGCGGCGGGGAATGGTATAGGTCTCGAGATATCGATGAATTTTGCGTGCCCAACCCGAGTCATCATGTTTGTAGCTGATAAACGCTTTGTAGGTTGAATTGGGTTTCACTACTGACCATTCCAGGGGTAAGCCGCATCGGGTTGGAAAGCCGACGAATAATGTCCATTCTCTCTCCTGAACGTTGCAGACCGCAAAGAATTTCCTGATGACGTAAATTTGAAGCGGCGTTCCCTGACCGCTTCCGGGCCACTCGAGGGACTCAAAGAATGACGAGTTTTGGGTTATATTGCGGGACGACTCCCGCTCCTGGCCCCGGAAACCACCAAGGCAAATAGATGATAAAAAACCTGATAATCCTTCTCAGTCTGTTTCTCTCCTTACCGCTTTACGGCGCAGATACCACAGCCAAACACGCCCTTTTCGACCCTGACCACCTGATCCAGGTCGAAGTGACCATGGCGCCGGAGGATTGGCAGGCCTTGCGCATCAGTCACCGGGTAACCGGGGAGGATTTCTCGAAAATCGTCGAGAAGCCCTACGAGTACTATCCCGCGGACGTGACGATTGATGGCCAGAGGATCGAAAAGGTTGGCATCCGCAAAAAGGGGTTTTTTGGTTCCGCCATTTCTACCCGGCCATCGCTCAAATTGAAGCTGAACGAATACGTGAAGGGCCAGGAATTTTCCGGGCAGGATATGTTGACCTTCAATAACAACAACCAGGATAAAACCCAGGCCCAGTCACTGCTGGTCTACCAGTTCATGAACGAGGCAGGCGCCAACTCCCCCCGCAGCAACCTGGCCCGGATCGTTGTGAACGGCGAAGACCTGGGAATCTATACCCACGTTGAATCGGTCCGCAAGCCGTTCATCAAGCGCCTGTTCAAGACGTCAAAAGGCGACCTGTGGGAAGGTTACGCCGGTGATTTCACGGAGAGCGAATACAACCGCATCGTGCACAAGTGGGGCAAAGACGACGATAGCGAGCATTTGCGGGAGCTTTATGACCTGCTGCAGAGCCCGGATCCGATTCCGCTGGCTTCGTTCGAGAAACTCATCGACGTCAATGCCTTCATCACGCTGTGGGCCAGCGAGGTCCTGATCGGACACTGGGATGGCTACGCCGGCAACCGGAATAATTTTTATATCTACCGCGAACCCGCCTCGGACCTGTTTTATTTCATTCCGTGGGGCCCCGATTCGGCCTTCTGGGACCCGGGTCCGTTTATCCACGTGGACGTTCCCAAGTCATTCAAGGCGCGCGGTTACCTGTGCGAACGGCTTTGGCAGCTGCCCGAAATTCGCGTCCGTTACCGGGCGGAAATGCAGCGCCTGCTGAACGATGTATGGAACGAAGAAAAGATGCTGGCCGGGCTCAGGCAGGTCCGCGAACTCACCCAACCTTACACCACGATATCCAGCGCCGCCGTGGACAAGGGTGAGCGTTCGATCGTGAAGTACATCGAAGGGCGCCGGGCGGAAGTGCAGGCCGAACTCGACTTGCCGGCCACCGATTGGCCGGATCTTGGCGGCAAGTTCAAGCCCGGGTCCGGCTCGATGATGGAAATCAGCGGTGAATTCACCTCGGTGTTCCAGGTACCGACGACAAAAGCCGCTGAAGATGGTGACGAATCAACGCTGTTTGAGGTCATTCCCGCAGACCTGCTCGGGACCGGCCAGGCTAACATCGAAATCACCGTTGATGGCGTCACGCAAAAGCCCTTCACACAGTACGGCGTGCGCACCACCCCGGGGAACCCGGACTTCATCCGCAAGGGTTACCCGGTCATCGAGCTGATCGCCGGTTCTGATTCCGGCCATCCCCCGTGGCGGCTGACGCTGATCATGGACCCCTACCAGCTCATCGAGGGCAGGAATCAGCTGGAAGTCGACCACTTCACCGTGTGGGCGCGGCTGACGCAGGGTGAGCCGGATTCGCCCGGTACGCAAACCACGGCATTTGGAATCAGCGGAACGCTGGAACTGGATGCGTTTTCAGATGAGCCCGGCGCCACCGTTTCCGGCCGGTTCAAGTTGACCGCGCCAGCCTTCAAGACTTTGGAGTGATTGAACCATGACTGAAAAAACCACCGCCGTGCTTCATCGCTGGGATGACCTGCCCCGGGAGCAACTGAAAAGCAACATTGGCCGGCGCCTGATCACGGGCACGAATATGATGGTCGCGCACGTTTATTTCAAAAAGGGCGGTGAAGTGCCGATGCACAGCCACCACAACGAGCAAATCACCTACGTGCTGGAAGGAGCACTGAAATTCCTGCTCGGTCCGGAACAGGATAGAGAGGTTATCGTGCGCGCCGGTGAAGTGTTGACCATTCCACCCCACCTTCCGCACAGCGCCGTGGCGTTGGAAGATACGCTCGATGTGGACATATTCAATCCGCCGCGTGAAGATTGGCTGGACGGCTCCGACGGCTACCTGCGCAGCGGGTCATAAACATGAGGGTTTGAAAAATGGATCTCGGGATTAGCGGAAAAAATGCCATTGTTTGTGCATCCAGCAAAGGGTTGGGCAAGGCCACCGCACTGGCTTTGGCCAGTGAGGGTGTCAACGTCTGGATCTGCGGCCGCCACCAGGATTCGCTGGACCTTGCGGCTGCCGAAATCGCCGCTGTAAAGGGTGGTGCGGTAAAAGCAATGGTCGTCGACGTGACTACGGACGAAGGCCGGGACGCCTTGCTGGCTGCCTGCCCCGCACCCGATATCCTGGTCAACAATGCCGGCGGTCCACCCCCGGGCGATTTTCGCGACTGGCGCCAGGAAGACTGGTTCAAGGCGGTCAATGCCAATATGTACAGCGCCATCGACATGATACGTCGCTGCCTGGACGACATGGTGGAGCGTGGCTTCGGGCGTATCGTCAACATCACCAGCGTGGCCGTGAAGATTCCCGTGCCCACGCTGGGCCTGTCCAACGGCGCCCGCGCCGGACTGACCGGCTTCGTTTCGGGTATCGCACGTGAACCGGCCCAACACAATGTGACCATCAACAACCTGCTGCCGGGCTACATCGCCACGGACCGCATGTGGGGGGTCATTGATGCGGGCGCCAGGGCCGCCGGAAAGACCCGCGATTCCTTCCAACAGGCCTTTTTTGAAAAGGTGGGCGCCAAGCGGCCCGGTGAACCGTCTGAGTTCGCCGCGATGTGCACCTTTTTATGCAGCCAGCAGGCTGCTTACATCACGGCCCAGAACATCCTGGTCGATGGAGGCTTGTACCCGGGTACACTTTGATCGGTGGAAGGTGGGGGTCGGACCAACGCAAGTCATTGAAAAGCAAGAGTCCTACGTGATTTTTCGGCTATTTTAGATAGTTAAACACCCCCTTTGGGTTCAAATTTGCTGGGCATCAATTGGAATTTCGGAAATGCCCAGAGCAAATCGCTTTTACCTGCCCGGTGCCGTCTGGCACATCACGCACAGATGTCATGATCGGAAGTTTCTCCTAAAGTTTGAACGTGACCGCTTGCGCTGGAAATACTGGCTGCTCGAGGCCTGTAATCGATACGGCTTATCGGTTTTGAACTACATCGCCACCAGTAACCACGTCCACATTCTGGTAAAAGATTCAGGAAAAGGTGAAATCCCCAAGAGTATGCAACTCATCTCCGGTCGGACTGCACAGGAATACAATCAGCGGAAATTCAGAAAAGGTGCGTTTTGGGAAGATCGCTACTTTGCCACTGCTGTTTCCACCGACCATCACTTGATTCGCTGTCTCGTTTACATTGATCTAAATATGGTGAGGGCGGGAGCCGTGGATCATCCTGACCAATGGAGCGTTAGTGGTTATCGCGAAATTCAGTCGCCACCAAAGCGGTACCGGATTATTGATCGGCAATGCCTTTGTGCCTTGACCCAGGCTACCGGTGACCAAACACTTCGATACAAGCACAAATATTGGGTGGAAAACTGCATGATGAACCGGAAACTGGAACGTGAACCAATGTGGACAGAGTCGGTGGCGGTCGGGCCTGAAAATTACATTGAGCGAGTGAAGTCTATGCTCGGTGCGAAGGCATATCATAAATCGATTGCAAAAGAGTCAGATGCAACCTTCAGCATCAAGGAAAAGCGGTGACGCAACACCTCATTTTCTGGATCGAAATCGCAGTTCTAAGCTAGAAAAATACTCTAATTCTTAACACTTATCTATAAATATCATATAGATATGTTGGTCCGACCCTTCAACCTACTCAACTACTCAAAGGTGATTGACCGGATCTCCAGCGCAAAAGGGCCCGGCACCTTGTCCGCCAGCATGAACCCGATCTGCCGGATGGCGGCGGGAACCACGGGACCCGCTTCGGGAACGCGGCGGCCGCGAAATACCGGGATGAATTCATTGAATGACAGTTCTACGGTCTGCCAGTCGCCGCTGGTGGAAAATTCTGCCCGCCAGGCGATACCGTCGAAACGGTCATCCTGCCGCATCCGGAACTGGTAAGTCCGGCCATCCCCGCGGACCTGCAACTTCACGCCGGTGGCATTTGACAGGTCCTCCCCGATCGGCCGGCGCACCGAGGCAAAACCACCGTTGTTTTCCAGCGACAACGTTCCCTCGAATCTCAGGATATCCCCGGATTGCTCCATCCGCCCGGAAGAAATTCCGCCCATCACGCCATCGTTGATGGCCTGCCAGGGGCCAGGACTCATGTCGAGGATTATTGCCATCATGATCGTGCCCATCACGATTTCCATACCGAAAAGGTTGTCTCAAGCCATATCAGGCCGGAAATTATGACCGATTTTCCACGAAAATCAAACAGATATGCCGGTCCGACCCCATTCTGGATACGCCCATAACGCCGTCGTTGATGGCCTGCCAGGGGCTGGGACTCATGTCGAGGATTACTGCCATCATGATCGTGCCCATCACGATTTCCATACCGAAAAGGTTATCTCAAGCCATATTAGGCCCGAAATTATGACTGATTTTCCAAAAATATCAAACAGATATGCTGGTCCGACCCCATTCTGCTAAAGCAAAATGTTAAAAATTTGTAGAAAAAATGTTGAATTAGTCTATTCTTCAAGGGAATGCCGACGTTTCTTTATAAATGTATTGATCTTTTTGGGGCACAGGAGGAGGTTCATGAATACATTCAAATGGTTTACCAGGCCATCGATTTCATCTTATATCTTATTAATTTTTATCATATTCTTTATTTTCCCCCTTGCGACAAATCCCGCGCTTGCCCAGGACGAACAGGGCGACGAGGCTTTGCTGGAGGAAATAATCGTGACCGGTTCCAGGATCCGGCAGAATCCGCTGGATGAGCGTTTGCCGGTCCTGACGCTAACCGAAGAAGATTACGATGCCAGCGGCGCCGTTTCATTGGCGGATTACATTCAGCGATTACCCATTTCGGGATCGGCCATCAACGCCACCAACAACTCTTCGGGCAATCTTGGTTTTCCGCCGGATGGTGGTGGTATCGGTGCCGGCGCTGCCGAGATTGACTTGCGCTTCCTGCAATCCAAGCGCGTGCTCGTTCTGGTCGACGGACGCCGCTGGATCAAGGGTTCTTCAGGTTCCGGTGTTTCCGGAGCGGTCGACCTCAACTCCATCCCGACCAATGCCGTCAAGTCGATTGAAATCCTGCAGGACGGAGCTTCAGCCATTTATGGCAGTGACGCCATCGGTGGTGTGTTGAATATCATCACCCAGGACGATTACGAGTCCTTTAAGGCCTCGGCTTACTACGGTCAGTATGGCAAGGGTGACGGCCAGAGTTCAGAATTCGATGTGCGCATGGGCGCAAAAGGCGAACGGGGCCGGGTGCTGGTCGACATCAGCTACACCAAGCAGCACGCCGTAAGCACTTCAGATCGCAGTGAATCGGTTTATGCCTTGCCCGGGTTCCCCTACGGCATCAGCTCTGCAACGCCGGCAGGACGTTTTATCTTTTTTGAACCCAGCCGTGAATGATTACGTCAGCATCGCTCCCAATATGCTGAATCCCACGTACGATCCCAACAATCCGGACGGCGGCGACTTCCACCCCTTCGGCCTGGACGACCGGTTCGCGTACCAGCCGTACAACCACCTGGTGACGCCCAACGAACGGCTGAACATGTTCGCAAAAGGCGAATACGACCTGACGGAAACAACCACTTTCCGGGTCCTGGCCAGCTACAACAACCGTAAATCACAGGGCCAGGCGGCCCCGGTGCCGCTGTTCTGGGGTCCCGATAGTGGTTCCACGCCCTACATGGTGAACGTGATCTGGGACAAGGACCAGATCTACAATCCGTTTGGCATGGACCTCGGGCCGGACAACCTGGCCTTCATGACCCATCGGCCGGTGGAACTCGGACCGCGCGTTTTTGACCAGGATGTCGACACCTGGTACGTCTCCGGCGGAGTGGATGGTCATTTTGGTTCTTCAGACAACCCCATGTATTGGGACATCACGGCAATCTGGTCGGAAAATAATGCCAAGCAGACCAAGTACAACCAGTTCAACGCCCGCAGTATCAGCATCGCGCTGGGTGACCCGGCAATCTGCTCTGCTACACCGGGTTGTGTACCGCTGAATATCGTCGGTGAAAACTCCATGACCCCGGAGATGCTGGATTTCGTGACCTATACCGGTGTTGATACCAGTACCCAGACCATGTTCGATTTCACCGCCAACCTGACCGGCCAGGCATTTGAGTTACCCGCTGGCAGCATGGGATGGGCGATCGGTTATGAGTACCGTGACGAAAAAGGCAGCTTCACCCCGGATCCGGTGGTTGCAGCAGGCGAAACCGCTGACGTTCCAACCACGCCCACCGTGGGCAAATACGATGTCAATGAAATCTATGGCGAAGTCGTAGTGCCGCTGCTGGCTGACCGGGCTTTCGCGCAAACGCTGAACCTGAGCGCCGCGGCGCGCTATTCCGATTACAGCATTGTCGATGGGGACACGGTGTGGCAGTTTGCCCTGAACTGGGGGCCGACCGAAGACGTGATGTTCCGGGCGGCCTACACGGAAGGATTCCGCGCACCCAACATCGGCGAGCTGTTCAACCAGGGTTCGCGGTTCGACTCGGGTATCAGCGACAAGTGCTCCAACGTCACGCCTGAATACGCTGCAAACTGCGCGGCGCTGGGCGTTCCTGCCGATTACCAACAGCTCAATCCACAGATTTCGATCGATACCGGCGGCAATCAGAACCTGGAGTCGGAAACATCCGAAACGTGGACCGCCGGATTCACCTGGGACATCCCGGTCGATTCCTGGGATGGCGTCGAGGGTTTCCTTGCCGAATTCAATTACTATGACATCAAGGTTGACAATGCCATCCAGGCCCCGCGCGGGCAGGATATCCTGGACGGCTGTATCGAAACCCTGGAAGACATTTTCTGTGACCAGGTCAATCGCAATCCGAGCGGCACCATTACCAGCATTGAAGGCGTGTTGCTGAACATCGGCGGTATCGAAACCTCCGGCATCGACTTCAACCTGGATCTGACCACGGCCGATACGAGCTGGGGCTACTTCCGCTTCCAGTGGATGAACACGTTCCTGCTGAGCTACGACGAATTGATCGCCAATTCGGCAGGCGGCTATGACCGGTTAGACCGCAAGGGAACCGAGTTGGGCTCGCCCACGCGCGGCTACCCTGAAACCCGTTCAACCCTGAACAGCTCCTGGTATTTTTCCGACTGGTTCGTGCGGCTCGGTTTCCGTTACCAGAGTTCTCTGACCGAGCAGTGCACCGGCCTGGTGGCTGACTTTGAAGAATACCCAGCTCTGTTCCAATGGCCCGGATACCAACAAGCTGGGTAGTGTCCTTTACACCGACATGCAGGTCAGCTGGAATCCGTCCAATTTCAACAACGGCAGCTGGCGGTTTACCGCTGGCGTCAACAACCTGTTCAATGAAAGGCCGCCGATCTGCTTCTCGTGCGATCTGAACAGCCTGGACGGCACCCTGTACTCCATCGCCAGCCCGTTCTGGTATCTTCGCGCCACTTTTGAAATGTAGACCCTATACAGGGAGCTGAAAAAAGAGGGCCGGATACGTTTGCAAAAATGTATCCGGCCCTTTTATTGCCACCATGAATGACAGAAAAAAAGACGGCATTTCAACCGAAAGACTGTTGTTACGCCCATTCGCCAAAAGCGACCGTGAGGCCGTTCTGGATCTCTATTCCGATAGCGAGACCATGCGCTACTGGTCAAAGGAGCCGATCTCGAGCCTGGAAGAGGCGGATTCACTGATCGAGCAGGAAATTGAATGGCCGTCGAAGGAAAAATGCTTTAACTGGGCTATTGCCCTGCCAGACTCTAATCTGCTGATTGGCAAGATCTGCCTGTTTCATCTGAGTGAGCGAAACCGGCGTGCTGAAATTGGCTACCTTCTGAATCGGCGATTTTGGGGTCGGGGCTATATGACCGAAGCGCTGACTTATGTCCTGCGATTTGCCTTCGATGAGCAAGGCATGCACCGCATCGAGGCCGACACCGACCCGCGAAACCTGGCCAGCCTGAAGCTGCTGGATAAATTCGGGTTCATTCGTGAAGGTTATTTCCACGAACGCTGGTATGTCCATGGCCAGTGGCTCGACAGCGTGATGCTGGGACTGCTTGCGAGCAAGTACCGGGCAGCTACGCCCAACCCGCACACGTAGGGGGTAATTCTTGACCTGATCAGGGTCAGCCAACCGGCCTGCAGCAGGAAACGAATGTGACCTGAATCATGGTGATTGGACGTCCACAGTAGCACTCTGGAATAGTCCTTCAGCAGCAGGTTTCTCTGCTCTATCAAAGGGGTTTGGAAAACTGCCCGCGCTTGTGACGGGGAGTGGCTTTGAACAAAAAGCAAACAGCCGGTTCGGAACCGGATTTCACCCTTGAACGCACCCAACTTCTCGACTACCTTTGGAATGCGCAAAATACTCATGGCTACATAAGATCCGAAGATGTAGCGGCCTGTAGCCGCGCACTGAAGATCTCAGTTATCGAGGTCGAGGGTGTCGTTTCCTTCTACCATTTTTTCTCCCGCCAACCCCGCGGAAAATTCACCATTTACCTGGACAAGAGCATTGTCTCGGAGTGCAAAGGGTTCGAACGGGTCAAAGAGGCATTCGAAATGGCCACCGGGGCACTGCTCAACGGTGTCGACCCGAGTGGCCAGTTCGGGCTTTTCGAGACCGCCTGCATCGGGCTCAGCGACCTGGAACCGGCCGCGCTGATCAATTTCCACCCGTTTACCAACCTGAACAGCCTCAAAGTCAGGGATATCGTGGCCCGCCTGAAGCAAGGCGCATCACCGGCTGAAATTTGCGACCCGGTACCCGACCACATCCGCTTTGTTCCCGGTGAAGACAAGACGATACTGCTGCGTGACTATGACCCGGGCAAGGCGTTGATGCGGTTGCAGAAGTTTTCGCCGGAGTCCGTTATCGAAGAAATCACCAGGTCCGGCCTGCGTGGTATGGGCGGGGCTTACTTCCCGGCCGGGTTGAAATGGGAATCCTGCCGGAAGGAAGCCTCAAACCCGAAATACATTGTCTGCAATGCCGATGAAGGGGAGCCCGGCACCTTTAAAGACCGAGTGCTGATGAACTCGATGCCGGGCCTGTTGCTGGAGGGCATGGCTATTGCCGGCTACGCGGTTGGCGCCAGTGAGGGCATTATTTACCTGCGCGCAGAATACACCTGGCTGAAGGAAAAGCTGGAACACACGATTACACACTTCCGGAAGATGCGCCTGCTGGGCAAGGACCTATCCGGAATTCGCGGATTCGACTTCGATATTCGCATCCAACTGGGCGCCGGCGCATACGTCTGCGGCGAGGAAACGGCGCTGCTGAACTCGCTCGAAGGCAAGCGCGGCGAGCCCCGCAACAAACGATTTTTCCCGACTCAGCGGGGCTTTTTGCAGAAACCCACCGTGGTCAATAACGTGGAAACGTTTTGCGCCGCCGCGCGCATCATTCAACTTGGTGCGGATTATTACCTGCAGACCGGAACGCCTGCTTCCCCGGGGACCAAGTTGCTGAGCGTCTCGGGAGATTGCCGCCTGCCGGGCATCTACGAAATCGAGTGGGGAACCAGCGTTCGGGAGATCCTGGACCGATGCGAGGCGGACCGGCCGCATTTCATCCAGGTCAGCGGGCCGTCGGGTGAGTGCATCTCGATGGAAGAGGTCGATCGCAGGATTGCGCTGGACGACCTGAAGTGTGGCGGATCTTTCATGGTCTTCAGCCGTTCACGGGACATCCTGGACATCCTGCGAAACTTCACCGGTTTCTTCAAACACGAGTCCTGCGGGCTTTGCACTCCCTGCCGCGCCGGTAATTTCATTATTGAAAAGAAACTGGATTTGTTCGCGGCAAAACTGGCTCGCCGCAGCGATATTGAAGAAGTCCGGGCCTGGGGAGAGATCCAGAGACTCACCTGCCGTTGCGGCCTCGGCAGGGCAGCCCCGAATGCCCTGCTGACCGCGGAAGACAAGTTTCCCGGATACTTCGAAAGCATCACAACCCAAAATCCGGATCGCCTGAGCAAAGGCTTCAACCTGGAAGAAGCGGTTCGGGAATATAACAGGTTCAGCAGCTAATCGGGATCGAGTACGTTTTCCATGAGCAAAGTAAAAAGGAATTCGAACGGGCAGGCCGGAAATCCGGTCGAAAAGATCACCATCACCATCGATGGCCGGCAAATTGAAGCCGAAGCCGGTCGTAACCTGGTGCAGGTCGCTAATGAAAATGGCATTTTCATTCCCAGCCTGTGTTACTTCGAGAACATCGAGCCGCCACTGGGCACTTGCCGGGTCTGTACCTGCAAGATCAATGGTGTGCCGGGCCCAGCCTGCACGGAAAAGGTGCGCGATGGAATGGTCGTGGAGGCGACCACCGACCAACTGGTCGATGCCCGCAAGGCGATCGTTGAAATGATGTTCTCGGAAGGCAACCACTTCTGTCCGGGCTGCCAGAAAAGCGGCGACTGTGATCTGCAGCACATGGCCTATGAACTGGGTCTCCGGCACACCCGTTTCCCCCATGTGTTCAAGGATCGCCTGGTCGATTTCCACCCCAAGCGCATGATCATGGACCACAACCGTTGCATCAAGTGCCTGCGCTGCGTGAAAGAGGTATTCACGGATGACGGGATGGCGGTGTTCTCGTTCCGCTTTCGCGGTAACGAAACGCGGGTCGGGATTGACTACGAGGAGGAGGCCCGACTCAGTGACGAGCAGGCCATCGAGGCAATGAACCTGTGTCCTACCGGGGCCATCATCGTGCGCGGCGCCCTGCACGCCCGGCCCTTTGGCGGCCGCCGTTACGACATGCAATCGGTGCAGAAAAAAGAGTCGGCAGAAGAGCTGAAGATAACCCTGCCCGCAGAGAAGAAAACCATCGCCACAGTTTCACTGGCCGGGTGCTTCGGCTGCCACATGTCACTGCTGGACATCGACCTGAAACTGATCGACCTGATCGAAATCGTCGAGTTGAACAAGTCTCCGCTTAATGACATCAAGAAATTCACCAAACACTGTGATATCGGCCTGGTCGAAGGCGGTTGCTGCAATGCTGAAAACGTCGAGACACTCAGGGAGTTCCGGCGAAAATGTGACGTACTCGTCGCCCTCGGCGAATGCGCACTGTGGGGCGGCGTGCCTTCCATGCGCAATACCATTCCGCTGAGCGAGTGCCTTGAGGAGGCTTACCTCAACAGCACCACGTCCATGCCGGACGAAAGCGTGGTTCCGTACCACGAAGACCTGCCGAAAATTCTCGACAAGGTCTATGCCTGCAACGAAATCGTGGAAATCGACTACTACATCCCCGGCTGCCCGCCGGACGCCAACCACATCTGGAAATCTGTCCTCAACCTGATCGCGGGTGAAAAGCTGCAGGTGCAGTATTCCGAATTCAAGTACGACTGAGCACAGGCCATGAACGCAACCTCGAGAAAGATCACGATCGATCCGGTCACCCGGGTGGAAGGACACGGACGCGTCACCGTAAAGCTGGACGAAAACGGCAGGGTCGGCCAGGCGCGTTTTCACGTCGTCGAATTCCGGGGCTTTGAACGTTTCATCCAGGGGCATCCGTATTGGGAAGCGCCGCTGCTGGTGCAGCGTCTGTGCGGTATCTGCCCGGTCAGCCATCACCTGGCCGCGGCCAAGGCGATCGACCAGATTTACGGCGTCGACCCGGAAGATTTGCACCCGACGGCCACCAAGATCCGCCGCCTGCTGCATTTCGCCCAGGTGTTTCAGTCCCACTCCCTGCATTTCTTTTACCTGGCTTCTCCCGACCTGTTGTTTGGCATGGACGCGCCGGTGGAAAAACGCTATGTCGGCGCCGTGGCCATGGAGTACCCGGAGCTGGCCCGCAAGGGCATCCAGATGCGGCAGTTCGGGCAGGAATTGATCAAGGCGCTGGCCGGCAAAAAAATCCACGGCATAACCGCGGTGCCGGGCGGTGTGCACAAGACCTTTCAACCTGCGGAACGGGACTACTTCCTGGCAGACAATGAAACGCCATCGATCGATACCATGATCAAGTGGTCACAGGAAGTCGTTGCCTTCATCAAGGATTATCACGACAAGAATTTCAGCTGGCTGGACTCCTTCGCCAGCTACCCTTCCGGCCACCTGGGGCTGGTCGGAGTTGACGGTGCCCTGGAGTTCTATGAAGGGCGCATGCGGGCCATCGACAGCCACGGTCAAATCACCCTCAACGACGTGCGCAGCGACAGCTATCTCAAGCACTTCGGCGAAGGCGTCGAGAAATGGTCCTACATGAAATTTCCCTACCTGCGGCACCTGGGACGGAACAAAGGCTGGAACCGGGTGGGGCCGCTGGCCCGCCTCAACGTCTGTGACTACATTTCCACCCCGCTGGCCAACGAGGAACTGCGGGAGTTCAAAGCCTATACCAACGGCCGGCCCAACAACCACACGATGCACTCGCACTGGGCGCGCCTGATTGAAATCCTGCACTGCGCGGAACAGATCAGGCTCCTGCTCAATGACCCGGCAATCCTGGAAACAGTCCATCGCCCGGCGGTGAACCGCAGGCCGGAGGGTATAGGCATCATCGAAGCGCCCCGCGGCACTCTGATCCATCATTACCAGGCGGACGAGAAGGGCAGCATCACCAAGTGCAACCTGATCGTCTCCACCACGCACAACAACGAACCGATGAACCAGGCGGTACGGTGGGTTGCACAGAACGTGCTGGACCAGCAGAAAGAGATCACCGAGGGCATGCTGAACCAGGTCGAAGTGGCGATCCGCGCTTACGATCCGTGCCTGAGTTGCGCAACCCACGCGATGGGGCAGATGCCGCTGATGCTGACCGTGCTGGATGCCGATGGAAAAATCCTTGCTGAACACGTGAAGAATTCGGCATGACGGACCGCGTGCCGGGAAATATCCACAGCGGTTTCGGACCCGGCACCCTCCTGTTCGGCATCGGCAACAGCGGCCGCGAAGACGACGGTCTCGGCTGGGCCTTCCTGGACCGGGTAGAACAGGAAACGGATTTTCCCGGACGGCTGGAATACCGCTACCAGCTGCAGATCGAGGACGCGGAACTGGTTAGCCGGGTAGAGCATGTCATCTTCGTCGATTCATACGCAGGAACGCGCAAAATGGGATTGCAGTTTGTGCCCTGCAATGCCGAGGTCGGATTTGAATTCACCAGCCACGAGCTGTCTCCCGGCGCCGTACTCTTCCTGTGCAGTGACCTTTACGGCCAATTACCGCGGGCGGATCTGCTGATGATCCAGGGGTCGTGCTGGGACTTGCGGATTGGATTGTCGGTTGACGCCGAGAGAAACCTGGACCATGCGATCAGATTTTTCAAGGAACAATCGCGGATACGTTGAGCCCGGAAAAATTCACGGACAATAACCGAAAATGCGAGCGGGATACCCTCCAAAAACGGGTATCCCGCTGCACATCAGTTCAGCTCATACCGTACCGATTTTCTACTTCAGCTCAACATCAACTTTCACGTTTGCACCTCGGGTGATCGTATTGAACACCGGTGAAAAGCTGGTGAGTTTTTTCAGCATGGCGAGGTCCTCGGGCTTCGCTTTCACGCGGAATTTGACCCGGATATCGGTGTAGCCTTTGGGCACATCAGGGGCCAGGCCCAGGAAACCACGCAGGTCGATATCGCCTTCGAGCTCTGATTCCAGCGCTTCGATCCGGATGCCCCGTACCGCGGCATGGGCCACCATGCTGGTTGTCAGGCAGGAAGCCAAAGCATGCAGCAGGTGCTCAACCGGGTTGGCGCCCTGGTCGTGGCCAGCCAGTATGGCAGGTTCGTCCGCGTCCATGATGAAGGTCTGCTTGTGCGGAATTTCCTGCTTTGCACCAAAAAACCCTTTCACGGTGCTTCGATTTTGATTTCCGGAAAGCCAGGTATTGCTCGCGCGAAACCGGCTGACACCCAGTTCCGGGTCTTCCTTGATGGCAGTGACCGTACCCATCAGGGTTTCCAGATCTACACCATTGATCACGCTGCTGCTGGCGACCGTCTCTTTTTGCATCGTTTGGTTCATGATTGTTCCTCCCGTGTTCAAGTGATTGCGCCGTGGCGCCTTTCGCCCGGCTTGAGATATAGAATAGACAGGGAAGAATCAGTTTATAAGATGCATATTTGTCAAAAACAGGCTATTTGTGCCATTATTTAATCCATGAATGCATTAAATAGCTTTGAATATCCAATTGACGTGCTGATTGTGGCTGTGCCGGAAACAGCTGGCTCCGCGCTTTACGGCATGCTTGACGTGTTATCCGCTACGGGGAGTATTTGGCAGTCGCTGGTTCGCTCGAATGATCAACAGCAGTTTTTCAGGGTCCGGATCGTGTCACCGGACGGGCACTTGTTTACCTGCGGCAATTCGATTCCGGTTAACCCCGATTTCTCGGTCTGCGATGCTCCGGAAGCACCCATCGTTATTCTGCCGGAGCTGTGGCTGGGCCCGGATGAAATACTTAAAGGACGCTACCCGGAACTGATTGAATGGATCAGGCTCCGCTACCGTTCCGGAGCAGCCGTGTATTCGGCATGCTCAGGCGCCTTGCTACTGGCTGAGACCGGCCTGCTGGACGGCTGCCCCGCCACATCCCACTGGGGTTACCAGGATCTGTTCCGGCGTCGCTACCCGGAAATCCGCTTCGATCCCGCGCCCAACCTGGTCTATGCCGACCCGAAAGGACGCATTGTCACCGCTGGCGGAACCACTTCCTGGCACGACCTTGCCTTGCACATCATCGCCCGTTATGTGAGCCCTGGTGAGGCAATGCGCATCGCCAAAGTCTACCTGCTGAAATGGCACGACGAGGGTGAACTGCCATTCACAGCGCTGGTCAGGCCGCTTCCACACGGCGATTCCCTGGTTCGCCGGTGCGAGGATTGGCTGCAGGACCATTTCCGTGAATCCGATGCGCTCAGCCGGGTAGTCGAATACTCCGGTATACCGGAGCGCACGCTCAAGCGGCGGTTCAAATCTGCCACCGGCGCCACGCTCATCGACTGCGTACAAAACCTGCGCATTGAGGAAGGCAAGCATCTGCTGGAAACCAGCCTGCTACCGGTCGAGGAGATCAGTGCGGAGGTTGGCTATTCAGACCCGTCATTTTTCAGGCGTCTGTTTAAGCGCCTGGTGGGATTGACCCCCGGAGCTTACCGGCGGATGTTTCGCCCGGTCGACGCAATGCTGGCGCCGGCCTGAAAATGGGGCACAATAAGCGGGTCTTTGCCCCGGCCGACCAGATAGGAAATGATGACCATGTTGGAACAGGAACACGTTAAAGACCTCGTGCTCGACTTAGAGCAGCGCATCGACAAGATCCAGGGATTGGGCGATGAGGAACTCGGCACGTTCAACCGGCTCGACTGGGTAATCCTGGTTATTTTTGCGATTATCCTTCCCGCCATTGCTTTGATCGCCGCCCGATGAGCGGCACTCCATCCACCGGCAAGTCCGCCGGCCACGAACCGTTCGATGGCGACCTGCTCAGTATTTACGGGCGCGAACCGACCTTGCCCCAGGAGCGCGAGTACAAAACCTGGAGCGCTCACGGCACCTGTTTCGCCTATTCGATCGCAACCTGGTGTTTTCTCACCGGCGGTTATGCGGCCGAACTGGTTGGCGCCATCCAGGGCATGGTCTGCCTTATCGCCGGAAACCTGATCGGCGTGTTCCTGGTCAGCGCTTCCCTGTCTGCCGGCTGTCACCGTTACGGCCTGGAGCAGATCGATTTCTGCAAGCCGGCTTTCGGTCAAAATGGCGCAAAAATCGTGCTGATTCTTTACTTGATGAACATGATTGGCTGGTCCGGATTGATCCTGATCATGTTTGGAAACGGCATCGTCAACATCGTTGAAGCACTCGGCTATCACCCGCCCGGCTGGCTGGTCGGCGCGGGTGTTGCGCTGGGCGTCTGGCTGACTTACATCATTACCACCCGCGGCGTGCACCTGTTGAGCCTGTTCAATTCCGTCATCACGCCGGCGCTGATCGTGGTGACCCTGTTCATGGCTTACATGCTGTTCAGCGCACACAGCTGGGCGGAAATTGTCGCTGCGAAGCCGCTCGACCCCTTGCCCGTACCCTGGATGAATTACGCCGCGGCGGTTGAACTGGGCATTGCTTCCGGCATTTCCTGGTGGGGCGGCATCGGTTTTCTCGCGCGCAACACCCGCACACGGCGCAACGCGATATACCCGGAAGTGCTGCACTTCGGTCTGATCCAGGGCATGGTGTGCTCCATTGCGCTGGTGTCCGGGCTGGTGATCGGGTCCGACGATCCGACCCAATGGATGGTGCCACTGGGCGGGGTGTTCATGGGCGTGATCGCCCTGGTGTTTGTCGCGCTGGCCAATATTACCTCGACCTCGGTTTCACTGTTCGCCAGCGGGCTGGCGCTGCGCCACATACCGGGCCTGCACAAGACCGGCTGGAAACTGATCATCACGCTGACCTGCGTTCCACTGATGTTTTTCGTGATCTGGCCCCGTGAACTTTACGATATGGGCAGCGCTTTCCTGGACTTTAACGGCACGATGCACGCACCGGTGGCGGGTATCCTGCTGGTGGATTACTTTTTCCTGAAGAAACAGCGATTGCACCTGCGCTCGATTTTCGAAGCAGCGCCCAGCGGCCTGTACTACTACAACAAGGGCTTCAATTTCCTGGCGCTCGGCGGTATCGTGCTGGGCCAATTGACCTATTTCCTGATTTACAATCCGTTTACAGATGAAGCGAGCGCCGTGTTCCGGTACCTGCCGGCTTCGATCGGCGCATTTGTGCTGCCGGCGCTGGTTTACTGGACCGGTATGAAGTTCTGGCTGCAAAAGCGGGTTGATAGCCGGCTGGCGGCCGGACAAATCCTGCCGGATAAACTGCAACAGTCAAATATCTAGCGGCGCCCCTGATCCACAGGTGTTCCCGCGTCAGGGCGTATACCAGATGGGCGACGTATAAGCCCGCTCCTGGTGGATGGTTTCAGCGCCTTCGGGTATTTCAACACCATATCGGAACGCGTCGTAAACCACCCAGCGCGGAGTTGGAATTTCCAGTACGCGCGCATAGTAAAACGCGCTTTGCTCCGGGTCGAAGTCTGGATCTGTCCAGACGGTAGCCAACTCGGAAGCGCCGATGGTGTTGGTCCAGTTGGCCGCTGCAATGTCGACCGTGTTGCCGACCGGTGGAAGTACGCCATTGTCATCCAGCTCTCGACCAGAAGACCAGGCGACATCGTAGACTTTTTCGTGCGTCTTGCCCTTGGCGTCCAGCCAGCCCTTGACGATCTGGATCCGATCGAGGTTGGCGCCGATCACGTCGCGTAATGCGTAGACCATGAAGGTGGGTGCGCTTTCGGTGTCGCGCGGGCGGAGGTCGCCGCCCATCGGAACACCTTTCTCATAGCCCCGGAATGCGGGCGCACGGCTGTTCAGGTCTTCGGGAATGTAGTCCCAGCCGCCGAAAAAACGCACCGTCATGCGCGGCCCGGTAGTGGCATAGATTTCCTTGCGCGCCATGGCGTCCCAGATCGCGGTGCGGGTGTTTTCCTGGGCCCACACGCCGGTATAGCCGGAGGCGACCAGTTCATAGCCTTCAAAGACGCCGTTCTCGGTCTTGCTGAAAGGGTGTCCCATACGCGTTGGTGAGGGCTCCGCATTGGTTGCCTTGCCGAAGAAGTTCTCTTCTTCGACTGCGGACAAGGCCGTATGGCTGTCGGTCGAGCCGACCAGGCCAAACTTGTAGGGATTGGTCCCGAGCCGCTTCTCCAGCAGCAGCCCGTTCAACAGTGCCTGCCGGGCATATTCGTACTGCAGCATCTTGTCGGTCTTGGCCTCGCTCAGGTCCAGGTTGCCGGCGTCCCAGGTCTCGTAATCCGCGAAGGCGTCGTCCGGTGACAGGAAGGGATGGGTCTCGCCGTCGCCCTTGATCTGGGTGACTTCGTACATCGGCTCCCAGCGGGCGCGCTTCTCAACGTAATTCCGGTCGATCTTGCGCCCCGTGTACTGGGCGTCGACCGGGAACATGATGCCATTGGACAGGTTGCCGTTGTGGGCCAGCGCCTGCACTGAACCGCCGGTTTTGGCTTCGTAGTTTTCCAGGTAAGCATAAAGATCCAGGGGGTCGGTCGAGCCGACCGGCGCCTGGGTCGTGTACGGCACAACCATGCCGGCCTTGTCACCGTTATCCCGGAAGATTACGTTGCGGTGGAGGTTGTTTCCATTGACCAGCGAGGTCCATTCAAAACCGATAAAGGCGGTAAACGCGCCGGGCTCGTTGTACCGTTCGGCCGCGTCGACCACCTTCATCCAGATCGACTCATAAGTCCTGCCACCCGGCGAATATTCGGCGATCATGTCCTTGTTGATCTTGCCCTGCGCAAACGTTGTGATCAGGTCCAGGGCAGCATTTGCCGAGGCTTCACCACCAGCCTGCAACCCCTCATACCAGCGCCTGCCCTGTTCGTACTCAAGGATGTCCGGCGCACCGGACGCCAGGTCCGTGAAAAAGCCCATGCCGTCGGAATGATCAGCGATCACCAGCCAGTCCAGCGGGCGTCCGAGCTTGGCGGGTTGACCGCTCGACGCGGTAACCTGCTCGCCACGGGCAAACCGGTAAGCCTCATCCAGGCCAAGACGCGCCCCGAAGAGGCCCGCGTCCATCGACAAACCGGTGTGCAGGTGGGTATCGCCCCAGAACACCCGGTCCGGGAAGCTGCGGTCGGCATAAGGCGAATAAGCCTTTCCCGGATACAGGTCAGAAAGCGAGTCCTTCGATGGGGTGAACTGGGCGGAAACGATGGTTGCCGGGCTGAACAAGAGAACGGCGAGGCAGAGTTGGAGGGCGCGGGACATGGCGTGTTTTTCTCCTGGCTGTGTCATTGGCCCCATTAAACCATAAATCCCCCGGTCTGGAATTCGGGCCAACGAGCGCCGGTCGGTGTCGCCTGCCGGCCGGCCGCATTGTGAAGCACGGCACAGCACCCGTTTACGCCCGGATACAGCTCCCGTAGGAGCGATTTCAATCGCGATTGAAATCGCTCCTACAGGTTCAGGGGTTCAGAAACTCGGCGCGGGTGTGGATGTTCTGTTTGAAACAACCGCCCAATGCAGTGGTGCTGGTCTGCGAGTTGCTGTCCATGACGCCTCGGGATTTCACACAGTAATGCGTGGCATCGATGCTGACGGCGACATCTTCGGTGCCCAGCAAGGCCTGCAAAGCCACCAGGATTTGCCGGGTTAAACGCTCCTGGACTTGCGGGCGCTGACCAAAAAAGCGGACGATCCGGTTGATCTTGGACAGCCCGATGATTTTGTCCTTGGGGATGTAGGCGACTTTCGCTACCCCGTCGATCGTGACGAAATGGTGTTCGCAGGTGCTGGTCAGATCAATCTCCCGGATCTTGACCATTTCATTGGCGCCCATCTTGTTGTCGATCAGCGCAATTTTGGGGAACTTGCGGTAATCCAGACCTGAAAAAATCTCGTGGACATACATTTTGGCGATCCGATGCGGCGTCTCGGCCAGGCTGTCATCGGTCAGATCAAGGCCAAGTGTTTCCACAACTTCGGACATCAGGCTTTTTATGCGGGCGTACTTCTGTTCCGCACTCAGACCGGTTTCAATCATCGGTGTTTCAAGCCCCAGGGCCGTCAGCGTGTCACGGACGAGGATGGCTTCGGGGCTGAGCTCAGCATCTTCAAGGTTAACCGGCCTGGCCAGGTATACGGGGTTCGGGCTCATGATACTTTCTCCAAATGTCTCTTTTGGCTGGATTGCTCACAACTGTGTTCGAGCGTCAGCGATACGGAGTCTGCAAACCGCAAGGCATGGGGTTTGTCGATGGTGACCCGCGAATGGACAACCTGCGGACTCTCGCAGCAGATGTCCAGAACGTCGGCCACCAACTTCTCCAGTAGCAGAAACCGCCCTTCCTCAACGTGACGGATCACCTTCTTGGCGACTGTCTTGTAATTAAGCGCCTCTTCGACATGATCATCGAGCGCGTAATCACTGACGCGGTAGTTGATTTCAATATTGATGACCACGTCCTGCTGCTTTTCTGTTTCCTCGGGATTGAACCCGATAAACGTACGCAGCCGCAGGTTCCGGATATTAATGATGGCCATTTTGGGTGGGGCGGTCTTTGCCAACGCGGACGTATTCAGTTTCATTTATTTATCCAATAATGCATGTATGTACAATTTACGGCTTGATAATAGCACATAAACCTGTACAATATCTATACATATTTTACACAAACATCACTCGGAGAAAATTATGAAGTATTTAATTGCCCTGCTGGTCTGCTCTTTCAGTCTTTCGGCGATCGCCTGTGAAAGCGCGTTGCTGGACTATGATTTCCGACGCCTCGCGGTCAAGGAAGAGGTAAACCTGTGTGATGCTTACGGTGGCCAGGTGATACTCGTTGTAAACACAGCGTCCAAGTGCGGCAACACGCCGCAGTACGACGGACTGGAAGATCTGTACAGCGAATATGGCGACCAGGGCCTGGTTGTCCTGGGGTTTCCGTCCAATGATTTCATGGGGCAGGAGCCCGGGACTGAGGAACAGATCGAAGAATTCTGCCGCCTCACTTATGGCGTGAAATTTCCCATGTTCGAGAAAACCACGGTCAAAGGATCTGACGCCAATCCGTTTTTCGTCGCGCTGGCCGACACGTCGGGCACCTACCCCACCTGGAACTTTCACAAGTACCTGGTCGGCCGGGACGGAAAGCTGATCGCCGAGTACAGCCCGCGTACCCAGCCTGACGATGCCAATTTGGTCGGGGACATCGAGCGCGCACTGAACGCCCAGCCGTAATCCGGATATGTCAGAGAACGGCGTCCGGATGGTCGTCGGTGCCAACCGGGGTATCGGGCTGGCGCTGACGGCGATGCAGCTGCGGGACCCCCGGGTGACCCGGGTTATCGCGACACACCGGCAGGGCGCTGACCTGCAACAACTGGCGCTGTTATCCAGACAGCATGGAGAAAAGCTGAGTCTCCATGCGCTGGATGTTGCGGACAGCAGCGGCCTCGCAGAATTTGCCGAATTTCTTAAACAGCAGGACGGGGGCATCGATGTCACCATTCATGCGGCCGGAATCCTGCACGAAGAAACGATCGGACCGGAAAAGTCCTTCACGCAATGCCGGCCCGAATCCCTGGCCCGGATGTTTCAGATCAACAGCATCGGTCCGCTGATGACCGCCAGTGCCCTGGTTTCGTCACAGTCCCGAAAACGCCCTTTCAAATTTGCCGCGCTTTCGGCCATGGTCGGCAGCATTGGTGATAATCGCCTGGGTGGCTGGTATGGATACCGGGCTTCGAAAACAGCGCTGAACCAGTTCATCAAAACACTGGCGGTCGAGTGCCGGACCAGGTATCCAAATGCCTCGATCGTGGCAATCCACCCGGGAACCACCGACACGGATCTATCCCGGCCGTTTCAGCGCGGCGTCAAGCCGGGAAAGCTTTATACGACGGAACAAACCGCTTCACGCATATTGCGCGTGATCGAGGCGATAAACCCTGAGCAGAGCGGACAGTTTCTCAATTGGGACGGAAGCCCGATTCCATGGTGAAGTGAAAAGGCGTTCAGAAGATGAAGCAAGTTTCAGATTTTAGTTAAATCAGTCACTTGCGGTGTTTGTCTTTTTATAATGCGCCAGTGAGCGATGAAACCGTAGGTTGGAAGGAGAACTATTGCTGCCAGATTGACTTACTGGTGCTTAGGGCCCAACGACGAACCGGATTGAAGACTCGGTTCATTGCATGGGTTGATGGCAACACCTTTCCCGGACCGGAGCTGCGGTTAACTTTGCAGGTCAGTACTCTGTTCCGCTCCGATCGGACAGCAGCGACGAAGAGCGATGCAATGGGCCTGCCGCTCAATTTCAGCCCCTCCCGTGCATATCCTCTAGTACGCAGTGCAAGCTACCGTATCATTGAAGTTCCCTTTGAAGTTCAGCAGGTTAAGGTTATTGACGCTGGATTCGTCGTCACAATAAAGCCCGAAGTTGTTGCCATTCGAATCACTGCCGGGCTCCTCCAGTATCAACTTGGAACCCCTGATCAGTACAATTCCATCCCCATGGTTCGAGTAGGTGTGAACGCCAACCATCTGCAAGGTTGCATTCGCGTTGCCGACCACACCGGATCCGCGGTTGGCGAAAACTTCGTTTCCTTGCAGGTCCATAATCGACCCGAGAAAGGCTATGATGCCGTCATCGCCGTTCCTGAGCACCAAATTGTCAATTAATGTGGCTTCTGATCCGGTCATGATCCGGATTCCGTTTGAAACATTGTAATCGATGACACACGAGCTGGCGGAAAGCGTTGACCCTTGCTGAGCTATAATCCCGGCGCCGTGGTTTTTGTCAAACACGCTTTCTACGATGCGTGCGGAGGCTTGGCGCTGCAAATGGAGGCCATCGACACCGGCCTGCCTGACTTGGGAACTGGTAATGGTCACATCTCCCGCGCGAATCAATACTCCGTGGTTCGCAGCGTCCAGTACCATTATCTTGTGCAGTGCAACATTGAACGCCCCTCCGACACGGATGCCGTTGTTCCCGCCGGTGATGGTCAAATTCTCGAGTCTGATCCGGTTGCCGGTCACCACGATCACGTCCGTGCTCGAATCGGGTCCACCGACCGTTCCGCCCGATTCCGGGTCTCCCTGCAGAGTGACGTCGTCACGGGTAATGGTTACTTGTTCGTAACATGTGCCCTTGACCGTCACGGACAAGGGTTTACGGGCGGTTCCTCTTTCCAATGCCGCTGAAATCGTTTGGCCCTTCGAACAGTCCACACTAAATGTGGCCGCAAAGGCCGAGGTACCCAGTGACATCTCGGCTGTCAGGAGAAGGTCAGCCGTAAGAGCCAGGCTGCCCACGTGCATTCTGAATTGAGGGAAAGTGAACTTGAGACTTATGGCGCGCTTCTGGCTACTCCTTGAAGTTTGCCTGCACGAAATGCCCTAGGCTAGTAAGTTCCGGCTTGACACCCAGATTTAAGTTCTGGGCCAGCGTCCCGCCGACTGGCGAGGAATTTATATAATCTAAACTACCCCACTATTAGTTTGGGCCGCCCTGGCAGCGCTTCGCGTGATTTGCATCATCAATCCGAAGAATTTCCGCTCCTGGCCGGTAGGAGAACTCGACGCCCGCCGATTCCGGCACTGAATCAGTTCCGCTATCCGCCTGGAAGCAGTCATTAACGTGACTGAAGGGGGGAGGGCTGTTTCCGGCGGTTAGCAGCAATAATCCGATTCTCTGCTGAGCTGATGCCTTCCTCAATCGTGGCTGATCGTGGATCAGGAAATCCGGGTGGACGGCGACGGCAAATCAAAAGTGGAGACGATTCAAAGAAACAATCCTTTATATACGGCCGACTTTAAAAACTTGGAAGCCAAATTTAAGGCGCAGAACAACCTTGCTATCTCTTGGTCAGGCCTCCAAGCGACAGCTTAGAGGCGGGATTTCATTGCAAAAATACCTAACCTAAGCGCATAAATCTGCTGTTGAGTTAAGCTAAGATCCTGTTTTTTTAGATTGTCACAGGCCCGACCCCAAACACCGACTTGGGCGTCATCACGGTGCCGGTGGCGCCGATCGAGGCGTTGATTGCACTGTCCATCGCCTTCGTCGCGGCCGAGGTCGTGCACCTGCGCCGCGGCGGCCGCAGCCTCACGAGCCAGTGGCCCTGGGTCATAGCATTCGCCTTCGGCCTGCTGCATGGCGTCGGCTTTGCGAGTGCGCTCGGCGAAATCGGCTTGCCGCAGAATGCTGTCCCGGCGGCGTTGTTGTTCTTTAACCTTGGGGTAGAGGCGGGCCAGCTGCTGTTCGTCGCAATCGCGCTTGGCGCCGCCGCACTGGTGCGGCGGCTTGCACGGCGTTTCGAGCTGCAGCCCACAACGTTCATTCGAACACTGCCGCCGTATGTGATCGGGAGTCTCGGGGCTTTCTGGGTGCTGCAGCGTGTCGCAGCGTTCTGACGACGCGACGCAGCGGCTGGTCTATACTGACCGCCATGCGATATCGTACAGCCTCGCGCGAAATTCTCTCGACCATACGACAGCACTGGAGAATCTTTCTCGGCATTCATGTTGCGGCAAATCTGCTGTCGCTGGCAGTGCTCACGCCACTGTATACGCTTCTGACCGGCTGGCTCATCCTGGCATCGGGGGATGCGGCGCTGACCGACGAGGATATCCTGTTGTTTGCGCTGTCGCCGCTCGGCCTGCTGATCGTACTGATCGTCACCGCGCTGTATCTGACGCTGCTGGTATTCGAACAATCGGCATTGTTCCTCGCGGCATACCGCGTCACTGCCGGGCAGAGAATCAATCTGATCGCGCTGAGTCGCTACCTCCTGCAACGCGCCTGGGCGATCTTCCTGTTTGCGCTGCGGACCATCGGCCTTGCCGCGCTCGTTGTCGCACCGTTCCTGGCGGCGTTGGTATGGATTATCGGTCGCTACCTGTCCGAGTACGACATCAACTACTACCTGGCGGAAAAGCCGCCGGAACTCTGGCTGGCGGCCGGTGCTATCGTGGCGTGCCTGCTGCTGGCGCTGTGGCCGATGATGGGCGTGTTGGCGCGCTGGTTTATCGGATTGCCTTTGCTGCTCGTAACCAACGACAAGCCCGGGGCCGCATTCCGGCGCGGCAAATCTGTGTCGCCGTCTATGCGCCTGCGCGTCACTTTTGTCTTGATGGCCTGGATCGCACTTAACGCGATTCTGCTCGGGGCGGCAGGCCTGGTACTCGATATAGCGACCGGATTCGCGATCCGGATTGCCGGCGAATCCCTGCAGATCCTCACCTACTTCATGGGTGGCCTGCTGGTACTGTGGCTGCTCGTTGCCCTGCTGGCTACCTTCTTCACGAGCACAATATTGGCCTTGGCCATGCTGCGATTGCACAAGGAAGCTTTTCCCGGCGTCATGGACGTGCACGTCGGCCAAGGCCTCGCGCCGCGACACGAGCAAGGTGCCGTCAGGGTTTCGTGGCTGGCGGTTGCCGGAATCCTGCTGGTTCTTGTTGTGGGCGCCGCATTCGTGATACGGAGCCTTGTCGACCAGGTCGACCCTGGTCAGGATACGGCGATTATCGCGCACCGTGGTGCCTCGATGGATGCGCCGGAAAACACCCTGGCTGCGATCGAGGAGGCCATCCGCCAGCGCGCCGACTGGGTAGAAATCGATGTGCAGGAGACTCGTGAGGGGGGCATCGTTGTCATACACGATCGCGATCTCATGAAAGTTGCCGGCGTACCGATGAATGTGCGTGATGCCGCGTTTGCCGAATTACGGAGCGTCGATATCGGTTCGTGGTTCGATGCGCAATTCAGTGAGGAACGCGTAGCGACGCTGGCCGAAGTGCTCGACCTGTGCAAGGACCGGGTGAAGTTGATTGTCGAGTTGAAATACTACGGTGGCGAGGTTCGGTTCGAGGAGCGCGTCATAGAAATTATCGAGGCGCATGAAATGCAAGAGGACATCGCCATGATGTCACTGAACTACCAGGGCGTCGAAACACTCAAGTCCCTGCGCCCGAGCTGGAACACGGGCCTGCTGTCTTCGGTTGTGCTCGGCAACCTGGCGCAATTGAATGTCGATTTTCTTGCGGTCAACGGCCGGCTTGCCACCCGCAGCTTCATCAAGTCCGTGCATTCGCGCCATCACAAGGTTCTGGTCTGGACAATCAACGATCCAGTGGAGATTTCGGCAATGATGAGCAAGGGCGTTGACGGTATTATTACCGACCGGCCTGGTCTGGCGAAATCGATCAAGGGTCAGCGCGCCGACCTCGAGGCCCACGAATTACTGATCATACGATTCGCAAGTCTGCTCGGCGGCCGCGTAAAATCAGTACAATAGTCGAGATGCCGTTACGCGGAAATTATCGAATCCCCGATGTTAGTCGTCGGGCCCTGGGCAGAAGCGACTACCTGCATTAATCGCCCCGCTGCGGCCCGGCATTCGTCTTGGCGACGTAAGCGCCGACAAGGGCGGCGACAAGAACCGCGAGGTAGATCTGGCCGATAAGGGCCTCCAGAGCGGCCAGCGCGCGAGCCACATCGGAAACCGGCGCCACGTCGCCGTAGCCGAGAGTCGTCATCGTTACGAAGCTGAAGTATTGCAAGTCTAGGAGCCTTAGGTCATTAGTGGTTTGCGGGAGCCCTTGAAACGAACTCTGATCCATCGCGAACAACATCATGTAAGCAACCGACCAGATGAAGCCCAGCATCAGGTACGCACAAAAGGCTCCGGCGATACGATTAAGGCCAACCTGGGTGTCGGTCAGGATCTGGCGCAGCACGAGAAACGTGCACAAGCAGAGGAATAGCAAGAAACTCAACAATGTCAGGTAAGCGAACGCGCTGTGGTGACTAACCGCGTGTAGCACTTCCAGTACGATACCGATGAAAGCCAGCGCGACGACCGTGTGAAACCACCTGCCGGTCATGCGCAGACTCCAGACACCCATGATCAGGACGAGGGAATACGGAGCGGCCCGCATTATCGGCCCTTTCCATCCCAAGAGCGTTTCCAGCACTGGTGGCGCAATCAATAACAGCAACAACGCCACTAACAGGTAGGCAAAATTATTCTCTTTCATCCTGCAATTTCCTTGGGCTCGAGAATCTGCTGGCCTGCGCACTCGCCGAGATCAGACGCTCTTCAAAGCAACCTCAGTCGGCAGTACCTCTTTAGCTATGCGCCTGGCAAGAGTATACAAGCGTTTGAGCCGTTCCGAGATTTCGATCTGTAGCCTGACAATGGCGATCTCTTCAGTGCCTACCGTGTCGAGATGTTGTGCCTGGTACTGATAAATGCGATCCATCGCAAGTCGCATTTGTTCCTGCATACCGATGACGTCCTGAGCGAGGTTTTCGTCCCCGCGAGTAAGCGCATCGATCGCGTGACCAAGCGCCGCGGTAGACGTCTCGCCGAGGGAGTTCAACATCTCGATCATTGCCGGCGAGAGTTGCCGATCGTTTTCGATCGCTCGCCGCAAGAGTGGTACCAGCTCGCTTTCGAGGATATCGCCCGCACTTTCGAGGTGCACAGTGGCATTCATCATGCGCTGGAAATTATCTGCCTCCTGCTGGGACATTGCCTGACCGCGCATCTTGCCGAGGTACTCGAGAATGCGATATTGGAGCACATCGACCTTATCATCCGCACTGACGATCATCTGCAGAGCGTTGAGGTCGCGATTGGCCAGCGCCGGCCGCAGGCCGGCAACCATTTCAAGCACATGGCTACCCATATGGCCAAGTTCCAGGCGCACGTTGTTCAGTGCCAGCGCCGGCGTATCAAGCAGCTGCGGATCGAGATACTTCGCTTCAACCAGCACCGTCTCCGGCTCGTGGCGTTCCGGGACCAGCCATATGACCAGCTTGGCGATAACACCGGAGAAACCCAGAAACACGATTGTATTGATGACATTGAAAATTGTGTTCGCATTTGCGATCTGGCGGGGAGTTTCGGCCACCAGCCGATCCGCCATCGCCAGTTCCGGGTGTATGGGCGACATCCATACGGCGATGTCTGCCAGCTGCTCGATAATACCCAGCCACAATATGACGCCAGCGATATTGAAAACCACGTGCACGGCGGCGGCGCGAACCGCCTCGGTGGGCTTGCCGATGCTGGAGAGCATTGCCGTCGCGCAGGTGCCGATGTTGGCACCCAGCGCCATCGCAATGCCGGCTGGAAGCGTGATGAAGCCCTGCGTGGCCATGACAATGACGATGCCAGTCGTTGCGGATGAGGACTGCACGAGGGCTGTGAATATTGCCGCCGCTGCAATGCCGAACAAGGGTCGCTCCATGGTGACCATGAGATCGATGAATGGCTGATAGTCCCTGAGCGGCGCCATGCCGTCGCTCATAACTCCCATACCGAAAAAAAGCAGGCCGAGGCCCATCAGCATGTTGCCGTAGTCGCGCAGCTTGTCTGACTTGCCGAAAAACAGCATGCCGAAACCAATCGCGACCAGCATCAATGCATATTGGGTCACTTTGAACGCGACGATGTGCGCGGTGATCGTGGTGCCAACGTTGGCACCCATAATGATTCCGATCGACTGCGTCATCGTCATCATGCCCGCAGAGATAAAACCGACAACGAGTACCGTCGTCACCGACGAAGACTGGATTACTGCCGTCACGAGGGCGCCGGTCATCGCGGCACTGACGCGAGTTCTTGTAAGTCGCATGAGTAGCGTCTTCATGCCGTTGCCGGCAGCACTTTTCAGTGCGTCGCTCATCTGCTCCATGCCGAACAGGAACATTGCGAGGCCGCCGAAAAGGCCCATTCCCATCGCGAAAAAGTCGAGGTCTGAGCCTCCGCCGTCGGCAGCCATCGCAGCGGATACGACGCCGATTAGAGCTACAGCCGTTAAGAAAATAGCCGTTTTCAAATGCCGGGGTACCGAGATGTTGTAAGTCCGCAGATGCATTGGGGCGACGCGCTGAAGGAGAAACGACCCAGAGTATACGCGATGGCATATTTACCGCACATAGCCAGCGAGAGCTTATGATTGGATTTTGTGTTGCCGTTCAATAGTGCGTGCTAGACTCGTGATGGTTACCGGGATGAGCAACTGATATGTCAGAACCGAAAAAATACCCAGTATGGGAGCGCCACCTTAACGGCATTGCCGAAGAACTCATGCGACTCACGATAGCCTGTGACGTAAGTCTGAAGAAGCCGGGCGCGATCGAGTATAGGCAAAATAAACGCTATATTCACATGAGAATCAAAGTACCAAACATCCCCTCACACCGAACATTCAATCAAAATTCCGGGCAAGCTGGTCAACTTCTTGTGCTCGTATCTGACATTTGACCGGATACAACCGTGTGTTTCGCCAATCCTTGAAACCGGGACAAGATCAACCATACCGTTACCAAAATGGGAACAGCAAATCTGTTTCTTCAGTCAAATAACCCGGCCGGCAGGCCCGGTGAAGCTCGGCAATCCGGCAACAGGGCCAGCTGTGACGGCCGGGGAAAGCTTGACAAGGTACCACGATGATTCTCGAGGCCGGATTCCCGCACTTCCGCTTATGGCCGAACTGAGAACTAAACTCCCCTGAGGTTCTCGACCAGGTGAGTTCTGCTATCCGCTGAACACCGGAATAAGTTACTGAAGAGGCGACTTGGGCTGCTAACGACCCGAAGGCGAACTTGTCGTTAACTGATGTATGACTACCGAAAATGGCCGGAAGCCGCAGTTTAGCTAAATGTATCCGGCCCCTTTATCCTTCGGCCCTTTTATCAATGGCTCAGCAAATTGACCTATTGACAAATCACACTGTCGCCCGCCGGTTGGCAGACATCCGGCCAGCCATATTCGCGCCAGTAATCCATCATTCCCAGCTCAGTGACAAGCGCTGCAAATCGCGGATCCTGACGAAATGGCGCCATGTCGGATCGCCAGAAATCCCACACAAAATTATTTCTATGGAAGCCATCCAGGTCAAGAGCCATAGTGGCCATTCGATAGGCTTCATCGATCCGGTCAAAACTGACATAACCCGTTAACAGAGTCTGCAATGAAATCGATTGTTTCATGCTCTGCGAGTATCTCGAGAAAAAACGGTCCTTTCGCCGCATCAATCTTCGCCTCGATAAATGTTTTTAGCGTTAGAGGAATTTGGGGATGGTCAAATCTTTGCGCCAACCGTTCATCAAACTGCTCGGCGAAGCCTACGGCTCGTTCGAATTCCCCGATTCGCAGGTTTATCCACGCCTGAAAGTACAGCCCCGAGATATGGCCTAAATCCCATGCGGTCGCACCATACTTCAAGGCGTTGCTGGTATCGTTCAGATAAAAATAGATCCACCCGAGAAAAGCATTGGTGGCAGGGTGCAATGGGTCCAGTTGATAAGCGATCAGGCCTTCTTCAAGCGCATCATCAAGACGACCAAGCTTGAACAGGTGCTCGCCATACCATAGGTGTGCAGTCGAATCCATGGGTTCATTGGCAATGGCAAGCACGAAAAGCGCTTCCGCCTCTGCCCATTTTCCATCCATGTCAGCCAAACCGCCCAGAGTCGCATAGGCTTCCGCCAGGGAATCATCCTGCGCCAGGGCCTTGTGTGCAGCGGAGACCGCTAGAGGATAATGTTCACTCCTCGGTGTGTCAGAATACACCGGCAATGTGAAGTGCGTCGCCGCCAGGCTCGACCAGGCCCGGGCAAACTGCGGATCAAGCTTTGTTGCCTGCTCGAACAGTGCTATGGCGTGCCGGATATTCTGCTCGCCACGGCGCTGCCATAAATAACGACCTCGCAAATAAAGCTCGTAAGCCTGCAGGTTGTCGGTTGGTCTTGCGTCAATGCGTAGTTGCTCATCTGTGGAAAGCTCGGCCTGTAAGGCATCGGCAATCTTTTTTGTAATTTCACTTTGTACGGCGAACAGGTTTGCCGCAGTCAACTCACGATCATAGATTTCTGCCCACAAGTGTTCATCGGTTGCCGCATCAATCAACTGCACGTTGATCCGTACCTGATTACCGGAGCGTTGAATGCCACCTTCGAGAATGTTTGCAACACCCAACTCTTGTGCAATTTGCGGAATCTTTTTGATGGTGTCCCTGTATTCCATAACCGAGGTGCGAGAGATCACCTTGATCGAGCCGATCTTGGCGATGGTGGCCAACAGGTCGTCATGTATACCGTCAGTGAAGAACTGGTCTTCCTCGCGGCTGCTGCGGTTATCAAAGGGCAGTACAGCAATGGAATTGTCATCGTGTGATTCGGTTCGAGCGGCAGCGTGGCCTTCCTGACGCGCCGATTGGGCAAGTTGCTCATCTTCGACAGGGCTCGAGCACAAACTTGTCGAAAGCGATGTACCCCAGAGCCAACGCCAACACGACCAGGCTCACAAGCAAACGTGAAGACAGGGCTCTGCCTGGATGGACGGCTGGATGTCTGTGCCGACTGAATTTTGACTTCGGGAACCAGGCGATAGCCTTCCCCCCGCACGCCCTCGATGTAGATGGGCTGATTGGGATCATCACCCAGGCTCTGCCTCAGCGTCTTCATTCGTTGGGAAAGGTTGTCGGGCGTAATCACCCGTTTGGGTCCCCAGACCTGGTCGATCAGGTCATCGTGTAAGATCAACGCTGGTGCGGCCTGGACCAATGCCTGAAGCACCTTGAAACTGAGTTTCGTCAGCTTGATCGGCTGCCCACCACGAGTCAGCAGGTGCCGGTCCAGGTCCAGTGTTAAGTCAGAAAATTCGTAAATCATTCGAATCTGTCTGCCCCCGGTATTCATTCAGGCCAATTCGATCAAGCACACAGCCAATGACACAAAATTTACCTTCGTTACGGGTTTTCAGAGGTTTTATCAGCAAATTGTCAGCAAATTATTGCCCTCTGATCACGCAGTATTCGTACCGGCTGCCTAACATGTACCTTAGCACGGATCTTTTTTACAGGAATTCCGTGGGGCCGGCCAGGAATGAGGAGCTATCGAAAAGCATGGTTTCCAGAGAGGTTGGGGTTAATCCTAAATTTAATCTATAGAGAGGAGAGTTGATTATGAAAGCAGTCAGATTATTACTGGTTTCGTTTTTCGTGTTATGTGTTTCGACTACAAACGTCGTCGCAAATTCTGTAACTGACCAAACTTATCCAGAAGCACAAGCAGAGGTCGCAGAAACTTTTATGGCCATTGCAGGAAGTATAGTAGCCGGAGCCGGACATGGATATGATGGCGAATATATGGACCAACTTATCTCTTTTCATGCCTATGGAGACAAGTTCGTTGAATTCAATGGAGGATGGTCTTTCGATAGTGCGGATAATGAAGATGGTGAACGCCAGTTATTTGGTGAAGATTTAGAAATAGGTGGAGTTACAAAATTTGCCTATATAGAGGGAAGTTTGAACATTGCTGTATATTATGGAAATGTAGCTAATTTAACCTTTATCTCAGATTTTGACTTGATATTTAAGGGAGATGGACCAGTAGAAGAACGTACGTTTACAGTCAATAATCTAATTACTTTATTATTTGTTAAAACAAAGGGTGACTGGAAATTGGTTCACGAACATCATTCTCCAGTGAGCGAAGGTTGGGAACGCCCCGAATAATTTACTCCACTAACAGATAGAGATAGATAAACCTATACACAACACAATAGGAATTAGGTGGGAGATAGTCATCAGATGTTTTATCTGATGGATGTCTCCCTCTCTTATAATGCTCAACCACTTCAGCAATTAGTCCCTGATCAAGACTTTTGGATGACGGCTTCTGGCCGAACTCGGAGCTCATGGCCTCTAAAATTGGGTGTTGAATAGGTTCCGCTAATCACTTGATAGCGGAACCCACTCCCGGACTTCCAACAATCTCCGCTTCCGACCCAGAGGAGAACTTGTTGTCAACTCATGAGTGGCTGCCGCTACCGGCCAGAAGTGGGGTTTTCACAAACCCAAAGTTGCAGTATATTCGCGATAGGCTATGCCAAAAACACATAGAAAAATAAGATAAAAGAATCCTCCAGGGGAGACATTACAAAACTTGAGATTGATGCCGAGATTCGGAGAATACCGATTTGCTCCGAGTTGTCATTGCATGGGAAGAGTCTACACATGTCAGATCATCAAACTGCCACTTCACGTTTTCCATTCAGGTTTATATACAAGAGCATTGTCTTACTGCTGTTACTGACGACAGCCAATTTCCTGTATGCAGACGGAACAGTGTCAGGAAAAATGGTAGATGCAGCCGATGGCACCACTCCGGTGCACCCTGTAGATATAGACCTGTTAGATCCTACAAGCGGTGAAGCCCTGGGGTACTTTGCGAGAAACAACCCTGATGGCACCTATGAAATAACGGGAATACCTGCGGGTGATTACAAGATACTCTTCAATGCTTTCGATGCGGCCAATGGCTACACGGATGAGTTGTACGACGAAATTCCTTGCGATGACGGCGTCTGTGACAGGTCAGCTCTCGGAACGGTTATCCAGATTGCTGATTCGACCTTTGAGCTGAACGAAGATCTGACACGGGGACTCCTGTTGTCTGGGCGGGTTACGAATGAAAATGGAGCCCCGTTCGCCGATGTAGTCATTGCTGTCCTCGATCAGGATGGCCTGGTTGTTGATGTCAGCACTGACCAGGATGGAGACTGGTCAGCACCACTGACCCAGAGTGGCACTTATTACGTTGAAACGGTCGGGGAATCGACTCCTGGCTATGTTCCGGAAGTCTGGAATAACCATCCCTGCGAGGTTTGTAATCCATCACAAGTGGGTGACCCGATTGTTGTCACCGATAAAGGCATCGGTGGTATTGATTTCCGGCTCGAGAAGAAGGATACAGGTGATGGAGATGACCCTCCAATCTTCCACGACATGCGAGCCGTGCATATGGGCGGTAATTGGGGTGCGACGCGCATCTATCGTGACTACGAGAACAATGAGGCTTCGGAAAACTACATCCAGTGGCTAAAAAGCATCCATGTAAACTGGGTGGGTATTTCCATCGCTCTTCACGTGACCAGCAGTGACGATAGTGATGTAAGACCTATATATCACAACGACCCTAACTCGTCCGTTATTCCGACATTTACCGATGCTGCGTTGACCCAAATGGTTCAGAGGCTCAGGGACAATGGGTTTCACGTGTACCTAACACTGGCTTTTGAAATTGAACCGAACCTTCCTGACAAACCAGTTAGTCGAGGGTTTCTCGGTACGCCCAAAGCCCATGAATGGGCTCCTGAAATCAAATGGGAAGACTGGCCCTGGGCGCTGGATCACCCAAACCACGATAGGTTCGTGTCTGAGTTCTGGCAGTCTTACACCGCGCAGGCTGTGCATTTTGCAACGCTGGCTGAATCACTTGGAGTTGAACTGTTTTCATTGGGCACCGAAACTGAAGGCTTGTTCCGAACCCGCTCTGACGAAAACCACCCTAACCATTATAAAAACGAATTGCAGAGGATGGTGTCCGCCGTTAGAAATGTATACTCAGGCCTGCTGACTTACGACATGCTCTTCACCGCTTTTGGCCAGGCAGAAGCTGAGTTTGGTGAGGGAACCCGATGGCTGTGGCAGGACGCTGGCTTAGATGTCATCGGAATAAGTTCCTATTTTGCCTTGACTGAAACGGAGCCGACATCGAAGTTATCCTATGAGCAACTGAAATCCGGTTTTGAGCAGGTGTTTGCCAACTATTTGACGCCACTACAGCACCGCAATCCTGGCATACCGATTATGTTTTTGGAGTTTGGCTACATGGAATCCATCAGGTCGCCATATGTTGCATTTCTGGATACATTTACGGAAAGGATTTTCACCGACGATGACGATAATGGTCTCGATGACGGTGCTGAAACCCAGGCCGATGCCTATCGAGCAATGTTCGAGGTTAACGAGGCAGCTGGAAGACTGGTCAAGGCAGCATTCTTCTGGGAGCATGATTGGACGAGCGATCAGCACTGGAACGAACTCTGGGGTCCGATTCGTCATTTCGGAGTACGGGATAAACTGGCAGAAGATGTTTTGAAAGCCGAGTACTCCCGGTCCAGCCAAGTAAATACCGGCCATTCAGGGGCCTGGTATAACCCTCAGACTGCAGGTCAGGGCGTGTTGCTCGATGTCGAGCCTGTCAACAATTTCCTGTTTCTATCCTGGTTTACCTATACAGATGACACAATGGCTGACCGCAACGAACAACACTGGTTTACTGCTCAAGGAAACTACAGTGGTGACACAGCCCAACTGACCGTGTACGAAACCCTCGGCGGTCTCTTCGATGACCCCAAGGCACCCAGCACTGCGGCGGTGGGAACCATGGAGTTGAGCTTTAGCGATTGCGCCAATGCCCTGGTGAACTACACCATTGATAGCTGGGGTGTTGCAGGATCTTTCCCGTTAACCCGTGCGGTTCCGGAAACGGAAAACGTCTGCCTGAATCGATCACAAACCGCCAACGTCGATATGACTGTCAATGATGGCTGGGATGGTGCGTGGTATGACACGGATACCCCGGGACAAGGATTCCTTTTTGACGTCCGAACCGACACCACAGATGATGATTTTATCTTCGCGGCCTGGTTTACCTATGGAGAAGACACTATATCGGGACAACGTTGGTTGACGGCACAAGGGCCTTTGACCGGCACCACCGCTGAAACCATAGTTTACGAAACAACCGGCGGTAGTTTTGATGATCCAAAACCTACCGAAACAGTAGTGGCAGGCTCAATGACTATTGAATTTACCGGCTGCAACAACGCGCTAGTGACCTATGTACTGTCCGATGGAGCACTTACGGGAAGTATCGATATCAAGCGAGCAATCCCCGGCACAGAGGCTTTGTGCGAAGAACTTTCAGTTCAGTCTGATTGATGTGAGCTTGGTAGGTGCAAGCATTTAGGACCTTAGTGCAGTTGCGATCCGGGCAGTTAACAAAGCTTCAGCCAAGTTCTGCTCCTGGCCGAAAGCGGAACTGACCTTCGTTAATTCTAATACTTAACTAAGTTCTGCTTTTGACCTGCGGTTTCAACCGGTCGACGCAACACATTGGTTAAATCGTTCAGCAGGTGTTTCGAAGTTTAACGTTTCTCTTGGCCTTTCGTTAAGGCGTCTGGCGACGGCGTTCAACCTGTTCTGATGAACGTTCGATAGATCCATTCCTTTCGGGAAGTACTGCCTGAGCAAGCCGTTGGTGTTTTCGTTGGAACCACGTTGCCAAGGACTTTGTGGATCGCAGAAGTAGACTTTGATGTCCGTGTCCAGGGTGAAGCGTTTGTGATCGGCCATCTCCTTGCCGCGATCCCAGGTGAGTGACTTGTAGAGTTCCCGGGGTAACTTATGGGCTTGCTTGATCAGTGCATTGATCACGGTCTCGGAGTCTTTGCCTTTGACCCGGGCCAGCATCACATAGCGGGTATTACGCTCGACCAGCGTCGCAATCTGACTGTTGTTAGTGCCGATCAGCAAGTCACCTTCCCAGTGGCCAGGCACTGCACGATCCTTGGCTTCCGCTGGTCGCTCACGGATCGAGACGGTGTCTTTAATACGGCCATGGTCGGCTGTCTTTTGCGTATGATGCCGTGAGCGACGCATCCCGCGAGTGCGCCGCAAGTGCTGCAACAGCTCTTTCTTCAAGGCCCCGCGGGCCTGGATAAAGAGCGTGCGATAAATGGTCTCGTGTGACACCTGATAGTTCTCATCATCTGGATATCTGCGTTTTAACCAACCTGCGATCTGTTGTGGCGACCACAGCAACTTGAGTTGACGCGCCACAATATGCGCCAACGCAGGGTTGGTGACCAGTTTACAGCGCTTGGGGCGACGAGCACGATCCCACGTAGCTTGGTCTGCCTGATTGGCTCGATAGTGCTCCCGGCCACCGTTACGGCATAACTCCCTGCTGATCGTGGAAGGCGAACGTCCCAGCGCTGTGGCGATCGCCCGGATCGAGTAGCCGGCGACGATGCCGCGTGAGAGCTCTTCGCGTTCTGATAAGGAAAGGGCTAACCGGGAACGCTTTCGCTGCAGCGGGCGAATGCCACCAGTGGCGACCAGGTTACGGCGAATCGACGTGTGACTGGTATCCAGCAAGCGGGCGATAGCATGCGTCGAATCTCCCTGCTTCCAACGATCCCACATCACGGCTTTTTCTGCATGTGTAAGATAAATTCTTCTTCGACGTTTCTTCATTGGCAACATCCTCCTCCCCTATCTTAGAGGGTAGGTGTTGCATTGACCGGTTGAGGTCACAACCGGAAAGCGGAACAGTCATGATTGCGCGAGTTAGAGAACCGCGACATCAACGAATTCAGAGCGAATATATGTCACCTCGATCGGGGATGCGTATTTAGAGAATCTTGGCATAGATAAATTTATCCCGCCCTATGGGGTGTGTGGTCGTGGCTTGCTCTCGACCAAAACAAAAAAACAGAGACAAATAAAAACGCGCCATTGGCAGCCGATGTCCTGACCGCGAGGTGCAGCGTGGACATTACCCCCAGTGTAGCCAGGTCGGGGCGGCTCTTCTCCATTCTGTGAAGGGTCAACCTAGAGAACCCTTCACATGCTTCACGCATCGCGGTTGTCCAGCAGCCCTATTCCGCGGTAATTCATGCCTACTCGTGTCTTTTCCTTGCATACGCCTTTTTCCTTCAGCTTCAGGCCGAAGAGGAATCGCGTCAGGTTATTGCGACGGATCAATTCGTAGCCAAGGGCGCAACCCACAACGGTCCCGGCGACGATCAGGAACGCTTCGAGCCAGATGTTCAAGCCCAGTTGCGACAAATACCAGGCCAGGATGATGGTGATTGTCTGATGAAGGACGTACCAGGGGAGAATGGCAGCGTTCATATAGCTCAATAAGCGGCTTGGACGATTCAACCAGCCAGCAGCCCAGGCCATGACGGTCAGCAGCCAGCCCCAGCCGTTCAGATATTGAATCAACAGCCCGGCGAACCGGTCCACCGGGCTGGAGTAATCATTGAATAGCACTCCACTATGCGACAGGACCAACAAGGCATAAGTCACGAGTGATACACCCAGACAGGTCCTGCGAGATGCCACCAGCGTCCTGACAATCTGAAGCTGTCCCGCCATCGCGTATCCGATGACAAAAACCGTGAAGTACACAGCATGCGCATACCAGTCGCCCAACAGGGCATAAGTCTGGGGAAAAACGGGTCTCAGAAATTGGCCATAGGGAATCAGCACCACAAGCGGGACAATGTACAGCAAGAAGAGGGGCACTCTGGTTCGCGCAAGCGCGCGGGCAATACGATCGAGCAAGGGCTTCAGTAAAGTGAATAGTCCGGTGTAGACAATCAGGTAGGGAATGAACCAAAGGTGGTTCCAGGTCATCAATCCGATGGGTGTCTGATGGCTGGGAAACCGGGTGGTTCCGGTATCAAGATACATGCCGTAGAAATCCATATAGCCGAGGCTGACCCCTTCCGCCTGCAGGATCTGGAAATACACCTGCGGCGGCACGATCACCAGCATCCCCAATATCAGCGGTGGCAGCAGGCGGATCAACCGCAATTTCAACAATGCCCATGAACTGATCTTTCTGCTGGCAAACCACAGCGCTGCACCGGAAATCAGGAACAACAGCGGCATGCGCCAGGAGTTCACCAGAATCATCAGGTATTGAAGCGTTTCGCTGGTCGTCCCGCTCTTGATGTGCCAGCCCCAGTCCGCAACGTAGAACATGCCTGAGTGGTAGAGGATCAGGATCCCAAAGGCCAATACGCGCAGCCAGTCCAGATCATAACGGCGGCCAGCCAATTCATAAGATACGTTTTTCATGTTGATCTCCGTGAGTCCTGTCCACCAAACTACCCGGCAAACAGATTTTCGCTACAGTAAAATGACGGTGTGACGGGCTGCGGGGACAAGCGGTGGGTGGCGGGGACGAAATTCCAGGCAATGACGGGCAAAACGGGATGAACGGGCTGACACATTACCTGAAGCATGAGCGGTTGTACGTGCTCGCCTTGCTGTTCATTTTCCTTATGGTCCAAACCAGCATCAATGCCACCAGCCTGCTGATGGAAGCCGTCAATGAAGGTGACCTGACACCGGGATGGATCTGGTTTGCACTGGAGTACACGTCTGGAATTTCCATGTTCATGCTGTTTCCGATGGTGTTACTTCTCGTCAACCGGTTTCCCATTGACTGGTCCCGGTTCAAGAGAAACATCGGTTGGCATGTATTGGGCTCCATGCTCTTTACGCTTCTTCACATGATGCTGATGACCCTGATGCGCAAGCTGGTGTTCCACCTTGTGGCGGGGTCTGCGTATTCCATGGGTGACTTCGGATGGCAGTTGCTCTATGAATACCGAAAAGACGCCTGGACCTATGTTGCCATGGTTGCAGGCATCTACATCTACCGATTCATACTGGGCAGATTACGGGGAGAAGCCAGCCTGGTTGCCGAAGGCGAGCACAGCCCGCCGGAAACGGTACCTGACCGCCTGCTGGTCAAGAAACTGGGCAAGGAATTCATCGTGCGGGTCGACGAGATCGAATGGCTGGAGTCGGCGGGCAACTACGTGAACCTGCACGTGGGAAAGCGGATTTACCCATTGCGGTCGACGCTCTCCCAATTGATCCGGCTACTCGAACCCAAGGGATTCCGGCGAACGCATCGCTCTTTTGCGGTCAACCTGGATTTCGTCTCTTCAATCACTCCATTGGAAAGCGGGGATGCTCAAATCGTCCTCGTTGGTGGACAGCAACTCAGCCTGTCTCGTCGTTACCGAGACGAGTTTCGCAACCAACTGGGACTGAATTAATGGTCAGGAAAAGCGAACGCACCCTTCCAGCAAGCCAAACTAATCCCGCCTCAGCTGCTGCACCACCACCGGTGCCATCGCCCAGGAAAGGACATGGGGGTCGCCTCGCTCGGGTGATTTTCTCTGATTCAGCAGCTCGGACAACCTGCCCAGTAAGGCGTTGACCCCAACCAGTTCGTCGGGACTGAGCCAGCCTTTACTGCGGGCGGCCCACAGGTTTCGATGCTCGCCTTTCACAACGCAGCAATCCGATTCCAGCCCTCGATTAAAGTTCTGTCGCGCCGTGTTCAGAAGACTGTCGGCGATTTTGCTCACATGCTTCCCCACGTGGTAGTAGAGACCATCCGCCGGACGACCCAGCAGACGCGCTCGAAGCTTTAGGAAGCGCGATTGAATTGACGCGTAGGTTCTTGTCAGTTCAACTCCCCGACTTTCTTAAATAGCCGTTGGTTCACGCGCAGTAAAACTGCATCATTCAGATATTCCCCCTAGAGGCGACCGCTCCTGGCCAAACTGAGAACAAATCCCGGCTGAAAATAAGTGCCAAAAAGGTTCCGCTGATCACTTGATAGCGGAACTGCTCCTCTGACTGCCAACAATCTCCGTTAACGACCCGAAGCCGAACCAAGTGAAGACCGGCGACGCCTGCGCAAGAATGGCCAGCAGTAGACGATGAGTTCGGTGCGACCACAAACCCGTCTCTTTTGCTGAGTCATCGGACTGAATTAGCTGCCCAAGTGGGGCCAAAGCCTGAACAAGGCCTGCCCGCTGAACAACACCAGGATGACTAACACGGCGATCCACCGATGCGCGACCAAACTGGGTGTTAACCAGCCAATGATGCCCAGCGAAAATATGCTGAGTTGTATGATCCGGTATGGGTGCACCAGCGGCACACCCAAGAGGTACCAAGTTAGCCAGATGCCCAAAAACGCCAGAACAACGACCATGCCAAAGAACCATTTGCGGACGCTGTTGAAGTGCGCCAGCCAGTCGGTTTCAGGCGGTGCAGCAATCGGCAGCAACAACTCCGTCATGGCATACATGGTGCAGACGTACAATGTGACAAACAGGAACTGAACGATATTCCAGACACCTATTGCCGCCAAGTCCCAGAATGCCCACCAAGTCTGCAAGTACAGAAAAACCAGGAACAAAGCCCATAACAGCACCACCGGTTCCCGATGCGGGCTGCGTATAAGGCGGCTGATGCCCCGCAGCGCCAAGGTGATCCCCAAGCCCTGGATAATGGAGACCATCACCATGATGAATTCGAAATGACTCACGAGCCTACGCCTTCAAACTTCTTATAGCCGTCATTATATTTCTAGCCGTTCGAATTGTCGCCAATTGCGGTTTGGCTACAGCACCTGGAATCAGAAAACCCAATTGGCCACGATGGTCTAATGGCCGCTTATGGCCGGACTCGGAGGTAAACCCCTCCGAGATTCACACCCAAGGGTGTTCTGCTATGCGCTCCACAACAGAATCAGTCGCTGAAACGACGACTTGGACCGCTGTCGACCTATACTGTTGGAAATCAGGAAACCAGGTGCTTATAGTTCCTATACGCTGGTGTTTTTTGGAACTAGAAAAATGCGTCTTTACCACCTATGCTCAATATACACAGCCGCTAATAGTCTTTCACGAGGAGAACCAATGAAAAACCGAACCAGCCGGATAGCTCAGGCCTCAATCGTCTTCTGCTTTGTATTCTTGTCGCCAATGGCAATGGCAGGGCCGCCCACGTGTCCATGTGACATGGGGTTGTCCATGGAAACGTGGGAGGGGTATTGGGACGATGTATCGTTGCAATCCTGTGAGGTGACCTTGAGACATCGCGAAGGGGCGGCGCCCGTCAAAGTCGCGAGGGCGGGCTACTTGGTAGATGGAGAACCCCTAGACAAAGAGTTTGTCATTGCCGCTTATAACAATGCGGTCTGCTGGGACAAGGACTATCCAGGCCATCTTCCAGCCATTGAGATTCAAGAGTACAAAGCTTGCGCGGACGATTTCATCGCAGAATGTGCTTCTCGGCTGGATTAACGCCGCACCGAAGAGCAGGATATTAAGACCAGCCCCGCCACAGCGCGGGGCTTTTCATTGACGGCAATTCCGCTCCTGGCCGATAGCCGAACAAACCCACCCTTACACATCTATTGATTCGAGTTCTGCTTTCGGGCGAGAAGCAGAGATTGGTCGGTAAGTAACACCATCTCCGCTTCCGACCCATTGCAGTCTTTGCTATTTAAGGTCAACCGTAACAAGTTTTCATTGCGCTTCGAAAGAAATCCGCAGATGATTTCGTTCACATTCACACATTTCTGTAATCGATAGCCATGGTTTCTGGACGCACCCTCAGGACTTTGCCACAACGCTTGATTCAGTTCCTGCTCTTGATGATTTTTTCAGCGCCTGCGTTGGCCCAGGATTGCACCCCCAGCAACATTCCATTGAACAACCAGGAGGAGGTTGATAATTTCCAGGCCAACCATGGCCCCTGTGATCGGGCTGGATCTATCGAGGTTGAGGGCGCCAGCATCGTAAACCTGGATGGTTTGTCTGGCCTCACTGGCATAACCGGTGAATTGTATATAGATAACAATATCGCTTTGTCGAATGTGGACGGACTGTCAGCTATTACGAGTGTGGGCGGGCTACTGAGGATTTTTAACAATGCCTCCTTACCCAACGTTAATGGTCTATCCTCCCTCACCAAGGTGCGGGGGCTTCAGATACTGAATAACGACGTAATGACCAATCTTAGTGGGCTATCTGCACTCTTAACCATAGATGACAGCCTGTTCATAAGTCGCAATGGCGCGTTGTCAAATTTGGGTGGACTGTCTGCCCTCACCAGCGTGGCAGGATTGCTATACATTGAAGATAACGCAGTGCTGAACAACGTCGACGGTCTGTCATCTCTTGTCAGCGTGAACAGCGAATTCCTCATCAGAGGCAACAACAACCTAACCAATCTGGATGGTCTGTCCGCCCTTTCCACCTTGGGTAGCCTGACGATTCGAGAAAATTCAAAATTAACCAACGTAAATGGTCTGTCTGCGCTTACCAACGTGACCGATGAATTAGATATCAGGTTCAGCGAGGCATTGACCAATCTGGATGGCTTGTCCGCCCTCACAAGCGCACGTAATATGCGATTATTCGTCCCCGTGACCAATTTGGACTTTCTGTCCAAGATCACCAGCGTGAATGGTTATCTCTATATCGGAGGCAAATCGTTAAGCAACATTCATGGTCTGTCCGCGCTTACCCGAGTGGGTGGTGAACTGGTTATTCAGAATACTACCGTGTTGAGCGACCTGGATGGTTTGTCCGCCCTTTCCAGCGTGGGCGCTCTGGTTCTGGCCAGCAACCGCGCATTGACCGACCTGGATGGCCTGTCTGCTATCACCAGCCTGAAATCACTGACGATTCAGGACAACAGTGCATTGACCAACGTGGATGCTCTTTCCGCGATCACCAGCCTTCGTTACCTCAGGATTTTGAGCAACCCCGTGCTACAGGACCTAAGTGGCCTGTCGGCACTTTCCAGTGTTAACGGCAACATACAAATTGCGATTAACGACGCAATCGGCGATCTGGATGGATTATCCTCACTGACCTATGTAAGCGGAGACATGCAAGTTCAAATCAACTCTGCAATTACCAATGTCGATGGCCTCTCCTCGCTTTCCAGTGTGGGTGGTGAGTTGTGGATTGCTTATAACACTGCATTAAGCAACCTGGACGGATTACACGCGTTGCAGAAAGTCCAAAACCTAAAGGTGGAAAAAAACGCTTCTCTGGCGGATTGCCATGGACTGGTGACACTCATTGATCCGATAGACGACTATGAGTCCGGACCCGGGCCAGGAATTGCGGGTATTCCAGATGTCGCTGAGGGTGCATTTTTTGAGAATAATCTCGATGGCTGCAATGCAGTCCCAGAAATCCTGGCGGAGGTTTCTCTTCCCGAAATGAATCCTGGACTAAACGATACCTGGTTCAACCCGGAAACCGATGGCCAGGGATTCTTCTTCATTGTGTTCCCGGAGATTAAACAAATGTTCATGGCCTGGTTTACCTATGACGCCGAACGTCCTCCAACGGATGTGACGGCCTTGCTAGGAGATCCCGGACACAGATGGCTGACCGCACAGGGCGGTTATGAAGAAAATATTGCAGTGCTGGATATGTACGTGACTACTGGTGGCGTATTTGATTCGGCACAACCCGCGCCGATTACTGAGCAGGAGGGTGAGATCATGGTTGAGTTCAACACCTGCAACTCGGGAGTGGTTACTTATGACATCCCGTCCATCGACCGCCAGGGCGTAGTACCGATCAAACGCATAGTGCTGGACAATGTCTCTACCTGCTATTTGCTAGGTAAACAGGCTGAAGCGGCTGCGCTTGGTGGATCATAGCTTGTGGAAGTTGCACCTACTGGGAACTGAGCCGGTTGGGGCTCGCTCGATACTATGCTTTTGGCCGAACTCGGAATATTGAGGGCTCGAAACCACCACCTGATTTGGTTCCGTTTCCTGGCGAATGGCGGAACATCCCTTGCGCCGTAGCCCCGAACCGCGCCGGGGACGGTTATTCCTAATATGTGAAAACATTGACCAGTTATAAATGGTCGAAGCATAGGCGAGTTGCTATTATCGTAATTCACTCGAACTGGACTAAAAGCCTTGAGCGCAAATATGACGAAGTTAAAGAGCATTCTTATTGGCGCTTTTTTTGGAACTTCCATCCTTGCTTTTAACCAGCTCATTAATTTTGAAAATACGAACGCTACCGTCTTTTTTGCCTACGTATTTATTTCAGGATTACTCTGTCGAATATTTTGCGTCTATTTGTCCTTCTCTTTCTTGAGTTTTACTGCGATTGTAATTCTAGCTTTCACTACTGCAGATAATGACCCTGCAGACCCGTGGAGAGAAGTAACTCTTATTATTGGCCCTGCCGTAATCTGTTCTCTTTTCCTTTTCGGGGCCCTACTCGGAAAGGCATTTCGAACTGAAAAATAAGTCTGCGGGCGGTTTTGAGCAGATTGGCAACTGTATGCGTTTGAGACTACCTAGACGGACGCTGGAGCCCATTTCCTTCCAGAGACTTTTATGGTTACGGTTTTTGATAAGAGGGGAGTGGCTTCGGTGTTCTGAGTAACATTAGAGACTTATGACCCGCACCACACAAGGCGCCAGAAATCCACTTGAATCCGTCGCCGATAATGTCGACGCCGATCAACAGGATAAGAACCAAGGCAATGACACCCAGCCAAGTCAGTGGCCCGGCTGGATCCGGCTTTACTGTGGGTCCTTCCGAACAAGTGCTCCGATGCAACGGTTGGCCTCCTGCAAAGGATTTTGGCGGAAATGCACGATTTCGCCCTGCCTGCCGCGTGTTTAAGCATTGAAGCTATAAATGATCACGATCCGGGTCAGCTGGTTGCGCTAAATGTGGTATGTAAAAGTGCTGCGACAGCGGGGACAGCCATTGCAAGTTTCAATGAATTCAAATCATACCTTGAGAAAAGATCAACATGATCCAGAACAGGACCGTTACTGTCCATATCCAAAACAATCGCTGTCTGATGATTTTGGTCCGTACGATGTCCCCATATCTGTTTTTCTTCGCTTGGAATCTACAGATTATCAAGTAGATAAGAGACACAACTGTTCCAGTCAAAAAAATCGCCACAGCAATATAGAACGGGAGCCACAAGTATATTAAACCTTCCGTGCTCCTTCCGGCCCAAGCTGGCACAGGCACCCAGAGTACCCCGGCGAGAACCCATGAGATCCATGATTTGACTATCGATCGTTTTACGTAGATCATTTCCCCCCATTGGATCCCTTGTTATGGGACAAGGATAGAGTCGAACCTGACCTTTGTCCACAGCGCGGATGTGTTCGCCTGCGCTAGACTCCGCAATTGTCTCTGTACCCTTGGGGATTAATCAGAAAAAGGGAACAGGTTGAATAGTTCAGGCTGCCGTTGATAGAAACATGCATACGTTTCCTCTAACCACCTAAAGAACACGAGCATGAGTGAACCCCTACCAATTTGGTCTCGAATCAATGAGATTAAAAAGTGGTCGATTATCGGACTCAGTCTGCTGTACTCGTGCGGGTTGGTCGGCGTGATCATCGCCGCCGGGATGTTCGGCGGATCCGGCGAGACCGAGGTCGAGTTTTCGCGGAGGATTACTTTATGGGCCCTGGCCGGCGGATGTGCATGCGGATTCTTATGGGGTGGTGGCAGCCTGCGTCATATTTTTCTGGTGGCCGTGCCCGGGGCAGTTTGGCTGGGTCTGTTGCTGCTTACATTGCCGTTCTTGCTTTTTGATTTGTTGAAACCAAGCGACGCTGGCGGTGTGCATGATCTGTTGGATATTCTGTCCATAATCGTAATGTGCCTGTCCATCATGATCTTTCCCTTGCTGGGGCCGCTCATTTCTCATGCAGTGTGGAACGGAAAAGGACCAAGTCAAATGCGTGCAGACCTTGGCGCGCATTGGAAGGAATTCAAAATCAGGAACCGTCAGAAAGACAAAGTGTTCAGGAGGCCGGAATTTGAGCGACGACCGGAGCATCGTTCTGTCTTTGACAGGATTCCTTACGTCGTGAAAGTGATCATCGCCACTGTACTGTTGGGGCTTATGTTTTCGTTCTTGCCCTCACTGTTTTTGTGATATCCAATTCAACTCTCAGTGTCTGCCGCCCCTGCATTTCTGGCTCTTCCATGTGAACAAGTTCCGTTCCTGGCCGAACTGAGAACTTATCTCGGCTGAAATTCGCCATAGAAAAGGTTCCGCTGATCGCTTGATAGCGGAACTGTGCCTCAACAAGCGGTCTTCTGACTAATTTATCTTCAGTAGGCGGGCATGACCGCCCTGACGACCCAGGCCAGGATCGAGACGCCCAATATGCCCCCGGCCCACAGCAGTACAAACCACCCGAGTCTTTTCCAGAATGACTGTTCCCGGGAACGGCTGGTCAATGGTAGCCCTCGCCAGCCCGGACCTTGCCGCGAAACAGCCAGTAAACATAAGCCGTGTAGCCGAGGATGACCGGCAGCATCACAACCGCGCCCACCAGCATGAAGGCCAGGCTGACATCGGCGTTCGCCGCTGCTGTGTAGCTGATACCCGGCGGTATCAGGTACGGGTAAAGGCTGGTGGTCAGCCCGGCGAAAGATGCGACGAAAAGGCATAACACGAGCAGAAACGGCAAGACTTCTCTCCGTGCGCGCACCGCGGTGAAAAATGCCATTGCGATTACCGCGGTCACCACCGGAATGACCCATATGAACAGAAACGAGCCCATCGCAAACCAGCGTTCCCGGACCATGGCGTTTTCCAGCACCGTGCCGAAACTGACCAGTCCGATCATTGCCACGACGGTTATTCCGAGCGGAATCTGTAACCGGCGCATGCGCTCCTGGAGCGGGCCTTCCGTCTTGATCACCAGCCAACAGGCGCCGAGCAGCGCGTAACCCACCACCAGCGAGACGCCTGTAAGCAGCGTAAACGGCGTCAGCCAGTCGAACCAGCCGCCGGCGTAAGCGCCGTTCTCAACCTGCACGCCCTGTACGAAAGCACCGACCATGACGCCCTGGAAAAACGCTGCCAGGCCCGACCCCCCGATGAAGGCCAAGTCCCACAACGGCCGCCAGCGTTCGGTCCGGAAACGGAATTCGAAGGCCACTCCGCGCAGCACCAGCGCGAGCAGCATGGCGATGACCGGCGCGTAGAAGGCGGTCAGCAAAATCGAATAGGCCAGGGGAAAGGCAGCGAACAGTCCGCCACCACCCAGCACCAGCCAGGTTTCGTTACCGTCCCAGACCGGGGCGACGGTATTCATCATGGTGTCACGCTCTTCCCGGTTCCGGCCCAGCGGGAAAAGGATTCCAACACCGAGATCAAAACCGTCGAGAACGACGTAGGCCAGCAGGGCAATGCAAATCAAAGCGGCCCAAATAGTCGGAAGGTCAGGCATCATAACGTCCTCCTATTCAGAGCCCGGGCTGGCCGGAACGGCGCGGACTGATCCTGCGCTGCGCAGGGGCCCCTTTGTTATCGACGCCAGTTCAGCGTCTTCCGGCGTCCGCCCCATCAGCCGAAGGATGTAGAAGGTGCCTGCCGCGAATACCGCCAGGTACACTACGACGAAAGCCAGCAGTGAACCCGCCACGCCGGGCGCGCCAATCGGTGATGCGACATCGGCCGTGCGCAGCAATCCATAGACCAGGTAAGGCTGTCGCCCCACCTCGGTAACAAACCAGCCCGCGAGCACGGCAACAAAACCGAGCGGACCCATCAGCACTGCCCAGCGGAAGTACCAGTTGTGTTCGAACAACCGTTTGGTGAAAAACCGCACGGCCCCGGTCAAGCCATAAAGAATCATCAGCATGCCTATGCCGACCATGATCCGGAAAGCCCAGAAAACCACCGGAACATTGGGCCAGTCCTCACGTGGAAAAGCGTCAAGCCCGATAACTTCGCCATCCAGGTCGTGTTTCAGGATCAGGCTGCCGAGTCCGGGAATCGCCACGGCGTACCGTGTTTCGGCTGAGTCCATATCCGGCAGGCCGAACAGGATCAGCGGCGCGCGCTTTTGGGATTCGAAATGCCCTTCCATGGCAGCGACCTTGGCGGGCTGGTGCTCCTGCGTGTTCAGACCGTGCTGGTCGCCGACCAGCAGCTGCGTTGGCGCTACCAGCGCCGCCATCAGGACCGCCATGCCCAGCATCACGCGGGCGGGCTTATTGGTCCTGTCTTTAAGCAGATGCCAGGCGCCTACCGCACCGACCACGAAGGCCGTGGTCAGATACGCCGCCAGCACCATGTGCATGAAGCGGTAGGGGAACGAGGGATTAAAAATAACGCCCAGCCAGGATTCCGGCAGGTATCGGCCGTTCTCCAGCACCCAGGCAGCAGGCGTTTGCATCCAGCTGTTCGCAGCCAGGATCCAGAAAGCCGAAAACAGCGTGCCGATGGCCACCAGCAGCGTCGCTGCGAAGTGCAGGCGGGGGCCAACCTTTTTCAGGCCAAACAGCATCACGCCGAGGAAACCCGCCTCCAGGAAAAAGGCCGTCAGCACCTCGTAAGCCAGCAGCGGGCCCAGGATCGGTGCCGTTTTCTCGGCAAACGGCCCCCAGTTGGTGCCGAACTGGTAGCTCATGACGATGCCGGACACCACGCCCATCGCGAAAGCCACCGCGAAAATGGACAACCAGTATTTGTAGGTTTGCAGGAACACTTCGCGCCGGGTGGCGAGCCACAAACCCTCCAGCACCGCGAGGTAGCTGGCAAGACCAATCGTGAAGGCCGGAAACAGGATGTGAAAACTGACCGTGAACGCGAATTGAATGCGGGCTAACAGGATCGGGTCGGGCAGTTCCACTAATGACTCCTTTCCAGCTTTACACTGGAGGTGTCGATCTTAAACCCTATGCTTCGGCAACCGGCGGCTGGCGGACATCATTGAGCGACAAGGCTTATATTAAGTATTCCTTAATTATTAGTACAATTCATTGGGGAAATTCTTTTGTTATGCTTGATCAATGGAAGCTGAAATTACAAATGAAATCATCGACCGCGAACGACGTAAGTTGCTGGTGGCAGCTGGAACAGGAGCGATGGCAATGACCTTCGGCGGCATAGTCCGGGCACAGACATCAAAAACCCTGCGTTGGGGAATCGTCGGTACGGGCGGTATCGCGCACAGCATGGCGCCACGCATCCAGCAAGCGGACAATGCTGAACTGGTTGCGGTGTCCAGCCGCAAGATGGCAACCGCGAAAGAGTTCGCAGACTCGTTCGGGATGCAGCATGCCTTTGATTCGTGGGCGGATATGCTGGCTTTCGACGGGGTGGATGCCATCTACATCGCCACGCCCACCAGCGTGAAAGAAGAAATCAGCCTCGCCGCGGCCAGGGCGGGCAAGCACGTCCTCTGCGAAAAGCCGTTCGCCGACCTGCCTTCTGTTCGGCGCATCACGGCCGCTTGCCGGGAAAACGGCGTCGGCTTCATGGATGGCACGCATTTCCCACATCACCCGCGAACCGCATACATCAAGGCGAAGATGAGCGAAATGGTGGGCCAGCCGTGGTCCGTCGCATCGGCCTTCCAGTTTTTATTGACCGATACCGGGAATATCCGGATGAATACAGAACTAGAGCCCTACGGCGCGATCGGCGATACGGGCTGGTATAACATGCGGGCCGCAGTGGAGTACCTGCCGGCTGACATCGAAATCACCTCGGTCGAAACATTCATGCGCCGCAGCCCGGAGACCGGCGCCGCCGTCAGCGGCAGTGGCGTGATTGTTTTCGGTGACGGTTCGACGACCACCTGGAACTGCGGGTTTAACTCCGGTGCGGGGATCCAGGACCTGCGGATATCCGGCCCGGCCGGCGTGATCAAGATCAACGATTTCCTTTCCCAGCGGCCAAGCGACCAGGCGGGCGTTTATGAATACCTGACCGGCTGGAGAAATTCAGAAACCGGCGAGGTTCCCTCGGAAAAACCGGGATCCGCGCTGATGTTCGAAGACTTCGCCGCCATGGTCGGTGACCCCGGGATGTTCGAAGCCAGCGTCCGCGCCAGTGAACGCACCCAGATGTTGCTGGACGCGGTCTGGAACAGCGCACTGCGGAACGAGTAGAGGGGGTCAGAGTAAAGCGCCAGAGTGCCGCTCTGGCGCTTTACTCTGACCCCATCAATCCCAACTGGCGTCCTAGTGGCATTGAATCACGCCATCTTCATCGCGCGCACAGAATTCCGGCCAACCGGCCTGGTCCCAGTAATCGGGCAGGCCCGTCAGGTTCAGCAGTTCCACAAATCGAGGGTGAGCCCTGAGGCCGGCCATGTGGGGCATGAACCAGGACTCGATATTGCCCCAACGCTGCTGTGAGAGCCGTTGTTGCAGCGTGTCCAGGACCGGCTCGACCTCTCCCAGGTACAGCAGCACGAACTCGACCATGAAGTCCTCGTCGTACGCGGCATCGCCAACAGGCCCTGTTGGCCTCGCTGCCAGCAGGGCCTCTATCAATTGCGGATTACCGGGGTCATCCAGCGCCGCCAGCGCCACTGTGCGGCTGTTCCCGGGAAGTTCCAGCCTTTCGATCAACTCATGCATGGCCCCCGTGTCTCCCCCCGGGAAGTAAGCCATCAGCTTGTCCGTTCGCAGCCATTCAGGGCCGCCCCGGGCCAGGGCCCGGTCCCACACCTCCAGTGCCTGCCCGGTCTGCCCGGCTGTTATCAAGGCTCCGGCATAGACATCCACCAAAGGGTCGAGGTAAGGATCGATGGCATAACCGCGCTCGGCTAATTCCAGTTGCTCCTTTACGCGCCCGGTACTTGCCATGAACTCCGCTACATCTTCCAGTAACTCCGCGGAGTCAGGATCAATGGCCAGCGCACGATTGAACAGGGCTTCGGCTTCCTGCCAGCGCCAGGCGTCGCGGTACACCGAGCCAAGGGCGTCCAGTGCATCAACGTTGTCCGGATCGATTGCCAGCGCACGCTGTGCAGCACGCTCAGCCGCTGCATCCTGGTCTGTGACATCCGCGGTAATCGCGAGCGCCGCCCAGGCGGGAGCGTAATCCGGGTAGGCTTCAGTCACCTTCAGAAACAGTTGATATGCCTGCTCCAGGTCCGCATCGCTGCGCGCGCGCAGATGCGCCCGTCCGCGCAGGTAATCGTCGTAGGCCTGGACGCTGATGCGGGGGGCTTCCTGCTTCACGGTATTCGCGCCGAGTTGCTCGTTAAGCACGCCGGCAATGGCGGCGGCGATTTCTTCCTGGATGGCGAATATGTTGACGCGTTCCCTATCGAAGGTTTCAGACCACAGGTGGAAGCCGTCCTTCACCTGGATCAGCTGAGCGGTGATGCGCAGTTGCTTGCCATCCGAGCGCACGCTGCCTTCCACCACGTGGGTGACGTCCAGTTCATCGCCGATGGCTCGAATGTCTTTCTCCTGGCCCTTGAAGGCGAATACCGAGGTGCGCGCCGCTACCTTGATGCCCGGTACACGCACCAGCGCGTTGATGATTTCCTCGGTGATGCCGTCGCTGAAGTACTCCTGCTCGGCGTCAGCGCTCATGTTCAGGAAGGGCAGCACGGCGACGGAGGGACTGTCCGTGCTGGATTGTCCAGGTGGGGGCGGTTCCGATGGCGCCAATACTTCGGTAACGGCGACTTCGTCCCGGGAACCGGTGCCCAGTGCAGACAGGTAAAACTTGTCGAACAGCAGGTAGGCCAGCGCCACCGCCATGAGGACCAGGATGATCGCATTAAGTTTCTTCCCGGTCTGACGGGAAGCCGATTGGCTGCGATCCACCTCCGACTCGCGCTTGACGCCTTCGGGCGTCCACTCAAACGCCCAGGCCAGGATCAGTGCCGGGATGAACCCTACAACCACCACCAGCAGAATCAGTTTGCCGCCCCATTCGGGCAGCACGAGGATTTCGCCGACTACATCAGTCAGCTGGAGCAGCACCCACGCCGCAACCGCGTAGGCAATGCCTACGCGAACGACGTTACGGCGTTTGAGTTCCTCGAAGAAACTCATGAAGCGGCGACCCCTGCTGAGACGCGCATATTCTTCCACAGAAACAGCAGGTTATCGGTCATCCGCGCCAATCAGTTCTCGACCGGCAGGAAGCTGTATTCTTTCTCATATTCCAGCATCTGACCCACGAAATCATCCTGGTACTCGAGTTTCACATCGACAATCTCGCCATTTTCTTCCACCGGGACATAGCGGGGGTGGATAAAGCCGGCGTAAGGGGCGACATTGAACGGCGCAGCGCGATCCAGCACTTCCTGGTGAATCGCCTGGTCAACTTTCACACCATAGGTTTCGACCAGCGCGCTGGCTGCTTCATAGTCGCCTTCCGACTTGATCCGTTGAATTTCCCGCAAGAGTTGGCCATACAATTCACGCAAGGCTTCATAGTCGTTGATGACGTAGTAGGTCTTTCCATTCTCCACGATCTTTTCAATGACGTTATCGGGCTGACCTTTCTCAAAAACCCAGGATGCATTGAGCTGCCGGTTGCGCATATGCGCTTCCTCGATATCGTTACCAAGTTCTACGCGGCGCAATTGCAGCATCAGGCCGTTACGAATATCGCGGTCATAAGCTGTTTTACCCACGTCCAGGGATGGCACCAGGCCCAGCTCCACCAACCGGGGATCCATGATGAAATACAGGGCAACCAGATCCGCGCGTGCTTCCTCCAGAGTGTTCGCATAGGTTTTCAACGTCTCTTTGGGTGTACCCACACCTTCATTGATCTGTCCCGAGGCATGGCCAATGACCTCGTGCAAATCCACTTCCAACAGGAGGGCCAGTTCACCATATTTTTTGGCCCGCTCCTGCGCCTCGATGCCGTAGGTAAATTCATCACCCAGGCCAGTGGCCGCCGAGGCCATTTCATACGCTGTCATAATATTTCCCAGCGTGACCGACTTGGAACCATGTTCTTTGCGTATCCAGTTGGCGTTTGGCAGGTTGATGCCTATGGGCGTGGAGGGTGAAGCAGCGCCGCCTTCCATCACAATAGTGATCACCTTGGCCGATATGCCAACCACGTTCTTTTTCTTGTGTTCGTCCATGAGCGGTGCATGATCTTCGAACCACTGGGCCTGGTCGGCAATCGTTGAAATTCGCTTGGTGGCTTCAAGATCCCGGATCGAAACAACGGACTCCCACGACCCGCGATAGGCCAGTGGATCGTCATACACTTCAGTGAAGCCATTGACCGCATCCACCCGGGAGTCGGTATCGGCTACCCAGGCAATGTTGTAGGCGTCGTAGTCCTTGAGGTCGCCGCTTTGGTAATACGTGATCAGTTTTTCCAGCCAGGCTTTTTGCTGATCGTTCTCGGCAACCGTCACGGCCTGGTTGAGCCAGTAAACGATCTGTTCAATGGCAGGACCGTACATACCGCCGACTTTCCAGGTTCGCTCGACCAGTTCGCCATCCATTTTCACCAGTTGGGAGTTCAAGCCCCAGGAAACCGGCCGTTCCGGGTCTTCATCCAGCTTGCTGGCGTAAAATTCAGTCGCTTCGGAAGCGGTGACATCGCGATAGAAATTCACCGCGGAAGCGGCCAGTTGATCGACATCCGCATCGAGCACCACTTTCTTGGGCGCCGTGGCGGGGTCGAAAATCGGTGCAGCCAGCTGGGTCAGCAACTCCTCGACGGTTTGGCCCGGGGCGAGGGGCAATAGCGCCTGATCGCTGGCGGCGACCATTTCGGCCAACGCTTCCTGTGAAAAACCGGGTAACATTTTGTCTGCTGAGTAATGGTGGTGGATGCCATTGGCAAACCAGACCCGCTTGGCATAGTCCAGCAAGGCAGCATACTCCGCGCTGTTGCGGTCTCCGTCGTAGGAAGCCACGACTGCAGACAAGAGTTTTCGAATTCGCAGGTTGTATTCGTAGTTCTGATCGTAAAAGATGTCGCGCCCCGCCAGGGCAGCCTGCGAGAGATAATAGGCGAGCTTCTTCTCCTGCAGCGAAAGCTGGTCGAACCCGGGTACGTCGTAGCGCAGAATCTGGATATCGGCGAAACGGTCTATGTTTATGTTGTCTTCGTTTTGCGATGCGGCTTCGGACAGGTCTTCGGCCACAACCGCGGTTGACGGCTGCTGTGTTTCCACGGTGTCCACGGGCGCCTGGTCCTGGCCACAGGCTGCGAGCAATAAAAAAGCGAGGGCGGTGATGAAAATTTTCACGATGAGGTTTCCTTCAGCAACGAGGCTGGCTTATGCGGAGCATGTCTCCGCTCCAGAGTATCCAGTGGCACTGAATTTACCAGAGTTGGCGTTTCACCGCGCAAAAATGTCCCGCTTTCGGAAGTGTTCTTTGTTGATCAATGGCATGGGCGCAGCCAAAGTGGCGAGATATGCTGGTGGCCGGTAAAACACGCGCAACCTGGAATTTCTGAGGACATCCACCATGCCACACGAGAGTTTTCATCGCACACAACACATAGGCTGGCTCCGCGCCGCCGTGCTCGGCGCCAATGACGGGATCGTCTCTACTGCCAGCCTGTTGGTGGGCGTTGCCGCAGCCGAAGCCGGCCGTTCCGGGGTCCTGATTGCCGGCGTGGCCGGATTGGTCGCGGGCGCCATGTCGATGGCTGCAGGCGAATATGTCTCGGTCAGCTCCCAGGCCGATACCGAGAAGGCTGATCTGACACGCGAAAAAGCGGAACTGGAGAATGACCACGAAAAGGAAGTCATTGAACTCAAGCACATCTACCAAAAACGTGGTCTGGACGAAGAACTGGCCGGGCAAGTAGCTGTCCAGTTGATGGAACACGATGCACTGGGTGCACATGCCCGCGATGAACTGGGTATCTCGGATTTCCTCTCAGCGCGGCCCCTGCAGGCGGCACTGGCATCCGCAGGAACTTTTTCGGCCGGCGCACTGCTGCCTCTACTGGCGGTACTTGTGGTGTCTGAGTCCCTGATCGCCTCATCGGTAACCGTGGTCTCGCTTATTTCACTCGCCGGCCTGGGTGTGCTTTCCGCGCGGATCGGCGGTGCTCCGGTCTGGGTTGCGACCGGGCGCGTGGTGTTCTGGGGTGCCCTGGCCATGGGTATGACGGCAGCCATTGGCCACTGGTTTGGAGCAGTCGTGCTGTAGTCGCCGCCTGTTGCGGGACTGCGTCTGGTCGGGTAGCCTTGAAGTCAGGGAAAAATCTGCAACGGAATCTGCTTCACCAAGAGAGGATTTTTAGATGAAGATGAAATTTGTTTCATTTGTCAGTGCACTGATTCTGGCTGTAACACTTGCGGCATGCGGAAAAGACGATTCGGCAAAATCAGCGTCGGAACAGGCCAAGGAATCCATGGAAAAAGCAGCCAAAGCCACCTCCGAGATGGCTGAAGAGGCTGGCGACAAGGCTAAAGAGGCTTACGACAAGACGGCCGATGCCGCTGAAGAAGCTTATGACGAGACCGCTGATGCGGCTAAAGATGCCTACGATGCCACTGCTGATGCGGCTGAAGAGGCATATGACAAGACGGCCGCAGCAGCCGAAGATGCCTATGATGCAACCGCTGAAAAAACTCACGAAGCGATGGACGCCGCTGGCAAAAAAGCAGACGAGATGATGACTGATGCCGAAAAGGCGGCTGCTGACGCCAAGGCCGAAGCAGATAAGGCTTTGAAAGACAAGTCTGGCGGTTAAGAATATCGCGGGCATGGCCCGCTCCCACAGTCGATAATTGCGGGCATGACCGGCTTCCACGTTGGAGCGGGCCATGCCCGCGATTGACGTACTGAAAAGAAATTCGCGGCCGTGGGCCGCTCCAACAGTACGGCTAGCGGGGTTGTCCGCAAACCTCGGCCTCGAAGCAGAGGTTTTCGCCGCCGGCCGGAATCGTGCCACTCCTGTCGAAGATCCCCGACAGGCGGAGATTGGCGATATCCACACCTGATTCCGACACGGTCACCAGCGTGACGTGATCGATGGACAGGTTCTTGTCCGGGTTCTGCACGCCGCCGGTCGTGGCCAGGCGGATGTAATCGCGTCCATGGCGCTGCTCATACTGGTAGGAATGCACGTGACCGTAAAAAACCGTGTACGGCCGACCCTCGAGGGCTTTCTCGACCGTTGAAAAGTTTTCTTCTGCAGGACGTTCCCAGGCCGGCTTGTGCATCAGCATAAAGGTCCAGCGCACCTGAGGATTTTGCTCGATCACGGTACGGAAGTAGGCTGCCTGCTCAGCACTGACCCGGCCACTTTTGCGCTCGGTCAGTTTGCCGTATGCGGTTTCGGGTAAGACGTCCCAGCCTTCGTTGTCGATACGCCGGATGGCCTCGTCACGAATATCCGATATTTCCCGTTGAAACTCCGGCGTGTTGTCCTCGGTGTCGAGCACCAGGAACAGCGTGTCCTTGTAGATGAAATGGTAATAGCGCCGGCCATAGCGCTGCTCGAACACCTGCCACATGTCCGGGTTGGTCAGGTCGTGGTTGCCGCCAGTATAAAAAACCGGGGCGCGGGCGCGGCCGGCGCGCTCGTCGAAGGATCCCCATTCTCTCGCCAACTGATCATTGTCGGTGGTGCCGCCTTCGATCAGGTCGCCCACGTTGACGATGAACTCGGGGCGCAGCAGGTTCAGCTGCGCGATTGCTACATTGAAAACACCTTCGCGCTCACCGCCGGTCAGGTCGGAAAACAGGGCAAACGTGTATTTACCCGGTTCATCATCGAACGACTGGTGTGTCCAGGGCGCCGCTTCGCTGGTGATTTCGTGCTGAAAGATTGCCGCGGTTGAGCCGGCAGGCTGACTGGCCGCGCAAGCGCCAAGCAGTGCCAGGGCAAGCAGGCAACCCGCCAGCCGGATGATCGCCGCCACCCTCAGGATTCCGCTATCTTCAGGCGCCAGGTCTCCGGTCCGGACTTGTGCACTGCGTCGCCGTTCACATCCACCGCGACCGTCACCGGCATGTCCTTGACGTCGAACTCGTAGATCGCTTCCATGCCCAGTTCCGGGAAACCCAGAACTTTGGACGACTTGATCGCCTGCGCGACCAGGTAAGCGGCCCCGCCGACGGCCATCAGGTATACCGCCTTGTTGTCGCGGATCGCTTCGATCGCCGCCGGACCGCGTTCGGCCTTGCCGACCATACCCATCAAGCCGGTCTGTTCCAGCATGGTCCGGGTGAACTTGTCCATGCGGGTGGCCGTGGTGGGGCCGGCTGGGCCGACCACTTCATCGCGTACCGGGTCGACCGGGCCGACGTAATAGATAAACCGTCCGTTGAGGTCTACCGGCAACTTTTCACCGGCGGCCAGCATATCCACCATTTTCTTGTGCGCCGCGTCACGGCCGGTCAGCATTTTGCCGTTCAGCAGCAGCGTGTCGCCGGGTTTCCAGGTCGCGATTTCCTCGCGGGTTATCGTGTTGAGATTCACCTGCCTGACGTTGCCGCCTGCTTCGCGAACCACTTCTGGCCAGTCGTCCAGGCTCGGGGGCTCGATGCGGGCAGGGCCGCTGCCATCCAGGGTGAAATGCGTGTGGCGGGTTGCAGCGCAGTTCGGAATAATGGCAACCGCCTTGTTGGCGGCATGGGTCGGGAAATCCTTGACCTTCACGTCCAGCACGGTGGTCAGGCCGCCCAGGCCCTGGGCGCCTATCCCGAGGCGGTTGATCCTGTCGAACAGTTCCAGGCGTAATTTTTCGGAGCGGGTTTCCGCGCCTTTTTGCTGCAGTTCCTGGATATCAATCGGGTCGAGCAGGGCTTCCTTGGCCAGCAGCATGGCTTTCTCGGCCGTGCCACCGATACCGATCCCCAGCATGCCGGGCGGGCACCAGCCAGCCCCCATCAGGGGCACCATGTTCAGCACCCAGTCAACGACCGAATCGGACGGGTTGAGCATGGCAAACTTGGTCTTGGCTTCCGAGCCGCCGCCCTTCGCCGCCAGGTGCACTTCCAGCTTGTCGCCAGGCACGATTTCGTAATGGATCACGCAGGGCGTATTGTCCCCGGTGTTTTTTCGGGCGCCGTCCGGGTCTTCCAGGATCGAGGCCCGCAGCTTGTTGTCCGGGTTCATGTAGGCGCGGCGCACCCCTTCGTTGACCATGCCGGTGACGCTCATATCGCCTTCCCAGCGCACGTCCATACCCGCTTTCAGGAACACGGTCACGATGCCGGTGTCCTGGCAAATCGGCCGCTTGCCCTCGGCGCACATGCGCGAGTTGATCAGAATCTGGGCTATCGCGTCTTTGGCGGCGGGGTTGGCTTCCTTCTCATAGGCCTGGTTCATGGCCTGGATAAAATCTACCGGGTGGTAGTAGGAGATGTACTGGAGCGCGTCTGCGACGCTCTCGATCAGGTCGTTCTGACGGATCACGGTCGTCATGGTGAAGGGTCCCTGTTTAACGGTAATGGCTGGTCATTGACCAGTTGATTTTACACCATCCCGGAAGCCTGCCGCTGCGCTGACCCGGGTGGCTTGATGACTCGAGTCATGTGATACGGGTCCGGCCAGGCTCATACTGGTGTTGATTGAGCAATATTTGATCAAGGAGAAGGCGTCATGTCGAAAAGAGAGCAGTATGTCCAAAAAATGAAGCAGCAGCTTGATGATCTGAATGGCCAGATCGATAAGCTTGGCGAAAAAGCCAAGGGCGCAAATGCTGAACTGCGCGCCAAGTATGACAAGCAGATGGCTGAGTTACGCAAATTGTCCAAAGCGGCGCACAAAAAAATGGAGGAAATCAAGGACTCCGGTGAAGACAAATGGGAGGCATTGGTTGCCGAGGCTGATAAGGTTCAGAAGGCCTTTGTACACTCCTTCAATTACTTCAAGTCTCAGCTGAAATAGCCGGGTAATCAGGTTCCGCGGGTCTTATGGCTTGTCGCTGGCCGGCTCCTGGGGCTTTCCGTGCCGTTCGGCCTGGTGCCTGGCAAACTCTTCCTCGTTGATGCAGCCGTCGCCGTTCAGGTCGAGGTCCATGAAAGTTGGCATTTTCATGCCCACGCCGTGGTGCATGTCCATGTCTTTTCCGTGTTGCTCCATCATGGCTTTGTGATGTGCCTGCTGTGCGGCGGTCAGTTCGGCTTCGCTTAACTTGCCGTCTCCATCGGTATCGATGTCCTCGAATGCGGGCGCGGTCGCGGCACCTTTCATGGGCTTGCCGGCTTCCGCCATGGCCGCCATCCGCGCGGCCCGGAAATCGGTGAATTCCTGCACGCTGACAAATCCGTCGCCGTCGACGTCAATCTCAACAAAGGCGGGTGGCCCGTGCGGCTTGTCTGAATCAGCCCTTGCCACGACCGGCAGCAGGACGATGGCGATTATCATCGTGATGATCAGGATGGCCTTGAACGCGGCCTGGTCTGGAGTTTTCATAAGCATTCTCACTGGGTTAACCGGAACATGTTGACCAGGTTTGCCGGGTAGTTCATTGACCTGGGACAATTATCAACGTCCGCCCTTATCCCGCAGGTTGGTCTTTTTCCAGGTGGCGGTGTCGTAAATAAAGACCCCTGTCGAGGTTGCCGTCAGCAGGAACTTCCCGTCGGGACTGAACTCCATGTCGCAGACATATTGGTCCGCCGTCCATTTATCGACCACCTTGTCACTGGCCCGGTCGATCACCGCCATCACGTTGTGCGAAGGACCCTTGGTGGTGCTGACAATGGTCTGGCCATCCGGCGAGATTGCTGCTGCGCGCAGGCAGGCCTCGGACCGGAATATCATCGCGGCCGGAAGAAACGCCAATTGAGGAGTCAACAGGGGATCAAACGCCATGAAAGGCGCACCCACGGCGGCACCGGCCGCCAGGCCGAGAACGGAAACCGCCACCAGCGTACCGACCCCAATCCCCTGCATGACCATGCTGGGATCGTGGACCTGCCCGGCCTGCTCAAGCGTGAGGAATTCCCAGATTTTCACATCGTCGCCGGCAGTAATGAGGGCACGTTCCCCGGGCACCAGGGCCATTTTGAAGACCTCCCGGGCACCTTCCAGGTCGCCGACTCGCTGCTGAGTTTCGGCGTCCCAGATCGTAACGTTCGACTGGTCGGCAGGTTCGGCAATCGCGTCATAGGTTTCCGGACTCGAATTTTCGTTGATCTGGCCCGAGGCCGGGGGGGTGCCCGCGCCATTGCCCGATGATTCGGCCGGAAATCGTGGCTCCATTGCAGCGGATGCGAAGTAGCGTCCGTCTTCGCCAAACTGCAAGTCCCACACATAACCTTCCAGCTTAGCCACGGGTAAAAGCGTTGCTGCATCATCACCGTTCAGCCCGGTCAGCAACACCTGGCCGTCACCGGTACCGATGACCAGGCGGTTGGCGGCCGCGGAGAAGTCGATTGTGGAGGCAAACTCCTCACCGGTTGGTGCTTCGATGATCGACAGGCGTCTGCCGCTACGGATATCCCAGATGGAAACCAGGCCGCCCATCCCGGTGCTGGCAATGCGGGTATTGTCCAGGAAAACCAGGGTGTCCCCGACCCCATGTCGAAAGAGTTTCGGGTCCGCTCCTTCGAAATCCTGTGGTAGTTGGCGCAAGGTACTTACGTGCGCCCTGGAGTCGACTTCAAGCACCTGGATTTCGGTGGCATCGCCAAAGGCCAAAAGCGAATGATCCGGCGAAAACGCGACTGACGTCACGGTTTTTGTTTGTTCCGGCGTATGTGTTGTCACGCAGCCGGCAAGGATGGCCAGCATTGGCAGGGCAAATACCTGAAGGCATATGCGTTTCACAATTGCCGCTATTCTGGCACATTGTCATACGGCCGTGTCGAATTGATGATTCTTGGTGGGGCGCGCTTTGCCCTGCTATTCTGACCGCCATGTTAATCCCCGACACCATCATCCTCGGCGCCGGCGCCGCCGGCCTGATGTGCGCGATCACCGCGGCGCAGCGGGGCCGCAAGGTACTGGTGCTGGATCGTTCCAACAAGGTGGGCAAAAAGATCCTGATGTCCGGGGGCGGGCGCTGCAATTTCACCAACCTGCATGTGAGTCCCGAACGTTACCTTTCCGCCAACCCGCACTTCTGCAAAAGCGCGCTCAGCCGCTACACCCAGTGGGATTTCATCGAAATGGTGGAGCGGCATCGCATCGGGTATTTCGAGAAAGAAACGGTCAACGGCCTGAGCGGGCAGCTGTTCTGCGAGGATTCCTCGAAACAGATCGTCGCCATGCTGCTGGCTGAATGTGAACAGAACGGGGTCGAGATTCTGACCGGTTGCGAGACTGCTGAAGTGACCCACAATGGAAGCTTTCAGCTGGAAACCAGCCGGGGAAAATGGTCGTGCGGCTCACTGGTCGTGGCCTGCGGAGGGCTGTCCATACCCAGCCTGGGAGGCTCGGGATTCGGCTACGTCCTGGCGGAGCAATTCGGCCTGCGCCTGCTCCCCACCTCGGCAGGACTGGTGCCGTTCACTTTCTCTGATTCCCGAAAAGAGCAATTCGCCCGCTTGTCAGGGTTGTCCTGCGAAGTGGTGATTTCGAATCCGCGAGCCTCTTTTCGCGAGGACTTGTTGTTCACGCACCGCGGCCTGAGCGGACCGGCCGTGTTGCAGATATCCAGTTACTGGAAACCCGGTGAGAGCATCGAGATCAATCTGCTGCCGGATTGGGATGTGACGGCGCTGATCGTGGGCTGGAAAAGCGCCCATCCGCGTTCGTTGTTGAGGACCTTGCTTGCCACCCTGTTGCCGGGCAAGCTGGTGCATGAACTCGAATCACTGCTCTGGCCGGAAAACAGCGAAAAACCACTGGCCGACTGGCCGGACCGGCAACTGGAACAGGTCGCAGGCCAACTCGCCGCCTGGAAGCTGAAACCCGCAGCCACCGAAGGTTACCGCACTGCGGAAGTCACGCTGGGCGGCGTGGATACCCGGGACCTGTCATCAAAAACCATGGAATCGGGCATCCCCGGGCTATTTTTCATCGGCGAAGTGGTTGATGTAACCGGCCACCTCGGCGGCTTCAACTTTCAATGGGCCTGGTCATCCGGCCATGCGGCCGGAGTGGCATTGTAGGAGCGGGCCACGCCCGCGATCAGCTTATCTGCCAAAGTCAGGGGAGGAGCCGGAGCTCTATCGCGGGCGTGGCCCGCTCCAACGGTATATGCAGGAAAATGTGGGGGCTGGCCAACTACCGGTAAACCGGCTCGCACAGCAACCAGCCCCCACGGGCACCTCTTCCTAGTTAAACGTGGTAGCGCGGATCCTGGCGTCTTCTCCGTCCAGCGGGACTTTGATCAGCTGCGTGACTTCCGCCTTTCTGTTGACGACACAATCCATCCGGGCAACCACTTCTTCACCGTCCGGACTCATGGCGTCCAAGTGAAATACCTCGCGATGGCCCAATCCGCCCTTACCGCTTTTGCTTTCGGGACTCAGGTTATAAACCATGGGCTTACCCTGGTTCGCGGCCAGGTCATTGACCATGGCTTCTGCGCAGGCTTCCAGTCCCGCCCGGGATGAAGTGGCATGCGCGTAAAAAGGGATCGCCGATAGGGCGAGTACAATTCCAACTTTCTTCAATTTGCTGTGTTTCATCATGACTCTCCTGTTTGATGAATGGTTCAGAACACGGTTTAGAGGTTATGCGGGGGCAACTTTCCGGACAAACGGGGTTTTTTAGCTCATGACTTAGGTTTTTTCACTCGTCCGACCGGAACTCTTCGACAATCCATTCAATCAGCTGGGCAACCTCCTTCCGGCCCTTTTCCTCTTCTCTATAGGCAACATGGAATTTTTCTCCGGTGACCACTTCGTCCTCAAGCGCACGAACCAGGGCGCCGGATTTAAACATGCTTTCACTCAGCGGCCAGGACACAATCGCCACGCCGTGACCCTCGACCGCGGCCTGTACGACGGCCGCCATGGAGTCAAAACGATAGACTTTACCCGGCTTCGGAGGCCGGATATTCAGCGCTTTTGCCCAGTTTTCCCAGGACTGCGGGCGGTTCTCGTGCACGATCAGGGTCCGCCCATCAAGATCGGCAAACGAGGTAAATCCGAACTTTTTCTTCAACCCGGGCGCGCAGGCCGTCATGATGCGGCGGGAAAACAGTGGAATGGTTTCCAACCCGGGCCAGTCACCATTCCCGAGCAGGATCGAAAGATCGGCATCCGCTGGGTGAATTTTCATCATGCTGGGCTGGGTCGTTACCCGGATATCCGTATCCGGCATCAGCGACTTGAATTCACTCAATTTCGGCAAAAGTAATTGACTGGCGAAGAAGGGCGGCACGCACAACCTGATCACGCCACGCCCGTAATCTGCCCGTATTTGGTGCGTTTCCGCCTCCAGACGGGTAAACATTCCGTCCAGAAACTCAAAATACTTTCTTCCCGGATCGGTCAGTTCGAGCGCCCGGGTTTTGCGCAGGAACAGCACGATACCGAGGTAATCCTCCAGGTTTTTGACCTGGTGGCTGACCGCTGAAGCGGTCAGAAACAGCTCGTCTGCAGCCTCTTTGAAGCTCAGATGCCGGCCCGCAATCTGAAAAGCCCGCAGGGACTTCAGGGAGGGCAGGTTTTTCGGGGTTTTCATGGTCACCTCGCAACAGGCGGTGCAAACAGAAGTAGATGCAATTAGCGTGCCGGGGGGCTTGTAGGAGCCGGCCTTGCCGACGATGGCACTCCGTACAACAGTCGGGGGCGGTATGCACTGTTCAGGACACGTTCGAGACTCCCTGTGCACTCATCAGCTGTTCCCGACAGCTGATGGTCCTGAACAGGGCATACCACCCCCTCCTTTCGCGGGAGTTACCCGGGGCCCGGAGGTGCCAGAGTCAGGCGAAGTACCGGGGGCCTGTTGACAGGACTTTCGGGCTGTCGGGAACAGCCGAAAAGTGCACAGGGATGTCTTGAGCGTGTCCTGGCAACAGGCCCCCGGTTCCTCGCCGGGATCGGAGCTGTATCGCGGATGAATCCGCTCCTACTTGTAACCCGCTGCCTGCAGGGAGAAAAGGCGCGCGTAGTGGCCGTCGAGTTTCATCAGTTCTTCATGGCTGCCGCGCTCGATGATGCGGCCGTTCTCGATTACAACAATCTGGCTGGCCATGCGAACGGTCGAGAACCGGTGTGAGATCAGGATCGCAATACGATTTTGCGTGAGTTTGCGGAAATGCTCGAAGATGGTCGCTTCCGCCGCGGCATCCATCGCGGCCGTGGGTTCATCGAGGACCAGGATGTCCGCTTCACTGCGCATGAAAGCACGTGACAGGGCGATTTTCTGCCACTGTCCTCCGGAAAGCTCCTGCCCGCCCTTGAACCATTTACCCAACTGGGTCTCGTAGCCCTGCGGCAGGCCGGCGATGATGCCATCCGCCATACCTTTCTCTGCGGCTTCCATCCAGCGATCCTGCTGCATGAAAAAACGGACGTCCCCGACACCGATGTTTTCACCCACCAGGAACTGGTAGCGGGCGAAGTCCTGGAAGATCACGCCGATTCGCTGGCGCAGCGCTTCCTCGTCCCAGCGTTCCAGGTCCATCCCGTCCAGCAGGATCCGGCCTTTATCGGGCCGGTACAAGCGGGTCAGCAGCTTGATCAGGGTCGTTTTGCCTGAACCATTCTCACCCACCAGCGCAAGTGATTCTCCCGGGCGAATATGCAGGTCAATGTCCCGCAAGGCCGGTTCGCTGGCCCCGGGATAGGTAAACGAAACGCCCTGGAAGCGGATGCCATCCTCCGGTTCCGGTCCCCGGGTAACCAGGTCTGCCGCTGCAACCAGGCTGGACCTGGCCGGGGTTTCCAGGTACTCGTACAGGGTGGACAGGTAGAGATTGTCTTCGTACATGCCGCCGATCGCGCTCAGAATGGCCGATACTGCCGATTGTCCTTGTCGGAACAACATCAGGTACATGGTCATCTGGCCCAGCGTGATCCGGCTCATGACTGCCGTTGCGGCAATCCAGGCATAGGCTCCATAAAGCGCTGCAGTGCCGATCAATCCCAGCAGAAAACCCCAGCCGTCGCGCCGGATGGCGAGCGAGCGGTCACGTGCATATAGGCGATGAAAAATATCGCGATAACGCTGCAGCAGTAATGGGCCTAATCCGAACAGTTTGACTTCTTTTACGTTGTCCTCGCGCGCCAGAACGGTTTCCAGGTAAATCTGTTTGCGCGTGTCGGGCGAGCGCCAGCGGAACAACGTGAACGCTTCACCGGAAAAACGGGTTTCTGCGATGAAACTGGGGAGTCCGGCAACCACCAGCACGACGACCGCCCAGGGCGAGAATTGCACCAGCAAAACGCCGTAACTGATCAGCGACACCAGGTTTTGCGCCAGGCCAAAGGTGCGGTTGACCAGCGACAAAGGCCGGCTGGAAGCTTCGCGGCGCGCGCGGGTGAGCTTGTCGTAAAACTCGGAATCTTCGAACTGGGCGAGTTCCAGCGTGATGGCTTTTTCCAGGATCATCACGTTGACCCGTTGGCCAAGTTGCGCACGCAACAGCGCCTGGCACAGCGAAATTCCGCGCTGGGCGCCAGCCAGCACCGCAACGATCAGGGCTTCCAGCGCCACCAGGCTGAATACCGGTGTGAACGGGGCTGTTCCGGTTTCCTTGTAAACCGCGGCCGCATGGACAACCGAGTCGATAATGAGGGCGCCGACCCAGGCCATAGCCGCTGGCAGCACACCGGCGAGCACGGTCAGAATACCCAGGACCACGGTTAAAACCCGGCTGGTTGTCCACACCAGGTCCAGGGCCCTGCGGCTGTAGCGGAATACGCCGAGGAAACTGCGACGCTGGCCGTCCGGAGCCGGGCTCTCGCCCGGGTTGGGGTGCGGACTAGCCATGCAGGTATATGTGCGCCTGGTTTCGAAGATGGGCTTTTGCCGTCCGCCATCCGGGGTAGAGTTGTTCCTGCAGGGCATAGAAGGCCCTGCTGTGGTTGTGTTCACGCAGGTGGCAGACCTCGTGAGCCACCACGTAATCGATGCACTCGGGCGGCGCCTTGACCAGGTGCGGGTTCAACGTGATCACGCCCTTTGATGAACAGGTCCCCCAGGTGCGTTTCATCAGGCGCAGCCGCATGGCCGGCAATCTGCCGCCGGTCCAGGGAGCCGCCTGGCTGAACACTGCCAGGCGTTCAGAAAAATGCTGCCCGGCTTTCTTACGGTACCAGTCAGTCAGCCGGGCCCGGATATTTTCAGGGTCACAGCGGGGCGAAACGATTTGCAGGTACCCGTCGGCCAATTCGACATGGGCGCGCCTGCCGGCTGATTCCTGGATGTGAAGCGGGTAGCTCTGGCCCATGAACAGATGCTGTTCGCCACCGGTATAGCCAAACACGGGAATATCCTGTTGCTGAGCCCTGGCCTGCACCAGGAATCGCGCCACGTAATTGGCCCATTCCTGCATCGTGGCCTGGATGACCCGTTTGCTCATCCGCCGGGGCGCAACAACCTGCAGTTCGCCGTGCTCGGCCAGCTCAAGGTGAATACAGCGCTTCACCTTGGGGCGGTGCACGACTTCATACTCGATGATCTGACCGTTGTTGCTGATGCGATGTCGTTTCAATGGTTGGCCTGAAAATTTCAAATTAAGGAATCCCTGATCAATTGGCAGTTTAGCCGAGAAAATCATTTGAATCTCACTGGCCTGCCAGTCTGTATGGCAGAATAGGCACGGTGAAGCACAATCTACAGCAGGAATTTCCATTGAAATCCGGAACCGAATCCATGGTCACGCTGGGCTGGCGCGAGTGGGTTGGCCTGCCCGGGCTTGGAATCAGGCAAATCAAGGCCAAGGTCGACACCGGCGCGCGCACCTCGGCGCTGCACGCATTTGAAATCCAGCCGTTTGAAGAAAACGGCAGGAAGCGGGTCCGGTTCAAAATTCATCCCGTTCAACGCGACAACGACACGGTAATTGAATGCGTGGCGGACGTCGTTGATCAGCGGATGGTCAGCGATTCAGGCGGACACCGGGAAAAACGCTGGGTGATCCATACCGAGGTGGTTATCGGCAAAAACACCTGGCCTGCTGAAATGACCCTGACCGCCCGGGATGACATGTTATTCCGGATGTTGCTGGGCCGCACGGCCATGAAAAACAAGGCCCGGGTCGATCCCGCCCGGTCTTACCTGGTTGGGAAGAAGCGGGTTGCAAAAGGCAAAAGCAAAAAGAAGGGGGCCCGGCAGTGACAATGGAATACAGGCCAACAGGTCCTAACAAACCGATCAGGATCGGCGCCGTTGAAATCAAGCCGGGCCAGCGCATCAGTGTGAACCTGCCGATCGCCAACCTGTACACGGCCACGTCTCTGCACATGCCGGTCAAGGTGCTTTGCGGCCGTCGGGCGGGTCCGGTGCTGTTCGTTTCAGCGGCCATCCACGGCGATGAACTGAACGGCGTCGAAATCATCCGCAGACTGCTCAAGCGCCAGGTGTTGAAGTCGATACGCGGCACGCTGATCGCGATACCGATCGTCAACGTGCACGGTTTCATCGACCAGTCCCGCTACCTGCCCGACCGGCGCGATCTCAACCGCTCGTTTCCCGGCAGCGCCAAGGGTTCGATTGCGGCGCGGCTGGCCAATACCTTCCTGAAAGAAATTGTGCTGAAATCCGAGATTGGGATTGACCTGCACACCGGGGCCATCGACCGGGCCAACCTGCCCCAGATTCGCGCGAACCTCGATGATCCGCGCGTTCCGGAGCTGGCGAAGGCCTTCGGAGCGCCGGTAGTGGTCAACGCCGCACTGAGAGACGGGTCGCTGCGTGCTTGCGCCGCGGGACACGATATTCCGGTGATGATTTACGAGGCCGGCGAGGCGCTGCGCTTTGACGAGCTCAGTATCCGTGCCGGCATTCGTGGTATCTTACAGGTCATGCGCAAGCTCGGCATGTTGCCCCCTGCTGAGCGGACCACACCCAGTCACACGGTGATTGCCCGTTCAACCAGCTGGGTCAGGGCATCCACCAGCGGAATTGTTACAGGCGTCGTCGCTTTGGGAACGCGGGTCAAAGAAAATGACCGGCTGGCCCTGATCAGCGACCCGCTGGGTGATCTCGAAGAAGCCATTACCGCACCTTTCGATGGAATCGTGATTGGTTCCAGCAGGCTGCCACTGGCGCACGAAGGTGACGCCCTGTTCCACCTCGCCGATTTCCGCAGCGTGGGCCGCGCGGAAGGCGCGGTCGAAGAATTTGCCGCCATTCATGATCCTGCTCTGCGGCGCACCGTGGAGTCAAACTTATTGGAGACCTGATTTGAAAATAGTTGTTTTGTCTACGAACCCCCGGCTTTACTCAACGCGTCGGCTGATCGAGGCCGGCAAGGAACGCGGCCACGAGATGTCCGTCCTGAACCACCGGCGCTGCTACATGAATATCACGTCCATGCGCCCGAGCATTCACTACAAGGGCGTGGCGGTAGAGGACGTTGACGCGATCATTCCACGCATCGGCGCTTCCGTGTCTTTTTACGGCGCGGCGGTCGTTCGCCAGTTCGAAATGATGGGCGTGTATTCCGTCAATGAATCGGTTGCCATTACCCGGTCACGCGACAAGCTGCGCTCCCTGCAGCTACTTTCCCGCAAGGGTGTCGGGTTGCCGGTCACCGGCTTTGCCAACTCTCCCGACGACACCCAGGACCTGCTGGACTTTGTCGGCGGCGCACCGGTCGTGATCAAGCTGCTGGAAGGCACCCAGGGTGTGGGCGTAGTGCTCGGCGAAACGCGGCAGGCGGCTGAGAGCGTGATCGAGGCCTTTCGCGGGCTCGGCGCAAATTTCATGGTGCAGGAGTTCATCAAGGAAGCCGGCGGCTCGGACATCCGTTGCTTCGTGGTCGGTGACAAGGTCGTGGCCTCGATGAAACGGTCCGGCAAAGAAGGGGAATTCCGTTCCAACCTGCACCGGGGCGGCTCTGCACAACTGGTCCGGATCACCCCGGAAGAGCGCTCAACCGCGGTACGTTCCGCCAAGATCATGGGGCTCAACGTGGCCGGCGTCGACCTGTTGCGCTCCAACCATGGCCCTGTCGTAATGGAAGTGAATTCGAGTCCCGGACTGGAAGGCATTGAGAAGGCCACCGGCAAAGACGTCGCCGATATCGTCATCCAGTTTATCGAGAAAAACGCCAAGCACGGCCGTACCGCTTCGAGGGGTAAGGGCTGATAAGGGAAGTCAGAGTCAGTCGCCATTTAGCGCCTGACCCTGACTCCATCATAAGCTGGTCGCCTACTTCAGCCGGCGGACGCTCACTTTGGCCACTGGACCGCGCCAGTCGAAAACCTCCGGAGCCAGGTCGCCAATACCGTGGATGCCGTTGGCAATGTGCACAAAGCCCTCGCCGCCATCCTCGGAATATCCTTCTCCCCCACAGAACGGACCCGGGATGTTAGCGCAGCTTTCGTCATTCACTTCAGTACCCGCGTCATAGGCCATCGCGGTCGTGGTCGCCGACCAATGGGGAAGCGCCATGGAGTCCACGGAGACGAACGTATCGTGAGTTGGCAGCAACATGGCCGCAAAACTCAGGCGGGTGTGCCGGTAGCTGCCCTTGATTTCAAAGGTTACCGAATCGCCCGGGCCCAACAGGCCATCCGTGGTCGCAGTGTCGTAAACATCCTGCGGCAGCGAGTTGAGCACGTCCTGTAACGGCAAGGTCATCCCCCCCTCTGCCAGCTTTTCCAATTCGACACTGGCCGGCGCGCCCAATTCAAAGAATGCTATGTCGGCTGTGTGGGTTGCCGCCAGCACCGGGGTAAAGCTCTGGCCGGCGGTAATATTGGTAATCGTAACTTCAAAAGTCTTGTTTCCGCCGGCCTGCGCGGACCCGCTGATCATCAGGGCGGCACTCACTAACATGGTCGTCATTTTCATCGTTAACTCTCCTGTTCAATGGCAAAATTTTCAGTTTGGGGTTTCCCTCTTATCCCAGTGTCTATTCTGGAAAAGAGTGTTCACAGGCCTATCACGGCGAGTCTTTGGGCTATCTGGCTGTAATTACTGGGGTTTTTACCGGGAAATTATTCGTCTGTGATACTTTCGTTAGATTTTCGGTCTACTTTCCCATACAGGAATCGGGACGGAAAAGCATGGGCGCGCGAAAAATACTGGTTATCGAGGATGAGAAGGACATCGCTGATTTACTGGAACTGCATCTGCGGGACCTCGATTGTGAAGTGACGGTGGCCAGCGATGGCCACGCAGGAATGCGCCAGGCCTTTGCGCGCAACTGGGACCTGGTGATACTGGACCTGCGCCTGCCCGGCCCGGACGGACTGAGTATCTGCGGGGCTCTGCGGCGCGAGTCACGCTACGTTCCCATCCTGATGCTGACTTCCAAATCTTCAGAGCTTGACCGCGTGCTGGGCCTTGAACTCGGAGCGGACGATTACGTCACCAAGCCGTTCAGTGTGTCCGAACTGATGGCCCGGGTGAAGGCCATTTTCCGCCGGGTTGAATCACTGGAGAAACGTTTTCCGGGCGGTGCGGAACGCCTGGCCATCGGACCGCTGATGATCGACACCAGCGGCCGGCAGGTTCTGGTCAATGGCGAATCCATGCCATTAACTGCGCGGGAGTTCGACCTGCTTTTGCATTTTGCCCGCCACCCCGGCCACGTATTCAGCCGCGCCCAGTTGCTTGACAGTGTTTGGGGTTATGGCCACGACGGCTACGAGCACACGGTGAATTCACACATCAACCGCCTGCGCTCCAAGATTGAGCCCGACCCGGCCCACCCGGAAATGATCGTTACGGTATGGGGGGTCGGCTACAAGCTGGATGCCCGCCCGCACGCGCACGCGGCATGAGGACGTTGTTTGCCAGGCTGAGCGCCGCACTGCTGCTGGTGGTCGCCCTGATCGGGAGTGGTTTTTTCCTGGTCGAACAGGTCACGACGCGACTTTATTACGAGGAAATCACCCAGCGCCTGAATGCTTCGATCGCGATGTACGTTACCGGCGAAATGCAGTTGATCGAAGATGGACAGGTAAATAGCGATGCGCTGACCTTGCTGGCGCAACGCGCGATGATCATCAACCCCACGGTGGAAATTTACCTTCTGGACACAGAAGGAAAGATCCTGGCCCATGCGCTGCCGCCGGATTCGATCCAGACCGACCACGTGGCGCTGGGACCGATCCGTGAATTGATCGCAGGAGACACGGAAATGCCCTTGCGCGGAACCGATCCGCGCAACACCGGCCGGCAGAAGATTTTTTCCGCCCACCCGGTCATGTATCACGACGTTCTGCAGGGCTACCTTTACGCCATCCTCGGCGGCCAGAAATACGATGCACTGGCCGACAGTGTTCGTGGAAGCTACGTGAAAATGCTGAGTCTCGGCGCATTGATTGCGATCGTACTTGCCGCGTTCCTGGTGGGTTTGCTGGTGTTCGGCCTGCTGACGCGGCGGCTGACCCGGCTCACCGGTGACGTGAAAAGATTCACTGACTCTGGCTTTGACCCGGAATTGATCGAAGTGCTGGGTGCCGGCGGTTCACAAAAGGCTTCAGTTGATGAAATCGGGCAACTCCGCGCGGCTTTTTCAGGCATGGCAAACAAGATCCGTGAGCAGTTTGAAGGCCTCAAGGAAACCGACCGCCTGCGCCGGGAACTGGTCAGCAACGTCTCTCACGACCTGCGCACACCACTCGCCTCCATGCACGGTTACGTCGATACATTGCTGTTGAAAAACGCCACATTGAGCGAGGAAGAGCGCCGTCACTACCTTGAAATAACCCGCAAGCATTCATTGCGCCTGCGCCGGCTGATCGGTGACCTGTTCGAACTGTCAAAGCTCGACTCGGCCAGTATTCACCCGTCGCTGGAGTGGTTTCCGCTGGCAGAACTGCTGCAGGACGTCGCACAGGAATTTGAACTCGAAGCCGAAAGGAAAGGTATAAGCCTCGAAGTGGACGCCAGGCCCGAAGCATCGATGGTGCATGCAGACATCGGGCTGATACAGCGCGTGCTGGAAAACCTGTTGCGTAACGCGGTCCGCTACACACCGGAAGGCGGCACGATATCGATCAGCCTGGATCCGAAACCCGGTTGTATTGCTGTTGCCGTGGCAGATACCGGTTGCGGCATTGCCGAGCATGAACTCAATCACATCTTCGAACGGTTCTACCGCTCGGAGCAGGGCGAGGAAGAACGCTCCTCTTCCGCCGGTCTTGGCCTGGCCATCGTCAAGCGCATCCTCGACCTGCACGGTAGCCGTATAACCGTCAGCAGCATTCTCAACCAGGGCACACGTTTCGAGTTTGATATCCCGGCGCGGGCGGCCTGAAACTCAAGCGGTAACAACATCCTGACTTCAAACTCTTTACGTGCCCACCCTGACCCGCACTAATCCCTCAGCGTGGGGATTGTTCTGGTTGTAAACTACAGGGCGATTACGGCTGAAATCCGATGTGGTCAATGGTTTACGAATACCGGGCTCCGAAGTGATATGAACGAAAACTCCATTGACCCCGAGGCTGCCAGGCCGGGTATTCTTGACCGCTTACTGGGGCTTTTTTCCGAGGTTCACCCTGGCGAAGGCCGGCGCGCACTGTTGATGTTGTTGAACGTCTTCCTGATCCTGGTCTCGTACTACATCATCAAGACCGTCCGCGAGCCACTGATTCTGAACGCCGAAGTTCCCGGCTTTCTGCGGGTTTTGGGCATCACGAACCCGGCCGAAGTCAAGACATTTGCAGCCGCCGGCCAGGCCCTGGTCCTGATGGCATTCGTGCCCGCCTACAGCTGGTTTGCCTCGCACGTTTCGGGGATGAAGCTGATTGTCGGTGTGACACTTTTTTTCGTCGCGAACATCCTCGCTTTTGCCGTTGCCGTGCAGGCTGGACTGCCTTTCGTTGGCGTGTTCTTCTACATCTGGGTGGGATTTTTCAGCCTGTCGATCATTGCCCAGTTCTGGTCTTACGGCAATGACATTTACAGCCAGGACGCAGGGAGTCGCCTGTTTCCGATCATCGGTATCGGAGCAATCATCGGCAGCCCGGTCGGTGCCTGGGTCGCCAAACGCCTGTTCCATGCGCAGGTCAGCCCGGACCTGATGCTGTACCTGGCGGCGGCGCTGCTATCCTTGACGCTCGTGTTGTACGGGATCGTCCATCGAAACCTGACCCATCCCGGCGGCGTGGCGGTGGCGCCGGCAGCGCCGGTTTCGTTGGGCTTCAGCAATGCGTTTCGCCTGGTTTTTACCAGCCGCTACATTCTTTTCATCGCTTTGCTGCTGATCGTGCTGAACGTGGTCAACACGATTGGCGAGTACATCCTCAGTGACCTGGTCGTAAAGTACGCGTCAGAACGGGCTGCGACCGACAGCGCTTTCGACAAGGGCGCCTATATCGGTGCTTTTTACGGCAGTTATTTCTTTTGGGTAAACGTGGGCGCCGTTCTGTTGCAGGCCTTCGTGGCCTCCCGCCTGGTCAAGCGATTTGGCCTCGCTGGTGTGCTCTTTGCCCTTCCCGTCATCGCCCTGGGGGCCTACGGTTTTATCGCAATGGGCGCGACGCTGGTTATCGTGCGGTGGGCCAAGACGGCTGAGAACTCCACCGACTACTCGCTGATGAATACCGCGAAACAGCTGATGTGGCTGCCCACGACCAGGGAGCAGAAATACAAGGCCAAACAGGCGGCGGACTGCTTTTTCGTGCGGCTGGGCGACCTTTTAGCAGCACTCGTGGTGTTTGCCGGCACAGGCTGGCTGGCCCTCGACACCCGCGGGTTCGCCCTGGTAAACCTGGGTTTCATCGTCGTTTGGCTGGTGCTGGCGTGGTTGCTGGTAAAACTTAACCGGCAACTGACCGTATAAAAACTTCGAAATTAGTCTCGCCCAAGGTCCGGCAAACCTCCGGCCAACCCACTTTGCGTCTGGATCCGGCCGCTTTTTCACCTATCCACCCGATTCGAGCTGTCTTATAATTGCTTTTTTGCAGAGGGTACGGCAATGATCAATCAACATTTCCGCCGTTTCAGTGTGGCGACCGCTTCAGTGGTAGCAGCCGCTTTCATATTTTGCTCCGCACCCCTGATGGCCCAGGATTCAACGTCCGGTTCGGATTGGAAGTACAGCGCTTCTATCTATATGTGGGGCCCGTCCATGAACATCGAGACCCCGCCCGGACAGAAGGTAGAGGTCCCCTTCTACCAGATCCTCAACGATCTCAAAATGACGTTAATGGGTGACTTTACCGTGAGCAATGACAAATGGTCGTTCATGACTGACGTCATTTATATGAAACTGAAACAAAAGAATGTCAACGATCCCAGCCGTCCTATTGGTGAACTGGCCGACCTCTCCAGCAGCATCCAGATGAAGTCCTGGATCGTTTCGCCGACCGTGGGTTATGCCCTTCACAACAGCGACAAGGCGCGGGTCGAAGTGTTTGGTGGCCTGCGTTATCTTTGGATCGATCTCGGTGTGCAGATCAATGCCCGGGGTAATCCGGTATTTGATGAATCAGGATCAGGTTCAACTTGGGATGGCATCGTTGGTTTGCGCGCCAAAGTCAACCTGAACGAGAAGTGGTTTATGCCCCTGTCTATTGACGTTGGTGGGGGCGATAGCGACGGCACCTGGCAGGGTATCGCCGGCGTTGGCTATAACTGGGGCAAGTTCAACACGTCACTGACCTACCGTTATCTTCAGTGGAAGTTTGATGATGTCCCCACGATGTCCAAACTGTTCATCAAGGGGCCGCTGCTCAATTTTAACTTTGCCTTCTGATTCGAGATAAGGACCAGCCCTGTCCAAAATGGGCAGGGCTGTTTCCGTTCAAAGACTGGCAGTCCGACCTACTCCACTGCCTTGACGTTGTCGTCCGAATTACGGTCTACCAGCTTATTGTAAGGGTCTATGCCCAAGTAAGCCGGTTTCTCGTCAAGCGTTAGCGTAATGAGTGTTTCCGGCTCGGTGATGCGGTGCTTTTTCAGGTAGAGTTCGGGCTCCTCGCCAGGCTTGGCTTCATCTGGATTGGTGCTGAATGCGCCGATATCGATAGACAGATCCAGCGGCAACTCGCTTTCAATCCCCTGGCCGTCGGCCTCAAACTTCAGCGCGGCAACCGTCATTTCCACAGCGAAGCGTCCATCCTCGGTCTCAGTCACAGTGCTCTCTTCGACCTTAAGGTCAAACAATACAATTCGCTCAAACAAGTCGGTGATCAGGTTCTGCTGTTCCTGGGTTGTAGCTTCTTCACGCAAGTAGCGAATCAGGTCCAGTGACGTGGTGTAGGGCTCGTACTTGTAGGCATGGTTCTTGATCAGCTTGCGCAGAGCCCGGTTGACCGCCGCTTCGCCCATGTAGTCTTTTAGCGCGTACATGACCAGTGAACCCTTGCGGTAGTGAATATATCCCTGGTTCTCAACCCGCATCAGGGGCAATTCCTCGACCTGCTCACCACCCCTGCTGCGCAGGTAGTTGTCCAGTTCATACTTCAGGAAGCGGCGCATGATTTGTGGCCCGTACTTGTGCTCCATCACCATCAGGGCGGAGTACTGTGCCAGGGTTTCAACTACCACGGTACCACCCTGCGTGTTGGCGCCCATGACCTGGTGCGCCCACCACTGGTGTGCTACTTCATGCGCTGTTACGTAAAACACATAATCCACATCGTCTTCATCAATTTCGGCAACGAAGCCGATGCTCTCTGAGTAGGGAATGGTGTTGGGGAAAGACTGGGCAAAACTCTCATAGGCTGGAAATTCGAGAATACGCAACTGGTGGTACTGGTAGGGGCTGAATTCCTTGGTGAAGTACTCCAGGGAGTCCTTCACACCGGTAATCATGCGATCGACGTTGTAATCATGTGGGCCGTGGTAGTAAACCGCGATGTCCACATCATTCCACCGGTCCGTTTGAACAGAGTAATCAGCGGACAAGTAAGAATAGAAATTCTGAATCGGCGCATCCATTTTGTAGTGAGCATAATGACGGCCATTCTCGTCCCATTCATTTTCCAGGTAACCCGGGGCGATAACGGTCTGACCCGAAGCCGTGCTGACCACGGTCTCAAAGTTGATCCAGTCGGCGTCTGCACCGAGGTAGCTGTTTCTCAATGCAAGCTCATCTTCCAGCTTGGGCATCCGGTCTATCGGATCCAGTCCGTGTCTGCGCCGTTCCGGGCGCCCGGTCAACATCCAGCTACGCGTGAACCCGATGGTTGGGGTTGCCTCCGAACTATTGAAAAATGTGCCGTTGTACACCACCGAAGAGCTATTGTCGCGGTTTCGAAACCCGGGGTTTTCCATGGAGGTACGGAACGTTAGTTCAAGCTGCTCACCCGGCGCCAACGGCTCATTCAGTGCGAAGGAAGTGTAGTTGTGGACTTCGTCTTGCCAGGCTACCTGGGCTCCCTGCAACGCAAGTTCATGCACCTTGGCCAGAGGATTGAGCACGACCTGCACTTCGGTCAGGGGCTCTTCGGTGCGATTTTCCAGCACATAGGTTCCGCGCATGTCGTAGCGTCGCTCATCGGGGAAAATGTCCACCTCGGTCTGCACATCGACGATTCGTGGCCGCGGTGTAAATTCGTACTGCCGGTATTTATCTTCATACTCGATTTGGTGTAGTTCCGTCTTATCCTGGGTGACATATTGATTCAGGATATTGGTGTTGTAGAAAATAAATGAGCCGGTAGCTGCGAAACCGACCAGTGCGGCAAGCATAAGAGCCACGGAGGCCGGACTGGCCGCCACTCGAATTTGTCTCATGCGCTGACGCGCTGATACCAACATACCCCGGTTCCACATCAGGTAAGCCAACACTGAGAGAACGACGGCGAACAGCGCCCAATAGAGTTGATACCACAAACCGGCTGACATGAAATGCCCGGAGCCATTCATATCTGAAAGCGGTGCGCCAGGCCGGCCAGCATACTGATACAGATTGTGTTCCAGGCCAATATTGTCCAGAACAAAAGTGGACACGATATACAGCACCATCAACAGCATGCCGAAATACTTGTTGTTGGTCAGCACCTGGAAAAAGATCGCTAAAACGGCGATCAGGCTGAAATTCAGCGCTTCGAAAAACAGTAGCCGCTGTGCGTACATCCCAAGTTCAAAATTGGAATAGCCACTGAACATCTGCACCACCATGGCGGTCAGAATACTGACTACGAACATGGCCAGAATGATGAGTAACATGGCCAGCATCTTGGACAGGATAAATATCCAGTTTGCTGAAGGCGTGGCATCAATGATCTCGTGGTTCTTGACCTGCCGTTCCCGCCAAACCAATTCACCGGAATAGTAAATCACGATCATCAAGATCATGAAGGTGAAGGAGCCATTAATGGCATCGATCATTGCGCGCGTCACCGGCAACAGGTTAGCGCCATAAATGGCGCCCCGGTTAATCATTACGCCCAGGGTATTGGCAATCGCAAGCACCAGTATCACGATAAAAGGCACCGACTTAATGACGCTGCGTGCTTCAAACATCATGCGCGTGCGGAACTGGCTCAGACGTGCACCCGTGGTGAACAAGGGAGTGGCCAAAGGCTTTTCTATACTTACCGCTTGCTCTTGAGTCTCGGTGTTCTTGCGCAAGCGATGCCACCAGCGCTTGCGTGGAGCCTTGGCGACCACTTCGAAGCGAAACACACGCAGAGTAATGGCCAGCATAACCATGCCGGCCGCCAGCCAGATTAATCTGTTATATAAAAACAGTCCTTCAATAGGCGCCAGCAAGGTGTTTCGCTCACTCACGGTCCAATAGCGAGTGGCTTCCCCAAAGGCCGAAAACCCGAAAGGATCAAGCAGGGCCGCAATGGTCAACAACTCCGGATCGCTGAGCAGTGTGGATGAAACGATGTACAAAACCAGGTAGGCAACCACAACGGCATAGGTCATCATCAGGCTGCGAGTGATGGCAGAAACGGTCAGAAAAAGCGCGCCGATGAAGAACAGGTTTGGAAGTGCGATCACACTCAGTGAATACACAAAGTCCATTGGTCTGAAGGCCCCGATACGTTCCACGTCCAACCACGGCATAAAGCTGCCGATCATGCTTCCCCAGGCCACCGAGGAATACGCGAGATAGGCAACAGCAAAGGCGCCGATGAACCGCCCAATCAAGTACTCGGATTTCTTGATACGGGTTGAAAAAATGATTTCCGCGCTCTTGTTATCAAAATCCCGCAACACGATGTTGGAAACGAACGCGGTAACGATAAACAGGGCGAAAATACTCATCACCAACAGGATTTGCATGACCTGGTAGGGTGAGTTGAAGTTTTCCGCCCCACCCCCGCCAATGGTAATGCGCTCCGAGGACATTGCCCCAAAGGACATCAGGAAGAACAACCCGAATATGACCCAGAACGCCGGCTGGCGCAGCTGGTAACGAAATTCGAACAGGGCTACTTGCCACAACATCGGTCAGTCTCCCGGCTTAGCTGGCGCTGGCTTCGGTGGCAACACGTCTGGACATTGCCAGGGTGTGAAAATACACATCTTCCAGACCGGCCTTGACGGCCGTGAAGCCATCTCCTGGATCCTGCTCGGCATAAATATGCAGTACAGTTTGCCCGGCATACAGCCGGGTTGAAATCAGTTGATGGCTTACACGGTGCTTGTCCACTTCCTGTTTGGCAACTGTCTTACTCCAGATTTTTCCGTCGAGACGAGCCATCAATTCCACAGGCTGGCCGCCGGCCACAATTTTTCCATTCGCCATGATAGCCATTTGCGGACACAAATCCGTGACATCCTCCACGATGTGCGTGGACAGAATCACCACCACATTTTCACCGATATCGGCGAGCAGGTTGTGAAAGCGGTTGCGTTCTTCGGGGTCCAGGCCTGCAGTGGGTTCATCGACAATCATCAATTGCGGTTCCCCGATCAATGCCTGGGCAATGCCAAAGCGCTGGCGCATTCCGCCTGAAAAACCTGTCAATGCCTTTTTCCGTACGGTATTGAGGTTGGTCACAACCAACAGGTGGTCCACCAGGCTCTTGCGTTGCTTCTTGTTAACAATGCCTTTCAGGATAGCCATGTGATCCAGCATGTCTTCAGCCGAGATGCGAGGATAGACGCCAAAGTCCTGTGGTAAATAGCCGAGTATCCGGCGTATCTCGTCCGGTTGCTCAAGCACATCGATACCATTGAAATGAATGCTGCCGGCATCCGCCGTCTGCAAGGTGGCGATGGTGCGCATCAGGCTGGACTTTCCTGCGCCGTTGGGCCCCAGCAAGCCGAACATGCCCTTGCCTACGTCCAGCGAGACACGGTCCAGGGCACGCACACCATTGGCGTAGGTTTTTTCGAGATTCTTGATAGACAGCATGGCAACAACCTATAAATAGCGAATAAGGGAATTTACGGTGGCTGCATTATTGCCTTGGTGGGAGTGATTTAGCGCATGCAGAAAGTCATGCGGCCAGAGATCGACGGTAATGGCCAGGACGGACTGCCCCCTTTTCTTCCTTTTCTACTCCAGCCTGATGCGCATTGTGCCGATTTCCTTGTAGATAATCGCCAACGGCTTCTTGTTTGAAAACGTGATGATTTTACTGCCTTCGCCGTATAGCAGGTGAGAGGTCACAAAGACGTGCACATCGCTGCCTCCGTCCAGGATTTTTCGCATCGCCTCCAGCGCCTGCTGTTGGTACTGCTTGGCAATCGGAATATCCAGGGAACCGATCTCGACGCTCTCGTGGTGGAAGGTCAATACCGGAACGTGCTCGTGCAGCAGCACTTCGCGGTACAGCGATCGGATCAAGGGCTTGGGAAGGACCAGGCCTACCTGGTTTTCAGCGGTTAGCCAGTTGATCCCGGTGTCGTCCCGGTAGACGCTTTCATGCTCGCCAAACGCCTGGCACCAGCCCCTGAAGTAGGCGGCGTGTCGTTTGAGTTCGCGCTCGAGCATGGCGGAGTGCCCCGGAAGGAGGAGTCCTGTTGAATGTATCCCTTTTGCGGCAGTCTTCCAAGTCTTGAGGTCAATTGTTGGTTGTGGCGGTGATACGTAGGAGTGATTTTAATCGCGACCAGTGATTTCGCGGATGAATCCGCTCCTACGATGCATCCAATTGGGCAACTGCCGGCCTCTTAGGGTTACGAATGACTTTTTTAATCAAGGAGAACCACCATGGCTGGCGAAATGATTCCGATCGTGTTGTTCATCGTACTTGGCATTGCCGTTCTGGGGTATTTCTACTGGAACTACCAGAACCGCGTGACCATCATGAAAACCGTCGAAAAAGCGATGGACCAGGGCAAGGAGCTGACACCCGAGCTGCTCGTGCAGCTTGGTGCAGCGGGTAACCCCCGGATTCGCGACATGCGCCGGGGAGTTGTATTTCTGGCCCTGGGCGTGGCGGGCGGCCTGTGCAGCCTGTTTTTCACCGATCCGGAAGTCATTAACGGCATCCGTGCAGGCACCGTGTTCCCCCTGATGCTGGGGATCGGCTTCCTGATAGTATGGAAGCTGAATAAAGACTAGAGGCTGGATTTCATGATTTCCGACCTGGAGCTGGTGGCCCGCGTCACCAGCTCCAACGACCAGGCAGCGTTCCAGTTATTGGTGGAACGGCACCAGTCCGCGATCCGCGGCTTTTTGCGTCGCCTGCTCTCCGGCGATCACGGCACCGCGGATGACCTGGCCCAGGAAACCTTCCTGATGGCTTACCGGAAAATGCACACCCTGAAGTCTGGAGGAAGCTTTCTCGCCTGGCTGCACAGCATTGCGTACCGGCAGTTTCTCCAGTTCACCCGCAAACACGCCCGTCAACTGGTGGTGGCTGAACCTCCGGAGCCAAGTCACGACCCGCGCCATGCAAATGACGCTGAAATCCTCGTGCAGCGGCTGATGGGCTATGTCAGCCCCGAGGAACGTGCCTGCATGACCCTGGCTTATTCCACCGGAATGAGCCACCCGGAGATCGCCGAAGTCACAGGATTTCCGTTAGGAACCGTCAAGTCTCATATTCAACGAGGCAAACAAAAGTTGCAACGATGGCTGGAAGACCATGATCATTACATTCCCAAAGACACTAACGGCGCCGGCACAGGGCCGGCACAGGAGGCGCAAAGTGCCTGATTCATTCGACCGGAAACTGGAGCAGTTGCTGGAGTACACCGAAGCACCGCAACCCGAGGCGTTCACGATGGGCGTCATGCGGGGCGTCAGGCGCGAGCAGCGCACCCGGAAAATTATCCTGTGGGCTTTCGGCCTGGTTGGCGCGCTGTTCGGCCTGTCCGGGGCATTGATGCTGACCGGGCCGGTCAGCGAACTGTTTACCTTCAGCCTGGCGTTGCCGGCGATGGAAACCATGCAGGCAACGCTGTTTATTGTCGGCGCAGCGGCTTTCTATCTCTGGTTCATGAACGACGATTTCAGTTTGGGAGGATAGCGGGGTCGGCTTTAATCGCGATTGAAATCGCTCCTACGGTGTTTGGTTTGCGGGTTATCATGAGATTTCCATTCAGCCGACCCGGACTCCAAGTATGAAATTTTTCCTGTTCAGTACTCTGCTCATCGCACTATTCGGAACTATTGGCAGCGCCCATGCGCAAGCGCCTTTTGTCGACCCGGCGGACGACGCGAAGAACCTGGGGTCGCCCTATGAAATCCTGTTCTGGACACCCGAACAACAGGTTTCCGGTTACCGCAACATCAACCGGATTTTCCCGACCCGGACCATCACTGCCGGTGCAACGGTGCTGGAGTTGCCGGAAGCCCCGGTTGACCTTGGCCAGGTAAGCATTCAGACCGAAAACAGCTCGATGACGCTGGACGAGTACTTCGTGCAGCAAAACGTGGCGGGTTTACTGGTTCTCAAGGACGGCAAAGTCGCCTATGAGCGTTATGGACTCGGCAACACCCGGGATTCCCGCTGGATTTCATTTTCGGTGACCAAGTCGGTGGTTTCGATGCTGGTAGGCGCCGCTATCCGGGACGGTTACATCAAGAGCGTTGATGAAAAGGTCAGCGATTACCTGCCGCGGCTCAAGGGTTCTCCCTACGATGAATCGACCATCCGCAATATCCTGCAGATGGCTTCGGGCGTAGCGTGGAATGAAGACTACGCGGACCCGGCTTCCGATGTGAACAGCGCCAGTTGGCAGACCGTCGCCCTGTACGACTACCTGGCTCAGAAACCACGGGATTCGGTTCCGGGCGAAGTCTTCAACTACAACACGGCGGAGACCAACCTGGTCGGCACCCTGCTGCGCTCCGCCATTGGCAATAACCTGTCGACTTACCTGGAATCAAAAATCTGGCAGCCCTTCGGCATGGAAACAGACGCCTGGTGGACATTGACCGAACCCGGCGGCGGTGAATTCGGTGGCTGCTGCATCAATGCGACGCTGCGCGACTATGGCCGGCTGGGCCTGTTCGCCCTGAGTGAAGGACATTTGGCGGATGGAACAGCCGTTCTGCCCGACGGCTGGATGGCGCAATCAACAACGCCTTCGGCCGCCTACCCCGGGTACGGTTACCTGTGGTGGCTGGGAGATGCCGGCGCTTACCGGGCCATCGGCATCTTTGGACAGGGCATTTGCGTGCACCCGGAGCAGAACGTGGTCGTTGCCTTGCACAGCGCCCGCGCCACCGCCGATAAAGACGAAGACTGGGCGCTGCAGGGGGCCATGTGCAATGCGGTGGCCCAGGCATTGGGAGAATGATTTGACCCTATAATCAATTCAAGGACCCCTGCAGATGCGCCGTAAACTTCTCATTTTCGTTACCAGCCTGGTGACGCTGACCGCCATCGTAATCGGCGTCGGATGGTACCTGCTGCAGGATGAAGCATTCCTGAAAGCCCGCCTGGCCTCCCTTTCCCTCGAGCACACCGGGAGAAAACTGTCCATCAACGGCCCCCTTTCCCTTGAGCTTGGCCGGGTCACAACGCTTGAAGCCGGCGGTATCGAGTTCGCAAATGCCGATTGGGCAGACCAACCAGACATGGTGACGGTAGGCCATCTGAAAATCTCGTTCCAGGTTTCCAGCCTGTTCAAAGACCAGGCGGTATTCCCGTTCCTGGCCATCCAGGATTGCAGGGTCTCTCTGCTGAAGAACGATGAAGGGAAGGTCAACTGGGACATGCTGCAAAAGAACGGGCCGGGCCAGGGTCCGGCACCAGGACAGTCTGAGCGAAAAGGCTTTCCGGTATTCCTGTCTGACCTGGAAATCACCAACTGCGAACTTGTGCTCGTCGGTCCGAATCTTGAGCGCCCCCTGAACATCAAGGCCACCGGGCTTTCCGCACGGCATCAGGGTGAAAACCGCTGGGAAGGCAAGGGCTCCGGCAGTATTAATGACGAAGCGCTTTCTTTTGACGGCTGGCTCGACCCGTTCAACGCGCTGTTTTTCGGCGGGCCACTCACTCATGAACTGAAAGTCGTACTGGGCCCGAACACCTTGCAGAGTTCGGGATCGGTCCAGGACGCGAAAACCTGGTCAGGCGCTAATGTGACGGCCGAGTTCAAGGGTCCCGAAATAGCCGACATTCCTGAACGAATTCGAATTGCCGCTGTTCAGCGAAGGCGCCTTTGATTTCAAGGCGGCGCTCAACACGGAAGGCAAGATGACCCGGGTAGACCTGGATGGCGATCTTGGCAGTGTCGACGTCATCGCCAGGGGAGAACTGGACCGTTTGATCAGGCCGACTGATGGCAATATCCAGTTCTCGGTGAACGGGCCCAACCTGGGCGCGCTGGCCGAGGTTTTCGGTTTGGATGGCCTGGTGGGTGAGCCGTTCAGCCACGAACTCCAGGCGAACTTTGAGAAAGATCGCGTTCAGGTCGAAAAGGCAAGCCTGCAGACCGACCGTGACCACCTGGAAATAGGCGGTCATGTCAGTACCCTGGAGGGATTTGCCGGAACCGAGCTCAATGTTCACTTTCAGAGCGACGAAGCCGGCCGTTGGACCACCGATTTTTGGCCAGCCGCAGCAGGAATTGGGACCGCTCGACCTCGACGGCGCTCTGAGCAGCGATTCGACCGGCCTGATTTCAATCAAGGCAAAGGCCACGCAGGCCTCGACAACCCTTGAAGCGGAGGGTTCGCTCGGTCACCTGCCGGATGCCTTTCAGCCTAGACCTGGATATCGCATTCTCTCTCTCCGGACCCCAGCCGCCTGGCCGCCGTTGCCGGCTGGAACTGGGTACCGGCCGCGCCGCTAGAGATCAAAGGCCGGTTCGGGTGGAAAGACAAAGTGCTTCAGCTGGGCAAAGTAAACGTCAACCTTGACGGCGACCAGGCTGATGTTGATGGTCAGGTAAACCTGTTGGATCGTTTTCAGGGCAGTGATATCAACCTTCAGCTGGATATCAAAAATGCCGGCGCACTGGGCCGCCTGTTCGGCCAGGACCGGGTTTCCGGACGAGCCGTTCAAACTGACTGCCAGGATTAAACCCGATGGCGAGGGCCTGGCATTCCAGGTAAGCGACAGCAACCCGGGCAAGGTAAACCTGGAACTCAGCGGCCGGATTCCCGATCTGCAACAACCGCTGAAGATGGACGGCGATATTGATATCAACCTGCCCCGGCTAAGCGCCGTTTCCTTCCTGGTTCCGGGTACCGTACTCCCTGATGCGCCTTTTACCGCCAGGGGAAACTCGCCAGCAGTAAAAACAGCGTTCAGCTGAACAATATCGCCATCAGCCTGGCTGATGACCACGCTACCATCAACGGCACTCTGAACCTCGGCGACCGTTATGCCGGCAGCGACCTGCGTGCTCAGCTTGACGTCAGGAACGCCGGAGCACTCGGCCGAATGTTTGGCCACGAGGGGTTCCCGGACCAGCCCGTGAAGCTGGCGGCAGAGGTCAAGCCGCAGGGCAAAGGCCTGGCGTTCACCGTCACGGACGGGAATCTCGGTGATATGCAGATGGAGCTCGAGGGACAGATCGCGGACATGGCGCAGCCGTTGGGATTGGACGCCCGGTTCGATATCAGCATGGCCCATCTGAACAGCCTTTCTTTCCTGTTCAAGGACAGGGATTTACCCGACCTTCCATTCTCCGCCAGCGGAAGTCTGCACAATGAAAAATCGCAAACACGCCTGGACAAAGTGCAACTGGCTATTGGAAAAGTTACGGCAAGCGTTGATGGCAGCCTGTCGCCGGACAGTAGCTTCGATCTTTCCGTCAAGGCGGCGGGGCCGGACGCCTCCTCGCTGGACAAGCTGGTGAGGACATCGCTTCCAGCGGAGTCATTCTCCATCGTGACCGGGCTAAGCGGGAACACCTGCTGATTTTGAACTGACAGACCTGGAAGTGTTCCTTGGCAGAAGCAAGGTTGACGGCAATCTGTCCATCAATCTTGGTGATGTTAAAACCTTCAAGGGCAAGCTGGACTCCCCGTACCTCGACTTCAGCCATTGGTATCCCGGTGACCCGGAAGAAGATTAAATCAAAACCGGCAGGCAGCAAACCGATGATGTTTGATGACACCCCGGTGATGCACCTGACTACCCAAAACCTGGATATCGACCTGGATCTGCAGATTGCCGAGCTCTACCTGGTAAACACAACCCTGGAGGATGTCGAGCTTGGATTTCAATTATCAAAGCAGTTCATGCAATTCAAACCCTTCACCCTCAAGGGCGAACGGGGCGGCCGTTTTGAAGGCGAGTTCAGCCTGGATGGAAGAGGCGCCACGCCCAGAATGCGCCTTACGCTGGGCGGCAAGGACATCCGCCTGGGGCTTGCAGCGACGCCCGGACAGGACCTCTCCACCTACCCGCCTCTGGATCTTGAAATGGCCATGGATGGCGCAGGTGACAACCCGGCACGAAATGGCCGCTTCACTCAATGGGAAACTCCGCGCCTATGCCGGCGCCGGGCAGTACGCCAGGGCTGGCATGGACCGGCTCTATACCGGTTTCATCACCGAGTTAATTAACCTGCTCAATCCTTTCCACAAAACCAGCGCGTATACGCATCTTGATTGCGCCGTTATCGGGGCGGACGCCAGGGCTGGAATCGTCAAAGTGTATCCGGTGATTTACCACACCGAACAGCTAACCACCCTCAGCGAAGGCGCGTTGGACCTGCACACAGAACAAATTGATTTTGCGTTTCACACCAAACCACGAAAGGGTTTGGGTTTGAGTGCAGGAACACTGATCAACCCCTTTATCAAGCTGGGCGGTACATTGGAAGCGCCGGCGATAACGCTGGATCCGGCCGGCACGATAACCAGCGGCGGCCTGGCGGTGGCGACCCTGGGGATTTCCGTGCTGGCCAAATCCATGGCCGATCGCTTCCTCAGCAGTCCGGATCCCTGCGGTGATGCGCGCAAGGAAATTGCAAAACTGGACGGCGCCGCGAACTAAAGCGGATTGATTCAGGTATACTGCGCGGCACTATTTTCCGACAGAACAAAATGAGGCCAGACCTGATGTCCCGATCCACCAAAACACTCGCTATCGCCGCGGTTTTTTGTTTTTTTTGTGCACAGAATGTTTACGCGCAGGCACCGAAAACTGACCCGGTAAGCTTCAACTTCGACGGCGGTATTGCCTTTCAGTCAGGCACTGACCTGTCCGATGTCGAGGGCAGCTTTTCGGTCAACCGCTGGTTTGCCAGCATGGGCGTCACTTATGCGTGGAACCGGCGCAACTCGATCGGCCTGTCAGTCGGTGGCGGCACTTCCACCTATGACTTCGACGAGCTGACAACGATTGGCGGCGGCGCGCCGTGGGAAGAAATTGACGAGACCCGCATCTCGCTCATCGGGCGTTTCGGTATCGGCGAAACCGGCACACTTTTCCTGATCCCATCGGCCCGCTACAACGGCGAAAAAGATGCTGACACCGGTGAGGGCCGCACTTACGGATTGTTTGCCGCCGCTGCCTGGCGTCTCAATGAAAGACCTGACCATCGGCCCCGGCATCGGTGTGTTTTCCAAGCTTGAAGACAGCACCCGGATTTTTCCCATACTGGTCATCGACTGGAAAATCAGCGAGCGCTGGTACCTGTCGACCAGCCGCGGCCTGGCTGCTTCCCAGGGTCCCGGTCTGACACTGGGCTACCTGGCCGCTGAAACCTGGTCCTTCGGCCTGACCTCGCGCTATGAAAACATCGAGTTCCGTTTGAATGAAAACGGCACAACGCCTGGCGGCATCGGAAAAAACCAGTCGATTCCCGTGGTTGTTGCGGCCGCCTGGGAGCCCAATAAGACAGTCAAACTGGCCCTTTTTGCAGGCCTTGAGTTTGCCGGAACACTGAAGATCAAGAACGCGTCGGACGAACTGTTGAGTGAAAGCGACTACGACCCGGCGCCGATTTTCGGCGCGACTTTCGAACTGAAGTTCTAAATCTGTAGAAGCCGGCCTTGCTGTGGAAATCCTGGATCCTTTCGGGGTAAAGGAGGGCCAGGGTTACACCGAAAATTCCAGCTCAGGCGAGTCAGATCTGATCCGGGTCCTCAGGTTCGAAGGTTTCGTCGCGGGTGACGATGTCATAGATCTCGGCAGCGCATCCCGTGAGGGGCTGCCGTTCCTCACCCATGATGTCCGTCATATCCGCGAGATAGGCCATCGTGACTTCCATTTCCTTCAACGATGGTTTCAGTCCCATGATTTCCAGGACCCTGTGATCGTCGACCGGACCGAACATTCGCCGGATGTCAGCGTGTGTGATGGGTTTGCTGTCCATTAGAAACTTACCTCCGTAAAAGTAAGGGTCGTCGGGTGATTTCCGCGCAGATCTCCATTTAGTTTACCGGCCGAACCGGCTTCCTCACCGTGACACTTGACACTCATTATAGATTTGACAGCCCGGATATTTTTGAGTTCTGTGATAGCCGAACACATGGGGAGAATACCCTTGAGTGGCTATCGGGGTTTAAAAAAGGTAAATTTATAGAACATCGATCGGGTTCATACCGAAGGAGAACCTACCATGATGGATGCAGAGCAAGGTTATGGTCTGACCGAACGCAATATCGATCAGACGCTCGTACTCGCGATCATGAAATCCGCTGGAAATCCAAGGATTTCGGTCCGCCTCTGGAACGGCCACGAATTCCCCGTGACCGATGAACGCCCGGTCGCTTGCCTGGAGTTTCTCAGTCGCCGCGCTGTGCTGAAATTACTGACCACACCTTCGATTGGATTCGGAGAATGCTACAGCCAGGGGCTGATCGAGGTACACGGCGATTTCCTTGCGTTCACGAATGAAGTCACCCGTGCGATCACGTGCAAGGAATCGCGCGAATATTACCTGCCCAGGTTGAAGTCCACGCTGCAAGCTCTGCGCCGCAACTCGACAAGCCGTTCAAAATACAACGCGCACCACCATTACGATCTTGGCAACGACTTCTACCGCATGTGGCTGGATGAGCGGATGGTGTACACGTGCGCCTATTACGACACACCCGGCGCCACCCTGGCGGAGGCCCAGCTCGCCAAACTGGACCATGTATGCCGCAAGCTCGACCTGAAGCCCGGGCAAACCGTGGTCGAAGCAGGCTGCGGCTGGGGCGCGCTGGCAATGCACATGGCTGAGCACTATGGCGTCGAGGTCAACGCCTACAATATTTCCCGGGCACAAGTTGACTGGGCGCGCGAAAAAGCGGCCGCCAGGGGCCTGGACAAGCGCCTGGAATTTATCCTGGGGGACTACCGGAGCATCGGGAAGCGCTATGACCGGTTCGTTTCGGTGGGCATGCTTGAGCACGTGGGGTGTGCCAACTACCGCGACCTGGGTGAACTGATCAAGCGCTGCCTGAAGCCTGAAGGGCTCGCGCTGATCCACACGATTGGCCGCAGCCATCCGAACACGATGGACGCATGGATTCGCAAGTACATATTTCCAGGTGGT
>CAVXYY010000015.1:0-20970 GCA_963766195.1 uncultured Gammaproteobacteria bacterium
TGAGTAGATAACGTAAATCTTGGTGTAGCCCTGCGTATCCCAGACACCCGTCCACTCGGCAGGAATGACGACCGAATCTCCGGCCGCAACTTCGGTTACGGTGCCGTCGCTCGAAGTCAAGGTCACGCCCCCTTCGAGGAAGTGCATGTACTCGTTAACCCCGTAAGGCTCGGTAATCTCAGCCCTTACCTTGCCGGATTTGTACATGCCGGCGTCGAACTGCTTATTGCTGCTGAGAAACACTTCCACATCGTAGGTGGTATTGCCGTCGTGCGTGGCTACCACGGGTTCGTGGTCCTGGAAAATCCCGCCCGCGATTTGTGCTTTGTCCATCTTCACCGGATGGATCGCCTGGTCAGCTTGCAGCGCCTGGCCCAGGCAGGCGGCGAACAAAAAGGCCAGTGCTGCTGTCGTGGTCTTTCCGGGTAAAAGGCGCTTGGTCTGCATCGGGTGAACTCCTTTGTGTTGGCGCGAGAAAGAATAACTGGGGTCAGGGTAAAGCGCCAGCCAATCGAATCATGGATCAGAGATTCCCTGGGTGACTCATGACAGGCGTTTCATTACTGAAGACATTGGCGTCAAAGAGCGCCAGGGGTGAAAATACGGCTAATTATGACCTGGTTCCGGAATTCTGGCACTGATCGCTATCGACCCGGCAGATCTGCGCTCCTGCTGGGCGGAGTGATATTACTCAGCGCATGCGCCTCGCTGCAACCGGTCAATCCTGAACCGCCCCGACTACAATATCCCGGGCCGGAAATACAGATTCCTGATGTTGACGTTCTGGCGGTTACGCCCGCGATGGACGTTTTCCTGGAACAATACATCCTGCCCTACACGAATTCGCGCACGCAAACTCACCTGTTGTACCAGACGGTGCTGCAAATCGGCGTTTTGGGGTTTTAGTATGACGAATCCCGCACACTGACCGCTACGGAAGCCTTTGCGACCCGCTCCGGCAATTGCATTGGTTTTGCCAATATGATGATCGCGCTGGCCCGGCGGGCCGGCCTGAAAGCAAGCTACCAGGAAATTGCCGAACTTCGGCAATGGGAAATGAACGACGAGACCATGCTGCTGGTCAAGCACGTAAATGTCGTGGTTGAGGGCCGGCGCGAGAATTATGTTCTCGACGTCAGTGGCATTAATATCGGTCCTGCGGCGCTGCGGCGGATAGTCAGCGATGATTATGCCAAGGCGCTATACCTGAACAATCTTGGCGCCATGGCATTAATTGAAAATGACCTGCCAACCGCTTACGCCTATTTGAAGTATGCCATCAGTGTCGAACCCAGGGTCATCGATTCCTGGGTAAACCTCGGTGTCGTTTTTGCTCATAACGATCAGCTGGACGAGGCGATTGACGCCTATCAGAGAGCACTTCAAATCGAGCCCTCCAACCTTTCAGCGATGAATAATCTGTATGAGATTTACCTTGAAAAGGGCGACGCCCGGGCCGCACAGGATATCCAGACCAGGGTCGAAAAACATCGCCGGAACAACCCCTACTACCTGATGTATTTAAGCCAGGAGGCGCTTGCTGTGGGTCAATATGAAGAATCCATCAGCCTGGCGCAGCGCGCTATCGAGCAGAAAGAGGATGACCATTTGCTGTACTTCGCCCTTGCCATGGCGCAATACCAGGGAGGTAAAAAAATGGCCGCCGAAAACAGCATGAACCGCGCGCGCGAACTCGCCCCGCCGGACAGGCTGGCGACTTACACACGCCCCCTGGATGAACTGATAGCAGAGGAAATGGAAGCCCGGGAAGCCATGCAGCCCGATTAACCACCCAGCACACGGGTGATAGCCTGCTTCACCAGCGCATCCAGCAGTTCCGCCTGCTCACCCTCCGCAAAACCAGCATTCAGGTGCATGGCCATCAGGAACTCCAGCGTATTGTGCCGTTTCGCGAGGCCGGCCTGGTTGGAAAATGCAGCGTTCCAACTTTCCAGCGGCGCCGGGTTGGCAATCCGCTCGAACCATGCAGCCCAAACAGTCTCGTCCAGCCCACCGCGTGTATAAGCATAAAACACCGCCCGCGCCAGCCGGCCCGGCTCACCGTAGATGTAAAAAACTGCGCCTTGCGGAGACACCTGGACCGACACCGCATCCATCAGCGTGACGATCTGCCCGGCGTCGATATTGGGGTTGAGCACCAGTTGCAGCGCCAGGTCGGAACCGTGGGCCACACCGTGCCGCCAACCTTCAGTTTCGGAAAACCCCCGGTAGTCACGAACCGCCTCCAGGTAAGTTGCTGCCACCCCAACCAGTTCATTGCGCATGGCAGGAGTCATCCACGGGTCGATTCGGTCGGTGCGCGCCAGCTCTGACAGCACCAGCGCGGCAAACGGCTGCTGGAAACCATTCGCATCGTCCGTGGCCCCAAGCTGGGCCAGCAAACCGGCATAGAGGTTTTTCAAGGCATCGGGCGATAACTGGCCGGCGCGCATCCAGGCGGACATCCCTTCGAAAACCACTCCATCACGGATCGCCGGGTCAGGGTCGGACAGGCAGGCCAGCAGTGAAACAGCAAGCGCATCGCGCTCGGCGGCGCTCTCCATGTCGAAACCGCCGCGGCGTAATTCCAGCAACTGTTCTCTCGAGTAGCCCGGGGGCGGGCAGTCTTCGGCAACCACTAACGACGGCAGTGCCAGGATCATCAAAAGAAGGCCAAAAACTCGCTTCATAGTATTTTTCCTTATTCCATCGTGCGGCGTCTTGATCAAGGATCTTACACAAGGCCCGATCCCGAAACACGTCAAAGAGATCGCGATTCCCATGGCGTTGGGCTTTAAATGCTCTTCCCAGACCCTATTTAGGAACTATGACAAACATTCAGCACGTCGTATGCCCGCATTGCGCGGCAACAAACGCGATACCCGCCGGCCGCCTGGGTGACGGGCCGCGTTGCGGTAAATGTAAGCAAGCCCTGTTCAGCGCCCACCCGGTGGAATTGAACCAGTCCAGTTTCCAGAAACAGATCGCGGGTAACGATATCCCGGTACTGGTCGATTTCTGGGCTCCATGGTGCGGCCCCTGCCGCAGCATGGCGCCGGCTTTCGAAGCGGCGGCCAAGCAACTGGAACCGGGTTTTCGACTGGCGAAACTCAATACCGAAGATGAACAGGCCATTGGCGCGCAATACGGTATCCGCAGCATTCCGACCATGGTGTTGTTCAAAGGGGGGCGGGAAATCGCCCGTCAGTCGGGCGCAATGATGACGGCTGATATCGTGCGCTGGGCGCGCTCAAACGCCTAGGACTTCTACCGCGTCGGCCTCTACAAAATGTGCAGGTTCGCGAGGATGAATCCTAAACGGCCGGTAAGCGCCGTCAAAACGACCCCCTCCAGCCTCAGATTACCCGCTCACCCGAGTACTTTGACAGGGTTCGGTAAAGCTGTCTTTCAATCTCCTTCACGCGGTATCGAAATGCCGGGTTGGGGCTGTGCAATACGTTCATATTGGCGTTGGCCTCAAAAATCAGCATCTGGCCATCCGGGCGGAAATTGCAGTCAATGCCGTAATACTCCAGCTGCAGGCGGCTGGTGATTTCATCGATGGCCGGGCGCAATGTGGGCAGAACTTCGTTGCTGAGACGATCGAAACGGGCGATATCGCTTTCCCAGGTTTCCCGTTCCATCATGAAGGCGCGGCTTTCTCCGTGGACCATCCAGTGGTCCAGGTAGAGGGCATGACGCAGCAGGGGTTGGCCATCAATCACCACGATCCGCTGCTTGTGATAAAGCCCTTCGCCATCCGCGTAATCGATATATTCCGACAGGTAGAAGTCCCGGCCGTCAAAGGGCAGCGCATGGAGCTCGGCATAGTCCGCTTTGTGATCCACCCGCACCATGTTTTTACCATTGTGCATTCCGGCGACCCGGGTAATAAAGGGAAATGCGACGCCCTGCTCCGCGGCAAAAGCCAGCACTTCATCCGGCGAACGCGGCTGGAAGCGCCAGGAACGCGGCATGACGACCCCCGGTATGCCCTGCAAAGCCATGGACACCTGCTCCCGGCTGGTTCGCAGCACGTGTTTCGGATGATTGATGACGGCTGTATCGAGGTGATCGCACAGTTCAATGCAGCGCTCCAGCGCACCTTTGTGAGTATCGGGATCGGCAATCTGGTTGAAAATCAGTGACGGCTTGCGCTTCGACTGGATCATCCTCTGCATGACCCCCGGCCCGAAGAGTAAAAAACTTTGGCCAACGTCCTTCAGTAATGGCAGGCGGTGATGGATGGAGCAGTTTCCATCCATCAGGTAGACGAGGTTTCCTCGCTCATCCAGGTTCATGCCCATTACGGAACGGTCGTTTACTCCTGTGACAAATAATATGGCCATAGAAACTCTCTTTGATTCTTAAAATTCATACCAGCCGGAAATGCACCCCATGATGTCCCCGGTCTGCGCATATTTTTGCTTCATTCGGGCCGCATACGAGTCGTTATCGCGGAGCATGGCTTCGAGCAATTCGAATCGCCCGCTATTGTCAGCCAAGGCAGCTTTCGAGGCACGCAAAATCTGCAGTCCCTGGTCTTTCAGGGACGGATCACCAAACCCTGCGAACGAGGAACGCCTGAGTAACTCCGTCTCCTGCTGCCGCGATCTGCCCGGCAAAGATTCGTCGAGCAGAAACCCGCAATAGAGGCTGAGCAAGGCTTCCAGCAAAATGCTATCGCCGCATGCATCGAACCCGCGAAACTCCAGCACATGGCTACTGTACCGCTCATGTACGTCAACCATCTGCCGCGATTCGGCGCGCATATAATTCCGGCTGCACAGACCTTCGAATACCTTGCCTTCATAAAAAGGCGAGGAAAAGCTCCAGGGAATCAGTGCCGGCAGGTAATAGTTGACCTTCTCGGCCAGGTCCTGCATTTTCCCAGCTGAACCATCTTGCAACGAAACATTCACATGCATGCCATGCGTCAGCATTGCCCGTACCGCCAGCGCCAGTTCCTGTTCCGATCGCACTCTGCGTTCTACATCCCCGATAAGCGCACCCAGCCCGATCGATGTCTTGAACGGGTGACAGCTGGTGAGCAGCGGAGACAAGCCGGCGCCCGCGGCCAGGTCCATGACCGCAGTGAACGAATTTCGAAACTCGGCGACCAGGCCTTCAACGCTGTCATGCGGCAGGGTCCTGATCTCCAGACCCTTGGGCAGGGTTTCTATTCTCCTGCCGTGGGCGTCGTGGTGCTCGAAACCTTCCACGTAGCATCGTTTCGGATAGGTTTCGAGGGATTTGCAGTCCAGGTGCGCATCATCGCCAACAAAAGCAGGAAAGCCGTCCACGATGGCGCTGAAAACCGTATAACCCGCGTTGTCCGCATCCAGGTAACGGCCCGAAGAGTCCGCAAAGACAAATTCCTGTTCTATTCCGATTTTCAGCGATTGTGCCGTCATTGCGTGATGATAAATGAAAGAACCGGCCATGCCTAACCAAGGATCCCCGCCCTCTGGCTCGAATGCGTGTGAATGGATTTGCCGCTCCATTGACTGTATGTGGCCGGACTTCGCCGTATAATCGCAACATGGAAAGGGGGCTGCCATGGCCGCTCGGAGAAACAAGCTCTTGAAAACCGTTTTGACCACTTTGCTGGCTGCCTTGTTGTGGCTGGGCCTGCCGGCTGCCGTCGCAGCGGACGCCACTGCAAAACCCGGATCCGGGACAGCAGTCCCGGCTTCCACCGGTGACGATCTCAAATACGACCTGGATTACCAGGCGGCATTCCTGCCGGGGCAAGGCATCGTCAATATGACCTTGACGCTTCGCCAGTCCCGGAGCCTTTTGCGGCATGTCCGCTTCAACTTCGACCCGGCCCGGTACCACGATTTTTCCGGTGACGGCGAAGTCGTCGTGGACGGCAGCGAGGTCAGCTGGAGCCCCCCGGCGCAGGGTGGCGTTCTGACCTGGTCCGTGGTTCTGAATCACCAGCGCAAGAGCGGTGGCTTCGACAACCTGGTCGAGAAGGAGTGGGCCATATTCCGGGGTGACGACCTGTTGCCGCCAGCCAGGGTCACCGCACGCAAGGGCGCCAGCTCCCATGCCCGCCTGCAATTGTCCGGGCCGGACAACTGGTCTTTCATCAGCGCTTATCCGGACGACAAACGCGATCCCGGGTGGTTTGTCGTGAACCGGCCCGACCGGAATTTCGATCGCCCGGTCGGCTGGATGGCGGCGGGGTGGCTGGGCGTTCGCCGGGGCAATATCAACGGCATCAAAGTGGCGGTAGCCGGCCCGATCGGCCAGGGTGTGCGGCACATGGATATTCTGGCCTTCCTGCGCTGGAACCTGCCGGTACTGGTGGCGATTTTTCCTGGATTCCCCAAGCGGTTGCTGGTAGTCTCTGCGGGTGATCCGATGTGGCGCGGAGGACTGTCAGGCCCGGCCTCCCTGTATCTGCACGCAGATCGTCCGCTGATCAGCGGCAATGGCACCAGCACGTTGTTACATGAACTGGTGCACGTTGCCCAGGGTTACCGCGCTGCAGAGGACGAGGACTGGATCGTCGAAGCCATCGCTGAATACTACACGCTTGAGATCATGCAGCGGTCAGGGACCATTTCAAATTCACGCTCTGAGCGCGGCTTTGAAAAACTGGAAGACTGGGCGGCGCAGGCCGGTAGCCTGGAAGCGAAAGACTCGACCGGGCCGCGCACCGCCAAGGGCGTTACCGTCATGCGGAATCTGGACACTGAACTGCGCCTGCGCACCAAAGACAAACGGAGCCTGGACGACGTGGCCCGGCAGTTGGCCCAGGACAGCAGGCCGGTGAGTATCGCACGCCTCAGACAAGTGTCCGCTGAATTGGCAGGTGGGCCGCTTGACGCCCTGTCACCCGAAAAGCTCCAGGCTTATTGACCGCGGCGCCTAAGGACGCACACGCTCGGGGTATGGTCCCTGGTAGAGGGGTCGGCTCATTGCGATTTGCCACCAGTATGACAGCAGCTTGTGCATGGTTTTCGAATCGACATTCCTCGACTGAAGCGCACCCGACAGGGCTTTATAAAGTTCTTCCGGCATTCCATCTTCCAGGCCGCCCGCTTTCGGGATGAACCGGGTCGGCTCGAAAAAGTACATCTTGAATTTGTTTATTGATTTCATATAAGGGGGTAATGAAACTTCGCCACCCTTCAACAATTTGTTCAGTTGGATGCACAGCGTCGGCATCGGAAAGGGCGAACCCATGTGAAAGCTGACCGAGACTGCCGGCTGCTTGCCCAGGGCAACAACCTCGTGCATCGCACCTGATGGTATGAACAGAACTTGCCCCGGTTTCAAGTCGAAGTCGATGGGCTCGGATGTCATCCTGCCTTTGAAATCGTTGTGGTTGAAAATGACTTTTTGACGATATTTTTTCGGAACCGGCCAAACCCGGACGCGTTTATGACCGGACATGTGGATCAGAAAACCATCAAAGAGGTCGCAATGGGCATCATAAAGATGATCGCCGCAGCTCATCCACATTGTTGCCCGCACGTAACTACCCATCGGGTGACATTTTGCGAGTCCCCTGGCGAAATGAGCTTCGTATATCTGCCATGCCCAGTCAGCATTGTCACGCAACGTTCCATCACCTCCGCAGTAATCGATTAGCGCCAGGCTTCCATGCACCGGTTGAGCATGCTGGATGCGGAGTCTGAATCGTTCAAAACTCGAAGGATCTTTCTGGTCGAAGTACGAAAGCTTGGCGCCATCAACTCCGGAAGCGGGTTCCCTGAACTGCATGTCTGCCTCGCTGAGACTGGCGGCAAACATTTCCAGCGCCCATGGAACCGGGTCAGAGGGATAACCAGGATCACCCGGAAAGTCAAAAACCACCGGCGTATGTGTTTGCAGACAGTCAGCGAGTGCAGTCATGGAGTGGCCATTCCTGTAATCGTTCCAGTAACAATTTCTGTGTCCCGTCCAAAAGCCGGAACAACGTCGTAATTTCCCAAAGAATCGACAAATTCAAAGATCACATATTCCGCCGGTACTCCCCGCCTACGTCGTAAAGAGAGTGGCTCATCGTGCCCAGCGAGCACACCCTGGCCGCATCCATTAACGCCTCGAACGTGTTTTTCCGTTCGCGCGCTACCTGCTGCAACTTCTTCAGGCAAGGGGTGGATTCACTGGAGTGAATCTCACGGAAGGCTTCCACGTTGGCCACCTGCTGGTTCTTCTCGGGTACTGAACTGCGCATCAGTTCGACATGCCCGACTTCGCCATGGCCGTCCTTGGGCAGGAAGGTGTTCACGCCCACGATGGGCAACGTTCCATCGTGCTTCATGCTTTCGTAATACAGACTTTCCTCCTGGATCTTGCTGCGCTGGTACATCGTGTCCATGGCGCCCAGCACGCCGCCGCGCTCTGAAATCCGTTCAAATTCCTGGTACACAGCTTCTTCCACCAGGTCGGTCAATTCATCCACGATGAAACTGCCCTGCCACGGGTTTTCGCAGAAATTTAAACCCAATTCCTTGTTAATAATCATCTGGATAGCGACAGCTCTTCGCACAGATTCTTCAGTTGGAGTGGTGATTGCCTCGTCGTAGGCATTGGTATGGAGGCTGTTGCAATTATCGAACAGCGCGTACAGCGCCTGCAGCGTGGTGCGGATGTCGTTGAACTGGATTTCCTGCGCGTGCAGGCTGCGGCCGCTGGTCTGGATGTGGTACTTCAGCATCTGGCTGCGCCGGCTCGCACCGTAACGCTCCCGCATTGCCCTGGCCCAGATTCTTCGGGCCACCCGGCCTATCACCGTGTACTCAGGATCCATACCGTTGCTGAAAAAGAAACTCAGGTTGGGAGCGAATTTATCGATGTCCATGCCCCTTGCGAGGTAGTACTCGACGATCGTGAAACCATTGCTCAGCGTGAAAGCCAGCTGACTGATCGGGTTCGCGCCGGCCTCGGCAATGTGATATCCGGAAATCGATACGCTGTAGAAATTACGCACGCCGTGGTCGACGAAATACTGCTGAATATCGCCCATCATGCGCATGGCGAATTCAGTGGAGAAGATACAGGTGTTCTGGGCCTGGTCCTCTTTCAAAATATCCGCCTGTACGGTGCCGCGGACCCTCGTCAGAGTTTCCGCCTTGATCTTCGCGTAGGTTTCCGCATCGACCAGTTTATCGCCGGTGATGCCCAACAGCGCCAGGCCGAGGCCGTTATTACCGTCCGGCAATTCGCCGTGGTAGCGCGGTTGCGGGCGGTCTTTGAAATACGCAGTAATTTTGCGCTTCGCCTCTTCCCACTTGCCGTGCTTGTGCAGGTGCAGTTCAACCTGTTGATCGATGGCGGCGTTCATGAAAAAGGCCAGGATCATTGGCGCGGGACCGTTGATGGTCATCGAAACCGATGTCGAAGGCGAACACAGGTCGAAGCCGGAATAAAGCTTCTTCAGGTCGTCCAGCGTGGCGATCGAGACACCGGAATTACCCACTTTGCCGTAGATGTCCGGACGGGTGTGCGGGTCCTCGCCATACAGCGTAACCGAATCAAAAGCGGTACTGAGACGAACAGCCGGCTGGCCATGGGCCAGCAGGTGAAAACGACGGTTGGTGCGCTCCGGCGTGCCCTCCCCCGCAAACATGCGGATCGGGTCCTCGCCGGCACGGCGGTATGGGAAAACACCGGCGGTAAAGGGGTAATAGCCCGGCAGGTTTTCGCGCATCAGGAAGCTGAGCAATTCGCCCCAGTCAGCATCCCTGGGCATGCCGATCTTGGGAATCATCAGGCGGCTCAAAGACTCTTTGTAATTGGCACCGGTGATATCCCGGCCGCGGACCTGGTACGAATGCTGTTCAGTGCGCAAACCCTTTTTACGCGCCGGCCAGCTGCGCAGGAGCTGGATGGCGTCTTCGCTCAGTTCGCTGATGGCGCTGTCGTAGCGTTGGCGCAGGAGGAGCAAAGAACGGTCAGTTTTAGGGGTATCGCCCGAACTGTCATCGCGGCCATGGGCCGCTCCTACACCATGCTCACCCCTCAGAGCGAAGGACACGTAGCGGGCGAAAGGTTCAGGCAGGTGTTCGTCCTTCAGTGCTTTCAGCGACTCATAGTAGTTCTGGGCTTTGCTGGCTGCCTCGGCCTGGTGCATGATGTCGTGGTTGATCTTCCTGCCCTGCTCTGCGATCTCGGCCAGGTAACGGGTGCGCTGACCGGGTATCAAAACGGTAGCCTTCGGGGCCTTGACCGAAGTGTCGATATCCGGTGACCAGTATTCGGCCGGGAGTTCCAGCTTTTCCCGCAGCAGGCGGCACAGGTTGACGAACATCCAGGTCAGTCCCGGGTCGTTGAACTGGCTCGCAATGCTCGGGTAAACAGGCAGCTCGTCGTCGCTGGCGTGGAAGGCCAGCTTGTTGCGTTTCCACTGCTTTTTCACGTCGCGCAACGCATCTTCGGCGCCGCGCTTGTCAAATTTGTTCAGCACCACCAGTTCGGCAAAATCCAGCATGTCGATTTTTTCCAGCTGGCTCTGGGCGCCGAAATCACTGGTCATCACGTAGACCGGGAAATCGACCATGTCGACGATCTCGGAATCAGACTGGCCGATTCCTGCGGTTTCAACGATTACCAGGTCGAAACCGGCGGACTTCAGAAAGGCGATGGCATCATGCAGCATCGCCGAGGTCGACAGGTTGGCCCGACGAGTGGCCATGCTGCGCATATAGGTATTCTCACTGCGCAAGGCGTTCATCCGGATGCGGTCACCCAGCAGGGCGCCGCCGGTGCGCCGGCGGGTAGGGTCGACCGCCAGTACGGCGATTCTCATCGCTGGAAAGTTCTGCGTGAAGCGGTTGAGCAACTCATCGGTCACGGAGGACTTGCCGGCGCCACCGGTGCCCGTGATGCCGATCACCGGCGCCTGTTTATCCCGGCCCGCCCACTCGCGACGCTTGAGCTTCAGTTCGGCTTCGCCAAACACTTCGTCTTCCAGCGCCGACAAAACGTTGGCAATGGCCTTGTCGTCATGCGGGTTTAATTGGCCAGGGTATTGGGTTGGCAAGCGGTGACTCGCCGCGCGACTCACCACGTCCTCTATCATTTCAACCAGGCCCATGCCCATTCCGTCGTCCGGGTGATAAATCCGCTCGACGCCGTACGCTTGCAGTTCCTTTATTTCATCGAGGGTGATGGTGCCGCCACCGCCGCCAAAGATGCGAATGTGGTCCGACCCGCGTTCCCGCAAGAGGTCGACCATGTATTTGAAGAACTCGATGTGCCCGCCTTGGTAGGACGAAATCGCGATGGCGTCCGCATCCTCCTGGATCGCGGCGCGAACAATGTCCAGCACACTGCGGTTGTGGCCGAGGTGGATGACTTCGGCGCCTTGCGCCTGGATCAGCCGGCGCATGATGTTGATCGCGGCGTCGTGGCCGTCAAATAGCGATGCGGCCGTGACAAAACGCAAGGGCGTTTCCCGTTGGGTATCAGCTTGTGGTACCTGGTCGGCAGCCTGACTCATGGATGGTTTCCTTCTGTGGTCTTCTTATTGTAACGGTAGATGAGGAATAATGGAGAAATCCGGAGAATTCACGTGCAAAATAGGCCAGACTGCCGCAATGCGGACTTCTTCCACTATCGACCAATCGATCCAGGGGTACTGATGAAAAATTGCAAATGGATCAATTCCCTGGCTGCTGTTTTGCTGCTGGGAACAACGGGTCCGGTAGCCGCCGATGAGCAGTCAACCGCATATAAAATCGTCGCAGCTTCGGACGCCGGGGTCGCCACCCCTGTCGCCAGCAACGCCGATGAGCTGGCCAAGCAACTTTCCAATCCGATTTCGTCGCTGATCAGCGTTCCTTTCCAATACAACTACTCGCGGACGTACGGCGACAACGGCTACAGGAACCTGTTGAATATCCAACCGGTCATTCCGATTTCCATTTCGGAAGACTGGAACCTGATTTCCCGGACCATTGTCCCGGTTATCCAGCAGAAAAATGTTCAGCCAGACAGGGCTCAGTTTGGCCTGGGCGACACCACCCAGAGCTTCTGGCTGTCGCCAAAAGAACCAACCTCGTCAGGATGGATCTGGGGCGCGGGCGCAGCGGCAGTAATCCCGACAGGTTACGACGGCCTTGGCGCCAGTACCTGGGCGCTCGGTCCGACCATCGTGGTGTTAAAGCAGACCGGCTCCTGGACCTATGGTGTTCTTTGGAACCAGGTTTGGAACGTGAGTGGCCCGGCCGATATCAGCTCCATGTTTGTGCAGCCGTTCCTGGTCAAAGGCCTCGGCAAAGGCCGCACCTTGGCCCTCAACAGCGAGAGCACCTACAACTGGAAAACCAAGGATTGGAACGTTCCCATCAATCTTGCCTACAGCAAGATTTCCAAGTGGGGCGACCAGATGGTCAGCAACCAGATCGGCGCCGGGTGGTATGCCGAGAGCCCGGCAGGTGGCGCGGACTGGCAACTGCGTTACACGCTCACCCTTTTGTTCCCGAGGTAATCAATGAAAACCTTCAGATTCCTGGCACTTACTCTTGGCGCTTGCCTGCTGTCGTTTGCGGCGATGGCCCAGGCCGGGGAAAACCCGCAGGCGATGGCTCATTTCGATGCAGGGATTGCAGCGTATGAAGCCAACGACCTTCCACTGGCCTACAAAGAGTTTCTTGCAGCGGCCGAGAATGGCCATGCCGATTCCCAGTTCAACGTGGGCCTGATGTATGAGCAAGGCATCGGGGTTGAACAGGACGAGAAGGAAGCGGTGGTTTGGTACGGCAAATCCGCCGCACAGGGCAATTCGGCCGCGCAATACAACCTCGGGGTACTCTACGAAAATGGTCGCGGCACCGAAATTGATTACGTAAAAGCGAACGAGTGGTATCGCAAAGCGTCGGTGCAGGGGGACGCACTGGCGATCGGCAACCTGGGCATGCTGTACGTGCGCGGCCAGGGCGTGAAGGAAAACAAAGTGGCGGGCGTGGCTCTGCTACTGGTCTCTGCCACGCTGGATGCTTCACCCGGGAACCATGCCAGGCAGAACATTACAGCCACTCGTGGCCTCACGACCGAGATGATCGTCAATGCCCAGGCCCTTTCCGAAGAGATGCGCAGCGCACAGAACCTGTTGGTGCCGCTCGATCAGTATTTGGCGGCTTCAGAGACCAGCCCAGGGAAAAAATAGCAACGCCGGAGTTCGCGACAACCAGCCCAATTTACCTGCTTGACAGGGTGTATTGAACCGCTCGGAAATTTTAAACGATCTTGCATTTAGCCATATTTGCATAAAATAAAAAAAGGGCGTATTCTACTGAAACAGAAGGGGATTGCAGAAGGAACTGCTTTCACACGCACGGGATGGCCGAAAAACTCGCCACCCGACGAAGTGTGTCGGGACACCGCGGCAGATGGCCACCAAGCCATCTGCCGCAACTTTTATGGGGTCCGGAATTTTGCCAGGCGAGCCCCGCTTTGTGAACTCTAGTATCCTTTCGCGGGTCGTACCGATAACGCGTTTTCAATCATTAACTTCCAGCCAGGAATAATTCATGTTCAAAAAGCTGTTCCTATTGCTACTCGCAACCCTGTTGGCCGCCTGCGATCCAGCTCCCACGGTCACCGCCCCGGAAATCACCCAAGTCAGCCCCGCAGTGCCGCTGCCGGAAGGGGTGACGCTGGTTGAGAATTTCACCGGTGACGACGATGGCTTTTCGATCCCTTTCAGCAAGTACGTACTGGACAATGGGCTGACCGTCATTCTGCACGAAGACCATTCCGATCCGATGGTACACGTCGATGTCACCTACCACGTGGGCTCGGCGCGTGAAGAGCCCGGTCGTTCCGGCTTTGCTCATTTCTTCGAGCATATGATGTTCGAGGGTTCCGAGAACGTGGACGGCGGCGAGTTTTCGAAAATCATTTCCAACGCCGGCGGGATCCTGAACGGAACAACCAACAACGACCGGACCAATTATTACGAAACCATTCCCGTGAACCACCTGGAAACAGCTTTGTGGCTGGAAGCGGATCGCATGGGCCTGCTGTTGCAGGCGGTGACCGAGGAAGAGTTCGAAGTCCAGCGCGCGGCGGTCAAAAACGAACGCGGACAACGGGTGGACAACCAGCCCTACGGCCGCACCAGCGAAACCTTGATGAAAAACCTGTACCCGTCGAATCATCCCTATTCCTGGCCAGTGATCGGGTGGACAGAAGATCTTGACGCTGCTGACCTGGCTGACCTGGAGCGGTTCTTTTTGCGTTGGTACGGCCCCAATAACGCCACACTGACGATTGGCGGAGACCTCGACCAGGCGAAGACCCTCGAATGGATAGTCCGTTATTTCGGCCCCATTCCGCGCGGACCCGAGGTGGAAGAAATCGAGGCCCAGCCGGGCAGCCTTGCGGAGGACCGGTACGTAACGCTGGAAGACAATATCCACCTGCCAGCCATCGCCATGCTGTTCCCGACCGTTTACCTCCAGCATCCGGACGAGGCTCCGCTGGATGCAGCCACCAAGATCATCGGCATGGGCAGGGCTTCGCTGCTATACCAGAGGCTGGTGCAGACCGGCCGTGCGGTCAGCGCCTATGTCAGCCATGCCTGCCGGGAACTGGCTTGCGAGATGGCGTTCATCGTGATCCAGAACCCTGCGTCCGGTGAAACCCTGGCCGACATGGAGCAAGCCATCAGGGAAACCCTGCGTGAATTCACCGGGCGCGGCGTCAACCAGGATGACCTGGAGAAGTTCATTGCCGGCTTCGAATCCGGCCAGATTTTCAGCATGCAAAGTGTTTCCGGAAAGGTCCGTAACCTGGCGTTTGCCGAGGTATTCAGCGGCGACCCGAAAACTGCGACCGATGACATCGAACGTTACGCCCGCGTGACCAGCGAGGACGCCGTACAGGCCTTCGCAAAATACATAGAAGACCAACCGGCGGTTATCCTCAGCATCGTACCCGAGGGTCATCCGGAACTTGCTGCACAGCCGCAGAATTTCGACTACCGGTCCATCGCCGTTAAACAGCCAGGGATTGCTCCGACGGTTTCACCCACGCCGGCCGAGCTATCACCGGAACTGCGGACCTGGCAGGATGATTTCGACCGCAGCTTAAAACCCGTCCCGGAATCCAATCCACTGGTGGATCTGCCGCCCATCTGGGACACGAAACTGGCCAATGGCGTGCGCCTGCTGGCGGTGCCGAATACCGAAACGCCAACCGTTACGGTACAGGCCGTTTTCGCGATGGGTCAGCGCGATGAACCTGCCGGCAAAGCCGGCCTGGCCAACCTGACAGCCTCCCTGATGGCCGAGGCCACCCTGCAGCGCAGCTCAGCCGGGTTCAGCGAAGCACTGGAGCGAATCGGGGCGTCACTCGGGGTCTCTTCAGGGCAGTACGAGACCACGATTTCTCTGAATGTTCTGAGCAAGCACCTGGATGCCGGGATCGACCTGATGATGGAGCGCATGCTGCAACCGGCTTTCACCGAGGAAGATTTCAACCGCTTGAAATCCCAGCTCATGGAGTCGTTGATGCAGGCACGGAAATCCGGCGCTGCACTCGCTGACCGGGCCACCGGCGCGGTTCTTGCCGGGCCACGGCACCCGCTCTCCTATCCCGGCGCCGGCCTGCCTTCCACGGTTGAAAACATCAGCCTGGACGATGTGAAAACCTTCTATGCGGCAAACATACCAGCCCACCTGCAAGGTGTACTGGTCAGTACCAGCCTGCCACAGGACAAGTTGCTGGCCAGCCTGGACGCACTTTCAGCGCTGGAAACCTCGGAGGTGTTTCGTGAGCCAATCGAAGACCTTCCCAGGATGGAAGGCAGGATCCTTTACCTGGTCAGCAAGGAGGGTGCGGCGCAATCCACCCTGCGCATGGCCAGTCCGTCCCTGAAATACGACGCACTGGGCGACTACTACCTTGCTAACCTGATGAATTTCAACCTGGGAGGCACATTCGACAGTCGGATCAACCTGAACTTGCGCGAGGATAAAGGCTATACGTACGGCATCTTCAGCGGCTTCAATGGAGGCCCTGAATTGGGCAGCTTCCGGATTTCTTCCGAAGTGCACAAGGACGCGACAACTGCATCGGTCACGGAAGTCCTCCGGGAACTGGAAAATTACTCAGACAACGGAATGACCGAAGAGGAATACGCCTTCATGCAAAACGCGATCGGGCAACGGGATGCACTCAGCTATGAGACCCCTGGAGCCAAGCTCGGCCTGCTGGCGCAGATACTTCGCTACGACCTTCCGCTTGACTACCGTAATCAGCAAAAAAGCCTGATGCGCGAGACCGACCGTGAAACGCTGAACAGCCTGGCGAGCCGTTTGATCGACCCGGAAAATATGGCCATTATCGTGGTTGGGGATATCCCTGCGATCCGTCCGGAACTGGAGTCGCTGGGAATGCCAATCAAACTGCTGGACGAGGATGGGAACGGGATCGTTCAACCCTGATTTTCGCGGATGAATTCGCTCCTACGCTTGTGTAACCCTGAATTTCGCGATTGAAATCGCTCCTTCGCATTCGGCCTCGCGTAGGAGCGGATTCATCCGCGATAGCTTGCTTAACCCACATCAACAAAACCTCCGAAAAGCCGTTGGATACAGGCCGTATCTCTTAAAATAGAGGGGTAACCACGGAGGTAATACCATGGAACTTTTCGACACCGTATTTGAATCGGAACACGAACAGATCGTTTTCTGTCATAACAAGGACGCCGGCCTCAGGGCGATCATCGGAATCCACAACACCACCCTTGGACCCGCCCTCGGCGGCACCCGTATGTGGCCCTACGCCACGGAAGAAGAGGCCTTGCGCGATGTACTCCGGCTGTCGCGCGGCATGACTTACAAAGCGGCCGTTTCAGGCCTGAACCTGGGGGGTGGCAAGGCGGTCATTATCGGCGATCCCAGGAAGGACAAATCCGAAGCCCTGTTCCGGGCCTTTGGCCGCTTTATCGATTCACTTAACGGCCGTTATATCACCGCCGAGGACGTCGGAATCGACGTCAACGACATGGAGTTCATTTTCCAGGAAACCGAAAATGTGGTTGGTGTTCACCAGGCCCATGGCGGGTCGGGCGACCCGTCACCCTATACCGCCTATGGCTCGATCCAGGGCATGAAAGCGGCGCTGCAGCGAGTTTTCGGCGATGAAGACCTGTCGCGCTACAGCTTTGCCATCCAGGGCGCCGGCCATGTTGGCCTGCACCTGGTCAAACAGCTGCGTGAGGAAGGCGCCAAGGTGTTCATCACCGACATCATGGAAGATTCAGTTGCCCAGGCCGTTGAACTCGGCGCTGAAGCCGTGGGAACAGACGAGATATACGATGTAGAGGCCGATGTGTTTGCGCCCTGCGCACTGGGCGCGGTGATCAACGAAGACACCCTGCCCCGGCTGAAATGCAAAATCGTCGCCGGACCGGCCAATAACCAGTTGGCCAACAACGAAGCCGGAAACGAGCTGGAGGCGCGCGGCATCCTGTATGCGCCCGATTACGCGGTGAATGCGGGAGGATTGATGAACGTTTCGATCGAGTTCGAAGGCTGGAACCATGAACGCGCAATGCGCATGACGAGAACGATTTATTACAATCTGAACAAGATATTCAACATCGCGGAACGCGACGGGATTCCAACCTGGCAGGCTGCCGACCGGATGGCGGAAGAACGCATCGCAATCCTGGGCAAGCTGAAGATGCCTTTCATGGGCAAGGCGCACCGGTTCCCCGGGCGTGATCGCAGGCATTGATCGCCGGTATTGATCCCTGGCCTTTTCGCCCCCACAAAGTGTGAGTGAATACGGCCCCGAAATAGTGGAGAAATGAGTATGTCTGATCGTACAGTAGTCATCGTCGGCGCCAAGCGGACACCCATCGGCTCCTTCCAGGGCCAATTCAGTAACAGCAGTGCGATCGACCTGGGAGCTGTGGCCATCGGCGGCGCCGCCAAACACGCCGGCGTGGATCCCGCGGATCTTAGCGAGGTCATCATGGGCTGCGTGCTGCCCGCCGGACTCGGCCAGGCGCCGGCCCGCCAGGCATCGCTGAAGGCAGGTGTCCCAGCCTCGGTAGGATGCACCACAGTCAACAAAGTCTGCGGATCCGGCATGAAAGCCGTGATGCTCGGGCATGACGCGATCAAGGCCGGCAGTTCGGAGATTGTCCTCGCCGGCGGTATGGAGTCCATGACCAACGCTCCTTACCTGTTACCCAAAGCCAGGGGCGGAATCCGGATGGGCCACGACCAGGTTTTGGACCACATGTTCTGGGACGGCCTGCAGAGCCCCTACGACCAGCAAATGATGGGCATGTTCGGTGAAATGTGCGCAGACAAGTATCGCTTTTCGCGTGTCGACCAGGATGAGTTCGCCGTCAAGTCGGTGGAGCGCGCCCAACGCGCCGTGCATGCAGGTGACTTCGTCGATGAAATCGTCCCGGTCACGGTCACCGTGCGCCGCGAAGACCATGTCTTTCACGAAGACGAAGAGCCACACCGCTGCAACATCGGGAAAATCCCCACCCTGCGACCGGCCTTCAAAAAGGACGGTACGGTAACCGCCGCCAACGCTTCAAAAATTTCCGACGGTGCGGCCGCCATGGTTCTGATGACTGCCGGCGAGGCAAAAAAACGCGGGCTGGAACCGCTGGCCAGGATCGTCGCCCATGCCACGTTTGCCCACGAACCGGAATGGTTTACCACGGCGCCCTCCACTGCTATCGCACAGGTTGTTGAAAAGGCCGGCTGGAGCATGGACCAGGTTGATCTGTTTGAAATCAACGAAGCATTCGCCGCCGTGACCATGGCGGCCATGGCGGATAACGGCCTGGACCATGACAAGGTAAACGTCAATGGCGGTGCCTGCGCACTGGGCCACCCCATCGGGGCTTCCGGAGCCAGGATTCTGGTAACTTTGATTCACGCGCTGCGGCGCCGTGGCCTGAAACGCGGCGTGGCTTCCCTGTGCCTCGGCGGCGGCGAAGCCGTGGCTGTGGCCATCGAGGTGTAAGCGCGGTTTCATTGTGGGAGCCGGCCTTGCCGGTGATTGCAGGCGCGGATTCGTGCGCGATTATTGTAGGAGCGAATTAATTCGCGAATAATTGAATCAAGAATCGCGAATAAATTCGCTCTTACAATGTAAACTGAAGTTACATTTATAGTTAACACGACAATTCGAAGGAGTGCATTCCATGAAGTTGAACCAGGTTAAAGCACTGGTTACGGGCGGTGTGTCCGGCCTCGGCCTGGCAGTGACCCGCTACATCCTGGCCAATGGCGGCAAAGCCGTGATGATGGACGTCAACGACGAGGCGGGCGAGGCTGCTGAAGCCGAACTGGGCACCCCGTATATCCGTACCGATGTTACTTCGGAAAAAGGCGTGATCGCTTCGGTCGAGCAGGCCGCGGAAATCAATGGCGGACTGAATGTCGCGATGAACTGCGCCGGTATCATCGGCGCAGGCCGGGTTCTGGGCCGTGAAGCCCCGATGCCGCTGTCTGTGTTCAGCACCACCATCAATGTCAATCTGATCGGCAGTTTTAACGTGGCCAAGGCCGCTGCAAACCTGATGCAGCATGAAACTCCGATGGAGGACGGCGAGCGGGGTGTCATCATCAACACCGCTTCCGTGGCCGCCTACGAAGGCCAGATTGGCCAGGCTGCCTATTCCGCCTCCAAGGGCGGCCTCGTCGGCATGACGCTGCCGATGGCGCGCGAACTGGCGCGCTTTGGCATCCGCGTGATGACGATCGCCCCGGGTATCTTCTGGACCCCCATGGTGGACGGTATGCCGGAACATATCCAGGAATCGCTGTCGGCGTCGATACCGTTCCCTTCCCGGCTGGGCCGCTCGGAAGAGTTCGCGGTTTTGGCAGGCAATATCATCGAGAGCCCGTATCTGAACGGTACGACCATCCGCCTGGATGGCGCCGTCCGGCTCGCGCCAAAATAGTGGTGCCGTTGCACCTGGAGAAATAAATGGAAACTTTTGCCGAAATCCGCAAACACATGATGGACCTCTACGAACTCAGGATCGATGAGCCGTTCATCATCAGCTTCGAATATCCCATAGCCAAGGGTAACCGCCGCCAGAGCATTTTCCTGGCGGAACTGGAGACCAACGAAGGGCGGCGGGTTTTACGGGTAGAAACTCCGGTTGCGCCACTGGCGGACCTGGATGCCGAAAAGTGCTTGCGGATTAACCTGACGCAGAGAGTAGGCTACCTCGCCGGCGGGAGACCTGGACAGTATTCCTTACATCAAGATGTGTGAAAACCTGCCCTATGCGTACGTCGGTGAACAGGAACTTGACTACGTGATCCGTAACCTGGCGCAAAGCGCCGACAACATGGAGCAATTTCTCGAGCCGGGTACAGACCTGACCTGACCCGTTTAAAACACAATCGAATAAAAGCAGGAGAGAACATTGGAAGATATAAAAGAATTTTTGAGCAGAGCTGACCTCGTGCCCATGCTGACCGACTGGGCCATAAAAATCGTCCTTGCGCTGTTGATCTACGTGATCGGTAAATGGATCGCGAAACGCATCACGGCTTTTGTCCAGAAGCTGATGAACCTGCGTAAAGCCGACGTCACGTTGATCAGTTTTCTGAGCAACGTGGTCTACGGTGTTCTGCTGGTCGCCGTCATTCTTGCCTCACTGGATACACTGGGTTTGCCTGTCACGTCGCTGCTTGCCGTGGTTGGCGCCGCCGGCCTGGCCGTCGCCCTGGCGCTGAAGGACTCTTTGGGCAATTTCGCAGCGGGCGTCATGCTGGTTATGTTCCGCCCCTTCATCAGGGCGACTTTGTCGAAGCGGCCGGCGTGACCGGCAAAGTCGACGAAGTGCGCATCTTCAGCACCATCATGACGACCCCGACAACAAGCAGATCATCGTTCCCAACGGCCAGGTTGCCGCTGGCACCATCACCAACTACACGGCCCACGATACGCGCCGTGTCGACCTCGTGTTTGGCGTCGGATATGACGACGATCTCAAAGTCGCGCGGG
>CAVXYY010000016.1:0-188498 GCA_963766195.1 uncultured Gammaproteobacteria bacterium
GGCCATGCTCGGCAGCACCTTTGGAAAGGCGTCGAAGAACCCTGGAGCAATGAACCGACCGGAGGCAAAGACGCCTCCGCCGTCGCCGCCAGCCGTGTTGCCTGTGATCGTGGAATTCGTGGCGTGGGTGACGCCCACCTCGAGGTTGGCCACGCCGCCGCCGTTGCCGCTGGCGGTGTTGCCGCTCACGGAGCAACCGTCCAGGTTGGTCGTGGCCGGAATCAGATCGCCGCTGAAACCAAAGAAACCGCCGCGGGTAAAGACACCACCACCGCGAACGGCGCTATTTCCCTCGATCTGAGTGTTCGCCGCCGTGGTCGTCCCTCCGCTACCTGTGAACAGGCCGCCACCATCGCCATCGAACACTTGCCCGTAGGACTCAAAGCCGATGGCGGAGTTGCCGGTGACGCGGCAATTGGTCAATGAAGTGGTTGCGGGAAAGGTGAGCAGTTCCAGCCCCTCGGGGCCGAATAGTAAAGCGAACGTGCCGGCGGTGGAGATGCCGCCGCCATTACGGGAGGAATTGCCGGAGACCGTGCAGTTGTCGAGTGTGGCTGTGCCACTATTTCTAATGCCTCCGCCGTTGTTCCCGCTGATCGTACTGTCTTGCATGATGAGGGCGGAGTTACGCCCGCTGAACACGCCGGTGTTGCTGTTGCCGGCAATGTTGCTGTTGAGCACCGTGAGCGTGTCGAGCACCTCGCCAGAGAGGGAGTAGGGACTCGTGCTGGAGACGCCGATGCCAGTGTTGCCGGTGACGGAGGAATCAACCAGTGTGAGCGCACCTTGGTAGCTACTCAGGCGCTGCCAGATGTGGCCAAGTTGCCGCTGACGGTGCAGTCGATCAATCCGGCGATGCCCCCTTCAGAACGAAGGCCAGCCCCATTGGTGGCCGAGTTGCCCTCGATTGTCGAGCCGGAGACCGTGACCTGGCCTGCGTTGAAAAGGCCGCCGCCGAGGGAGGGGATCGTTCTGGTGTAAGAGTAATAGTAGTAGTAGTAGTATGTGTAAGATCCCTCGATGGCTTGGTTATTGGCGATCGTCGAGCCGGTAATCGAGAGACTGCCGCTGTTCGAGATGCCGCCACCCCGGCTCGCATCGGTGCCGTTGCCGACGACGTTGCCGCTGACGTTGCAGTCGACCAGTTCGGCCGTGCCCAGGTTGAGCAGGCCACCGCCCTCGTACGTCGACCTGGCCGCCGGTGATGGTCAGGTCGTTGAACGACGCGCTGGCGCCATTGTCGACCTGGAACACGCGGCTGGCGCCGCCGCCGCTGACGGTCACACCAGCATCCGAGCCTTCGATCGTCGTCGTGTCTGAGTCGGTCAGCGTGAGCTGGCTGCCGGCCAGCGTGATCGTTTGCGGGGCGCGAAGAAACTGCTGTCGAAGGCGACGGTGTCGGCGCCCACGTTGGCATTGGCCTCGCCGATCGCCCAGCGCAGGCTGCCGACGCTGCCGTCGTCCAGCGTGTTGGAGACGGTGAAGGTCGAAAGGAGCTGGCGGCTTTCCAGACCGAGAAGCTCGGGACGGAGGCTCTGCCTCTGGGTGCGTCGTCGTCGGGTGCTTGTGCTGAGTCGAGTCATGGGTCGGTATCTCCAAGGAGAGGAACGGGTCGAACAGGCGTCGTTACGAAGACACGCGCGGCAGATTCTCACTACGGTCCGAACCCGACCGCGCTACGGGTCAGATCGGTTGGCCCCTGAAGCGACGCGGGCACATCGGCCAGCGCAGCGTCGGGGACCGTGAACGAGTTCTCGAGCAGGGCTTCGTCGTCGTTGATGAGGTCGGGGAAGCGGCGGCCAGGGAGCCACGCCAGGGCGAAGATCTCCTGCACGGCCGTGTCGAACCGCAGCAGGGCGACGACCTTTCCGGTGGTGAGATCGACCACGCAGACGCCGCAGGTGCGTTCTTCGGCGGTGAGCCTCTCGGTGATGGAGATGCCGCTGAAGATGGCACTTTCGCGGACCTGCGAGAGGCCGATGAAGGCGAGATTGCCGACGAATTCGACGCCGCGGGTGAAGCCCGGCATCTCGGCGATTGGCTGGTAGTTTCCTGTGTCGAGGTCGACATGGCCGAACGTGCCCGCGCCCGATTCGCACACCCAGAGCCGGCCGGCGTACCAGCGGGGGGAGTGGGGCATGGAGAGGCCGCGGGTGATGACCTGGCCCGAGTCGACATCCATCAGGATGCCGCCGTGGGCCTTGTTTGTCCGCCAGCCGCGGGGGGCGTCGGTCTCGCCCAGGGCCGTGACATAGCGTGGGCGGCCGTCGACCATCGCCAGGCCGTTCAGGTGGCAGCGGTCGGTAGGCTCCAGCGCCGAGACGAACGGGGGCCGCCACCGGGGCGTGAAGCTGGCTTCCTTATCGAGCGTGCAAAGGCAGGAGAAGCGGGTGTTGACCGCCCAAAGCTCGTCGCCCGTGCCCCAGGCCATTTCGTGAATCTGAATGTTGCCGGTGATGTGGCTGGAGCGGGGAAGAAAGCAGGCGTCGTGCCGGCCCGGGGGGTCGAGCTTGGCAGCGACGGCCGGCGACGTCGACGAACTCCCAGACCTGCATCTTGGTGCCGAGGGCCAGGCGGTTGCCGGCGAGGGCCATGCCCATGGGGGCGGGGAAGGCGCGAAAGTGGGTGTTGAGGTGGTCGCCCTCGTCGCGGACCAGAACGAGCTTACCGGCCTGGTACGTCGTGACCAGCAGCGAGCCGCCAAGGTGTCGCAACAGGGCAGGGAAGTTGGCGGTGTGGACAGCGCGAAGCGGGACGGCTGCCTTGGCCTTCCGGTCGTCGGTGGAAGCCAGTGTCGGGCTGGGGGGAGTTGCGGTTGTCGTCATGAGAAGTCTCCAGCGGCATCCCGGGAGTCCATGAGCTGGCTGCGAGCACGCATGGGGCGTCTCCTGGGTGGGTACCTGGTTGTGAGTCGCACGAAGAAGCGGCGCCAAGACAGGCTGACCGGCAGACAACCGGAGGATCGTGGGAAGTCCCTGGCGCGTGGAGCGAGCCCACGCCCAGCGCGGACATCTGACGACCCTGGTGGCGGGAAAGACGGGTGTAAGCTCGAAGGTCCGGCACGGATCCGGGCGTTCAAGCACTACGACCAATGCGACGAAGCCGCGCCAAACCCCTCAAAGTTTTCAAAAACTCTTTCAGGACGAGGCGGAATCGTCCTGATCGTTGAGTTCGATGTAGAGCCAGGCGCGGGCGTAAGCCCAGCGGCGCTCGGCGGTTGCGAGTGAGATGTCCATCACCTGGGCGATTTCGGGCATGGTCAGACCGGCGAAGAAGCGGAGATTGACGAGCTTGGCCTTGAGAGGGTCTTCCAGAGCCAGCTTGTCGAGGGCGGCGTCGAGGGCGACGAGGTCTTCGCCTGGAGCGTCTTCAACCGTATCGGCGGTATCCAGATCGACACGGGAGCGTCCGCCGCCGTGCTTGGATCGCCTCCGGCGCCTGGCGCGTTCGACCAGTATTCTGCGCATGGCCTGGGCAGCGGCGGCGAAGAAGTGGCCGCGGCTTTCCCAGCAAGGCTCGGGACTCTCGCCCAGAAGCCGCAGGTAGGCTTCGTGGACCAGGGCGGTGGGCTGGAGGGTCTGGCCGGGATCCTCGTGCGACAGGCGGTGGGCGGCCAGCTTGCGGAGTTCGTCGTAGACCAGGGGAAGCAAGGCTTCAGCGGCGTTCGAGTCGCCCCGTTCGATGGCCGAGAGGATTGTCGTGACGTTGTTCATCTCTGGAAGCTTCCCGACACCCGAAGCGGACAATTGATCGATTACTGACTTGTGCCCTGGGTTACACAGTTGGTTTGAAGGAAATAAAGCGTGTTCAATTCAGATCAGTATTCTCTCAGATTAGTATTCTCGCTTGCGGAGGAATAGCGGACTTTTGTGGCGCTGGCTTCTTGGGGAAAGGTTCGGGCAGCCATCGGCGGCGATTGGAGGATCAGGTTGATCCCAGAGGGCTGGTCTGTCCCACTTCAAGAGAGGTTAGCTCGGATTGGTGGTGTACGAGCGGGTGGACCTGAGAGCGAGGCCGGTCGTGATGCGCTGCTGAAGCCCCTGGAGCCCTTGCTGGCGGGTTAGTGCGCTTGGGGACTTTTGCATGACTTGCGGAAATTGGCTTCGTTTTGGTGGCGGGCCTCGTCGTCCGCGTGAAGACCCTCATCCGGCCCGGCGGGCCGACTTCTCACTCGGGGAGAAGGGAAGAGGGTTTGGCTTCGTTTCGGTGGCAGTAGTTGCGGGGGGTGTGATGAGGAAAACCCTCATCCGGCCCGGCGGGCCGACTTCTCACTCGGGGAGAAGGGAACAGGGTTTGGCTTCGTTTCGGTGGCAGTAGTTGCGGGGGGTGTGATGAGGAAAACCCTCATCCGGCCCGGCGGGCCGACTTCTCACTCGGGGAGAAGGGAACAGGGTTTGGCTTCGTTTCGGTGGCAGTAGTTGCGGGGGGGGTGTGATGAGGAAAACCCTCATCCGGCCCGGCGGGCCGACTTCTCACTCGGGGAGAAGTGGGAGGGAGGAGGGAGGAGAAGGGAAAGGGCTGCGCGGGTTGGTGCGTGGGGGCACCTGGCGCAGCCCTTTCGTTGATGACATCAGATCGGGTCAGGTCAACGCAGAGTCGATCGGCGGGAGAGCGCGGGTCGCCAGGCCGGCTTCCTTAGGGATCGCCAGGAGAGCGCGGTCGCTAGGCCGGCTTCCTGGTTCTGATTGGGTCTGACCGCGTTTCTTTTCAAAGAAGTCGGACAGAAGCAGAAAAAGTCGAGACGCGTCTCTTTGGAGGCGAGGACGCGGGACGGGCCGTTGGCAGGGTTGTCGGGCTTTCCCGGGATGCCGACTTGCTGCTTTGCGGTGTACCGCGGCTCAACGAGGGTTAACTGACCGCTTTGCCGGGCTTCCTGGGCCGGTGCAGCGGGGTCACGCCCTGTCAGTCGGCACTATCGAGGAGGACGGGGTGGAGTTATTGGCTTTTGTTGAGAATTTTTTCTCATTGTCTTTGGAGACGAAGATCGCAGGGTTGGCAAGCCAAACGAGCCATCCTGCGCCTGGTTCTGGGTGGAGGCGGCGACCTGGCCTTCGACGGCGAGATGGCTGAGGAACGCTTCAACCTCGGGATCGGCCATTTCCCGGGGGTGCCGCTTGTTGTGGAAGAGGATGAAGCGTTTGACCCAATTGACGTAGGCGTCTTCGGTGCGGATGCTGTAGTGGAGGACCCGGGTGTGCTGGCGGACCTGGTCGAGCAGTTTTGCTTTTGGCTGCTGGGTTGGGGCGGGGTCGGGTATGGGCGTATTCCACGGAATTGATGGTCCGCATTTTTCGCGGTATTTGTTTGCAGGTGCTAATTTCGTTTGGATATCTTTGATTTTGCGTGTTGATTCTATGCCCTGGCGACTTGGTTACAAGGAATGGCTGGGGCGTCTAATACTTGTTAGGCGGCGCAGGGCCATGCCGATGGAGAGCTACCCGTACCCGGTCCGTTGGGCGGAGACCTTCGCGGTGCGGCTCACGTACACTGACGAGCAGGCATCGGCGCTCGGGCGACATTCCGCAGGTGCTTAACGACTCCCAGCAACCTCGCCGCCCTCCAGGAGGGCCTGCCCGCCGAGCTGCTCTCCAAGATGATGACCGCCGCGGCCTCCCCGGAGCCGGACCCGAAGTCGATGCAGCGGCTTGCGACCCTCCTGAAGGAATGGGTCCAATCTGAGAGACTGGCACGTCGCGATGCCGGGCGGGCCTGGGACGCCTAACCTCTCTCATGGACTCCTCTCTCATGGCCTCCCGCGTCAAGGGCGCACCTTCTTCGGGCCTCCGGGAGTGAGGTAGTGTTTGACGGGGGATTCTTGGGCTTCGTTCGCAGCTTTCGCCGGGCTACTCTCTGGCGTGGGGAATGTCGATGTGGCGAATCGCGAGGCTCGGGCTGATCCCGAGTCCATCGGCTCGCAAACCTCTCTTGGGGGTCGGCAAGTCAGGGCACCTGGCGGATGCCCTGGCCTGGTGGCTTGAGCGCGGTTCGTTTGCCGGGCTCAAGAGCACGCCCCAGACGCTCCTCCACTCACCGCGCGTCGGCCTCTCAAGGCGATTGGCTCACGTCGAAACGTGTCCCGTGAGACTTTGGCTCGGCGGCGGGGCCGATGGTGGCTCTGGTGAGTTGGGCTACGAACTTCTTTTTGCCGAGGCACGGGTCCGGGCCGGGCGGCCCATCCAAGCGGTGAGGTCGGGGGGCTCTGTCGCGGCTGACGGCGTGAGCGGGATGCGCCGAGGACGCTCCCCAGGATTTGCCGTCTGGCAGGTTGCGTTCTGCCCCTTGCGTGCCAGCCTCCGTTAGTACCAGGCGAACATGCATTCGCAAGCGACCACGAGGTTCTGGCGGTGCGGCTTGATGGCTTCGAGGAAGGCTTCGGAAGTGGTGGGCAGATCCTGGTGGAGCAGGGTGTTGCCCTGGTGGTCGAGGACGCAGAGGTACATCGTTCTGGCGTGGAGGTCGACGCCGCAGTAGGCTTGATGTTGCTGTTGGTAGAGCCTCATCGTGGTCCTCCTTTCGGGGTGTGGTGCCACCTCCCGAGTGTACGGCGGAGTGACCGTCGATTCTCGGGGGAGGCCATGATGAGTATCCTCGCGCTGCAGCGGACCCGGCCCGCCGCGGCGCTTTCCTGGTATCATCAAGGCTCACTCGGCGGGCCGGTCCGCTGAGCTTTGGCGTTAGGCGACCATCAGTCTTCGAAAAGGAGCAACCACATGTTTTCTTGTGCCGGAGTTGCGAACGAATTGCACGTATGCGTACGCAAGGGTGATAGTACGTTTTTTCATGGCATCCGTCACTCAAACGGAACCTGGAACGGCTTCAACGATGGTTCGCACATTCCCAACGCCGGCCGGGACAATGGAATGGTGTCCTTGCGCAGGCGTCGCCGACAAATTACACGTTTGCCTCCGCAAGCACGACGGGCGAATCTTTCACGCGATCCGCAACTCGGATGGCACGTGGAATGGTTTCAACGACGTGTCCACCGTACCGAATGCGGGTAGCGACAACGCGATGGTGTCCTGCGCAGGAGTCGCCAGCGAATTGCACGTTTGCCTCCACAAGCACGACGGGCGAATCTTTCACGCGATCCGCAACTCGGATGGCACGTGGAATGGTTTCAACGACGTGTCCACCGTACCCGAATGCGGGTAGCGACAACGCGATGGTGTCCTGCCGCAGGAGTCGCCAGCGAATTGCACGTTTGCCTCCACAAGCACGACGGGCGAATCTTTCACGCGATCCGCAACTCGGATGGCACGTGGAATGGTTTCAACGACGTGTCCACCGTACCGAATGCGGGTAGCGACAACGCGATGGTGTCCTGCGCAAGGAGTCGCCAACGAGTTGCAGATTTGCCTGCACAACGACGGGAAATTGTTCCATGCGATCCGCAACTCGGATGGCACATGGAACGGTTTTAATGACGCCTCCGGTATTCCAAACGCAGGCGGTATCGAAAGCCTTTCCTGTGGCGGTGTAGGAGACGAGTTGCATGTTTGTCTTGGCAAAGCCAACGATGCCTTTTTCCATGCCCTCCGCAACCGTGATGGGTCTTGGAATGGCTTTAATGACGGCACATCTTTATTTACGACCGAGAGAAGCTTCCCGGTTTCAGAGTGCATTTACAACTGGACCGCGCGATATAGTAGAACAGGAAATGCGGTTGTGGTGCGAATTAGGCTGGTGCCAAACTTGCTATTACTCCCGAGCAACTGAACAATCTAATGACAACATGGCAGTACGGCATTTCGAAATGCTTGGAGCAATGCGTTCGCTGCGCACCCGGGACCCCGAATTTGGGTTTTGATGTTCAATGGGTAAATTCGAATGAGCATCACACGGTGACGGTACGGCAAGGACCTGCTCGTAGCAACATGACCCTATGGGATGACCAAGATACTGGTGCCGTGGCTGCGCACGAGTATGGGCACATGCTTGGCATGCGTGACGAATATGTGGACGCTACCTGTCCAAATCGCGATCCCGTTGGGACAGGAACTGTCATGGACACAAACACCGGCCCGGTCGTCCAACGTTACATTCGACGCCGTTTGTCGCGGCGTACCAGGAGAACCGTTCTTCCTAGAGTGTGAAGGTGATCCCCGAAAGGAGACACTGATGGTCGACAAGATTCAACCCGAAGGATCTGACTTCGCCTGTCAAATTCACGTTTGTTGTCTCCGGTGGAGCCCCCGGCGAGCGTCTGGAATACTCTATTTCTGTTGACGAAGAGAGCGACAAGAGCTCCTACACCCTTGTGGACGAGTTGAGGAAAAAGGACCTTAAACCAATTGTTGCCGCGAGTTCACCCGACGTAGTTCGCGGCCTTAAGGCGATTCTCACCCAAGGGGCTCTTCCGACTGCCGAGTCGATCTCCGGCCCTTCGTTCCGGGAACAGTTATTGGCACGCTGACAGCAGAAGTGGGTGCTAAACGCGCAAGTTGTGCGATTCCCTATCGAAGATACTGAGCTCGATAGTTTTGGAGTACTTCCGGAAGCTAAGATGAAAGATGCGATAGCAGAAAAAGAAGTCAACGCAATTCAAGACGCGGTGCGCATTTTGGTTGATGAGGCTAAACGACTAGCTGGCGAGAGCTAGCAATGTCCGGAAAATCCGGCGAGTAGTTTCGGCTGAGAGTTCGGTGATCCAAATGCGCGCCGAACTAAACGCTGGACCGGAGCCGCCGATCCGGTCGAATGTGAATCGTCAAGGGGATTGGCGGCGGCCCGGTCAATTGGTCGTTAGCCTCCGATCCTGAAGCCGGACGCGTTCCGCAACCAAGTTTATCAGCAGGAACTAGTGGAGTGTTCACGGAAAAGCAGTGACTTGGTTGAAGTCCTCAATCCCGAAGCCGTACGCGTTCGCAACCAAGTTTATCAGCAGAAACTAGTGGAGTGTTCATGAAAAGCAGTGACTTGGTTGAAGGCGGCGGCGGTTCCCATCTGAATCGAGCTGCCCTTCCTGTTTGACTTCGGAGCGACCTACTCGTGAGATTCATCGCTATCGGCTTCCGGGCGGGCCTCCGATTCGGCATCCTTTTCGGCCTGGCTTCTTGGCTCATCTGCGGTTGCGCTACGGGCTGTATGGCGGCGTTCTTGCCGGGTGCTACTTTGCTCTGAGTCTGATGCATTGCACTGATCACAGCATGCCTCGCCGAAGGCGAAGCGACGTCGGGGCCGCCTAACCTCTCTCATGGCCTCCCGCGTCAAGGGCGCACCTTCTTCGGGCCTCGGGGAGTGAGGTCGTTTTTGACGGGGGATTCTTGGGCTTCGTTCGCAGCTTTCGCCGGGCTACCTTCTGGCGTGGGGAATGTCGATGTGGCGAATCGCGAGGCTCGGGCGGCTCCCGAGTCCATCGGCTCGCAAACCTCTCTCGGGGGTCGGCAAGTCAGGGCACCTGGCGGATGCCCTGGCCTGGTGGCTTGAGCGCGGTTCGTTTGCCGGGCTCAAGACACGCCCCAGACGCTCCTCCACTCACCGCGCGTCGGCCTCTCAAGGCGATTGGCTCACGTCGAAACGTGTCCCGTGAGACTTCGGCTCGGCGGCGGGGCCGATGGTGGCTCTGGTGAGTTGGGCTACGAACTTCTTCTTGCCGAGGCACGGGTCCGGGCCGGGCGGCCCATCCAACCGGTGAGGTCGGGGGGCTCTGTCGCGGCTGAAGGCGCAAGCGGGAATCTCGCCCGAGACGCTCCCTCTGTCGCGGCTGACGGCGCATAGGCAAGCAGGATGATCAGGGCAGTCTGGCGCATGTAGGTCGACTTGCCGCCCATATTGGGCCCGGTGATGATCAGCATCCGGGTCTTTGCATCGAGCCGGATGTCATTGGGTGTGAAGGGTTCCTGCTGGATTTGTTCGACCACCGGATGGCGCCCGCCCCTGATATCAAGGCCATCCTGCGTGGTCAGTTCAGGCTTCACCAGGTCAAGCCGTGCAGCGCGTTCGGCGAAAGCGCATAACACGTCAAGGCGGGACAGCCTGGCAGCCATGTCCTGCAGGGGGTCCAACTCGCCCAATAGTTGGATCAAAAGTTCGCTGTAACAATGTTTTTCCCGCGCCAGGGCGCGTTCGCGGCTGGACAGAACCTGGTCTTCAAAAGTTTTCAGCTCCTCCGTGATGTAGCGTTCAGCGCCTTTCAGTGTCTGTTTGCGCGTGTAAGCAGCTGGCACCAGGTGCGTATGCGTGTGCGTGATTTCTATGTAATAGCCATGTACCCGGTTATAGCCCACTTTCAGGCTGGGGATGCCGGTTTGTTCCTTTTGGGCTTGTTCGTAGCGGAGCAGAAAATCACTGGCGTTCTCTGACAGCCCCCGCAGTTCGTCCAGTTCTTCGTCATAGCCGCGGGCGATAACGCCGCCGTCGCGAATCAGTACCGGAGGCTCGTCGATGATTGCCCGTTCGAGCAGATCCAGAAGTTCCGGAAAAACCGGCATTTCGCCAACCGCCTGCTGCAATTCAGCGTCTCCCCGCGATAAGGTGGCGGCAAGTCGTGGCATTGCCGCCAGGGCATGGCGCAAGGTAGTCAGGTCACGCGGCCGGGCGGTCGTCAGCGCGATACGCGACAGGATGCGTTCGACATCGCCTACACCCCGCAGCTCTTCACGGAAGTGCTCATACCATTGCCCTGCCAGCAACGCACCGATCGCGGTGTGTCGCCTGGCCAGGATTTCCCGGTTGCGCAGCGGGTTGCCCAGCCAGCGGCGCAGCAGGCGTCCGCCCATGGCCGTCACTGAAGAATCGATGACTCCGACCAGGGTGGCGCGCTTGTCACCCCCCAGGCTGGTTTCGATTTCCAGGTTTCGCCGGCTGATCGCATCCAGGTGCAGAAACTCATCCCGTTGTTCGAGCTGGATGCTGCGTAAATGGGGCAGGGCGGTGCGCTGGGTTTCCTGCAGATAGTCCAGTAATACGCCTGCAGCGGTAATGGCCGCCGGTATTTCTTCAATGCCGAAGCCTCTCAGGTCTGAAGTTCCGAATTGTTCGCAGAGCAGTTTTTCCGCTTGCCGGGCGTCAAATTTCCAGGGCGCCCGTTCACGGACCCGGTTGGCGCCGGCAAAGGGCAGTTTCATTCCTTCAGGGATCAGCAGTTCAGCCGGCCGCAGGCGCTCGATTTGCGCTTCAACTTCATCCAGGGAGCGCAACGGATGAACGACGAATCGGCCCGACGCCAACTCCAGCCAGGACAGGGCCAGCTCGTTTCCGGTTCCTGCCAGTGCCGCCAGCAGGTTTTCCTGCCGTGATTCGAGCAGGGCCTCTTCTGTGATGGTTCCCGGGGTCACCACCCGCACGACCTTGCGCTCCACCAGTCCCTTGCCCGGTGTCGGCTCGCTGACCTGTTCGCAGATTGCTGCTGACTCGCCCAGGCGGACCAGCCGCGCCAGGTAACCGTCCAGTGCATGATATGGAACGCCTGCCATAGGGATCGGTGCGCCGCCGGATTCACCACGTGTTGTCAGCGTGATATCCAGCAATTTCGCGGCTTTGCGGGCGTCGTCAAAAAAGACTTCGTAGAAATCACCCATCCGGAACAGCAGCAGCGTATCCGGGAACTCCGACTTGATACCGAAATACTGCTGCATCAGGGGGGTGTGCCCTTGCGCTGATTTCTCGGATTTTTCTGCCGGTTTTAGAGGGGCTGGTGAAGACATCTGGAGCAGTGTAACGTAATGTTCATCCGTGCTGAAAGACCAGGGAAGCAATCGTGGAAGACATTACCGTCCCCGGCGATGCCGAGTTCGCCCGGCTGGTTAAACAGGTATCTGCCGGGCTGCTGGCCAGGGGCTGGAAAATGGTTTCCGCAGAATCCTGTACCGGCGGATGGATCGCCAAGTGCTGTACCGACCGGGCCGGCAGTTCCGCCTGGTTCGAGCGCGGTTTTGTGACCTACAGCAATGCCGCCAAGCAGGATTCACTCGGGGTTGATGCAGCGACCCTCGAGCATGCCGGGGCCGTCAGCCGGGAGGTGGCGCTGCAAATGGCTCAGGGCGCCTGCAGACGGGCCGGCGTAGAGGTTGCCGTTGCGGTGACGGGAATTGCCGGGCCGGATGGCGGCACGCCGCAAAAGCCGGTCGGTACTGTATGGTTCGGCTGGTCGCTCGACGGCCATTGCGAGGCGGAAGTGGTGCATTTCCCGGGCGACCGCGACGCGGTTCGCCGCTGTACGGTGGCGCATGCCCTGCAGGGACTGATCACCCGCCTGGGGCCATGAACACCGATCACCGCTTGTTTTTTGCGCTGGTTCCCGACCGGGCGGTGTTACGCCGGATCGGGGAACTCCAGGATTCCCTGCCGGTTTCAGGCCGGGCGGCCAGACCGCATCAATTCCACGCAACCCTGGCATTCCTCGGCATGCAGCGGCAGGAAGCCATCCCGGTGATCCAGGCGATCGCATCCGGCTTGACCTTGAGGCCTTGCCGCCTGGTGCTGGATTGTCTCGGCCGGTTCAAGCGCGCAGGCGTTTTATGGCTGGGTGCCAGCTGAAGTTCCGGCCGGACTCAGGGAATTTCAGCGATCACTGGTCAGCGCGCTGGCGGATGCTGGAGTTGGCCACGACCCGAAACCCTGGGAATTTCACGTAACGCTTTATCGCAAATTGAGAAAGGCGCCACCGATAATGGATCCCGTTGCCATTGAATGGGCCGTCACCGGCTTCGACCTGGTCGAGTCGGTCAATGTCGGAAACGGCGTGGAATACCATTCAATCGGGCACTGGAAAGCAGGGCAATAGGTCTTGAAACCGCGTGCGATGCGCCTTATTGACATGACCTGCGTAAGAATTGAACCCGTCAGGCAAATTTGGGCTGAAGACGTACTTTGGGCTGTGTCATAATTGCCGGCATAAAAACCACGGAGAGGAACATGGACGACAACAGAAAACAGGCTTTGGCAGCGGCGCTCCAGCAAATCGAACGCCAATTCGGCAAGGGCGCCATCATGCGCATGGGGGATGCGACCGTGCCGGAAGGCATCCAAGTAGTATCCTCGGGGTCGCTGATGCTGGATGTGGCGCTGGGTATCGGCGGATTACCCAAGGGCCGGGTGGTCGAAATTTACGGCCCCGAGTCCAGCGGCAAAACCACGATGACCCTGCATGCCATCGCGGAATGCCAGAAAGCCGGCGGCACGGCGGCATTCGTGGATGCCGAACACGCCCTGGATCCGGGCTACGCGGAAAAGCTCGGTGTCGACGTTGAGGACTTACTGGTGTCGCAACCGGACACCGGCGAACAGGCGCTTGAGATCGTCGATATGCTGGTGCGTTCCGGCGCAGTCGACATGGTCGTCGTGGATTCGGTCGCGGCCCTGACGCCCAAGGCTGAAATCGAAGGCGACATGGGTGATTCGCATGTTGGCCTGCAGGCCAGGCTGATGTCGCAGGCTTTGCGTAAACTCACCGGCAACATCAAGCGTTCCAATTGCATGGTGATCTTCATCAACCAGATCCGCATGAAGATCGGCGTCATGTTCGGCAGTCCGGAAACCACCACGGGCGGTAACGCGCTTAAATTCTACGCTTCCATCCGCCTGGACATTCGCCGGATCGGCGCACTCAAGCAGGGTGATGAAGTGGTCGGTAACCAGACCCGCGTCAAAGTCGTGAAGAACAAGATGGCGCCGCCGTTCAAACAGGCCGAGTTCGAGATTCTTTACGGCCAGGGCATTTCCCGTGAAGGGGAGTTGATCGAGCTGGGTGTGAAGCATGGTTTTGTCGATAAATCAGGCGCCTGGTACAGCTACCAGGGTGACCGGATCGGGCAGGGCAAGGAAAATGTCCGGCAGTTCCTGAAGGATAATCCGGAAATGGCCGCCAGCATTGAACAACAGGTACGGGCTGAACTGTTGCCGGAGCTTCACGGCAAGCCGGCCAAGGAAGAACCCGTCGCCGGGTAGAATTTTGATTTCCGAAGAAAAGGATGCGCCCTCACTCAACGAGATGAGGGCGTTTGCTTATCGGCTCCTCGGCCGTCGTGAGTACAGCATTTTTGAACTGGGGCAGCGGCTCGGCCAGAAATGGCCGGATGCAATCGACGTCGATGTGCTGATCGACGCCCTGGTTGCGGAGAATCTGCTGTCGGACGAGCGCTACGTGGAGTCTTTTGTGCGTTTCCGCCTGCAACGATTCCAGGGTCCGTTAAAAATCAAGGCAGATTTGCGCTCCAAGGGGGTCTCCGATTTCCTGGTATCCCGTGAACTGGAAGCCCGTTCGCACGAATGGTCTGATCTTGCAGCGCTGTGGCTGCAGCGCCAACATCCCGGGGTGATCGATTTTGACGCGAAGAAAAAATATTACCGCAGGCTGACAGCCCGGGGATTTACCCACGACCAGGCCATGGACGCCCTCAACCGTACTCATTCCGCCTTGGATTAGGTACACTCCGGTCACACATTCAGAATAACCAACTGCAAGGTCGCGAGGCCAGAAAAACCATGGTGAAATCAACCAACCAAATCCGCCGGGAATTCCTGGACTTTTTCAATGCCAAGGGCCACGAGACCGTGGCTTCAAGCCCGCTGGTCCCGGCTAACGACCCCACTTTGCTGTTCACCAATGCCGGCATGGTCCAGTTCAAGGACGTGTTCCTGGGCGCGGAAAAGCGCAACTACAAGCGTGCGGCGACTTCCCAGCGATGTGTGCGCGCCGGCGGCAAGCACAATGATCTCGACCAGGTGGGTTACACCGCGCGTCACCACACGTTTTTCGAGATGCTGGGTAACTTCAGTTTTGGTGACTACTTCAAGGAAGACGCCATCCGCTTTGCCTGGGAGCTGCTGACCGAAGTCTACGGCCTGGAGCCGGGCCGGTTGTGGGTCACCGTGTATGAAACCGATGACGAGGCGCATGACATTTGGGTTAACGATATCGGCGTCCCGAAAGAACGGGTGATCCGGATCGGCGACAAGCCGGGCGGCGCCAAATTCGAAAGTGACAATTTCTGGGCCATGGGCGATACCGGACCCTGTGGACCCTGCACGGAAATCTTCTATGATCACGGTCCCGGTGTGGCCGGCGGGCCGCCGGGATCGCCCGACGAGGACGGCGACCGCTACATCGAGATCTGGAACCTGGTGTTCATGCAGTTCGACAGGGCGGCCGATGGCAGCATGAACCCGTTGCCGGCACCCTGCGTCGATACCGGGATGGGCCTGGAACGCCTGGCTGCCGTTTTGCAGCACCAGCACAGCAATTACAGGATTGACCTGTTTCGCGCCCTGACCGAAGCCGCCGCCAGGCTGACGGGCTGTGACGACCCGGAAAACGCGTCCCTGAACGTTATCGCCGACCACATTCGCGCATGTGCATTCCTGGTGGCCGATGGCGTGGTTCCCTCGCGTGACGGCCGCGGTTACGTGCTGCGCCGCATCATCCGCCGCGCCATCCGGCATGGCTATAAGCTGGGTGTCAAGCAACCCTTCTTCCACAAAATGGTGGGACCGCTGGCGGAGCAGATGGGCGATGCCTACCCGGAACTGAGACGGAAATCGGAGTTGATCAGCACGACCTTGCTGGAAGAAGAGGAGCGGTTCTCGCGCACCCTGGATACCGGCATGGGTATTCTCAAGGATGTGATCGCGAAAGCCTCCAGTGCGGATGGCGGTCAGATTGACGGCAGCACCGCCTTCCTGTTGTACGACACCTACGGGTTCCCGCTGGACCTGACCCAGGATATTGCCCGGGAAAACAACCTCGGGGTTGATGAGGCCGGGTTCCAACGGGAAATGGCAAAACAGCAGGAGCGCGGGCGTTCCTCGGGCAAGTTTGCCCAACAGGCCCAGATTTCAGCAGAAACCATTAAAAACCAGCAGCCCACCCAGTTCCTCGGTTATCAGCAGCTGGAAACCACGGATTCCCGGATCACCGCCATTCTTGTCGACGGCGAGCAGGTAGAACAACTCAAGCCTGGTGAAGAGGCCGTGCTTCTGCTGGATAAAACCCCCTTCTACGCGGAGTCCGGCGGGCAGGTGGGTGACACCGGCCTGATCCGCTGCGGCAAAAACAGCTTTGAAGTCCAGGATACGATCAAGATTGCAGGTGTCTTTTTCGGCCATATCGGGAAACTCACTAACGGTCAACTGAAAACCGGAGACGAAGTCATAGCCGCGGTGGATAAGCCACGGCGCCAGGCCATCGTGTTGCATCATTCGGCAACGCACCTGCTGCATGCCGCTTTGAAGCAGGTGCTTGGCGCCCACGTTGAGCAGCGTGGTTCACTGGTCGCGCCGGAGCACCTTCGTTTCGACTTCACACATCCGCGGGCGGTAACACAGGCCGAATTGGCTGAGATCGAGCGCATTGTGAACCGTGAAATCCGGGCCAATCCCGATGCCGACGTGCAGGTGATGAGCTTTGACGATGCACTCCAGACCGGCGCAACGGCCCTGTTTGGCGAGAAGTACGGCGACCGGGTGCGCGTTTTGCGGTTCGGTGACTTCTCGATCGAACTGTGTGGCGGCACCCATGTGAACCGCGTGGGTGACATCGGCCAGTTCAAGATCGTCGAGGAGTCTGCTATTGCTGCAGGTATCCGCCGGATTGTGGCCGTGGCGGGCGAATCAGCCGTGCAGCGCATTCAGACCATCGATTCACAATTGAAGGAAGTGGCCAGCGTGTTGAAAATAGCGCCGGACGCCGTGGAAGAAAGGCTGGGCCAGATACTCGAGCGCAGCCGGTCGCTGGAAAAGGAACTGGAAGAACTGAAATCGAAGATCGCCAGCGCCAGCGGAGACGAACTGCTGGGCTCCGCGGTAGATGTTAACGGCATCAAAGTACTGGCTGCACGGCTCGATGATGTCGACCCCAAAGCCCTTCGGGATACCGTGGACCGGCTCAAAGACCGTTAGGAACCGCGGTTGTTGCCATAGGCAGCGCTGAAAACGGCAAGGTCAGGTTGGCGGTTGGAATCAGCAGGATTTACTTGCTCGGATTCAGGCCGGCAATCTGGTAAACTTCATCGCACAACAAGTTGGCGGCAAGGGCGGAGGACGTCCGGATTTTGCCCAAGCCGGCGGGTCCCAACCGGAAAATCTGGACGGGGCGCTGATAACGGTACAAAATTGGGTCGCTGAAAATAGCTGACCCGGCGTTGCACCGTAACGAAGGGAATTGGAGCAATGGCTGCCTGAGCAGGCTGTCCATTGCAATTTAATCGTCTCGCGATGGTTTTGGCATAAGCGTAGAAGACAAGAATAGCGCGGATACATGATGTGTCCGAAACCAAAGGAAGGTTAATATGCTCATTCTGACAAGAAGAATTGGAGAGAAACTTGTCATTGGTGACAACGTCACCGTTACAGTTTTGGGTGTTAAAGGAAATCAGATCCGTATCGGCATCGAGGCGCCGCCTGATGTGCAGGTACACCGGGAAGAAATTTATCAACGGATTCTGAAAGAGCGCTCCGACGGAACAGCGCAACCCGCAGAAGACCACTGATAGCCAACCCTGGTATTCCAGGAACCGGCATAGCCGGTGAATTTCCTGTTTCAGCGCAAAAGACAAACGTTTAGAATACCCCTCCGGTTTGGGTGCGATAAACAAACCTGAAAAATTTGATTTCCGGAGAGATGGCCGAGTGGCTGAAGGCGCGCCCCTGCTAAGGGCGTATGGGTTAATAGCCCATCGAGGGTTCGAATCCCTCTCTCTCCGCCAAATAAAGAACCCCGCTAATGCGGGGTTTTTTATTTGATGGAGAGCAGGGTGAGGGGCGTCTGCCGCGAAGCGGCCGAGGGTTCGACACAAAATTGTCAGGAACAATTTTGAACATCGTAGCGCAGCGAAGATGGCCCGAAGGGCGGAAGGCAGGACGCCTGGAGTAAATGCGCCGGGAACAAATTTGGTCGCACGACCAACGGGAGAGCGCCCGAAGGGCCGAACACAGGATGTGTTCGGACAATCCCTCTCTCTCCGCCAAATAAAAGCCCCTCCAATTCCATGAAAACCGGAATCTCCTACCTCGATTGGGGTGAATACCTGTTTCAGACAGAAATGTGATTTCTTTATATAAAAGTGGTGAAAACCACAAGCTATTTCAGACTTTGCCGGAGCCGGCCTGACCGTGCAATAATCAGGTTAGAATGGATTCGCCGAACCATTGAATTTCCGGAGGCTGAAAAAATTCAGGCGGATGGCCGCATTCGTCGATGGTCGAGGATTCCTGAAGTGGGAAATAAGTACTTGAGAGTGGTGCTTCTTCCGGATGGTGAAACAGTACATAACGCATTTTTCGATCGTGGGTGTAAACCATGAAAGTAAAATACTTCAAAGATACGGATACTCTATATATCGAGTTTCAGGATCAGGATATAGCTGAGTCCAGGGACCTGGACGAAAATACCCTTCTGGATCTGGATGCCGACGGGAATATTTGTGCCATGACATTCGAGCACGCCAGTACTCGCACCGACGTACAGCAAATCACACTTGAGGGGATTGCAGCCTAGCACTTTTACTTATGGTTCGCGGCTCGTGCTCACGACGCTATTCGTTTGGCAATGCCCAGCAAACGCTCGTCCGAACCCCGCGGCCCGATCAGCGACACACCCAGTGGGCGCCCGTCAAACGACGCCAGCGGCAGGCTGACCTGGGGCAGGCGGGCCAATCCTGCCACGCACAAGAGTGCCAGTGCGTTCGAGCGAAACTGTTCCAGTTCCCCGCCTCCGGATTTCAGGGGTAAAGCAACGTCCGGTGAAGTGGGCATGCACAAGATGCCGTCCCGGCCGAGTAACTCATCCAGGTGTCGTGTTACCTCCACCCGCACCTCATGTGCCCGGGGTAAAGTTGCCGGGTCGATAGCTGCGGCCCACTCGAAACGGTCACGGATTTCCGGGCCGAATTCCGGCCGGGTTTGGCGAATCCATTCACCGTGACATGCCCAGACCTCGGCGCCCTGGAGCAATCGAAAACTCATCATCCACTCCCGGGCGTGACCGGGATAAAGACAGACGCCCTGCGAGGGACCAAGAGCTCCGACAACGGTGTCGATCGCAGAATCCAGGGCAGGACGAACTTCCTTGCGCACCAGCTCAAAAGCATCTGCGGCAACCATTAGGTGCGTTGGAGACGGGTTGGTGCATCCACCGGGTAAAAGAACCTGGCCCACCCGCGCCAACATGTCGGGATCACGGGCAAACCAGCCAACCGTATCGAAACCCGGCGCCAGTGGAACGACATGATCGTTCGGCACGCGTCCATGGGTGGGCCGGAAGCCAAAAATGCCGCAGTTGCTGGCAGGAAGTCGAACCGAGCCGCCAGTGTCGGTGCCCAAGGCAAAATCGACGAGGCCTGCAGCGACCGCAACAGCGGATCCGCTGGAAGAACCACCCGGAATCCGGCCGGGAGCGTTCGGGTTAACCGGTGTTCCGTAGTGGTGATTCTCGCCGTTAAGGCTGTAAGTCAGCTCATCGGTATGGGTTTTTCCCGCCAGCGTCGCCCCGGCATCCAGCAGGCGCTGCAGCGCGCTGGCGCTAGCCGTTGCAGGACCGTGTGTTCGCAGCCAGTCCGGATTGCCGGCGCCGGTCCGGTGACACGCAACGTCGAATACATCCTTTGCCGCAAACGTAAGGCCTTTCAGAATCCCGGAGGAAGCCCCCGCTACGAACACGCTGCGGTCAGAGCAAAACGCCCCGAAGGCGTTATCCCGGATACTCATCAAACTCCGCTATGTGGGTATCATCACATGACCACGCGGCGCGGGAGCCCATGAATATGCGCGCTTGCGGGCCCAGGTCGGGTTCGTCGTCGAGGGAGCCTGCGGGGATAAACACCACCCCGTATTGCTCAACGAACCGCGGCACCCGTCCACCGCAGGTATCGCAAAACGTGTTGGTAAAGCGTTCTGCCTCCGGCACTTTGAACAGCCTGATCCGGTCTTCGCCCGATTCCCAGGTCAGGGTGCCTTTCAAAAACAGATTGCTGGCGTGGCCGGTGCCCGAAGCCTTGCGGCAGCGGGAACAATGGCAGTGGTAGAAGCGCTGAGCTTCACCCGTGGCGGTGTAGCGGACGGCGCCGCAAAGACAGCTTCCGGATAGTGTTTGGGTGGTCATGAATTCCTCCTGTTCCTCAAGAAAGCACCCGGTCTCTCATCAGCACCTTGATTCGCGCCTGGAACGGGTTTGGGTGATTGTATCTACTTATACCAATATATACCCACGTGATGAAGAAGGAGATCAGCAGATTTCCCGGCAATGGTTTAATATCATTCCACGACTGAACCCCGAGGATTTGGAAATGAAAGACCTGCGCAAGTTCTACATCAATGGCGAGTGGGTAAGCCCGATTTCCACCGTGGAAATGGATGTGATCAACCCTGCCACGGAATCAAAAATCGCGACGATAACAATGGGTTCAGTTGGCGATGTGGAGCGCGCAGTCCGAGCGGCGAACTCTGCTTTTTCTTCTTACAGCCAGACCAGCAAGGAAGAACGACTGGCCCTGCTCAAAACGTTTCTCGGGATTTACAACGAACGGTTTGAAGAAATGGCGCAGGCCATCACGCTGGAAATGGGCGCGCCGATCTCCCTGTCGCGGGATGCCCAGGCCGATTGTGGAGCAGGGCATTTGCAGGGGTTTATCGACGCGCTGTCTACGCAGAACACCCGGGAAGAACTGTACAACGGTGATGTCCTGGTGCGCGAACCGATCGGGGTATGCGGGCTGATCACACCGTGGAACTGGCCGATGAACCAGGTGGCCCTGAAGGTCATTCCTGCTCTGGCCACCGGTTGTACCTGTGTGTTGAAACCTTCCGAATTCACGCCACTTTCAGCCGCGCTGTATGCCGAAATGCTGCACGATGCCGGTTTTCCGCCGGGGGTATTCAACCTGGTAAACGGTGACGGTCCGACTGCCGGGGCCACCCTGTCAAAACATCCCGATGTCCAGATGATTTCCTTTACCGGTTCAACCCGGGCGGGCAAAGCCATCAGCAAGGATGCGGCCGATACCATCAAGCGGGTCACGCTGGAACTCGGCGGCAAGTCACCGAACCTGGTTTTTGCCGATTGTGGTGAGGATCTCGAGGATAGGGTCACCAGTTCGGTCCTGGAGTGTTTTGGTAACACCGGCCAATCCTGTGACGCGCCGACCCGTCTGCTGGTCGAACGTTCCTGCTACTCGCAGGTGCTGGAGATTGCCGAACGTGTAGGCAAGGCACAGGAAGTGGGCGATCCCCAGGTCGAGGGCGATCACATCGGTCCCCTGGTAAGCGCCATCCAGTTCGGCCGCGTTCAAGGTCATATCGAAAGGGCGGTCGCGGAAGGGGTGCGTGTTTTATGCGGCGGCCCGGGAAAACCCGCAGGCTTCGAGACCGGGTATTTCGTCAAACCGACCATTTTTGCCGACGTCAGCAACGACATGGCGATCGCCCGGGAAGAGGTATTTGGCCCGGTCCTGGCCATCATTCCTTTCGACACCGAGGAGGAAGCGATCCGGATCGCCAACGACACGCCTTACGGATTGGCCGCCTACCTCCAGACCGGTGATCCGGACCGGGCGGAGCGGGTAGCCGCCCGCTTGCGCGCCGGCGCCGTCCACATCAACGGTGGTGGTTTCAATTACGGCAGCCCGTTTGGCGGCTACAAGCAGTCCGGTAACGGACGGGAAGGCGGGATAATGGGCCTGGAGGACTACCAGGAAGTGAAAACCCTTCATTTCGGGTAAGGAACCTCTGATCCATTATGCACGGAGCGCGTTTCTGCCGAAAAAGCCGCAGATTGTGAGCAGCGGGCCGAGGCGGGCTGTGTGCGAGATGCGGCTTTTACGGCGAAACCCTACGGGACGGGCCTTTGCGGGCGCTCCGCCCCGTTTTGATTCGCTCATTGGGAATCACCCAACCACGCTCACCAAAAGCGAGCCGGAGCATCCCGCAAAGACTCCGTCGCGCTCCGCGCATAATGGATCAGAGGTTCCATAATTTATCAGCTTGATTTGATCTCGATTCAGACTTGCCGGTTCTGATTGGGTTACCGTGGAATTTGACTTCATTGTGACCTGACAAGGTAGAAACCGCATCATGAACCCCGAAATTCTGCAACTCGAGCCCAAGCTCATCTGGAAACACTTTGCTGACCTGAACGCCGTCCCGCGGCCATCGAAAAAAGAACAGCGCGTGATCGCCTTCATGGTCGATTTTGGCACCCGGTTGGGGCTGGAAACCCTGCAGGACGACGTGGGAAACGTGATCATCAGGAAACCTGCCACGCCAGGTATGGAAGACCGCACACCCGTGGTGCTGCAGGGCCACCTGGACATGGTGCACCAGAAAAATGCCGACACCGATTTCGATTTCGACACCCAGGGTATCGAAATGTATGTTGACGGGGATTGGGTCAAGGCACGGGGCACTACCCTGGGCGCCGACAACGGCATCGGAGTGGCTTCCGCCATGGCTATCCTGGCTTCAGACGATATTCCCCATCCCGCCATCGAAGCCCTCTTCACGATTGACGAGGAGACCGGCATGTCCGGTGCGATGGGTCTCAAAGGCGGGGTGCTCTCCGGCAAGATCCTGCTCAACCTGGACACCGAGGACGACAACGAAATCACCATCGGATGCGCCGGCGGCATTGACGTTACCGCGAAGGGCTCATACGCGCAGCAAAAACCCGCGGCGAACGCGACCGCATTTTTATTGAAGCTGAGTGGCCTGACCGGCGGTCATTCCGGAATGGATATCCACCATGGCCGGGGCAACGCCAATAAATTGCTCAACCGCCTGTTGCTCCGTTCGGCGGAACAGTTTGGCGCGCGCATCGCATCGATTGATGCGGGCGGATTGCGAAACGCCATTCCTCGCGAAGGTTCTGCGCTGATCGTGGTGGAACAGTCAAAAGCCGCTGAATTCAAAGCGTTCATCGCCGGGCAGGGCGAGGTTCTGAAGGCGGAGTATCTGCTGACCGACCCGGGCCTGAAGGTGGTGGTCGAGCCGGCGGATGTGCCCGCCGCGATTCTCGACAGCGATTTCCAGGAAAAACTGCTGCGCGCGGTTTATGCCAGCCTCAATGGCGTGTTCCGGATGAGCCCGGATATCGAAGACCTGGTGCAGACCTCGAATAACCTGGCACGGGTGAAAGTGTCAGACGGGAAGTACGAAATCATGTGCCTGGCGCGTGGTTCGGTGGACAGCGAAAAGCTGGACCTCGCCTGCGCCCTGCGCTGCGCTTTTGAGCTGATGGGCGCCGTGGTTGAATTACGCGGCGATTACCCCGGCTGGGCGCCGAAGCCCGACTCGCCGATCGTCAGGCTCCTGGGCGAAGTTTACGAGGAATTATTCGGCGAAAAAGCCAAAGTCATGGCCTGTCATGCCGGGCTGGAGTGCGGCATCCTGGGAGCGAATTATCCGGATGTGCAGATGATATCGTTCGGTCCGAACATCCGCGGCCCGCATTCGCCGGATGAAAAGGTGCAGGTCAGTTCTGTACAAAAGTACTGGGTCTTGCTGAGGGAAACCCTGAAAAGAATCCCGCGTCAATAACGGCCATTTGAGACACCTGCGGGGCGGCAAATCATGACCTTGGAAAACGTCAGGCAACTGGTAGAGAAGCATGCAATCAGGAGCATCGACCTGAAATATGCCGACCTGGTGGGTAACTGGTATCACATTTCATTTCCGCCCAGGCGTTTGGAACACGTGCTGAAACACGGCGTTCCGTTCGACGGCTCCAGTATTCCGGGCATGAAGTCGGTCGAATCGGGCGACATGTTGCTGTTTCCCGATCTCGAAACGGCCATTATTGACCCGTTCAATCCCGCTACATTACGGATGCTCAGCTATATTTGTGACGCCGACACCGGCCAGGGTGTGAACAAGGATCCGCGGACGGTCGCCAGGCGGGCCCACGCGTTCATGCAAGATAGCGGTATCGCAGATCAGTCGCTCTGGGTGCCGGAGTTCGAGTTTTACCTGTTCAACGAGGCGGAAATCTTCAACGGCAAGTACAGCGCCGGTTACCGCTTTACTTCGAACGAGAACAAGGAAGACCTGCCCGGCGGCTACCTGGATTCCGACGGCACTGCGGTGGCGCATCGCAAGGGTTATCACATCGACACGCCGTTCGACAAACATGCACAGGTGCGGGAAGAAATGGTTCGCCTGATCGAGGGGGTGGGTTGTCCCGTCCGCTATCACCATCACGAAGTGGGCCTGTCCGGGCAACAGGAAATCGAGACGGAACTCCTGCCCTTTGAACTGATTACCGACAAGATGATGTACGTGAAGGACGTGGTGCATAACTGTGCCCTGCAACATGGACTGACCGCAACCTTCATGCCCAAGCCGCTGTATGACGAACCCGGCAGCGGGATGCATTTCCACATCCAGTTACGCAAGGACGGCCGCAACGTTTTCTACCACAAAGGCGGTTATGCCGATCTGTCCGAAACCGCCCTCTGTTTTATCGGTGGAATCCTGCAGCACGGCCGCTCACTCACGGCCTTCACCAACCCGAGCACCAACTCGTATAAACGATTGCTGCCCGGCTTCGAGGCGCCGGTGAAGTTGTTTTTCGGCCTGGCCAATCGCAGCGCCGCCATCCGGATTCCCAAGTACGCCACCAGCGAGGAAGCCAAGCGGATCGAGTTCAGGACCGGTGACGGCACCTGCAATTACTACCTGGCGATGAGCGCCCTGCTGATGGCGGGCCTGGACGGTGTCCGCAACCGCATTCTGCCGGATGAACACAACGGTTTCGGACCGTTCGACGACAACGTCTTCGCCTGGTCCGAGGAACGCCAGTCGATGCTCACGCCCGTTCCGGCAACGCTGGAAGAGGCGCTGGCCGCCCTGGCGGAAGACCATGCCTACCTGATGGAAGGCGGTGTGTTCAACCAGGAACTGATCGACAGCTGGATCGCGGAGAAAATGAAAGAGGTCATCGCGGTCCGCAACCGCCCACACCCGTTCGAGATGAATCTCTACTACAGTCTCTAGGGCTTCTTGTGGCCAGTGACGGGTCACATTCCGTAACAGGTCGAGCAGGTAGTCGATTGTCTCCCGGTGGGTGCGGAAATTGAGCACGGCCAGCCTCAATGTGAAGCGGCCTTCAATCCGCGTGGAAGTAATGAACACCTTGCCGTCTTCGTGCACGGCCTGGAGCAATCGCCGGTTGGCGTTGTCGGCATCACCATCAGCCGGAATATAGCGGAACGTAACGATGGAAAGGTCGGGGAAGGGACCGGCTTCGAAACCCTCCATTTTGCCCAGTTCCCGGTGAAAATAGCGTGCCAGCCAGATTTTTTCCGCCAGTGAGGCGCGAAAAGGCTTCAGGCCGAACAGCTTCAGGGGAAACCACATCCCCGGCCCCCTGAAGGGGCGTGTCAGTTCCAGTGAATAGTCGGCGGGGGAGAAGTCTGCTGTCTGGGCGGTTTCCGGTTGCTTGGCGTCCTGCATGTAATCGGCGTAGTAAGCGTTTGAACGCGCCAGCTTGGTCCCGTCCTTCACCAGTACTGCGCCGGTACCGTAAGGCAGGCCCAGGCCCTTGTGCGGGTCCATCACGATCGAATCGGCCCGCTCAACGCCGGCCAGGCATTCACGACCTTCTTCACAAAGCAGGAAGAATCCGCCGTAGGCGGCATCCAGGTGAAACCAGGCGCCGTGCCTCGCCGCCACGTCAGCAACCCGGGAAACCGGATCTACCGCGCCGGTGTCGGTGGTGCCGGCCGAAGCCACGACCAGCCAGGGCTTCAGGCCTTGCGCCTGGTCTTCACGGATGGTCCGTTCGAGTGCCGCAACATCCATGCGGAAGCAACAATCCATCGGGATGGTTCGTTTTTGCACGTCTTTGAGTCCGGCCACGTGCAGCGCCTTGCCAATGCAATGGTGTGCCTGCGCGGTGAGGTAAATACAGGCATTCGGGATCGTCCGGTAATCAATGCCGCAAGCATCCCGGGCGGTGACCAGCGCCGAGAGCGTGGCCAGGCTGCCGCCTGAAGTGAGATCACCGGCTGAAGACTCCGGGTAACCGACCAGGCGGCACATCCAATTAACCAGGAAATGTTCCATGGCGGCCGCACCCGGCCCGGCGAAAGCGACGCCCGAGTAGCGATTACTGATGTCGGCGAGAAAATCCCCTAGCGCCGAAGGATAGAGCCCCCCTCCGGGAATGTAGCCCATTTGCCCACCGGAGGCGGGCAGTATCCCGGTGGTGTCGACTTCCCGGCGGAAAAATTCCAGCAGGTCTGACATCTGGGCGGGGTCTTCACCTATTGGTGAGGCATTGAAGCCGGCTCGGCCGACGTCCCGGGTATAGGTCTTCGCGTCCGGCAACCGGCCAAGAAATGACTCTGAATAGTTGCCGGCCAGTTCCAAAAGGTTCTTTCGCACTTCCGTGCCAGGATCGAGTTGGCGCGACAGCTGTTCGAGTTCCGCTAATTTTTTGAGCATGTTTTCAGGGAATCCCTGATTAGTGTTTTGATTTTCAGTTACAATATCACGCATTCCTCAGGGGTGGCCTCGCGGCCTGAGATCTGATTTCAGGAACCCTTTGAACCTGATCCGGTTAATGCCGGCGTAGGAATAGGACGTTCCCGAATATTCCCGCTGAAGGCTCAACTGGATCTCGATGATGATTGAGATCCGCAATATGAATTTTACCCAGATTTTTGTTCTCGTTTTGCTGGTTTTGTTGTCGTGCGCCGTGGCCGCCGATAACGAATCCGCTGAAGAGGAACTTCTTTATCCCCCGGGGCCTCTGGAGGAGATCGTTGTCTCGGAATTTCGCCGCTCGTCCAGTTTGGACGTGGATTCAAGCATTACGGTCATCAACCGCGAAACCATCGAGACAGCTGCTTTGCAGCACTTTGAGGAGTTGATCCGGCTGGTGCCGAACATGAATTTTTCCGGTGACGGCTCACGGGCCCGCTATTTCCAGCTGCGCGGCATCGGAGAACTCGAGCAATACGAAGGGGCGCCGAACCCCTCGATCGGTTTCATCATCGACGACATTGACCTGTCGGGGGTGGGCGGGATCAGTTCGGTGTTTGATATCCAGAGCGTGGAAGTTCTCAGGGGGCCGCAAGCCACGCGATTCGGCGCCAGCGCGTTGGCGGGGATGGTTTACGTGCAGTCTGTGGATCCGGCAGGGAAAAAGTCCGTTACCGCGGAGGTGCTTGCAGGTAACGATGAAACCTTCGCGGCCGGCGTGGCCGCCGGCGGTGCGTTGACTGACAGCACGGAGGGGCGCTTTTCAATTCATCACTACCAAAGCAATGGTTTTTACGACAACTTCTGGCTGGGAATCGACGACAGCAACGAGCGGGACGAGTGGACTGGCCGCGGCAAACTGCTTGTGGGACCTGGGCAAGGGCTGGGAGGCGAAGTTAAGCTTTTTGTATGCTGACTTCGATAACGGTTATGACGCCTGGTCGCCTGAAAATGGCCGGGTCACGTTCAGCAACCGCCCCGGGCGCGACGAACAGGAAACGCTGGGCGGATCGCTGAAAGTGACCGGACCCGTCAATTCATCCGTCGATTTCGTCAGCATCACCGGCTTATGCCCATTCAGACATGCTGTTCTCGTTCGACGGCGAGTGGGGCAATGAAGATTACTGGTCGCCTTATGGCTATGACTACGTCTACTCCGATCAGCGCGACCGTGATTCGCTGACCCAGGAATTCCGACTGCTGTCTTCACCGCAGGGACGTCTGTTCAACGGGCACACGGACTGGGTCCTCGGTGTTTATGCCCAGAGGCTGGAAGAGTCCGACGATATACTTTCCAGCGGGCTGTACGACGACAGCGCGGATGCGCCCTGGAGCTGGTGTACACCCTGCCTGGACGATACCAGCCTGCATAGCGCCTACAAATCCACCAATTATTCTGTTTTTGGCCGGCTTGACAGCGACCTGACCGGCCGCCTGCGGCTGAATACCGGTGTGCGGTTTGAGCGCTGGAAAGCAGATTACACGGATTCCTTCACAGACTACATCTATGGCGATCCGGATCAGCCGGTCATGCACAGCTTTGACCCGGATGAAGACCTGTGGGGAGGAGATCTGAGCCTGGAATACCAGGCGAACGACCAGGCACGACTGTATGGACTGGTTTCACGGGGTTACAAGGCCGGTGGTTTCAACCCCAGCCTGGCCAGGGCGCTGGTTCCCGAAGCCGGACTGGGCGTGGATGCCATTGCCTACGACCCGGAACGCCTGACCAACTTCGAAGCCGGCCTCAAGGGGCTTTGGCTGGATGGGAAGCTGAGTTTCGAGGCGGCCGTTTTCTACATGGATCGCAAGGACATGCAGGTCCGCAGTTCTGCGCAGTTCACGGACAATCCGAATGACTTTATCTTCATCACCAGCAACGCGAAAGGACATTCCTGGGGCCTTGAGGCCAGCCTGGCCTGGCAGGTCAGCGATACCTGGCAACTGCACGGCAGCCTGGGTCTGTTGAAATCGGAAATCGACGAATACGGGCTCGAACGCGAAGCGGATATACGCGGGCGGGTTGACCGGCCGCGAGTTTGCGCATGCGCCGCCCTATACACTGAACCTGGGCGCCAGCTTTGCCAACCCCGGGGGCTGGATGGCGCGGCTGGATTTCAACGCCGTGGGCTCGTATTACTTCGACTACAGCCATGATGAGAAATCCGGTGCGTTCCAGGTAGTCAACCTGAAGTTTGGCAAACAGTGGAGCCGCTGGTCGGTTTATGGCTGGGTACGGAACCTGTTCGATGAAACCTATTACACACGCGGTTTTTCCTTCGGACTGGAGCCGCCCTGGTTCGAGAGAACCCTCTACACGAGGCTGGGCGACCCCCGGCATTATGGTATGACAGTCAGTTATAGTTTCTAGGACCTGTTAACAGGCCTTGAGGGACCTTGAGGAGAACAGAGCAATGAAAATCGTCGCAGACCTGAGCCTGTACCCGCTGAAAGACGGCCCGGTGCCTGAAATCATCCGGTTCATCAAGGACATCCGCGAGCAGGATGGGATCGAAATCGTCACCAACCAGCTGAGCACCCAGTTGCGGGGTGAGTTCGAAGCGGTGACCGGCGCGATCAATCACTGCATGCGAGCCGTTATGGCGCGCCTCCAGCAACACCGTGGTCCTGGTGGTGAAGTACCTGAACGTGGATCTCGAGATTGGCAGGCCGCCAAGCCTTACACCTGATGCCTGAAAAACCGGGTAAGCGCATGGACTGGCAAATGACCACATTGCAGTGGTGGGAAGTGCTGGCCGTCATCCTGGCCGTCGTTTACCTGGTGCTCGCCATCCGGCAGAACATCTGGTGCTGGGCAGCGGCTGCGGTCAGCACCTTGCTGTACCTGTTCATCATGTTCCAGGCCAGGTTGTACATGGAGTCGGCCCTGCAGGTGTTTTACCTGGGGATGGCGGTCTACGGCTGGTACGAATGGCGCCATGGCGGGGCCGGTGGCGTGGAACTCGAAGTCACGACCTGGCCTTTGCGGTTTCACCTGCTGGCCGTTGCAGCAGTCATGTTCCTGGTGTTGATCAGCGGCGAGCTGCTCTCGCGCTACAGCGCTGCAGCCCTGCCGTTTCTCGATTCCTTCACCACCTGGGGTGCGGTGATCGCGACCTTCATGGTGGCGCAAAAAGTGCTTGAAAACTGGATTTACTGGTTTCTTATCGACGCAGTGTCGATCGGGCTGTATTTTTCGCGCGAACTCTACTTCACGGCGGCGCTGTTTGCTGCCTACCTGGTCATGATCGTGATCGGCTACCGCAGCTGGCGCGCCAGCATGCTGGAAACGGCCGCATGAAAGGCGCACATCCGGGACGGGATTCAGCCGAACGGGCGCTGCAGAGCCATCCCGGGCATGGCGGGCGCAACACTGCTCGACGCGCTCTCTGACGGCCCGACCAATGCGAGTTTTCGGGCGGAGTAGGATGGTGCGCAATTCGTTTTGCGACTGGACAAACCCGGGGCGGCCAGCCTGGGTCTTAATCGCCGCAACGAGTACCGGGTCTCCGAAGTGGTTTCCGACGCCGGCCTCGCGCCGGAGCCCGTTTATTCTGATCCCGGGGCGGAGTGTACTTACGCCGTTATCAGGCGGGAAGGAGCTGGATGATTGCGACCTGCGCAATCCGGACAAGCTGGAACGGCTGGCCCGCCTGTTGACGCAAGCTGCACGGCCTGCCGGCCGTCGGTGACGCGTTTGATCCGCTCGCCGCTGCCCGGCGATACGCGGCTGCAACTCGACAGTGAAGCGTCCCGGTCAATCCTCGGCAAGGCTGAAAACCTGATGCGGAAAATCAGTGAAGCTTCGCCCGGTCAGGTCCTGTGCCACAACGACCTGGTCTGCCAGAACATTCTGGAAGGGGAGCCATTGATGCTGATCGACTGGGAGTACGCAGGTGTTGGACATCCGTTTTTTCGACCTCGCGGTCGTCGTGCAGCACCATGCACTGGATCCCGCATTGAGCCGCGGCTTTCTGGACGCGTACCTGGGGCGGCCGGCCGTGCGCTGGGATAAGAAACAGCTGGCGCTGCAGTGCGAATTCTACGCCTGCCTGCTGCAGCTCTGGAACTCGAGGGTATCGTAGGAGCGGATTCATCCGCGATCGCCCTCTGAACCGCTATCGGGAACGGCTGAAAAGCGCGCAGGGAGTCTCTTCGCGAATGAATTCGCTCCTACGTCAGATTGCCAGACGGCTGGAAAAAGCGTGGGCAATGGTTGATTGGTCGGTAAATTCCAGTTCGCCGCCGAGCGGCACTCCATGGGCGATCCGGGTCACCGCAACCCCGTGTTTCTGGGCCATGCGCTGCAGATAATAAGCGGTCGCTTCGCCTTCCACGGTGGGGTTGGTGGCGATGATCATTTCCCCGGGCGGTTGGCTGGCCAGTTGCTCGCCCAGCTGCTCCAGCCCCAGCTCTGCCGGGCCGATACCGTCCAGCGGGGATAGCCGCCCCATCAGCACAAAGTAGCGCCCGCGGTAACCGGTGGCCTGCTCAATCGCGATGACGTCACTGGGTGATTCCACGATGCAGAGCTGGGACTTGTCGCGCTGCTCGTTGGCGCAGATCTGGCAGATTTCGTGCTCGGTCAGGTTGCGGCAGATGGAACACCGGCCGATGTGTTCCATCGACTTGTCCAGGATGCCGGACAGGCGTTTTCCACCTTCGCGGTCCCGTTCAAGCAGGTGCAGCGCCATCCGTTGCGCCGACTTGGGCCCGACACCCGGCAGGCAGCGCAGTGATTCGATCAGTTGATCCAGCAGCGGTTCCAGACTCATACGCTGATCAGAACGGCAGTTTCATGCCAGGCGGCAAGTGAAATCCCCGCAGTCATGTTCGACATGCGTTCCGCGGTTGTCGAGGCAATACGATTGACCGCGTCGTTGACCGCGGCAGTGACGATGTCTTCGAGCATTTCCTTGTCATCGAGCAGCGAAGGGTCGATTTCCACCCGGCGCACGGCATGCTTGCCGGTCATGGTCACCTTGACCAGGCCTCCACCCGCCTCGCCGGTGACTTCCATCCGCGCCAGTTCTTCCTGGGCTTTTTGCATTTCCTGCTGCATTTTCTGAGCCTGCTGCATCAGGCCTGCGATATTTCCTTTCATGTTTATACGTTTCCTGAATATAAATAAAATTACTGGATCGGTTGTATCGAGTCCTCGACCAACTTCGCCCCCATCTGTTCTTTGAGTTCGCGCACGGTCGGGTCGTCGTTGATGGCCCGTTCTGCTTCACTCATGCTGTTGCGAACCTTTTGCGCCTCAAGCGCGGCCGCAGTCTCCAATTTAGTGGACTCGTTGTCGATGATGCGGACATTAACCCGGTGCCCCAGCCGGCTGCTGATGGCCTGGCTCAGCCGGTCTACACAGCTTTCCGAACCCAGGTACCTGAGGCCTGGAGCGATTTCGAAATCCCAACGGTCATCAGACCGGGATTTGAGCTGAACGTTACGGGCAAGTTCGCGGGCCTGTCCGACGAGGTCCAGGTCATTGAGCAATGACACCCAGTCGGAACCTGCCGCCGCGGGAGGTTTGGGTCCGGCGGATTCCGCGGGGTTTGGCCGTCGCGGGGCTGGTCCGGCCCCGGGCGGGCTTTTGCGCCTGTTTTGCAGGCTTCGTGGAACCTGGCGCCGGTGCCGATCCGGGCGCGTCTGCCGGCCGGAAAGCCAGCATGCGCAACAAGGTCATTTCAAGGCCGGTTCGCGGGTCAGGCGCCAGCCCCAGTTCGGCCCGGCCCTTGATCGCAATCTGGTAAAACAACTGGGCGTCCTCTGCTGTCAGGTGCCCGGCCAGTTCTTCGATCGCGTCCCAGTCGCTGCGCTCCGGGTCCCGGTAGCCCGGCACGCACTGCACCAGCGTCACGCGGTGCAATACCTCGGCGAGGTTCAGCAACACCGTCTCCAGGTCGCGGGATTGTGAAACCAGGTCTTCCACGATGCCGAGCACGGCCTGGGCATTATCAGACGCCAACGCATGGATCATCGAAGTGACGTGCGCACGATCGACCAGGCCGAGCATTTTTTTGAGGTCGGTCATCGCAAGCTTGCCGCCTCCAAAAGCGATGGCCTGGTCCAGCAGGCTGAGCCCGTCCCGCATGCTGCCGTCAGCAGCCCGCGCCAGCACGGTCAGCGTTTCGGGTTCAGCTTCAATGTTTTCGACGCTGATCAGTTCTTTGAGATAAGCGGTTATCTGGTCCGGCAAAAGCCGGCGCAGGTTGAAACGCAGGCAGCGGGACAGGATCGTGACGGGAATTTTATCGGGATCGGTGGTCGCCAGCACAAACTTGACATGCGGCGGCGGCTCTTCCAGCGTTTTCAGCAGCGCGTTGAAACTGCTGTTGGATAGCATATGTACTTCGTCGATGATGTAGACCTTGTAACGGCCTCTCGTGGGCGTGTATTGCACCGACTCCAGCAGGTCGCGCATATCCTCCACGCCGGTTCGCGATGCGGCATCAATTTCGATCATGTCGACGAACCGGCCATCGTCCAGGTCCACGCAACTGCTGCATTCGCCGCAAGGTGTCGAGCTGACGCCGGTATCACAGTTGAGGCACTTGGCCAGGATTCGCGCAATCGTGGTCTTACCCACTCCCCGCGTTCCTGTAAGCAGGAATGCATGGTGCAGCCGGTCCTGGTCCAAGCCATTAATCAGGGCCTGTGATACGTGCTCCTGGCCGACGAGCTGTTTGAAGGTTTTCGGGCGCCATTTGCGCGCCAGGACCTGGTAACTCATCTATGGCGTCTCAACGAGGTTCATTTGGTCCACTATAGCAAACTGGAAGCGGAAGATGGTGGCAACCCCCGCCCGCCACACCCCGGCGCCCGAGTCCATTGTTGCCGCTGCTCCCTTCCGGGCCTGACGGGGTTCACAACTTGTCGTCGCGGGGGGACCAGCGGGGGCCACCCTTGAAGTCCCCGGAAAGCCGGGGAAAGGCATTGTGCCGGAACGTTGTGGTCTGTTCAAGGCCGATCGCGGAAAAGGCGGCTCCGATTTCCTACAGGCAAACGGGCTGAATCCATCTATGGAAATTCCGGCGGCGTGATTAATCTTGATCCTGCACTTTTCAGTAATTCGCAGCACAGATTTTTGTGCTTTGTCTAACCACCAAACGAGGGATGCATGTTATGAAATTTCTCCTGAGCTTAATCGCAAGCGGCTTGTTCTTTACTTCGGTATGGGCGGCCGGCCCGGTCAATGTCAACACGGCTTCCGCTGAAGAAATATCCGAAAGCCTGAAAGGTATCGGACTCAGCAAGGCCCAGTCGATTGTCGAATATCGCGAAGCCAACGGATCATTTGACCATGTCGATGAACTGGTGAACGTCAAGGGGATCGGCCTGAAAACCATCGATCAGAATCGCGACCTGATCATTCTGCAGGAAGCAGGGGGGGCGGCAAAGAACTGAATGTCGGCTGCAAGCCTCTTTTCCGGGCGGACAATCCGGCCCGGAATTTTCTGCAATCTTGGAGCTCTCACGTTTTGAGAAGAGCATGAAGTTTAATGAATACACACTGAAGATCAGTTTTTTCAAGGAGCACGAAATGAGAGCAAACCAGGACCTGATTGGCAAAACGATTACCGGCGTCGTGGCCGTGACTCAGCCGGGCGAGGAGGTTCGCGAGATCTGGATGCTGCAGTTTTCAGATGGTTCACATGTGGAATTTGTTTCACCGATGGCCAGAAGGCGGCTCAGGCGTAGAGCCAACACCCGGAAAGCAGTCGATTTCCAGGCCGCCAGACGGGCTGCAACTCGCGCTGAATGTGGCCTGAAAAACTTATCCACAAAAGCTGTGGATAACCCTGTTAAGAAAGCTGCGGGGTCACAGGTGTCGTGGGCATCGTTCTGGTTTGATCAAAAATTGACCACTTTAAATATAGTCTATTAAAAAACAATTAGATATAGTGAATGGGTGCGGTCGACGGAGCTCCAGAGAATGTAAAAATTCTGTCACAAAGACAATCAGTCACTTGTGTATAAACAATTCGAATCAAATAGAGGAAGTAGCTCGTAAGTCATTGAAATAGATTTGTCACGTCTACCGGGATGATCGGCCTTTTCAGGTTTGCAGGGAGTCTGTGTGGAGGAATTGGTGAATTCACAGGTTGCCGATGCCCGAATCAATCACCCATGCGTCCAGTTTGTCGAGGATTCTCTGTGCCTCAGGCTCCTCATTTTCTGTTCCCGCAACTCCTCATCGCCTGCCCGAAGTCGTGCAGCGTGAAATAATCCGGGTCAGTTGGTTTCGATCAGTCGCGAACGCTTGTCCTGCTCCCAGAAACGGGATTCCTCCATGCTCAGGGTGTCCGGATAATTACGGGCCCGGTAACGGAACAGCATCAATGGAAGGCGGGTGTCCTGGAAAGACCAAAGATGTTTGCCCAGTTGTGCGGGAGGCACAAGCAGGATCTTTTTCATCAGGTGTCGATCGGCGGCCGAAAAAAAACCGCCGGAGTACAGCATTCTGTCTGGATCAGAACTGTCAGCGAATCCTCGCGGGGCGTCGAAAACGCTTCGATCACTTTCTCCCTGACCACGTCGAGTGAAGCGAGTAACTGGCTGGGCGTGTCTGTTTGCAGCGTTCCGGGTCCAGGTTGATCCGGTTCGTGTCGACCCCGATGAGTGTGCCGATGGGGGCCAGCATCGGTACGTGGTTGCCATGAATGGTCTTCAACGGCAAACGTTCCATGTCCTCCGGTAAGTCATCGGCCGGGGTAAATACCAGGTCGTGAATGACGTCGGCAGGTTCACTGAACAGGGGCCGGGGTCGGCTGACAGGTCAAATGCGATCACCGACTTGGGCCGGTCCGGCATGACCGCCAGGGGCAGAACCATGGCGGTGCAACCGCGCATGGCGGGTATGCGGGACGAGACGTGTGCAGCACCGGCGATGGCTCGACGGTATCCAGCAACTTGTCGCCACCTGTTCGTTCTCGCGCATTTGCAGCGCCCACTCGAACAATTTTGGCTGGGCTGCTTTCAGTCGACGCGCCAGGTCGATGGTGGCGCGCACATCCACCAGGGCATCGTGCGCGCCCTGGTGTGCAATCCCGTTCGCACTGCACAGGTCTTCCAGTCGAAAACTGGGTTTGCCCGGTTCGTGCATCGGCCACTCGATGCCTTCGGGCCGGAGCGCGTAACACATCCGCGCCAGGTCGATCAGGTCCCAGCGGGAGTTGCCGTTCCGGTACTCGCGCTCGTAAGGGTCGCGGAAGTTTCGGTACAGCAGGTTTCGCGTGACGGTGTCATCGAAGCGGATGCTGTTGTAACCCGCGCTGCAGGTTCCCGGCTTGCGACATTTCATCGAGGATTTTGCCGGCAAATTCGGTTTCGACAAGCCCTTTGATCCTGGCCTCCTGTGGCGTGATACCGGTGATCAGGCAGGCCATCGGGTGAGGCAACACGTCGTCGGATGGAGCGCAGTACCAGGTCACCGGGTCATCAATCGGGTTGAGATCCGGATCGGTCCTCAGGGCCGCAAATTGCGCTGGCCTGTCTGCCATCGGGTTGGCGCCAAACGTTTCGTAGTCATGCCAGAGGAAGGATTTTATCGGCTTCACGGAATCAAGTCCTTGTTAGTGTTTACGTTAGCAGGCGGAATTCGTGTTTGCGGTCTGCCGCGATGACCCGGTCTGCCCACTGCGGATAATTTTTTTGCATCTGCCGGAATATTCTCTCGAAAACGGCAAGAAAAAGTCTCCACTTCGTGGCGGTTGCGCAGCCGCCGCTGCGCCAGTTCCTGCTCCTGTTGCCAGCGCCAGTCAATGACCGAATCCCAGCCGGGAACCCGAATGTACCATACCTGGTCCAGGCGCTTGTCGAGGGCTTGGTGCATGAGTTGCCATTGATGCTGAACATGGTTGCGCCAGGTGCATCCGGCGTCCTCGAGGCGTTCCAAATCGTTAACCGGTTCCTGCACATCTGCATTTCTTGGCGGCCTTGCACCGATACACCAGCCCTCGATGATAATGACCCGTGGGGCGGAGTCCACTGGACGCCATTCAGATTCGGCAGCCCGGTCGTCGACTGACTTGTCAAAAACCGGCAGCCGCAACTCTGTCGACCTGGCCGTTCCTGAGGTGGTCATAATCTGTCCAGCAGGCGGCTGAGATCGTGGGTCCCGGGCACCCCGCGGTGACGAAGCAGGGGATGAATTTCCGTCGCCAGTTGCGCTCTTTCAGCCCGGCCCAGGTAATAGTCATCGAGCGAAAGCAGACAGGCAGGAACGCCGCTTTCGTTCAGGCAATGAGCCAGGCACGTAGGACAGGGTTGATTTTCCACTCCCCGGGGCGCCCGCAATGCCGATGCTGATGAGCCGGTCTTGATGGATTTCCCGCAGCAGAGCCGACAGCCGTGGCGGCCAGGGAACGGCGGTTTGCCGCCGGCAGCAGGGTTTTCAGCTTCAGCCATGACTCGACTTCTGCGGCTGAACAGAACTCTTGGACTTGGGCACCGGACATGCCACCATGGTAACCAATTTGAATCGAGGTTCCACAGGAATTAGCCGTCCATGACCAGACAGTCAGAAGCCTTTGATGAGCTCCTCAGGTTGATGCAATTGGAAACGCTCGAAGACAACCTGTTTCGCGGGGTAAGCCGCGACATCGGCACCGAGCGTGTTTTTGGCGGACAGGTTCTGGCCCAGGCCCTGTTGGCGGCCAGTTACACGGTCGAAGACCGGCTGGCGCACTCCCTGCACGCCTATTTTCTCCGCGCCGGCGATCACAACGCGCCGATCGTTTACAGTGTCGACCGCAGCCGGGATGGGGGCAGTTTCAGTGCGCGCCGTGTCGTGGCGATCCAGCACGGTCGTCCCATTTTTACACTGGCGGCGTCTTTCCAGGTGGAAGAGGAGGGGTTGGAGCACCAGTTTGGCATGCCTGAAGTTCCGCCACCGGAAGACATTGAACCCCATCGCATTGTTACCGCGGACAGAATTCGACCATATGCCCAAGAGCATGCAGCGCTGGCTGGATCGCTTCGGGCCATTCGAGTTCCGCGCTGTGCGGGGTTCCGACCCCGACCACCCGGCGCCGCAGCCACCGTTCAAGGAACTTTGGTTCAAATTGCACGGTCCACTGGAGGATGACCCGCGCCTGCATCGTGCGATACTGGCTTACGTGTCGGATTTCCACCTGGTGGGTACTGCAACCCTGCCGCACGGCATTTCGTGGGTGCAGGGTAACCTGATCATCGCGAGCCTCGATCATGCGATGTGGTTTCACCGGGATTTCCGGCTGGACGACTGGTTGCTTTATGTGTGTGACAGCCCCAGTTCGAGTGGAGGCCGCGGGCTCGCGAGAGGAATGATTTTTGACCGGCAAGGCAACCTGGTGGCCAGCACGGCACAGGAGGGAGTGATCCGCCTGCGCCGCGACAACAACGAAAAGGAGAGTGGAGAATGAGTCAACAGACTGCAAGTTTTGCGGCGGGTTGCTTTTGGGGTGTTGAAGCGCGTTTCCGTGAAGTTGAAGGCGTGCTGGACGCGGTTTCCGGTTACATGGGCGGGGTAGACGGAAAACCCGACCTACAAGGAAGTCTGTGGCGGCAACACCGGCCATGCGGAAACGGTCCAGGTGACTTTCGACGACGAGAAGACCAGCTACGGGGAACTCCTGGACCTTTTCTTCGACATGCACAACCCGACCACGCTGAATCGCCAGGGGCCGGATTTCGGAAGCCAGTACCGTTCCGCCATATTCTGGCACGATGAGGCGCAGCGCTCGGCCGCCCGCCAGAAAATCACGGAAGTTAACGCATCAGGCAAATGGCCGGCTGCCGTGGTTACCGAGGTATCGCCGGCGGCAACGTTCTGGCGCGCCGAGGAATACCACCAGCGCTATTTCGAGAAAAACGGCGCCGGCTACTGCCATGTGTAAATCGCGATTGAAATCGCTCCTACGTCATGCCTGCGCCGCCGGTAGGAGCGGATTCATCCGCGATTAATATGTGCCACGAGTATGAGCCGATTAGCGTCGCGCGTCCGCGATTATGCTTTTCCTTTCAGCTTCCCCACGAGCCACAACAGGATCACGGCGCCGATCGTCGCAGTGATGATCGGAGCCAATGATTCCGGCGCCAAGATTGGCGCCAAACAGGCCGAACAGCCAACCGCCGATGACGCCGCCGATGATGCCGACGATGATGTTCATCAGGACACCCAGGCCCTGGCCTTTCATGATCACGCCGGCCAGCCAGCCGGCGATGCCGCCAACAATCAGTGAAGCGAGTAAACTGCCCATAATCTTCTCCCCGATGAAACAATTACCTGATTCAGTTTAAAATAGGTCGTGCTCATTTGAAACAAACCACGGAAATGGGAAGTCAATGGTGCAAGGGATAGCAGGGAAATTTATCAGGAAGACAGTCACCGTCGCGACTTTGCTCCTGGGATTGGTGGCTTTATCCGCCCATGCCCAGGTATACAAGTGGGTGGATGAAAATGGCATTGTCACGTATTCCAACATCGCTCCGCCGAAAGACCAGGATTTCCAGGTCCTGCGGTTCCCGTGTTATGCGGCCGATCCCAAATGCCGTTCGATCAGCTGGGAGAAAGTGCCGTTGAATACGCAGGCCTATCGCGCGGAAATTCGTTCTGCCTCCAGGTATAACGCGGTAGATGAATCTCTCATCCGGGCGATCATCCACGCCGAGTCGGCCTATCAGCCGGATGCGCAGTCTCCCAAGGGCGCCCAGGGGCTGATGCAGTTGATGCCATCAACCCAGGCTGAACTCAACGTGATTCACCCTTTCGATCCGGGCGACAACATTCGCGGGGGTGCGCATTACCTTTCCCGGTTGCTGGATGAGTTTGACGGAGATTTTGAATTGGCGGCAGCAGCTTACAATGCGGGCCCGGCGGCGGTGAGCAAATACGGCGGGATACCGCCCTATGACGAGACCCAGGAGTACGTGCGCCGGGTGAAAATCCTGTACCGGCGTTACCAGCAAGCCCTGTAGGAGCGAATTCATTCGCGATCGGGTTTATCGCGATTAAAATCGCTCCTACGCCGATTCCTGCCTAATAAACCAGCCTGGCTTCGCTGACCATCTCCAGTTCACCCAGTGCAGCGACCAGTTCTTCACAGGCTTTTACCTGCCATTCTTCACCCAGTTCCATCCGGACCCGCGCGCGCGGGTTACTGTAGTCAAGCCAGACCTGGGCTGACCCGTTGCGGTAGGGAACGAACGTGGACTGCAGTGACGAGCAAATTCCCTCGCCCGGGCCGCGCAACGAAACCTGGATGCCCTTGGCAAAACGCGATTTGGCTTCAGAGAGGGTCATGACCTTCTGAACCTTCATGCGGAAACCATCGGAAAAATTGTCCCTGGTCACCCGGCCTTCAACCACGATAATCTCATCCTTGACGAGCATATCGGCGTATAGCGCCCAGCCGTCATCGAAAATCGAGGCCTCGATTCTGCCGGTGTGATCTTCCAGCACAACGAATCCGCCGCGATTGCCCCGGCGGCGGACTCCGTGAACCAGGCCGGCCAGGACCATCGGTGTGCCATTCCAGTTCTTCTTGCTGTCGGCCGGCAACCTGCTACCGATTGATGCCAGCGTGCCGGCCGTGAACCGCGCCATGTCCTCGGCCTGCAATTCGACCGGGTGCCCCGTCAGGTAAAGACCGAGCGTGTCGCGTTCGGCCTGCAGTTCCTGCAACCGGGTCCATGGTATGACGTCACTGTGCTCCGTGATGTGTGGCGCGCTCGATGCGTTGAACCCGCCAAACATATCCACTTGGCCCGACTCGCGATCGCGCTGAAATTGCTCCGCGGCGTGGACCGCCTCCGGCAGTTCATTGATCATCCTCGCGCGATTGCCATCGGGATCCAGTTTGTCCAGGGCGCCCGAACGGACGAGCACGTCCATCGCGCGCTTGTTGACTTTCTGGTGATCCATCCGGTTACAGAAATCCGACAGGTCGCTGAACGGTCCATTGGTATCGCGGTCTTTTTCAATGATGTCGATGGCGGCATGCCCGACGCCTTTCAGCGCGCCGAGGCCGTAAAGAATCGTATTGTCATCCACCGCGGTGAAGGCGTGCAGTGAGCTGTTGATGTCAGGCGGCAGCACTTTCAGGCCGAGGGCACGGCATTCGTGAATGAACTCGTCGACTTTATCGGTATTGTCCATGTCGGACGAAAGCACCGCGGCCATGAAAAAGGACCGGTAATGCGTTTTCAACCAGGCTGTCTGGTAAGCAATCAATGCATAAGCCGCGGAATGGGACTTGTTGAAACCGTAGCCGGCAAAGGTCTCCATCTGGTCAAAAATCAGGTTGGCGATGTCTTCGTCGACCCCGCGTTCAATGGCGCCTTCAATGAAGATGATGCGCTGTTTCGCCATCTCGGCCGGCTTTTTCTTGCCCATCGCCCGGCGCAGGATATCGGCGGCACCCAGCGTGTATCCGGCCAGTTCCTGGGCGATCTGCATCACCTGCTCCTGGTACAGGATCACGCCATAGGTGGGTTTGAGTATGTGCTCGAGGGCCGGGTGGGGATAGCGCACCGCGGTGCGCCCGTGTTTGCACTCGATATAGGTATCGACCATGCCTGATTCCAGTGGACCCGGGCGGAACAGGGCGACCAGCGCGACAATTTCATCAAAGCTGTCCGGCACCAGTTTGCGGATCAGGTCTTTCATGCCGCGCGACTCCAACTGGAACACGGCCGTGGTCTGGCAAGCCTGCAGGAGTTTGAAGGCTGCCGGATCGTTCATCGGCAACGTTGCGAGTTCGATCGGCGTCTGCCCGGCTTCGGCGCGCTGCGCGTTGATGGCTTTCAGTGTCCAGTCGATGATCGTCAGTGTGCGCAGGCCGAGAAAGTCGAACTTGACCAGCCCGATCGTTTCCACGTCATCCTTGTCAAACTGGGTCACGATACTGCCGCCGCCGGCTTCACAGAAAAGCGGGGTGAAATCGGTCAGCGGAGAAGGCGCGATGACCACGCCGCCAGCGTGTTTGCCCGCATTCCGCTTGATCCCTTCCAGGGACATGGCGAGGTCGAGCAAGGCGCGGGTTTCCTCTTCCTCCTCGTAGCGTTGCCTGAGCTGGGGCTCGTCCCGCAGGGCGTCGGTGAGCATGGTCCCCGGGGCCGGCGGAATCAGCTTGGCAATGCTGTCGACAAAGCCGTAGCCATGCCCCAACACCCGACCGCAGTCGCGAACCACGGCTTTGGCTGCCATGGAGCCATAGGTGATGATCTGGGCGACCTGGTCCCGACCGTAGGTCCTGGCCACGTAGTCGATCACCAGGTCTCTTTTCTCCATGCAGAAATCGACGTCAAAATCCGGCATCGAAATTCGCTCGGGGTTCAGGAAGCGCTCGAACAGCAGTTCGTGCACCATGGGGTCGAGGTCCGTAATGCCCAGTGCGTAGGCCACCAGGGAACCCGCGCCGGAACCGCGCCCCGGGCCGACCGGAATGTCATTCTGCTTCGCCCAGCGGATGAAGTCCGCAACGATCAGGAAATATCCGGGGAATCCCATTTTATTGATGACATCAAGCTCGTGTTCCAACCTTTGTTCGTAAGTCTGCAGCGGAAATTTTTTGCTCGGCGGCAGCACCTTGAAACGGGCCTGCAACCCGGCCTCCGATTCGCGGCGCAGGTGGTCCGCAACACTGATGCCATCCGGGGTTGGAAAATTCGGCAGGTAGTAAGTGTCGAACTCCATCTGCAGGTTGCAACGCATGGCCAGTTGGTACGCGTTTTCCAGAGCTTCGGGCAGGTCGGCAAACAGTTCCTGCATCTGTTCGCTGCTTTTCAGGTACTGTTCCGGCGAGTAGCGCAACTCGCGTCGTTTATCCGACAACAAGCGGCCGTCATGAATGCAAACCCGGGCTTCGTGGGCCTGGAAGTCTTCACGGTCCAGGAAGCGCACGTCGTTGCTGGCAAGCACCGGCAGGTTCAGCGCAGAGCTGATGGCGAGCGCTGCATTTTCATATTGCTGTTCCTGTTCCCGCCCGGTCCGTTGCAACTCGATATAAAAGCGGTCGGGAAAAATTTTGGCCCAGCCGGCGGCCAGTTTGCGTGCCCGGTTGGGGTGTCCGGCAAGGATGGCCTGGCCGACATCGCCGTCGCGGCCTGCCGAGAGTGCGATCAGGCCGTCGGAATGCTTGGGTCACCCAGTCTGGTCGTACGTAGGGAACACCGTGGTGCTGGCCTTCCAGGTAGCCCCGGCTGAGCAAGGCGCAAAGGTTCAGGTATCCTGCCCGGTCCTGGCATAAAAGCACCAGGCGCGAGGTGGAGTCCGGTTCTTCCGGGGAACGGATCAGGACATCTGCGCCGACAATGGGCTTGATGCCGGCGGCTTCGGCGGCGCGGTAAAATTTGACCAGCGCGAAGAGATTATGCTGGTCCGTAACTGCTATGGCCGGCATGCCCAGCTCGCGGGCTTTTTCAATCAGCGGCTTGATGCGCACCGTGCCGTCCACCATCGAATATTCGGAGTGGAGGTGCAGATGAACAAACGGTGACGGCATCGGTGAAGAGTAACAAAACCACGCCCCGAGAACCATTTCGATTTTAAGGATCCTCTAATCAGAGGATCCATTAGTTGTTGGGGGTTCCTTAATGTGATAAATTTCGCGCCCCGATCCAGAGCACACTTTTGCTATAATCGGGGTGCAATATATGGGCGCGTAGCTCAGGGGTAGAGCACTGTGTTGACATCGCAGGGGTCGACAGTTCGAAACTGTCCGTGCCCACCATATAACTGAAGAAGCCGGCCTGAATCCTGTTCAGGCCGGCTTTTTTTATCACTGATTAGCGTGTGCAGGGAGTTGAATTATCTCCGGATGTGCGCCGTATTCAGGTTGTTTGCAGTAGTCGGCTTCCGATCCAGCAGGATTTCCGGCTGTGGCCTGCTCGGTGTTTTGGTAAACAGCATGATCAGCGAGCCCAGCAGGCAGGCTACTGCGGCTATCAGGAAAGGCGTCATCCAGACCTTTGGTGAATCGCCCATCGCGGCGGCGTCCTTGAACAAACCGGCCAGGAGCGGGCCGAGAATCCCGGCAACACCATAGGCCGTGAAAACCCAGCCATAGTTTCTGCCCACCTCCTTGTTGCCAAAGTAGTCAGCCGTGATCGCGGGAAACAGGGCGAAGATACCGCCGTAGTTGAAGCCGACAAAAGAGGCGCCAATGACCAGTCCGGTGGCCAGGCCGAAATTGATGAAACCATGGTACATGGCCAGCATGACGAGACCCTGGAAGGCCGACATGGCAATAATTGCGTATTTCCGGCCGGTGCGGTCGGAAATCATGCCCCACAGGATGCGGCCCAGCCCGTTGAAAATCGCGTACCAGGCCATGGCGGTGCCGGTGATCACGATCGCATTCGGCACTCCGCGGTATTCCAGTGCATCCATGCCAAATAACTGGATGCAGTAAATGACCATCAGGCCGGCGATGGCCGAGGAAGCGAATACCAGCCAGATCGCATAAAACTGGGGTGTCCGGATCATCTGTCCCGGCGTGAAACCATTGCCGTTGGATTTCGCGACCGCAGCGGCTTCAGCAGGGTTCCATCCTTTCGGGCTGTAATCTTCGGGCGGGTTGACCATCACGACGCTGCCCAACAGCACCAGTGCGGCGAAAACGATTCCGTAAATCAGGAAAACGCTTTGCACCGGGGGCAGGCCGAAAACCTCGGCGCTATTGAGCAGTCCGCCGAACCATGAACCGGCCAGTTTTACCCAGATCGTCGCGCCAAATCCAAAACCGGCTACCGCCAACCCGGTAATCGTACCTTTCTTGTCCGGGAACCATTTAACGCCAACAGCTATGGGCACCACGTAGGCCATACCGATGCCGGCGCCCGCGACGATGCCGATAAACAGGAACTGCGTCCAGAACGTGCTGCCAAACAGCCCGCCCAGCACGAAACCCAGGCCGAGCAACAGGCCGCCGAGGATGGTCATCAGTCGGGGTCCGGTTTTTACCTGCCAGCGCCCGGCCAGCACCATCACCAGCGCAAAAGTCACCAGGCCCGCTGAAAAAATCCAGGCCGTTTGCGTCGCGGTAAATTGATAGATCCCTGCGGGATCGGTTAAAAGCTTGGTGAAAACAGACCAGGCATACAGGGCGCCCAGGGCCAGCTGAATCAATATTGCGCCAACAACTACGAGCCATCTATTCGGTTTAGTATTAATATTCATAATAATCAATTCCACTGTTTTTAAATAAGGCTTTAAGAGGAAATAACCACCCAAATGATGAAGTTCAATTATCTGTAATATTAAGAGATTGAAAAATGATTAAGGTCAGTAATCAGGATGAAATATCCGCCACATTCGAGACTCCACAGCAGGGGGCAGGGCGTAATACGCTGGTGGAAATTGAAATGTCCCGACACCTTTCATGAAACCCGGATACGCCGTACAATAAGCCCCATGAAAACCCGCACACGAACTACCTTCTGAAGCAGGGGAGCGGCAAAGCGCGAACCAAAGGGCGCTTTGCGCCTTTTTTTGTATCCGGGTAAAAAATTCAAGGAGATTAAAGAGTCATGCCGGCGATTACGCTACCTGACGGAAGTCAAAGGAATTTTGAAAAAGCAGTCACGGTGATGGACGTGGCCAAAGATATCGGCCCCGGCCTGGCAAAAGCAACCCTGGCCGGCGAAGTCGATGGCGTGCTGCGTGACGCCAGCCACCTTATCGAAAATGATTCGACGCTACGCATCATTACCGGCAAGGATCCGGAAGGCCTGGACATCATCCGTCATTCGACGGCTCACCTGATGGCGATGGCGGTGGAGCGCCTGTATCCGGAATCGCAGTGTACGATCGGCCCGGTGATCGAAGACGGATTCTTTTACGATTTCTCCTACCCGCCGGGCTTTACCATGGAAGACCTGGACCGGATTGCATCCGAGATGCGTCGCATCGCCAGGGATGAACTGCCGGTAACACGGGAAGTCTGGAGCCGCGGCGAAGCCATCCAGTTTTTCGAGCAGGAAAAAGAAACCTACAAGGCCGAGATCATCCGTGACCTGCCCGAAGGTGAAGACATTTCACTCTACCGGCAGGGTGAATGGGTAGACCTCTGCCGCGGGCCGCATGTGCCGGATACCGGCCGCCTGGGCGAATTCAAGCTGACCAAGCTGGCCGGCGCCTACTGGCGTGGTAACAGCGACAATGAAATGCTGCAGCGCATCTACGGCACGGCCTGGGCCAACAAGAAGGACCTCGATGCCTACCTGCACCGCCTGGAAGAAGCGGAAAAACGCGACCACCGCCGGGTGGGCAAGCAACTGGACCTGTTCCACTTCCAGGAAGAAGCGCCGGGCATGGTGTTCTGGCACGACAAGGGCTGGCGCATCTACACCGAGGTCAAAAACTACATTCGCAAGCAGTTGCGCAGGAACGGTTACCAGGAAGTGAATACTCCGGAGGTCGTCGACATCAAGCTGTGGGAGAAATCCGGCCACGCGGACAAGTTCATCAAGGAGATGTTCATCACCGAGTCGGAAAACCGCACCTACGCGGTGAAGCCGATGAACTGCCCCTGCCACATCCAGATTTATAACCAGGGTCTGCACAGCTACCGCGACCTGCCGATGCGCCTGGCGGAATTTGGATCCTGCCATCGCAACGAGCCTTCGGGCGCCTTGCATGGCGTGATGCGCGTCCGCGCATTTACCCAGGATGATGCGCACATTTTCTGCACGCCGGACCAGGTGCAGTCGGAATCGGCAGCTTTTATCAAGCTGTTGTACGAGATTTACGCTGACTTCGGTTTCAACGAAGTGCTGGTCAAGCTGTCGACCCGCCCGGAAAACCGGATGGGTGAAGAAGCCCTCTGGGACAAGGCGGAAAAAGCGTTGGCGGAAGCCCTGGACGAAGCCGGCATCGATTGGGAAGAAAGTCCGGGGGAGGGCGCGTTTTATGGCCCCAAGATCGAATTCTCTCTCAAGGATACAATCGGCCGGGTCTGGCAGTGCGGCACGTTGCAACTGGATTTCAACATGCCCGGCCGGCTGGACGCGACCTATATCGATGAAGACAGTTCCCGCCGTACGCCGGTCATGTTGCACCGCGCGATCCTCGGTTCACTGGAACGGTTTATCGGAATTTTGATCGAGAATTACGGCGGCGCGTTTCCAGCCTGGCTGGCCCCGGTGCAGGCGGTGGTTTTAAATATCAGCGAAAAACAGGGCGATTATTGTGAAAAAGTTGCCGAAACCCTTGAAAATCAAGGCTTCCGGGTCGAATCAGACTTGAGAAACGAGAAGATCGGCTTTAAAATTCGCCAGCACACGATGAGCAAGGTTCCATATTTGCTTGTAGTGGGCGACCGGGAAGTCGAGAATGGGATGATTGCCGTCAGGACCCGGTCGGGAGAAGACCTGGGCAGCATGCCGGTCGAAGAGTTTGCACAACACCTTGCCGATGATGTGGGGCGGCGGGGACTTACTTAAATCCAACAGGAGGATTGACACATCGCAGCAGGAAAACAAAAAACACGGCGCAACTCGGATATAAGCGCGCCGCAGGTTCGCGTCATCGACGCGGAAGGTGAACAAGCCGGAATCATGAAAGTTAGCGACGCCATCGCAATGGCAGTGGCTGAAGGTCTTGACCTCGTGGAGATCGCTCCAAACAGCGAGCCACCGGTCTGCCGGATCATGGATTTTGGCAAATTCAGGTTTGAACAGGCAAAGAAGGCCCAGGTTGCAAAGAAGAAGCAGAAAAATGTGCAGGTGAAGGAAATCAAGTTCCGGCCCAGTACAGAAGAAGCCGATTACCAGGTCAAGCTGCGCAATATCCATCGCTTTCTGGACGAGGGCAACAAGGTGAAATTGACCCTGCGTTTTCGTGGCCGGGAAATGGCGCACAGGGAACTGGGCGCTGCGATGCTGAAAAGAGTAGAAACCGAACTGGCGGAAGAAATAGTCGTGGAGCAGTATCCGCGGATGGAAGGCCGCCAGATGGTAATGATGGTGGCACCGAAGAAGCATTGATGTGTAGGAGCGGATTTATCCGCGAATAAAATCGCAGGCATTTTTCGCGAATGAATTCGCTCCTACGCACATAAAAAGCTTGAAAAAATAGCGATTTAAGCTGAAAATAGCCTCCCCGCGAAACTGCGGGGTAAAAAGAAGCGATACCGAGCCATAAAGTGCCGTCAGCGGCCGCTTGAGTAACGTGACATGTAGCGTCCCCTCCCTTTGGGGGCAAAAAAAGGAGTAAGACCATGCCCAAGTTGAAAACCAACCGGGGCGCGGCCAAGCGTTTCAAGAAAACCGCCTCGGGCGGCTTCAAGCGCGGTCACGCCTTTCACAGTCATATTCTGACCAAGAAATCGCAGAAGCAAAAACGCGGTTTGCGCGGCACTGCAATGATCAGTGCTTCCGACAACAAGTCGATCAAACGCTTGCTGCCGCATTCGTAAAGGAGGGTCAGGAAAATGGCAAGAGTAAAACGTGGTGTACAGGCAAATGCCCGTCACAAAAAGGTACTGAAAGAAGCCAAAGGTTATTATGGTGCGCGCAGTAAAGTCTATCGCGTAGCCAAGCAGGCGGTCACCAAGGCCGGTCAGTATGCCTACCGTGACCGTCGCCAGCGGAAGCGTCAGTTCCGCCGCCTGTGGATCGTCCGTATCAACGCGGCGGCCCGCAGTTTCGACTTGTCCTACAGCCGGTTTATCGATGGCCTGGGCAAGGCGCAGATCGAAGTCGATCGTAAAGTCCTGGCGGATCTCGCCGTGCACGACATCGAGGCTTTCGGCGTTTTAGCGGAAAAAGCCAAAGCAGCCCTGTAGGAGCGAATTTATTCGCGACCAATAACGAGTTGGTCCATTACTTCGCGACTGAAGTCGCTCCTACGTTAGACAGGGCTGTTACCGTGAACCAAATCACTGACCTTCAAACCCGTGCGCTGGCTGAAATTTCAGCCAGCGGCGACCTGCAGCAACTCGACGATCTGCGCGTGCGCTATCTCGGCAAGAAAGGCGAGATCACCGCTCAGCTGAAATCGCTGGGCTCGATGGAGCCTGAGCAGCGCAAGTCATACGGCCAACAGGTTAACGTGGTGCGGGATGCGGTGAACGAGGCTATCCTGGCTCACCGGCAGGCCCTGGAGGCTTCAGCCCTCGAGGACAAACTGCTGCGGGAGAAAGTCGACGTAACGCTGCCGGGCAGGGGAGAGCGGCGCGGCGGCCTGCACCCCGTCACGATGGCCATGGAAAGGGCAGTGGGTATTTTCACCCGGCTGGGCTTCGAAGTGGCGACCGGTCCCGAGGTCGAAAGCGACCATTACAATTTCGAAACGCTTAATTTCCCCCCGCATCACCCGGCGCGCGCAATGCACGACACCTTCTATTTCGGTGATGGCAGGTTGCTTCGCACGCACACGTCACCGGTGCAGATCCGGGTGATGGAAAAAAGTGACCCGCCTTACCGTATTATTGCGCCGGGCAAGGTTTATCGAAGTGATTCCGACCAGACGCACACCCCGATGTTTCACCAGGTGGAGGGCTTGCTGGTTGGCCGGAATGTCAGCATGGCGGATCTGAAGGGTGTGTTGCACACTTTTGTGAATGCTTTTTTTGAGCGATCGCTCGCAGTGCGTTTCCGGCCATCCTATTTTCCCTTCACCGAACCTTCTGCGGAAGTGGACATCGGGTGGGAGAAGGGCGATGGAACCGAGCCTGGATGGCTGGAAATCCTGGGTTGCGGCATGGTTCATCCCAATGTGCTTCGCGCCTGCGGTGTGGATCCGGAGGAATTTACCGGCTATGCCTTTGGCATGGGCATCGAGCGCCTGGCAATGCTGCGCTACGGTGTGACTGATTTACGGCAGTTTTTCGAAAACGACCTCGAATTTTTACGCCAATTCACGTGAGATGAGCCGGAAATACGATTATGCAGTTTAACGTTGAATGGCTGAAAAAATGGGTCGCCATCGACCTGGACGCTGAAGCGCTGGCGGCCAAATTGACCGGGTCCGGCCTCGAAGTGGACGATATCCGGCCGGTTGCCGGCGCGTTCACGGATATCGTTGTCGCGGAAATCGAAGCCTGCCAACCGCACCCCAACGCCGACAAACTTTCCCTGTGTACCGTCAATGACGGTGGACAGGAACGGTTGCAGATCGTCTGTGGCGCACCAAATGCCCGTGCCGGTATCCGGGTGCCGCTGGCCAGAATCGGCGCGCAGATCGGGCCGGACTTCAAAATCAAGCGCGCAAAACTTCGCGGTGTCGAGTCTTCCGGTATGTTGTGTTCGGCCAGGGAGCTGGGTCTGTCGGATGACCACTCCGGGCTGATGGAATTGCCCACGGACGCCCCCGTTGGCACACCGCTCCGTGACTACCTGTCTCTGGATGATGCCGTTATCGAAGTCGATCTGACTCCAAACCGTGCAGATTGCCTGTCGATCCGTGGGTTGGCGCGCGATGTTTCAGCCAGTTGTGACGCTGAATACACGCCGCAGCCGGTCACGCCGGTGGCGGCGGAGGTCGATGCCCGCTTCCCGATCAGGCTGGAAAGCCCCGTGGACTGCCCGCGTTATGCCGGGCGGATCATTCGCGGGATCGATCCCCGGGCCAGGACGCCGTTGTGGATGTCAGAAACCCTCAGGCGCTGTGGTTTGCGCAGCATAAGCCCCACGGTCGACGTCACCAACTACGTGCTGCTGGAACTCGGTCAGCCCATGCACGCATTCGACCTGGACAAGCTCAGTGAAGAGATCGTCGTTCGCCGGGGCAGGCCGGGTGAAAAACTGGTGTTGCTCGACGAATCGGAGGTCGACCTGGACGAAAGTGTCCTGGCGATTTGCGACGGCAAGGGACCGGTTGCCATTGCCGGCATCATGGGTGGGCTCGCCAGCGGCGTGACTGCAGAGACACAGGATATCCTGTTTGAAAGCGCGTACTTCAACCCCGCCACCATCATGGGCAAGGCGCGAGCCTACGGCATGCATACAGACGCCTCTCACCGGTTTGAGCGGGGAGTCGACCCGCACGGCCAGGTGCTGGCGGTCGAGCGCGCCACGGCGCTCCTGGTTGAAATAGCCGGCGGCAAGCCAGGCCCTGTTCTACTGGCTGAGGATGTCGCCAGTATTCCGCATAACCCGGTGGTCCTGTTACGGCCGGACCGGCTCAACGCACTCATCGGCTGTGATATCCCCAGGGAGACCACCGAGAACATCCTGCGGCGCCTGGGCATGGAAGTTAGCCTGGGACGGCGACAGCTGGAAAGTTACGGCGCCCTCATCGCGTTTTGATATTCAGATCGAAGAGGACCTGGTCGAGGAAGTCGCCCGGATTTTCGGTTACAACGAAATTCCGGAAGCTCCGGTTTCGGGCGAACTGGCGCCACCCAGCAGTGGACACGGTGTGTCAGTGCAGCGCGTGCGGGAAAGTTTATGCGGGTCGGGCTACCAGGAAGCCATCAATTACAGTTTCGTGGACAAACAGCATCTCGATGCACTTCACCATGGCGGGCACGTTCTCGCGCTGGCAAATCCCCTGTCGTCGGATATGGATGTGATGCGCACAACCCTGCTGCCCGGCCTGTTGACTTCACTGGCGCGCAATTTGCGGCGTCAGCAGTCGCGTGTCCGGCTGTTCGAGACAGGTGTGGCATTTTTGCAGGGCGACCAGATGAACGAAGAGCAGAGGATTGCCGGCGTGGTTTGCGGCGAAGCCCTTCCGGAGCAATGGGGAGAGCCCGCCCGCGGGGTCGATTTTTTCGACATCAAGGGTGACGTAGAGCGTCTTTTTGCGATGCGCGGCGATTCGGGCCGGCTGGTATTCGAGGCCGGCGAACTGCCCTGGATGCATCCCGGCGCCTGTGCCGTCATCCGGATTCACAACGAAGTAGCCGGTTGGTGCGGTGCGCTGCACCCTTCGGTCTGCAAGGCATTCGATATCAAAAAGAATGTTTTTGCGTTCGAACTGGAGCTGGAAAGGCTCCTGGAAAGAGAAATTCCATTCACGAAAAAATTATCGCGCTTTCCATCGGTACGACGTGACCTGGCAGTAGTTCTGCCGGTCGACATAAGCTACTCTCAGGTTGAGAAATGCGTTACTGACGTAGCCGGGCCACTGCTGGAGAGCGTGATCGTGTTCGACGTGTATCAGGGTGGCAATTTAAAAGAAAATTGCAAAAGTCTTGCTATAGGCTTGATTTTTAACAACGTTTACAGCACTCTAACGGATGAAGATGTTGATCCGGTGATAGACACCGTGGTCTCAGCATTGGATCTTCATCTGGGTGCCAAGTTGAGAGGATAACAATGTCGCTGACAAAGGCAGAAATCGCTGATCGACTGTTCGACGAGGTCGGCTTGAACAAAAGGGAAGCCAAGGAATTTGTGGATTCATTTTTCGAGGCTATAAAAAGCGCCCTTGAACAGAGCGAAAACGTCAAACTTTCAGGGTTTGGTAATTTTCAGTTACGTGAGAAGAATCAAAGACCGGGCAGAAACCCCAAGACGGGCGAAGAAATTCCAATTTCCGCGCGCCGGGTGGTGACTTTCCGACCAGGTCAAAAACTACGTGCAAGGGTGGAAGCTTATGTTGGATCCGGGGATTGACCGAGATCTACCGCCGATTCCGGCAAAACGATATTTTACTATTGGTGAAGTCAGTGAGTTATGTGGTGTAAAGCCACATGTGCTTCGCTACTGGGAACAGGAATTCGAGCAACTCAAACCGGTCAAGCGACGGGGTAATCGCCGCTATTACCAGCGCGGCGATGTCATGATGATCCGGCAGATCCGCAGCCTGCTTTACGAACAGGGCTATACCATCGGCGGCGCCCGGCAGATGCTCGAAGGGGATGAAGCCAGGGACGACGTAAATCGCAGCCAGCAAATTATCCGCCAGGTCCGGATGGAACTGGAGCAGGTGTTGCAGGTTCTCAAGCGCTGAGCGTTGGAGCGGGCCACGCCCGCGATTTTGTTTTCAAGGTTGCAGACGCGGGCCTTACCCGCGATATTCGTTTTCAGAAAACCATCAAGTACTGTAGAATGCACTTCCCTGTTTCAGGGGGTAATTAGATATTTACCCACTTGGGTAAACACACAACCAGTTTAAAGAACGTCGGGGCGTGGCGCAGTCTGGTAGCGCGTAAAATGGTGTTTCCTCAAGCTCTTCTTTGCCTTCGGCAAAACCGAGCCTTCGGAAACCGCAATTTCGGCGACCTTTGGTCGCAAAACAGGCGAGTTGATTTAAATTTCGTTCGCCTTAGAAAGTTAGTAGCCAGTTGATAAAGAAATGTCGGGGCGTGGCGCAGTCTGGTAGCGCACTGCAATGGGGTTGCAGGGGTCGGAGGTTCGAATCCTCTCGCCCCGACCATCAATAAAAAAGCCGCCTTCAGGCGGTTTTTTTATTGATCATTCCGGAGTGTGGGTTCGAAGCTCCGAAGGAGGTTTGACAAAATTGTCTGGAACAATTTTGAACGCCGAAGGCGGCCCCGCAGGGGCGGAGGGCAGGATGCCCGGAGTAATCCTCTCGCCCCGACCATCAATAAAAAAGCCGCCTTCAGGCGGTTTTTTTATTGATCATTCCGGAGTGTGGGTTCGAAGCTCCGAAGGAGGTTTCAATCCGACAGGTAGTACTCAACTGTCGAAACAACCCGTACTTTCTTGATGTGCGGATTGTTGGTGTCACGTGCCTCGATCGAGAACTGGCCCTGGGAGGCCTGGCGGATCTTGCCCAGCCGGCTGTCCGAATCTTCCGCAAACTTCGACGCGACTTCACGGGCGTTCCTGGTCGCTTCCTCGATCATTCCGGGTTTGATCTCATTCAGACGGGTGAACAGGTACTCGACCGGGTTCTGGTAGGCGTCGCCGGTGAATGCGACTCCCTCTTTACCGAGTTCCACCAGACTACCCATCGCGGCGCGCACGGTCTCAACCTGTTGGGAATAAACGGTAACTGTCCGGGTCGCCACGTAGCGGAACTCGGCGCGTGGCGCGTCACCCCAGGCCTGGGCTGACTTGTCGGTCAGCACGGGTGTTGAAAGCGTGATCTCGTCACCGGCAATGCCGGCCTGCTGCAGGAAGGCGCGAACCCGCAGGCTGGTCGAGTCAAGTTCTTCGTAGACACTGGCCAGGTCGTTGCCGGTGACCGTGAAGCTGACGGGCCAGATGACCACGTCAGCCGGGTATTCGCGCTCGGACAGGCCTTTTGCGGTGACGGTACGTTCGTATTCCTTGACCTGCACGGCCGCCTGGCCGAGCAAATAACCGAGGGCCGCAAGGCCGAGAAAAATCGATAATCCGAGCCCGAAAAGGCTGACTCCGGATGACTGCCGCATGGTGATAATTCCTTGTGCTCAGGACCAGGCCGCCCACCGGCCCGGATGCGGCACATTCTGTCAGGACCCCGGGTCGAAGGTCGGCCCGAATTGTGGCGAGCTTATGCCAATTCAGCCTGGCTCAGCCGCCATCCACGGGTTCAAATTCGCTGATCGAACCATCCGCCATGGTGGCCAGGGACAAGTGGCTGTCCCGCATTACAGCTCAGCTGCATCACAGATTGTGTTGACCCTAATCATGCCTCGTGATTAACGTCAATTACGCGCCAACCCGGGAGGAGTAACTTCATATGAAGGCCGCTCGCCACAAGACGGCGGGCACCTCAAATGAAGGAGGTTGACGGTATGGACAGGAAGTACAAGATAGCGTGGTTGCCTGGTGACGGCGTTGGCAAAGAAGTGATGGAGGCGGCGCGAATAGTGCTTGACCGCGTGGGCTTCGAAGCGGATTACCTGCACGGCGACATCGGCTGGGAGTTTTGGTGCAGTGAGGGCGATGCCTTCCCGTCCCGGACCATTGAGCTCCTCAAAACCGTGGATGCCGCCATGTTTGGTGCGATCACTTCCAAGCCCGTAAAGCAGACGGAAGCGGAATTGGTGCCAGCTCTCCAGGGCAAGGGCCTGAAGTACCGGTCGCCTATTGTGCGCATGCGGCAACTGTTCGACCTCTACGTGTGCCTGAGGCCCTGCAAGGCCTATCCCCGGAATCCAATCAACTTTCACGAGGGTATCGACCTCGTTATCTTCCGCGAAAATACCGAGGACCTTTACTCCGGCGTTGAATTCCATCCCGTCCCGGACGGCCTGAAAGACGTGCTGTCCGACCTGGCGCCGGCCTTCAAGCCGTTTGTAGACCTGCCCGCCGACCAGTACGCGATCTCTTGCAAAATCAATACCCGGAAGGGCTCTGAGCGGATCATCCGCGCAGCCTTCGAGTTCGCCCGGACGTTCGGGCGCAAGAAAGTCACGGTCGTGCACAAAGCCAACGTGGTGCGCGCCACCGACGGCCTGTTCCTGGAGATGGCGCGTGAGGTGGCCAAAGACTTTCCGGACATCGCCATGGACGATGCCAACATCGACGCCATCACCATGTGGCTGCTCAAGAACCCGTTCAACTACGACGTGCTGGTGGCGCCCAACCTCTACGGCGATATCGTTTCTGACCTTTGCGCCCAGATGGTTGGCGGGCTCGGCTTTGGCTGCTCCGGAAACATCGGAGAAAAGCTCGCGGTGTTCGAACCCACGCATGGCTCGGCGCCCAAGTACTCAGGGCAGTACAAGGTCAACCCGATCGCTACCATCCTGGCCGCGAGGATGATGCTTGACTGGCTGGGTGAGACGGAACTGGCGCAGCGCATCGAGGAAGCCGTCGCCGCAGTCGTGCTCGAGGGCGAAGTGCGCACCTACGACATGGGCGGATCAGCGACCACGCTGGAGATGGCCGCAGCCATTGCCAACAAGCTTTAGGAGGGATCATGGCTCACATCGTTATCCACGAAGTAGGCCCGCGCGACGGGCTGCAGATGGAGCAGCAGGTCGTCCCGATCGGGACCAGGGAGGACTGGATTCGCCGCACGATGGAATCCGGCGTTGATATTGTGCAGGTCGGCTCCTTTGTCCACCCGGTGAAGGTGCCGCAGATGGCCGACACCGATGAACTGATCCGGAGACTGGTCAAGGACAAGAACTCCCCGGTGATTCTCGCGGGGCTCGCGCTCAATGAGAAAGGCCTGGAACGCGGCCTTGAGTGCGGTGTGGAAATGTTCTGCATGGGCGCCTCCGCCAGCGAGACCCACAGCCTGAAGAACACGGGCATGACGACCATGGACGCCACGCACCGCATTATCGGGGCGGCTCAGCAAGCCGTTGCTGCGGGGAAAAAAGTACAGGTTTCGGTGCAGTCGGCCTTCGGCTGCGGTTTTGAAGGGCCGATCCCCGAAAAACGCGTACTCGAGATGGTTGGCGCCTACCTGGAAGCAGGCCTGCGCAACATCAGCCTGGCCGACACGGCCGGTCATGCTTACCCGGCCCAGGTTGAGCGGCTGTTCGGCGCATTGTTCGATCTCGACCCCGACATCGAATGTACCTGTCATTTCCACAACACTTACGGGCTCGGCATGGCGAATATCATGGCGGCCCTTCACGTCGGTGTGAGTTCGTTCGAAACCTCGTTCGCGGGTCTCGGCGGCTGCCCGTTCACCAAGGTGGCGGCAGGCAACGTAGCCACGGAGGATTTCGTGAACGCCTTGCAGTTGCAGGGACTGCGCCGCGACGTGGATTTGGGCCGATTGATCAGCGTGGCCGGCGACGTGGCGCAATTTTTCGGGCGCGAGATGCCGGGTTGTGTCTACAAGACCGGACCAATGGTCAGGAAGGAGGCCGCATGAACGAGCAGATTCTGAAGGGTATCCGGGTCCTCGACCTCACCAATGTGCTGGCGGGACCCTTCGCCACGCTGCACCTGGCGCTGCTGGGTGCGGACGTGATCAAGATAGAGCGGCCTGGGAGCGGCGACCTGGCGCGCAAGCTGGGCACCCTGTCCGAATTGAATGAGCAGCTGATGGGGACCAGCTTCCTGGCGCAAAACGCGAACAAGAAGTCGGTGACGCTCAACACGAAGTCTCCCGAAGGCAGGGAGATCTTCAAGAAGCTGGTCGAAACGGCAGACGTACTGGTAGAGAACTTCCGGCCTGGCGTCATGGACCGGTTGGGACTCGGCTACGAAGTGCTGAAGGAGATCAACCCGGGCCTGGTCTATTGCGCCATCTCGGGATTCGGGCAGACCGGGCCCGATGCACACAAACCAGCCTATGACCAGATTATCCAGGGCCTCAGCGGCGAGATGGCCGTGAATGGAGACGAGCGCCTGAATCCGTTGCGCGCGGGATTCCCGGTGTGCGACACGGTAGGCGGCCTGAACGGCGCCTTCGCGATCATGGCGGCCCTTTTTCACCGCGAACGTTCGGGGGAAGGACAATTCATCGACATCGCGATGCTCGACTCCATCATGCCCCTGATGGGCTGGGTGGCCGCGAACCTGCTGATTGCGAAGCAGCAGCCGGAACCCATGGGTAACGACAACTTCACGGCGGCGCCGTCCGGGGTGTTCCGCACCGGGGACGGGCACATCAATATCGCGGCCAACAAGCAGGAACAATGGGAGTCGGTTTGCGACGTGCTCGGCCTGCCCGAACTGAAGACCGACCCGCGTTTCCAGAAGCGCGATATTCGCAAGCAGAACCGCAAGGAGCTGACGCCGCTGCTGGAGGCGAAGCTCACCGGGCGCAGCACCAGTGAGTGGGTGGATCTGCTCAACGCGAACGACGTGCCGAGCGGCGCCATTCTGAGCCTCGAGGACGCGCTGAACCAGCCTCAGGTAAAGCACCGCCAGACCCTGCAGGAGGTGCCGGTCGAGGGCATCGGAACCATTCCGCTGTTCTCGCTCACCGCGAAGTTCCAGCAGAATCCGGGAGGCATCACCGCGCCGCCGCCCCGGCTTTCGGCGCACACGGCGGAAGTATTGGCAGGTATTGGTATCTCGAAAGAAGAACTGGACGATCTGAAAACAAAACAGGTGGTCTGACGGCCGTTACGAAAAGGAGACTGAAATGGGCATGACGTACGTACAGAAGTTGCTGGCCCGAACGCTTGGCAGGGACGAGGTGGCCGTGGGAGAGGTCCTCGAGTTGCCGGTGCACCTGGCCATGTCGCACGAGAACGCTGCGCTCGTGATCAACCAGTTCAACGAGATTTTCCGGGGCACCGGCCTGGAACCGCGGGTCTGGGATCCGGAGAGGATCGCAATTATCTTCGACCACCGCGTGCCCGCCGAATCGTCCAAGACGGCAAGCAATCACAAGAAAACCCGCGAATTTATCGCCAAACAAGGGATCAGCAAGTTTCATGACGTCCGGGGTGACGTGGGTGGGATCTGCCACCAGATTCTTCCCGAGAATGGTTACGTGCGGCCCGGCCAGGTGCTGGTCGGCACAGACAGCCACACGACTACCCATGGCGCGCTCGGTGCTTTTGGATTCGGCATCGGGGCCACTGAGATGGCCGCGGTCTGGACGCTGGGGAAGATCCTCAACGTTGAAGTGCCGGGCACCATCAAGGTGGTGGTCAACGGTGAGTTTCCGCGCGGAGTCTACGCCAAGGACCTGATCCTGTACCTGATCGGCCAATTGACTGCCGAGGGCGCCAATTTCAAGGTGATCGAGTTCCACGGCGAGGTGATCCGTAATCTGCCGACATCGGGGCGCCTGGTGCTCTGCAATATGGCGGTGGAGGCCGGCGCAACCGCGGGCGTGGTGCCGCCGGACGAGGAAACCGTCCGCTATCTGCGCGACGAGGCTGCTGTGGCGGACGAACTGGACCTGTTTGCGCCGGACCCCGACGCCCAATACGACCGGGTGATGGAGATCGATGCCACCCGGCTCGAACCACAGATTGCCTGTCCCCACACCGTGGACAACGTCAAACCGGTTGGCGAAGTGAAAGGCAGAAAGATCGACCAGATCGTGGTCGGCTCCTGCACCAGCGGGCGTCTCGATGACATCGAGATCGTCGCGCGGACCCTCAAGGGCAAGCATGTTGCGGCAGGGACGCGCATGCTCGTGTTCCCTGCGTCATGGCGCATCTACTCCCAGGCGCTGGATTCCGGTTACCTGCGTGACCTGATCGCAGCCGGTGCGGTGGTCTGCAACCCCGGCTGCGGACCCTGCCTGGGTATCCACCAGGGCGCACTGGGCGACAACGAGACCGCGCTCGCAACCACGAATCGCAACTTCAAGGGCCGGATGGGCAACCCGAATGCCGAGGTGTTCCTGTGCTCGCCGGAGGTGGCCGCGGTGAGTGCGCTGACCGGCGTTATTTCCGACCCGAGGGAGGTGAACTGAAATGGCCAGAAGCAAAGTCGTTATTGAAACTCGGGGATGATATTTCGACGGACATCATCTACCCGGGCCGGTACATGGCGACGGTACTGCCGACGGAAACGCCGCAGTTCGCCTTCATGGATGACACGCCGTTCAACCAGGCGCTCAATGCGAAGCAGTTCCCTGCGGGGAGCTTCATCGTGGCCGGGGATAACTTCGGCTGCGGTTCTTCGCGCGAACAGGCCGCCTCGTGCATCAAAGGTCACGAGTTGACCGTGATTGCCCGCAATTTCGCCAGGATATTCCTGCAGAACTCGATCAACGTCGGGCTGAAAATGATCATCTGCCCGGAAATCGAGGCCGGGGAGGGCGATGAACTGGAAATCAGCAACAACGAGGTCAGGAACCTGGCCTCCGGCAAATCCTTCGCGATTGAACCGTTGCCGCAGGCCCGCCAGGCCATCATCGACGCTGGTGGTCTGATCCCCTATGCGCGGCATCTGCTGCTGGAGCGCAGCGCCTAGGATAAAATCCGCGGGTTTTCTTTCTTGCGGGAGTTACGCCCGGTACTGCCTTAAACCGACCGGCTTGTGCCTGTGCCCGATTTGCCGATCTGCTGCCCGATGAAGTCTAATTTGCGCTGCAACTGACAGAAAATGTCATGGGATTTGCCTTCATGGATTATTTTTCCACATGACATATATGCTCTAACATTATGAATACACTGATTTAATTGATGTTGAGCCATTTTCTGGTACGTTATTTGCATCTATATGGTTGAAAAGGATTTTTCAAACAACTAAAGGGAGTTAGACATCATGCGTAAGTTAGTCTCGTTGGGCGTGTTCGCCCTGTTTTTATCCGTCCTGGCATCTCCACTGTCAGCCGACGTTTCAGATTGTGACGAATTAACTGCAGATGCAGATGCGCCCAAGGGGCTCTACGGACTCTGCATTGCGTATTACAATTCGGTCAATGGAAAAGGGCGGGATCGGATTGCAGAACTCTTTGAAAAGAAAGCCGAAGCGGCCGGTTATGATCCGGTAATCCCGGGAACCGGTGTCGACGATACGGTCTTGCTGGATTGCCCATGCTGGACAGCGCAGGAACTCATCGATGCGGTTGACAGATGAAAGTGGCATCGAAAAGAATTGCACCACATATTCTGATGATGTCGGATGGTGGGACTATTTCGAGTTGGGTTTATATCCGACCAGAACATTTACATTCCAGGCTGGGGTGGATTACGGCGACACGTTTTGCAGCTATGCAACCAGTGCCGGTGAGTGGCGACTTGAATTTGTCGGTTCAAATGGAGTCACGGAAGCCGATATAGCCGCATGCCACACACAATTAAATGAAATCCCGGCCGCAGCAGGTGTGGACTGCACATTCTCTGAGTGAATTTATAACTGAATAAGAAAAGTGTCAGGGCCCTTTGCAAAAAAGGGCCCTTTCATGTCCGGCGCCCGGACATGTAACTGGTCGAAGGCCTGGATTCTGCCGGGTTTTTTTGGGCAGTTTTTTTGTATAGTTCGCCCAATTCGCGGATAATTCATTTCTTGATGTGATGGAAACACTTGATTGCGGGTCTTATAAGACCGATATCTGGGTTTCAGCAGCGGAGAAGTCTTGATGACTCCATTAGAAAGCATTTTGCGCGACATGCCCGACATTGCCAACGAAGTCCAGGCCGAAGTGGCCGGGAAACTGGCGTGGGTCGGGATGAACGAGATCGAGATGCCGGTGCGTATCGAGGACGATGCGGGCGGCCTGATCCAGTCCACCGCGCTGGTCACTGCCTATGTCAACCTGATTGACCCGGATGTCCGTGGCATTCACATGTCGCGCCTGTACCTGCACCTCGACCAGGGTTTCGGCGAACGGCCGCTCAATCCGTGCACGTTGCGGCAGTTGCTCCGTTCTTTTCTCGATTCGCACGAAGGCCTGAGCGACCGGGCGCTGATCCGCGTGGATTTCGACTACGTGACCCGCCGGCCGGCGCTGGAAAGCGATAACGTCGGGTGGCGCAGGTATCCGGTTTCCATGATCGGCATCCTGGAAGGAACCGAATTCAGCCTGGAAATGGGGCTGGAAATCCTCTACTCCAGCACCTGTCCCTGTTCGGCTGCCCTGGCGCGCCAACTGATCCAGGAAAAATTCCGACAGGACTTTGACGGCAACGGGCCAATCGATTTCGATAAAATCCATGAATGGCTGGGTTCGGAAGAAGGCATCATGGCGACGCCCCACAGCCAGCGCAGTGCGGCCGAGATTCGTGTCCGGCTTACCCCTTCCTTCGAGATGTTCCCGATCGTCGAGTTGATCGACGAGATCGAGAACTCGCTGAAAACCCCGGTCCAGGCGACCGTCAAGCGCGAAGACGAACAGGCGTTTGCCCGGCTCAACGGCCAGAACCTGATGTTCTGCGAAGATGCCGGACGCCGGATCCAGACAGCACTCAACAACGATGAGCGCATCCTCGACTTCTGGGCGCGCTGCACGCATTACGAAAGCCTCCATCCCCACAATGCCGTGGCGGTCGTCACCAAGGGAATAGAGGGCGGTTACGTGGCAGGGGCGGGCGCACCGGTGCGCCTGGAGCTGTCAAGGTCCTGAGAGGGCAATGTAGGAGCGATTTTAATCGCGAATCCTAAAAATCTATTCGCGATTAAAATCGCTCCTACGATCCTCACGGAGACGGCTGAGGGTCTTTGAGCAGCAACTGCGGATCAACCCTCTGATCCATCCAGTTCATCCGCCAGTCGAGGTGGGGGCCGGAAGCCCTGCCGGTAGCGCCGATTTCCGCAATCAAATCGCCTTTTTTGACCACGGTACCCGCTTCGACCAGGATCTTGCTCAGGTGCAGGAACGTGGAAGACAGACCCTGCCCGTGGTCCAGGATGATGGTGCCGCCCGAAAAGTACATGTCCGGATGGGTCATCGTGATCACACCGTCCGCCGGGGCAAAAACCGGACTGCCGGTTGGCGCCGCGATGTCGAGGCCAAAATGCGGACGTCCAGGCTCGCCGTTGAGAACCCGCTGGCTGCCGTACACGCCGCTGATACGGCCACCCGCCGGCCAGGTAAAGCCTCCCGAGTAATCCGTGTTCTCCCCGCGCCTCGCCCGGGCGGTCGTGACCATTTCCTGTTCCAGGCGAATCCGCTCCATTGCTTCCGGGTCAGGGGTCACGGTTTTCGGCGGAAGGCCGTCTACCCGTTCAATCTGGAATTCGCGCGTCGTGATGGTCAGGTCCTGCGACCACTCCGCGCCACCGGGCCCCAGTACCTGCAAATGGCGCTGCCCGGTCTCGTCACGTCCGAAACCGATCACGAACCTGCCGTCTGCTGAAACCATGATTTGGGTGTCGTCCAGGTACACGCGGTCGCCCGGATTCACCGTGCCGAAGATCAAGCCACCCTGGACCGCCTCGCCGTCCAGTTCCAGGGCCATTGCAGATGTGCCAATCAGCAGGAGCAGGGCAGTCAGTGCGACGATAGCCGACGGGAACAGTCGCAGATGTCGCATCGATTAGAGCTCGATACGGATGGACTGTCCGGGCCGGATCATCGAATCGCTGCCCAGGCTGTTCCAGCTTTTGAGATCAGCGACCCGCACCTTGTATTTGCGAGCAATGCTCCAGAGTGAATCGCCCTGTTGCACCACGTATTTCACGCTGCCGCTGGCTTGCGGGACGCGGTTCTGCGGCCGGCTGGTAAAAGACAGTGATGGTGACTCCCGCCCTGAGCCTGCGGGGGTCTGAAATATTGTTCCAGCGTTGCAGATCCTGAACGGACACCTTGTAGCGGCGCGCGATGACGGACAGGCTCTCACCACTGCGAACACGGTGGGTGATCTGGTCAGCTGCAATCAGGCCGGACTGGAGGTTGGCCAGTTCCGTGGCGGCCTGCGCATAATACGGGTCCACCATCAGTTGATCATCCCTCGGCAGCTTGAGTTTCTGGCCCACGTGGATCACGTCGCCTTTCAGGTTATTACTGCTGCGCAGTACCGAGACCGGCACATGGTTTCGCGCGGAAATTTCCGACAGCGTGTCGCCATTCTCCACCACCACCTGGTCCCAGCGCATCAGGACCGAAGCGCTGACTTTTTCAAGCCGGGTCTCGAGACGTTCGGCGCCTTCAACCGGCAGTACAACCCGGTAAGGTCCGTCAGGTGAAGTCGCCCAGCGGTTGTAGCCGGGGTTCAGTGTAAACAACACATCGATCGGCACCTCTGCCATCTGCGCAACCAGCACGAGGTCGGCCTGCTGACCGATATCAACCGCGGCAATGACCTGCTCATCGGGGGTCTTCGGAATGGTAAAGCCAAATTTTTCAGGGTCGCTGAACAGGCAGGTCAGCCCCAGTAACTTGGGAACATAACCCCGGGTCTCGCGGGGCAGTTTGAGGTTCCAGAAATCTGCCGGTTTTCCGGCGGCACGGTTCTTGGCGACTTCGCGCTCAACCCGGTGTTCTCCCGAGTTGTACCCGGCCAGCGCCAACAGCCAGTCACCCTCGAACATGTCGGCCATGGTGCCAAGGTAGTCCAGCGCAGCCTCGGTTGAAGACCAGACATCCCGCCGGCCGTCGTACCACCAGTTCTGGTTCAGGCCGTACCTTCTGCCGGTGCCCGCGATAAACTGCCAGGCTCCGAGTGCGCGGCCGCTGGAATAGGCGAACGGGTCATAGGCGGATTCGACGATCGGCAATAGCGCCAGTTCGCCGGGCAAACCGCGTTCTTCGATCTCTTCGGTGATGAAGTAAATCCAGGGCTCGGCGCGCTTGAAAATACGCGCCATGTATTCGGGCCGGTCGGCGTACCATTGCGCCCACTGCAGGTTTTGCTCATGGGCGGCGCAATCCTGCAGTGAGAAGCTGTGCACCAGCCGCTCCCAGACACTGTCGTGGACGTGTGCCTGCAACCCGTTGGCGGGTGCCGCCAGCGCAGGGGGTACATACAGGTGCTCATCGATTGTCGCAACGGAACTTGGAATGGCCTGTGCCGTGATGGGAACATCGGGAGCGTTCGCGACCGTCTCGGTCTTGCCATTGCCGGTAGTAACGCAACCCGCCAGGAAAAGCAGCATCAATGCTGTTAGCAGGCGTACAGGCACTATCAACTCCCGATATCGTTGTTTAGTCAGCTATTATCGCTTTTGAGCGGGACAGGTCAAGCTGAAACTGGCTTCTGCTTGCGCGCCGTTTTACCAGCTGTCTTTCCACGCCCGGATCACCGCCAGGGTAGATTCCCCGGGTTTTGCGGCCGGATTGCGTTTTTTTGCCGCGGCGACAACCGCCGGATTCCGGCTTCTGAGGAAAGGGTTGACGGCCAGTTCTTCGCCAAGTTCGCTGGGCAAAGTGATGCGGCCAGTGGCCCTGGCGGCCTCTGCCGCGCTGGCCCGGACCGCCAGTCTTTTATTGGCGGGGTCGACCTCCCGGGCAAAATCGCAGTTTGAAAGCGTGTATTCATGTCCGCAATAAACCCGCGTGGCTGGCGGCAGGGCGGCGATTTTGTCCAGCGAGTCCTGCATCTGCGCGGGCGTGCCTTCAAACAGCCGGCCGCAACCCACGCTGAACAGCGTGTCGCCGCAAAAAAGGCAGCCATGGCCGTAAAATGCGATATGGCTGGAAGTATGCCCCGGCACCTCGATGACTTCGAACTTGAGTTTGAGTTTTGGCAAATTCACCGTTTCACCCTCGCCATAGCTTCGGTCCTGGCCGGGAATTCGGCTGTCGCGGGGGCCAAAAACCTTTGCGCCGGTCGCACTGGCCAATTCGGCGGCGCCGCCGATATGGTCCATGTGGTGGTGCGTGAGGAGTATATAATCGAGCTGCAGGCCGGCTTGCCGTAGCGCTTTTTCCACCGGCCCGGCATCGCCAGGGTCCACCACGGCACAATGTTTTCCACCTGACGAAATGAGCCAGATATAATTGTCGGTAAATGCGGGAATCGCGGTCACGGAAATTTCAGGCATGTTTCACTCCAAATGGCTCCATGTTGGTACCGTTTCCGGGAGGAAGGTCCGTTATTCTAGCAAAAGAAACACAAGGGCCTGCAGATAGATAATGGGGCTCTTTTCAAAATCAAGTGAGCACCGGGTGGCGCTGAAAAACCTGTCGCAAGGCCTGTTGCAAAGCGCCGGGAAGACCGGGGCAAACGGTAACCTGCTCGAGATTCACCATCCGTCCGCCCCGCTGTTCGACCCGGCTTTCCTGCACGAATCTTCCGGTATCTGCGGGCTTTCGATCAGCCTGAACCAGGATTCGAACGGCCGGGGGAAACAGAAAATTCGTTGCGATTCTGACCAGTTACCGTTCCAGGACAGGGTATTCCAGACCGTGGTGTTACACCACGTCGTCAGCGACGGCGCGGAACCGGAGTTGGAAGAGGCGGTCCGGGTACTCGCCCGGGATGGTGTTTTGATCCTGCTCGGGCTGAACCGCATGGGCTGGAGGTACCGGTTCCAGGAGCGCGCCGGGAGCCTGCCCGGCATGTCCCCGCTGAAGGTCAAGGTGCGGCTGGAATCGCTGGGCATGTCGATGCAGGGCTTTGCCGGGGCAGGGTTGGGTGGCCTGCAACGGCCCGCCTGGATGAACAGTGGGTTCGCCAGCCTGGGAGCTCCACTGGCCGACGTCATCCTGTTACAGGCCAGGCACGCCAATCATCCGGAAGTCACGCCGCTCCGGTTCGAAAAACCACGCCGGGGCGTTGTACAATCAGCAGCCATGCGCGGCTGAACAAAACCAGGGCCTTTTAATACTGATGACAATAAAAAACAAGGTCGTGATTTACACCGATGGCGCGTGCAGTGGAAATCCCGGACCGGGCGGCTGGGGCAGTGTCCTGATCTACAACGGCCACCGCCGCGAGTTGTCCGGCGGGGATGCGGAAACGACCAATAACCGGATGGAAATGATGGCCGTGATCCAGGCGCTCGAAACCCTGAAAAGGCCTTGCGTAACCATCATTCATACCGATTCGGTTTACGTCATGAAAGGAATGACCGAGTGGATCGGCGAATGGAAAAAGCGCAACTGGAAAACCGCGGCCAAAAAGCCGGTTAAAAACGTTGAACTCTGGCAGCGGCTGGAGAAGGCAGTAAACAGTCACGACGTCGCATGGAAATGGGTCAAGGGCCACAGCGGCGTGCCCGAAAATGAACGGGCCGATGAACTCGCCCGCCTGGCTATTCCGTAGGAGCGGATTAGCATAGGCGATGGAGACAGGACGGTTTTGCCGTAGGCAAAGAAGTCCTGTTGGAACGCCGTCATGCGTCCGCGATAGAAGGGTAAAACTAAGCATGCGACAAATCATCCTCGACACCGAAACCACCGGACTCGAACCCTCCGACGGCCACCGTATCATCGAGATCGGCTGCGTCGAGCTGATCGACAGGCGCCTGGGCAGCAATCGTTTCCACCAGTACATCAACCCGCAGCGCGACATCGAAGACGGGGCGCTGGAAGTGCATGGCATCAGCGGTGAATTCCTGCAGGACAAGCCGGTTTTCGCCGATATCGTCGGCGATTTGCTTGAATTCGTCGACGGCGCAGAGCTGATCATCCACAACGCCCCGTTCGATATCGGATTCCTGGACTGGGAACTGTCGTTGCTGGGTCGCCAGGATCGCATGATCGACCATGTCTCCGTGCTGGACACGCTGGAACTGGCGCGTGACCTGCACCCCGGCCAGCGCAACAGCCTGGACGCCCTGTGCAAGCGTTACGAAGTCGATAACAGCAGCCGGACGCTTCACGGCGCCTTGCTCGACGCTGAAATACTGGCGGACGTCTACCTGGCGATGACGGGTGGGCAATCCGACCTCGGGCTGCATTTCCAGGCCGATGAACCGGTCGATCACGAACCCGGCGACATCAGCCTGGATGTCCGGCCAAAGCTGTTGGTGCTGACCGCAAGCCGACCGGAGACTGTCGGCGCACGAGGCGCGCATCCACGCGATCCGGAGAAGTCCGGGCATTGCCTGTGGAACGATCTCTGATTAGCTTTTCGCGAATGAATTCGCTCCCACGTAGGAGCGAATTCATTCGCGATTTAAGGTCTGATTGATTTTTCGCGAACGCACGACGGCATTCCAACAGGACTTCTTTGCCTTCGGCAAAACCGCTCTGTCTTCAGCGCCCGTGCTAATTCGCTCCCACGTAGGAGCGGATTTATCCGCGACTTAAAGGGCAGGGTCCGGCCTTGCCCGCGACTCACCGGTCATCAACAAAGGATGATCCCGCGTGTCCATCCACACCAGGATTTCATAATACGCCTGGATATTCTCGACAAACTGCCTGGTTTCGTGACCACGCGCAAAACCGTAGCGGGTCTGTTGGTGCCATTTCTCCTGGCCCAGCAGCTCCAGCCGCTGGCTGACATCGTCCCAGGAATCCGGGTCACCACCCTGGATTTCGGTCAGTACGCGCACATCTTCAAGGTGCCCCATGCCGAGGTTGTAGGCAGCCAGCGCCATCCAGGTCCGGTCGGGTTCCGCGATGTCGGCGGGTAACCGTTTCCGGAGGCGCTGCAAATAGCGCGCTCCGCCGTCAATGCTCTCTTCCGGATCGAGGCGGTCCGTCACGCCCAGCAAATTTGCCGTACGTTGGGTCAGCATCATCAATCCGCGGACGCCGGTCCTGGATTCGGCCAGCGGGTCCCAGTGCGATTCCTGGTAGCCGATCGCGGCCAGCAGGCGCCAATCCATGTCCAGGCTGTCTGCCGCCTGCTGAAACAACGGGAGCAGGTCAGGCAGGCGTTCCCGCACCTGCTGCAGAAACTGGAACATCTTGACCCGGTCCAACTGGGTCTCGGGCTGGTAGAAAGCGTTTTGGATGCCCTTCAGGAAGTCGCTGTTCCCGGCCTCGAGCATAAACTCGCGTGCTTTCTGGACCAGGCTGTCATCCGGGCCCGGCTGAAATGCCCAGGCCAATGGCAGCGTTTCAGACAGGGTGAAAGCCTCGGCCACTCTCGGATAGTAGTGCCCGTTCAAATTGTAGATGGTCGAATCAAGCAGCGTAACGTCAATGGCGCCATCCGCCACGGCCAGCAGAAGTTCCTCAACGCCAACATCGCTGCGCGATTCCCACTCGAGTTCCGGCACCGACTTCTTGGCTTCGATCAGCGCATCCTCGTAGCTGCTGCCGGCGATGACCATGATCTTCAGATCAGCGAGGTCTTCCATCGATTTGGGGCGGCGCTGGCCGCGGCGGTAAACCACGACCGTGGTCGTTTCCAGGTAGTCCGGGCCAAAATTGAACAGCAGTTCGCGTTCCGGGGTGCGCGCCAGGTTGGCGGCAATCAGGTCGCCTTCACCGTCGAGCAAAAGATGGGTCAACTGGTTGAACGCGGCAGCGACTTCGACCTCCAGTTCAACGCCCAGGTAATCGGCGAACCTGCGGACGAGTTCATAATCAGGCCCGGTCGGCCCATCCGGCCCGAGGTAGTAGCTGCTCGCACCGTTGCGCGTGAGCATGGTCAGGCTGCCGCGCTGCAATACCTGTTCGAGTTGAGTCGGCTGATCGTTACCGGAGTAGAGAAATAAAAGCAGAACGGCGCCGATCAGCGCCGTTCTTAGCCCCTTAAAAACCGTCTGAATTGTGAACCGTTGCAAGAGGCAATGTGATTTTAATCAGGCGGGAATTATTCCCAGCAGGCAGCAGGCTCTTTAACGCCGTTCTGGTTGCAGGGTCAGCAGGCATACCGGGTTTGTCGCAGGATGTTCCATCTTTGGCTTCGTCGTTAGTTGGTCACCTTTCGCCGTTGCCTGAAGCGTATAGGCGTGGCTGACCTGTGCGGCGATACTGAAATCATAATGATCATTGGTACGGCGCAGCCAGCTGGTCAGTAGTGGCGTACTGAGGTGGTTGTTCGATCGCCAGATTTCCTGGTTGATCGACCAGTTCATCAGCAATTGCTGAGCTTCGCCACGGTTGGCTTTGCGGACATATTGAACATAGGACGGATAAGCGATGGCGAGCAAAATGGCCACTATCATCACCACAATCATGAGTTCGATAATGGTGAAACCCTTAAATTTATTTCTCTGTAAAGTTTTCATAACGCTCCCGATTTTCCCTTTTCAGGCCCCCCGAAACAGTCGTTTCCGGACAGGCGGTTTCTTACAAACGACAAGCGGTCTGACAAAACGCCCCTGATCCCTCGAGGCGCACCTATACTATAAACCGTAAGCCAATCATATTCTCCTGAGGTGCGATATGCCAATTCAAGCACACACCCGGAGGGATCCACAGAAAGGGAAAAAGGAATTTTCCACAAACAAGGGGTTCACTCTGATCGAACTGATGATCGGAGTGGGAGTTCTGGCCATTATCATGTCTCTGGCTCTTCCTTCATACCGTACGATCATTGAAAAACGACAGGTTACCAGGGGTGCCGAACAACTCGGCGCCTTTCTCAGTGCGGTGCAAATGGAAGCCGTCAAACGTAGTGAAAATATCGCAGTCAGTTATTCAAGGACCGACTCGGATACCTGGTGTATCGGAATCGTTTCTGGAACAGCTCCCTGTGACTGCACTGACACAGACATTGCTACTGCCGATTGCAAGATTTCGGGCGAGGATCAAATGACGTATTATTAATGGGGACAGTCTCAGCTATCCGGGCATCATGGACGATATGAGTGACCTGAGCGATGATGGGTACTTTGTTTACGATCCAGCGCGTGGCCTAGTCTACGCTGATGATGATCTCTTAGATTATGACTCGGCTGAATTGAAACTGTCCTGTCGGATAAACGAAACCTACGCTTTGAATGTGCAGGTCAGCCAGACTGGACGGATCAGGTTGTGTTCCGACAGTTCCGACAAACAAGTACCGGGGTATGACGTATGTACACCTTAAAATACATCCAGAATGTAGTGCGCAACAATTCAGCCGGGATCGAACGCCAGACCGGTGCAACCCTGATAGAACTGCATGATCGCATTGGCGCTCAGCCTGATAGTCACCTCTTCGATGGTCGTACTGATGGGCAATTCGATGGGTTCGGCAACCCGAATCATCGAGATGTCCCAACTGACGGATGAGTTGCGGAACTCGATGAGCATGATGAGTCGTGACGTGCGGCGGGCGAATTACAACGTCAACGCAATCTACTGTTTCGCCAACTCTGAGTGCGGTGATGAACGCGAACGCATCGGCAATACAGGCTGACAATATCACGCTCAGCGGGGACCGAATTCGACGATCGTTGCATGGTTTTTGGCCTGGATCGTGACTGGGACGGCAATGCCGACAATGATGGTGGCGGCGCTTTCCGGTTGAAAAAAGAAAATGGTGTCGGCAGGATTGAAATGTGGGTCGACAATGAATGCCAATCCCAATTGTGCGTCAGTAAATCCTGCGGAATGGGTATCGATTACCGATCCCGGCTTCGTCAACATCACGCTTTTCAGAGTTGACAATTCAGCTACGGCTGGAAGCTACACGACAGATTTGGGTGAGGCCGGCGGAGCCACTTTGAGGCAACATGTGCGCTTCGTGCAAATGCAGATCGATGGCGAACTGTTAATGGATAACACGATTAGCCGTAGTATCGTGGACACGGTCAATGTCCGTAACGACTTTTACGAACACCTGTAAGCCGGCGAATTGAATTGATTGAGGAATGCATGATGGAACACGGTTATAAAAAATTCCATGGCCATAAAGGGCGGTTGCCGCAGAAACAGAAAGGCGCGCTCACGATGTTCAGCGCGGTCCTGATCTTGATCCTGTTGACCGAACTGATCATTTACGCCGTTCAGGTGGGTGTGTTTGAGCAACGGAAATCCGCCAACGAGATGCGCCAGAAGGAAGCATTTCACGTGGCGGAATCCGCGATCCAGTTCAGTAAAGAATTCCTGCTGGCAAACTCACGCAACGCGTCCGGACCTGACTGGCTGGCAACTCGCTGGAAAAAGTGTAGTGATTTGAAATTGCCGGTTGATGGCAAGGGCACACATCCCTGTTACGCAGAACCTGCAGACGGTGGTGCGGGTTTTCCAAACAACCTGCGCAACAATATGTACTACTATTCTCCGGACGACGCGGATTTGCGTGGCGCGGACGATGCTTATGGCAATCCCACCTTACCGATAGACGTTGACAGTGTCATTCCGGATAGTACACAGCGAGTCGACGTCTATGCTCTGTTGTGCATGCTGCACATTGAACGTAATCCGGCCGCCCAGGTTTCACCACCCAATTCACCCGTCCAGGGGTGCACCATGGAGGCGGACCTTCAGGATCCGGTGTACTTCATGATTACCCTGATGGCGCGCGGAGAGGCAGACTGCGACGGTGGCACCTGCAGTGCCCGTGCGTTGATCACGGACAAGGTGGGTAGTTTCGGTCCTATTGGTGGCGAAGGAGGCCCGGGCGTTCCATTGACAACCAAGAGCACCTTTCCTCCTTCCGGGACTTCGGAGATCGTTCCTAATCCGAACGGAGGCGGCGTCGGCGTGCCGATTTCCGCCTGGATGAACAGTAACGACTCGTGTGCAAACCAGGTACCAGTCGATCCAACGGGGGGTCCTGGAGCACCTGCGAACGCCATGAATGGTACGGCACGGACACCATGCCGGACGATTACAAATGCCCGACCGCAAACTGCAGTTGTGGGACCGATGAAAAGCGACTCAGCTACTCTCAGCAAGGCGGCGACATTATGGGCATGGACCTGGTTTCGGACGAATCATTTCCCTGTGACCTTTGGTTTTACATGTTTGGTCTGCATAAATACGTACAACCCGAAGCTAGTCCGCCTGTTGTAGACAAGGTTAACGTCGCTTATGTCAGAGAATTTCTGGCCGATGAAATAGTGCAGGCAGGAGATTGTGACAATCTTGACACGATCACTACCCCCGATGCCGATGGTGACTACCCCCGCGTAATTTGGATCGAAGGGGGCAACTGTAACTTTACCGGGAACAAGACTATCGGGTCACCCGAAGCCCCTGTGTTTTTAATCTCGGCGGCCAACACTTTCAAGGCAACCGGCACCGTTAATGTATTCGGAACGCTGTTTCTCACTGATGTGCTCGACTCAGAAGCTACTCTGGATGCCCATGGCACCATGTCGATATATGGAGCCGTGGTAGTCGATGGCAAACTGGGCGCTTACACCGGTACGTTCCAGCTGGTTTACCTCGAGGATATCATCAAGCTTTCACTTGAATCCGGCAAGTTTGGCAATGCCGCAGGCGGTTGGTCGGATTTTCACCAGGATTGGCGGTAGGAAAGGGTTATGGATATGATGATTAAACAGATTAAAGGCGGTGGTGGCATGAAATGCATGAGAGGATTTGCACTGCTGGATGTTGTAATTGCCATCCTCATTTTCGCGGTTGGGATGCTGGCGCTTGCAAGCCTGCAGACCAACCTGACGCGCTCCTCCGTTGACGCTAATTTCCGGACCGTTGCCGCAAACGTCGGCGAGGAAACTCTCGAGCGGCTGCGTGCGTTTCGAAGGGTATCAACAGATCCCGACGGGGTGGTCTTTGCATTCGCGGATATTGACGATGCATACGTTGCAGGAACGGTTAGCCGTGGTGGTGTCGATTACACGGTAACCGGGAGCGTCACTGGTTATGATTTCAACGACGACAAAACGGCTGTTACCAAGACCGATCCAGCCGTGGCCGGCTCAATCTATGACTTCAAACTGGTCGAATTAAACGTCGCTTGGGACAATAACCAGAGTTTTCAGGTTGATGAAACTCAACAGGTGTCCAACACGGACATGAACACCGGCTTTATCACTATCAAGGAAGTCATCCCTTCAATCCCATCGTTGGCTACTGCAGCGGTGGCTGCCACGGACGAAGGATTGGAGGGTGTCCTTGTGAATTACAATCCGGGCGAAAACCCGGATATCATCAAGTTGACCCTCGGAGATTCGGGCGAGAAATTCAAGGAGGCTACCTCGCCGGCGCCTGATGTGATCCGCGGTGATCACATCGAGACCTGGTTCGACGTGGTGACCTATCAGCAGGCAAACCTGAACGCGCAGGCTACTTTTTTGCGCCGCGAAGAGTTTCTGGCGGTTAGCTGCGAGTGTGATCTGGATACTTCTCCCGCCGCGGCGGATTATGGATTGAAGCCGACCATGTGGAATGGTGTCGCCTACACCGAGGGTGAAAAGGTTGACAAGCCGATCGGTACCGCGCCGAACAACGTCCAGCAAAGTGAGTTTTGCGGAATTTGCTGTCGCGACCATCACGATGGCGCTGGTAATGGGGGCGGAGGATGTCTACGATCTCGCCAACGCCGGCAAACCAAGTGCTGACCATGGACACTACGCCAGAAACAAGCTCGGCGAGATCATTACAACTCCTGTAGGCGACGGTGGGCGCTACCTTGAGGCTTGCCGACTGGTGCGCAAAGACGGCTTTATGCGGGTGACCCAGGATGCTAATCAGGGCACCCTGGTTGGATTCCCAGAGGGCTATCTCGAACTGGATCAAGGCGCCGATGCATACTCAGATTACGTCATTGCTGCGATCGATGATTACTACACCGGTAACCCTGCTCAAAGTGCTTTACCCCAACCGAATCCGCCCGATGAAAACTCCTGGCTTTTTTCCGCGAGGAATGCGGACCCTAATGTTCCAGGAACCGAATTTACCGACCGTGACGTTTTTAAACAGGCAGCAGCTGCGTTCCCGGGCCATTTACACGGATTACCTGACTGATGCGGCGGAGCAGGTTATCGCTGACTGCTTTCCACAGGATGTTCCTGGTACTCCAAATGCAGGCTGCCCGGCGCCTGGCGCTTCGTCACCACTGGAAATCTATCCGTTTTTCGATCTTCAGATGACGTGGCTTGCTTCCTGGCAGAACGAATCTACGAGTAACCTGGTAACAGTGACCAATGAGCCGATCGAGGACGGCAACACCCACAGTCGCGGTGTGGTAGAGCTATCCAGCCCAACCGCATCTGGACGGTCGACGATCCTCATTAGTTCGGAAAACGGCAACCTTGGATTGACCTCGACCGGCAAGATCCGTCCTGCCTATGTGGAAAATGTAGACAGATTGTACGTCGATGCCGATTCGGTCACCACGCCGGCACCACCCATTGGAGGGGTTGTTTCCGGTCCCTTGACGTCTACAATCAAGCGCAAGCCGGCAGGGGATCTGACCCTGACGCCTTCAAGCGATATTTATTGCGGGCACACTAACACCCAGTGGCGCTGTGTTGTGGGTACAGCGGGAACTTTGACGGTCGGAAATTATTCGCTCAACGGTCAGAATGTATATATTTGCAGCGACCTTTTGACAAACCGAGTCGTCGGAGTCGATACAACGACCTTTGATCTTCCCGCCAGTGGAGGACCCATTCGTATTTGGGTTACGACCGACAGCTTATGTACTCCCTGATGACGACCTGGTACATTTCCGGGCAATGAAGCCTTAGTAACACAAGCAGTAAGACCGCCCCTCCGGGGGCGGTTTTCTTTTATCCGCCGACAAACGGTCAAATACCGCTTCTGAAAGGTCGACGATTTCCGGCACAAGCTGACAATTTCTGTCAGAATTAGAGCTGTCTCAGGATGAGACGGATCAATTTCAAGGATGAAAGCCATGATCAGAAGGACTCTGAGCATTCGCTCAAGGGGTACCTCCCCAGCCTGTTCACGTCACCGGGGCTTCTCCCTGGTTGAAGTCATGATGTCTGTTGTTTTGATAGCCATAGGCCTGGCCCTGGCTCTTGCCGTCGTATCGGGATATGGTGGAAAAGCGCCAGGTCACCAACGGCGCCGAGCAACTGGCCTCGTTCATCAATACGGCACAGGGTATTGCTCAACCACCAACAGAAAAGTCACGCTTTCCTATACGCGCACCGCTGATGACGAATGGTGCATTGGCATGGCTGAAGACGACTACGATCTGCAACTGCAAGACCGCTCCGGAAGCGGCTGCCAGATCGGTGCACAGAACTTTGTGATCGACAACAGTCACGCCGGCGATAAAGCCATGATGCATTCGCTCGCCAGTGAAGGTGATGCCTACTACATTGACCCTGTTCGGGGCCTGTTTTTACCTTGCGATGTGCAGACGGAAATGCGATGACGGTTGCAGTCCGCTCATTCGACCGGTCTCAAAACGAGGAATTTCGTCTCAGCCTGATGGTGAACAATACCGGACGCGTCATCCTGTGCAGCGAAGACACGTGCACACGCCGTTCCGGGCTATGCCGTCTGCCCGTCGGACCAGGGGATGAGGAGTCATAGACATGAAAATTCGCCAAATGAATCTCAAACAAACCGGCGCAACGCTGATGGAAGTCATGATTGCAATGTCTATCTCCCTGGTCGTGACGGCATCGATGATTGCCTTGATGGCGAACTCCCTGAGCAGTACGGCGCGAATCATCCAGATGACCAAGCTTACAGATGATTTGCGCGTGGCGATGCAAATGATGAGTCGTGATGTACGTCGGGCCAGTTACAACGCCAATTCGGTGTTTTGCTATGCCAACACAGATTGCGCGCTGACTCTGACGGTAACATTCATCACCATGGCGGGCGACATAACAATCGTTGATATTGATGCGGATGGCGTGAACGACTGTTTCAGCTTCCTGATGGACCGCGACTTCGATGGCGACTCCACGGAAGACAGCGCAGGTGGTTTCCGGCGCGTGACGGCACGGCGGCGTCGGCGTCATTGAAATGTGGACAGGTGATTCGACAGCAGACTGCACTGATGCTCCGGGTGCTGCCGGTTGGGTCCAGATCACCAACCCGGAAAATATGAATATTTCCGAATTCTCGGTTGATGACAACCTGTCCTATACCCAAACCATACTGAATGATGGCACTAACACGGTTCGCATTGAAGAGTCCGTAAAGTCCGCATGACCATGGAAGGCGAATTGGTGCTGGACAGCACGATACCTGGCAAATGGAAGACATCATTGCAGTTCGCAACGACCTGCTGCTTTGATTCGACAATTACTCACGAAACAATTTGCACAGGGAAGGGCAGATTAAATGAAAGAAGCAAAACGCTACTCCAGCTTGACACAACGCTACCAGACCGGAGTGATGACCACATTTACCGGTGTTCTGATCCTGGTGATGTTAACTCTGATGATGTTCTTTGCCATGCGCGTCGGTGTGTTTGAACAGCGTGTATCTTCCAACGAGATGCGCCAGAAGCTCGCCTTTCATGCGGCGGAATCCGGAATCCATCACGCCAAGGAGTATTTGCGCAAGCATTCTGTATTGATCGCATCTTCCGTTGAGGACCTGATTCCCGACGGACATCGATGGCTGGCTCGCGGAGACCGGCGAAAAACGTTGGTTGAAATGTTCCGAGGCCGGGCTTGATCTCGCAAATGGAAGGGGCAGCCATCCCTGTTTCGGTGAATCGGTACCGGCAGTTCGACCCAATATTTACTATTACTCCGTGGGTGGAGAACACGCAATTACCGTTGGACACCGATGACGTACTGCCCGGTTCATCAGAAGAAGTCGACAGTTGAGGCACTGCTCTGTGTTCTGGACGTGGATAGAAGACGCCGCGGTCCCGGTACAGGGATGCAGTATCGACCCCGCCACGGCAGTAGGTCTGGCCGATGGCACCTACTGGATGGTCACCCTGCTGGCCCGCGGCGGCGCTGATTGCGATGGCACAGACTGTCACGCCGAGGCCCTGGTCAGTGAGCAGGTGTCCAATTTCGGTGCAGCCGCCGGGGGTAGATCACCGGCCGTGCCGCTGACCACCAGGAGCAGTTTTCCACCTCAGGATCGGCCGAAATCGTTCCCAACCCCAACGCCGGGGGCGTGGGTGTGCCGATTTCGGTCTGGATGCCGGACGATACGAGCTGCCAGGGGAGCGCTGCTCGGTGATCGACCCCAGCGGCGGTTCCTGGGCCACCTGCGAAATGCATGAATGGTATGGAACCGACGACGCTGCCGGAAGACTATGCCTGCCCAGGCAATTGCAGTTGCACCACAGAGCGAGTCGATCAGCTACACGCATGGCAATCGACGACATTCTGGGTATCGACCTGGTGCAGGATCCGGATTTTCCCTGTGACCTGTTCCAGTTCTATTTTGCCGTGCCCCGCGCCAGTTATGAAATCGTCAAGGGCTATTCGCAGATTATCACCAACTGCGATTCTCTGGGCCCCAACTCCTTTGGCATTTACTGGGTCTCGGGCACCGAATGTCGTATCAATTCAAACACCCAGGTCGGCTCGCCCAGGCGCCGGTGATGCTGATTTCCGCGGCCCGCTGACCAAGTTAAATGGCGGCGCAAAAATTTACGGCACCTTGTTTGTCACCGATGTCGAGGACTCCGGCGCGAAACTGCAATCGAATGGCACAAACACGATTTACGGTTCCGTGATCGTCGATGGCATCCTGGATAGCTACCAGGGCACTTTCCAGGTGGTCTGGAATGAAAACACCAGCAGAAAGGCCGGCGCCGATGGAGGCTGGGCGCCGTCATCGGCGGCTGGTCAGATTTCCACCGCGATTGGGAATAGGAAGAGATCATGATGAACTCAAGCACACGGAAGCGCAATAGCAGGGGTTTCACCCTGATCGAAGTCCTGATCGGTATCCTGATATTCGCCATTGGAATGATGGCCCTGGCCAAGTTGCAGGGAAACCTGGCGCGCAACAGCGGGGACTCCAATGCCCGCACGGTGGCGACCAATATCGCGGAAGAAATGATCGAGCAGTGCCCGCGTTTTCCAGAAAAATCGATTCTGACGGCAGCATTGCCGCTTACAACGACATTGTCGACGGCACCCGCACCATCGAAAGGGCGGCAACGAGTTCACGGTCGCAACCGACGTGACGGATTATTACTACGACGCGACCGGACGAGTTATTCCCCGAGACAGCACCCGCCGGCGTCGGCAGGTCGGATTTCAAGCAGGTCGACCTGACCGTGACCTGGAATACAGGCCAGGAGTTCCAGGTGGACGACCAACCAGACCAATCGGCCGCCTGGGCAGTGGCAGCATCAGGATCACGGATGTCGATCTCCTCCATCCCGTCAGGCTCAGGCGGCAAGGCTGGTCTGGGCTCGGCCGGTGACAGTTCCTATGCGCCGCCTGTCGATTACAACCCGGGCTCGAAACCCGACATCATTTCAATCCAGCTCGGGGCCGAACAAGTTCAAGGAATCCACCACGCCGCTGCCGGACGTCATACGCGCCGACGAACTGGTGGAAACCACGTTTTGACGTGGTGACCTACTCCCAGGACGATGCCGGTGCCACGTTCCTGCGCCGTGAGGAGTTCCGGGCAGTCAGTTGTGAGTGCACACTGCGACTCCCAACACGCAGCGAGGGAGGGCTTGCGGCCGACGATCTGGGACGGCTACTGACTACACCGAAGGCGAATTCGTTTCCAAGCCCTACGGCGAGAGCGCCAATAACCAGCAAAGCCAGTTTTGCGACCTCTGTTGCCGCGATCACCATGATGGCGGCACCGGAGCGAAGACGACCGGGCGATCCCGGGCGCTCACTCTACAACCCGTTCCGTATCCAGTCAGACTATTACGCCGGATCGGCGCTCTGGAGGGCGATCACAAGCACTATGACCGGAACCGACAGCGGAGACCTGACGCTGGCTGACAGCGATGGCGACACCTACGTCGAAGCCTGCCGCATGATCCGCAAGGACGGCTTCTGGCGGATCGCCCAGGACCTCCGCCAGGAAGGCCTGAATGCTTTCCCGGCCGATTACCTCGATGAACGAGATGAAGTAGATGAATATTCGGACTACGTGACCGACGCGGTATCGGCCTATGAAGCCAGCCATTGGCACCGACGAATGATTACGAAACCAGTCCGCCGCTCTGACCCGGCCCGGAAGCCATGCCACCTGCTGGTACTTTCCGGCCAGCACGTATCGGCACTGCGACCGAGATTCGCGAGCTGACCGGAGCCACCGAACAGCAATTGCGCTCCCGTGGCATCTATCTGGATTACATGAGCGATGAGCTGCGCGCACCGGATCAATTGCCTGGATGATGGCGGGACCGGCGCAGATTGCGATGTTCCGGATGTGAGCTCCGCGCTTGAAATCATTCCGTTTTACGATGTGCAGTTGACCTGGCTGGCGCGCTGGAACGAAACGCCCAACAACTACCCGATCGACGTGACCAACGAGGCGATCGCGGACAACAACTCGCACGACCGGGGCAGGGCTACACTGGAGGCCGGGTTTGGCTATTCGACCATCAATTCGGCCGTGCACAACAGGTAACCTGGGTCTGACCGGTACCGATCCGATTGATCCCTGGTACACCAGTGATCTGAAGAGTTACAACCTCTACGCACTGGCGTCGATTTCAATTCGCCGCCACCGCTTTCCGGATTCGTCATTCCGGCGAAATCCTGTCAGCGGTTCCCGGGTTAAAGGCTTCGGATGTGGAGATTGAGTCGAAAGACGACAGGCGCGCAGTGTGACCGCACCAACACGGGCTTTGAATGTGAAATCGTAGAAGGCGCCAGCAATCGCCGCTTGCTCAAGGTGTCAATTACTTCAAGAGCAACACGGTCACTGGTGGCCTGCAGCAACGGTTTGAATCAATGGTCACGGAGCATAGCGGATGACATGCTGCGGGCAACTGGACGCGGTTCAATCTGCCGGTGCGAAGTGACCAGCAACGCCAACATCGTGATCAAGGAGGACAGCTGCATCTGATTGCCCAGAGAAGCACGATCCGTTCTCTCCTACCGCCGTGCTTCTGATAAAATGCCGCCTCTTGCCGAGGCGGCTTTTTTTTGGGACAATTGATTCGTGAGAACCCGATTTGCACCCAGCCCGACCGGCTACCTCCACGTAGGCGGAGCCCGCACGGCCCTGTTTTGCTATTTGCAGGCGCGCGCCTCGAACGGCGTGTTCATCCTGCGCATTGAAGACACCGACCTGGAGCGTTCCACGCCCGAATCGGTGCAGGCCATCCTCGACGGCATGGAGTGGCTGGGGCTGGATTACGACGAGGGCCCCATTTACCAGACCGACCGGTTTGAGCGTTACGCCGAAGTCGTGCAGCAACTGCTGGACGAGGGCAAGGCCTATCACTGTTACTGCAGCAAGGATCGAATCGATACGCTGCGCGAGGAGCAGATGAAGGCCGGCCTGAAGCCGCGTTACGACGGGCATTGCCGGGATGGCGCCGAACCGGTGGCCGGCGTCAAGCCGATCGTGCGTTTCCGCAACCCGCGCGATGGCGACGTGGTATTCGATGACCTGGTGCGCGGCCGGATCAGTATTTCCAACACGGAACTGGACGACCTGGTCATCGCCCGCCCGGATGGCTCGCCCACCTATAATTTCACGGTCGTGGTCGATGACGTCGACATGGCCATCAGCCTGGTCATCCGCGGTGACGACCACATCAACAATACGCCGCGGCAAATCAATATCTACCGGGCCCTGGGCGCCGAATTGCCGGATTTTGCACACGTGCCGATGATCCTCGGCGACGACGGCGCCCGGCTCAGCAAGCGCCACGGCGCGGTTGGCGTGATGCAGTACCGCGATGACGGCTACCTGCCGCAGGCCTTGCTGAATTACCTGGTCCGGCTGGGCTGGTCGCATGGCGACCAGGAGATCTTCAGCCTGCAGGAGATGATCGACACATTCGATATCCGCGACGTCAACCGCAAGGCTTCGGCGTTCAATACCGAAAAACTGGACTGGCTGAACCAGCAGTACATGAAGAACCTGCCGGCGAGCGAGGTTGCCGATCACCTGGCCTGGCATTTCGAACAGGCCGGTATCAATCCGCAAAACGGGCCCCCGCTGGCGGACCTGGTGAGTGTCCAGGCCGACCGGGTGAAAACCCTGAAGGAAATGACTGCGCAAAGCCGTGTTTTTTACGAAGAATTTGACGAATTCGATCCCGGCGCCGCGCACAAACACCTGCGCCCGGTGGCTGAACAGCCGCTCAGGGCGATCGGCAGCCGCCTGGCGGACCTGGATACCTGGGAGCCGGAGCAGCTGAATGAAACCGTGCGGATCGCCGCCGAGGAACTGGAACTGGGCATGGGCAAGATCGCTCAGCCGCTGCGCGTTGCCCTGACGGGTACCGCGGTTTCCCCGTCGATTGACAAGACGCTGTGGCTGATCGGCCGCGAGCGCAGCCTGGCGAGAATCGAGCGGGCCCTGGAATATGTCCTGGTCCGCGCCAGTGCATCGTAGGAGCGATTTCAATCGCGAATGTGTTTTTAGATCGCGATTAAAATCGCTCCTACATCACCTTTAACCTGGCTGACAAAACCGAATGTCAAAAGTAGAACGCCTCTACCACCTGCACAACATCCTCAATCAGCGCAGGACGCCGATCTCCCGCCAGGACCTGATGGAGCGGCTGGAGTGTTCACAGGCGACGCTGTACCGCCTGGTGGGTGAGTTGCGCGACTTCCTGGGCGCCCCGATCGAGCAGGATCCGGACACCCGCAGTTTCTACTATGACCGCAGTTACGAACAGCCTTTCGACCTGCCCGGCATCTGGATCAGCCCGGGTGAACTGCAGGCCCTGCTGACGGCGCGCCAGGTGCTGGCCAACGTGCAGCCCGGCCTGCTCGAAGGCGAACTTGAATCACTGCAGGGCCGGATCACATCGCTGCTGCAGAAAAAAGGCGTGGAGCCGGAAAGCGGCGAATCGCGGATCCACATCCAGCACGTGGCGGGCAGGGCGGTTCCGGCCCGCATGTTCCAGGACGTGCTGGGCGCACTGATTCGCCGGCAGCGGCTGAATATCCGCTACCACGGGCGGCGCAAGGACGAGGAAAGCGAACGCATCATTTCACCGCAGCGGCTGACCCAGTACCGCAACTCCTGGTACCTCGATGCCTGGTGCCACCAGGCCGAAGGCCTGCGCAGTTTTGCGCTGGAGCGGATTCGCGAACAAAGCCTGGTGGACGAAGCGGCCAGCGAGGTCAGCGCTTCGGTACTTTCGGCCCATTTTGACCGGTCCTACGGCATTTTCTCAGGCCCGGCGGAACACGTTGCGGAACTGCGGTTCACACCGGAAATGTCGCGCTGGATTTCCGAGGAAAGCTGGCACCCCGACCAGCAGGGCGCATTCGAGCCGGACGGTTCCTGGCTGCTCAAGGTGCCGTTCAGCAACTCGCGCGAATTGATCATGGACGTGTTGCGCTACGGCGCCGACGTCGAGGTCCTGGCGCCGGCTTTCCTGCGCGAAGCCGTTGCCGCCGAGGCGCAAAAAACCCGCGATATCTATACGTGATTGGCTTACGTAGGAGCGAATTTCATTCGCGAAAAGTCTGTTTTACAATCGCGATTAAAATCGCTCCTACATCCCCTTCTCATGGTTTGAGAACGCCCCGTGTTCTCCTGTACCTGTCACTGGAAGGAGAACCAGCCATGTTTCAAAGCTTATTGATGTTCCTGGCGCCGGCGAACGCTTCGCAGGCAACGCCAAACTCGCCACCTGCCGTTGTCCGGCCTGCGAAACCACTCGTTCAGATCCGGAGCAAAATCCGCTTCGGCGCCAGCGTGCTGGGAAACACCATTGGCTGCGGTGCGCTTTTCGCCGCGTGCTGGTTCTCCGTCCAGCTGATGCAGGTCCTGATGACCCCCGAAAGGACCTGTAGGAGCGAACATGGCCGCAATTCACTTCGCAGTATGCGGTATCGCGACAGGACACGTTCGAATTTGCATTCGCGAACTGTTCCAGACAACAATCGCGACATGATCCGCTCCTACACCCGATGCTTGCCACCGGTCCAGCCGCCGCGCGCCAACACCCTGTCCCCCATGGCGGCGGGTGAGGCTTCCAGGTCGGTGGCCATGGAGTCGTTCCAGCGGTTCAGGAATCCGTAGAGGCTCACGGCGCCCAGGATCTGCACGATCTGTTCCTCGCTCCAGTGCTGCTTCATCCGGCCCATCAGTTCGGCGTCCACGGCGTTCGGGACAGAGCCTGCCGCCAGCGCGAAATCAAGGGCCACCCGCTCGGCTTCCGAATACAGCGGGCTTTCCTTGTATTCCCAGATGGCGTCCAGTTTTTCCTGGCTGATGCCGTGGATTTTTGCGGCGACCAGGGAGTGGGCCTCGCAGTACTGGCAGCCTGCCGCCCGGCTGGAAAAATGCGCGACCAGGCGCATGAACCCGAGGTCTACTTTTCCATTGGGGTCCATCACGGCCTTGGTCAGTTCACCAAATCCTTTCACCATGGCCGGAATGCGCTGCATGGTCAGCAGGCTGTTCGGGACGAAACCGAGAATGCGCTCGAAGATTGCGAAATCTTCACTCAGTCCGGGTGTGGTTTCCGGGGGGAGGGGTTGGAGGTGGGCCATGGTGTTCTGCAGAGCCGGTCGTTCAGGCAGCTTCGGCTTCCTTCGAAACCTGCTTGACGGGTCCGTTGAGCATGGCGTGCCGTATCGACTCGATGATCAGGTCGACTTCCTGGCTGGTCATGCCAAAAACCGGCGTGAAACGCAGTGAATTCTCACCGCCATGGATGACGCTCAGGCCGTGGAGGCGCATGTACTCTTCGATGGAATTGGCTCCATAGCTCTTGAAACGGCTGCCGTCGAGTCCGGCGCTGAGTAACAGGCCGGTGCCCTGGACTCCGGTAATCCGCCCTCCGAGTTCTTCCTGCAAGGTCTGCAGCTTGGTCAGCATTTCGGCACCCCGCTCGTTGATATTCCGGCGAAGTTCGGGGGTCACTGCCTCGAGCACGGCGCATGCAACATCCAGCGCCCTGGGGTTGGTGGTCATGGTATTTCCGTAGACGCCTTTCTTGTACAGACCGGCCGCATGCGCGTTCATCGCAAGCACCGACAAGGGGTATTGGCCTGCATTCAACGCCTTGGAATAGGTCTCCATGTCCGGCGCTTCCACGGATTCGAAACCCGGGTAATCGATGATGGACAGAACGCCATGGGCGCGCAGCCCTGCCTGGATGGAATCGACCAGCATCAGCGCGCCATGCTCTTTTGTCAGGCGCCGGGCTTCTGTGTAGAACTCCGGTGTGATGGCCATGCCCGGGTTTCCTTCGCCCATGACCGGCTCAAAGAAAAACGCTTCGAAAAAGATGTTGTTCGAATCCGCCCAGCGGAAAATCTGCTTCAACTGCTCGATATCGTTCGGTTCAACGGTGATCAGGTGGTCATGATCACGGAAGCTGGCCAGGTGTTTGCAATAGTTCTGGCGCGTTGAGTCGGAAAATTGCGCCGGCCTTTGTGTGCGGCCATGAAAGCTGCCCTTCAGGCTCAGCATTTTAATGGTCTTGTTGGCGTGCCGGCCACCCGGGTCGGTCATCAGCTTGGCGTTGATGTCGGAAAGGCGCGCGCCCACGGTCACGGATTCCGAACCGCTGTTCACGCACAGGAAGCGGTTGTAGGGGCAGGAACCGCGTGTATGGCCGATTTCCTTGCGCAGCATCTCCACCAGGTATTTCTGGCTCAGGTTGGGGGTCATGATATTGGCCATGACGTGCCGCTGGTTCATGGCTCTTGAGCACATCGGCGGGCGAATGCCCGAAACCGAGCATGCCGTATCCGCCGGTGTCATACACGACCGCCCCTTTGAGGGTGACGATCCAGGGGCCGTTACCGGCCAGCGCCACGTAAGGATTGATCGCGTCATCCGGGTAAAAATTGACGAAACCATTCTGGATCTCGTTGATTTGGCTCTGCTCATCCATCGCCAGCAATTCGGGCTCGTCGTCCAGAAGATCGCGAAACAGGGAATGCGCTTCCTTCACGACCTTTTCCAGGCGGTCGTCGCTTTCGGCAAACCGGGAAAGAACCTCATCGGACAGCCCGGTCGTCAGTGCCGGTCCGCCGTGGTTTCGCATTTCATTCAACAGTTCAAAAATGGACATCGAGCGCTCCTTATTATGCCGTTTGAGACGTCACCAGTGCCCTTTTGGTGGTCTGCAGATTCAGCGCCCAGAATATCACAGAGTGCCAGGGGCTTAGAACCCCATTCCGGCCCCGGCATGACGGCTGAGGGCCCACTCGACGTGTTCACGAACGGGTTCTGATGAATGGTTTCTGCGCTGATTCAGCGCATCGATCACGGCCTGGGGTCTGGCGGCCTGTTGCAGGTCAACGTTACCCAGCGCAACGGCGATATTGCGCAGCCAGCCGGCGTATCCGGTGCGGCGGATCGCGCTGCCCTCGGTCCGCTTCAGGAATTCCGCTTCGGACCAGCTGAACAGTTCGACCAGCGAGGCGGCATCAAGCCCGTGGCGTGGCAGGAAATCTGCTTCTGCGCTCATTTTCGCAAAACGGTTCCAGGGGCAGACCAACTGGCAGTCATCGCAGCCGAAAATCCGGTTTCCGATCAGCGGACGAAGCGCTTCCGGAATCGAGCCCTGCAGCTCAATGGTCAGGTAGGAGATACACTTGCGGGCATCGACCTGGTACGGGCCGATGATCGCCCCGGTCGGGCAGGCCTCCAGGCAGCGGACGCAATCCCCGCAATGATTTTCGGCCGTTGCATCCACCGGAAGTGGCAGGTCCGTGTAGATTTCGCCGAGGAAAAACCAGCTGCCCGCCTTCAGGTTTATCAGGTTGCTGTGCTTGCCAATCCAGCCAAGACCGGCCTTTTCGGCCAGGGCTTTTTCCAGCACCGGGGCTGAGTCGGTGAAAGCCCGGTACCCGAACGGGCCTGCCTCCGCGGCAATTCGTGTCGCGAGTTTCTGCAAACGGTTGCGCAGCACCTTGTGGTAGTCGCGTCCCAGGGCGTATCGCGAAATCAGGGCGCTTTCCGGGTCAGCCATCAATTCGGCCACGGGTTTTGCCGCCGCGGTCAGGTAGTCCATGCGCGCGGAAATCACGCGTACCGTGCCGGGTACCAGTTCGGCCGGCCGGCTGCGGCGGGTGCCATGGCGCTCCATGTATTCCATCGAGCCGTGATAGCCCTTTTTCAGCCACTTCTTCAGCAGTTTTTCATGGCTGCGAAGATCCGTATCAGTGATGCCCAGCTGCTGGAAACCCAGTTCTTTCCCCCACACCTTGATCCGGGTCGCCAGCTCCAGCAGGTTGCCGCCGGTGAGAGAATCCGTTGATTCCGTGCCGGCTTGCGAAGAGGACTGTGTACCGGGTTTGTTCATCACCGCTATAATTGACCGATGGCTGACAACGTCTTCAGATTATACACCGCCGAACAGGTCAGGCGGCTTGACCGGAGCGCGATTGACGGCCACGGAATACCCGGTATCGACCTGATGGAACGGGCGGGGCGCTGCACGTTTGAAGCCGCTCTCGAGGCCTGGCCGGATGCACGCCGATGGCGGGTTTACTGTGGTGGCGGGAACAACGGGGGCGACGGCTACATTATCGCCAGGCTGGCCCGGGAGGCAGGGCTGGACGTGGCGGTTTGTGCGCTGAAAAATCCGGCTGAATTATCGGGCGATGCCGCGATCGCCGCGCAACGCTGGTTGCAGGCAGGCGGCGAGGTGCAGTCCTGGCCGCCCGACCAGGAGGATCAGTGTGACCTGCTCGTCGATGCATTGCTCGGGACCGGGCTGGACCGGGAACCCGCGGGTGACTTCGCTGCGGCCATCGACTGGATCAACCGTTCCGGGAAACCGGTTGTGGCGGTGGATATTCCTTCCGGCCTGAACGCCGACAGCGGCGTTGCAATGGGGCTTGCGGTTGCTGCAGATCTCACGGTTACGTTTATTGGACGCAAGCGCGGCCTGTTCACCGCAGATGGCCCGGATTACGCAGGAAAGGTTAGGTTCCATGATCTTGAAACACCACAGAGCGTAAGGAACTCAGAGCCGAATTCCGGAATTTTGATTCAGGAAACGTTATTGGCTGAATTACTTCCTCCCAGGCGCCGTAATTCGCACAAGGGAAGTTATGGATGGGTGCTGTGCGCGGGCGGCGATAATGGCATGAGTGGCGCCGTTCGCCTCGCCGGTGAGGCCGCGTTAAGGAGCGGCGCCGGCAAGGTTACGCTGGCCACGCGTACAGCTCATGCCGGGCTGGTCAACCTGGCCTGTCCGGAACTGATGGTCAGGGGCATCGAGGACGTCGAGCAACTTCGGGTGTTGTGCAGCCAGGTTGACGTACTGGTCACGGGTACCGGCCTGGGGCATTCAGACTGGTCGGAACAGATGATCAATGCCTGCCTGGAAACAGCGCTCCCTGCCGTGATCGATGCCGACGGGCTGAACTACCTGGCGCGACAGCAGCCGGGTGCGGCGCAACCATCCCGTGGCAACTGGATACTGACGCCCCATCCGGCCGAAGCGGCGCGTTTGCTGAAGGTGACCGTGCAGCAGGTACAGTCAGACCGCGTCGGCTCCGCTATCGGCATAGCCCGGCTTTACCAGTCGGTCGTTGTTCTTAAAGGCTGCGGCACGGTTGTAGCTGCGCCGGATGGCCGCTATGCCATTTGCCCTTATGGCAATCCGGGGATGGCAACCGCGGGAACGGGCGATGTACTGGCCGGCGTGATCGGCGCCATGCTTGCCCAGGGTATTGATGATATGTGGAGCGCCGCGATGGCCGGCGTGCTGGCGCATGCCCTGGCCGGAGACCTGGCCGCGGCGGAGCAGGGTGAAAGAGGCATGCTGGCCTCCGATATCACGGTTCGCCTGCCGCGCGTGCTGAATCCCGTCCCATGAACGGTTCCGGGAGTGATGCGGCCTGGGTAGGGAAGTTGGCAGCGAACAGGCCGTGGCCGACCTGGCAGAGAGATTTGCCGCCAGTGTAAAAGTTCCGGCCGTGATCTACCTTCGTGGGGACCTGGGTGCGGGTAAAACCACGTTTGCCCGGGCTTACGTGCATGCGCTGGGTTTCACCGGCTATGTGAAAAGCCCGAGTTATGGCCTGCTTGAAACCTACCAGGCCGGTGGTCAGAAGGTGCTGCACCTTGACCTGTACCGGATTGAAGACCCGGAGGAACTCGAATACCTGGCGCTTCGCGATCTGTTTGACGACCAATCCGTGCTGCTGGTCGAATGGCCGGACCGGGGTGAACATTACCTGCCGAAGCCCGACCTGGTGCTGGATTTCGGCGAAAACGACGAATCCCGTTTCATCAGTTGCCGTGTTTTCTCGGATCGTGGCCGGCTTCTGTCTGAAAGGGTCTGGGGAGGGAGCTAACTGACCCTGAAAAGTCGTTTCTAGTTTGAACGTCTATCTAACGGTTTTATAACGAAAACTGTTGCAATTTCATGATTTTCAATTCATTATTGGCGCATCGACAACGGAGGTTGATCATTTCGATGGCGATTCGATTGGTCCTGATATGGATTCTGGTATCCCTGGTGATCCCGGCAATGGCCGCGGATATCGACGGATTCCGTGTCTGGACCGACCCTGAAAAAACCCGCGCCGTGCTGGACCTCGACTCCCGGACCGAGTACCAGCTGTTCACGCTTGACGACCCGCCACGCGTGGTCATTGATTTACCGAAGTCCAGCCTGGACCATTCACTTGAATTTACCGAAGAACATGCCGGCGTGATCAATGGCGTGCGCCACGGTGCACCCAACCAGGACATGTTGCGCATCGTTCTTGATCTTGCGAGCCAGAGCGAAGTCAAAAGCTTCCTGCTTGAGCCGACCGGTGAATACGGCTACCGGCTCGTGGTCGACCTGTTCCCGAAAAGTCAAAAAATCAGCCGGACGACGCTCAACCAGATTACTGCAATGATGGTCAAGGACCGCGACGTCATCGTTGCAATTGACGCCGGCCATGGTGGTGAAGACCCGGGCGCGATGGGAAAAAACCGCACCCGTGAGAAGGACGTCGTGCTGGCCATCGCCCAGGAGCTGAAGAAAACCATCGACGCAGAACCCGGCATGTCCGCCGTGCTGACCCGCACCGGGGACTATTACATCCCGTTGCGCGATCGCTTTGAAAAGGCCCGCAAATACCGGGCAGACCTGTTTGTTTCCATTCACGCCGATGCATTCAAAAACCGCGAGGTTTCAGGCAGTTCCGTGTTCGTTCTTTCCAGCAAAGGCGCCAGCAGTGAATACGCCCGCAGGCTGGCGGCAAGCGAGAACAGTTCCGACCTGGTCGGCGGCGTCACGCTGAGCGACAAGGACAATATGCTGGCATCGGTGCTGCTGGACCTGTCCCAGAGCGCGACCATGGAAGCGAGCAGCTCGGTGGCGGAAAGCGTTTTCGGTTCCTTGCGGATGCTGGGAAAAACCCACAAGAACAGCGTCGAGCACGCGAATTTCATGGTGCTGAAATCACCCGACGTGCCTTCCATCCTGGTGGAGACGGCCTTTATCAGTAATCCGTCGGAAGAACAACGTCTCCGGGATCCTGCCTGGCAGCGGAAAACAGCCCGCGCCATCACCGATGGCATCCAGAATTACTTCTACATGAGCCCGCCGCCGGGAACCTGGATCGCGTCCAACCGCCAGCCGGTCCGCCACCAGGTCGTCAACGGGGATACCCTGGGTGAAATCGCCAATCGTTACCGGGTCAGCCTGTACAGCCTGCGCCGGGCCAACCAGCTTAAGTCCGACAACATCCACGTCGGCTCTGAATTACTCATTCCCACCACCTGAAAAATTACGTAGGAGCGGATTCATCCGCGATTGGTTTTTCGTAATAGGATTATTCGCGGATGAATCCGCTCCTACGCTTTTTTTAGATACACTAGTCCGGATGCCCATCCAACTCCTCCCAGACCACCTGATCAACCAGATCGCTGCCGGCGAAGTGGTCGACCGGCCGTCGTCCGTGGTCAAGGAACTGGTGGAAAACAGCCTCGACGCCGGCGCCAGCCGGATCAAGGTGCAACTGGAGCAGGGCGGGAAACGCGCCATCCGGGTGTCGGATGACGGGGCGGGCATGGATCGCGATGAACTGGCCATCGCGCTGCAACGCCACGCGACCAGCAAAATCGCCAGCCTGGAGGATCTCGAGCGGGTCGTCACCATGGGATTCCGGGGTGAAGCCCTGCCCAGCATCGCCTCGGTCGCCCGCCTGGATCTCTGTTCCCGCCAGGGATCGGGCGGTCATGGCTGGTCGGTAAAAGTCCGGCGCGGGGAAATTTCCGGACCTGAGCCGGACCCGATCGGGGCCGGCACGCGTGTTGAAGTGGAAGACCTGTTTTACAACGTTCCGGCCCGCCGCAAGTTCCTGCGCGCCGACAGCACCGAGTTCAGCCATGTCGACCTGCTGCTGCGGCGGTTTGCGCTGGCGCGTTTCGATGTCGGCTTCGAACTGGAACACAACGGCAAGACCATCAGCGCCTTGCCGCCCGCGCCGGAAGAAACCGGGCAGCAAGGACGGCTGCAACGGGTCATGGGCAAGGAGTTTCTCGATCACGTCATCCGGATCGACCAGGAGCGCGGTGAGATCGCCCTGGAAGGCTGGGTCGCCGAACCGCGTTACAACCGCGCCCAGGCGGACCGGCAGTTCTTCTTCGTCAATGGCCGCGCGGTGCGCGACCGGGTCATCGCCCACGCGGTGCGCTCGGCTTTCCAGGATGTGCTGTATCACGGCCGGCACCCGGCTTTTGTGCTGTATCTTCGTATCCCGCCCGAAGCCGTCGATGTGAATGTTCACCCGCAGAAACACGAGGTTCGTTTCAGGGATTCCAGGGCGGTTCATGATTTCCTGTTTTCGGCGTTGCGGCGGGCGCTGGCGGATGCCGGGTCCGGTGCGCTGCGGCCCGGAAGCGGCCTGGAACAAGGGTTCCCGGCAAACTCCGGTCCCGCGGCTTCGGGCGGACCCGGATGGTCGCCCGGCACGGCTCACCAGTCCGCCATGACCTTGCCGGTCAGGGAACAGATCAACGCTTATCGGACCTTGCTGGGAACTGCGCCGGAAGCCGTTGCGGCAGGCCGAAGGTGAAGCGGAGATTCCTTTGCTCGGTTATGCCCTGGCGCAACTGCACGGCGTTTACATTTTGTCGCAGAACGCCGCGGGCCTGGTGTTGACGGACATGCACGCGGCCCATGAACGCATCACCTACGAACGCCTGAAAACCCGGCATTCCGGTGAAGGCATCAGGGGACAGCGCCTGCTGGTGCCGCTGGACGTCCAGGTCAGCGAAGGCCGAGGCTGACCTGGCCGAGGATCGCAGCGATGAACTGGGCAGCCTGGGCTTCGTCGTGAACCGCTCAGGCCCTGAAAGCCTGGTGCTGCGTGAAGTGCCCGCACTGCTGGCTCACTCCGACGTGGCGCAATTGCTGCTCGATGTGCTGTCGGACATGGCCAGCCTGGGCCAAAGCGCCCGGGTTGAAACCGGGGTCAACGAGATCCTGTCGACCATGGCCTGTCATGGTTCCGTTCGCGCCAACCGGATTCTGACGCCAGCCGAGATGGATGGCCTGTTGCGGGACATGGAGCAGACCGAGCGTTCCGGTCATTGCAACCACGGACGCCCGACCTGGGTCCAGCTCGACATGGCGACCCTGGACCGGCTTTTCCTGCGCGGCCGCTGATGTCCGGCCCCGACAAGCTTCCGCCGGCCATTTTCCTGATGGGCCCGACAGCTTCCGGTAAAACCGCGCTCGCGGTGGAATTAAGGAAGCGTTTTCCGGTTGATATCATCAGTGTCGATTCGGCACTGGTTTTCCGCGGCATGGACATCGGGACCGCAAAACCTGATGCCGAGACCCTGCGTATTGCCCCGCATGCATTGATCAATATCCGTGAGCCGGAGGAAGTCTATTCGGCTGCGGATTTCCGGTCGGATGCGCTGGCCGAGATGTCGGATATCACGCAACGGGGCAGGGTGCCGCTCCTGGTCGGCGGGACCATGCTGTATTTCCACGCGCTCGCTCGCGGGCTGGCCACACTTCCCGCGGCCGATGCCGGTGTCAGGCAAGCCATCGAGAAACAGGCCCGGGATGACGGCTGGCCCGCCCTGCATTCCCGGCTGGCTGAACAGGATCCTGAAATTGCCGGGCGGATCCATCCCAACGACCCGCAGCGAATTTCCAGGGCGCTGGAAGTGATCGAACTGACCGGCAAAAAAATGAGCCGGTTGCAGCGCGAGCAGGAGCAGCAGGACCTGGACTACCGGGTGCTGAGGATCGTGGCCTGTCCGCAGCCGCGCGCGGTGCTGCACCAGCGTATCGAACTCCGCTACCGGCAAATGCTCGCGGAAGGGTTCCTGGAAGAGATGCAAACACTCAGAAAACGCAAGGGTCTCAGGCGGGATATGCCCTCCATGAGATGCGTCGGCTACCGGCAGGCCTGGAGTTATCTGGAGGGCGAAATCAGCCTCGAGGAGATGTGCCAAAAAGCCCTTGCAGCCACCCGCCAGCTGGCCAAAAGGCAGATCACCTGGTTGAGGCGTGAAACCGACGCCCTGTGGTATGATTCAGTTGCGGCAAAGGAGCAGGATTCCGTGGTCCTGGAAGTTGAAAAATTCCTTGAAAATTAATGCTGCTGAACCAAGATAGTCGTGGACCTGCCTTTTTCCGGCCGGAAAAGCCAGGCGACGCCAAAAATAAAATGGAGAACGGACATGTCAAAAGGTCAGTCATTACAAGAACCATTCCTCAATGCACTGCGCAGGGAGCGCGTGCCTGTGTCCATATACCTCGTCAATGGCATCAAGCTGCAGGGCCAGATCGAGTCCTTTGACCAATTCGTCGTTTTGCTGAAAAATTCGGTCAGCCAGATGATCTACAAGCACGCCATTTCGACCGTGGTCCCGGCCCGGAACGTACGCGTGTTTGAAGAGGAAGATGATCAGGATTAGGGCGTGTTGACAGGCCCAAGCTTTGATTGACCGCGCCGAGCGCGGTAATCGCGCGGTAATTCTGCACCCTGAATTCCGCTTGACGGGACCTGATGCCCTGGATGAGTTCCAGGAACTCGCACGGTCGGCAGGGGCTGAAATCGTTGGCATCGTGACGGCTCCACGTGACCGTGTTGAAGCCCGTTTTTTCGTCGGTAAAGGTAAAATCGAGGAGCTGGCGGGGCAGGTCGAGGAGACTGGCGCCGACCTGATCCTGGTCAGCCAGTCGTTGAGTGCAGTCCAGGAAAGGAACATCGAAAAAGCCTGCCAGTGCCGCGTGCTTGACCGGGCTACACTGATTCTTGACATTTTTGCCCAGCGGGCACAGTCCTATGAAGGCAAACTGCAGGTGGAACTGGCCCAGTTACGCCACCTGTCAACGCGCCTGATTCGCGGCTGGACCCATTTGGAGCGGCAAAAAGGCGGTATCGGACTGCGTGGACCGGGTGAAACCCAGCTGGAAACCGACCGCCGCCTGATCGGCGTGCGCATCCGCCAATTGAATGCCCGGCTGGACAAGGTCGCCCGGCAGCGCGACCAGAGCCGGCGGCAACGGCTGCGTTCCCGCGCCCCCCTGGTGGCGCTGGTGGGTTACACCAACGCCGGAAAGTCCACGCTGTTCAACAAGCTCACCGGCGCGTCGGTGGGCGAGGAAGACATGTTGTTCGCCACGCTGGATCCAACGGTTCGCCGGATGCAGGGGATGCATTGCGGAGATGTGTTGCTGGCTGATACCGTGGGGTTTGTCAGCGATCTTCCGCATGAACTGATCGCCGCCTTTCGCGCCACCTTGCAGGAAGCGCGTGAGGCTGACCTGCTGCTGCACGTCACGGATGTGTCCGACCCCTACCGGATGGAACGGCAACACGATGTGGAAGATGTGCTCGAATCGATCGGGGTGGATAACATTCCGGTGATCCGGGTCTACAACAAGATTGATCGCTGCGAGCAGCAGGCCACGGTCAACCGGGACGAGAACGGGATGCCTGTCAGTGTCAGCATTTCGGCCCGTACTGGCGAAGGGATCGATGCACTGCGTGAAGTCATCAGTGATTGTTTGGCCAGCGAGCGAATTAACCGGTGGATCGAGCTGAAAGGCGAGGATGGCAAGTTTCGCGCCCACTTATTTGAATTGGGTGTGGTCAGTGAGGAACGAATAGCGGAAAATGGTTCATGGTTACTGCACGTTGACGTGCCGCGGGAAACCGCCGAACGCCTGGCCCGGTTGCCAGGAACAGAAGGAAAAGTTGCAGCCATTACGCTGTTGACACCTTGATTAATGCGGGTGCCAAGCCCAAATTGAGTGAACAAATCAGTCTCAGGAGACACACATGCCCTGGAAAGAACCCGGCAAGGGTGACAAGGACCCCTGGAATTCAGGAGGCCAGCAACCCCCCGATCTGGAAGAAGTCTTCCGCAATGTAAACAACCGCCTGCGATCCATTTTTGGCGGCGGTGGCGGCGGTGGTAAAAACCGAAAATCCGATTCCAGCGGCGTCGGCGGAATGATCGGCATTGTCCTGGTTGCACTCGTCCTGTGGGTTGGCTGGGACTCCGTGCACATCGTGGACCAGGCTGAACAGGGTGTGGTACTGCGTTTCGGCAAGTACAACCGGACTTTGTCGCCCGGCATCAATCTGACCCTGCCACGTCCGATAGAGACGTTGCTGGTGGTCAATGTCAGCAACGTACGGTCCATTGAAGACCGTGGGCACATGCTGACCCAGGATGAAAACCTGGTGGAGTTTATCTATAAAGTCCAGTTCCGCGTAGCTTCAGCCCAGGACTTCCTGTTCAAGGTTCGTGATCCCGAACTGACTGTCAAATCAGCCGCCGAAAGCGCGCTGCGGGAATCGGTCGGAACCAACCGCCTGGATGCGATCCTCGAAGGAGCACAACGCGAAAAGGTCCGGATCGAAACCCAGCGCGTGCTGCAGGAAACACTGGATCGCTACCAGGCCGGCATCCAGGTCACCCAGGTAAACTTTGTAGACGTCAACGTGCCTGCCCAGGTGCGTGAAGCTTATTCAGACGTGATCCGCGCCCGCGAAGACCGGGAGCGTTTCATCGAGGAGGCGCGGGTGCATGCCAACAGCGTGGTCCCTGAAGCACGCGGCCAGGCGGCCCGAATCATTCAGGAAGCCGAGGGCTACAAAGCCTCCACCGTGGCGCTGGCCAACGGTGAGGCGTCGCGGTTTATACTGATGTTGAATGAATACCTGAAAGCGCCTGAAATCACCCGGAAACGACTGTATCTGCAGACCATGGAAAATGTGTATGCCCGTTCCCAGAAGGTTTTGCTGGATGCTGAAAGCAGCGGCAATATTCTCTATCTTCCGTTGGATCAGCTAGGTGGTGGATCGAGTTCCGCCAAGGCCTTGTTGCCGCCGGTGCTGACACCCGATTCCGGGCCGGTCGGTGAAAATTCGGCGAGCAGCCGCACATCACGCAGGGAGGGCCGGCAATGATCCGACCAGTTGTTTTAATCCTGATTGTCATCCTGGGTGTGTTGGGTCTTTCCAGCCTGTTCACAGTCAATGAGACCGAATACGCCATCAAGTTCCAGTTGGGCCGTGTTATCAAGTCCGACTTCACCCCGGGCCTGCACGTCAAGGTTCCTTTCGTCAACAACGTGCTCAAGTTCGAAAAACGGCTTCTGACGCTGGACACCAACGCGGAACAGATGCTTACTTCAGAGGCGAAATTCGTCGCAGTCGATTCTTTCGTCAAGTGGCGCATCATCGACGTGGAGCGGTTTTACACCTCGACCCAGGGCAACGAAGCGGTTGCACTGAGCCGGCTGGACAGTATTGTCAAAGACCGTATACGAAACCAGATCGCCAGCCGCACCCTGGTCCAGGTTATCTCCGAACAGCGCGTCACGACCATGCAGGATATTGCCCTGCAAGCCAACCTGGCGTCCGCGGAATTCGGCATCGAGGTAGTTGATGTGCGTATCAAGGCCATTGAGTTACCCGACGACGTTCGCGAGTCGGTATTTCGCAGGATGGCGGCAGACCGTCAGAAAGAGGCGAACCTGTACCGTTTTGAAGGCCGCGAATCCGCTGAAAGAATCAGCGCCGGCGCCGACCGTGAAGTCCAGGTAATCCTGGCTGAAGCTCAGCGCGACGGGCAGACCCTGCGTGGCGAGGGCGATGCGATGTCGACCGAAATATACGCAAATGCCTATGGCCAGGACCAGGAGTTCTATGCGTTTTATCGCAGCCTGCAGGCTTATGGCAACGCGTTTGGCGGCAGTGGCGACGTGATGGTGATGGACCCGAAGTCAAGTTTCTTCCAGTACTTCGGCAGCGAACAGCCTGAAAAGCCGTAACCCGGGTACAGCGCGTTGATACAGGACCTGATGACGGCCTTCGCCCTCTTGTTGATTATCGAGGGCCTGCTGCCATTTTTCGCACCGAAATTCTGGCAGCAGGCCATGCAAAATTTGTCACAACAGCATCCCAAAACCATTCGCATCGGCGGCATCATCAGCATGCTCGCCGGTGCGGTCCTCCTTCAATTTACCTGATGAGTCCTCATGAATAAGAGCATCGTAGTTCTCGGCACCCAGTGGGGGGACGAGGGAAAAGGAAAGATCGTTGATCTTCTGAGTCGGGACGCGGACGCCGTGGTTCGTTTCCAGGGTGGACACAACGCCGGCCACACGCTGGTCATTGACGGGCAGAAAACCGTGCTGCACCTGATCCCGGCAGGAATTCTCCAGCCGGACGTGGAGTGCCTGATCGGTAACGGCGTCGTGCTGTCGATGAAAGCGCTGCGGGAAGAAATCATAACGCTCGAGGCGAGGGGCCTGGAAGTTAAGTCACGGGTACGCATTTCACCTGCCTGCGCCATAATCATGCCCTGGCATGAAATGCTGGACCGGGCCCGTGAAGAAGCGCGTGGCGACAAGGCGATTGGCACGACCTGCCGCGGAATTGGCCCGGCTTACGAGGACAAGGTGGCACGCCGCGGGTTGCGCACTACCGACCTGCTGAACCCCGAATTGCTCAGGGAAAAAATCGAACACGTCCTGGATTTCCACAACTTTGTGCTGACCCGGCGGTTTGGTATGCAGGCGCTTTCTGTAGAGGAAATGATCGACCACGCGCTGGAACTCGGCGCTTATTTTGCCGGCCAGGTCACGGATGTCAGTGGGCGACTGTACCAACTGCGCGATGAGGGCAAACGGATCATGTTCGAAGGCGCCCAGGGCAGCCTGCTGGACATCGACCATGGCACTTACCCCTACGTGACCTCTTCGAACACCACGGTGGGCGGCGTGTGCACCGGGGCCGGCATCGGACCGGACGCCATTGACTACGTCCTGGGCATCACCAAGGCCTACGTCACGCGCGTCGGCGGCGGGCCTTTCCCCACCGAGTTGTTCGACGACAATGGCAAGCAACTGGCGAGCCGGGGCGATGAATTCGGCGCCACCACCGGGCGGCCGAGGCGTTGCGGCTGGCTGGATGCGGTGGCACTGCGCCGCATGGCCAGACTGAACGGCGTGACCGGTTTCTGCGTCACCAAGCTGGACGTGCTGGACGGCCTGGAGGAAATCAAAATCTGTACCGCCTACCGGCTGAAGGGTGAACTGCTGGACGCACCGCCGCTGGATGCCTCCAACTGGGCTGACCTGGAGCCGGTTTACCAGAGTTTTCCGGGCTGGACGGAGTCTTCACGAGGCGCTACTTCGCTGGCTGACTTGCCGGCCAATGCGCGCAGCTACCTCGAGGCGATGGAAGACCCTTTGCGGCGCCCCGGTTCACATCGTTTCGACCGGTCCTGACCGGCGCGAGAATATCATCATCAAGTATCCCTTCGACCTTTGAACCGTTCCGTTCGGGGCGGTTAAAAGCTGTTTTCCGGACTCACCGGGCCCCCAATTGTCAATCCGTTTCACTTGATCTCGATCAGGTGAACCGGGGTTGTTTTTAAACTATAAAAACATAAATTAGAGTATACTAATATACATCGATTGAAGCGGTTTCATAGCGTTCTGGTGTCATCATGAAAAACTCAAACAAAGGCTGGATTGCCGGTCTCATTTTCCTGCTTGTCCTGGTCTCTGTTCCTGTCTGGTACTTCACAAAAGCCCAGGCCGAGGCGGAGGTCCGCGTTGTCGACGCACCGTGGGATTTCGTGCCGCGCAGGGCGGAGCCGGTAAACCACAAGGACCTCTTCGAAGGACCGTTCGAAACCGGGCAGCAGGTCACCCAAGCCTGCCTCACATGTCACCAGGACGCGGCGGAGCAGGTCATGCACACGGCCCACTGGCGCTGGCAGTCGGAGCCCGTGATGATGGAAGGGCGTGATGAGCCGGTTGCGTTAGGTAAAAAGAACGCCATCAATAATTTCTGTATCGGGATCCAGGGTAACTGGTCCAGCTGTACGTCCTGCCATGCGGGTTACGGCTGGGAAGACGAGGATTTCGACTTTGAAGACAGTGCAAACGTCGATTGCCTGGTCTGTCATGACGGTAGCGGAGGCTACAAGAAAGGCAAGAGCGGGCTGCCGGCCGAGGGCGTGGACCTGCTGGCTGCTGCGCAAAGTGTTGGCTTGCCCAAGCGGGACAACTGCGGCGGCTGTCATTTTCGCGGCGGCGGCGGCGACGCGGTCAAGCACGGTGACCTGGACGAAACGCTGTATAACCCGAGCGACGAACTCGATGTCCACATGGGCCGCTACGATTTTCAATGCGTGGATTGCCATCAGACCAAGGATCACGTCATCACCGGGCGTTCAATCTCGGTGAGTGTCGATAATGCAAACCAGATCGCCTGTACCGACTGCCACCAGCCGAACCTCCATGCCGACGAGCGCATCAACGCGCACCTGGACACGCTGGCCTGTCAGACCTGCCATATTCCTGCTGTCGCCAGGAAAGAGGCCACCAAGACCCATTGGGACTGGTCCAGCGCGGGTGACGACAGCCGTGAGGAAAGCACCCACGAATACCTGAAGATCAAGGGCAGTTTCATCTACGAGAAAAACCTCAGGCCCGAGTATTTCTGGTACAACGGCTTGGCGGATCGATACCTCCTCGGCGATCCGCTGGCCGTTGATGGCGAGACGCCCATGAACCCGCCGAAGGGTAATATTCATGACCCGTCGGCGCGCATCTGGCCCTTCAAGGTGCACCGTGCCACGCAACCCTACGACAGCAAGTTCAACTACCTGTTACAACCGGTCACGTCCGGTGAGGGCGGGTATTGGAAAGAATTCAATTGGGACCAGGCCTTCCGCCTGGGGGCCGAAGTTACCGGGCTGCCCTATAGCGGGGAATACGGTTTCGCCAATACGACGATGTTCTGGCCGCAAACCCACATGGTGGCGCCAAAAACCGAGGCTCTGCAGTGCCAGGCCTGTCATGCCGAGGGCGGGCGCATGGACTGGGAAGCGCTCGGATACCCGGGAGACCCGATCAAGTGGGGCAGCCGCGTACGTGCCAGGGAAGGGGACGCTGTAGGAGCGGCCCACGGCCGCGATTCCAAGCCAGCAGGAGCAAAATAATGAACCGCTATCTTCTGCTCGCCGTATGCGCACTGTTTGCATCAACGGGCCTGTTCGCCAACGATTTTCACCCGGAGTTTCCGATCCTTGACGCCTCGGGCGACCTGGTCGTTGAAACCGGGCTTCCCATGGCGTCAATGCAGACCTGTGGCGGCTGTCACGACACGCAATTCATCAAGGATACCAGTGACCACCTGGCGGCAGGCATTTTTGAACCCGGCGAATTTGACTGCCTCATCTGTCACTCCGACGTGGACGTGGACGTCAACCGTGACTGGACGGCCGACACGATGGGACCTGACGGGGTTCCATTAATCCGGCTGAATATCCACAAGCCCAAGGATCAGAACTGCGCGCAATGCCACGGTATTGTCAGCAACAGCCTGGACATCCCGCTGACGATTCCCGGTGATGAAAAATCGCGCGCCATGACGGAATTCACCGGGCAAATCATATCGCCGCAGAAGATATCCAACAGCGGTCTGAATGTCGCCGGAAAAGAAGCCCTGGCGCACCCGTTCGACGTGCATTCCGACCGGATCGTAGCTTGTGTGAATTGCCACTACTCCCTGAACAACCCGGTCTATTTTCAGCAGCGCGCCGAGAGCAGGCCGGCCCACCTCGGGTTTGACCCGCGCCGGCTGACCAGCGCCGATTACCTGGAACGCCCGTTGCACCAGGTTGCCAAGGGCAGTTCGGAGCACGGCCTGCATTCGGCTGAAAGTGAAAACAGCATGCGGCGCTGCGAATCCTGCCACCAGGCACAAAACGTGCACCAGTGGCTTCCTTACCGGAAACGCCATTTTGAGTCACTTGCATGTGAATCCTGTCACGTACCGGTCATGTATGGACCCGCATTACAGTCGGTCGACTGGACCCTGGTGGACAGCACCGGGCAACCCAGGCGCCAGTATCGCGATATCGACGGCGATCCCGCCAGTGCGGACAGCCTGATCGAAGGTTTCCGGCCGGTCATGCTGCCCCGCGATAACGTCGGCGGCAAACGCAAACTGGCGCCTTTCAACCTGGTCAGCAGCTGGTTCTGGGTCGCCGGCGAACCTGCCGGCAGGATCACGCCGGAAGAACTGCTGGCCGCCCTGTATGTGAATGGCCGCCTGCATCCGGATGTTGAGGCTGCTCTTGACCGGAACCGTGATGGCGAGGTCGATGATTCGGAGTGGGTCATTGAATCAGCGGAACAAAGCGAAGCGATCCGCACGCGGTTGGAAGCCACGGGCCTGGGCCACGTGCAGATGGTCGCCGAAATACAGCCATATTCCATTAGCCACAGCGTTGTAAATGGCGTGTGGGCAACCAAACAATGCGATAGTTGCCACGGCGAGGATTCGATCATGGCCGCGGAATTCACCTTGTCCGATTATCTGCCCGGAGGGCTGGTTCCGGTGGCCGCCAGCCAGGCGCAGGTGGAATTGAGCGGCGAAGTCGTCGCCGGGCCGCAGGGAGGCGCGGTCTTCCTGGCCAACAACCATACCGCGGGTTATTACATCATCGGGCTCGATGGCCCGGACTGGGTAGATGCCCTCGGCTTGCTGATGTTCCTGGGCATTACCTTCGGCGTGACGGTCCATGCGATTGGCCGGTACATGGCCAGCCGCCGGCGCCCGCATCGCCAGGAAGCGACCCGTCGCGTCTACATGTACGACGCTTATGAAAGACTGTGGCATTGGCTGCAGGCCGGCGCCATCCTTATGCTGATCTTCACCGGGCTGATTATTCACAAGCCGCATGTTTTCGGCATTTTCAGTTTCGCCTATGTCGTGCAGGTGCACAACGTGCTGGGCTTCATCCTGCTGATCAACGCCGCGCTCGCACTTTTCTACACGGTTGCCAGCGGTACGATCAAGCGCTTCCTGCCGAAACCGAAGGGTTTCTTCGGGCGGGCAATGGCGCAGACCATGTATTACACGAGCGGCATTTTCAAGGGTGCGCCACACCCGCTGGAGAAGACCAAAGCGCACCGCCTCAACCCGTTGCAACAGGTCACGTACCTGATGATTCTCAACGTGTTGCTGCCGGCCCAGGTCGTAACCGGCGTGCTCATCTGGGGCATGCAAAAATGGCCGCTGCTGGCCGAAAACCTGGGTGGGCTACCGGTGCTCGCGCCGCTTCACACCTTCCTCGCCTGGGCCTTTGCCGCCTTCATCGTGATGCACGTGTACCTGACCACCGCGGCCGGTAAAACCGCCGGTGCAGGGATCAAATCCATGATCAGCGGCTGGGAAGACGTTGAAGTACACGAATCGAGTAAAAACCATGACGCCAAGGAGACCGTCAATGCCTAAAGCCTATATGAACCCGTACCTCGGAGGTATTTTACTGGGTATCGTTCTCTTTCTTGCTTTCCTGATCACAGGCTCCGGGCTCGGGGCTTCGGGCGGACTGAACCGGATGCTGGTATTTTTCCAGAACATGGCCGTGCCGGAGCACATCAACCAGGTGCCTTACCTGCTCAAAATGGCTGGAGGCAGCCTGAATCCGCTCGACAACTGGATTGTCTACATGACCATCGGCACCATCTTCGGCGGTTTCCTGTCAGGGCTGTTCGGCCGGCGGATCAAGCTGGAGACCAACAAGGGTCCACGGATCGGTAACAAGACCCGCTGGATGATGGCCTTCCTGGGCGGAATACTGATGGGTTACGGCGCCCGCCTTGCGCGGGGCTGCACATCGGGCCAGGCGCTTTCAGGGGGAGCGGTGCTGTCGGTAGGCAGCTGGGCCTTCATGTTCGCCGTGTTCGCAGGGGCTTACGCATTTGCGTACTTCCTGCGGCGTTTCTGGAATTAGGAGGACGCACCATGACCACTTTTCCCTTACCGCTGGGCGAACTCCTGGGCCATTACGGCTCCTATGTCATCTACCTGCTGATCGGGGTGGCTTTTGGCGCAACGCTTGAGACGGCCGGATTCGGCAACTCGAAGAAACTGGCGGCCCAGTTTTATTTCAAAGACATGACCGTGTTCAAGGTGATGTTCACGGCCATCATAGTGGCCTGCACGCTGATCTTTCTCTCCACGGCGCTCGGTTTGCTGGATTACAACCTGGTCTGGGTGCCGCCAACCTATCTGTGGCCCGGCATCGTCGGCGGTTTGATCATGGGCGTCGGTTTCATCGTGGGCGGTTTCTGTCCCGGCACCTCGCTGGTGGCGATGGCTACCGGTAAAGTAGACGGCGTGTTCTTCGTGCTTGGCGTATTGACCGGTATTTTCCTGTTTGGTGAGACCGTCAGCAGTTTTGCGCTCTTTTTCGACAGTTCCTACATGGGTCGCTTCACCTTGCCGCAATTGTTCGGGCTGGATTACGGAACCGTGGTCCTGGCTGTCGTGGTTATGGCGCTGCTGATGTTCTGGGGAGCGGAAAAGGTCGAGTCCGCCATGGGCGGTGAAACGGCGCAGAAAGCCCCTCGCTGGGGGATACCGGCGGCAGCCGGGCTGGTGGCGCTGGCGGCGCTGACCCTGGTGATTGAACAGCCGGACAATGCGGATCGCTGGAAGATGATCGAAGCGAAACAAATGGCGCAACTGGACGGTCGCGAGGTCCAGATTTCACCGGCTGAGCTGTTGAGCCTGATCCACGACGTTCAGATCCGGGCCATCCTGCTGGATGTCAGGGATGAACGCTTTTACAACCAGTTCCACATCCAGGGCGCGCGGCGGCTGCCGCAGGATCAAGTCATTGATACTGCCCACGAGTTGATGTTTGAGCCGGCCAACACGGTGTTTATCACGATGAGTAACGACGAGACGGCGGCGACCGAAGCGTGGAAGATGCTGAAAGCCGAAAGCCTGCCGAACGTTTATATCCTGGAGGGCGGCGTTAACAGCTGGATCCGGACTTACGGAGACGAAGAGTTTGTTCAACACAGCCTGCTACGTGACCGGGACAACGACCAGCCCGCATTCCGTTTTGAAGCGGCGCTCGGCGCACGGCACCCGGCGGCGGAGCCGAACCCGGAAGCCTTCGAGATCGAGTTCGAACCCAAGGTCAAGCTGCAAAACAAGCGCGCGCCGACCAGCGGGGGATGCGGGTAGGAGCGGATTCATCCGTCGAGCAGTGTATTCGCGGTTGCCGAATTCTACTTCGCGGATGAATCCGCTCCTACAGCACGGTTTTCAGGGAGCTGATGAAGTAGTCGATGTTGCTGTCGTTAAACGATGCGACGTTCACGCGGGCCGAATCGACGGTGTAGATCGAGAACTCTTCCCGCAGCCGCCTGACCTGGTCGACCGAGAGACCGAGGAAGGAAAACATCCCTGACTGGCGCTGCAGAAACGAGAAATCCTTGTCGATGCCCGCGGCGCTGATTTTTTCGGAGAGTAATTTGCGCAGCCCGTTAATGCGGTTGCGCATACTATCCACCTCGCTCCGCCACAGCGCGGTCAGTTCATCGGAATGCAGGATGATGTCGACGATGCCGGTGCCGTGGGCCGGGGGCATGGAATAATTTTTACGGGTCAGGGAATTGATCACCGTGACCACGTCGGAAGCTTTCTGTGAACTGCCGCAGACGATGGAAATTGCGCCCACGCGTTCCCGGTAGACCGCGAAATTCTTGGAGCAGGAACTGGCAACCAGGACCTCGGGGCACTTTTCCGCAAAAAGACGGACCGGCATCGCATCCTCTTCGATACCGCGCTCGAAGCCCTGGTAGGCCATGTCAACCATCGGCAGGAAGCCGCGCTCTGCCGCGATGTCGGTAATGGCCCGCCACTGCTCCTGGTCGGGGCTGACCCCGCAAGGGTTATGGCAACTCGCGTGAAAAAGCACAACGTCGTCCGGGCCCCGTTGAGCCAGTGCGCTCATCATTTCGTCGAATCTCAGGTCACTCCGTTCCCGGCCAAAATAGGGGTAGCTTTCCATGCGCAAACCAGAGGCAGGGAAAATGGCATTGTGATTGGCCCAGGTTGGATCGCTGACCCAGATGGTGGCCCCCGGCGATGCGGTATTGATCAGGTCTGCCCCAACGCGCAGGGCGCCAGTGCCACCTGGTGTTTGAATGGTGCGCACCCGGTCTTCGTTCAATACGCTGCTGTCTTCTCCGAAGATCAGGCTGGTCATGGCGCTGTTGAACCCGACTACACCCGGAGGACCGAGGTACATCTTGGTCGTTTGCGTGCTGTCGAGAATCTGCTCCGCCTTTTTCACGCACTCCAGGATTGGTGTATCACCTCTCTCATCGCGGTACACGCCGATGCCGAGATCGATTTTCTTCGGGTTGGGGTCCGCTGCATGGGCGGAAATAATCCCCAGGATCGGATCTGGAGGTACGGCACGGAGCGAGTTGAACATGAAGTGAATTCCCGGAAAATTTGTTATCGGCAATTCTCGCCTCCACGCCGGGCGAGGGCAAGGGCCAAAGCAAAAAAAAGCCCCGCGAACGGGGCGTCATTTCTTATTTTTGATCGTTATTATCGTTTTGAAACTGGTGCCCAGGAGAGGACTTGAACCTCCACTACCTTGCGATAACTAGCACCTGAAGCTAGCGCGTCTACCAATTCCGCCACCTGGGCAGTAAAAGGCGGAGAAAAAGGGGGAACCTCCGCCTATGGCCGGTTCGCAGGTAAGGGGGAACCCGTGAACCGGTGCGTACTGTAGTGATTACGCCCCCTGAAGTCAACCACTATGTTCAGGCGTTTTGATCAGGGACCGGCCTTGTTTTTTCGTCAAACCCGCAGGCGTTTGGGGCTACAATGTCATCATGAGCAAAAATAATACAGATCAGGAAAATGGCCGGCACATTGATGCTGCGGCGCCGGAGACGGCAGGACATACTGAGCCTGTTCGAAGACCAGGGCCGGCCCTTGCAACGCCGCGAAATTGTCGAGCGCCTGAACGTGGTTTCCGAGGACAGCCGCGAGATTCTGCGGCGTCGGCTGAAGGCCATGGTGCGTGACGGCCAGTTGGTGAAAAACCGGCGCAATGCATACGGTTTGCCGGCAAAAATGGATCTCATCGCCGGGCGTATCAGCGCGCACAAAGACGGCTATGGATTCGTGATGCCCGATGACGGCGATACCGATCTTTACCTTTCGCCGCGCCAGATGCGCAGTGTTTTGCATGGCGACCGTGTACTGGCCTCGGTCATTGGTGTCGACGCGAGGGGACGCAGGGAAGGTGCGGTGCGTGAAATCCTCGAGCGGGCGCATGAACGGGTTGTCGGCCGGTTTGTCGAAGATGGCGGCATCGCCCGGGTCGTTCCGGATGATCCGCGTATCAACCAGGACATCCTGGTGGCGGTGAAAGACACGCTCGGTGCGCGTCCCGGCCAGGTCGTCGTCGCCGAAATCCTGCAGCAACCCGGGGAGCGGAAGCCTCCGGTTGGCCGCATCATTGAAATCCTGGGTAAGAGCGGCGCTCCGGGGATGGCGACCGAAATCGCGATCCGGAATTTTGATTTGCCTTATGAGTGGCCGCAGGGCGTGGAACAGGAAGCGGAAGCGTTCGGCGCTTCAGTCACCGAGGCCATGCATGCCGGCCGGCGGGACCTCCGGGATCTGCCACTGGTGACGATTGATGGCGCCGACGCGCGCGATTTTGATGACGCGGTCTTTGCCCAGCGCCGCAAGAACGGCTGGCGCCTGGTCGTTGCGATCGCCGATGTTTCATCCTACGTGAAACCAAATACCCCACTGGACGGGGAAGCCCGCAAGCGCGCAACGTCCGTGTATTTTCCGGGCAGAGTCATCCCGATGCTGCCCGAAGCGCTTTCCAACGGCCTGTGCTCGCTGAAGCCGGACGTGGATCGATTGTGCCTGGTCTGCGACATGTCGATCAACGACTCCGGCATCGTCACCCGTTCCCGTTTTGATGCGGCCGTCATGCGGTCTCAGGCACGCCTGACTTACAACGAAGTCTGGGAGTGGCTGGTCAGCGGAAAATCCGAGATTCGCCAGGGCACGCCCGCAGTCTCTTCATCATTGAAAGACCTGTATAGCCTGTACAAAGCACTGCGAGGCGCCCGGACCCGTCGCGGAGCGATCGATTTCGAGAGCACCGAGGTGCAGTTCCAGTTCGACGAGCGGGGCGCGGTGGCGGATATCCTGCCCTATGAGCGCAACGACGCGCACATGCTGATCGAAGAGTGCATGATCACCGCGAATGTCGAGGCCGCCGGGTTCCTTCTGCGCAACCGCTTACCCGCGCCGTTCCGGGCGCATGAGCCGCCTCAGCCGGATCGTGTCGAGTCACTGGAGCTATTCCTGCGCGGGTTGGGGATCCGGGTGCCCTGGAAAAACCGGCCGGAGCCGCGTGATTTCGAAAACGTTGTACAGCAGGTCAAGGGCAGGGAGGACAAGCCCCTGATCATGGCCGTGCTGCTGCGCGCCCAGAGCCTGGCCACCTACCAGGCCGGCAATACCGGCCATTTCGGACTGGCCCTGGAAGCCTATACGCATTTCACCTCGCCGATCCGCCGTTATCCCGACCTGCTGGTTCACCGGGCGATTCACTACGTGATCGAAAACCACGGAGTCGCAGGATATCCCTGGTCGCGTGAACAAATGGACAAGGTCTGCGAAAAGTGTTCGCACCTGTCGCGTCGCGCCGAGGAGGCGGAACGTGACGTCAACGAGCGTCTCAAGGCGTATTTCATGGAGCAGCACATCGGCGACGTGTTCAAGGGGCAGGTCACCGGTGTGACGTCGTTTGGTTTGTTCGTCGAGGTCACCCAGAACCACGTCAGCGGCCTGGTGCACATCACCTCGCTGCCCAACGATTACTACCATTTTGACCCGGTGGTGCACCGCCTCACCGGCGACCGTACCGGGAAGGTCTACCAGTTGGCGCAGAAGGTTTCGGTTAAAGTCATGGCGGTTAACGTGGATGAACGCAAGATTGATTTTGAATTGGTGAAGTAATTGAAGAATGCGTTCAGCCTGTTGATTGGAATACATTCGGTTGACTCCGCCCTGTCAAAAGCCCCGCAACAGCTGAGGCTCATCACGATAGCCGACGAATGCCGCAACCCCAGGGTCCAGGAGCTGGTGGCCCGGGCCCGGGAAGCCGGCGTCCGCGTCGTCACCGAGTCACGGACTGCGCTGGACCGTAAAAGCGGCGAGCAACGCCACCAGGACGTCATTGCCGAGTTTGAAGCCAACAATCTCGGCCAGGAAAAAGACCTGGACCGGGTTTTGGACCAGGCCGGGGCGGATCCCCTGGTACTGGTGCTCGACGGGGTCCAGGACCCGCACAACCTCGGGGCGTGCCTGAGAACGGCGGAGGCGGCAGGGGTCAACCTGGTGATTCTGCCGAAGGATGACTCGGCCGGATTGACGCCGGTGGCGCGCAGGGCGGCATCCGGGGCAGCCGAGGTATTGCCCATTCTGATTGTCACCAACCTGGCGCGGGTTTTGCGGCGACTGAAGGAGCGCGGGATCTGGCTGGCCGGCACAACCGACAGCGCCGGCACCGGCCTGTACGAAACTCCGCTGACCGGTGCGCTGGGGCTGGTGATGGGCAGCGAAGGAAAAGGCATGAGGCGCCTGACCTCGGAACTCTGCGATTATCATCTGCGCATTCCGATGCAGGGTTCCGTCAGCAGTCTGAATGTTTCGGTGGCGACCGCGGTATGCCTGTACGAGATCGTCAGGCAGAGACAGCTGGCATGAGCCTGCAAACGGCTTGCGAGGTCGCGCTGCCGGATTGGCTGGAGTCTTTTGTCGGCGGCTGGAAAGAGCCGCTGGATGACGGTTGAGCAGAGGATGCGGCTGGCCGTGGCGCTGGCGGCAGAGAACGTCAAGCGGCACACCGGCGGTCCCTTCGGCGCGATCGTGGTGGAAACCCGGACCGGTCGATTGCTCGGCGTCGGGGTGAACCTGGTAACCCGGCTGGAACTGTCCATGGCGCATGCCGAAATGGTGGCCGTCAGCCTCGCCCAGCGCGCCATCGGTAACTGGAACCTCGGCGCCGGGATCGAAACCCAACTGGTGACCTCCTGTGAGCCGTGTGCCATGTGTTTCGGCGCCGTGCCCTGGTCAGGGGTCAGGAGTATCGTCTGGGGCGCCGGCAGGCAGGATGCCGAAGCCGCGGGTTTCGATGAAGGCGACAAGCCCGGAGACTGGGTCGAGTCACTGGAACGCAGGGGCATCAGCACCAGGGGCGGCGTGCTGCGCCGGGAGGCCGCTGCTGTACTGGCCCGTTATGCAAAAAAAGACGGCGCTATTTATCACCCGGAGAAAAAATGAAAATTGCACTGGCACAAATGGCCCCGGTCTGGCTGAATCGCGCAGCGACGCTGGACAAAATTACCCGGCAGGTCGAACAAGCAGCATCCGGCGGCGCGCACCTGGTGGCGTTTGGCGAAGCCCTTCTGCCCGGCTATCCGTTCTGGCCGGAGCTGACCAACGGAGCCGTTTTTGACAGTGCCGTCCAGAAGGACTTGTTCGCCCACTATGTCAGGAATTCGGTCAACCTTGACGATGGCGACCTGGATGCGCTGTGCGCCAGGGCGGCCGAACTCGGAATCGCGGTTTACCTGGGGGTCATTGAGCGTTCCGCCGAACGGGGAGGATTCAGCCTCTATGCGACGCTGGTCTACATCGCGCCGGATGGTTCTATTGGCTCGGCCCACCGTAAATTGATGCCGACCTACGAGGAACGGCTGGTCTGGTCCCCCGGTGACGGCCACGGTCTGCGGGTGCACAGTCTCGGTGAATTCACCGTGGGCGGCTTGAACTGCTGGGAAAACTGGATGCCGCTGCCGCGCGCCGCGTTGTACGGGCAGGGTGAGAATCTCCACGTGGCGGTGTGGCCCGGCAGCCGGCGGAATACCGTCGACATCACGCGTTTTATCGCGCGCGAATCGCGTTCCTACGTCGTGTCGGTCAGCGGCCTGATGCACCGCGACGGGATTCCGGACGACGTCCCGCATGCAGACCTGATCCGTGCCGGGCTGGAAAACAGCCAGGGAGACGAATGGCTGACCGATGGCGGTTCCTGCGTGGCCGGTCCCGACGGCAACTGGCTGCTGGAGCCGCAGGTCGGGCAGGAAGGTCTGTACTTCGTCGATGTATCACTTGATGAAGTAGCGCGGGAGCGCCAGAACTTCGATCCGGCGGGCCATTATTCACGACCGGACGTGACCCGTCTCAAGGTTAACCGGAAGCGGCAGAAAACCGTGGTGTTCAAGGAGTAGGAGCGGATTCATCCGCGAATTTAATTTGTAGGGGCGAATTTATTCGCGATTGAAATCGCTCCTACACGATTTCAGAACGAAGCTGGTCCAGGTAGTCCCGCATCAACCCGGCCCGCCGGTGGGCCTCTTTCCGTCCGGCTTCGGTCTGCATCGTAGCGGGTAGTTTGAACAGCTTGGCGTAGAAATGGTCGATCGTGAACATCGAGTCATCCGGTTCGACGGGAATCGCAAAAAGGGTCAAGTGTGTCGCACAGCGGGCGTTGCAGGTGACCGCCGACCAACAGGCAGCGGGCGATACCGATAGCACCCAGTGAATCGAGCCGGTCTGCATCTTGTACGACCTGCGCTTCCAGCGTGCGTGGCGGAATATCCGCACTGTAACTGTGCGCTTCAATCGCGTGGTAGACCTCCGGCAGCAAGCCGGCCGGGTAATCGATTCCGGACAAAAAATGGGTTGCGGCCTGCGCTGCCAGCCTCGAACCCTGTGCCCTCAAGGGGCTGTCCTTGGCGACAGCGACGCAGTCGTGCAGCCAGGCGGCTGGCAAAGTAATTTGAGCATTGGCGCCTTCTATATCAGTAAGATAGGAGCAATTCTTTACAACACGCTTCACATGATTGATGTCGTGAGCCATGTCCGCAGGCGCCGATCTGCCAAGGAATTCCAGGCACTGGTGCTGCAACTGTTCCAGGTTCATCGACTGCGCTGGTTGCGGGGTTTCCTGCGCGCTGCGGGACGTGCCCGCGACCCGGTTTTCTTACCCCTGGCGGGTTTGCCGCGGGCGGATCCTGGCAGTTCGAGCGACAGGCCGCTTGCATCCGCCGGAAGACCGACGTCTTCGCGCAGGATCGCGTGATCCTTGGGAGAGATCTCCGACCATTCACCCATGCGCAGGCGCTTGGGCAGGAAGGCGGCGCCGTAACGCACGCGTTTCAGCCGGCTGACGGTCAGCCCCTGTGATTCCCAGAGGCGGCGCACCTCGCGGTTGCGTCCTTCCATGATGGTCACGTGGTACCAGTGGTTCTCACCGCTGCCGCCGGCCTCCTGGATGTCGCTGAAGCTGGCCGGGCCGTCCGCGAGTTCCACCCCCTGTTTCAACTGGAGGATTTGTTCCGGACTGGCCTGCCCGCGAATCCGGCAGGCGTATTCGCGGTCGACGTTGCTCGAAGGGTGCATCATGGCGTGCGCGAGTTCGCCGTCGGTGGTCATCAGCAGCAGCCCGGTGGTGTTGATATCCAGCCGGCCGATCGCAATCCAGCGCCCGCTTTTGACCCGCGGCAGACGGTCAAAAACCGTCGGGCGGCCCTGCGGGTCGGAACGCGAGGTAACTTCGCCTTCGGGCTTGTTGTAAATCAGCGTCCGTTGCCGCGCCGGTGTCGATACGACCTGCCAGCGCTGGTTCTCGAAAACAATCGTGTCACCTTCGCTGACGGACAGGCCCAGTTCCGCGATTTTGCCATTTACCGCAACCTCGCCATCGGCAATCCGTTTTTCAACGGCGCGCCGTGACCCGAGGCCGGCGGCTGCCATCAGTTTCTGGAGTCGTTCAGCTGTCGTCGTCTGCGGTTTCAAATTCCAGCTCCGGTTCGATGCTGTCCATGTCCTTGATTTCGGCCAGTGAAGGCAGGTCATCGAGGCTGGCGAGGTTGAAATAATCAAGAAAGGCCTTGGTCGTGCCGAACAGGGCGGGCTTGCCGGGAACGTCGCGGTGGCCGACTACCCGAATCCACTCACGTTCCTGCAGAGTCCTGATGATGTTGCTGCGCACCGATACGCCGCGCACCTCTTCGATGTCGCCGCGGGTTATCGGCTGCCGGTAGGCGATCAGCGCCAGCGTTTCCAGCAGCGCGCGTGAATACCGTTGCGGGCGTTCTTCCCACAGTCGGGCAACCCAGGTATTGACCTCCTCGCGGGCCTGGATACGGAAACCGCTGGCGACCTCTTTCAGTTCGATGCCGCGCTCGGCGTAATCATCCGCCAGCTGTTCCAGGGCCTTGCACAGGTCCGTGTCGGAGGGCCGCTCCTCTTCGGCAAACACTGCCGCGAGCGCAGCCAGGTTCAGCGGCTCGCCTGCAGCCAGCAATACCGCTTCCAGTATGCTTTTCAACGAAGTACGTTTTGAATCGCCAATCCGCGCCATGGGGGTTCCTCTATTCCGGCCGCTTTACGTAGATTTGCCCCATGGGCTCGTTCTGGATGATTTCGACGATACGCTCCCGCGTCAGTTCCATCAGGGCGAGAAAGGTGACTACCACGCCCATGCGGCCTTCCTCGGCCGTGAAAAAGTACTGGAATTCCAGGTAAGGATTTTTCCGCAGCCTGTCGATGATTGCGGTCATTCTCTCGCGCACCGAGAGCGGCTCCATCTGGACCTGGTGGCGGGTGAACAGGTCGGCCCGGGTCATGACGTCGCGCAGCGCGTTGAGCATGTCGGCAAGGTCTACTTCGGGCGGAATGCTCACCACCTGCCGGTCCTCCAGGAACACCCGGGCCACGGCGAAGTCCCGGCCATCACGCGGCAGGTCGTCGAGGTTCTCGGCAGCCTGTTTGAACCGCTCGTATTCCTGCAGCCTGCGCACGAGTTCCGCGCGCGGATCGTCCTCGTCGTCCTCGTCGCCCTGCGGCCTGCGGCAGCAGCATCCTTGACTTGATCTCGGCCAGGATGGCCGCCATCACGAGGTATTCGGCTGCCAGCTCAAACTGCAGGTCGTCGAGCATCGCGATATAGCCCATGTATTGCTGAGTGATTTCCGCGATCGGAATGTCCAGGATGTCCAGGTTCTGCCGCCTGATCAGGTACAGCAGCAGATCCAGCGGCCCCTCGAACGCTTCCAGGAAAACCTCGAGTGCATCCGGTGGAATATAAAGGTCTTTTGGCACCTGCGTGTACGGCTGCCCCTGCACGATGGCAAAAGGCATTTCCGCTTGTTGCGCAGACGGATTGTCGGGTGGTCCTGACTGGTCGATTAAGGGTTCCATGGGGAGGCTAGTGTGATCCAGTACACTAGAAGTCTACCACGCCCTGTCCCTGCCTGAGCACGCGGGGGCGCGTCCCCGGTCAGATCCAGCAGTGTTGTCGGCTCCATCGGGCAATAGCCGGCGTCGACAAACAGGTCCACATCGTTGTGCACCGCGTCATACAGGTCTTCGGTGTCCAGGATTTCGTCCTGCTGGCCGGGAAGGATCAGCGATGAACTGAAAATGGGTTCGTCGATGGTTTCCAGGATGGCCTGGACCACTTCGTGATCGGGGATGCGTATCCCGATTTCCGCGACCCGCTTCTGGCCGTGATGCTTGGGCACATTGCTGGTGGCCGGAAGGATGAAGGTGTAGGGACCCGGTGTGAGTTGCCGGATCAGGCGGTGCGCCCAGTTGCTGACATGTGCGAAACGGCTGACATCCGAAATCGTCCGGCAGCAATAGGTGAAATGGTCCTTGCGGCTGAGCTGGCGGAGCCGGATAACCCGGTCCTGCGCCTTTTTATTGCCGGCGCGCCAGCCGAACGCATAACCCGAGTCCGTGGGGTAGGCGATCAGGCCGCCACGGACCAGGACCGCGACGATCGTGTCTATTTGCCTTGGCTTGGGCCCATTGACCCGCACTTCGATTCGTTCACTCATTGCCGTGTTTAAAGACCTGTGCTGCAGCGCGACATTCTAAAGCACATGGGCATCCCGTGAAACAACATCGTGCGACGGCATTCCGGCGGTTCTTCTTTGCCTGCGGCAAAACCGTCCCGCCTCCATGAGCCTGCACTTGCGACGGCATTCCGGCGGGGCGGGCTTAACGCCCTGGCCTCTCTTTACCGGAAGCTGTTATGCACGTAAGCTTTGCGCATGTGGTACGTAATCTACGCAAAGGATCGAAGCGACAGCCTGCAGGCACGCGCAGGGCGCCCGTGCGGATCATCTTGCGCGGTTGAACAGCCTGCTGAACGAGGGGCGCCTGTTGCTGGCCGGTCCGCGACCGGCAATCGATGCCGAGGACCCCGGCCCGGCGGGTTTCCAGGGTTCGCTGGTGGTCGCCCGGTTCGACTCACTGGAAGACGCCCGGCATTGGGCTGATGCTGACCCCTACGTTGCGGCCGGAGTTTATGACTCGGTTGAAGTGACGCCGTTCAAGAGGGTGATGCCGGTATGAATCCGCAACAACGCAAAGCGGAAATTACCCGCCGGTTGAACGAAGCCTTCGAACCTGAGACCCTCGGCGTCGAAGATGAAAGCTACCTGCATGCCGGCCACGAGGGGGCGAAAGACGGACGCGGTCATTTCCGTGTACTGATCATTTCCAGCCTGTTCGAAGAAAAACCCATGATCGAGAGGCACCGGATGATCTACCGGGTGCTCGACGACATGATGCTGGCTGGACATCCACGCACTGGCGATCGACGCCTGGTCTCCCGGCGAACTCGACCGCTGATCTCCCGTAGGAGCGAATTTATCCGCGAATCTGTTTTATCAATATAAAAATCGCGGATAAATCCGCTCCTACGTGACGTGCTCTGCCACCACGGTCGTGTAAACACCGCCGCGAACGTTGAAAACGGCCTCCAGGCGGGCATAGCGCGGGCTGATGGCGGCCACCAGGTCGTCGAGGATCCGGTTGGTCACCGCTTCGTGAAAAGCACCCTCATCGCGAAAGCTCCACAGGTATAATTTCCAGGATTTCAGTTCAATGCACGTGTCGTCCGGAATATACTCCAGTTTTATCGTGGCAAAATCCGGCTGGCCGGTCTTGGGACACAGGCAAGTAAATTCTGGAGATTCGATACGAATGGTATAATCCCGCGACGGTTTTGGGTTCGGAAACACTTCAAGATCTTTGCTGGCTATGGTACTCATGGCAACTCCGGAAAATTCCCTGTAGATTAGCCCGAAATATAAGCAACGAGCCACACAATTAACAAAGTCAGGCAGTTTAGCTAGTTCATGAATAAAACTTCAACGTTGCATTGGGCATCTGCCCGGCCAGTAGATTTCCGGAGCCCAGGAAAATGAGGCTCTCAACCGTCAAACTGGCCGGCTTCAAGTCGTTTGTCGATCCCACGGTGTTCCAGGCCCCCACCAATCTTACCGGCATTGTCGGCCCCAACGGCTGTGGCAAGTCCAACATTATCGACGCCGTACGCTGGGTCATGGGCGAGGGCTCGGCCAAGGTCCTGCGCGGCGAATCGATGGCCGATGTGATTTTTTCCGGCTCGTCGACCCGCAAGCCGGTGGGAACGGCGACCGTCGAGCTGATATTTGATAACTCGGATGGCCGCATCGCGGGTCAGTTCGCCGGTTACAACGAAATTTCGGTCAAGCGCCAGATATCGAGGGACGGAGTCTCGGTTTATTACCTGAATGGCACACGCTGTCGCCGCAAAGACGTCAAGGACGTCTTCCTGGGCACCGGCCTGGGCTCGCGCAGCTATTCGATCATCGAGCAGGGGATGATTTCCGAGGTGGTGGACGCGCGGCCGGAGGAAATCCGGGCGCATCTTGAAGAGGCCGCCGGCATTTCCAAGTACAAGGAACGGCGTCGCGAGACCGAGCGCCGGATCCAGCACACGCGGGACAACCTGTCACGCCTGGCTGATTTGCGCGACGAGGTCGGTAAACACCTCGGCCGGCTCAAACGCCAGGCCAGCGCGGCGGAACGCTATCGCAAGCTCAAGCAGGAAAAGCGCGAACTGGAGTCCCGGCTGATGACCCTGCGCTGGAAGAGCCTGATGAAGAAAGCCGAAGCGGGGCAGCAGGACCTCTCGCGGCGTGAAACGGCCCTGCAGGAGAGTATCGCCCGGCAGCGCGCCGCCGAGGCGTCTCTTGAAGCACTGCACGAGGAGCAGGGGCAGGCCAGCGAAGCGTTCAACGAGGTGCAGGGCGAACTGTATGCAGTCGGCAGTGAGATTGCCCGCCTGGAACAGGCGATCCAGCACGCGCGTGAATTGCAGGAAAGACAGAAGGCGGAATTCCAGGAAACCGAGTCCGCACTGCAGGATCTCGAGAAACACATGATGCTCGACAAGGCGCAGGTCGAAGACCTGACCCAGGGTCTGGCGGAAGTGGAGCCGGCGCTGGAGCAGGCCCGGGCAGTCGAAGAGAGCGCGGCCAGGGAATTGGCGGAAGCGGACAGCGCGGTGGCCGAATGGCAGAAAGGGTTCGAACAACACCACCTTAAAAGCGCGGAAAGCAACCGCGAGGCCGACCAGACACGGGCGCGGGTCGAGGTGCTTGATCAGCGCCTGTTGCAGGCTTCCCGGCGCATAGAAGCGCTGGAGCGCGAAGCCGGGTCGATGAATACCGCCGGCCTGCAGGACGAACTGGAAGGCCTGGCCAGAGAATCGGCGGAATTGGCCGGCCGGGAACAGAAACAACAGGAGTCGCTCGACGCCCTGCGCAGCCAGCTGGACAAGCTGCAGGCTAGCCGTGCGCTCTTCCGAGGAAAAGTACGGCAGCGTTCAACGCGATCTGCATACGCGCGAAGGCCGGCTGGAATCCCTGCAGGCGTTGCAGCAAGCTGCCCTGGAAGCCGGTTCGGGCAAGGAGTGGCTGCAGGCACAGGGGCTGGCGAAAGCGCCCACGCCTGGTCAAGGGCATCAAGGTGCAGGCCGGTTGGGAAGCGGCCGTCGAAGTCGTGCTGGGTCGCTGGCTGCAATCGGTCCTGGTGGGCCAGGACAATAAGTACGACAGCAACCTGGCCCGGCTGGAACAGGCATCGCTGGATTTGATGGAAAATAACCGGGGTGGACTGAAACCGCGCGCCGGAAGCCTGGCCGCGAAAGTCGAGGCGCCCGACGCCGTTATCGCCTGGTTGAACCGGGTGGATGTCGCCGACTCGCTGGACCAGGCCCTGGCGAAACGGAAAAAGCTGGACGATTCAGCCTCGCTGGTGACGCCTGCCGGGGAATGGATCGGTAAAAGCTGGGTCCGGATCGCCCGCGGGCAGACCGGGCAGGACAGCATGCTGGCGCGCGAGAAGGCTATCGCGCAGTTGCAGGAAGAGGTCGGCAGGTTATCCGCCGAAGCGGACAGCCTGTCCCGGGCAGTTGAAAAAGCGCGTGCCGCCGCAAGCGAGACTGAGGGCCGGATCCAGCAGGCGCAGACCGAACTGAATGCGCTGCACAGGAAACGTAATGAAGTGGACGGGCAGCTGGAAAGCCGCCAGTCCAGTATCCGCCTGATGACCGGCCGCCAGCAGGCAGTCAGCGAAGAGTCCGCGCAACTCAGGCAGCAGGTAAAAGACGACGAGAGCGCAGTGCGCGAGGCGCGCGGCCTGTTGGAGGGCATTCTTGCCCGCATGGCCGGCCTGAAGGAAGAGCGGGACGGGCTGGACACCCGGCGCAGCGCCTTGATGTCCCGCCGGGAAAGCGCCCGGAGCGCCCTTGGCGCAGCCCGCGAAAATCGCCATGAACTGGCGCTCAAGGCCGGGTCCCGCCGGGCAAGCCTGGATTCGCTGAGCCAGTCGCTGGAGCGCATGGACACGCAACTGAGCCAGCTGCAGCAGCGATACATCAGCCTGAGTGAGCAGATTGCCCGCGCCGGTCAGCCCGGAAAAATACACGCGGGCGAAATGGACGGACTGCTCCAGCGCCGGGTGGAAACCGAGACCCGGCTGGCGGCAGCGCGCGCCCATCTGCAGGGCCTGGAAAACGACTACCGTGAAAAAGACGGGCAGCGCCAGAAAGCCATCCAGGAGTCGGATGAGATTCGCCAGGATCTCGAGCGTTCCCGCCTGCACCAGCAGGAAGTGGAATTAAACGCCCGTGCCATCCGGAAGCAGGTCGAGGAAATTGGCGGCGACGTCGAGGCGCTGGCCGAAACCCTGCCTGACGATGCGGAAACCGGCGACTGGGAGGATGAACTCGAGCGCTTGCGCACCCGGATCGTCCAGCTTGAACCGGTTAACCTGGCGGCGATCCAGGAGTTCGAGGAAGAACAGAAGCGCAAGGAATATCTCGACGCCCAGAATGAGGACCTCTGTTCGGCGCTGACCACGCTGGAAAATGCGATCGCCAAGATCGACCGCAAGACGCGCACCCGTTTCAAGGAAACCTTTGAACGCGTGAACAAGGGCGTCCAGGAACTCTTTCCCGCGCCTGTTTGGCGGCGGGCACGCCTACCTGGAATTGACCGGCGAGGACCTGTTGACGACCGGGGTCAGCATCATGGCCCAGCCGCCGGGAAAACGCGTCAGCAGCCTGCACCTGCTCTCCGGCGGAGAGAAAGCCCTGACCGCGGTCTCGTTCGTGTTTTCGATTTTCCGGCTGAATCCGGCGCCGTTCTGCCTGCTGGACGAAGTGGACGCTCCGCTGGATGACGCGAATGTTGTGCGGTTTTCAAACATGGTCCGGGAAATGTCCGAGACCGTGCAATTCATCTACGTCACGCACAACAAGATCACCATGGAAATGGCGCACCAGATGAGTGGTGTTACGATGAGAGAGCCGGGCGTTTCGCGCCTGGTCCAGGTGGATATCGACGAAGCGGCCAGGCTGGCGGCGAGTTAAAATCAGGGCCTGTTTACACTTGGTGTAAACAGGCCCTAACAAACCCGGAGAGGTAGATCGTGGAAACTTCAACACTGCGCTGGATACTGGTCATTATCGGTATTGTCATCGTGGGTTCGATTTTTCTGTTCGGAAATCCCGAAAAGAAACGCAAGCCCAAAGCGTCAAGAAAAGAAATCAAGGACTCGCATGACCGCCGGGAGCCGACCCTCGACGGCCACGCTGCCGGCGACGGCGAACTGGAGCTTACCGGTGGTTCGGGTTCAGAGGAAGACCTGGCCCGCCAGCGCGAACTCGACATCGATGGTCCAGTGCCGGTCAAAAAGCCGGTCCGGATTCCACGCAAACCGGCCGGGCCTCCGCCAGACAAAATCATGACCCTGTTCCTGCTGGCTTCGGACAACCGCGTCATCACCGGGGCTGAATTACTCCAGGCCACGGTCAGCACGGGGATGGAGTTCGGTGACATGAATATTTTTCACCGTTTGCCGGAGGGTTCCGAAAAACCGGTATTCAGCCTGGCCAACGCGGCCAAGCCCGGTCATTTCGAACGGGATGAATGGAACACGTTCGAAACCGGCGGGGTGGCCCTGTTCATGACCCTTCCCGGGCCGATGGGCGCGCTGGACGCCTGGGACGCCATGCTGGCGACTGCGCGGCGCATGGGCGGGATCCTGCACGCCGAACTGCTCGACAATGAGCGCAGTCCCTTCACCCGCCAGAGGGAAGCGCAGGTGCGTGAAGAGATGAGGGAATATGACCGGCGGAAGTCCTGATTGAACGGTTGGCGAACGCATGAATAAAGAGGATGCGGAACGGCGTATTGGCGAATTGCGCGCCGAAATTGATCAACACGACTACCGTTACTATGTACTGGACGCCCCATCCGTCCCGGATGCCCATTACGACCGGCTGATGCGCGAATTGCAGGCGCTGGAGTCGGAGTATCCCGAACTGTTCAGCCCTGACTCGCCGACCCGGCGCGTGGGCGGCGCGCCGCTTGAGGGTTTCGTTGAAGTCCGGCACGAAACACCGATGCTGTCCCTGGCCAACGCTTTCTCCGACGAAGAAATCCACCAGTTTCATGAACGCGTCCTGCGTGGCCTCGAAACCGGGCACGTTAGCTACGTGGCCGAGCCAAAGCTGGATGGTGTCGCGATATCCCTGCGCTACGAGGATGGCCGCCTGGTGCAGGCGGCGACCCGCGGTGATGGCGCCACTGGCGAGGAAGTTACCTCGAATGTGCGAACCATCGCCGCTATTCCGTTGCGGCTGAGGCAGAGAAACGGCGCCGCAAAATGGCCGGACCGCCTCGAAGTGCGGGGTGAAATCTACATGCCCCTGGCCGGCTTCCGGCGCTACAACGAAATGGCCCGGGAGACGGGCGGCAAGGAGTTCATCAACCCGCGGAATGCCGCGGCCGGCAGCCTGCGGCAGCTGGATCCCCGCCTGACGGCACAGCGGCCGCTGGCTTTTTTTGCCTACAGCCTGGTGGCGGCTGACGGCCTGCCGGAAAGCCATTTTGATGCGCTGCAACTGCTGCGGAGTTGGGGCTTTCCGGTAAACCCGGAAATCAGGCGTGTCCGGGACGCGGAGGGCTGTATTGGCTATTACCGCGAAATGGCCGGGAAACGTTCCGACCTGCCTTACGATATTGATGGTGTCGTCTTCAAAGTGGATGACCGGCAGGAACAATTGACCCTCGGCTTTGTCAGCCGCGCACCGCGCTGGGCCATCGCGCAGAAGTTTCCGGCCCAGGAGGAAATCACCCGCTTGCTGGACATCGATGTCCAGGTCGGACGGACGGGCACGATCACCCCGGTGGCCCGCCTGGAACCGGTTTTCGTTGGCGGCGTTACCGTCACCAACGCCACGCTGCATAACCTGGACGAGATCCGCCGCAAGGACGTTCGCGCCGGCGACTGGGTGGTGGTTCGGCGCGCCGGGGACGTGATCCCGGAAGTAGCGCGGGTGGTGTTGGAGCGCAGGGAAGGGGAGCCGCCCGAGTTCCAGATGCCGACGGAATGCCCGGTGTGTGGCTCGGCGGTGGAAAGGGATGAGGGTGAAGCGGCATTCCGTTGCACCGGCGGACTGTTTTGCGCCGCGCAGAGAATTCGCAGCATCCAGCATTTCGTGTCGCGCAAGGCGCTGGACATCGAGGGGCTCGGGGAGAAACTGGTCGAGCAGCTGGTCGAAGCCGGTCTGGTACATTCCGTCGCGGATATCTACGGGCTCGAACGTGACCAATTGATCGCGCTGGAGCGGATGGGTGAAAAATCAGCGGACAACCTGCTGGCCGAACTCGAGCGAAGCAAAACGCCCGACCTGGACCGCTTGCTCTACTCCCTGGGGATCCGGGAGGTCGGTGAAGTGACGGCGCGCGCGCTGGCGCTCCATTTCAAGTCGCTGGACGGCGTTATCGGGGCCAGCGAGGAAGAACTGGTCGAGGTGCCGGATGTCGGCCCGGTGGTAGCCAGCCATGTTCACGCCTTTTTCCGCGAGCCCCACAACACGGCCGTCATCGCGCAACTCCAGGCAGCCGGCTTGCGTTGGAAGCCGGTGGAGACCAGGGGCGGAGAGCAGCCGCTGGCGGGACAGACCTGGGTGCTGACCGGTACGCTCGGCATGCCGCGCGCCCGGGCGAAGAACATGCTGGAATCGCTGGGCGCCCGCGTCAGCGGCAGTGTGTCAGCGAAAACCTCGGTGGTATTGGCCGGTGAAGCCGCCGGGTCCAAGTTGCGCAAGGCGGAAAGCCTGGGCATCGAGGTAATGGATGAGCAGGCTTTCGAAGCACTGATGAAATCTCACGGCGTGTCCACGTAGGAGCGATTTCAATCGCGAACGGAAAACGGCATTCTCCAATTCGCGGCTATTTGTTTACCCCATAGTCGAGCCGGTAAATCGGGGCAGGGCGTCTTTCGGTGGTTACGTAAACAACGTCCGGTTCATGGCCGAAAGCCACTGCCTCGTCGTAATAGCCGGGTGGGCCCACGTACTCTTCCGGGGTGTGTTGAAACGCCTCGCTCCAGGTTTCGTTTTCCGCGCGGCTGAAAATATACAGGCTTCGGTAGGTCAGCACAGCCGCGATCCTGCCGTCTGCCGAGATGTCCATGCCGGTCGGCTGGGAGATCCACAGGCCCCGCCTGGGATTGACCAGGATATCTGACCGGGTTGGCGGGCGGAAGCCTGGCACTTCGGCCAGGAAAACCGCTTCGACATCGTGCTCCCACAACGCCAGGTCCAGCGGAATACCGTACAAGACGCGGCGGCTGGTCACGCTTGGTCATGAACAGGATCATATCGCTGGAGGAATCGTAAGCCACGGATTCGACATCGCGGGGTCCGTCGGGGTAACGAACGTCCAGGTTGTGCTGAACTTCCAGTTCGCCTTCGTAATCGCCTTCCGGGGGCTCCTTGACAAAGTACAGGCTGGCTTTATTGCGGGTCCCGAGGTTGTCCCCGGTATCGGCGATGACCAGCAGGGGGCCATCCTCACCGATCACGCGGGTCATGTCCTCCCAGTCTTTGTTTCCTGCGTTCTTGATCTTCATCTCGCCCAGGTCGCGGCCGGTCGCGTCGATGGCGAAGATCCGCGTGCCTTCATCATTATGGACAAAAAAGACATCACCGCGGCCGGCCTGCAGACCGCTGGCTTCGTCCAGTTTCTTCGATTCGAGTTTGCCCGTCATCTCGAATCGCGGACGTGACGGGTTTTCACCATCGGGAGCAGCAGACGGCCCGCACGACGCAAGCACCAGGAAGACAGGAAGTAATAAGAATTTCACGTTCAGAACCAAGTGTTTTGTCTCACCCGTCCAGTATAGAATCTAAAGGGTTTAAACGTTGAGTTTTTGAGGGCTTCCATGATCCATCTATTGTCGAGACTGGTGCTTCCGGCCATTTTGCTCACATTCAGCCTGGCAGCCTGGGCTCAAAAAACTGACGTGATTTTTTTAAAAAACGGTGACCGGGTGACCGGGGAAGTGAAAAGCCTGCAACGTGGAAAGCTGGAATTCAAGACCGATCACATGGGCACCGTGTATATCGAGTGGGATGATATCGATGAAATCATCAGCAACACCGGGCAGGCCGTGGAGTTGGCCAATGGCCAAAGATTGTATGGTCCGCTGGCCAAGCCGGAGGCCGGGGAAATGGTTACGGTCGAGACAGATCAGGGAGCGATAGGGGTCAACTCCCTGGACGTGGTCGCCATGTACCCGGTGCAGGCGGGATTCTGGAACCGGCTGGACCTGAGCGCCAGCCTGGGCTTCAGTTGGGATAAGGGCAGCAGCGTAGGCCGGTATACCCTGGGGCTGGATGCAGCGTATAGAAATCCGGAATACATCACCCGCGCGAGCATCATTACCGAGATCACCACCCAGGAAGGCCGGGACAACTCAAAACGGGCCAGTGCCGACGCCACCCACCTGAGGTTCAAACTCAACAAGAAATACGTAGCCTACTTCGGCAGCCTGGAAAAGAACGATGAACTGGGTCTCGACCTGCGGGCGTTGGGCGGAGCCGGATACGGATGGGCGCCGGTTCGTTCCAACCGCAACTGGTTCTCGCTGGCCGCCGGTCTTGACGTCAATCATGAAATCCCAACTGACGGTGAAGCGCAAACCAACCTTGAAGCCGTTGGAATGATGACGTACGAGTACTTTCGATATGCCAAACCGCAACGGAAATTCAGCGTGAATTTAAAGGTATTTCCCGGCCTTACCGACTGGGGCAGGTGGCGCGCCAATTTCAATTCCGATTTCCGGCTCGAATTCATCGAAGACCTGTTCTGGGTCCTGGATGTTTACGCGAGCTTTGACAGCGCCCCGATTTCGGTGGACGCATCAAAAAGTGACTACGGGATAACCTCGTCCGTGGCTTACAAATTCTGATTGAAGAAGTCCCGCATCGCCTGGTTGACGGCTTCGGGTTCTTCGATGGTGGATGAATGTCCGCCGCGGGGAAGTTCACGGTAAACGGACCCGGCAATCGCATCCCGCATGCGTTGGGATTTCGCCGGCGGCGTCGCCACGTCTTCATTGCCCACGACGATCAGCGTGGGGGTCCGGATTTCCTGCAGTTGGTCGAAAACGCCTTCCCGGTCGATCACGCCATGCGCTGCCCTGCTGGTGCCAACCCGGTTCAGGCCGAGCAGGTGGTTTTTCCATTTTGCGAGCTGTCCGGCCCGGTCCGGATCCTGCAGGAAGGACCGGCCAAACATGATCTTCATCAAGGGATTGATGACCATGCGGAAACTCAGCCAGCGCCCGATAAAAGCAAGTCGCCGGTAAGGGCCCTTGTTCTGTTCCGGTTCCGGGTCCGCGGTGGTATCCAGCAGGATCAGTGACCTGAGGAGTTCAGGATGCCTGATCGCAAGGCGCAGGCCGACAAAGCCGCCCATGGACAGGCCGGCAAAATGGCAGGGGGCACAATCGAGTTCCCGGATCAGGGCGGCTGCGTCCTCCGTCAACGTGTCCATGTCATAGCCGGAGTCCGTGATCCCGCTGCGGCACTGGCCACGGTGGTCATAACAAATGCAGCGGTAGTGTTCTTTGAAGGCTTTTACCTGTTCACTGAACATGTCGCCGTTCATCAGGAGCCCGTGAGAGAACACGATGGTTTCGGGTCCGGAACCGGTTTCCTCGTAGTAAATCTTCGCCCCATTGATGTCCAGCAGCGGCATGGTCTTATCCTCTTCCATTGGCCTTTCGCTATGAGTTCAGTATATCGCAAGCGGTTTGCTATGATGCCACTTCGCCTCACCCGGAATGTATCTATTGAGATTATTGCTGGTATTCAACCCTGCCGCCGCCGCTGGCCGCGCTGCGCGGCTGCTGCCCGGCGTGGTTTCGGCCCTTCGGGCTTTTGCCGAAGTAGAGGTGATGGAAACCCGCGGGGCAGGGGATGCCATTCAGCGGGTAGCCGGGGCTGACCTGACGGCTTTCGACGGCCTGCTTGCGGCCGGCGGTGACGGCACACTGTTTGAAGTGCTCAACGGTCTGTACCGGCAGGACCACGTAAGCAGGATTCCGCTCGGGGTGATTCCGGTGGGAACCGGTAACGCATTCGCCCGGGATCTCGACCTGATGCCGGGAGACTGGAGAAAAGCCATTGATCTGGTGCAGGCTGGCCGGGTCAGGGAAGTGGACGTTGGCCGGGTGACGACCCCATCCGAAACGTATTATTTCCTGAACATCGTTGGCGCCGGCTTGCCGGTGGACGCGATGAAAACAGCCGGCAGACTCAAGCTGATCGGCAATGCCGCCTATACGGTGGCAACGCTATGGCATGCCATGAAATTGAAGATTTATCCACTGCAGATTGAAATTGATGACAAGGTTTTGGTCCAGGACAGCATGTTCCTGGAGATATCCAATACCCGTTTCACCGGAACTTCTTTTTTGATAGCGCCGGATGCTGTTTTCGATGATGGCTGGTTCGACGTGGTCCTGCTCGAGCGGCTTTCACGACGCCGCATATTGCGCCTGTTCCCGACGATTTATTCGGGCCGCCACGTACAGCACAAAGAGATCCGCGTGATTAGGGCAAGGGAAATCCGCATACTGGCGCCGGCAGACATCGCCCTGGCGCCGGATGGTGAAACCCGGGGTCAGACCCCGGCGACAATCAGTTGCCTGCACCGGGACCTGCGGATTTTCAGCGCCTAGCCGATTCCTTCGATGGTGCCGTCCGGCAGGTACTTCACATCGAGAGCCAGCGGCCTTCTGGGCAGTCCCGGCATGCGCATGATGGCGCCGGTCAGGACGACCAGGAAACCCGCACCCGAGTTCACCTGGATATTCCGTACCGTGACCTGGAAGTCGCGGGGACGGCCGTGCAGCGCGGGGTCGTCAGACAGCGAACTGGGCGCCTTGGCGACGCAAATCGGCAGCCCGCTGAACCCCAGTTCTTCGATCCGCTTGAGATCTTTCTCGGCTTCCTTGGTAAACGCCACGTCGTCGGCGCCGTACATGCCGCGGCTGACCGCCTTGACTTTTTCAACGACCGGGAATATCGAGATCGTAAAGCGGCTTATAGACCGAACTGATTTGCGCCGCTGACATGACCTCGCGGGCCAGGTCGGTGGCGCCGGCGCCACCTTCGGCAAAATGACGGGATTCTGCAAAACGCACACCGTGCTGCGCTGCCCGTTCCTGGACCAGACGAATCTCGTCGTCGGTGTCGGAATAGAAACGGTTCAAGGCAACCACCGGGTTTTTTCCAAACTGCTCAACGCTCTCGATGTGCTTGTCCAGGTTCTCAAGGCCCCGTTTTACCGCGCCGGTATCCGGTTGCTCCAGTTGGCCTGCATCCTTTCCACCGTGGAGTTTGAGCGCACGGACGGTGGTTACCAGTACGACCGCATCCGGGTTCAGGCCGGCTGAACGGCACTTGATGTCGAAAAACTTTTCTGCGCCGAGGTCAAAGCCGAAGCCTGCCTCGGTAATCGCCCAGTCGGCAAAGTGCATGGCCATGCGGGTGGCAAATACACTGTTGCAGCCGTGGGCAATATTGGCAAACGGACCGCCGTGCATGAGGACCGGCGTGCCTTCCAGGGTTTGCACCAGGTTCGGGTGCACGGCATCGCGCAGCAGGGCAAGAAGCGCATCCGTGATTCCCAGTTCGTTCAGGAACACGGCTTTGCCGTTGTACGTGGAACCGATCAGGATCCGGTCCAGGCGGGCGCGCAGGTCGTCCATGTCGTTGGCCAGGCACAGGATCGCCATGATTTCCGAGGCCGCCGTGATATCAAAACCGCCTTCCCGCGGTGTCCCCTGGAAACGCCCGCCGAGGCCCAGCACGATGTTGCGCAGGCTGCGGTCATTCATATCCATGCACCGCCGCCAGACCACCATCCGGGGATCCAGGTCCAATTCGTTGCCCCAGTAAATGTGGTTGTCAATCGAGGCGGAAACCAGGTTGTTGGCCGTGGTTATCGCGTGGAAATCGCCGGTGAAATGCAGGTTGATCCGGTCGGCAGGAACGATCTGGGCGTAGCCGCCGCCGGTGGCCCCGCCCTTGACGCCAAGACACGGGCCCAGGGAGGGCTCGCGCAAGGCCACGCAAACCGACTCGCCAAGCTTGCTGAAGGCCTGACCGAGACCGATGGACGTGGTGGTTTTGCCTTCACCAGCCGAGGTGGGCGTGGTGGCGGAAACCAGGATCAGTTTGCCGGGTTCCGGGCGTGACCTGGGCCGGGACAGAGCGTTGATCTTCACTTTGGCGATGTCGTTGCCGTAAGGGATCAGGTCTTCTTTATGTACCCCCAGCCGGGCCGCGATTTCTCCAATCGGTGCGGTTTTTGCCTGTGCTGCAATCGCGGTGTCTGAAAGCATACTCTGCCGTCCTTCCGGTTATTGTTTTGGCTCGTATTTGAAGCGCTGTCCGCCAACCGTGCCTTCGAACATCAGGCCGCCGGCCGGGTGTGTGAAAATGGCAACGCCCTTGTCGTAGGCCGCGTCAGCGGAGGCGCCGGCTCGTGACTACCACGGCCGAGGCCTGTGCGCCGAGCTCAAAATTGCCGCGTTTGAAATCACCGAGTGCAACATCATCCCTGAAGAAAATGAACTGGGCATACTTCTGCCCACCGGCCTGCAGGCCTATGGTGCCCTGGGTCATGCTGGTGTAGCCATCGATCTTCTCATCGACCAGGACCAGGCCCTTGCCGTAAGCGCCGCCGATCACGAAGCCGCCTTTACCCACGTTCGGAAACACCGCGTAACCCGCGGCATTTTCGAACCAGGCCTCAATCCCCGGATCAGCTTTCTTGATGGCGATAATGGCTTTTTGGACATCGAGCTGAAAAGAGTCATTAACGTCCGGTTCAAAGGCATGAACCGGGGCGGTAAGCGCAACCAACAGAACGGCTGCCAGGGATTTGAGTATTTTTTGCATGAATGATTCCTTGTTGTTTAAGGATTAAAGAGATTCGTAGGTGAACTTCTGTCCGCCGACTGACGCTTCGAACATCAGGCCGCCACCCACGTTGGTGAATATGGCCACACCCTTGTCGTAGTCCGCGTCAGCAGAAGCGCCGGCGGCGACTGCTACAGCGGATGCCTGGGCGTTCAGTTCAAAATTGCCGCGCTGGAAATGCCCCAGGGCAACGTCGTCCTTGAAAAAGATGAATTCCGCGTAAACCTGACCGCCCAACTGCAGACCAATCGTGACCTGGCTCAGGGAAGTATTGCCTACGGCCTTATCGTTGGCGATCACCAGGCCCTTGCCGTGTGCGCCGCCGATGCCGATGCCGCCTTTCCCAACATTAGGAAACACCGCGTAACCAGCCGATTCCTTGAAAAATCTTTCGATGGTGGGATCTTTCTTCTGGACATCCAGGATGGCCTTGGCAACGGACAGCTGCATTTCACTGCTGGTATCGGGTTCAAACGCCAGCAAAGCGGTGGTTGATGAAAGTAAGAAAAACATAACAGCAGTAAGCGAAAGTCTACGCATGACAAACTCCTTGGTTCAATTAAGTGGATGGTAGTAAACACCTGGTGGACGAAATAACCTGACTCCGCGTGGAATCCAGGTGGAAAACAGTCTCGCAGTAAAGCACATTTGCGGAATTTATGCCACAAGTGGGCGGGCTTCACTGGGTGGCTTGCCCGTCCATGCCTTGAAGGCGCGAGAAAACGAACTCGCCTCCGAAAAGCCCAGCATGAAAGAGATTTCAGTCAGCGTTTTGCTGCGATCCTGGATGTATTTCAGCGCCAGGTCTCTTCTCATTTCACTCAGTAACTGCTTGAACGAGGTGCCTTCTTTCTGCAGTTTGCGGTGCAGGTTTCGTGGCGTCGTGTGCAGTTCAGCGGCGACGGATGCCTCGGTTACCTGGCCGCCCGAGAGCCCGTCGATGATGGCAGCCTTAACCCGGTTGACGACATCATGTTTCGCACTGTGCGCGAGGTATTTGACCACGACGTGCTCGTTGAGCCGGGCCAACTCGTCATTCGATCCGGTCAGCCGCTTGTCCACATCCGCCAGGCCGATGGCAACGGATGTTGCCGGCGCTTCGAATTCAATCGGGCAGCGAAAAAATTCGTAGAAGTAGCTGGTCTCGGCAGGCTTTGTTTGCTGGAAGCAGACCCTGGCCGGGCTGAAGGTGTTCCCGCAAATGACCCTGCAGAGCTTGGTGACGATAGCCAGCTGAGCCTGTTCGCGGATTTTCTCGTTCAGCGCGGGGACATGGGCGTCGATCCGGACATAAAAGAATTCCCTGTCCTCATCCAGTTCAACGGTCAGTTTTTCCTGGATCATGCGGGAATAGCGGCTCATGCGCTCGAACGCCGTGCGCAGGCTGGAACTGGCCAGCCAGGCGAAGCCCAGTGCGCCAAGATGTGCCGGCCGGAAATGATCAGCGCCCTTGAGGCCAAAAAAAGGGTCCTTGGACTGTTCCGCGGCTTTCAGATAGACGCGTTGGTAGCGGTCAAGAGACACCCGTGCGCCCGCGTCGAACAGGGTGTCCGGGTCGATACCTTCCGCCAGGAAGACGGGCTCCGGATCGATCCCGTGCTCATCCAGTTGTTTCCAGATTACACCCATCGCCGGAGCAAAAATGGACATTCCAAGACCTCGATATTTTTCTGCGGGTTCCAGCATTCTCACTGTCGCAACGGGTACAGTCAACAATGTGTCCCCTGGAGTCAAGCAGGGGAAACGGCCATTTTCTATTATGGAATTCCGGGCCCGTGGACCACCCGCGCACACATCCCGTAACGATCAGAAGACCAAAGGACATTAAATGAGTTCCCCTGCAGAGACAAATACTGAAAAGCAGGCCGCGGAAAGCCTGCACTGCGAGGCTTTACTTCAGGCCGAAATCGGTTTCTGGCAGGAACTGATCGCAACCTGCCCGGCGACCCAGCCCGGCGAAAGCCTGGAAAGGATGCGCCAGGCCCTGGCCCTGGCCGAGTCAAAGCTGGCGATGTTGAGCGGGTTTGCCGGGGCGGCCAGGTTTCAAATGGTTCGAAAGCAGTGACGATCAAGTCACCGGCGGGCCCGGAACGTACTGGCGGGCACCGGCTTAATTATTGATAATACGCGGATGGATGAAAGACAATGTGGTACTTGCACCGCGTGCTGTGAAGGCTGGCTGATTTCCGCTCCACTGAAGATGAGTCCGGGCAAGCCGTGCGTCCATTGTACCGCGCAGGGTTGTGCAATTTATCCGGACCGGCCCGAAAGTCCCTGCCGGACATTCCGCTGTGCCTGGTTGGCCAACGGTGACGTCATACCCGAAAGCATGCGCCCCGACCGTTGCGGTGCGGTCGTGATATTCGATCGAAAGTGGAACGGCTGGAGTATCGTTAAAGCCGTGCCGACCGGCGTGTGTATTCCGGAGGAAACCCTGGACTGGCTGATGTCCTACGCGCGGGAAAAGAAAATGCCCTTACTGTTTCAGGAAAACCTGCTGCTTGACGGAAAATATCACGGGATCAGGAACCGGGGCTATGGGCCGCCGGCGTTCGTGCAGCATGTGAAGAACGCCATCGGGCCTGAAGATATCATGACATTGTAACGATGCAGCCGTCGCATTCCGCACTCTTGTCCTGCCTGTTGCTTTTCCTGCTTTCAGTCGGTTGTTTGTCTGCCCAGGAGACGGTTACGAAGCCGGAAGATGCCGGCAATGGTGGCACGGCTGCCCAGGTGCTCCGTTGCGGTAAGCGACGAAGAAACAGGCAATATAGTGGCGGAATCGATTCGATCCATGTTCCAGGAAAAGGAATCGCCCTTGCTGCACATTCGCTGGGGCACCAAGATTTACGTCGATGTTCCCTTTGGCGACGAACCGCAGGGCGCCAGCCCGGTACTCAGAAAAGCTCAACTCAAACTCAGTCGGCCATTTGGAAAGTATTTCCAGGCCAAGGTGTCCGGCAACTACGATCAGAGAGAGTTCAAGTTCAGTGACAGCTACCTGGTCTATTCCGGCTGGAAAGCGGCTATCCTGACCGCGGGAGTCCAGTCGCCCCCGTTCAGCCTGGAATCATCCTCGACTTCATCGGCCACTTCGTTCATGGAAGAATCGTTACCGGTCGCGGCGCTGTCTGAAAACAAGAATGCCGGTATCGATTTCCTGAGGCGAACCTCCAATAGCATTTTTAACGCCAGTTGGGTGTTCTATAACCCGCGTGTGCAGGGCGTGTCCGAAACAGGCCAGGCCCTGGTTGCCCGCTACGTATACTCGCCCATCAATTTTTACGGGCATAAGAACGTGCATGTGGGCGGGTCAGTTTCCTACCGGTTTCTCAGGGATGGCGCCGAAGTGCAGTTCAATACCGCGCCGGAAGTGGAAACGGCCAAGGTTAATTACATAGATACCGGCAACATCGATGATGGAAAAGAAGTGTTGCGCCTCGGCTTCGAAGCCAGCCAGGTCAGTGGCCGGTTTTCATGGCAGACCGAAGTGCTCGCTTCACGTGTAACCCGCAATAATGCCGATACCGTCCAATTCTGGGGTGCGTATGTTCACTTCAGCCAGTTCCTGACCAGGGACTCACGCAATTACGACCAGGGTTCGGGCACCTTTATCAATGTCGTTCCAAATTCTCCGGTGGGGCAACACGGGTGGGGCGCTTTTGAACTGGCTTTTCGGGCCAGCTATGCCGACCTGACCGACAAGGACATCACAGGCGGCAGGGAGAGCAATCTCTCGCTCGGACTCAACTGGTACCTGGATGAAAAAATCCGCTTGATGGCCAACGCCATCAAGGTGCTGAACGTTGACCGGCCGGGCAGTGAATACGACGGGATTGATCCGCTTATTTTTGCTCTGCGGGCCCAGTGGTTGATTTACTGAAAAGCAGGGAATGTAAAAAAGGTTTGCACAAGAAAATCGGCCGTGGCTTGCTCCCGGACCTCGCAAAAGACAAACAGTTGTCGTTCTATTTAAAACCGACCCCAATTTGATCTGACGTTGAAACCAGCCCACCGGTGCTGTGCCCGGAATCCGGTTTTTACTTTACCGCCATAAAGAGCTCCGGCGCGGATCGGGGCTCATCCTGGACGCGGCGTATGAGTATAGGGAGTTTCAGGCTTTTTTCAGCGGGGCTTTTTTCAATACTTGTTCGAGTTCATTTGCAATCATCCGGAGCATTTCTACAGAGTGATCTACTTGATACAAATTCCGTAACTTACTCACTTCTTGGGCAAGGCTTCGGATTCTGTCAGGGTAGGATTCTGATCTTAATTTCATTGGTGCCCTCCGCAAACGAGTATAGCAAAACCTCTCAAGAATTCTGGACCGGGGCCACAGAGACAGTTCGATCCGAACCCATTCATTAGAAGCAACGGGACAGTATGATTGCAGCTAAGGTGCGTGGTTGAGCCGGGCTTGCCTGCCTCTAACTGTCACCACATACTACCGCCTGGCCAGTATCGGCTGCGCGTTCCTTGAGTATTCGTTGATAGATTTCTTCCCGGTGTACCGAAACCTCATGCGGTGCCTCGATCCCGATACGTACCTGAACACCTTTCACACCCAATACCGAAACGGTGACAACTTCACCGATGACGAGTTTCTCCCCGATCCGTCTTGTCAAAATGAGCACAGCAATCCCCTTTGGGTTGGGACACATCGTGTGGCCCTTCACTCACGCGGCTTGAACCCCTTAATACGTGTTTAGAACAACAAAAGGCCAGCCAAGGAGCCTTCCCTGGCCAGCCACATATAGATACTGACATATTTTTTGTCACATGATGAGGCCACTCATCAGACTGTTCTGACCGGCCATCATTTTATTACGCTGTCTCAGTAAGCCGGCGGCCCTTTTCGTTGCCGCAGTAACAGCCCCGGCTCGCTTCGGGGCTTCTCAAAATGCGAACAGTTACCGGTCTGTTCAAAACCGGTTCTTATTTGAATTAGCGCCGTTTGAGGTATTCGGCTTTGATACCAGCCCGTCGTAGACGAATGGTGGGATTTTTTCCCGGACACTTTTCGTTGCAAGCTTGGACTGTCTTCACTTCCACGGGGGTGCCGTTCGACACTCACGGACAAACTGAGGAGAAAGTTCATGAAATTTATTAAGTATATTTTGTTGGCTTCCCTAATCTGTCTTTGCTATCCGCTTGTTGCGCTTGCACAAAATGGCGCTGCTATTGAGAGAGGTGAATTTACCTACGGTAACTTTCAAGACCCTGCTGGAGGACGCTGTCAGAGAAACCATCCGATCGACAAGCCGCAAACCGAATACTGGGTCGAACAACCGGTCGGTCATCCCTGAGCAAGAACGAGTCCGGCGCACGATACCTTCTCAGCTCGCCCCCAAAAATGATAGAAACTAAATGGGCTGTTCTCGTGTGTTTCCACGGAGAAACCAAGTGCGTCCAGCTGGTCAGCAAACTCTTGCTTTCTGAACATTTGGTCGTAGGGGTGATCCGCTATTCTCTTGAAAGGTATCCCGATGCCTCGTTCCCAAGTCTCGAGCGACAAATCTTCAAACAGAAACTCACCATGGACTTTCAAAATCCTGTGCACTTCCGCCAATGCGTCCTTCCAGTTGGGTATGTGGTGAACGATCCCGAAATCGATTACGAGATCGAAACTGGCATCCGGAAACTTAAGGCTTGAAACGTCGCCTTCAACAAATGTGGCATTTAGCAGTGCGCGCGCTTTTCTTCGGGCTCGTCGTATCATCCTCGGGTCCAGATCGATGCCAACGTATCGTTGAGGACTGAACAGGTCGTAAATAATTCTAGCTCCCGCCCCTTGGCCGCAGCCTATCTCGAGGACATTGTCTGCCATGCCGGTTGAAAGACGCTTAAGACGAGGGGCTTCATAGTGCCGCTGAACAAACCCGCGCAACGGGTTGTTCATCGCCCAGTATTCGATCGAATTCATCAACATGGCGTTGCTCTGGCGGCGACCCCAGTCATTCCTAATCGGCCGAAGAGCAAGATAATTCGGGCGTCTGAAAATTGCGCGCGAGCATTATGGCGTTCTTGAAATCCAACATACTTGGGCCGCCTTGCCAGTTGGCTGCTGCTTTGGGTCACTAGCAGTCGATCATTAGTCTATCACGCGACTAGCCGCTAATTGCCGTTAGCAGCAGTCACTCATAAGTTGACAACAAGGGCGGCTTTGGGTCGGAGGCGGAAATTAGCGATCTGACAACATGGGGTCTCCTTCACAATTGATAGGAGAACTAGCATGCAACACTTACTCACCCACCACGACAATCACATTCCCTGGAACAAAGGCAAGATCACAGGCCAAAAACCACCGCTGAAGCGAAATGAAATCTGGGCCATTCGCGTGCATTTGCACATTCGCGGCCGGATACGTGATCTCGCGCTGTTCAATATGCCCATTGATAGCAAACTTCGAGCTTGCGATTTGGTCAGGCTGCGAGTGCGTGACGTTATTCAAAATAACTAAGTGGCAAAACGCGCCACCGTTATGCAGCGCAAAACCAGACGGCCCGTTCAGTTTGAGATAACAGACCAAGCCAGACTCGCGGTTGAGAGGTGGATCGACTTCAGGAGATTAGATGCCCACGACTACCTCTTCCCAAGTCGCAAGAACGCATCGGCCCATATCACGACCAGGCAGTATGCAAAGTTACTTAAAGATTGGGTGGCAGACGATGGGCTTGATCCGAAAAGCTATGGAACCCATTCATTGCGGCGCACAAAAGCTACGCTTATTTACAGGCGGACTAAGAACCTCCGAGCGGTTCAATTACTACTTGGCCATGCAAAAGTGGAAAGCACCGTCCGATACCTGGGTGTTGAATTGGATGATGCTCTGTCTATCGCCGAGCAGACTGAGATTTAATGCTGAGACGGCTTTGAGCGGTCCTCAAGGGCCGCTCTCGGGCGCTTTTCGGAACTAGGCATGGAATCACGCCAATCTCTCTTAACGACCCTTTGCGGAATATCTTTCCCCCGTGACCCCTACTCAATTTGGGAAGTTGGGCGTATAGTGAAGGTTGCGGTTCCCACCGCTGCTCTATCGCCAGATTATTCATATAAGTTTGCAAAGAAAAATCCAATAACCTCCCGGCCCAGCAGCGGGTCGCAGCTTTAGTGTCCGGTAGCTTCAACGCAAGCTGAAGGCGCTTACGGTTTAGCGTCCCGAACACTCTCTTCGCATATAGAGCAATTACCGGTTCTTGCAAGGAGGTACGCAGTGTTCAAGAAACCAGGAATCCTTTTCATCCTTTGTTTGACAACTCAAGCATTCTTAATCTGCGCCGATGTACTCGCTCATGACTATTGTCAAACTCCAACCACAAAATCCACCGTTCAGTCTGCATCAAGCTTCGTAGAATCTGCCTGGGAAGATCTGCCTATCCTATCGGAGAAACAGGTTCTTTCAGCGACAAAAATCGGTGTAGAAGCCAGGTTTGGCCATACAATTAGTCTGATGGCAACACGCTCGCTGTGGGGTCCGCCGATGACCAGAACGAAGATCGAGGTTTCGTTGACATTTTTTATTTGCAGAACGACCAATGGCAGCACATCAAAACCATAAAGTCGCCCATCGAACAAGCCTTTGAAGTATTCGAAGCGTTGCGCTGGATGAAGACACCCTTCTGGTGGGCGCTCATGGTTACTGCCAGACCGGGCCCCAATCAGGTTGTCAACAGGGTTTGGTTTACGTTTACGACCGAAATAAAGGTGGGGCAGGTAATTCGGGGGCTGGTTCAGCAACTGGATGGCGGATTCAAAACACCTTCTCGCTTTGGAATTCCGCTGGCCCTTGATGGAAATACAGCAGCTGTAATGGCCCTATATGAACTAGTGCCAGGAAGCGAGCACGATGGTGTTGTTTACATTTTTGAGAAGGGGTTTATTGAACCCGGGCAATGGGGATTGGTAAAGCGTCTTGAAAGCAGCGACGCCATGAGTCTGGACCAGGGCTATTCAGGTGATGGCCTGAAGATCAAAGGTGACAGCATTCTACAGTATGGCCACGATCAATCCGGTTCGGTCATCAATGAATTCAGCCGCAACGAAGGCGGTGCAGAAAATTGGATAGCAGCAAATTTTTTTTCCGGCCATCAATATCAAATATAGCGACTTCGATGGCGAAACACTGACGTTGCATTTCGAAGAGGATTGCATCCCAAGAGAAGATCGAAAACAATATCTCGCTTTTTATAACAAGGATTCAGAAGGGGTCTGGAAAGAGCAACAACAGTTTGAAATCAACGACTCTTTTCTAGCGCACGCGGTTCAAGGCCAACATGTTTTGGTCGGTGCCCGCGATGGCACTGTCGGATATCTCTTGCAACGTGGTTCAGCACTGGATAGCTGGGAATTCAAACACAAGCTGATGGCGAGTGATCCTTCCATGGAGCTTTATGTTTCCGAAACATCCATGGATTCAGGCAGAGCACTCGTCGGATGGCAGTGGGAAAATAACTCGGACGGGATGGCTCTTTTTTGATGTCACCGCACCACCCGTTAACGCCGGTCACGCCGGTGCCTGGTTCAATGCCGCCACTTCCGGCCAGGGCCAACTGATCGACATTGAGTCTGAAAGCCAGTTCATGTTCCTGTCCTGGTTTACTTATACCCCCGCTGATTCCGACTACCCGCTCGAGCAGCACTGGTTCACGACCCAGGGAAACTACATCGGCAACAAGGCCGAACTGATCGTGTACGAAACCCTGGGCGGAAAGTTTGATGATCCGCAGGCTGTGAACACAGATGCCGTTGGCACCGCCACCTTGAGTTTCACCAACTGCGGACTCGGCCAGATGAACTACACCATCGACACGCTGGGCCTGAGCGGTTCATTCCCGCTGCAACGGGCGATCCAGGGTTCGGACAACATTTGCCAGCAGCGACAGGCCATGACAACCCAGTCTGTCGACATCAACGGCGGTATGGACGGAGCGTGGTTTGACGAGAGTACGCCCGGCCAGGGCTTCCTGATCGATGCACATCCCGATCCGGAAGGTGGCAATTTCATTTTCGTGGCCTGGTTTACCTACGGAGATGACACCGCATCCGGCCAACGCTGGCTGACGGCACAGGGCAATTTCGAAGGGGCGACTGCTGCCATCGATGTGTACGAGACCACCGGTGGAAGTTTCGACGATTCACAGGCCGTCAGTACCGACAAGGTCGGCACGATGACCATCGATTTTCAGGATTGCAGTAACGCATTGCTGAATTACGAACTGACGGATGAGGCACTGAGTAACAGCATAGCCATCAGCAGGGCCATTCCGGGCGCGCAGGCGCTTTGCGAGGAGTTGGCAGCAGCGGATTAGCCGAATACTTTTTCATTTCGGGTGGTCCGCGTCTGGCCGAACTGCGAACAAGTCTGATCAGTAATTGAAAGCCGAATTGGTTCCGTTACTCGCCCGATAGCGGAGATTCGATGCTACATGGTCAGAAATTCCGAGATCGACCCATAGCGGAATTTGGAGACCTGAAATAAAGCTTGACCGCGGTAAACCATTCTCAAAATATATTTTTTATCGAATTTGAGATTTAGCTTGGTTATCACAAAAAATATCTTTATTGCCTTACCTGTAGGAATATCGGACCTAGTAGACTGTCTCCGGATTGTCTCCTATATTTGAAGTTAATAAAGAACTAACCGATAGAACTTGAGCGCGTCGGCGTTTCCTCCAACAACTAGAGCAGGGAGTAAGCTTGTGGAAGCTGTGTTAATGAGAATAGTGATTGTCGTCGCGATGATCTTTGTATTGGTGTACCCGTTAAATTCAAAAGCTGAATGGCTTTATCTCGTTGACAGGACCACTGACCAATTGTTTCGTATTAATCCGGAAACACGAGAATCCAAAATCGTCGGATCACTGGGGTTCAACTACCGTTTCGGGAGTATGGTCTGGCACCCAATCGAACAAAGATTACTTTTGGTTAATACCGCTCCCAAAGAGAATGAAAATGATCCCACACTAACGGACTTCTACTGGGTAGATCCATTGACGGCAAATTCACAGCTTATCGGTACTCAGAATCTCGGAGTTACAGCGAGTCTAGCTGCTTATGGCGTCGCAATAGATGCTGAGAACCGTATCTTTGTTAGCTTTACCCATGTCGACACTGGGATAAGTGAACTGTGGGAAATTGGCCTTAATCCTTTTGAAGCACAGCTTACGTTAAATATGGGAAAAGTGGGTGGTGAAGTAGACACACTTGAGTATGACACCGAACTACAGGCTTGTTATTGAGTGTCCCAACGAACGTTGGTGCTAATCCAGCAAGCGTATATTCAATTGATTTGAGCCAAAATTCTGTATCGCGCCAATGCGAAGTTCAATTACCTGATAACTTCGACGAAGATCCTGAGCGAGGGTTTAACAATGGTGGGCTCACTCTATGATCCCAAAAGGGATCTATATTGGCGTGCAACCTTGAATTCGCCACTTGTGCAATTGAGTTTTGATGAAGTATGTACCAGTAATCCCATTGAGCAAGATGCTCCCATTTATAATTCAGACTCTATCGCATACGTTCCGGATGCTTTGGAGGGTTTTGTCATCAATGCTGGTCTCAATGATGCCTGGTACAACCCCGCTACTAATGGACAGGGATTCCTAATCTCCGTGTTTCCCAACATTAAGCAAGTGTTTTTGGCTTGGTTCACCTATGACACAGAACGGCCACCCATGGATGCCACCGCAATACTGGGAGAGCCTGGTCATCGCTGGCTGACTGCGCAAGGACCTTACGTGGGGGATACGGCGAACCTAACTATTTTCGTTACTGAAGGTGGCGTCTTTGACGCAGCAGAACCTGCTGCTACGACAGACCCGGCCGGTGATGGCACCATGACAATAGAGTTTGCGGATTGCGCCAATGGCTTGGTGAGTTATGAAATTGCTTCGCTTGGCATATCGGGTGAAATTCCTATCGAACGAATCGTCCCGGACAACGTTGTATTGTGCGAAACGCTCAGCGGGCAATAATTTATTCGTGAAGTGGCTTGCTATCAGTTCTGCTACTGGCCGAACTGAGAACTAATCCAGTCTGAAATTTAGTACTGAATCGGTTCCGCTCACTTGATAGCGGAACTGAGTCCCTGACTGCCTAAAATCTCCGCTTCCGACCCGAAGGAGAACTTGTTGTCAGCTGGTTAGTACCGCTGGCGGGCAGAAGCAGTCCATGCAAATTGTATCCGACCCCTTCACTCTTCCATTAGAATAACGCTGATGGTTGCAATCTGATCAGGCCTCTGGGGCCTTTGTCCAGCTATCCGTCTTAACTTGGTTTCGAGCTTTCGATATCTTTGGCGAGAAAAATTGTGGAAACGATAGTTCATATTCACGATCAGCCGATGCCGCCAGTTCGCGATAGTGGGGGTTCGAACCGGCTCGCACATTGGCTCGCAACCGAGCAATCAATTCAGGGCGACACCGTCTACGCAATGACGCGTGGTGGTTCGGCGACTGAGCATTACGATCACATTGAGCTACCCAAAACTCTGGAATTCCACAGTCTCTGCCGACTAATACCGAGCGACACGACTGGTATCGAAATCCACGGTGGTTTGCCGCTGGCAACGGCCATAAAATTGCTGAAAGAAGTCCCTCATGCGATAAATATTGTTCATGCCGGACACGGTGTTGGAATTAAGGATGTCTTCGTGTCGAAAAGCCATGCGAACGCGGCATCGAAAGCTACTTATGCATACAATGGCATTCCCACGGATGACTATGTTTACAGTGCAAGAAAGGAGGATTGGCTTCTGTTCCTTGCAAAGGTGAAGCGCAGCAAGAAAGGCGTCGATTCGGCCATACGCATATGCAAACGCACGCGTCAGCCTCTGATCATCGCTGGCGGCAAGAAACTCTCTTGCCCAGAGACTTGGTTTCGATGGCATCCGCTTATCTCACCGGTAGGTTACGTTAACGGTCCGGAAAAATACGAACTTCTAAGTAAGGCGAAGGCTCTAGTGGTGCCGATAAGATGGGAAGAACCTTTTGGACTGACTGTTATTGAAGCAATGATCTCCGGCACGCCAGTTATCGCTTTTCGACGAGGGGCTATGAGTGAATTGATAGTCGACGGCGTCACTGGACTTTTGTGCGACGACGAAGAAGAAATGGTAGACGCAATTGGGAAGGTGCATACCCTCAATCCTAAAGATTGCAGAGAGCATGTACTGAGACGCTTTACTTCAAAACATATGTATGAAAAACATGCAGAATTACTGACGATGGCCAGGCGCGGGTTGAGTTGGTGAGCGCGAACATGCTGTCTACGAAACGCCTATCATTTACCCCTTTGCATGGTCTGCTCCTGGCCGAAGCCGAGACGAAACTCCCCTGCGATTCGCATCCAGGGGAGTTCTGCTATGGGCCAATAGCGGAATTGAACGCAGCATTTTTTTGCCTCCGGATAGAGTGGACTTCAAGTCGAAATTTACGCCGGGAATTGCCGCAATTTCCCCGTTTTGCTCCATCTTCCGGATGTCCTGCAGTTGTGCGGACATGTCGGCTTCAATCTGGGCCAAAGCCTGTTGAAACAGGGGTTCGTCACGAATGGAATCGAGATTCGGATCGTAGCGCAGGTAATACCACCACAATGATCGCCAATTTTCGTCAACAGCATTTTGTAGAGCGGATAAAGCTTCTGTTTTTTCACCTTGCAGCGCCAGAATCAACACATCGGAAACCCAGTAACCACCCCACCAACCGAGTCTCGGCTGTCCTTGTATGAACTCGTGGCAACGCTCCAGCATGCGATGGGCCTGTTCGCGTTTGCCCAGTTTCTGCAACACCAGGGACAGGTCAATCGCCGCCCGGTAGTTGTGCAGTCCGATCGTCAAGTTCGGATCATCCAAAAGTTGAGGGTATGAAGTTGAATATACGGCCAGCGCTCGCGGGTACTGGTTATTGGCAAGAGCCTGGTTCCGGAGTTGTGCCGCAGTAAATTGGGTAATCCAGTCTCCGTCGCCGCGATATTGCTTAATACGGGCTGCGTTGCCGGAGATTTTGTCCAGGTCACCGCGGTATACCTGCATCAGTAGCCCGCCCCAGTTGTCGCCAAAGCCATCCGGCATTAAATCACGAGCCCGGTCAAACAAGTCGCTCGCCCGGTCAGGCGCCCCCAGGTCAAGGTAAAGCTGGCCTAACCATACGTAGTTACTGGACTCGACTGGATCCAGTTCAAGTGCCTTGCCATATACCTGCACGGCTTTGGTCTTGCGATTGAAAACCTGGCTTTCGATGGTTGCGATGACATCGTAGGCGTAAACAAATTCTGGATTGATCGAGATGATTTTTTCCATTTCCCCCAGCGCTTCCTGGTGACGCCCATCCCTTCTATAAACGAGTGCAAGATTTAGCCTGATTATCAGTGACATCGGGTCCAGTTGAGCCGCGGTTGTAATCATTTCTGTGGCTTCTTCCAGACGACCCTGTTCCGTCAGCAAGATGGAGTACCAGTGGTAGGCAGTGGCGTAATTTGGTGCGAGTTCGATCGCCTTTCGGTAAGACTGCTCCGCCAATTCACCTTCATCCAGGTCAAAGTGGAGCATTCCCAGTGATGCGTACGCTTCGCCAAGCTCCGGGTCCAGGTTTAACGCTTTTTCAATTGCGGCCCGCGCATTGAGCAATAAGTCATTTTCCAAAACACCGCCTTTCGCCAATTGAAGCAGATATGCGTCACCCAGGGCAGCCCAGGCGAGTGCAAACTGCGAATCGATCTCAACAGCTGTAGTGAAGTATGCAACCGCATCCGCCAGTGATTCTGTATTGCGCTGAGCCATTCGCTGCCTGCCAATGAGATAGGCCTCATAAGCGTTGAGGTCTTCCGTGGGAATGTCCAGGGTACGTTTCTCTTCTTGTGGTGACAGCTTTGCTTTGAGTGCTTCTGATATAGCGCCTGATATTTCAGACTGAATGGCAAAAATATTTCCCGCAGACAATTGCCGGTCATAAATTTCAGCCCAGATATGCTCGTCGGTACGGGCATCAATCAACTGTACGTTTAAGCGAATTTGGTTGCCGGCACGCTGTACGCCGCCCTCCAGAATAGTGCTGACACCCAACTCGCTGGCTATCTCGGGAATGGACTTGTCTGAATCTCTATATCGCATCACTGAAGTGCGAGAAATGGTCTTGATAGCACCGATTCTGGAAATGTGGGTCAGCAGGTCATCGTGAATACCATCCACGAAAAATGCGTCATCCGGGTTGGCGCTGCGGTTGGCAAACGGCAATACGGCGATGGAAGGCCTTGGATCGGCTTCCCGGTCATTCGTAACCCTCTCCGCGCCGTTCAATTCAGTCTCCAGATGTGCAACAGGCGCCACTTGGCCCGACTTTCCCGAATCCAGCCAAAAATGGTCGAACGCAATCAGCGCAAGGGCCGCGATGATTACGCCGATCGTAATCACGTCAAACCGCCTGGCGGTCAGGTGGGCGATCGACTCATCTCGCATCACATCTTTCTCGCGCTTCAAACCTTCCGCAGTGAATTCGTACACCCAGGAGAAAATCAGCGCAGGCAGAAAGCCAATGGCTGACAAAATCACAACGAATCGGACCCCCCAATCGGGGACACCGAAAGCCGGAAACAGCGTTCCAGCGACTTCGACCAATAGCCAGACTACAGCCAGGTAAGCGATCGCCACCCGAAATACGTTACGGTGTTTCAGTTCACCGAAGAATGACAATTTTCTGGTGGGTTTACTCTGCTCGACGAGCTGCTCAACTTCACGGGGCCACTGTATGCGGTACGCTCTGACTGGAGTCTGGATGTTTTTTACCTGCTGATCACCCAGGTCTTCAAAGTGGGCTTCCATTTTTTTGTGAATCGAGTCATGAACGGCCGCCGATATACAGATACCACCCGGCAAGGCCAGTGATTCCAATCGGGCGGCCACGTTGACGCCGTCGCCGAAAATATCACCACTCTCATCAACAATCACGTCGCCCAGGTTAATGCCCAGACGAAACGAAAGCTGCCGAATTTCCGACACTTCCTCGCCGCGGAGACGCATTTTCTCCTGCAGCGATCTGGCAAACTGCAAGGCGGCCATTACGGATGGAAACTCAGCCAGAAACCCATCCCCAAGGTGCTTGATAATGCGGCCGCCACTAGCCTCCATGCCCGGATCGACAATCTCCCTGCGTATTGCTCGAAGGGACTCATAAGTGCCTTCCTCGTCGGCTTCCATCAGACACGAATACCCGACGATGTCGGCCACCATGATGGTGGCGAGGCGGCGATTGCTGTTATACAGGTCCGAATCCGGCAAGGTGTCTCCCAATCGACTCCATATCAGTGGGACAAACGTGTCGATCTCTCGGTTATGTCCTCAATAGCACATCTTACCGGCGCCAATTATGACGGAGGTCAGAAAATCAGATAAGCAGTCTACTCACCCGCAAGGGTTGCGCTACGGCTGAATTGTCCGGAGCGGCTTGTTTTCACTTTGGGTCGATTTCAGAACTGGTGGAACATCATCAGCAAAGTTCCGCTTCCCGGCCCAAAGCGGTCATGAGGTACAAAGCCCCGACGCGGATCGGCGCTGATCCTGGGCGCGGGGAGCGTTAGAAAGCTGGAGGCCGCTTGATGCAATACGGGGCTGTCGATCACTGGCGGCGTCATTAAAAATGACTTGGTGACCAATTTGGTGACCAAATGACCGTCCAAAAAAACGGGAAGCCAGCATGATAGCTAACTTCCCGTTTTCATTACTAAATTTGGCTCCCCAGCACGGACTCGAACCGCGGACCTAGTGATTAACAGTCACCCGCTCTAACCGACTGAGCTACTGGGGAATGGGTCGAGGCGCAGTATTTTCGGTGCTTTACCGGGGTGAGTCAAGGATTACATTGGGCAATCGGCCTTATCCAGGTCGGGAGCCATGTCCCGGCGAATTCTTCCCAGGTTGGATATCACCAGTTTACGCGCCTGGCCGGTACCGCCCGGTCCGCAAAAACTGATGCTGCCGTTGCTTCCCGGCGCACTGCCGTCCGGAAAAAAGCGCACATCGGTTCTGCCGGAGGAGCTCCGGACGTGCAGGTTTTCCAGGCCTTCACCCCGCCGAACGATCCTTTCAGCCGGCTGGCGCTGGCGGTCGGCGTTGTCATCGACAAAGACGATCCAGCCGGCATTCCATTCACTGGCTCCCGTGCAGCCCAGTGCCGGATCGCCGGGGCAGGTCACGACCCGCGTGTTCATGTGGACGGCCTCGCTGCGGGCCATCATCAGGTCATTTTGCAGGCTGGCAACGGCCGCTTTCATCTGTTGTTGCTGGGCTGAAGCTCATAAACGAGGGAATCCCTGCCACCAGCAGGATGCCGGCAATACTGATGGTAATCATCAGCTCGAGAACGGTGAAACCGGTTTGGAATGGGTGACCTGTGCCGTGACCATGGATTTGCATGCAGGATAGCTTGCCGCAAAGTCATATATGACCATGTAGGCAAATGGTGTGATTTTTCGTAGGAGCGAATTCATTCGCGAATGAATTCGCTCCTACGTTGCGGAATCGAGGGCCTTTTTGATCCGGCCGATGGCCTCTTCGAGTTGTTCCATGCTGGAGGCAAATGACAGGCGCAGATGACCGGGTGCGCCGAAGGCCGTTCCGGGCACCGTGGCCACGCCGGCTTCGGTCAGCAGCCAGCTGGCCAGTTCCACGTCGTCACGGAGGTTGTCCATCCGGTCGATGAAACCCTGGAAAGACGGGAAGGCGTAAAACGCGCCGTCACATTCCGGGCAGTCCACGCCATCGATCCCGTTCAGCGCTTCGTGGATATAACGGTATCGATGTTCGAAAGCCTTGCGCATTTCTTCGAGACAATCCTGCGGGCCTTCCAGGGCGGCGACCGCGGCCGCCTGGGAAATCGAACTGGGGCATGATGTGCTCTGGCCCTGGACTTTGCGCATGGCGCGGACCACGTCTTCCGGACCCGCCAGGTATCCGATCCGCCAGCCGGTCATCGCGTAGCCCTTGGAAACGCCGTTGACCACGGCCGTGCGTTCCGCCAGTTCGGGGCAGGCATTCAGGAACGTCAGGTACGGGCTGTCACCCCAGTAGATATGTTCATAAATATCATCGCAGACGATAAATACTTTCGGGTGTTCCACCAGCACGTCGCCAAGCGCCTTGTAATCTTCCCCGGTGTAGACCTTCCCGGTCGGGTTCGAGGGCGAGTTGAGGATCAGCATGCGGGTGTTTTCGTTCAGCGTATTTTGCAGTTCACGCGCGGTGATCTTGTAGTCATTTTCACGGCTCGCCGAGAGAATCGCCGGTTCGCCATCGGCCAGCTTGACCATGTCGGGGTAGGACACCCAGTAGGGCGCCGGCACGATAACCTCGTCATCCTGGTTCAGCAGGGCCACCATCAGGTTATACAGACTCTGCTTGGCGCCATTGGAGACGATAATCTGCGAGGCGCTGAATTCCAGCGCGTTCTGCTCACGGAATTTACGCACTATGGCAGCTTTCAGTTCCGGCGTTCCATCGACCTGGGTATAGCGCGTCTTGCCGGCGTTGATCGCAGCGATTGCCGCTTTCCGGATGTGGGCCGGCGTATCGAAATCCGGCTCACCAGCGCTGAGTGAAATGATGTCCTTGCCCAGTGCCTTCAGTTCCATGGCCTGCGCGCTCACCGTGATCGTGGCCGAGGGCCTGATCTGGTCGACTTTAGTAGATATCCGTGACATGGGCCTATTCCATCAACGGAACGCCTTCCGCGATTTTCAGGTCGACCATGGCATCCATGCGATTCTCGATCTGCATCAGGCGCACGACCTTGGTTTCAGGAAGGATCCGGCTGAACTTGCCGGCGTATTTCTGCTTCGTGCTGATGGTCTCCTTTTGAACCGCAAACGACCGGTCCATCAGCTTCTTCGCCAGTTTTTCGGTCATCGTGTCGATGTTGTCCGCGTAATCGACCAGCACGGCCAGACGCTTGTCACCGACCTTGGCCATTGCCTCGCGGTATTCGCGGTACAGCGGCCAGAACTTCTCTTTTTCCTGTTGCGTGAACGTCATGTTGAACGCGATAGCGGTATTGCGCTTGTCGTTAATCATCTTGCGCGAAATATCGATTTCCCGTTTCGCATCTACGGTCATGGATTGCTGGGCCGGCAGGGGATTTGCCAGGGCAAGGAAAAGTAACAGCGCGATTAGAATTTTCATCCACGTATAATAACAAGTTTGGGAAATGAAATTGCATGTCTGACCGACCCGCCAAACCGTTTTCACTGAGCAGCAGCTTCAAGCCTGCCGGCGACCAGCCGGAAGCGATCGCCAACCTGATCGACGGGCTGGAAAACGGGCTGGCGCACCAGGTCCTGTTGGGGGTGACCGGTTCGGGAAAAACCTTCACGATCGCAAACGTGATTCAGCACATTCAGCGGCCCACCCTGGTGCTGGCGCCGAACAAAACGCTGGCCGCACAGCTGTACGGTGAGTTCAAGGAGTTTTTCCCGGAAAACGCGGTCGAGTATTTCGTTTCCTACTACGACTACTACCAGCCGGAAGCTTACGTTCCGTCGTCTGATACCTACATCGAAAAAGACGCGTCGATCAACGAGCACATCGAGCAGATGCGCCTGTCGGCGACCAAGGCCCTGCTGGAGCGGCCGGATACCATCATCGTCGCCACCGTTTCGGCCATTTACGGCCTCGGCGATCCGACCCAGTACCTGAGCATGGTTCTGCACCTGTCGCGCGGTGACCGGATCGACCAGCGCGTGATCCTGCGGCGCCTGGCGGAAATGCAATACAGCCGCAATGACATCGAACTGCGGCGGGGCACTTACCGTGTGCGCGGCGACATCATCGACGTGTTTCCAGGCGACGAGGAGGCGCAGGCGATCCGCATCGAGCTGTACGACGAGGAAGTTGACTCCATTTGCGCGCTGGACCCGCTGACCGGTGAAATTTTGCGCAAGTTGCAACGGATCACGATTTTTCCCAAGTCACATTACGTGACGCCCCGCCAGGTGGTGCTGGATGCGGTGCAGGCGATCGGCGCCGAACTGAAAGAGCGGCTGGAGGTGCTGCGGGAGCAAAACAAGCTGGTGGAAGCCCAGCGCCTGGAGCAGCGCACCCGCTTCGACCTCGAAATGATGCTGGAACTGGGTTATTGCAACGGCATCGAGAACTACTCGCGGCACCTGACGGGCAGGGGGCCGGGCGAGGCTCCTCCGACCTTGTTCGATTACCTGCCTGCCGAATCACTGGTGGTACTGGACGAAAGCCACGTGATGATCCCCCAACTGGGCGCGATGTACAAAGGCGACCGTTCGCGCAAGGAAAACCTGGTCACCTATGGTTTCCGCCTGCCGTCAGCGCTCGATAACCGGCCACTGCGTTTCGAGGAGTGGGAGGCGCGCGTGCCGCAGACCATTTTTTGCTCGGCGACGCCGCGCCCGTATGAAATGGAGCTTTCCGGCAACGTGGTCGAGCAGGTCGTTCGCCCGACCGGGCTGATCGACCCGGCGGTGGAAGTGCGGCCGGTCGGCGACCAGGTGGACGACCTGCTCTCGGAAATCAACAAGCGCACCGCGCTGGGCGACCGGGTGTTGGTGACCACGCTGACCAAGCGCATGGCGGAAAACCTGACCGAGTACCTGGCGGACCACGGCATCCGCGTGCGTTACCTGCATTCGGACATCGACACGGTGGAGCGCGTCGAGATCATTCGCGACCTGCGGCTGGGTGAATTTGATGTGTTAGTTGGCATTAACTTGTTGCGCGAAGGTCTTGATATGCCAGAAGTTTCGCTTATCGCAATTCTGGATGCCGACCGCGAGGGTTTCCTCAGGTCCGAGTCCTCGCTGATCCAGACCATCGGCCGCGCCGCGCGTAACATTCGGGGCAGGGCAATCCTCTACGCCGACCGGATCACCGGTTCCATGGAGCGCGCGATGGAGGAGACGGAGCGCCGCCGCAACAAGCAGATCCAATATAACGAAGAGCACGGGATCACGCCCAAAACGATCAGCAAGAAAGTCACTGACGTCATGGAAGGTGCGCACGATGAGGGCCGGGGCCGTGGGCGCCGGGCGGCCAGGGTTGCGGAAGAGGATGCCAGGTACGCCAACGTGACGCCGAAAAACCTCGCGCAGGCGATTGGCGAACTGGAGAAGCGCATGTTCAACCACGCGCAATTGCTGGAATTCGAGGAGGCGGCGCAGATACGCGACGAAATTCATAAACTCAAAGAGCGGGTGCTTAAAATGTAGGAGCGGCCCAGCATAGGCAATGAAGCGGGTGCGGTTTCGGCGAAACCGAAGAAGCGCGCTCGGAATGCCGTTATGCGGCCGCGATTGCAAGAACTCTCGGTGGTATTGAGAAAAGTTCGCGGCCATGGGCCGCTCCAACAAAAAAACCCCGCCGGGCGGCGGGGTCTTTTTTTGATCATTTGGCCGGGTGTTGCTTAGCCGTCGGTCTTCACATTGGTGGCCTGCGGGCCTTTGGGGCCGTCCTCCACGTCAAAGCTTACTGCCTGACCTTCTGCAAGTGATTTAAAACCACTGCCCTGGATGGCGGAGAAGTGCACGAACACGTCTTTGCCTCCATCAGATGGGGAGATAAAACCAAAACCTTTGGATTCGTTGAACCACTTAACGGTACCTGTCGTCATTTCAATATTACCTTTATAAAAATTAAAAAAACTTACAGTCGCAGACGCCAATAAAATCAGGATACAGGAGATGCCAAATTTGAAGCTTCCGAGATGACCTATAGGACTCGCAACCAACTTTATTACCGGCTGAAATTCGAAACTAACACTTTGTTTTCAACGACATTACAACCGGTTACCAGAAGATTAGCTTCGATGGAGGGAAAAGACAAGTTTATTTTTTGTTACAGCGCACCAACCGCGGCGGCCCAGGGCAAGGTAGCGCAACGGATCCGGCTGGGGTAAGGCATCACGCCGAGCAAAGGTTTGAGCGAATCCGCGCCTTCCAGATCTCCGCCATTTTCCAGCGCTGCGTGAAGCCGTTCATTCAATTCTGCGAGGTAGGCAACCGGATGTCCCGGCGTGGCGCCGCAGAGCAGCGATGCCGAAGCCATGCAGATGGCGCAGGCCTCGCCGTCAAAAGCCGCCGCTTCCACCTTGCCGTCCACAATCCGCAATTGCACTTCGATGCGGTCGCCGCACAGCGGGTTGTGCACCTCGTGCCGGTGCGTTGCATCGATCTTTTGACGGAAACCCACCGGCTCGGCAGCGTGCTTCCGGATGGCCTCCCGGTACAGGCTTGAGAGTCCGTTCATCGTTCGATGTCCAGCCAGACCAGGTGGTGGTCGGAAACACCCGCGAGGTCATGGCCTTCCTCATCCTGCGCCGGCCAGAATACCCCGCAAGCGGCAACTGCCAGGTTGGCCGACGGCAGCAGGTAATCCAGCCGCAGGTTGCCAGTGAACCGGTCGTTGAAATCAGCCGTGTCACTCGCCGGATCACCAAGCTGTTTCGCATTGATGCCGCCCTGCAGGCGCGTCGCTTCCAGGGCGCCTTTGCTGACCGGGATGCAGGAACTGTTGATCCATGGCGCATCCAGCAACTGGGCCATTGCGCCTGGAATCGAATCGCCGTCCAGCGGATCTGCATTGAAGTCGCCCGCGATGACGAAAGCGGCGCCGGGCCCGATGCCGCCGGCCTTGCCGGCGTCGTCTGTGATGTACGCGCCGCTGCCGGGTTGCGTGTATTCCCGCCAAAACCGGATCTCGTCGAAATTACGCAGCCCGTTGCGGTCTTCGGGCCCATCGAATACCGGCGGGGTGGGGTGGTGGGCGAGCAGGTGCAGGTCGGCGCCGCCGATTACGATCACCACGTCCCAGTGGCTCTTGGAACTCAACCTGAGCGTTTCCCAGTCAGCGTCCGGGTAAAACGCGCTGCCGTCCGGGTGGACCGGCCGCCTGGCGCCGGCCAGGGCCGCCCAGCGAAACTCCCGGAAAGTCCTGCTGCGAACCTTGTCTATTGGGTAACGCGACAACAGCAGCATGCCGTACTGGCCGGGAAACCTGCCAAAGCCCCAGGCGTCGCCCGGCCCGCCGGTCTTTCCGTCGCGGTCGAGGTCGCCGCCACTGTCCACACCGGTGTTGACCGGCGTGCTGAAAGAAAAGGGATACTCGATCGGGCTTTGCCCGTTGTGGGGGTGGGACAGGTAGTTGGCATTGAACAGGGCTGCCGCATCGACGTCACCGGCGTAGTCAAATTCATTGAGCAGCACGATATCCGGCCGGACGCGCTGCAGGATTTCAGCCACCTGTTCAAGGCGTTGATCAGAACCGCCGGTCAATGCTTCCGCCATTAGGCCCGCTTCGTCCAGGCCCATGGCGATGTTGAAGGTGGCGATGCGGAGCTTTGCCGTGGAAGATTCTGTGTCATCGCGGCCATGGGCCGCGACCTCAACGTCTGAAACGGCTGCGTCCGCGCTTTCAACGTAAGAGCGGCCCATGGCCGCGACCAACAGGCAAACAAGCGTAATAAATGCAAAAACAGGCCATCGCATGGTCGTATGATATACCCACAGCTTTCTGAATTGCGCGAGGTTCCAATGCCTTATATCAAGGTCATCCACCCTGAAAATGCAACGGGCAGGTTGTCCGAAATTTACGGCCGTGTCACCGGCCCGGGCGGACAGGTGGATAACGTGCTGCAGATTCACAGTTTGCGCCCGCACACGCTGGAGGGCCACATGGCCCTGTACAAGGCGGTATTGCACCACCCCCGCAACAGTCTGCCGGTCTGGTTCCTGGAGGCCATTGGCGTGCGGGTCAGCCTGCTGAACGATTGCGCCTATTGCGCCCGTCACCACGGTGCGGGCATGAAGCGGCAATTACAGGGAGACGAGGAACGCTTTGCGGCCTACCGGGCGCAACTGGAACAGGACCAGCCCGGTGCTCCTTTCACGAAGCCGGAGCAGGCCGCACTGGCCTATGCCAGCCAGTTAACGCTGAAGCCCGGGACAGTCGGGCGCGCTGATATCAAGGCCCTGAAATCAGCCGGCCTGGAGGATGGTGAGATCCTGGAAATCAACCAGGTGACGGCCTATTTCGCCTACGCCAACCGCACGGTTACCGGTCTGGGTGTCGATACCGAGGGAGAGGTGCTGGGCTTGTCGCCTGATGTGTCTGAGGATTGGCACCATGGGTAGGAGCGGATTAATCCGCGATTTTTTGATCCCGTCGCGGATGAATCCGTACAAAAATCGCGTAATTCGCTTACGCTAAGAAAAAGGGCTCTGACCCCATTTTTTCCGCAATGAATTCGCTCCTACGCTAAATGGGGCTTACCGTCGAAAGGCTTCGGGTTATCCTCGATCAGGTTTTCGGCCAGCAGTTCGACCAGGCTTTCCAGTTCGCGATCCCATTTCCAGTAGTCCTTGGAGTCATCCATGGTCAGGCGGCAGTTGGCGCAGGCTGAAAGCATCATGCCGGCGCCGGTGTCTTCGACCTGTTTCATCTTGATCTGGAATACCTTGTGGCGCAGGTCGGCTGCGCGGCTCATCGCCTGCACGCCACCGCCGCCGCCGCAGCACCAGTTGAAATTGCCGGTCGGGGTCATTTCCCGGAAATCGGTGCAGTCTTCGAGCAGGTAACGGGCAGCCTCGGTGGCCCCGCCACGCCTCGAGATCTGGCACGGGTCGTGATAGGTAACAGCGCCTTCGATCGGTTTGAACTTGATCTTGCCTTCCTTTTTCAGCTGCGCGAGGAACTCGGTGATGTGCAGCACCTGGAACGGCAGCGGACGGCCCAAAATGTTGGCGCCGGACCAGCGCAGCACGCCGTAGGCATGTCCGCACTCGGGGATCACCAGGGTCTTGGCGCCGATCTCCTCGGCCGCGGTCACCAGTTTTTCGATGGCGTGCCGCGCGATATGCGGCTTACCGGCCAGGAATCCAAAGTTCGTTGACTCATAGCCCTTGCTGCTGAAGGTCCAGTCGACCCCGGCCTGGTTCATCAGGCGCGCCATGGCGACGATGGATTTCGGGTATTTCATCATCTCGATGGAAGAAATGGTCAGCAGAACTTCGGCCTTGTCCTTGTCCAGCGGCAGGTCGACTTCGTAGTCGTCCTCCAGCCATTCCACGCGACCATCGAAGACCGCCGGCGTCACGCCCAGCGGGCTGCCCTTGGTCAGCACGTTCTCGGCTGCCTCGAACAGGTCGGCCGGGCCGCGGCCGGCAGCGGCAAAGGCCTGGCGGGACGCCGCCACGATCGAGGCGATGTCGATGCCCATCGGGCAAACCTGGGTGCAGCGCCCGCACATGGTGCAGCTGTCGAACAGCAGTTCTTCCCATTCCTGCAAGTCGGCTTCGGTGACGATCGGACCGCCGAACCAGCTCCAGGGCCACTTGGTCTTGCGGTGCGCCTTGGCCATCGGGAACAGCTTGTAGGCCGGCGTGTACTTGGGATCGTTGGTCACCTCGTAAAAGTGGCAGGCCGTCGCGCACTGTCCGCAGTGGATGCAGGACTCCAGGTACGCAGCGAGATTTCCACTGTTCAGCGCCAGGAACTTGTTGGCAGCGGCCTGGGCGTCGGAGACTTGTTGGGTTGCTGTATTTGTCATGGCTCGTCTTCCAATGTTTTAGTTTCGCAGGAGCGGCTTCAGCCGCGATTTTTTACGGATTTATCCGCGATTTTTCGCGAATGAATTCGCTCCTACGTGACTTTTACCTCGATCATTTCTTTACCGTCCGGGTCCATCACGTGAACCGCGCAGGCGATGCACGGATCAAAACTGTGGATCGTCCTCTGTATCTCCAGCGGCTGATCGGGGATCAGCAGGTCGTGGTTATCCATCAAGGCCGCTTCGTATGCCCCGGGTTGCCCCGACGGGTCACGCGGGCCGGCATTCCAGGTGCTGGGCACCACCGCCTGGTAGTTGGCGATCTTCTTGTCCTTGATCACGATGTAGTGCGCCAGGCCGCCACGCGGGGCTTCCATGAAGCCGACGCCCTTGCACTCCTTGGGCCAGGTCGACGGATCCCACATTTCCTCGTTGTGCACGGCCAGGTCGCCGGCCTTGATGTTGGCTATCAGCTTGTCCAGCCAGACCGACATCTGGTCGGCGATGATCTTGGTTTCCAGCGTGCGCGCGGCGGTCCGTCCCAGGGTTGAGAACATCGCGGTCAGCGGCACATCCAGCTGCTTGAGCACGGCGCCGGCCAGTTCCCGGGTCGGTTCGTGGCCGGACGCATAAAGCATCAGGACGCGCGCCAGCGGGCCCACTTCAACGGCGTGTCCGCGCCAGCGCGGCGCTTTCAGCCAGGAATAACTGCCCTGGACATCCAGGAATTCATACGGCGGCTGCGGGCCGGTGTAATTCAGATTGGTCTCGCCGTCATAGGGGTGCAGGCCGGCGTTCTTGCCGATCGAGTAGTCGTACCACGAGCGGCCGACGAACTCCTGGATCTGGCTGGGATCGTTCAGGTCGACTTCGTGGATGGTTGAAAGATCGCGATCCAGGATGACCCCGCTGGGGATCATCCAGGTGGTCGGGTCGTCCAGGCCTTCGGACGGGAAATCGCCGTAGGTCATGAAATTGCCGAGTCCTTCACCGCGGGAGAACCAGTCCTTGTAAAAACCGGCGATGGCGATCGTGTCCGGCACGTACACCTGGTCGACGAATGAACGCATGCGGTCGATGATGTCGCGGATCTGGCCGAAACGCGACGATGTTCAGCGCGGTTGCCGAGGAGCCCCCGGTAGCCATGGACGGGTCGTTGCTGATCGGGGAGGGGGCGCCGCCGACCAGGAAGTTCGGGTGCGGGTTCTTGCCGCCGAAAATGGTGTGGATCTGCACCACGTCACGCTGCCATTCGAGCGCATCCAGGTAATGCGCGACCGCCATCAGGTTCGCTTCCGGAGGGAGCAGGTAATCGGGGTGGCCGTAGTAGCCATTGGCGAAAATACCGAGTTGGCCGGCTTCGACGAATTTCTTCAGCTTGGCTTGCGTGTCCGAGAAGTAACCCGGGCTGGACTTCGCGTAGCCGGAAATCGACTGGGCCAGTTCGGAGGTCGCCTTCGGGTCGGCCGACAATGCCGAAACCACGTCAACCCAGTCCAGCGCGTGCAGGTGATAGAAGTGCATCACGTGATCGTGGACGTACTGGGCCGCGATCATCAGGTTGCGGATCAACTGGGCGTTCGGCGGAATCTGGTAGCCCAGAGCGTTCTCCACGGCCCGCACCGAGGCGATGCCATGCACCAGGGTGCACACACCGCAGATACGCTGGGCAAACGCCCATGCGTCGCGCGGGTCCCGGCCCTGCAGGATCAATTCGATACCCCGGACCATGGTGCCGGAACTCCAGGCGCCGGTGATTTTCCCGTCATTGCCGCGCTCCGCCTCGATGCGCAAATGGCCCTCGATGCGGGTTACAGGATCAACTACGATTCTCGTGTTCATTTATTCGTTTCTCCTCAAAGCTGGGCGCCGCGATGGCTCAACTGGATGCCGGTCTGGCCGCGCGTGATGAACACCAGGAAAAAGTGCATCAGTTTGCCGAACGGCAGCCAAACCAGTAACAGCGCCACGCTGAGAATGTGCAGGGCGAACAGGGTTTCATAACGGGCGCCGAGGTGACTGGTGGCGATCACGCCGGTCAGCACCGGCAGAAAGACCACCAGCCAGCTGAACCAGTCATCGAAGGTCGAGATGATTTTCTGCGCCGGGTTGGAGAAGCGTTTCGCCAGCGCCGCAATCAGCGAGCCGAGGGTGATGATGCTGACCGCGTAGATCAGGTTGTTGGGCAATGCGCCCCAGGACAGCCCGGTCAGGTCCTTGATGAACAGGATATGCGGCGCCAGCGCGAAAACGATGATGGCCAGGCCGAAATGGAAAACGTAACCGTTGACCAGGTCGAACATCGTGCGTTGCTTGTAGGCGGCCTGCGGCCACAGGCGGCGGATGATTTCGCGCACCGCCGCTGAAAATGAAGAGCGTTCGCGTGAACTGCCTTCCGAGGAGTCACGGGTTCTCCACATCAGGAACAGGGAGAAGATCCGGAACGCCATACCGCCGATGAAAACGGTCAGGGCGAAGGTCATTACGGGTCCGCGGGCAAATTCCAGAAGTTCCATTATTTTGCCTCCTTTGAAGGTTTGGCGGCTCCAGCCTTGATGGCTTTGTTTCGCCTGGTCCGGGCCATCGCGGCACTGGCGGCTCCGATGGCGGCGCCGGCGATGGCAGCGCCACCGGCCCACTTCAGGGGATCGCCCGTGGCGGTGGACAGCGGCTTGTAGAAACCGCCCATGTCCCAGAAATTCGGCTCGGAGCAACCCAGGCAACCGTGCCCCGACTGGATCGGGAAAGAGACGCCGCCGTTCCACTTCAGGGTGGCGCAGGCGTTGTAGGTCACCGGGCCCTTGCAGCCAACCTCGTACAGGCACCAGCCCTGCCGCGCGCCTTCATCGTCAAAGCTCCTGGCGAACATCCCGCGCTCGTAAAAAGGCCGGCGATAGCAGCGGTCGTGGATGGCCTCGCCGTAGAACGCTTTTGGCCGGCCCAGGTGATCGAGTTCAGGAATCGAGCCGAATGAAAGCAGGTAGGCGATCGTTCCGGTCATCGCTTCGGGAATCGGCGGGCAGCCGGAAATATTGATGATCGGCTTGTCGGTAATGATTTCCGAGATCGGCACCGCGCCGGTGGGGTTCGGGTTGGCGCCGGGTATCCCGCCGAAAGTGGCGCAACTGCCGACGGCGATCACCGCGAAAGCGTCTTTCACCGTGTCCTGCAGCATCTGCAGGTTGGTCATGCCGGCAATCGTCGAGTAGATGCCGTCGTCTTTCAGCGGCACCGAGCCGTCGACGATGACGATGTACTCGCCGGCGTTGTCGGCCATCGCCTGCTCGCGTGCTTCCTCGGCGAGGTGGCCGGACGCGTTCATCAGCGTGTGGTGGTAGTCCAGCGAGATGAAATCAAAAATCAGGTCTTCGATCGAAGGCGTATGCGCCCGCGTGATCGACTCGGTGCAGCCGGTGCATTCCTGGAACGACAGCCAGATCACGGACTGGCGCCGGGCATTCGCGATGCCCTGGGCGATGGCCGTGGCCGCCGTCGGTGGCAGCGCGAGGATCGATGCCGTGTAGGAGGCGTACTTCAGGAAGGTGCGGCGGGACACGCCGCGTTCCGTCAGCATTTCACCCAATGTTTTTTTGTCAGACATGCGTTGTCTCCAGTTCTTGGCGAAGCCGGCCGGCAGCCGCTTCGATATCGACAGGGTGGGAAATCAGTATTTCGGGTATCCGGCAGACCGAGATTTCCTCGGTGGCAATTTTTCCCCCGGCGCCGCGGTGGCGGATCCACCAGACACCGGAGTAGGCCGTCTCCCAGACTTCGGAGACGCCGGCCAGTTCCAGTTCAAGCTGCACTTCGCCGCGCCCGAGCAAGGCTTCCAGTTGGCCCGGTCGGCGTCACTGAGCGGCAGGCTCCTGAGATCGATGAAACCCGGTTCGCCCGAGGCTGCCAGGTTCTCGAGCATGCGGCCGATTTCAGCCAGCACCGACAGCGCCATCCCGGTGGCCCGTTCGCTCAGGCAGGGCGCCGCGTTATCGCGCTGCATGCTGCCAACGTTCGGTCATGCTGGAGATGGCCTCACAGGCCATGGGGATTGAAGCTTTGACTTCCGGGGTCGGATCCAGCCCCCACTCGGTGCAGGCCGGCTGGATGGCGATCAGCACGCGTTGTTCGGGACTGCGGCCGCGGATGGCTGCCGCCGAGAAAAGATCGTAAAGGGCCACTTCGTGCACCGAGCGGCGCTTGCCGGAAAGTTGCTGATCGATTTCCTGGTTGCGAAAAATCCGCATGGTTCCAGGACTCTCTCCGATCTCGGAGGCGTCGACAATGATGACCATTTCGGCGTCTTCGATTTCGGGCAGCAGGGAAAGACCGATGGTGCCGCCGTCAAGAATGCTGACGCCTGGATCAGCCGGATGGGTGGATTTGAAGAGTTCGGTAACGTGAACGCCAATACCGTCGTCCTGGAGCAGGGTATTGCCGATACCCATAACCAAAACTTTTTTTGCATGACGTTCTGTGTGCATCGGCTGTTTCAATATTATAATATTAGTATAAGCTAATACATTGATATTCGTGAGTACGGAATGCATCATATAATTCCGAAAAGTGAATCATATTGACCAAGGTCAATTGAACACCCCCGGACTTGAATTAGATTCATTTCAATACATGAATTGTAGCGATTCAGGAGCAATTATCGCGACTACTTGTCCAGGAGCATCACCATGTGCCTAGGCGTCCCCATGCGGATCATGGAAATCAACGGCTTCAGCGCCCGCTGCGAGGCACGCGGCATCGAGCGCAAGGCCAGCCTGTTCCTGTTGCAGCACGAAGACCTGCAGGTCGGTGACCTGGTGATGATTCACGTCGGCAACGCGATTCAGAAGATGACCGAGGAGGATGCGCAGACCGCCTGGGACCTCTACGACGAGATTCTCGAAGCCGAAAATGCATGAACTTTCCATCTGCCAGGGCTTGCTCAGCCAGGTGCAGAAGATTGCCGCCGAAAATAGCGCCCGCTCGGTCGAACTGATCAGGATCCGTGTTGGCGGATTGTCCGGCGTAGAACCATCTTTGCTCGAGCGCGCCTTTGAAATAGCCCGGGCCGGGACGGTCGCGTCGGAGGCCGAACTGGAGATCGAAGAGGGGCCGGTGGTCGTGAAGTGCCAGGACTGCGGTGCCAGCAGTGCGGTGCCGTCCAATCGCCTGGTCTGCCAGTACTGCGGCGAGTGGCGGGTGAATGTGACCGAAGGCGAAGAGCTATTATTATTGAGCGTGGAAATTGAAACGTAGGAGCGAATTCATTCGCGAATATTATTCAAACAAATCGCGAATGAATTCGCTCCTACGGGAAAAAGGAGAAACATGATGTGCGACACCTGCGGATGCTCCATCACCCCCGCCAACATCCACCTGGTGAAGGCGGACGGCAAGCTGGAACATACCTCCGGCGGCCGGGCTTCGGTCGAGGTATTGACCAGCCTGTTGCACGAAAACGACCACCAGGCCGGGCACAACCGCGAGCATTTTGACCGTCACGGTGTGCTGGCCCTGAACCTGATGTCGTCCCCGGGCTCGGGTAAAACAGCCTTGCTGGAAGCGACCATCGAGGCGCTTGGCGGCGAGTTTTCCATCGCCGTGGTCGAGGGCGACCTTGAAACCGAAAACGACGCCGAGCGCATCCGGGCGCACGGTGTGCCGGCCGTGCAGATCACCACCGGCCAGGCCTGTCACCTGGATGCGCACATGGTTCACGATGCGCTGCACGAACTGGAACTGGACGGGATCGACATACTGTTCATCGAAAACGTCGGCAACCTCGTGTGCCCGGCCAGTTTCGACCTGGGCCACCACGCCAATGTAACGCTGCTCTCGGTGACCGAGGGTGACGACAAGCCGGCCAAGTACCCGGTCATGTTCCGCGCCGCCGACCTGATGCTGTTGACCAAGTCGGATCTGCTGGACGTGCTGGACGATTTCGACACCGCCAAGGCCGAGCGTCATTTGCGCGAACTGGCCAACCCGGCCGCCGTGATCACGCTTTCGGCCCGCCGGGCGGAGAGCCTGGGGCCATGGCTTGACTGGTTGCGCACGACCGTACTGGCCCGGCGCGCCGGCGGGGAAATGAAGCCCAGGGTGCAGCCGGACGGCGTTGCCCTGCACATCCCGGCCTGAGTCGTGACCGGCGCCCGCAGCTGGCTGGAGCGCATCCGCGGCCTGCCGTTACCCGGCAAAGTGCCCGGAAAAATTCGTGTTATGAACGTCTGCGGCGGGCACGAACGCTCCATCACGATGGCCGGCTTGCGCGGCGCCCTGCCGCCGCAGGTTGAACTGATCCCGGGCCCGGGCTGCCCGGTCTGCGTCTGCCCCGAGGAAGACATTTACGCCGCCATCCAGTTGGCCCGCCGCGACGGACTTCATCGTCGTCGCTTTCGGCGACATGCTGCGCGTGCCCTGCAACGCACCCAAAGCCGAGCCGCGTTCGCTGGAACAGGCGAAGGCTGCGGGCGGCGATGTGCGGCCGGTCTCGTCCCCGGAAGAAGCGCTTGCCATCGCCCGGGCAAACCCGGGAAAAGAAGTGGTGTTCTTCGCCGCCGGGTTCGAAACCACCACGGCTCCGGTCGCCGGCCTGGTCGCAAACGGCCTGGTCAATGAGGGTCTGCCGCCCAACTTTTCGATCCTGCTGTCCGGCCGCCTGACCTGGCCTGCCGTGGCGATGCTGCTGGACAGCGACACGCCCGGTTTCGACGCGCTGGTTGCGCCGGGCCATGTATCCACGGTGATGGGGCCGGAAGAGTGGAATTTCGTGACCGAAAAACACGGCATACCCGCCGCGGTCGCGGGTTTCACACCCGACAGCCTGCTGGCGGCGTTTTACTCGGTGTTGCGCCAGGTCATCGAAAAACGGCCGTTTCTGGACAACTGCTACTCCGCGGTCGCCAAACCCGGCGGCAATCCCACCGCGCTCGCGGTGTTGCACCAGGTGATGGACGTGACGGACGCCAACTGGCGGGGAATCGGCGTGATTCCCGGTTCCGGTTTCACGCTGAAAGCGGAATTCGGCGACCTCGATGCGCGCCGGCGTTTCGACATCCGGCCCGACGAGGACCGCAAGCGGGCAGGGGAGATGCCGCCCGGCTGCGATTGCGCCCGCGTGGTGCTCGGCAAAATTTACCCGAACCAGTGCATCCTGTTCGGCCGCGCCTGCACCCCGCGCAACCCGATCGGCCCCTGCATGGTTTCCGACGAGGGCGCCTGCCGGATCTGGTGGGCCTCCGGTGTCCGGGATTACGTAGGAGCGGATTCATCCGCGAAAACTCGATGTCGCGAATAAATTCGCTCCTACGTCGGCTACAGTCAGGATTAATGCCCAGCGCCCGTAAAATCACCGTAACCGGCCGCGTGCAGGGTGTCGGTTACCGCCCCTTCGTTTACGTGACAGCCGCATGAGCTGGGCCTTACCGGCTCGGTGCTGAACGGTTCGGGAAAAGTCTTCATCCACGCGGAAGGCGACAGCGCGGCCATCGATAAACTGGAGCATGCGCTGGTGCATTCCGCGCCGCCGCTGGCCCGCCCGCAGCTGGCGTCCTCCGAGCCGGTGCCAGTAACCGGCGCCGGTTGCTTCGAAATCCTCGCCAGCGACAACTCCACCGAGCCGGAAATCCACCTGCCGCCGGACCTGTACACCTGCGATGATTGCGTGCAGGAACTCACCGACCCGGCCGAGCGGCGCTTCGGCTACCCGTTTATCAACTGCACCCAGTGCGGGCCCCGCTACACCATCATCACCGCGATGCCTTACGACCGGCCGAACACCTCGATGGCCGGCTTTCCGCTGTGCGACGACTGCCGCGCTGAATACGAATCGCCCAGAGACCGCCGCTTCCACGCCCAGCCGCTGGCCTGCCCGGTCTGTGGCCCAAAGCTGGAATACGTAGGAGCGAATTCATTCGCGATCGATCTTGCAATAAACGATTCGCGGATGAATCCGCTCCTACGGGTAACCAAGTCCCTTGAAGCCGGCCACATCATTGCCATCAAAGGCGTCGGCGGCTACCACCTGGTCTGCGACGCGGGAAATGACCGGGCCGTCCAGCGGCTGCGCGACCGCAAACACCGCCCCTCCAAACCGCTGGCGGTCATGTTCCCCTTGGTCGGCGACGACGGCCTGGACGCGATGCGCGGCTGCCTGGACCTGGATGACATAACCGCGGCAGCGATTGTCGACCCGGCCCGTCCGATCGTGCTGGCGCGCAAGCGCAGTGATTTTTCCCTGAGCCCATTGCTTTCGCCCGGCCTTGGGGAACTGGGTGTATTCCTGCCGTACAGCCCCTTGCACCACCAGTTGTTGCTGGCCTATGGAAAGCCGATCGTCGCGACTTCCGGCAACATCAGCGGCGAACCGGTGATTACGGATAGCGCGGAAGCGCAAAGCCGGCTGCAAACCGTGGCCGATGCCTTCCTGCACCACGACCGGCCCATCGTGCGCCCCGCGGACGACCCGGTGGTCCGGCCGATGGCGGGGGCGGCCAGGACCATCCGGCTGGGCCGCGGAATCGCCCCGCTCGAGCGCCTGCTTCCGGCAAAGCTTCCCCGGCCCGTGCTGGCAACCGGCGGACACCTGAAGGTCACCATCGCCCTGGCCTGGGATGACCGTGTCGTGATCTCGCCCCACATCGGCGAGCTCGATAGCGTAAGAAGCAATGATATCTTTAAAAATGATTATCAGAGATATACAGAAATTATATGATGTAAATTCACAGGTAATTGCCTGTGATCTCCACCCCGGTTACGCCAGTTCCCGCTGGGCGGAACAGCAGGGTTTACCCCTGGTTCGCGTGCAGCACCATGCCGCGCATGCCTCGTCGCTGGCCGGCGAGCATCCGGATATCGAAAACTGGCTGGTGTTCACCTGGGACGGCGTGGGCTACGGCAGCGACGGCACCCTGTGGGGCGGCGAAGCGCTGGCCGGCCGGCCCGGCGACTGGAACCGCGTGGCCAGTTTCAGACCGTTCCAGCCTGGTCGGCGGCGACAAGGCCGGGCGCGAGCCCTGGCGTTCGGCAGCGGCGCTGCTGTGGGCTGTAGGAGCGGATTTATCCGCGAATGATTTCGCTCACTCAATCGCGGATGAATCCGCTCCTACCATTGGCCCACCAGGCCTGGACCCGCGGCACCAACACCTTTGAATCCTCCGCCGCCGGCCGCCTGTTCGACGCCGCCGCGGCGCTGGTGCTGGGCCGCAACCTGTCCAGTTTCGAGGGGCAGGGCCCGATGGAACTTGAGCACATCGCAGCGGACGGCTGCAAGGCGATACCCCTGCCGCTGGCCCCCGATGAAACGGGCGTTATGCGCACCGACTGGGCGCCGTTGCTGGACGTGCTGACCGACACCGACGTTTCCGCGGAAACGCGGGCCGGCATTTTTCACGAGACCATGGCGCAGGCGCTGCTCGACCAGGCGCTGAAAATCCGGCAAAGTTCCGGTTTCGACGCCGTTGGCCTCAGCGGGGGCGTGTTCCAGAACCGCCGCCTGACCGAGAGCGTGGTCGAAAAACTGCAGGCCCACGGCATCCCGGTTCGGCTGCACCGGGAAATTCCCGCCAACGACGGCGGCCTCTGTTTCGGCCAGATAATAGAAACCGTAGGAGCGAATTCATTCGCGATCGACCAAGAAAACATTCGCGAATGAATTCGCTCCTGCGGACTTCACAGAAAGAGACATCATGATCAAAGACAAACACATAACCCTGGCCCACGGAAACGGCGGCCGCTACATGCGCGAACTGATCGCTGAGATCTTCGCCCGGCACCTGTCCGACCCGGAACGGGGCTGACTCGCTGGACGTCACGCTGGACGCCGCGCCGATCCCCCTCGGCGAGGGCGAGCCCTACATGACCACCGACGGCTTCATCGTCCAGCCGCTGGAATTTCCCGGCGGCGACATCGGTTCGCTGGCGGTCAACGGCACCGTCAACGACCTGGCGGTCAGCGGCGCAACGCCGAAATACCTGTCGCTCAACGCCTTTATCGAAGAGGGCCTGGAAATCGAAACCCTGGAGCGCATCGTGCGCAGCCTCGCGGCGGCGGCCAGGGCCGCAAATGTCCAGGTGGTTGCCGGCGACACCAAGGTGCTGCCACGGGGTGAGGGCGGTGGACTGTACCTGGCGACTACCGGAGTCGGCCTGCGGCCAACGGGCCTGGGCCTTGGCATGCACAGCATCAAACCCGGCGACCGCATCGCTGTCAGTGGACCGATCGGCGACCACGGCATCGCCGTGCTGCTGGCGCGGGAAGAATTCGAGATCAGCGGCAATGTGCGCTCCGACTGCGGCAACGTGATTGACCTGGCCCGCACCGCCATGACCTTCGACGGCTTGCGCTTCATGCGCGACCCCACGCGGGCCGGGCTGGCCGGCGTCTGTTACGAGATCGCACAGCATGCCGGCGTCACGGTGCGCCTGGTCGAAACCGATGTGCCGGTGCGCGATTCCGTCAAAATGGTCTGCGAAATGCTCGGCTACGATCCCTACTACCTGGCCTGCGAGGGCCGCGCCGTGGCGATCATCGCCGAGGACCAGGCCGAAGATCTCATCAGGCAATGGCGCAAGCTGCCCAGCGGCGAAGGAGGCGGCGTTGATTGGCCGCATTAGCGAAGGTGCGTCACGCATCGTGCTGGAAACAGAACTCGCCGGTCAGCGCATCCTCGACGACCTAGAAGAAGATCCCTCTGCCGCGGATTTGCTAGGAACGTAGGAGCGAATTCATTCGCGATTTTTTCAGGCCCATTCGCGGATTAATCCGCTCCTACGATTATTCGCAACCTTCGGGAACCGACGGTTCAGGCATCTCAAAGTTATCCGGCCCGAAAACTTCCTCGATAGTCATCAGCGCAGGCCTGGCGGCATTCCATTGGATTGTGGCTTCCTGCGTATTCAGCGCGGCGACGTTGTCGTCTTCACGGCTGTAACGCCAGGCGTGCACCGAGGTGGCTGAGCCCTGGAATGCTTCCATCATGGCCTGCAGGTTTTCCGCCTTGTCATCGGCCAGGACGACCACGGCCGGTGCCGGTGCGCCGGTCTTTTTCAGCAGGGCTTTGAGCATGTCACCCTTGTGTTGTCCGGCGGTCAGGTAAACGCCATCCTGGTAAAGGGTGTCACGACTGCCGCCTTCAGGCATGAACAAATCCGGAAATCCGCGCGCCGGGGGCAGGGCGGAGGGCCAGAAACTGATACCGTTGCGGCGCAGTTCGCGAAAGGTCTGCAGGCTGAATTCGGGTCCGCGGGAAGTGACCGCGATAACCGTCAGCCCGGCGTCTTGCAGCCTTCTCACCTGCCATGCGGCATCCGCCTGTGTCGGCCGCATCGCGCTGGCGAAATACAGGGCGCCTTGCGCCTTGAACCGGTCGCCGACCAGTAGCGGGCTGCAAGGGTCTTGCTCACTCAGCGCCTTTTGCCAGTAATACCATTGGTCCGAGCCGAGTCCCTGTTCCATTGCCAGCAGCGTGTTGTCGATGTCGTAAACCACCAGAACCCGCTGTGGGCTAAATAAACCGGCCAATTGCAGCGCCTCGTCCGTGACCATGGCCAGGTCTTCCGTTTCAGCCAGCACGTTTTGATCCGCCACTGGCGACGGCGCGGAGGCACAGGCATTGAGCAATGCCAGGAGAACAATCATCAGAAAAAGCTTCTTTCCAACAGTCAGCATGAGAAGTTCGGCCTTGTCAGTTAGCGTAAAAACAGCGGATACTCTAATGGAATTGCATTGATAAAGCACCGCGCATCACCTAAAATTGCCGCCCTTCATACAAGTCCAGGACACGGAGAGATGCCAGAGTGGTTGAATGGGCTCGCCTGGAAAGCGTGTGTACGTTAATAGCGTACCGAGGGTTCGACAAAATCGCCGGGAGCGATTTTGAACGTCGCAGCGAAGCGCAGACGGCCCCGAAGGGGCGGAGGGCAGGATGCCCGGAGTAATCCCGACCGAACGCCGCGAAGCGGCCAGTAGGCCGAACAGTTAAAATAAGTCCAGGACACGGAGAGATGCCAGAGTGGTTGAATGGGCTCGCCTGGAAAGCGTGTGTACGTTAATAGCGTACCGAGGGTTCGAATCCCTCTCTCTCCGCCAAATAAGAAAACCCCGCTGAGCGGGGTTTTTTATTTGATGGAGAGCAGGGTGAGGGCCATCTGCCGCGGAGCGGCGGAGGGTTCGACAAATTTGTCTGGAGCAAATTTGGTCGCACGTAGCGCAACGGGAGATGCGCCCGAAGGGCCGAACACAGGATGTGTTCGGACAATCCCTCTCTCTCCACCCCTTTTAACCGCCTCTTGTTTTATACTCTCCGCTGTCTTAAATACAGAACCCCCCGGAGCGTCCCAATGATAAGACCCGCCATGGCAGTCCTGCTGCTCGTGTTCAGCCTCAGCCCTGTTCGCCGCCGATGAAGAACCGGCCAAGGAAAAGGCCATTCCGGAGGCCAAGGTCTGGACCTCGCAACACGAAGCCAAAATCGGCGGCAAGACCATCCGCTACAAGGCCACGGCCGGCACCATGCTGATGAAAAACGGCGAGGACGAGCCGATCGCACTGTTTGGTTACACCGCCTACGTAGCCGACGGGGTGGATGCGGCCAAACGGCCCATCATGTTCGCTTACAACGGCGGTCCGGGGTCGGCGTCGATCTGGCTGCACATGGGCATACTGGGGCCACAGCGCGCGGTGGTGACGGACGCCGGTTTCAGTCCCGGCGGGCCCTACCAGCGGGTTAACAATGAATACAGCATCCTGGACGAGGCTGACCTGGTCATGATCGACCCGGTCGGCACCGGCTTCTCCAAGCCGGTGGGCAAGGGAGAAGGCAAAGACTTCTGGGGCGTGGACCAGGACATCGAATCGGTGTCTGCGTTTATCGTTCAGTATGTCACCGAAAACGGCCGTTGGGCTTCACCCAAGTTCATCCTGGGTGAGAGCTACGGCGGCATGCGCAGCGGTGGCGTGGTCTGGAATTTGCTCAGGAAATACAACATGGGGGTCAACGGCGTGGCGCTGGTTTCGCCCTTCATGGAAATGGCCACCGGTTTTGTCGGCCTGGGCATCGACCTGCCGCACGTGATGTTCCTGCCCACCTATGCTTCCACCGCCTGGTATCACGACGCACTGCAGGACAAGCCGGCCGATTTCGAGGCGTTCATCGCGGAAGTGCAGCAGTTTGCCTACCAGGAATATGCGCCGGCCCTGCTGTTGGGATCCAGGCCTGGGCAGCGAACAGCGCGCCGCGGTGATCAAAAAATTGTCCCGTTACACCGGCCTGAGCGAAGCGTACTGGGACGCCGCGGATTTACGCATCTCCGAAGACCAGTTCACCAAGGAATTGCTGCGCGACCGGGCGCAAACCGTGGGCCGCGTCGATTCGCGTTTCCTCGGGGATTCCATCAACCTGCTGGGCGAGTCGGCGTTCTACGACCCGATGACGACCGCGATCGGACCGCCGTTCCTGGCCGCCTTCATGGATTACTACCGCGCCGACCTGGGGGTGGAAACTTCAGACGAGTACGTCATTTCAGGCAGATTGTGGAAGGACTGGGACTGGCAACACGCACAGCCGGACCTCCAGGGGCGCAAGGTTCCTTTCCCGAACACGCTGGTGGATCTATCCATGGCCATGAAACTCAATCCGTCGATGAAGGTTCTGTACCAGCAGGGCTATTACGACCTGGCTACGCCGTTCCAGGGAGCCCTTTACTATATTGACCAGATGGAGATCACCCCGGCCCTGCGCCAGAACGTCACGCTGGAACTCTACGACGCCGGTCACATGATGTATCTTCACGAGCCTTCGCTGGTCCGGTTCAAGCAGGACCTGGCCCGTTTTATAAAGAGCAGCCTGGAGCAGAATTGAAGCAGACACCATGCTTTGTTTTCCATTAACATACGTCTTTCACATCACCCCCGGCCCGGTCGGGCCGGGCCGACGGGCAGGAAAGAATAACGGCTGATGATAAAAATCCGCACATCAGGCTTTCAATCCAAATCCCTGTTCGCCGACTTTTCACTCGGCATTTTTGACGGGCTGGACAACGCACTCTGGTGTTATGCCTTCGCCACCGTCATCTTCGCCGGCGCGATGGCCCAGTTCCTGCCTCTGCTGGTCGTTATCCTGCTGGTCGGCTGGGCGGTGCTGGGCATTTACGTCGCCGTCACCTCGGAAAAGCCGCTCCACATTGTCAGCCTGGATGAGCAGGCGGTAGTCATCCTGGCCTCGATCGCCGGGCTGATGGTTTCCCAGATGAGTGAGCAGGCCGTCCAGACCAACGGCCTGGCCACCATGCTGGTGGTCATGTCGCTGTCCTCGCTGGGCGTGGCTTTTTTCTTTTGGATCATCGGACATTACCGCCTGACCCGCCTGCTGGAACTGATGCCTTACCCGGTGATCTGCGGGTTCATGGCCGGCATCGGCTGGCTGTTGCTGGAAGCCGGCGTCGGAATTGCCGTCGATGAAACGATTTCCGGTGAGCTGCTGCAAGTGCTGCAGCAACCTGAAAAAGTGTCCAAGTTGTTGATCTTCATCGCCGGCGCCATCGTGCTGCTGGTATCGGTCGTCAGCATCCGGCGGTCCTGGGCGCTGCCGGTCGCGTCGCTCGGCCTGGTGGTCGCTTTTTACGCGGTGGCCGCATTGCAAGGCCATAGCGCACCGGAACTGGTCAGCCAGGGCTGGCTGTTCGACATCCCGGTCGACACCGGTGGCGCACTCGGGCTCCTGAACGGCCTGTCGTTCAGCCAGGTCGACACGACGTTTGTAATCTCGGTGGTGCCGCAAATCCTGACCATCGCGTTCCTGGCCCTGCTGACCGAGTCGATGTCGCTGTCGGCGATGATGGCGGCCGGCAGCCAGGACCTGGACACCTCGTCCGAGATCGAGGACATGGGTGCAGGCAACATATTCAACGCCCTGATCGCCAGCCCGCCGGGCTCTACCGACGTGATCGCCTCCACGCTCTACGAGCAGTTCGGCGCCTCCAGCCGCTGGATGCCGATCATCTCCAGCCTGGTCTGCGTGGTAATGGCCGTGTTCGGCAGCGCGATCATTCCGTGGATGCCCAAACTGCTGGTCGGCGCGACGGTGTTCCTGTTTGCCTACCAGTTGTTTTACGAGTGGATGTATGAAAACGTCCGCGGGTTCCAGCCGATCGACTTCGCCATTGTCCTGATCATTCTCGGCACGGTGATTTTCTTCGGCTTCATGCCGGGTATCGCGGTGGGCGTGATGCTGGCCTTGCTGCTGTTCGTGTTGCGTTACAGCATGATCAGCGCGATCCAGGGCCAGTATTCGCTGGCCAGTTACCGCAGCTCGGTGGAGCGCTCCCAATCCAGCAACGTGGTGCTCGACCGGCACGGTAGTGAATGCCTGGTGTACACGCTGCGCGGCTTCCTGTTTTTCGGCACCGCCAACGCCATCCTCGACACCATCCGGGATGACGCCAAGGTGCGAACCTCCAACTACCGGGCCATCCTGCTGGACCTCAAACGGGTCACCGGCATGGACATCTCGGCGCTCAACACCTTCGTCCAGATCAAGACCATCTGCGAAATGTCGGGGGTCAACCTGCTGTACTCCGGCGTCGGGCTGGAAACCCGGCAACGGCTGATGATGCTGGACGCGGTCAGCCGCGAAGAGGGCGAACCGCTGATTTTCCCGGATGCCGACTACGCGGTCGAATACATGGAGGACGTCCTGCTCCACGTGCACGACGGCGGTACCGCGGAGAAATCAGTCGAGGACCACCTGCTGCGGATTTTTTCCGACAAGGAAAAAGTCGACATCCTGATGTCCGCGATGGTCCGGATCGAAATCGAAGAGCGCGAAAAACTGTTCGACCAGGGCGACCCCGATACCGGGCTGTTCATCCTGGACAAGGGTTCCATGACCGCACTGATCAACACCGAACAGGACGGCTGGAAGCGGGTCAAGAAATTCCGGCCGGGCTCGCTGATCGGCGAAATGTCGGCCTATTCGCCGGACCGCCTGCGCACCGCCTCGGTGGTGGCCAACGAGGCATCTGTTTTGTACCACCTCACGTCCGAGAAGCTCGCACAACTGGACACCGACGACCTGATGCTGACCGCGTCCATCCACGAACTGGTCGCGCGCACCCTCGGCAACCGCATCACCTACATGAACCGAAGGTTGTTTCTCGAACTCAAGTAGGAGCGATTTTAATCGCGAATCTTTTTTTTACGATTTCTCCGTTTCGCGAATGAATTCGCTCCTACGTAGCGTGGTGGTGGGTAACCGCTTCGCTTTCCAGCAGGTGGATCTCCCACATGTCCTTGGCGGTGAACTTCAGATGCGGGCGCAAGGTACGCAGGCCGGCGGTTCCGATGTGTTTTTCCAGTTCGTGCATCCTGCGCAGGCGCGACTCGATTTGCTCGCCGACTTCCACGTTGACGCCCTGTTCCCGGCCCAGCAGGATGCTCTCCGCGCTGAGCACCAGTTCCGTATGCAGGCGGAAATACTCGATCATCTCGTTGGCCACCGGGGCCGCCAGCTTTTCCTTCATGTCTTTCAGGAACCGGCCGGCTTCGCAACCGGTGTACTCGCCGTGTTCAATCTGCCTTAACAGCTTTTTGTGCGTCGCGAAATCCGTTTCCAGGAAATTATGGATGGTGGTTTCATCGTGCTCGAACAGCAGGAACAGGATGGTCGGCAGGATCAAAAGAGTAACCACGGTGGACAGCACCGGCGAAACCGGGAAGTGGTTGAAAATCGCATGCAGCAGGAATGCCACGATCAGGCCTGGCATATAGAGCAGGGGGTTCATCTTCAGGTGTCGCTGGGTCATCGTTTCGGACACGATCGCAAACAGCGCGGTGGCGCCGCCGTGCATGATGGCTGTGCCGAAACCCCGCACCATCCAGACGCCGTATTGAGCATCCGAGGCCGTGTGCAGGTAGTAAATGTTTTCCACGAAAGAGAAACCCGCGCCGACCGTGAAGCCCAGGATGCCGGCATCGATCAGGAACCCGATTCGATTGGTCCGGAACAGGTAAACCAGGATGCTGGCCTTGACCGACTCCTCGATCAGCGGCGCGACCAGTCGCGTGTAGTTGAAGAAATCAATCGCGAAAGTACTGGATCACGAAGGCATTGATCCAGTAACACGCTATCGCGCTGAGACCGCCGGCCAGGAAAATACGCACCATGAAATGCGTGCCCAGCAGCCGGTGGCTGTCCAGCCGGAACAGGATGATGACCAGTACGATGACCGGCAACAGAACAATTCCCGCCTTGAAAACCATCTCTAACATAGCCGTGGTGAACTCCGCTGCGATGATCAAACGAAATTGGTGCGATCATAGCACGAGCAAATGCAGGAGCGAATTCATTCGCGATTCTCACTGATCTCATAAGCGCAAAACTAAAGACAAGAATCGCGAATGAATTCGCTCCTACATTTTTCGCTACAAATCCAGCTCCGAAATCTTTATGCTAGGCAGCTGGTTTTCCCGCACACGAGGAACAAAAGGAAATGATCCGAATGCCCGGCCTCGCTCCTGGATCGCTGAAGCGCCCGATTTGGCTGACCCTGGTGCTGCTCCTGCTTTCACCGGCAGCCTGGGCCGCCGGCGGCGGCGAAATGCCTTCGCTGGTGCACGATATCGGCCTCAGCCTGCTGACGGCCGGCGTGCTCGGCGTCATCTTCACCCGGCTGAAAATCCCCAGCATTGCCGCGTTTCTGCTGGCCGGTGTGTTGATCGGCCCGATCGGCCTGAAACAGGTGACCGATCCGGTCAACATCGACACCATTGCGCAACTCGGATTCATCCTGCTGCTGTTCCTGATCGGCCTTGAAATCGACTTCAAAAAGATTCTCGGCAGCGGCAAACCCATCATCCTTTCGGGCCTGCTGCAGTACCCGCTGACCATCCTGTTCGGGGCACTGTCGGTCAAACTGCTGATCTGGCTGGGAGTCGGCGGCACCATGCTGTCCGACAGCCCCTACGCCGCGCTGTACCTGGGCGTGATCGTCGCCGGTTCGTCGACCTTGCTGGTGGTCAAACTGTTCCAGGAGCATTTTGAACTCGATACCGTGCCCGGGCGCCTGTCGCTGGGCATCCTGATTTTCCAGGACATCTGGGTGATCGTGGCCATCCTGATCCAGCCCAACCTGGAGAACCCCGAACTGAGCCTGATCGCGATGTCGTTCCTGGGCATCCTGTTGCTTACCCTGATGACCGTGATCGTCGCCCTGTCTTTTGTCGGCCGCGCTTTTACCTGGATCGCCAAGACCCCGGAGATGACCCTGCTGGGGGCGCTGGCCTGGTGCTTCATCGTGGTCTTCATGGGTGTGAACCTGGACCACATTTTCGAAATAACCTACGGGCGCAGTTACCACATGTCGGTGGGCGCGGGCATGGCGGCGCTGATCGCCGGCGCCAGCATCGCCAACTTGCCGTCGTCGACCGAGATCATCACCAAGGTCGCCACCGTGAAGGACTTTTTCATCACGCTGTTCTTCGTGGCCCTGGGCATCAGCATCCCGATGCCGGAGAGCTTCAACGTGATCGTGGTCGCCGTGGCGCTGGCCGTGATCGCCATCCTGGCCCGCCAGTTCATTTTCTTCCCGTTGTTTTATCTGACCGGCGTCGACCAGCGCAACGCCGAGGTCAGCTCGGTGCGCCTCGCGCAGATCTCCGAGTTCGGCCTGGTCATCGCGTTCCTCGGGGTCAAGCTGGGTCACCTCAGCCCGTCGCTGACCAGTTCCGTGATTTTCGCTTTCGTGATCACCGCGCTGGCCACGCCGTTCATGTACGGCAACGCCTACGAGATCCATGGCTGGATCCGCCCGCTGCTGGAAAAAATCGGTTTCAAGGCGCCGCCGGAATTGACCGAGGCGGAACGCAAGGGGTACAAGCTGGCCCTGCTGGGTTTCCACCGCGACGCCTCGTCTTTGCTCTACAACCTGGTCTCGTCAAACCCGGAACTGGTCAAGGAAACCCTGGTAATCGATTTCAACGTGGCCCTGCACGGCAGCATCCGGGCGACCGGCGCGACGGTCAAGTACGGTGACCTGTCCAATCCCGAAACCCTGCACCACCTGGGATTGAACCAGTGCCAGGTCATCGTATGCACGATCCCTGACGACCTGTTGCGCGGCATCGACAACCGCGGCCTGGTGCACGTGGTGCGCGAGATGGCGCCCAATTCGGCCATCATCGCCAATGCCATCGCAACCGATGAAATCGCCCATGTTTACGCCGCCGGCGCCAACTACGTCTACCTGAACCGTCTCGAAGCGGCGTGGACCCTGCAGCGCGCCATCGAGGCCGGTATCGAGCAGCAGATCGACGAGTTCAGGGACACCCGGCAGGCCAAAAATCACTACAAACCGGACCGAAAGGAAATTCTCAGCTAGAATAATTGGTGATAAAAGGGAGAATCAATTGACTTTACTGGTTCAGATCACCGACACGCACGTTGTCGAAAGGGGTACCTTGCTGTACGGCATGGCCGACACGGCAAGGCATTTGGCGGAGTCTGTTTCCCACATCAACTCGATGCGGCCGCGGCCTGACCTGGTGCTGATCACCGGCGACCTGGTCGAACACCCGGGGCCGAAAACCTATTCGCACTTCCGGGACCTGATCGCGCCGCTGCAAATGCCGGTCTACCTGATGCCCGGCAACCACGACAACCCTGCCGTGATGTCCGAATACTTCGGCGACTCGAAAATGTTTCCGGGCCAGCCGCCGCATTACCAGTATGCGATCGAAGGCCCTGATTTCCGCACGCTGATGCTGAACAGCCATTTTGACGGCAGTGAATTACCCTGTTTCGGCCCGCGCCGCCTGCAATGGCTGGAGTACGAACTGGAAAGCTCCAGCCAGCCCACGCTGGTCGCCATCCATCACCCGCCGATGAAAACCGGCGTCGAGTTTATCGACATGGTCGGCACCGGGTGGTACCGCGAAATCGGAAAGATATTCGCGAAACACCCGCAGGTCTTCAAGGTGATCTGCGGGCACGGGCATTTCGACCTCACCGGCATGCTGGGTAACGTCCCGGTGCAGATGTCCGGCGCTACCGCCCACCAGCTGATCGCCGGGCGGGTCATCGATATCGCGCCGTCCTTCGACCCGATGCCGGTTCCGCCCATGCTGCACCACTGGCTGGACGGCGCAATGGTCAGCGGTTACTACCCCTGGCCGGACGGCGTGGACGCCGAACGCATCGACAAATCATCCAACACGGGCTGGGAAGACCTGAAGGATCACATGCGGGGTACAATGGTCGCGAAAAACTGCTCGTGACGAAACTTGTAGGAGCGGCCCATGGCCGCGACCGACGGATGGCAAAAGGATCGCGGGCATGGCCCGCTCCAACTGTAGGAGCGGCCCATGGCCGCGACATGCTAAAATCTGCTCACGCTAGAGCAGGCTAACAATGCCCTTCAAACTCCCTTTCGAATTCACCAGCCACGTCGGCTTCAAGCGCTACCTGGCGCGCGCCAGCCTGGCCATTCTCACGACCCTGGGCGTGCTGGGTCACGTTGCGGGCCACTACACCGTTCCCTACATCAACCAGATCGAGAACCTGCTGTACGACACGCGCGTGAGGTTGTCGGCTGTGGGCGGCATCGACGACCGCATCGTGATCGTCGCCATCGACGAGGCCAGTTTGCAGCGCCATGGCCACTGGCCGTTCACGCGTGAAAAGTTTGCCGACATGATGAACAACCTGTGGAGCTACGGCGCCACGGTGGTTTCTTTTGACGTGCTGTTCGCCGAACGCGATGAGAGCGCGGATGTGCGTTTGCTGCAGTCCCTGGCGGACCAGGACGGTGACCAGGCGTTCCGCGAGAAGCTCGATAAATATGCGCCCCTGCTCGACCGCGACCGGCTGTTTGCCGAGTCCATGCTGAACGGCTCGACCATCCTGGGTTATTACTTTGATTCGAACCCGGAAACAGCCTACCAGACGGGCCAGTTACCTTATCCGGCGTTCGAACTGCACGAGTCGATGAAAGACAGTGTTTTCCTGCCGCATGGCGCGGGCTACATGTCGACCCTGCCGGTGCTGATGGAATCGGCGTACACGGCCGGGTTTATCAACAACCCGCTGATCGACCCGGACGGCGTCGTGCGCCGCACCCCGCTGCTGCACGAATACCAGCTGGGTGTGTATGAATCCCTGTCGCTGGCCACCGCGGCAACCTTTCTGAACGACATCACCCTGCCGGTGTTTGTCGATGCCTCGACCTGGATGGGCGACTACCCGCCGCTGGAAGGCCTGGAACTGGCCGGCCGGCGCATCCCGATCGACCCCCAGGGCGCAGTACTGGTGCCGTTTCGCGGCCCGGCCGGCAGCTTCCCCTATGTTTCCATCGGGGATGTGATCAGCGGCACGGTCGAGGACCCGTCGGTGTTCGACGGGAAAATTGCGCTGATCGGCGGCACGGCGCCCGGCATGGAGGATTTGCGTACCACGCCGTTCGGCTCGATTTACCCCGGGGTGGAGGTGCACGCGAACGTCATCGCCGGCATCCTGGACCACAACTTCCGCTGGGAACCGGCCTACACGGCGGCGGCGGAAATGATCACGGTGGCGGCGTTTGGCCTGCTCGCCGGGCTTTTATTGCCACTGCTTTCACCGGTCATTTCAACCCTGGTCACCGGTTTGCTCGGCGCGATGGCCCTGGCCTTCAACCTCTACATGTGGGAGGTCGAGTTGCACGTATTGCCGCTGGCGATGACGCTTTATACCCTGTTTGCGATTTACACCATCAACATGCTGTTCGGTTACTTTTTCGAAGCCCGCAGCCGTTCGCACATGGACAGCCTGTTCGGCCAGTACGTGCCGCCCGACCTGGTGCGGGAAATGAGCCGCGACCCCGAGCACTATTCACTGGCGTCCCAGAAGCGTGAACTGAGCGTGCTGTTCACCGACATCCGCGGCTTCACGACCATCTCCGAGGGGCTGGACGCTGCCGAATTGTCCACGCTGATGGATGAATACCTCACGCCAATGACGCGCATCGTGCACGAGACCCACGGCACCATCGACAAGTACATCGGCGACGCGGTGATGGCCTTCTGGGGCGCGCCGGTGTTCCACCCGCACCACGCCGACTTCGCGGTCGGGGCAGGGATGGCCATGCTCAAGGCGCTGGATGAATTGAACGTGGATTTCCAGAAAAAGGGCTGGCCGGAGATCAAGATCGGTGTAGGCATCAATACCGGCATGATGAGCGTCGGAAACATGGGATCGAAATTCCGCAAGGCCTACACCGTGCTCGGGGACGCGGTAAACCTGGGTTCCCGCCTGGAAGGCATCACCAAGATGTACGGCGTGTCTTTCGTGGTCAGCGAAGACACCGCGCACAGCGCCGGGCGCTGGGCCTACCGCGAACTCGACAAGGTGCGGGTGAAAGGTAAAGACCAGGGTGTGACCATTCTTCGAACCGCTGGGGCTGGAAGAGGAACTGCCGGAGGAGATCCTCGAGCGGGCGCGGGCCTTCAAGCAATTCCTGTACCACTACCGCAGCCAGGAGTGGGACGAGGGCGAGGAGATCCTGCACAGCCTGCTGGAAGACGAGCCCGGCTGTTTCCTGTATGAGCTTTACCTGGAGCGGATCGCGCATTTCCGCGAAAACCCGCCCGGCGAGGACTGGGACGGCGTCTTCACCTTCCAAACCAAGTAGGAGCGGATTCATCCGCGATTGTTTTAATAGATTATTTTGTTCGCGATTAAAATCGCTCCTACCCGCGCTAGTAGGAGCGGATTCATCCGCGATTTTTTTCACCGCAATTAAAATACCCCCTTCGTACCCAGCCAATCAGCCACAAATGACTAATAGCATTGCGAAAAATATGTGCTATGATTAAAGCGATGGAAGGAGTATCTGGCCGCTAAGGAACAGCTAGCCGACATAGTAAATAATGGCATCAACGGTTACAGCTGGCCGTAAACCGGGAGTTACAGAAAGAAGGGGGTCGTTAGACCAACCTTTCACAAGCAGGGTTGTAATTCGGGTAGACAGGTTTACATAACAGCAATAAAAGGGTCTGGATTAATATGAAATTGAAAAGCGGATTTTTCTCAAGTCTGATTTTGGTGGCCGCACTGGCCTTGTCGAACGTTGCCGTTGCAGAAGACAGTTCCGGCATGGTGGTCGCTTCCCGGGGAGAAGTCATCGCATTGTCGAACGGCGGTTCCCGTGAACTGAAACAGGGCGACTTCATCTACGTCAACGACGAAATCATGACCAGCGGCCGCAGTTTTGCGGTTCTGCAGTTCACCGACGGCGCCAAGGTCACGGTTCGCCCTGACTCCACGCTGATCATCGAACAGTACCTGTACGCAGGCAACAATGAGGATGCAGCCACCCTGAACCTGGTTTCCGGCGGTCTGCGCGTGATCACTGGCGCCATGGCCAAGTCCAACCCGGAGAACTACAAGGTTCGCACCCCGGTGGCACTGATGGGCGTGCGCGGCACCGAGTTCTCGATCATGCTCTGCGGCGACGAGATCTGCGCCCAGGACGAGTTGGAAATGGATTAATGTAGGAGCGGCCCATGGCCGCGACAGAGATTAGCTAAAAGGCCCGCAATGCGGGCCTTTTTTGTTCCTGTAGGAGCGGATTCATCCGCGAATGAAGCCACCATCGCAACACACAATTCCAAGCACTAAAAAGGCCCGCATCGCGGGCCTTTTTCGTTCCCGTAGGAGCGGATTCATTCGCGATATTTCCCGTCCACTATTCGCGATTAAAATCGCTCCTACAACATTACGAAGGGCTGGCTGGCGGCGGGGGTACGGGTATCTCTGGCTCGGTCGGCGGAGGTGCTACCGGCGTGCCTGGAGGCACCGTCGCTCCGCCGATCGGCGTTGTCGAGCCGGAAACGCCGCTGGTGCCCATGGGTGTGCCCGGGCCGCAATGCGCCACGATATTGTCCTCTTCGATAAAGCTGAACGTAGTCGGAATCCGGTCAAGGCCCATTGAGGCAGCCACCCGGACCCGCTCCGGCTGATCCACCGCCATCGTGCCGGACTGCGCGAACAGCGTCACGATAATCGATTTGCGGGTGAAGCCGTTGGTCTCCAGGTCTGCTTTCAAGGCAGCCTGCCGGTCTGCCGGAATGTCTTCCAGCGCCGGGATATCAAAAAACTTCTCGAATTCGTCGATGGGTCGCCAGCAGCGTGTAGTCACCCTGCCACCACATCGGAACATCGGCCACCTTGATGCCGCGCTCGTTGAAGGCCTTTTGAACCTCCTCCAGGCTGGCGTTGGAACCGAAATAACTGATCGGAACCGTGTTGGAGTCGTTGAAAATAAACGTGACCGGAATGTCGTTGGTGCCGAGCTCTTTGCGCAGCGCATCGATCATATTGTTGTCGAGTACCACCTGGTTGGTGCCCACAAAAAGCGAAATCAGCAGCGACTTGGGCCGCTTTCCGCTGAGAATAGGCTTGTCCGGATTGGTGAAATACCAGTACTCCGGTGATGAAAACTGAATCAGGTCGTTGTAGTTGAAAATCCCGTTGTATTCGCCGTCGATCCAGTTGGGGATCGGCGCCAGGATTTCGGGCACATCAAAATAACGCTGCACGATTTCCTTCAACTGGTTGTTGGTGGTTAAATCTTCAATCGTGTAGGTGTTGAACATGCGGCTCTGTGCGGCCTGCGTGGTGCAGGGCCAGGCCAGGAATTCCGGGGGCTTCTGGATGCAGGTAATCCCGCCTTCGTCGGCAAAGCCCGCATCACCCGGGCCCATGGTCACTTCTGCGCCATTCTGCTGCATGTAAGTCTCACCCTGTTCGGTGGTGACGTACATGCCCGGCGGCGTACCTTTGAGCTGAACGCAATCGTCCCGCTCCTGCGCCCAGGCGTTGCCGGTCAAGGCAGATGCAATCAGGGCCGGCAATATCGCCTTGTGCAGTAATTTCACGGGGTTCCCTTTAAATCGAACGTACATGTCGAAAATGATAGCACAAGCTGTGCAGATTATTACTACAATGTCGTGATGAGAGTTCTAGTCACAGGCGCAGCCGGCTTCATCGGCAGCGCGGTATCCCTGGCCCTGCTCAAACGCGGCGACCAGGTCACCGGCATCGACAATTTCAGCGACTATTACGACGTCGGGCTAAAAAAGGCCAGGTTGGAGCACGTAGGAGCGAATTCATTCGCGAATTCTTTATCAAACCCAATCGCGGATAAATCCTCTCCTACAAATTTCGAATTTCATCAAATGGACCTCGCCAACCGCCCCGCCATGGAGCAACTGTTCGCCGAAGGCAACTTCGAAGGCGTCATCAACCTCGCCGCCCAACCCGGCGTGCGCTACTCCATCGAAAACCCGCACGCCTACATCGAAAGCAACATCGTCGGCTTCCTGAACGTGCTGGAAGGCTGCCGCCATCACAAAACAGGGCACCTGGTCTACGCTTCATCCAGCTCCGTCTACGGCGCCAACGAATCCATGCCGTTCTCGGTGGCGGACAACGTCGACCACCCGGTGTCGCTCTACGCCGCCAGCAAGAAATCCAACGAAGCCATGGCGCATGCCTACGCCCACCTCTACGGCTTGCCCGCCACCGGCCTGCGCTTCTTCACCGTCTACGGCCCCTGGGGCCGTCCGGACATGGCCCCGGTGCTGTTCACCCGGGCGATCCTGGCCGGCGAGCCGATCAAGGTGTTCAACTACGGCAAACACCGGCGCGACTTCACCTACATCGACGACATCGTGGAAGGCGTGGTCCGCGCCCTCGACCGGCCCGCACAGCCCGATCCGGCATGGAGCGGCAAACACCCCAACCCCGCAACCAGCAGCGCCCCCTGGCGCCTGTACAACATCGGCAGCAACAACCCGATCGAACTGGGCCTGTTCATCGAAACCCTGGAAAACGCACTCGGCAAAAAAGCCGAAAAGATCCTGCTGCCCCTGCAACCCGGCGATGTGCCCGACACCTACGCCGACGTGCAGAGCCTGGTGGAGGATATTGGCTATAAACCGAAGACGTCATTGGAAGAGGGCATCGCCCGCTTCGTCGCCTGGTACCGGGAATATTACAAATAACGTAGGAGCGAATTCATTCGCGATCGATTTTTATAAAGATTTCGCGATTAAAATCGCCCCTACCCAGTCAATTCGTACTCGCTGATCATGGCCTCGGCAGGAACATTCCAGGCTTTGGCGATTTTTCTGATTTGGGCCAGACTGAGCGGGCGCTTGCGTTGCAAAATTTCAGACGCGCGGGACCGGGAATTCAAAATCTCCCCCAATTCTTTTTGCCCGGCACCACGAAGCTCCATGGTGGCTTTGATAAACTCAACAGGGTCCAAAGGCTCAATGGGGTAATGTTTACCTTCGTACGCCTCGATAATCAGGCACAGCAGATCCAGTTCATCTCCCTCAGCAGTACCTGGCTCAGCATCGAAGATAGCATCAATGCGGGCCAGCATTGCGTTGTAGTCCTCTTCATTCCGAATGGGGTTGATTTCCATCAGACAGTCTCCGCGTTGATTACGATTGTATTGCGCATGAGTGCCAATGAATCGAATGTAGCCAATAAGGGAACAAATGGCAATTGGCTCTAACAGCATGGCCGGCTCCCACAATATCGCAAGCTCCTGATATTGCAGATTTAGAGCGGACTTGGTGTTATATTGGTCACTTAGAGCAAGGATGGCTCGAAGTAGACATATGCAGATGGACCAGCATCTCAAGAACATGGCGGTGCGCCTCGCCGTAATCCGTATGATCAAAGGCCTCGGGGTACTCCTGCTCCTGTGGTCCGTTTCCGTGGGCGCGGTTTCATCCCAGCCTGGCCGCGATTACATGCTCCCGGCCGACGTCAAGGGCGGCTACCTGGTCAGTCCTTCCCGTACAGAATCGAACCAACCCATCAGCAAAACAATCGACCAGCGTCAGCTACCAGGCGTTTGACGGCAGCACCCACGATCTGGACGGGCACACCGGCCGCTATGTGCGCTTGCTGCTGCCCGCCGAAGCGCCGTTTACCCCCGACCACATCGAAGAGCTGATCGATCAGCTCGACATGCAATATGTGCTCTACACCGAGCTGATGCATACCGAACCCTACGGTGGCGGCCTGCTGACCGTTGCGTTCCTGCCGGACACCTGCAGCTACGGCTGCGGCCTGCTGGGTTTCAAGGGCATCGAGATTCTGTCGGATCCGCTGAACTACAACAACATCATTCGCGAACTGGACGCCGGCCGGCTCGAAGCCATCCTGGTGCACGAAATGGTGCACAACTTCGACCGCTACTCAAATTACCTGCACTACCTGCCGGATCACGCGCATGCATGGACCGACTTCCTGGAGTTCTTTGCGCCGTACCGCTTTGCCCGCACTCCGCACAGCAACGAGGCGCCCGATGACGCCTTCGACACGCCGGTGCGCGCCGTGTGGAAAGACTACGTGACCAACGACGCGGCCGACTGGGAAACCTGTGTAAGGGACCAGGCCTGCGCTGATGCAGGCCTGACCGCCAACAAGCTGTGGGCGATGGTGTACTACCGGATCGAAAGCCTGCACGGGGTTGAAGCGGTGCTCGGCTCTTTCGAATTCCTGGCTGATTACGCCGCCACCCATTCATCGTCATTCACCGTCGATGAAAAGGAAGGCCTGCGCATCCTGTCGCTGGGCGTTGGCGCCGGCAGCAACATCAGTTGTTACATGGACTCACTGAAGTGGCCGGTTGCAGCGGATGTTCGAGCGGAGCTGCAAAAACGTTTCGGCGGCGCCGGCCCGCAATGCAGCGATGCCGACGGCGATGGCTTCAACGCGGTGACCGGCGACTGCGACGACAACAATCCCGCACGCCATATCCTGGCGCCCGAAATTGCGGGAAACGGCCTCGACGACGACTGTGACGGACGGGTTGACGAAGCCATGCTGGTGGAGGTCAAACCCGACAAACCCCCGAATAATTATGCCAACGTGGTGCAGGCCACCCTGCCGTTTGAAGTCGATACCCGCATTGCCGACAGTGAAGAATACGACACCTTCCAGTTCCCGCTGGGCGAAACCAGCCGCGCCCGCGTCACGCTGTGCTCTGAAGGCGACTTCAAAGGCTGGGCGGTGGCCCTGCAGGCGGAAGGGATTGTGCTCGACGCCCCGGTGTGGAACAGCTACCAGGCGAACCAGGGCTGCGTGAGTTCCACGTTCGAGTACCGGGGCATTGAGACGGGCAGGGTGCTGGTTTTGCCGGACGAGTCCCAGGGCGACTACTCACTCGTCGTCAACGAAGCCGGGGACTTGCTCCCCGACCTCTCGGTGTACCTGCAGGTGGAGCAGGCCGCCAACGGCGGCATCAGCCTGCACGTTGACGACCGCGATGGATTGCTCGCGGGGCTGGGAACCGACGAACTGGAGTTCTGGATTTCCGGGGCCGGCTTGCAGGTGTTCAGGCCCTTCAAGCCACAGATGAGCGTTTTCCTGGGCGCAACCTCTCTGCCTGGGTTGGAATCCGGCGCCAACTACCAGGTAAGGGTAAGGCCACGCAGGAACGGCCTGCCGCTGGCCGGTTTTTCCGCCGGGCAACTTTTTCAGTACCAGGCCGGCCCAGCCCATCCGCCGGCGGTGGACAGCACCTACAGCGGCGCCTGGTTCAACCCCGGGCACGATGGCGAGGGCTTTATCGTCGAAGTACTGGAAGACCAACGGGCCCTGGTTTACTGGTTCACCTACGATGACAAGGGCAACCAGCGCTGGATGCTGGGAACGGGCACCGTCGAAGGCAACCGGATTGAGATCGGGAACTGATGGATGCTTCAGGCGGCCGTTTCGGTCCGGACTTCGACCCCGCTGATGTCGAGTTGAAAACCGTCGGCTCACTGAGCATCAGTTTCCAGGATTGCGGAAAAGCGATCGCCAATTTCAGCATCGACAATATCGGGGGCCACCAGGAACTGTCCCGGCTGACCGAACTTGCAGGGTCATGACTGCGGCTACGGGTGCGTCACCGTCACCGCAAGACCTGAATGGCAGTTGGTACGATCCCAGCCACGATGGCGAAGGGTTTATCGTTCAGCAATTGAGTCGCCAGCCAGGCGCTGGTGGTGTGGTTTACTTACGACGCGAACGGCAAAGCCTCCTGGTTGCTCAGTAACGGCACCGTTAATGGCAACAGAATCAGTTTCCCGGAACTGATTCAGCCCAAGGGTGGTAAATTTGGCCGGTCTTTCGATCCACAGGCGGTAAGCCGTTCACCATGGGGTGAGCTGAACCTGGAATTGGATTGCGAAGGCGGAACGGCCAGCTACACATCAACAGCGCCTGGCTACATGGGCGGAAGCCAGCAGCTGGAGCCGCTGACCCGCCTGCAAAACTCGGGTTGTTTGTGACGTAGGAGCGAATTTATTCGCGATTGGGGTTTTCGCGAATAAATTCGCTCCTACGACAACCGCCGCTCCAACCGCGGATACCAGATCGCCTGCCCCAGCCCCCGCACCGCCATAAACACCAGCACCGCCCCCCACAGCCCATGCAGCCCCCACTGCTCGGTCATCGGCTCCAGCAAAAACAGGTAAATCACAAACGCAATCCCCATCGTCACCATCATCGAAGCCGCTGCCGTGGCGCCGATATAAACCCCGTCAAACAAAAAACACCACACCGATACCAGGGGCAGGGCAATCACCAGCGGCAACAGGGCAGCAGCCACCACCCGCACCGACTCGATATCCGTCAGCAGCGCCGTAATGTCATTACCCACCAGCCAGAACAGCAGGGAATAAGCCAGGCTGGCAACCAGCGACCAGTAACCGGTCAGGTACACCCAGCGCCGGAACTGGGCGCGGTCGCTGCGCCCCCAGGCCGCCCCGGCCAGCGCTTCGGAGGCATGCGCAAAACCATCCAGCCCCAGCGCGATCAGCAGCATGTACTGGTTCAGCACGTGGCTGGCCGCCATTTCCACCGTGCCCATCCGGGCCGCCACCCGCATGATCAGCGCCAGCGCCGTCATCAGGAAAATGGTGCGGATAAAGATAAAGCCATTGACCAGCACCAGCTTGCGGAAACCCGACAGCACCCAGGTAGCCGCCATCGCGCAGTGCGGCCAGCAAGCGGCGCCTTGCCAAAAATCCGCACCATCATCCAAACGCTGATCACCGCGGTCAGCACCTGCGCGATCACCGTGCCCAGCGCCACGCCCGGCACGCCCAGGCCCAGGCCCACCACGAAGGTCACGTTCAGAACGCCGTTGGTGATGTTCAGAAACAGTTGCAGCCACAGGATGGTGCGCACCCGCGCCAGCCCGAACAGCACCCCGGTAATGGCGTAACCCAGCAGGGTAAACGGCGCCGCCCAGATGCGAATGCGGAAATACTCGGAGGTAATCGCCGCCACGTTGTCCGGCGGCGCCATCGCTTTCAGCGACAAGGCCAGCAGCGCCTTCCTGGAACACGAACAGCAGCAGCCCAAAAAACACCGCCAGCCCGGAAGAGCGGATCACCGTGACCACCTGGTCGGGCACATCCTCGCGCCCCTTGGCCTGGGCAATCAGCCCGGTCGTGCCCATGCGCAGAAAACCAAACGCCCACAGCAGGTAACTGAAAATCACCGAGCCCAGCCCAACCGCCGCCAGGTGAACCGCCCCCGGCAAATGCCCGATCGCCCAGGTGTCCACCAGCCCGACCAGCGGGGCAGAGGAGTTGGCCAGGATGGCCGGCCCGGCAATGGCCCAGATCTGCTTATGAGGATGCTGTATGATTGCTTTTATGCGTTGGAGCGGATTCATCCGCGATTATAAAGTGTTTCCGTAGGATGCGAATTTATTCGCGATGCCGGGACCAATGGTCGAAAGACGAAAATCCCGCGAATGCAAAATGGCTCCTACGGGAAATACTTCAACTGGAAAATCCGTTGAAAATCCGCATCCTGCGTCCAAACCACCGCAGTCGAACTTCCGGGCCGTGGCGTAAATGATGCTGTCAGCCAGGGGCAGTCTGAACTGCAATCCCGCACTCGGCGGCCTCCACGGCAAGCTGATTCGTCCAGGCTAACCAATCGGCCAGCGTTTCAGGTGTCGACAAGGCGGCCTAGATGATCATCCCGCTGGCGGCAACGTTCGATACCTCATCTGCGGATGCTCAGCACTTCCGCGGTTCTCGAACTCCTGGCGATCGACTGCGCAAGCGCCCAGGCTTGCGTCCACCGCATCGCGCTTGGCCTTGCCTGTCAATCCACCAGTTCACAGGCGTGTCGAATATCGTTCGCATGTGTCGATGTTAATAATCATATGCAATGTTGGAGCGGCCGCAGCGGCACCAGTTCACGATGTTGCCTTCCTACCAAATCGTCTCAACCACCGTTGCCTTCCTGAACCTCTGATCAGCGCTAATAACGGGAGCATTGCGGAGAATCGAAGTTGCGGCAATCAACCGGTCTGCAGGATCGTTGCTGATCTCTGCCTCCAAATTAACCGACAGAGCAGCAATCTCAGCGGTGATTTCCTGGACCTGGAAATTACGTGCTTCGAGTAACAACTCGATAAACCCGGTTGCGGTGCTATCAACGACAAGACGTTCCTTTTTGATCAGCATGGCGATTTCCCAAAGGGAAATATCGCAAATGATCAACTCGTCCTTATGGCGTTCAATGGCTTTTTTTGCTTTACCTGTCAGCTGGCCAGCATCCAGTGCGTCCCAAATGATCGCGCAGGTATCAAGCACGATCATTTCATCGCATCCCAGTTTTCTCCGATGGGTGAGATCACATCGTTGATAACGGCCGTTTTCGCAAGCTGCTCAAGCATTTCCCTCGCAGCTTCCTGTTGGCTGGCTGGAGGGATCAACGTGGCCATCACCCGGCCTTTCGAAGTGACATTGATTCGTTCACCCTGTTGAGTAAGCGTCAGGTATTGCAACAGGTTTGCACGAAGTTCACTGATGCTCACATTTTTCATGTCGGTGCTTGGTCGGCCAAGTTGTACAGAATATATGTACAATTTTAGTGAAGTGAACATGACAAAGCAACCGAGCGATAAGGTGCTGCTGAGGTTAGACCAGCATTGGAAAAACGAATATCGGATAAATCCTCGGTTCGTGGAGGAAATCTACCCTTTATGCAACCAGCGATTGTTCGTGGGCGAAACCGAGTCTAAATCACTATGGCCAGGCCAAGATGATCCTGAAACGGCTGAAAATCCCTGTCGCTGTGCAACAGGGCACGTCCGTGTTCAATGCACCAGCTGGCAATAATGCAATCCGTTGTTTTGCGCACCGTGGCGCCTTTGCGGCGCAGTGTGCGGTAATTCCCGGCGCTGAGCAGCGCGATCGAAGTGTTGAGCATGTTTACAACCTCCAGGGACAGGAGGAGGTCACGGGCCACGCGGTAATCCCGGTCCCGGCGAAAGCCCTGCAGCACCTCGGCCAGCATGATATCGCCCACCAAAACCAGTTCCCGGCCCAAAGCATTGTCCAGTGTGTCGGTTTCAGGTGAGGGCTGGCCATTGAAATAATCGATCCACACGCTGGAATCGGCAACGAACATCAGTCCCGCCTCATCTGCCCGAGATCACCTTCCCATTGCAGCTTGCCGCGGAATTTCCGGATTTTCTCTTGGCGCTTCAACTGCGCCAGCGCCTTCAAGCCTTGCTCAACCGCTTCGCGCTTGGTCTTCAGCCCGGTCAGTTCCAAAACCTGTTTCATCAGTTCGTCATCTATGACTATGTTGGTTCGCATGACAATCTGAATGTGTATGAATTATTAATATTATACACATGTTGGAGCGGGCCATGCCCGCGATTAATTTCTTTCCTACCAAACAATGGCCGGATTGTTCCCACTGGCGGGCGTCCATCACCTGCGGCGTCTTGACCTCCTGATAGCCGGCGGCATCGATCGCGGCGGCGCATGTAGGCCTCCAGCTCGCGCCAGATGTGATAGCCGCTTGGGATGCCAGAAGACGCTGCCATGCGCTTCTTCCTGCAGGTGGAACAGGTCCATCTCGCGCCCGAGCTTGCGGTGGTCGCGCTTGGCGGCTTCTTCCAGCCGCGTGGAGGTGCGCGTCGAGCTGCTTCTTGTTGAGCCAGCCGGTGCCGTAGATGCGGGTCAGCATCGCGTTCTTCTGGTCGCCGCGCCAATAGGCGCCCGACACGCGCATCAGCTTGAAGGCCTGCGGATCGAGCTTGCCGGTGGAGGGCAGATGCGGGCCGCGGCACATGTCGAGCCAGTCGTCGCCCGACCAATAGACCGTCAGCTCCTCGCCCTCGGGCAGTTCCGCGGCCCATTCGGCCTTGAAGCTCTCGCCTGTTCGCCGCCACTTGTCGATCAGCTGCTCGCGGCTCCAGACTTCGCGGCGCAGCGGCTTGTCGGCCGCGATGATCTCGCGCATCTTCTCCTCGATCGCGGGCAGGTCTTCCTCGGTGAACGGCGCGGTCCGCGGGCGCGAAGTCGTAATAGAAGCCGTCGTCGGTCGACGGGCCGAAGGTGATCTGCGTGCCGGGCAACAGCGCCTGCACCGCTTCGGCCAGCACATGGGCGTAAGTCGTGGCGCGCGAGTTCGAGCGCGTCGGCCTCGTCGCGGGCGGTGACCAGCGCCAGGTGCGCATCGCCGTCGAACGGGCGGGCAGAGATCGCGCAGCTCGCCGTCGACCCGCGCGGCCAGCGCCGCCTTGGCGAGGCCGGGGCCGATGGCCGCCGCGACATCCGCGCGGGGAGGTGCCGCGCGGGCATTTCGCGCACCGAGCCATCGGGCAGGCTGATGGTGATGAGGTCGGACATGATGCCTTCGTGTGTGAGATTGCGCCTTGCTCCTGTGGCTGTGGCGGGCGCGTGTCAACAGCGACGGCGGTCAAATGCGGGGGGTTTTGGTTGAGAAATTCGAGCAATGGCGTATGCTGAAGTCCGACGAGGGGCTGGCGACGGAGATCGACATGCACATCGACCGACAATTCGATCATGAGATGGACGGCACTGCTGTGCCTGAGCCCGATGTCCTGACTGGGGCCGATCTGGCCGATGCGCTGGCCAAGGGCTGGGCGGACTTCAAATTGCGGCGCGGTGACATTTTGATGCTGCCGGTGATCTATGTGGTGGTGGGGATCGTGGCTTCGGCGCTGGCGTTCAATGCCGCGCTGTTTCCGATCATCTTTCCGCTGGCGGCGGGATTTGCGCTTGTGGGCCCGATTGCAGCGGCGGGCTTTTATGAGCTTTCGCGGCGGCATGAGGCGGGGCTTGATCTGAGCTGGCGGCATTTTCTGGACCCGCTGAAGGGGCGGTCGCGCGGGCCGCTGTTCCGGCTGAGCGTGATGCTGGTGCTGGTGTTTCTGGGCTGGCTGGCGGCGGCGCAGGCGATATTTCGCACGACATTGGGCACGCTGGGCGCGGCGACCCCCGAGTTGTTTCTGGGCAATCTGTTCGGCGCACCGAAAAGGCTGGCATGATTGTGCTTGGCAATTTGGTGGGGGCTGGTTTTGCTGTGGTGACACTGGCGGTCGCAGCGTTCAGCTTTCCGATGGTGGTGGACAAGCCGGTGTCGGCGGGGGAGGCGGTGGCGGCGTCGGTGGCGGTGTTTCGGCGCAACCCCGGCGTGATGCTGGGCTGGGGGCTGCGCGTGGCGCTGATTTTGCTGGTGGCGGCGGTGCCGCTGTTTGTCGGGCTGATGGTGGCGCTGCCGGTGCTGGGCTATGCGACATGGCATCTTTATGTGCGCGCGGTGGTCCGCTGAGGGCCGCTTGCGTCTTTTCGGAAGGCGAGCCATTCAGCCATCATGGCTGAAGTGAAACGAAGTTCGGGCGGTCTGGCGTATCGGCATGCGGCGGGCGCAGGGCCGCTTGATCGTGTTCTTGCCGGGGTATATGTCGGACATGACGGGCGGCAAGGCCTGTGCTCTGTTTGATTGGGCGCAGGCGGCGGGGCGGGCGTGCCTGCTTCTCGATTATTCGGGATGCGGCGCCAGTGTGGGCGATTTTCTGGACGGTTCGATTTCGCGCTGGACGGGCGATGTGCTGGGGCTTGTCGACCATGTGGCACCCGGCCGGCAGGTGGTGCTGGTGGGCGAGTCGATGGGGGGATGGGTTGGACTGCGGGCCGGGGTGATGCTGGGCGCGCGGCTGGCGGGATTTGTGGGAGTGGCGGCAGCGCCCGATTTTGTCGATTGGGGGCTGGATGTGAGCGTGGCTGAGGCGGCAGAGCTGGCGGCACAGGGGTTTTTCAGCCGGGCGAGCGGCTATGGCGGCGATTATCTCTATTCGCGGACGTTTCTGGACGATGCGGCTGGCTGCCGGATGCTGGGCGGGCCGATCGGGATTTCTGCACCGGTGCGGCTGTTGCATGGGCAGCGTGATGATGCGGTGCCGTGGCGGCTGAGCTTGCAGGTGGCGGAATTGCTGGCGGCGCACGATGTTCAGGTGACGCTCATCAAGGATGGCGACCATCGGCTGTCGCGCGATGCTGATATCGCCGTGTTGCTGGGACTGGTGGCCGGGCTTTGATGATGCGTTTCTTGTGATGGCCGCAGTTTTGGCAGCACCTGCCATGGCCCAGCCGATGGCCGGTGACTTGTCACGCTTTCGGGCGTGCACCGCTGTGGCGCGCAGCGACCCGCCGCGCGGCGTGGCGGTGGCCAATGGCTGGCGCGTGGAAGGCGGCGGCAGTGCAGCACGGCATTGCCTGGCGATTGCGCAATTTTTGAAGGGTGATCATGACGCGGCCCTTGCGAGCTTCGAGGCGGCAGCGTCGCTGGCGGCTTCGGGGCGTGACGGCGAAGCTCCGGCGCGGGCGCTATGGACGGCAGGCGCCAATGCTGCGCTGATGGTGGACCGGCCCGAAACAGCGCTGCGCTTTGCCGAGGCGGCGCTGAAGCTGGCCCCGGCAGCAGGCGAGGCAGCTATGCTGGAGTTGCTGCGCGGCGAAGCGCTGGTGGACCTGAAGCGCGAACCCGAGGGGATGGCGGCGATTGGGGCGGCCCTGGCGGCTGATCCCGGCGTGCCGCGCGGCTGGCTGTTGAAGGCGACGCTGGCGCGGCGGCTGGGTGACTTTGCGGAGGCCGAGGCAGCAATTCTGGAAGCGGCGCGGCGCACGCCGACAGACACCGACGCTGCGGGCGAAGTGCAGCTGGAAGCCGGCATGATTGCCATGGCGCAGGGCAAGCGCGATCTGGCGCAGGCGGCCTGGGCAGCGGCGGCGAGCGGAGACGAAGACTGGCAATCGACCATCGCGGCGGAGGCGGCGCTGGCGCAATTGGCGGCCGAAGCGGGGACTGAAGCGGGGACTGAAGCGGGGACTGAAGCGGGGGCCGAAGCGGGGACTGAAGCGGCGCCGCGCTGAGCCTTATTCCAGATAGAAATCGATGGTGGTGACGACGCGGACCTTCTGGAAGGGGGAATCGCTGGCGTTGCCCCTGACATTGTCGCCGTCTCGCGGGATGATCGAGAAATAGCCCTGAGCGGCGGTTTTGATCTGGCCGACGCTGTTGCCTAAATCCTTGGCGAACTGGTCCGCCCCTTCGCGGGCGTTTTTGGTGGCTGCCGCGATCATGGCGGGCTTGACGTCGTTGAGGCGGGTGAAGCTGTCAGCCCATGCCGCCATCGTTTAAATCGAAGATGACGCCGTCGCGGATCAGTTCGGCCTGGGCGCTATAGGCCTTGCTGGCTTCCATGACGCGGGTGGTGCGCAGCTTCAGGCTGCGGCGGATGGTGATGTTGGGGATGCCGTTCTGGTTGGTGTATTGATTGATGTTGATGGCGCCGGTTTCGATCTCATCGTCGGTGAAGCCCTTGGCCTTGAGAAAGGCGATGATGGCGGTGGCATCGCGCTCGCTTTTTGCTTGCAGGCTGGCCATGTCGGAGCCGTTGGCGACGGCTGCCAGCGACCAGGTGGCGAGGTTGGCGGTGACATCCTCTTCGGCGAGGCCGCGCACGGTGACGGCGCGATCGGCAAGGCGGGCATTGGCGAAGCTGTTGCCGAGCAGGGCGGCGGCACCGGCCATGCCAGCGAGGATGGCGGCAGCTGGCCAGAGAGGCTGATTGGTCATTTTATCACCTTTTGGATGCGACAAGCCTTCTTACATCGGCGTAGGAAGCATGGGAAATGCGGAGACGATGATGGCGCGCGGAGATTTTCGGTTCTGGTTCGACAAGCGGGTGCGTTTTGCCGAGGTGGATGCGCAGGCCGTGGTGTTCAACAGCCGCTATCTTGAATATTTCGATATTGGCCTGACCGAATATTGGCGGGCCTTGGGCATTTATGGCGATGGCGGCGTGCAGGATGGGCCGGAGTTTTTTGTGGCGCGCGCCGAGCTGGACTTCAAGGCGTCGATGCGGCTGGATGAGATGATCAGCATCTGTGTGCGCTGCACGCGTGTGGGGCGGACATCGATGACCTTTGCCTTTGAGCTGCACGGTTCAGGTGTGGGCGACGATCTGCGGGCTGTGGGCACGCTGGTGTATGTGCATGTGGCGGAGCTGACCGGGCCGCCAGCACCTGTGCCCGATGCGGTGGTGGAAAAATTCGAGACCTATGAAGGAGTGATGTTGCGATGAAATATCTTCATACGATGCTGCGTGTATCGGACCTGGAGGCAAATATCGCCTTTTTTGGTTTGCTGGGGCTGCGCGAAGTGCGGCGTGTCGACAATGAGGCGGGGCGGTTTACGCTGGTGTTTCTGGCCGTGCCCGGCGACGAGAGCGCG
>CAVXYY010000017.1:0-23401 GCA_963766195.1 uncultured Gammaproteobacteria bacterium
GGGTATCAGAATTTCTACCCATGCAGTTCGCTTGATTGCAGAACCGAGGGAGGAACCGAAAGTGGCCGGCAATTTCAAGACACATTATTCAGTATTCCGGGCAAAAGCCTGCAGTTGGGCCGGCGTGTTCCAGGCGTCAGTGTTGGCGTTGGCGCTCTTCATTTTTACTGCGACGCCAGCCTGGGCGGTAGGCTCCGTCCTGAGCGGGATGTTCGATGGTTCCGAGCCGGAAATTGAGCAGCTGTTGACAGTCTCTCCCACGTCGCCAAGAGAATGCACGAAAACGCCTTTGGGCTACCAGCAAAGTCCCTTCACAGTAACCGCCAGCGGCAAGTATTTGTTCAAGAATGCGTTCGGCGGTTGGGGATGGTATGAGAATAGAGCCATTGCAGGGGTGGCTGTCACGGCACTGCTGTACCAGGGCAGCTTCAATGCTTCGGATCCTTCCCGGAATCTTGTGGCATCGGGGGTTTACGACCACGTTCCGGGTGAAGTCAATCTTGACGTGGACACCGCCTATGTACTGGTCGTGCAGCAATGGTGTCTGCCCGTGGAGGGCGCCTGGGCCGTAACGTTTACCGGTCCCGGAAGCGTAAGTTCCGATCAGGCCGTAGTAGTGCCATCGTTTACGTCGGGTGTGGTTACGGACGATAGTCCGTCCCGGATAAACCCATGCCTGACATGGTGGGATCCGGTCTATTCCCGCTACCAGCAGACAGGCCCGATCCAGGTCTCCCGGGACGGGCTGTACTATTTCGCCGATGCGGGCGCTGACGACCTTTGCCTGTCTGTCTACACGGCACCGGCCGATCCCGATGATGAGTATGCCAACTTCGTCGCTACTACGGCTTTTGATTATTACTGGGGGCCGATCTCATTGCAGGCCGGAAAAGATTATTACTTTGTTGTCCAGCCGGGTACACCCAAAGGTACCGGGGAATATTTTTATGTCTTGGCACCGCCCGCCCCGTTCCGGATGAACGCCGGCATGTCTGACAGTTGGTACAACCCGGCCAACCCGGGGCAGGGTATCTTCCTGGACGTTTTCGAGAATCTCAATCAGGTCTTTCTGGGCTGGTTCACCTACGCGGACGCCCCCCCGGCCGATGACGAATTTGCACACCGTTGGATGATAGCTACAGGCCCTTTTTCCGGTAATGCCGCCCAACTGGCTATCGACTGGACCGCAGGGGGTGCTTTTGACGCCGCTGAACCGGCACCCGAACGCTTCCGGGATGGAACCATCGAGCTTGAATTCACAGACTGCAGTTCAGGACGGATTCGCTACGCCTGGGATGGTGACGGCGGCTCACGCCCGGCAATGTCCGGCGTAATTCCCATCGAACGGGTCGCCGACGACTCTGTTGCATTGTGTGAATCGTTGTATCAAGGCCCCGGCATGCCGGGTCCCCTGTAGATTTTCAAGGAGACGCTTCTGATGTTTTCATTTTCCGCTTTTCCCAAGCGATCATGGGCTTTCGCGCTTTTCCTCATCGGCTCAGCACCCGTCTGTGCAGAGAGCACTGTTCTGAGTGGAGTTTTCAATGGCGATGAGTCGTCCATGATCTATCTGGACAGCGCTGCATCCTGCAAGGAGCAGGCAGCTTATCAGCAAACCACGTTCCAGGTGTCCAGGGACGGCAGCTACGTGCTCGACAATGCACTCGACAATCTTTATGGGTACGGCGCGGTTGGCGTAAGCACCCGGCTGTACAAGGGCAGCTTCAATCCGGCGTCGCCCGGCGAGAATTACATGATCCCCAGAATCGACTACCCTTCCATGTTTACGTTCAAAGCAGGCAAAACCTATGTCCTTTTCCTGCAACAATGGTGTCACGCACAAAAGGGTCCATGGGCGATCTGGTTCCGCGGTCCCGGTTCAGTCAGTTCCGTGAGTACCGCATCGGTGCCCGGGTTTACCAGCGGAACATTCAGTGAGAGTGATCCGAAGATCGCTTCTGACTGCAGCGGCGGTAAAAAAACCGCCTATCATCAATCAGGCCCCATCCAGGTAGCGCGCGATGGGTCCTACTACTTCTCTGATAGTTCAATTCGCTGGAGCATTTTTGTTTGTTTGCAGATCTTCACTGCACCATTCGATCCCGCAGACCCGGTAGCCAACCGGGTGGGGTTTATGCGCTATGGTCAGAACCGGATCGATCTCAAAGCAGGGCAGAATTACTATTTAGTCACACAGAGTGTTGGCGGGCAAGAATACGGCGAGTTCGTGATTGCATTGGCACCACCCGCACCGTTTCGAATCAATTCCGGCCTGGCCGGTAGCTGGTACAACCCGGATACGCCAGGACAGGGCTTTTTCCTGAGCGTGTACGAAAAAGCTAACCGGGCTTTCCTGGGCTGGTTCACTTACGCGCCCGATCCCCCTGCCGACGATGAATTTGCTCACCGCTGGATGACGGCTGCCGGGCCCATTGTCGGTGAAACCGCCGAACTGGTCATCGACTGGACCGCTGGAGGCGCTTTTGACGCCGCTGAACCGGCACCCGAACATTTTCAGGATGGGACCATCGAGCTGGAATTTCATGACTGTCGTTCCGGGCAGATCCGGTATGACTGGGACGGCGATGGTGTTGGACGGCCGGGCGCTTCCGGTGTAATCCCGATCAGGCGTATCACCAACGATTCCCTCGCCCTGTGCGAGTCGCTGAATCACCGGCCTGGCATGCTCGGACCGCTGTAATGATTTGCACCTGCCGAAAAGATCCGGGTACCGCGGCGCCGGCCCAATGGGAACATCAACCGCAAAACCCCACCGCAAAAATTCTAACCGTGAACACAGACGCAACTTGGGCACAGGCAGTCGCCGGTACCTGGGACGTCCGGGTGACCCTTCGAGACTGTGGCAGCGGTGCGAGCCTGGCCACCCTGCGGGCCGTGGACACCTTTTCTCCGTGCGGCGCACTGTTGGAGAACGGGGCGCGCACCGCGTCAAATCCGGGCAGCTTCGGACAGGGCAGCTGGCGCCATCTGGCCGGTAAAAGCTACGCCGCGGTTTTGCAGTTTTTTCACTTCAACCACGATGGCTCAGTGGCGGAGACCCAGAAAGTCACCCGGCGGCTGGAGATCAGCGCCGACGGTATGAGTTTTACCGGCACTGCCGTGGTTGAAGTTTACGACACCAACGATGGGCTGATCTCGGCCCATTGCGCAACCGAAACGGCGAAACGTTTCGAAAATCCATAGGAGTCTCTTCACATGAAACACCTGACCAAAGTTATTGGTATTACCAGCGCTGTCTGTATCGTATTTCTCTCCACGTCGTTAACCGCGCCCGCGATGGCAGGCGATGAGCAGAAAAACAACGCCCGGCCAAGCCGGATTGTAGGACTCTGGGACGTCCAGGTGGAAGTCGCCAATTGTGCGGGTGGCCCCGTAGTCTTCAGGTTTCCGGCCATGCACCAGTACAATGCCGGCGGCACCGGGCAGGTCGCCCCGGGCACCAATCCGGCCGCCCTGTCCGCGCACATGATGGTCTGGACGCACCTCGGTGGCAACGACTACCTGGCCCGCTTCAAGATGTTCCGGTTCGATGCAGGAGTGCTGGTCGGCTGGACAGAGGTGACCAATGAGGTATCGATCAACGAAGACGCGACCGAGTACAGTGGCACCGGTATGGCAGAGTCTTACGACAAAGAGGGCAACTTCCAGATGGCCAGTTGCCCCAGCTTTACGGGCACGCGCATCACCGCAGAGCCGTGAGATGGATGTGAATACGCCGCATGGCGGCGGAGTCAAGGTTTGAACGAGTACTAATAATCGCTTCGACAGGTGGGAGTTAATCCGTCCGGTTGGCTGGCAACAGCCTCCGGACGTCTTCGATACTGCAGCCTTTGCGCCGGGCGTAGTCTTCCATCTGGTCGGGCAGCACCGGGCCGAGAACGAAGTATTCCGCCTGCGGATGGGCGAAGTAATATCCGCACACCGCGGCAGTCGGGAGCATCGCGTATCCGCTGGTCAATTTCATCCCCGCGTTGCCGGGAGCGTCGAGGAGGCGGAATATCTTCTCTTTTTCGCTGTGGTCGGGGCAGGCAGGATAGCCCGGCGCCGGCCGGATTCCGCGGTAGCCTTCACCTATCAGCTCGTCATTGCCCAGGGTTTCATCGGAAGCGTAAGCCCAGTATTCCTTGCGCACCCGCTGGTGCAGGTGCTCTGCAAACGCCTCGGCCAGGCGGTCTGCCAGCGCCTTGAGCAGGATGGAATTGTAATCATCATGGGCGGCTTCGAATTCCGCCAGTTTTTTCTCAATCCCCAGTCCAGTGGTAACGGCGAACAAACCAGCATAGTCCTTCAGCCCACCGTCCATTGGGGCGACGTAATCAGCCAGGCAGCGGTTGGCGCGGCCTTCGGCTTTGGGTTTTTGCTGGCGCAGGAACAGGAGTTTTTCCAGGACGTCATCGCGGTTGTCATCGGTGTACAGAAGAACGTCGTCGCCGTCTGATGCAGCCGGGTAGAGGCCAAAAACGGCCCGCGCCTGCAGCCATTTTTCACTGATGATCTTCTCGAGCATCGCACGGGCGTCCGCGTACAGGCTGCTGGCGGCTTCACCAACAACCGGGTCGTCAAGGATATCCGGGTAGCGCCCGGCCAGTTCCCAGGTCTGGAAAAAGGGTGTCCAGTCGATGAAATCGACCAGCCGATCCAGCGGGTAGTCCTCCAGAACCTGCACGCCGGTTTGTTCCGGGCGTTTGATGTCGGACGCCATCCATTCGATGCGCAAACGATTGGACCGGGCCGCCTCGATGGAAACGGGAGGTTTGCGGTTGCTGCCCGCGGCCCGGCGCTCACGCATTTTGCGGTACTCATCGGTTGTCTTGCGGTGCAGGGTTTTCCGGGTTTCCGCTCCGATCAACTGGCGTGCCACGCCAACGGCGCGCGAGGCGTCCTTGACCCAGAAAACCCCGTTGTCGTATTCCGGTTCGATGCGCAGCGCGGTGTGCATGGGTGAAGTCGTTGCACCGCCAATCATCAGGGGTTGTTCCAGTCCCTGGCGTTTCATTTCAGCCGCAATCACACGCATTTCTTCCAGCGAAGGCGTGATCAGGCCGGACAGGCCGATGATGTCTGCTTTCACTTTCAGGGCCTCGGAAATGATGGTTTCACCCGGCACCATCACGCCCAGGTCGGTGACTTCGAAATTATTGCAGCGCAGCACGACGCCGACGATGTTCTTGCCGATGTCATGGACATCTCCCTTGACGGTGGCCATCACCACGTGTCCCTGGCTGCTGGCGGTCTCGCCGCTGAGCCGTTTCTCATGCTCGATGTGCGGTATCAGTACCGCGACCGCCTGCTTCATCACGCGTGCGCTCTTGACCACCTGCGGCAGGAACATCCGGCCGTCGCCAAACAGGTCGCCGACCACGTTCATGCCGTCCATCAGCGGCCCTTCGATGACGTCCAGGGCCCGGGTGGACATCCGCCTTGCCTCTTCGGTGTCTTCGTCGATATGGCTGTTGATGCCCTTGACCAGGGAGTGGACCAGGCGGTCGTGAACCGGCAGTGCGCGCCACTCTTCGTCGGTGGTTTCTTTCTGGGTGCTGCCCTGGAATTCCTGGGCCAGTTCCAGCAAGCGGTCGGTGGCGTCCTCCGACCGGTTCAGTACGACGTCTTCCACCGCGGTGCGTAACCTGGGGTCAATTTCATCGTAGATTTCCAGTTGTCCCGCATTGACGATGGCCATATCCAGGCCGGCCTTGATCGCGTGGTAGAGAAAAACCGAGTGAATGGCTTCACGGACCCGGTCCTGGCCGCGAAAGGAAAACGACACGTTACTGAGCCCTCCGGACACCAGTACGCCGGGGCAGGCCTGCTTGATTTGCCGGGTGGCTTCTATGAAATCGACGCCATAACCGTTGTGCTCGGGCAAGCCGGTGGCGATGGCGAAAATATTGGGGTCGAAAATAATGTCCTCGGGCGGAAAGCCAACCTCTTCGGTCAGGATTTTCCAGGCGCGGGTGCACACCGACACACGGCGTTCCAGCGTGTCAGCCTGGCCTTTTTCATCGAAGGCCATAACGATGATGGCTGCGCCGTATCGAAGCACTTTGCGGGCCTGCTCGATGAATTGCTCTTCGCCTTCCTTCATGCTGATCGAATTGACGACGCCCTTGCCCTGGAGGCACTGCAAACCGGCTTCCAGCACGTCCCAGCGCGAGGAGTCGATCATGACCGGTACCCGCGCGATGTCGGGTTCGGATGCAATCAGGTTGAGAAACCGGGTCATGGCTTTCGGCCCGTCCAGCAAGCCCTCGTCCATGTTTACGTCGATGATTTGAGCGCCGTTTTCCACCTGCTGGCGCGCGATGTCCAGTGCAGCGGAATAGTCGTCCTGCTGAATCAGCCGGCGAAAGACCGCTGACCCGGTAACGTTGGTGCGCTCGCCGATATTGACGAAGTTCAGGTCAGGGGTCAGCGCCAGGGGTTCCAGGCCGGAAAGCCGGCACCAGGTGGGGGTTTCGGGGATCGTGCGGGGTTGTTTCCCCCGGACTGCCTGGGCGATGGCCTGGATGTGGGCAGGTGTCGTGCCGCAACATCCGCCGACCAGGTTTAACAAGCCGTCCTGCGCGAAGCCGCCGAGAAGCCGGGCCATGTTGTCCGGTGTATCGTCGTACTCGCCCAGTTCATTCGGCAGTCCGGCATTGGGATACAGGCTGATCGGGCAGTCCGCCACGCGGGCGAGTTCGCGGATCCAGGGCCGGATCTCGGCTGCGCCCAGGGCGCAATTCAATCCTACGGCAAAAGGTTTCGCATGCCGGATGGATAGCCAGAATGCTTCCACGGTCTGTCCCGAGAGCGTTCTGCCGCTGGCGTCCACGATGGTCCCTGATATGACGATGGGCAGGCGGTATCCCAGTTCATCAAAAACATTGGCGATTCCAAACAGGGCTGCCTTGCAGTTCAGCGTATCGAAAACCGTTTCAACCACGAGCAGGTCGACACCGCCCTCGATCAGGCCGTGGGTGGCATCGGCATAAGCGTCCCGCAAGGTTGCAAAGTCGATGTTCCGATATTCCGGGCGATTGACGTCCGGTGAAAGCGACGCGGTGCGGTTGGTCGGGCCGAGCGCACCCATGACAAAGCGAACCTCGCCTGGATGACGTGCCATGTAATCATCGGCGGCCTGCCGTGCAATAAGCGCGCTTTCGCGGTTCAGTTCACGAACCAGGTTTTCCATTCCATAGTCAGCCTGGGAAATCGAAGAGGCGTTAAACGTGTTGGTTTCCAGGATGTCCGCCCCGGCTTCGAGGAAACCGCGGTGAATATCCCTGATGACATCGGGCCGGGTAAGGCTCAAAAGGTCATTATTTCCCTTCAACGGCCGCTCATGGCCGATGAACCTCTGCCCGCGAAAATCCGCTTCTTCCAGGCACCGGTCCTGGATCATGGTGCCCATCGCGCCATCGAAGACGAGGATTCTTGCGGCCAGGAGATCTTCCAGGACCTGGACCCTGGAGGGGTCTTTGTAGGGCAGGCTGGTCATGGTTTTACAGCGGAAAGCGACAGTACGGAATAGTTGGGCGAGCGTTTTTCAATAGCTGAAACGGCGCAGGTTCGTACCTGTAATCCGGCATCTGAGCAGTACTTCTCCAACTGCCGGATTGTGAACCCCAGGTTAACGTGGTTGAACGGTTCAACCGCCTTGGCGTGCTGATGCTGCTGCAGGGTTACCGCCAGTAATTTGCCGCCGCGGCGCAGCACCCTGGCCGCCTGGCTGAAAACCAGTTTCGGTTTGTTGGTATAGGTCAGGGCATGCATCAACAGAACCGTGTCGAAAGCGGCATCCGGACCGGGAAGGGAATGCATGTCGCCCAGTTCGAAGCTGACGTTACTGAATGTCGCCAGGCGCCGGCGACCGGCTTCGACAACCCGCTTGCTGATATCCAGGCAGGTAATGCTGTTTGCCGTTGGAGCCAGCAGTTCCGCCAGAACACCATCGCCTGATGCGATATCAAGAACATCACCCGGCTCCAGCAGGTGGACCAGGCCCCGGGCCGTGGCCTCCCAGGTTCTGCCGGGAGAGTAGTGCCGTTCCATGTCGCCCGCTACGCTATCAGCCCAGGTTTCCGTTCCCCTTCGGTTGTTCAGGACATGCGGTATTCGCTCCAGGTCCTGCTGCAGGAGGGGGTCATCGGTGTTTTTCCGGAGGAACTGCCAAAGCTGATCCAGGCTCGGGTCGGAAGGATTGGTGGCAATCCGGTAATAGACGAACACTCCGTCCCGGCGGTCCGCCACCAGGCCTGCCTCCTTGAGTTTGGCCAGGTGGGTGGAAACCCTCGGTTGCGCCAATTGTGTAATCCCGGCAAGTTCTGCAACACTCATCTCTTCGTGCTCCAGTAACAGCAGAAGTCGTAACCGTGTCGAGTCGGCAAGCAGGCGGCAATGGTGCGAAGCCAGGAGCAGGTCCATGGCGTTTTTTCTTTCCTGAATCATATATATCTTTATATCTTGATTTAAAGATAAGGTTCAGGTTATCGGTTGCACAGGCAAAGGTCAATAGCCCGGTAACCATCGAATAGCTGATCAGGATCAGGGGCGCCTGAAGCATTAATCTCCCATGATCGCTATAATCGCGGTTGCTATCGGCACATAGCCGTTTCAACAGGACAGCCACTACCATGAACCACGATAAGGAAACGCAGAAAGCAGCGCTTACAGATGAGATCGTTGCCAGCATCAAGAAACAAATGGGCCCCGGCATAGGAAAAATAGCGACCAGTTATGTTGAGCAATGTTTCCGCCGGGTTCCGGTTGAAGACCTCGTGCTGCACTCGCCAAAGACCCTGGCGGCCATCGTCCGGGGGCAATTGAAATTTCTGCAAACACGGGCTCCCGGCGAGATCCTGATCCGGGTTTTTAATCCGGAACTGGAAACCGACGGTTGGGAGTCGCCGCATACCATCGTCGAAATGGTGAATGACGATATGTCGTTCCTGGTAGATTCGGCTTCTTTGACCTTATCCGACATGGACATCGGGATTCACCTCATTATCCATCCGGTAATCCGGATTGGACGTGACGGGAAGGGCCGGTTGACTTCGGTTTACCCGAGAAAGAGCAAGAGCGGTATTCCCGAATCAGTCATGCAGTTCCAGATTGACCGCCATACCGGCTCCGAAGACCTGGAACGTATCCGGGTTCGCCTGCAAAGAGCATTCAGGGACGCACATTGGGCGGTAGAAGACTGGCGTAAAATGGAGATCAGAGCAGATGAAACGGCTCGCAACCTGGACGACTGGGGAGCAAAGGCCGAACCGGGCTGGATTGAGGAATACCGGGCATTCCTGGACTGGCTGCAGGATGATCATTTCGTTTTCCTGGGAGCCAGGGACTACGAAGTGGTTCGCGAAAAGGGCAAAAATGAGCTCAGGCTGGTTCCGGGCTCCGGTCTTGGAATCCTGCGTGAAACGCCTGAAACAACCAAATCCCGTCCCTTGTCCAGCCTGGCAGATGCAGCACAGAAAAACCATGTGCAGCCGTTGATCATCACCAAGACCAACGCGCGTTCCACGGTACATAGACGCGGTTATCTCGATTACATCGGTGTGCTGAAGTATGACAAGCGCGGCAGAACCATCGGAGAACGCCGTTTCCTGGGTCTGTTTACATCCGTTGCCTATAACCTCAATGTGATGGATACGCCTGTGGTCAGGGCCAGGGCCCGGAATGTGCTGAACCATTCCGGGCTGACCGAGGGCAGCCACGCCTGGAAATCCATGGTCCACACGCTGGAGACGCTGCCCCGCGACGAGCTTTACCAGGCCAGTTCCAGCCAGTTGCAGGAAATTGCGACAGGGGTGCTAAACCTGCAGGAGCGGCAGATGGTCAGGCTGTTTGTTCGCAGGGAGCGTTTCAGCCGTTTTTATTCCTGCCTGGTATTCCTGCCCAGGGAACGTTTCAACACGGAAAACCGCGAGGCCATACAGGGCATACTGTGCAAGGCGCTGAAGGGGGAGCGGCTCGACTACGCCGTTCATGTTTCCGAATCCAGGCTGGCGCGTCTCCAGGTCATCATCCGGCCCCGGCCCGGAGCGGAAGTCAATTTCGATGTCGATGTGCTGGAAAAAAGAATTGCGGAAGCGGTCCGTTCCTGGACCGACGAGCTCAAAGGCATCCTGGTGCAGAAGCTGGGTGAGGAGAGCGGATTGAGGCTGTCCGGCCAGTTCGGCCGCGCCTTTCCGGAGGCTTACAAAGAGGACGTTTCACCCTGGGTGGCTTCGTTCGACGTGGAAAATGCCGATGCGGTATACCACGGAGAAGACTTGCGGATGAGCCTTTATCGCCCGAAGAAACCACGCGGGGGGATCATCCGTTTCAAGGTTTTCCGCAGAGAGGCCCCGATCCCCTTGTCCGATGTTTTGCCGATGCTGGAAAACCTCGGTTTGCATATTGTCAGTGAAAGACCCTACGAGCTGCGAATGCCTGACGGGCAGAGCATCTGGATCCAGGACTTCGACATGGTCCCCGCAGTTTCCCGGGAATTGGATCTCGACGTCATTCGCGACCCGTTCCAGGACGCGTTCGAAAGGACCCTTTACGGTCAAACTGACAGTGATGGATTCAACCGGCTGATCATTGCGTCCCAGATGAACTGGCGGCAGGTCAAAATCCTCAGGGCCTACTGCAAGTACCTGTTGCAGACCGTGGTGCCGTTTTCGATGAATTACATGGCCGAAACCCTGGCCCGCCATCCGGGAATTGCCCGTCTGTTGGTCGAGTTGTTTGAAGCTTCCTTTGACCCCCTCAGGGGGCAGGAATCAGATTACCGGAAGGAGTTGGCCGGTAAGCGCCTGGAGCGCCGGTTGACCACCCTGATGGGGAAGGAGATGAACTCGGACAAGGTGCTGGCTGAATTGGTCGCTGATTGCGTTGCAGCCAGGGATGGAAGTCGCGATGCGCAGGTGACGGCCTTGACCCGCGCATTCAGGCGGGCCCTGGAGTCTGTTTCCAGCCTGGACGAAGACCGCATCCTGTTTGCTTTCTGGCAGGTGATCAAGGCAACTCTGCGAACCAATTATTACCAGGTGGACGCGCAGGGTCTTCCGAAGGAATACATGAGTTTCAAGATCGACAGCAGGGCGTTGCCCGATCTTCCAAAGCCGCGCCCGTTCCGGGAAATCTGGGTTTATTCACCCCGGTTCGAGGGTATTCACCTGCGCGGAGGCCGGATTGCGCGCGGCGGATTGCGCTGGTCCGACCGGCGGGAGGACTTCAGGACGGAAGTGCTGGGCCTGATGAAGGCTCAGAGCGTGAAAAACACCATGATCGTGCCCGTAGGCGCCAAGGGCGGTTTCGTGGTGAAGCGCATGCCTGAATCAGGCAGTCGAGACGAGGTCATGAAAGAGGGTGTCAGTTGTTACAAGTTATTTATCAATGGGTTATTGGATATAACAGATAATTTAGATCACGATAAAATCGTGCCGCCCATCAACGTGATAAGGCGCGATGACGACGATCCTTACCTCGTAGTGGCGGCCGACAAGGGCACGGCCACCTTTTCCGATACGGCCAATTCCGTTGCGCAACAGCACGGGTTCTGGTTGGGGGATGCTTTTGCCTCCGGTGGCTCCGTGGGCTATGACCACAAGGGTATGGGGATCACCGCGCGCGGGGCGTGGGAATGTGTGAAAGCGCATTTCCGGACACTGGGCAAGGATATCCAGCGCGAACCCTTCACCGTGGTGGGCATCGGCGATATGAGTGGCGATGTGTTCGGCAATGGCATGCTGCTTTCAAAGCAGACTGTCCTCAAGGCTGCGTTTAATCACCAGCATATTTTTCTCGATCCAAATCCGGACATCAAGGCAAGCTTCCAGGAACGCCGGCGGCTGTTTCGCCTGGCCCGCTCGAGCTGGACAGATTACCGGGCGGATCTGATATCCCGCGGAGGAGGCATTTTTTCCCGCCAGGACAAGACCATCCCACTCAGCCCCGAAGTGCAGGCCTGGCTCGGCGTTGAAGAGAAACAAATGGCCCCCAATGCCTTGATCCGGGAGTTGTTGAAGTCGCAGGTTGACCTGCTATGGAACGGTGGCATCGGAACTTACGTGAAGGCATCAAGCGAGTCTCACGCCGATGTGGGTGACCTGGCGAACAACGGGTTACGGGTCAATGGCAACGAACTGCGCTGCAAAGTCATCGGTGAAGGCGGAAACCTTGGTCTTACCCAGAAAGGCCGGATCGAGTTTGCCCGGTGCGGGGGACAGGTGAACACCGATTTCATTGATAATTCGGCAGGCGTCGATACTTCCGATCACGAAGTGAACATCAAGATTCTGCTGAACCTGGCCATTCGGGCAGGCAAACTGGATTTTGCCGGCAGGAACCATCTGCTGGCCCAGATGACGAATGAAGTCGCCGCGCTTGTTCTGCGCAGTAATTACCTCCAGGCACAAGCCATTTCGATGATGGAACGTTTCTCCGGTTCGCGCCTGGGCTCGAAACAACATTTCATCAGTATCCTCGAAGACGAGGGCCTGCTTGACCGGCAACTCGAGTCTCTGCCTGAAGTTGAAGAACTCGAAGCACGAAAAGACAAGGGCCTGGGCCTGTACCGGCCTGAACTGGCCGTGTTGCTTTCCTACAGCAAGATCGTGTTATACCAGCAGTTACTGGATTCGGACGTTCCCGAAGACGGTTACCTGTCGGGTGAGTTGACGCGTTACTTTCCGGCCAGTTTGCCGGAACCGCTCCGGCCGTTCATGCAGCAGCACCGGCTGAAACGGGAAATTATTGCGACCCAGGTGACCAATAGCCTGGTGAACCGGATGGGCGCTTCCTTTGCGCTCAGGATGTGCGAGGAAACCGGTGCTTCGCCGGCCGAGGTTGCCCGTGCCTACTCCATTGCCCGCGAAGTATTCGAAGCCCGCAATTTCTGGGCGAAAATTGAAAAGCTGGACAACAAGGCCAGCAGTGATCTGCAGAATTCAGCATTGATAGCCATGTGGAAACTGCTGCGCCAGGCGACGCGCTGGATGCTGAACCTGCAGGGTCGAAAACTGGATATCGAGGTCATGGTCAACCGGCTTTCGCCGGGCCTCAGGGAACTGGAGGTATTTATTGCCAGTTCAATGAGCGCCGGGGAGAAGGAAGAACTGCAACGCCTGGCGCAGCCTTATGTCGAGGGCGGTTTCAGCCCCAAACTGGCGGACCAGGTAGTGATGCTGGATCGTCTGTTTCCCGCACTGGACGTGGTGGAAACTGCCGCACGGCGCAGGAACGACGTGAAACGGGTTGCAACGGTATTCTTCGGTTTGGGCGAGGCGCTGGACCTGAAATGGCTCAAGAAACAGGTTGAATCACTGAAGGTGGTCGGGCAATGGCATGCGATATCCCGGTCCAACCTGCGCGATGAACTTTTCCTGACTCACAATAACCTGGTCGAGCGGGTGCTGTTGAGTAATGGCAAGAAGAAAGATCCCGTGGCAGCCTGGATGGAATCCAACAAGGATGCCGTCAAACCCGTATTGGAAATGCTCAGCGACATGAAGAAATCCGGGGGGATGGACTACCCAACACTGTCGGTGGCCGTCCGCGCCCTGGAACAATTGGTAGCCAGGACCGGCAATGGCGCCTGACCGGAAGATCCATTTCGTCGCCAGCCAGACGGACGCTGCACAGGGCGCGATGCACACGCTGCAGCAGTGCTACGGGCAGCGTGAAATAGGCGAGGCGGACGTGATCGTGGCCCTGGGAGGCGACGGGTTCATGTTGCGAACCTTGCACCGTTTCCTGCCTGCCGGATTGCCGGTCTACGGTATGAAACTCGGTGATGTCGGATTCCTGATGAACCGGTTCAGGGAGGATGAACTGCAGGAACGGTTGAATGAAGCCAACGTGGTCGAACTCAATCCCCTGCGCATGATAGCGGTGACGGAAGCGGGCGGGGAGGCCACCGCGCTCGCGATCAACGAGGTTTCCCTGTTGCGGCAGCTCAACCAGGCAGCGCATATCCGGGTACTGGTGAACGGCTCCGTCAAGGTTGAGGACCTCGTATGTGACGGTGTCATGGTGGCTACGGCCGCAGGGAGTTCGGCCTATAACCTCTCGGCCCAGGGGCCGATCCTTCCCCTCGGTACAGAAGCGCTGGCGCTAACCCCCATATCGCCGTTCAGGCCCCGGCGATGGCGCGGCGCGGTATTGCCGACCAGTGCCCGCATCCGCTTCGAAATCCTCGACTACTACAAGCGCCCGGTGAGTGCGACGGCGGACGCTCACGAGATACGCAACGTGATCAGCGTCGATATATTCGAGGACAAAAACATCACGCTCAAACTGATGTTTGATCCGGATCACTCCCTGGAGCAGCGCATCCTCGACGAGCAGTTCATGTAAGGGTCTTTAATTCAGCAGCCCGTGCGGATGATTCCCCGTCCGGCTGCCGCCTTCTTTGGATCCACGAATTCGAGCACACCCGCCTGTTTCATTACGCAGAACAAATCCTGGCTACGCAGGGTGCCGAAGTATTCAGTCGTCCGGTCAGAAAACCAGACCTGTGGGCACATGACGGTACCCTCGGCCACACCGGCCGGAATATCAAAGCTGAAAGCCAGCGTGTTGAAGGATCGGGCCGGGATCTTTAGCTGCCGCGATTTTTCCGCCGGGAAAGTACTGAAACCCATGGGCGATGTGCCGCCCCAGGCGCTTACCAGGCTCCAGCCAAGACCTTTAACGGCTTTATTGGTGTTATTGCGGATGTCCACAGAGTATTTGCACGAACCGCCGGCGGCTGGAATATCAGCGCAGGGCTTGATATTTTCGATGATGAAGGGTGGCGGATCCAGCGACTATTTCTCCGAAATCCAGCGTTTCGGAGGAATAGGCCATGTAGGGTCCAGTCTCGGCTGGCTGGTATTCAGGGGCCATGGCACGGACCAGGTAATTGGCTGGATCGAGTGGTATGCCTTGCGAGTCGGATTCGAACCGGAACACACCATTTTCATCGGTGCTTTGACCATTTACAGGGTAGTAGACACTCTTCACGGATACAGCGAACGAGCTCCACCCATGACCAGGGTATCGGATCGCCGGTTACCGCATCGACGACACGCCCTGTGACTGCAGCGACGGGAACCGGCGGTTCCAGCAGGCGCAGTTGATAGGCACCCTCCTGCAAGTGATAGCCCTCGAAAGGCCAATCGCAGCAGCCGGTAACGGCCAGGATGAAAACACCGCCGGGTGGAACAAGGAAGTCAGATCCTGGAATTGAGGTTCAGGTAGTCGTCGTTTGCCGCTACCAGGTTGCAGTCTTCATCAAACAGTCCGAGATAGGGGTCCCACTCCGGGATTGAATCAGAAGCGACGGCAAGCAAGCGGGCGCGGAGCGGTGTACCTTCCGCTGCTTCGAAGCGTAAAAAGTCTATGTCGCCGGGCATTTCCTGGCTGACGGCCGATATCAGGTCGCCGTTGACGTAAAACGGCAGACCAGACAAATCAACCGGCTGGGCGTTCAGGCACAGATCGTTGGGTTCGATCTCTTCAGTCTCTGTCTGGGCAAAGCCGATGGTTGAAACGAAGAAACACACCGCCAGGGCAGCGGTAAAGCGTAAAACACGAAAGGGGCTCACTTTGAAACTCCCGCGCAGGCTGGCTGCGCGACCTTTCTGGATGGCCACGTCCCTGGCGGCCACCGGCAGATACTTCAAGCGCCGACCTCCAGGCCACTCAAGGCGAAGCCATTTATGTCGACGGGAATGCCTCATCTTCACTTGTAGGCCGTATTTATGTTTTGTCCATGATCTGCGTCAGGACCCTATGATTTCTGTTCGATGTGGTGTCGGTGGTGCTGAATCTTTTATCAAAGCCACCAGGCGCCAGGTTTTTTGTCAGCGCCCATCTGTTGTATCATGTGCGGTTTCATATTTCAGGAGCAAGCCATGAGCCAGGCAAAATCGGGCGATTCAGTAAAAATCCATTACACGGGAACTCTGGACGATGGAACACAGTTTGACAGTTCTGCCGGTCGCGAGCCGCTCGCGTTCAAGCTGGGATCCGGCCAGGTTATACCGGGCTTCGACAAGGCGGTGGACGGCATGTCGGTGGGTGAAAGCAAAACAGTGAATATCCGGGCGGAAGACGCTTACGGCCCGCATCACGCGCAGATGGTCCAGGAAGTTCCGCGCAGTGCATTGCCGGATGACCTGACCCCGGTATTAGGCATGGGCCTGCAGGCGCAGGGTCCGGATGGACAGGTCGCGAACCTGGTGGTTACCTCGGTTCAGGATGAATCCATCACGGTCGACGGCAACCACCCGCTGGCCGGGAAAGCACTGAATTTCGACATTGAGCTGGTGTCGATCGACTGACCGGTCATCAGGGAGCGACTCAATTTGGCTCAATCTGTCTTATTCGTGTGCATGGGCAACATCTGCCGCTCTCCAACCGCGGAGGGAATTTTCCGCAAACTCGTTTCCGAAGCCGGCAGGGATGCCGAGTTTTCCGTGGACTCGGCGGGAACCATTGGCTACCACGCCGGTGAGAGGGCGGACCGGCGGATGCGCGCGGCCGCTACTGCGCGGGGGTATGAACTGAACAGCCTGGCGCGCCGGATCGGCCCGCGTGATTTTGACCGCTTCGATTGGATTGTCACGATGGACGAAGACAATTTAAGGGACGTCAGCGCTCTGAACCCGGGGTCACGCGCCCGCGTGGTTCGCATGTGCGATTACTGCGAAGTTCACGACGTGGCGGAAGTGCCCGATCCCTACTATGGCGGTGAGGAAGGCTTTCAGACCGTGATCGATATCCTGGAGGATGCGTGCGGAAATTTACTGCGCAAGATCTAGGGAGCTTCTGATCCAATTTCGATGAGCAGTTCTTACCCCCCGATTCTGGACCAGCTTGGCAAGGGCCCGCCGGTCAGGATCAATCGTGTGGGCGGCGGGTGTATCGCCGATGCACAAATCGCCGTATTTGCGGATGGATCCGGCGCCTTCGTGAAGCGCCAGCAAGGCTCACCCGGAATGTTCGAATGCGAAGCAAATGGCCTGCGCGCCCTGGCCGCGGCCGGTGCGATCCGGGTGCCGGAAGTGCTGGCCGTCAGCAACGATTCGCTGGTGCTCGAGTGGATTCAACCGGGCCCAAAAGGGCGCCATTTTTTTGAGACTTTCGGTCGCAAGCTTGCGGACCTTCACACTCACCGGGGACCCGCCTCGGGTTTTTCTGAAGACAATTTCATCGGCTCGGCGCCCCAGATCAACCAGCCTATGGGGGGGCATTGGGTAAAGGCTTCGAATACGCCGGTCCCGGTTGGCGATGGCAGCGACTGGGCTGAGTTTTTTCTCGAGCGGCGCCTTCGTTTCCAGCTACGGCTGGCCGCTGAACGAGGTCATGGAAACGACCTGGAACGTTTGCTGGACCGTGGCGAATCGCGCATCGTGGCGCTGCTGGCGGCTGCCGTCGAACCGCCCAGCCTGCTGCACGGAGACTTGTGGGGGGGTAATTTTATCGTCGACGAAAAGGGCGAAGCCTGCCTGATCGATCCCGCTGTCTACTATGGCCACCGGGAAGCGGATCTCGCGATGACACGGCTGTTCGGTGGCTTTGACAGCGCATTTTACGCGTCGTACCAGGAAGTAACTCCGCTGGCGCCGGGGCACGGGGAGCGATTGCCGGTTTACCAGTTATACCACTTGCTGAATCATCTCAACCTGTTTGGCAGCGGCTACCTTTCGCAATGCCTGCAGATACTTCAGGCGTATTCTTCAGGGTCCGCCTGAAACCGCTCTTTAAGCCGGTCGATTTCCTCTTTCAGCCGTTCCATTTCGGCCTCCAGTTCATCGACCCGGCTGGCCAGGCCTCCCGCGGAATGCGTTGGGCCGGAGTACGCGGCTGCTTCCGGTATGTCGGGTTCACCGCACAACAGGTGCGCGTAACGCACCTCTTTCTGCCCGGGCTGGCGGGGCAGTGATACCACCAGCGGCGGCTCGCGTTCGGCCAGGCGTTGCAGCGTGTATTGAATGTCATCGAGGTCGTCGAATTCGTGCAACCGGTGTGCGTTGGTCTTCAGCTCTCCCGGTGTCTGGGGGCCCCGCAGCATCAGCGGACAGAGCAGGGCGAGGCCCTTGCTTTGCAGGTCCAGGGCTTTTCCAGCCTGGTGTTCATATTTTGCCACCCGGGACCCCCAGGCCTCGCGGACGTATCCAAGCGATTCCAGTTCCCGCAACGTGTGCCCGATTTCACCTTCCTTGTAGGACGTGACCGGATTGCGCGCGGTTTTCTGGTTGCAGGCGTTTTTCAGCGAATTGACTGTCAGCGGGTATTGTTCCGGGGTCGTTTCTTTTTTCTCAATCAGGCAGCCGAGAATGCGTGCCTGTATCGGTGTGAGTTCGTTCATGAATTAAGGAACCTCTGATCAATTATGCTCATTAAAAGTACCAGGCCAACTGGGCAAACAGGCTCAGGCCGGTCGAAAAATAGAGACCCTCAACCGGTGATGCCGTGCCGCCATATTCCGAGCCATCCGGTCCGATCGGGATGTTCAAAGAACCCAGGACGAGCAGGTTCTGTTTCCAGTCATACTGTACAACAAGCTGGGCCAGGGCGGACGGATCTTCAAGGTTGACGAACACATTCGGGGTCACGTTGAACAAAGGGGACACTTCAATGGTGGCGGAGGCAGCAAGGTAATGCCGCGCCAGTGTGAACAGTTCGCCCCGGTCCAGTCGAATGAGTAACTCCGGGTTGCGCAGCAGATCGTCGATCGAGTACGCGCCACCGGTCTGCCCGAACCCGTTGTAATAATATTCGAACATACCGCTTATGTTCTTTCCACCCCAGTTCCACGAATAACTCAGGCTGGTAACCGCGCAAACCGCATCCTCAAGGTCGGTGTGGGTCCAGGTGAGGTCACCACGCCAGATGGCCCCTCCAATATCTGTGATCCCGCCCAAACCGAGCACCGGGTCGCCGTAGTGTTGCGCCGCCAGCAGGTCGAGTTCAGTGTCGCCCAGGAAACCATGGTATTTGAAAGCCAGCGACGACTGGTTTGATTCAACCTGCCCGGTGCGTGGATCGCGCCGGACCACCACGACGCCCTGGATGTCGTTGCCGCTGTCGAACAGGTACTGGCTGTACAACATGTCGTCACCGGTTTTGTATTCCTTGTCAACGGCTGCCGGGTCGAAAGGGTTGAAGATATCCATGGTGGTAAAGAGCATACCGTTGCCCCAGCTGATCGCCTGGCGGCCGAACCGCCAAACAGTATGGTCGCTGCTGTATCCGATATTCAGGCGGTCGAGGCGGTTGATGATTGCGGACTTGTGCCCGTTGACGGATGAGTGGGTAAGGTCCCACCAGCGCCGGTTATCGCTGATTACCTTGTCTACCGGCAGCGCCGAGTCCGGAAAGCGGTCGGCCACGGGCAGGGTGTCGGCGTATATCGCAATGAACTGGTAGGCCAGGTTGAAATCCCACGTTTCATGCCTGGCATGGACCTTGATCCGGCTGGCTGCTGTGTTGTCCAGTGAATCCGGCCCCAGGATATCCCTGAAAATACTGTTGTCCGGGTAACCGGCGTAAAGGGATTGCAGCTTGATGTGGCCGCCGAAAGACCACTCGGTATCGGCCAGGGAAGGTACCGGCGCGGCAGCCAGCAGCAGCCCCATCAGCAACCCGGGAAGCGCTGTAGAAATGCCGGTGCGCCCGGGGCTCATTTCACCGGGCTGCCTGGGATTTGTCGGCGATTACTCGGCCATCCTGCATCGCCAGCAAGCGCCTGGCATAACGCATCACACGTTCATCGTGGGTTGAAATGATGAAGGTCACCCCGTGGTTTTCGTTCAGTTCGCGGAACAGTTCCATCAAGTGTTTCGCAGATTCCGAGTCCAGGTTTGCCGTGGGTTCGTCGGCCAGGACCAGTTTGGGCTGGCTGACAATGGCGCGTGCCACTGCGACGCGTTGTTGCTGCCCGCCGGACAACTCGGCCGGACGGCGGTTTTCCAGCCCCTCCAGGCCGACTTCGCGCAGCTCAGCAAGGTGGCCAGTCCGACCAGCGGATCCAGCTGAATGATCCAGTTTACCGGCCAACCGCGCAGTTGCCACCATTGATCCCCTAAGGTAGTGGCCGCACAAAACCATAAAAATAAGACCAAAAAAAATATCTGACTGATCCGTGGATCGTGTCAAGATGTTTCATGATTAGGGTTCAAAGTTCGGGGTTCAGAGTTCAAGGTTTCTATCGGGTATGAGGTTTCCGGGTTCAGCCCAGCCGCCGGCCAAAAAAAAATTACCCGCCTCGCGAGGGCGGCCGGTCTAATCGAAAAAGAAACTTAATTCCCCTCATGGGGTATTGTTGGCTACGAAACCCACGAAAGCACACGAAAATAAAAACAATGTTTCGTGTTTTTTCGTGGGTTTGGTGGCTATAATCATTAAGAAACCGCGCCATTTTGGTGTAGTTTCATAAGAGGTTTCGGGCCAGCGGCTGGGCTGACACCTGACACCCGAAACCTTTACAATATCCATATTGCCACGCTCTTTTACGCTCTGCGCGTTGCGCTTTGCTCCCTGCGCTCGGCGCTATAATGACAATTCCACCGGATTCAGTGAACGATAGTCGGCGGTTCCAAGCCCGGCTGTTTCAGCCATGCCGATGAATGGGAGATCGTTGAACCTTTTATCAAGTATTGTCGCTCCAAACGCATCCACAGCCACCTGGTCGGTTCCAACAATCATCGTATTTGTCTGCTTGAGGTCCGACAGGCTGCCGCCGGTGGGCCCATTGGTCATCATGCTCATGGTCCCGTCCAGGATCACCAGGGACGGCTTTACCATCATGGCCAGTTCCATGATAATGGTATTGATATCCTGATGAAAAATGTTGCGGCGACCCCCCCAGAAGGCCGTACCAGTTTTTCATGACCATGGATGCGCCGCTGCGATGGTGATCCTTGATCGGTGCCATTCCGATAACTTTGGTGATACCCCCACCAAAGGTTCGTAAAGGACCGGCCTGTTTCGGATCAATTTCGCCTGTGGTACAGTCAGGGACTTAAATAGTTCATCGCGCGGCAATATGACTTTGGCGCCGGCACCGCGGGCGGCTTCGGCGATCCCGGTCAGGTTAAAGCAGCTTGGCAGGATCATTGATGGGATTATCCGTTACCACAACCGAGGCAGCACCCGCCCCATAAGACAGCGCCGTCATTTCAGCGACAATTGCCGGATGGGTGGTTGCCGACAGCATGGCGGGAGATGCAAAAGCGGCATTGACTTTGAGCAAGACGCGATCGCCATTTTTAATAAACGTTTCAATACCGCCTATAGATTTTAAGGCCAGCCGTAAAGTGGCGACCCTGTCCTGGCCGCGAACAACACTCATTTTGGCTCCCAGGCCCTCAACAGAATAATCCGGCAGGCGAATGTCTGAATGGTGTTCCGTCGGCCGATCAGGGCCCTTGGCATCATGAAACCAGAACCCTGCGGCACAGGCAGCGGCTATAGAGGCTCCGACTTTTGCAGAACGGAATAGAAATTGCCGTCTGTTTAACGCATTGCTTTCGCGTCAGGATTCACCGCTCACCTCTTTTATGCGGTCATACAATCGAAGGATCATTTTTTTTGCCTGGTCGATGGTTGCAGGCTTCCCGAACACCGCCCACATAGGCACCGTAAAAAAAGATGATTTCATAGGTATCCAGGATTTCCACCAGGTATGCATCTTTGATCGGCAGTTGGGCTTCAATGGCCGTTCCGCCGAAAGTCATCAAGAATTTGCGGTAGGCTTGGGATAATTTATCAGCATCCTCTTTCGACTGCCGGCGGGAGAAATACGCCATCAGGCTGCCCATCCAGTTCATATTCGGCGGTGTACACCTTGTCCAGAACCTTCATAGCCGAAGGCATCTGATGAGATCAACGCAATGCTGTTTGCAACAAGGTCTTGTTGGGGACGGTTCCATTTCATTGATGACGGCCGTTTTTATACCGGTGTTGTGAATAAATCTTTCGGCCAGCTGTTTCATGGGTGGCACCACCCGCTCGGATGCTTCGGATGCAATTATTTCTACATAATAACTGCCATGAACAAAAAAAAGAGCATTGGATGTACAGTAAGAATTTATACTGTGTTAAATCAGGGGAACCCCGTCTTCCCGTCGCTGTGCGCTGAACACCGAAAAAGCATTATGACCGTTGGTCATGTCATAGACAAAGGCTTCCAGCCACAGATCAGACGCACTTTCATCCTTAAACCGCTGACTGACAAGACGGGTAAAACCGGCAGATAAATATAATTCCGCCTTACCATTGATTTTATCGGAAAGATTCTGAGCCTCAAAAATTTCGCCGGCCGTGAGGGGCACCAGGCCCTGCGGCAAGGGCAGAAAAGATTTGTCGGAAGACGGTGGGGAAGATCGGCTGATGTTGTCCGCCGTCGACGAAAGGGCATCTTTTTGCAGTACCGCCGGATTGTAACGGTACTGCGTTACCATCACTCCAGCCCCGATCATGATGAGGATGGTTAGGATGGCCAGACTCGAAAATGTTTGCCGACTGCTGATGTGTTTGTGTTGCCGAATCATATAAGCTTATGAATATCCGGATAATCCGGTAATAACCGATGGCGTTGCGAACCAAATGGAATACGAGCTCCGCTCTACCTTTGAGACCTTGAAGGAGTCTGGGGGCGGCGGTGAGAGTTTCCTATCCGGGTTTTGTACTACAGGGTGCTATCATAATGAAATGAGCATCATGTGTCAATTGGAAAGGAACATTACAGGCAATATCAAAATTCCAAGTTCCAAATAATATCAGGAGTGTTTCGATACCCTTGACCAATCAGGTATCGGTATTATTATAATCCATGCAGTTGGTAAGCTGCCGGTTAAAATTTTAACAACCTCCTTTTCAGGGTGGCCTTGCGGCCGCCCTGAAACTTATGCGGACTCCTTACTGTGGGTGGCGGAATAATACAGGAATGAGGATTGCGGTAAAATAGGCCCTTAGCGGGCTTTATTCGACAACATGCTGTAAGGAACGTAAGGTGTCAGGTTTCAGGTGTCAGGGAAGGGAAGTGTTAGATACTGACACCCGACACCCGACACCTGAAACCGATATAACTAATCAGAGTCCTTGCTGCCCTAGGGGCCTCTTTTTCCGAAAGTCGTCTCGGAAAAATCTTAGATACTATGCAGCTTTTCACCTGAACCTATGGCAAATTATCAACGACAATCCATCCTTTGCACCAACTGCAGAAAACTTATCAGCGCGTCTGAGTCCAAATGCCCGTATTGCAGTATGGCCAACCCGGCCTCATTGTGGAAGAACAACTTCTGGACCCGAGGATTTCGTGATCCGAACAAATTTGTTAAGTTGATCATCGCGATTAATGTGGGCATGTACATTCTTTCCATTCTGTTTGATCCCAGAGCCACCGGTTTATCCC
>CAVXYY010000018.1:0-147002 GCA_963766195.1 uncultured Gammaproteobacteria bacterium
CCAGCGGAGTCTCCTGGTCGGCGGTCACCAGGGCGCCCCGCGTGACCGTCGACTTGCCGATGCGGCCGGCGATGGGTGAGGTGATACGCGCATAGCCCAGACGCACTTCGGCGCTGGCGACCCGCGCCTCGGCCACGCCCACATCCGCATCTGCCTGGTTCACGACCGCCCTGGCATTGACCAATTCCTGTTCGCTGATCGCCTTCGACGTGATCAGTTTTTCCGCGCGTTCGGCGTTGAAGCGTGCGATATCCGCGGCCGCCTGCGCCCGGACCAGCAGGGCTTTCGCACTGTTGTAGTCTGCTCGGTAGGTCGCATCATCGAGTTGGTACAGCGGCTGACCCGCCTCGACCAGGCTGCCTTCAGTAAAAAGCCGCTCCCTCCACGATTCCCGTCACCTGGGGTCGAACCTCGGCGACGACAAGGGGTTGGTGCGCCCGGGCAGTTCACGCGTCAGTGTGACGGGTTGTGCCTTCAGCGTAACCACGGTCACTTCGGGGGCGGACGCCTGCGCAACCGGCGCCTGCTGTTGTCCGCAGGCAACCAGGAAAAGCACCAGCGAGGAGATGGTGACGAAGAAGCGAATGTGTGCGTTCATTGAACGGAGCCTGTACTGCGAGACTGATGCGTTTGGATAGCTCCGAACGACCGTATCAGAGCCTTATCAGCATAAAGAATGAACGTTCATTCTCCATTTTGTCAATGGTTCAACAGAACCAACCGGGTACACGGTATGCTCCGGCAGCCTCCATTGGCAGATTTGCCTGTGAGTTAACGCTTTAGTCTGCCAGTTGACTCTGACCCCGGGATACCTGACTTACCCCATGTCCGTTTGACCGTTGCAGACCGTTGTAATGTCGAATGCCTTCGGATCCGGCATTTTTCCTGCCGCCACCTGTTCCTCAATCAGGGTTTCCGTGACCGTTTGGGCATCCATGGCTTTGTAGCGCGCCCTTTGCTGTTCCACCCAGGGGCTGTGCAACTGCGGGCAGTAGCGTTCGATGGTGGACCTGATGCCCTTCCAGCGCACACTGTCGAAATGATTGGGATTCCACGATTCATCCCATTCCGGGCTTATGTAGTTGCGAAAATCGAACGACTCGAGAACCGCCAACGGTCCTGTTGCCGGTACAGCAGGGGTTCGTCGCCATGACACATCTGCTGGTAAAAGACAAAGCCCTGGTAGTTGGATTCCAAATCAGCCGGGGAGATGATGCCTGTCACCATCTTGCCAAGAATCAACCATTCCATCTGCGAGCCGTATTCGAACAGGCCGCGCTCCACCTGCTCCCGGGAGAGTTTGTCTCCGCGTTTCAACCACCACCGTGATACCACCAGCCTTCAGAAAAAAAATGTGCGAGCTTATCCGAACCGAAGCGGATTCCATTGACCTGCAGGGTCGGGCTGGCCGGGCGGCAGCCAACGAGCGTAATCCATCGGGAAAGTGTTGGAGAGCATCCATTGCTTGCGGTACTCACGTTCTTCTTCCAGGCCTATCGGTATCCGGTCAACCAGTTTGGTGGACAGGATCCATATACCTCAATGGGCTGGTAAACCATATCCTGGAGGTCTTTGTGCACCCGATGAACCGCAGCTTCGCAGTCAAGCGAGCCGGAGTCTTTTCGGGAATCGAGGGCTGTTTGAACCTGCCACTTCACCCAGGCATTCAAATAATCGGTTGAGTCTTCGATTGGCTTACCCCAGGCATAAAACTGGTCGGTTTCCAGCGCCTGCAGCGGGGCATTGGCTGCCAGGCAGGCAAGGGCCAGCAGCCAACCGTTCCATGCTGTCCTGACCCGGTTCCGAAAACCGAACCCCGCGCCGCTGGAGATGATCCAGTCATCGCCGGCACCGGATGACAGCGAACGCAGCAGACCCAGCGAGAAATTCAAACGGGCAAAGGTAAAACTGCCTTCGACGCCCGCCAGTGTCTTTGGCAGGGGCGTATACCGGAAATCACGGTAGGTGCGCAGCACCACGCCCCGAACCGCCCACCCGAGGTAAACCGTGTGCATCAGCCGTTTGGTCCGGCCCGTTGCTCCAGTCAGTTTACCCCACCCCACGCTGGCTTGCGTCCCGTACAAACCCGGCTCAATTTCGAATTGCCAGCCCTGCACCATGCAGGTCGACGAACAATCCGTATCTTTGGGCTGTTTGACAAGCATCGCCCCGAAACCAACCGATAATTGTTGCGGGTAGCTGTATCGAAACCGCGCGATTCCGTACCAGCGCCGCTCCAGGTTCTCCAACTCTTCCCGCACGCGTTGCATGGCTTGTTCTTCGGTGGAAAGGGCTGTTCCGGTCGACACGCTATCGGCAAATGCCTGCCCGACGGGTGCTTGTGCGCATAAGACTACACACACGCACGAAATCTTCGATAGCCAGTTCACACCGCTCATTCAAGTCCCGGGAAGTCAAACGTTAAAAAACACTTTAACGGATCACGGGATTCTGACCGTCTTCCAGTCCGGATTCAACACGTGTGGGTCCGTGCTGCCGGTCTTTTTGCTTTTGATGAGAACGGTATCGGGTTAATATCGCGCAGCATGAAACGTGAATTGCTCATTCTCAGGCACGCCAAGTCGGATTGGGATACCGGCGCGCGCAGTGATTTTGACCGGCCCCTGTCAAAGCGCGGCCGCCGGGATGCACCAAGGGTAGGCCGGTTTTTGCAGCAGCGGGGCCTGGTGCCCGACTACATCGTCAGTTCACCCGCGGAGCGGGCAAAGCAGACGGTGCTGGCCGTTTGCGGGGAAATGAACATCGGTGAAGAACAGGTCAACTGGGATGACCGGATTTACCACGCGTCCGCGGGTTCACTGCTCAATGTGCTCAACGACTGTCCCGGTCATGCGCGGCGTGTCCTGATTGCCGGGCACAACCCGGGCCTTGAGATCCTGTTGCAGAACCTGTGCAATCACGAAATTCCCATGCCGGATGACTACAAGCTGATGCCGACGGGTGCGGTTGCGCAGCTGGACATCCTGTCGGACTGGAAGGACCTGGAAGGCCGGCTTGCGCGCCTGGTCAGCCTGACCCGGCCTGCTTCACTGCCGGACTAGTCTTTTGGAGCAGGCACACGTGCTCTTCAAGCCGCGTCAGCCCTTTTTTCCGGAAGCGGGGCTCCCTGGCCAGGCAATCCTCGGAATGCAGGCGTTCAATGCTGAACTGCAAACCAAATAATCGCCGGACTTCATCGAAAGTGACGGAAAACGGTGGCCCCCGCATTTCTTCCTGCGGATAATCCAGCGTAACCAGTAATAATCGCGTACCCGGTTCGAGCAAACGGGCCAGGTGCCAGGCATAAGACGGCCGCATCTCCGGCGGCAAGGCAACCACCGAGGCGCGGTCATAGACGGCATCAATTCGCGGCAGGTGCGTTTTGTCGACGGTGAAAAAATCCGTGCAGAGGAGGATGATGTTTTCGCCGCGATACGAAATAACGCCCGGCTTCCGGTCAAGTTCGTAAACCAGACGGTTTTCGACGAAAAAATCCCTGATCGCCCGTTCACTGAGTTCTATTCCGGTCACCCGGTAACCCTGCTGCACCAGCCACAACATGTCGAGACTTTTGCCGCACAGCGGAACCAGGACATGTGCGCCGGGTTCGATCCCCAGGCGATCGACAAACGCCTGCATATGCCGGTTGAAATCCTGCTGGTGAAAGCCGATTTCCCCTTTTTCCCACCGTTCGTGCCAGAAATCCGCTTCCATCAGGTTCACATGGACGCGCTGGGAGCGGTCTGGCCGTCATAAAATTTCATCTTTTCGCGATCCTTTTGTGATTGGTCAAGAAAAAGCCGGTTTTCAGACCACATTTTAACAGGCGGATGATATTCTGATGGCCCCTGTTGCAAGACGAGACCCAGAAAATGCCCGGCCTGTTACCCGATGTCGATCCCGATGGCCTGCTCGAATATTCCGTGGTTTTTACCGATCGCTCATTGAACCACATGTCCCGGAGCTTCCAGGGCGTCATGAACGATATTTCCGCCACCCTGAAAAAGGTCTACAACGCAGAGGCCGTGGTCATCGTGCCCGGCGGCGGCACCTATGGCATGGAGGCGGTCGCCCGGCAGTTCGCGACCGGAAAGAAATGCCTGGTCATCCGCAACGGTTTTTTCAGTTACCGCTGGTCCCAGATTCTGGAAATGGGCGGTATCGCTTCTGAAATCATCGTGCTCAAAGCGCCGTCCCGTGAGTGACGGCCCGCAGGCGCCTTTTGCGCCGGTTCCCGTTGAAGAAGCCGTTGCCGTCATCAAGGCGGAGAAGCCGGCCGTGGTTTTTGCGCCGCACGTGGAAACGTCCTCCGGGATGCTGCTGCCCGACGCCTACATCACGTGCACTGGCCGATGCCATCGCATGCCGCCGGGGGGTTGTTTGTACTGGACTGCATTGCTTCCGGCGAATTATGGGTCGACATGAAAGCCTGCGGTGTGGACATCCTGATCAGCGCGCCGCAAAAAGGCTGGAGTTCTTCGCCGTGCAGCGCGCTGGTGATGCTGGGCCAGGACGCAACTGAACGCATTGCCGGCACGACCAGCACCAGTTTTGCCTGCGACCTGCGCAAGTGGCTGGACATCATGCGGGCCTACGAGAACGGCGGGCACGCCTATCACGCCACCATGCCGACCGACGCACTGAAGAAATTCCGTGACGCGATGATCGAAACCGGGGACTGCGGTTTCGAAAAAGTTCGCGAACAGCAACTGGAGCTGGGGCGAAAAGTCCGTGAACTGCTCGAGAGCAGGGGTTTTCCCAGCGTTGCCGCCGAGGGATTCCAGGCGCCCGGGGTCGTGGTCAGTTACACCGCTGACGCGGATATTCAAAACGGCAGGAAATTCATGGAGCAGGGCCTGCAGATTGCCGCCGGCGTTCCCTTGATGTGTGACGAACCTGACGGATTCAGAACCTTCCGGCTCGGCTTGTTCGGGCTCGACAAACTGGGCAACATCGACAGGACCGTTGGACATCTGGCCGATGCGCTGGACCGGATCGCCGGCTAATATTGTTTTAACCGGCAGGGGGAACCCGATTCCCCGGAGTATTGCAGATGAAAAGACGATGGATTTGGTTGTTCGCCTTGTTGGGAATCACTGCTGGCGGCTGGCGAATCGCCGTTTATGCCCAGCTCGATGAACTGAGCGCCGAGGAATCGGCCGCGGCCGCTGCCGACTACCAGAAATATTGCGCCCTGTGTCACGGCGCCGACCGCGAGGGTTACGTCAATGACCACGCTCCGTCACTGCGCTCCCAATCGCTGATGGCCTCGGGTTTCCCGAGCGAGATCCGCTACACCATCGGCTACGGCAGGCGCGGCACCCCGATGGGGGCTTTTTCTGAAGAAATGGGCGGACCGATGAGCCGTGAAGAAATTCACCGGCTCACCCGTCTGGCTGCAGAGAGCAGACCGGCGCGGAACCCCTCTATTTGCCGATCGAACCGGTCGAGGGAGACATCGTTCTCGGCGCAGAGACGTTTGCCGTGAATTGTACGAAGTGCCATGGAGAACAGGGGGAAGGCGTCACCGCACCCGCGATCGGCAACCCGGCCATGCTTTCGCTGACCACGGACGCTTTCATTAAATACGCGATCGAAAACGGCCGCGACGGAACCGAGATGGTGGGTTTCAGTGACCGGCTCAGCACGGAAGAGATCAATGGCATTACCGCGTTTCTGCGCACCCGGGCTGCCGGCTGGAAGATGGCCGTGCCGGTGCTGGAATCACCACCGCCGCCGATAAGTGGATCCTGAATCCGGAATCGCCGCCGCCTGAATTTGACCTGAAGGACGGCACTTACGTGAGCGCCGCCGACCTGCTCGAGGCGCTGCAGGCCAAACGACGGATGGTGCTGCTCGATACGCGCGTGACTTCCACCTGGCAAATGGCCCACATCGAGGGTTCCGTGCCGTTGCCGTACTACGAGGATTTCGATACCGTCACGGCCAACCTGCCGACCGACGGCACCTGGATCGTGGCTTACTGCGAATGCCCCCGCGCAGCCGCTGAATCGGTCAACGAAGAGTTGGTCAAACAGGGTTTTGAACACACCGCCGTGTTGTGGGAGGGCATCCAGGGCTGGGTCTCGCTGGGGTACCCGGTGACCGTGGGGCAACTGCAGGTTGAGCAGCCTGAAACTCCGGAATAAGCGTCGGCGGCTTGAACCGGTTTTTGAAGAGGCTGGAGTCATTGACCGGTTAAAAAGACATCGCGAAGTTTGTACTCCATTTCGAATGTGGCAAACTGGCCGGACACCGGCGGCGCCACATTCGCCCTGTCACGCAATTGTCATAAATGACGGGTAGCTTGGTAAGGTTGTCAGTCCAATCATCGGGAGAATCTGATGCTCACGCGCAATAAACTGTTCGTTCTTTCTCTTATTATCAGCACCACCCTGTTATCCGCCTGTGGCGGTGGAGAGCAGCGCCAGGTCATTCAAAACAAGGGCTCAGACACCCTGGTGAACGTCGCCCAGGCCTGGGCCGAGGAGTACCAGACTGTCAATCCGTCCGTGGTTGTAGCGGTCAGTGGCGGCGGTTCCGGCACCGGTATTGCGGCACTGATCAATGGCACGGTGGATATTGCAAACGCCAGTCGCGCCATCAAGGATTCAGAAATCAAACAGGCGCAGGACAACGGACATGATCCGATCCAGTTCGTGGTCGGTTACGATGCGCTGGCCGTCTACCTGCACCCCGACAACCCGATCGACACGCTCAGCCTGGAGCAACTGGCCGAAATCTACGCCGACGGCGGCAGCTACCTGAACTGGACCGATCTCGGCGTCGAAGTGCCCGGATGCCAGGACCAGGAGATTGTCGTGGTCAGCCGGCAGAACAACTCCGGCACCTACGCCTATTTCCGTGAAGCGGTGCTGAATGAAAAGGATTTCAAACTGGGTACGCGCGACATGCACGGCTCCAAGGACGTCGTCGACCTGGTTGAAAATACGCCTTGCGCCATCGGCTACAGCGGCCTGGCTTACGCAACGGAGCACGTCAAGCTCGCCTGCATTTCCACGGAAACCGGGGGCGCAATGTATCCTTCCATCGGAGGAAACAGCGGTTGACGGCAGTTACCCGATCGCCCGCCCCCTGTTCATGTATACCAGCGGCCAGCCCACCGGGCATGTTGCCGAGTACATGAACTGGATCCTGAGCGACGAAGGACAGTGCATTATCATGAAAAAGGGTTACGCCCCGGCGACTGACGTCAATTGCGGCTAGCCGCTTAAGCTGTAAAATTGGCGGAACGGGAACCGGGCGTCAACACACCGACGCCCGGGCTTTATCAGCTTTCGAGCCTGTAATTACAGCGGGAATTCATCATGAGCCATCTTGAAGAACGCATGGAAACCGACCTGAACTACATCCGCAGCTGGTTGTGGAAGATCGGCGACGATGTGGAAGCGGCGTTGCGCAACGCCAAGAAAGCCCTGATCCTGGGCGACAGCAAGCTGGCTTACGAGGTGGTGCTGGGAGATCACCCGATCAACCGGGATTCCAGGCAGTGCGACCGCCTGTGCCACACCTTTATCGCACGCTACCTTCCGGGCGCCGGCGCCTTGCGGGAAATGGCCTCGACCATCCGGGTCAACGTGATACTCGAGCGAATCGGCGACTACGCCGTGACGATTTGCCGCGAGGGGCTGCAGCTCGATAACCCGTTGCCGGAAAAATTCTGCGGCCGGATCGACAGCCTGGCGGATGATTCCATCGACATCCTGTCCGGGGCCCGCGCGGCTTTCCGGCAGGGCAATGCCGAACGGGCCATCGCCCTGATGGACGCAGTCAAGCGGCTGGAACACCGGATGGATGGTTTCTACGACGAGCTGTTTGCCGAAGACGACCGCATGGACGCGACCACGATGATGGTCATCTTCGCGGTATTCAACATCTTCAAACGCGTGGGTGACCAGGCCAAGAACATCTGTGACCAAACGGTGTTCGCGATACACGGGGTGAAAAAACTTCCCAAGACCTACCGCATCCTGTTTCTCGATCAACCCGGTTCCGACCTGGCGCACCTCGCGTGGCCATCGGCAGGAAGAACTTTCCGACCAGCGCGGTTTTTTCATCGGCAACCCCGGGATCCAGCGAGTCAGCTTCGCCCGAGTTAATGAAGTTTCTGAATGAAACCGGCTTGCCCAACGAAGATCTGAAAAGTGAGCGGCTGGAAGCGCTGGCGCACGATCTGTCGGACTATATCGTGATCATCAGCCTGAACGGACCGGTATCCGGTTACATCAGGAAGATGCCGTTCCACACATCCGCGCTGGACTGGACACTACCCGGTGATACGAACCAGGTGGAACAGTATCGCCAGCTGCGCCGTAAAATCATCGATCTGCTTCAGCTGCTGGGCGGTGATGAAGCCAATCCGGCCTGATTCGATGGAAACCCCAGCGTCCACCCGGGTGCCCGCCGGCATCGATGCCAGCTTCGACAAGCTGAATCGCGACTGGTACATCGACAAGGTCGTCCAGGTTCTGATGTTCATGGGCGGAATTTCCGCGGTTATTTTCATCGTCGGAATCTTCGTTTTCATTTCCAAGGAAGGGTTCGGCTTCCTGGTCGGCGAATTCGATTTCAGGGAATTCTTCTTTTCTCCGAACTGGCGCCCGACCTCCGAGAGCAAGGAAACGTTCGGCATTCTTGCCCTGATGGCGGGCACGGCCAGCGTCACCGGCCTGGCCATGCTGGTCGCCATTCCGTTTTCACTGGGTACCGCCATATTCATCGCCGAATTTTCACATGGCAAAACCCGCGAGTTCCTGAAAATCACCGTGGAGCTGCTGGCCGCCATTCCCTCCGTGGTGTGGGGCTTCATCGGCCTGGCGATCATGAACCCGATCATCATCAAGACCTTCAATGTCCCGGTGGGTTTGAACGTACTGAATGCCGGTATCATCCTGGGCCTGATGGCGGCGCCCATCATGACATCCATCGCCGAGGATGCGCTGAAGGCCGTTCCGGACCGCTACCGCGAAGCCGCGGAGGCGCTGGGCGCCACGCGCTGGCAGGTCATCTGGAAGGTCGTTTTGCCGGCGGCCAAGAACGGTCTGCTGGGCGCTGTGCTGCTGGGCGTGGGCCGGGGTTTCGGCGAGACCATGGCGGTGCTGATGGCCACCGGACATTCGATCAACATTCCGACCAGTGTTTTCGATTCGGTTCGCGCGCTGACCGCAACCATTGCGGCTGAACTGGGTGAAACCGCCGCCGGATCACCCCACTACCAGGCGCTGTTCACGATCGGCATTTTCCTGTTCGTGATCACGTTCATCATCAACCTGGTCGCGGACCTGGTGGTCCGGGGCGTGCGCAAGGGATGAGTGAGTGTACTCCATCGCAATGAATGGTACTTTCAGAGGCCCACAAATGATTCAAGACAAGGCGCAGTACGCAGTTAATGGTTGTTCCCTTAACAAGGGCTGCAACGCCGTATTGAGTCATTTGTGGGTCTCCCTTCGGGCGCGACGAGAAGCCGTCATCTGCGGTGTTGCGGCTCTTGGAAAGGGCGCGCCATTCCCTGCGAGACGCGCCTTGCAGCTAACGGCTTCTCGTCACGCTGAAAGTGCCATTCATTGCGATGGAGTACACTTGGATGTTTGAAGCAAGCAAACTGAATCAAAAGAACGACACCCGGCAAAAGCTGTTCCGCTTCGGCCTGGGCAGCATGACGGGCCTGCTGATCCTGCCGGTCGTCCTGATCCTCGGCACGCTGATTTACAAGGGTGCGCCGGTTATCTCGCTCGAGTTCCTGTTCACGGGCCCCACCAAGGGCATGACGGCCGGCGGGATTTTCCCGGCCTTGCTCGGCACCATCCTGCTGGTCATGGTTGCCCTGATCGCCTCCGTGCCACTGGGCATCGCAGCGGCCATTTACCTCAGCGAATACGCGGCTGACAACTGGTTCACCCGCGCGATCAACCTGGCCATCATTAACCTGGCCGGTGTGCCGTCCATCGTGCATGCCCTGTTCGGCGTCGGCGCTTTCGTGATCTTTTTCAAATTCGGCACCAGTATCCTGGCGGCCAGCCTGACCCTGGCGATCATGACCCTGCCGGTGGTCATCGTGGCAACCCGCGAATCACTGCAAGCCGTGCCGCTGGCTTTCCGCGAAGCCTGCTGGAACATGGGGGCGACCCGCTGGCAGACGATACGCCGGGTGGTGCTGCCCAATGCGATCACCGGAATCCTGACCGGTGTGATCCTCGAAGTATCCCGGACGGCCGGTGAGACAGCGCCCATCATGTTTACCGGCGCCGCGTTCTTCCTGCCGCTGCTGCCGCAGGGGGTCTTCGACCAGACCATGGCGCTCTCTCTGCACCTGTTCGTCGTTTCAACCCAGGTACCCGGCATGCCGGAGAACCTGCCGTTTGGTGTGGCCCTGGTGCTGATTTCCATCGTGTTGCTGATGAACAGCCTGTCCATCGCCTTGCGCATGTACCTGCGGGGAAAGAAGAAGTGGTGAGTCCTGCCTCCACATCGCTGAACAGGGACACCGAGCAAAGTCCGGTCAAGCTCGGCGTGAAAGACCTGCACATCAGTTATAACCACGTGACGGCTATTGAGGACGTCAGCTTTGATGTCCATGAGCACGAAATTTTCGGCATCATCGGTCCGGCCAATGCAGGCAAGACATCGTTTCTGAAAGCCGTTAACCGGATGGATATGTTCAACCCGGAAATGAAGGTGGAGGGAAAAATCACCTTCAACAACGTCGATGTCGGGAAAATTCGCAATGTTTACGGCCTGCGCAGCAGGATCGGGGTGGTGTTCCCTCTTCCCGTCGGGCTTCCCCTGTCGATCTACGACAACGTGGCTCTGTCGCCCCGCCTGCATGGTCAGAATAACAAGGCGGAGCTGGACGTCATCGTCGAACGCTGCCTGACCCGTGCTGCGCTTTGGGATGAAGTCAAGGACCGGTTGACTTCGCTGGGCAGCCTGTTGTCCGGCGGACAACAACAGCGCCTGACCATCGCGCGCGCGCTGTCGCAGAATCCGGAACTGTTGATGCTGGATGAATTCTCGATTGCAGTAGATCCGGTAACCACCATGCGTATCGAGGATGTGCTGAAGGAATTGCGCAGCGAAGTCACCATCATCCTGGTCACCAACCTGGTACAGCAGGCCCGCCGCCTGGCTGACCGGACGGCTTTCTTCCTGGACGGCCGCTGCGTCGAAGTCGGTGTCACAGAGGATCTTTTCACCGGCGAAGTGAAGGACCCGCGAACCCGGGACTACGTCGAAGGGAGGTTCGGGTGATGTCCAGCCAGGCACAACAGCAGGCTAAAGACCTGGCCATCAACACCCGGAAACTGAACCTTTGGTACGGCACGTTCCAGGCCTTGTTCAACGTCGATCTCGCCATCAAGCAGGGCATCATCACTTCGATGATCGGGCCGTCAGGCTGCGGCAAAAGCACTTTCCTGCGCAGCGTCAACCGCATCAATGAGCGGCTGGGTTACGTGCGCATCACCGGCACGATCGACGTGATGGGTGAGAATATCTATGACCCGGACGTAGAGCTGATCCAGGTTCGCAAGCAGATCGGCATGGTCTTTCAGCGCCCCAACCCCCTGCCCATTTCCATCCGCGACAACGTGCTGTTCGGGCACCGGATTCACAGCGCCGACAGGAAAACTCCCAAGAGCGAAGAAGACGACATCCTCGAGGATGCGCTGAAAACGGTACTGCTGTGGGACAAGGTCAAGGACCGCCTGGAGAAGAAGGCCACCGGGCTTTCACTCGAAGAACAACAGAAACTCTGCATTGCGCGCCTGCTGCCGGTTAAACCCGGCATACTGCTGATGGATGAACCCTGTTCAGCCCTGGACCCCAAGGGCACCGAAGCGGTGGAGGAATTGATCTGGGATCTGCGGGGCCAATACACCATCCTGATTGTTACGCATAACATGGCTCAGGCCCGCCGGGCCAGCGAGGAATGCGTCTTCATGCTGATGGGCAAGGTTGTCGAACACACCGAAACCGGAGAAATGTTCGTCACCCCCCGGCACCGCGAAACCGCTGACTATATCGAAGGCCGCTACGGCTAACCGTATGTGGGAGCGGGCCATGCCCGCGATTTTTATAATAACCACCTGGAGCTCATGCAATCGCGACCATGGGTTGCTCCTACAAGTTACTCAAAGTGTGTTCCCGTTCTGGTAACATCAGTTTTTCGATTTTTACCAACCAGCGGGGACCATGGCCGGATCATCGAAAATAGCGATTTACGGCGCCATTGCGGCCAACACGGCTATCGCAGTCAGCAAATTTGCTGCCGCTTTTTTCACCGGATCGGCCGCGATGCTGTCCGAGGGCATTCACTCCCTGGTAGACACCGGCAATGGCGTTTTGCTTCTTGTCGGAATCCGGTTGAGCAAGAAACCGCCTGATTCGACCCACCCTTTCGGCCATGGCAACGAGATTTTTTTCTGGAGTTTTGTCGTAGCCATCCTGATTTTCGCCCTCGGAGGTGGAATCGCATTTTACGAGGGCGTGCAGCACGTTTTACAGCCCAGGCAACTGGAAAATGTCCAGTGGAACTACGTCGTGCTGATCCTGGCCATGATTTTTGAAGGCTCCGCATTGCGGGTCGCGCTCAAGCAGTTCGAGACAAGCCGCAAGAGCCGTTCTTTCATCCGCGCCCTTAAAGACAGCAAGGATTCCACAACCATCGCGGTGGTGGTCGAAGACAGTGCGGCGCTGGTAGGCCTGACCATTGCATTGCTTTCCGTTTTCCTGGGCCAGATCACAGGCTGGGCCTATTTTGACGGGATTGGATCGATACTGATTGGCGTGTTGCTGGTCAGCGTTGCGTTTTTCTTCGCCGTCGAATGCAAAGCCCTGCTGATCGGTGAAGGCCTTGGGGTTGCCAATATCGAGAAAATCCGGACGATCCTGGAAGAGGATCCAAGGGTTTTTACCCACCGAAGGCCATTGAGCCTGTATTTTGGCCCGAACGAAGTGCTGGTAAACCTGGATGTGCATTTCATTGATGGTTTAAGCTCTGACGAAATTGAAGAAACCATTGACCGCATTGAAGCGCAGATCAAAACGGCCGTGCCCAAGGTGAACCGCATCTATATCGAAGCCGAAACCATCAGCCGAAAGAAACCAGGCGCCAGGCAATGAGCAGATTCAACCTCTATTTCCTCCCTGGTGACGGGGGCAGCCCAACAACCGGCGGCGGCCCGCCTGCCGATAGCCCTGAAAACGTTACGTCTTCGCTGGCCGACTTGATCGTGGGTTTCGATATCTCGCCTTACCTGAACGAACCCTTGAGGGAAGCCTGGACTTTCTGCAAGCTTATCCCCTGGTGCTGGCCATCGTGCTGGTAGCCCTCGGATACGGTTTGGGTTGGGTTCTGAAATCCCTGATCCACAACCTGCTGGACCGGTTCCGGAAGAGCAACAGGTCAGAGATGGATTACCAGATTGCGCATTTCCTGACCGCTCCCGTATTGCAAACCACGGTTACTTTTTCCCTGGTCCTGGCGCTGGCAACCCTGGATTTTCCCGGTGCGCTCGAAACCCTGCTGATCAAGATCTGCATCACGGCCTTGTTGTTGTTCTGGGGCCGTGCGTGGTTCCGCGCAACCAAGGTGATTCTGCAGGCGCTGGAGGCTGATCGTGACCGTTTTCATCTTTTTCAGCCACGAACGATTCCACTCTACGAGATGGGCATCAAGCTGCTGTTGCTTGGTTTGTTCATTTACCTTTTTTTCCTGGTCTGGGGTATCGACGCAACCGCCTGGGTTGCTTCGGCCGGCATCATCGGCATCGCGATCGGTTTCGCTTCCCGGGACACGCTGGCCAACCTGATTTCAGGTGTCTCGATCGTTGCAGACGCCCCTTACAAAATCGGCGATTACATCGTGCTTGATACCGGTGAAAGAGGCGTTGTATCCAACCTGGGCATCCGCTCAACCCGCCTGATTACGCGCGACGACGTCGAGGTTTCGATTCCTAATGCGGTGATCGGGGCAGCCAAGATTGTCAACGAAAGTGGAGGTCCGTATGTCCGCCACCGGATCCGCATTCCGATCGGCATCTCCTACAATGCCGATATCGACAAAGTATTCGAGACGCTGAAGGGTATTGCCGCAGATAATGAAATGGTGGTTGAGGAGCCGTCAGCCCGCGTTCGAATCCGGGGTTTCGGAGACAGCGCCATCAACCTCGAGTTGCTGTGCTGGATCAAGCGGCCTGCGGATCGCGGCCTGGTCGTGCATGAGCTCAATTACCAGCTGATCAAACGCTTCCGGGAAGAACAGATCGAAATACCGTTCCCGCAAAGAGACTTGCACGTCCGGGACCTGCCTTCCGGGCACCAAACCACCGGGACCTGACAAAATGCTACAAACCAACCGGAAATCCGGCTGGAACATCCTGCCACCCGTCACGATACCGGCAGAGGCCCGGTTCGGTCACGTGCGTTACTGCAGCGATTTCGCCACCGGCTTGCTGGACCGCTATCCTGCCTGGGCTGACGGCCTTGACGACCCGTGTCCGCCGGATGTTATCCGGCTGGCGGCAAGTATCCGGGAGCACGGTCTCGAACCTGGTTTGCGGATTTTCCGCAACCGGGAAATGCTGCGGATCGTCTGGCGCGATCTCTGCGGGCTGGCCCCCCTGGGGGAAACGTTCGCCAGCCTGACCTCGCTGGCCGAGATATGCCTGACCTCAACGATGGAAGAATACCATCGGCGCCTGGTAGAAAAGCACGGAACACCCAGGGGCGCCGATGGCAGCCCCCAACGAATGTTCGTGATCGGACTGGGTAAGTTCGGTGGTGGCGAGCTTAATCTTTCTTCAGATATCGACGTGATTTTCTGCTATCCGCAGTCCGGAACCTGCGACGGCCGCCGGGGCCTGGATAATGACCAGTTTTTTTCCCGGTTGGCCCGGTCGGTCATTTCCGGCCTCTCTGAATTCACCGCAGATGGGTTCTGTTTCCGGGTGGATACACGGCTGCGGCCCTTCGGTGACTCAGGCCCCCTGACATCAAGTCTGGCTGCCCTTGAACAGTACTATCAGCGCGAGGGACGTGACTGGGAGCGCTATGCCCTGATCAAGGCCCGGCCGGTCGCGGGTGACCTGGCGACAGGCGCCCGGTTCATTGAAAGCGTGCGGCCGTTTGTTTACCGGCGGTATATCGACTACAGCTCGGTCGAAGCGCTGCAGGAAATGCACGCCAACGTGAAGGAGGACGCTAGGCGCAAAGACCGGCTCGACGACATCAAGCGCGGGCCGGGCGGCATCCGTGAAATCGAATTCCTGGCCCAGTGCTTCCAATTGCTGCGCGGAGGACGGGAAATCAGCCTGCAAACGCCTTCGCTGGACGGGGCGTTACGGGAAATCGGCAAGCTTGAGCTTCTGGACGCCAACGTGATCACCGAGATCCGTCACGACTACACGTTTTTGCGCCTGCTGGAGAACCGGATCCAGGCTTTGCGCGACCAGCAAACCCACCGCGTACCAGGAGGTGAAGACCGTGAACGCATTGCCCGGGCGATGTATGAAAAAGACCCTACCGCCCTGGAAAAAAGCCTGTCGAGAACCCGCAGCAGGGTGAGTGAACGTTTTGCCGGGATTTTCCCTTCACAGCCCAGCGCTCCCGCCGACCAGAAATGGGCGGAACTTTGGCGTCGTCACCAGGTGAACCGCCAGGAAATCGAAGACCCGGAAAACGCGCCATCGCATGATTTGCTGGACCTGTTTGTGCAGCGCCTGGGGCGCGTCGCATTGAGTCATCGTGCACACGACCGCCTGGATCGATTCATGCCAGGACTGCTGGAACGCCTTGATCAGCAATCACTGGGGCCGGAAGCGATCAACCGGGTTTTCGACCTGGTGCTTTCCGTTTGTCGTCGCAGCGCCTACCTGGTGCTTCTCGAACAGAACCCGAAAGCACTTGACCGGATGCTGGAACTGTTCGATCGCAGTGAGTGGATCGCGACACGGGTCATTCGTTTTCCCGCCTTGCTTGATGAGTTGATCGACCCGGCCCTGGGAAAACAGATCCCGGACCGGGGGACCCTTACCCGAAGTGTGGAGAGGATCCTGGGGGCGGCCCAGGGCGTCGAGACCCTCCTGGAGAGCCTGAATTATCTGAAGCTGGCGACCGAACTGCGTATCGCGGTGAGTCAATTGAAAGGCAATCTTGATGCTGCCGCGGCGCAGGAAAAACTTTCCAACCTGGCCGCGGCCCTTCTCGGTGGGGTATTGGCTCTTGCCCGGCGCGAACTGGAAGCAAGACACGGAACATTTACCGGCAACAGCCGGTCAGCCGACGATCCGGGCGACCTGGCGATCATCGGCTATGGTTCACTCGGGGCGGGTGAACTGAGCTACGATTCCGACCTGGATATCGTTTTCCTGTTCGATTCCGGCGGGGAAATGTCTGACGGCGCGCGGCCGCTGACCCCGGAGCGCTATTTTGCCCGTCTCGCGCAGCGTGTGCTGAGCTTCCTGACCGTAATGACCCCTGCCGGACGGCTGTATGAAGTGGACACCCGGCTGCGTCCCAATGGCCGCGCGGGTTCCCTGGTCAGCAGCATATCCGCCTTCCGGGAATACCAGCTGAACGAAGCCTGGACCTGGGAGTTGCAGGCCTTGACCCGTTCCCGGTTTATTGCCGGAAGCCGCGCCCTCGCCGCCGGTTTCAACCGGGTGCGCCAGGAGGTGCTCTGCCGGGCACGCACAGAAACAGCGCTTGCTGCGGAGCTGTTGGACATGCGCGCAAAAATGCGCCGGGAACACAGCGGCGGGAACCCCCCGGACTCCCGGCCGGCACCCAAGCACCAGCCAGGCGGTTTGATCGACATTGAGTTCATTGCCCAACTGGGCGTCCTGGGTTCAGCGCGCCAGTTTCCCCGGGTGATACAGGTTACCGGCACCCTTGCGCAGTTGAACGAGTTGATGTCCATCGGCTGGCTGAGCCGCGAGCAGGCAGACATACTCAGCGCATCGGTCAGGCGCCTGAACCAGCATCGAATGATGAGCTCATTGGCATCGGGAGAATCCGCCATCCCGGAAGATACTGAGGGCGCGGCTGAAATTTTTGCGTGTAAAATGGGAGAATCTTCGCCGGCTCTGCCGTAAACTACGCGCATGTTTTCATCGCATCAGAAAGTAACCGGGGAGAACTCATCGTGACCCATCCCACCGACGCCACCAACTCCAGTTTGGAAAGCGCCAACACCCGGCAGGAATATACCGTCAGCCGGGCGGACCTGCCCCTTTCCTGTCCGACGCCGGAACAGAAACTCTGGAATTCTCACCCCAGGGTGTACTTGCCCATTCAAGAGACCGGCACCGCTGTTTGTCCCTATTGCAGCGCACGATATCGCCTGGTTGACTAAAGCAGACCTGGTGTAGTGCACATCGTCCAGGCACTGGTTTCGCTCAACCTGGGTGGATCGGAACTGGTTGCGACGGAACTGGCCGAGTTTGCGGTATCACAGGGGCACCGTGTTACGGTGATAGCGGCGGACGGACCATTGGGTGAGCGCATCCGTACCAGCGGTGCGCAACACCTTGACTGGCCGATCGGCAAGAAACGCCTGGGCACCCTGGCTTACATTTCACGCCTGCGCCACTGGTTGACCCGGGAGCACGCCGATGTGCTGCACGTCCATTCACGCCTGCCGGCCTGGATATGCGACCTCGCCCTCCGGGGCCTTCCACCGGCGCTTCGACCGGTATACATCACCAGCATGCACGGACACTACTCCGTGAGTCGCTACAGTGCCGTCATGGCTGGCGGTGATCGCGTGATTGCCGTTTCGGATCACATTCGTGACTACACGCTTCACAACTATCCGTCTGTTGATCCCGCGCGGGTAATTACGGTGCACGGGGGGGTCAGCCACCGGGCTTTTCCGCATGGATACCGGCCGCCGGCCGCTTGGCGTGACCGGGCTTTACGGGAGTTTCCAGAACTGTCAGGCCGGAGGCTCCTGTGCCTTCCGGGACGTTTGTCACGATACAAGGGGCATACGGATTTCATCGAGCTGGTGGCGGGGCTCGGTCCCGACGTGCCGGATATTCATGGTGTTGTTGTCGGAACTGCAAAACCCGGCTCCCGCTACCGGGATGAGCTGGAAGGGCTTGCTGAACGTTATGGGATCCTCGACCGGATCACGTTCACCGGTGCGCGCCAGGACATCCGGGAATGGATGGCTTCCTCTGATATCGTATTCAGCCTGTGCAGTGATCCGCCGGAAGCTTTCGGGCGCACGGTACCCGAGGCTTTGCACCTGGGCGTGCCGGTTATTGGCTGGGATCATGGCGGCGTTGCCGAGACCCTGGCGGCATTGTTCCCACAGGGCGCAGTTGCGCCGGGTGATCGATCCGAACTTCTTTCGCGTAGCCGGGCTTTCCTGGCGCACAGACCAACCGTACCGGAAAACCCGGCGTTCGGGCTGCGGGAATCCATGGAGAAGACGATGGCTGTTTATCTTTCCGCCAGGCTGGAGAGAGACCAATGATGTTTTTCGTGAGGCGCCTTCAATCTGACTGGGCAAGCTGGCTGGCTGTTGCCTTCATCGCACTGCTGCCCTTCGCCAGGCTGTATGAAATACCCTTGTCCATTTTTGCTGTTTCGCTGGCATTTTTGGCCAGGTCACCGGAAAAACGGGTTCTGATTCGTTCCGCCTCTGCATTCGTTTTACCGCTGTTTCTTTGTTACTGGATACCGGTATTTCTTTCCAGTTTCGACTCGATAGACGCCCAGGGAAGCTGGATACACACCCTGGCTTCGCTGCGCTTTCTCGCAGCCGCCCTGGCGATGTCCCTGCTGCTCAACACGCCATCCGCGCGGGAGCGCGTGCTGCGCTGGACCGCATACCTGCTGTTGTTCTGGGCGGCGGATGCGTTCATCCAGCTATATATAGGCCATGACGTTTTCGGAATTGCGATGCACCCTGACCGGCTCAATGCCTTGTTCATCAAGAGATACCAGTTTTTCGGACCAACGCTGGCCATGTTGTCGCCGCTGGTGTTGGAGCACGCCCGGCGCCAGTGGCCCCCGTGGGCCTGGGCGTTTTCTTTTGCGCTGATCCTTGGCGCCGTCATGATTGCCGGCATGCGTGCCGGCTGGCTGACCATGGCGCTGGTGCTTGGCACCTACATGGCGCTGATGGCAAAAAGGGAGAACCGCGAGCTGCGCCGGACGATTTTCACGATCCCGGCCCTGGCTGTGATCGTACTGGCGATCAGCTACTTTTCTTCGCCGCTGTTCCAGCAGCGCATTGATACCGCCCAAGCTTTCCTGACGGGCTCGGAAATCTCGATCGACGCTTCCTCCATGGAACGGGTACCGATTTTCAAAGCGGCGCTGAAGATGTACCGGGAACACCCGGTCAACGGGGTTGGCATCAGGGCATTTCCGAAGGCTTACATGGATTACGCCGAACCCGACGATGTTCACATCATGAAGTCCGGGGGCGTATCAGGCGCGAAACACGCCCATAATATCTTGCTGGAAGTCATGGCCGACACCGGCACGATCGGCCTGATCGGCTTGCTGGCTGCCCTCGTTTTCCTGGTTTATCACTACCGGAAAACCTCACCGGTCGAGCGCCGTGAAGCCTTTCCTTTCGCGCTGGCGCTGGTGTTGATCCTGTTCCCGCTCAATTCACATTTCGCCATTTATGGAATCTACACCACGTCCCTGATCTGGTTCCTGGTCGGCCTTTGGGGTGCCTCGCTGCGCCTGGAAGGCGGCGCGCCGGGGTCTGTAAAGTCCGGGTGAAATGCTTTACATCAGGGATCTGAGAATGGCCGCCGTAATCAGCGCAACGGTCAGGATAAAAAATAACCGGATGACTTTTTTCACGTGTTCTTTCCCCGCCTGTATCTAGGTGTCACCCGGCGGATTCATTGTCGCTGTTGCGGGGCACCGATCCAAGCGCCGGTGATATACTCGAGACCCAGATGCGCAAGTATTATTCCCTCCTGGTCTACCTGGCGACACCGTTGGTGCTTTTGTACCTGGCGTTATCGCGGGCTGCGCGACCGGGATTACCTGAAACGATGGCCGGAGCGCTTCGCTTTTTTTGACGCGCCGAATCGGCCGGGGCGATCGTCGTGCATGCCGCTTCGATGGGCGAGGTAAATGCCGCCAGCGCCCCTGGTCAGGAAACTTGGAGCACTGTTTCCAACTACTCCCCTGTGCGTGACCACCATCACGCCGACCGGCTCGGACCGTGTCCGTGCGCTTTTTGCGGAAGGAGTCAGCCACGTGTATGCGCCACTGGACCTGCCCGGGGCCGTGCGGCGTTTTTTTGACCGCGTCAAGCCGCGTTTGCTGATCATCGTGGAGACCGAAATCTGGCCCAATCTCTACCACGAGGCGCATTCGCGCGGGATTCCCATCATCATGGTAAATGCCCGTATTTCCGAACATTCGATCGGGTCGTACCTGCGCTTCAGACGATTGACCGCCGAGGCGCTTGGCAAGGTTTCCGTCGTCGCGGCACAAAGCGAACAGGACGCGGCGCGAATGATTGAAATCGGCGCGGAAAAAGACCGGGTGACGCGTTACCGGCAACCTGAAATTCGATGTCAACCTGCCGCCCGGACTGCTGGAAGAGGGCGACTCCCTGCGCCTGGCCTGGGGCACGGACCGGCCGGTATTGACGGCCGGCAGCACCCACGAGGGTGACGAAGGGCCTGTAATGGAAGCCTTCAAAGGCGTTCTGGAGGCATTTCCGACGGCACTGCTGGTCTTGGTTCCGCGCCATCCGGAACGTTTCGGGCGTGCGGCACAACTGGCGCGATCAGCCGGCCTGCGGGTCTCCTTGCACAGCGAGAATCCCGATTGCCGCACGGAACGCAGTGCCTTGTCGTTGATTCGATGGGGGTCTTGCTGCAGTACTACGCCGCCTGTGACGTCGCCTTCGTCGGCGGCAGCATGACCGCCACTCGGCGGTCAGAACATGCTGGAACCGGCCGCCCTGGGCAAACCGGTGATGGTTGGCCCGCATACGTTCAATTTCAGTGACATCCTGCAGCAACTGCTTGAAGTCCGGGGCGCGCTGCAAATTCAGGATGCGCAGGAACTCGAAGATCGGCGGTTTGCCGTTTGTTTGGTGAGCCGCAACTCCGCGACCGGATGGGCCATGCCGGGCTGGATCTGGTCAACAGCGGCCAGGGTGCGCTGCAGCGCACCCTGGACCTGATCACGAACCGGGTTACTGCAAAAGCTGGTTGACGACCTGCAGGTCTTCGGCCGACAGCAGTCCCGCCACGCGTTTCAGCCTCAGGTGGTTGATGATGTAGGCATGCCGCGCAATCGAGTTATCGCGCTTTGCCTGGTACTTTCTCTGCTCGGAGATCAACACGTCCACGATGGTCCTGGTGCCGACCTCGAACCCTGCCTGCGTAGCCTCCAGCGCGCTTTCGGCGGAAACGATGGCCTGTTCAAACGCCTGGACTTCCTGGATGCCGGCCAGCACGGCACGGTACGTGTTCTGCGCCTGGCGCACGACACCCCGTTGCACGTCATCGAGGTCCTGCCCGGTGGCGTCGAGATAATACCGCGCCTGGCGGGTCTGGGCGGTGACCCTTCCGCCCTCGTAAATCGGGATGTCGAGAACGATCCGGGCCTGTGCATCGTCAGCCTGCAGGCTGGAATTGAACTCCTGGAGATTTCCGTTTTCGTCAAAATTCCGATAGACGTACTTGTTGTTCTTGAACTGGTCGTAGCTGGCGATCAGGTCCAGCGTCGGGTAGTGGCCGGAACGCGCCAGGCGCATATTGGCCTCCGCGACATCGACGGCGGCACGGCTCGAAAGGACCGCCGGGTTGCTTTGCAGCGCCATGTCCACCCAGGCCTGGGCGTTGTCGGGGTCCGGCTCGACCAGCGGCAGCACTTCCTGCAACACGTCGTATTCTTCGAAGTATTCGCCGGTCAGTTCCGTCAGCGCTTCTTTCGCATCCGCCAGGTTGTTGCGGGCGACAATCGCCCTGGCCCGGGCGGTATCGTAACTCGCCTTTGCCTCGTGTACGTCCGTCACCGCGGTCAGGCCGACTTCGAAACGTTGTTCGGCCTGCTCATACTGGCGCTTGAAAGCCTTTTCTTCGGCTTCGGCAAAGGTCACGCCGTCAATCAGCGTCAGCACCCGGAAATAGTCTTCTGAAACGCGGATCAGGAAGTCCTGGTAAGCTACCTGGTACAGGGCATCCGCCTGGGAAATCTGACCGCGAGCCACGTCCAGAGATTCATAGTTGGCCTGGCGGTAGAGGCTCTGGCGCAACTGTGCGCCGTAGTTTCTGTTGCTGACGTCGGCATCGGGTATATCGATATCCGGCACCTTGGTCTTGCTTGTGCCCCAGGTCCAGGACCCGCTGGCGCCGATTTGCGGCAACAGGTTGGCGCGCGCGATGTTCTTGTTTTCGCCGACGGCCTCGCGACGATACTCAGCCGCCCTCAGTCGCGGGTCGTTTTTTGCTGCAAGATCGTGAACTCCCACCAGGTCCACGGCCATGACCGGGGAGGAGAGCATAAGCCCCGCGCTGACCAGGCAAAGCAGTTTCAGATTATTCGACATACATGACTCCAGATAAATCAGAACTCAAACACCGGCGGCGGCTCGGAATTGACCAGCCTCGGAAGGTCTGTCTCAAAAAGACTCTCTTCCGTCCAATTTGTTACATCCTGCCGCGTCAGCAGCTTCGCTTCCATCGCCGGGGAATCCCCGGTAATAACGAACAGACGGCCGCCGGGATTGACCCAGCCTTTGAATTGTTCGGGACAGCAGGGTATGGATCCGGTCACAACGACGACATCGTGAGCCTGTTCGGGCTGCCACCCGGACATCACATCCCCCACGAACAGCTCCACGTTGGTAATCTGCTTGTCCCGCAGCTTCAGGGCCGCTTCCGAATGAAGCTCCTCGAACACTTCGACACTGACAACATGCTCTGGCCAGAGCGGCCAGGCATGCGGTGACAAAGCCGCTGCCCGTTCCGATTTCCAGCACGGTATCATCTTCGTCAAGGTCGAGGGCCTGGAGCATACGAGCCTCAATCTTAGGCCGCATCATGACCTGACCACAAGCCAGCGGCACCGCGATGTCGGCAAAGGCCAGCTTGCGGTAACGCACGGGAACAAAGTCCTCGCGGTGAATGGTTTCAAGGAGCGATAAAACACGGCTGTCCAGCACTTCCCATGGCCGTATCTGTTGTTCCACCATGTTAAAGCGCGCTTGATCAAAGTTCATTTTCACGTCCCGGCTCTCGGCCTTTTGTCAATTATTGCCAAACAGCCAAGGTTAAGCTTTCAATGACAATGCTTCAAGCGAAAGAGTGCGCATTCATGACGCAGTAATTAAGTGCCATTAGTCACAGCAGGGTTGTTGCACCAACAAGTGAGCTCAGGCTATTGTTCCGGGTCATTCAACAGCATTGGTTTTTTTGAGCGCCGTTATTTTGCAAGCAATTTACGAAAATTCCGGTCATGAAGACTGAAGCCGCCCGTCAAGCCAAATTTCATCGGCTTGCCGAAGCCTATGGCACCGATCTGTATCGGTACGCCATGTGGATTTGTGGCAATGACGCACTGGCGAAGGACCTGGTCCAGGAAACCTACCTGAGGGCCTGGAAGGCGCTGGACTCGTTAAATGACATGAAAGCGGCGAAAAGCTGGCTGATCACCATCTTGCGCCGGGAATACGCAAGGACGTTTGAACGCAAAGTGCCCCAGTTTACCGATGTTGAAAACGTCGTGGTCGTGGAAGACCGTGAGCTGGAGCCGGAAGACCGGTTGGAAATCCGGCAATTGCGCACAGCCATCCTGAAACTGGCGGCAAAGTACCGGGAACCCCTGCTGATGCAGGTGGTGCTGGGCTACAGTTGCGAGGAAATCGCCGAGGCGCTGGAAATCAGCAAAAGCGCCGTTATGACACAGCTGTTCCGGGCACGGGAACAATTGAAAGCGAGTCTGCAAAAAGACGGAGTGACAGGTAATGTCCATGAACTTTTCTGAGTTCAAACTTTTGCTGGGCGCCGACCCCCGTAGCCGGGAGCCGGAGTTTCAGCGTGCCCGTCACTCTTCACCTGAATTTGAAGCGGCCGCCAGTGAGGCGGATCGGTTCGAAGCCGGGCTTGAACGCGCCACGCTGGTTCCGGCGCCCGATGAATTGCTCGAACACATTTTGACGATCAGCCAACAACCCCACGCGTCGGCCAGACGCCGGAACTGGCTGCCGATGGCGCTGGCAGCCAGTTTATTGCTGACGGCAGGTGCCGCCGGGTGGATGTGGAATTTGAACCGGGGCTGGACTTCGGTTGAAGAATACGTGGTCGACCATTACCGCCATGACGGTGACCTGGTGTCCGGCGAGATCAGCATCGACCAGGTGCAGTCGCTTTTCGCCGGGCTGGATATGCAGGCGACGCCGGCCCTGGCCAGTATTGTTGGCGTGATCAAATACTGTCCCACCCCTGACGGTAAAGGCATTCACATGATTTTGAATACCGGGAACGGCCCGGTCACGGTCATCTACATGCCCGGGACCCGGGTTGCCGACCGGGAAATGCTGGCTTTTGACCATGTTGAAGTAATGCTGGTTGAACTTCAAACCGGCTCAGCTGCAATCATCGGACCGGATAAACAGAGCGTTTCCGGGCTTTACTCTTTCGTCCAGGAATCCATCATTCCCTATCCCGGTAATTCCTGACCGGGGATCAAGCATTACTCGCGGCCTTCTGGTATGTTTGAGACATGATTAATCAACTTTCCCTGAAAAATCGCAGCTTGTGGATTGGCATCCCGTCAACCCTGGTGCTGGTTTGCCTGGTGATGATGTTTTTTCTCAATTATGAACCGCCCCAGTTCAACCCGGTGTCCGTTGCTACCCTCCACGCACAGGAACACCACCACAAGGTCGTGCCCGGTTACACCACCACCGCCAGCCTGATAGAAACGGTGAATATCTTGCTGCACAAACGCGGCGGGTACATGTCCAATGACATCATGCCGCCATGGGTTTTCCTGGATAACGTACCAAACTGGGAGTTTGGCGTTCTGACCCAGGTGCGGGATCTTGCCAGGGCGCTGAGAAACGACCTCAGCCGCTCGCAGACCCAGTCCACGGAAGATATCGACCTGTCCGAGGCTGAGCCGCTGTTCAATTATGACAATGAACGCTGGTTTCCGCCGGATACCGAGGGGCGCTACAGAAAGGCAAACGAGGCCCTGGAGCGGTACTTGACAAAGCTTTCGTCGCCGGAAAACCCGGAGGCGCAGTTTTACGCCCGGGCCGATAACCTGGTGGATTGGCTGGCCATTGTAGAGAAACGCCTGGGGTCTTTGTCACAACGCTTGTCTGCCAGCGTGGGCCAGGTTCGATTGAACACCGATCTTTCCGGTGATGCCGAAGCCCGGCAGTCGACCGCCACTGCGGATATCGTGATGGTAAAAACGCCGTGGACAGAGATTGATAACGTTTTTTACGAGTCGCGGGGCACGGCATGGGCGCTGGTTAATTTCCTGCACGCCATGGAACTGGACTTTGAAGACGTTCTGCGAAAAAAGAATGCGACCGTCAGCTTCAGACAGATCATCCGGGAGCTCGAATCGACCCAGGAACCCTTGCGCAGCCCGATGGTTCTGAACGGCAGCCAGTTTGGCCTGTTTGCCAATCATTCATTGATCATGGCCAACTATATAGCCCGGGCAAACGCAGCCATCATCGACCTGAGATCGCTATTGCAGGAGGGCTAGTGGCCTGTAACAGTCAAATCGAAAGCATCTCACTCGGCCTGTTGGCGGCTGGCTTGGTCTTCACTGGGCCGATAGCTATGGCTATCAACCTCGCTCCAGACCTGCGTCAGCCACCACCATTCCTTCGCGATCTCTCTTCCCCTTTGACTGTTACAGGCCACTGTTGACATGAATTACAGGATTGCATTTTTCTTGATGGCTTTTTGTTTGTCTTCCTGCGCGACCGATTCCATCGAAAATCGCCAACATGGCCAACAACTTCTTTGCCATGACGGTAAAAAAACCCTGACGGTCTCAAATGCCGACAGCTTCGTTCATCTCCAGCACGGTGATACGGTCGGCCCGTGTCCCTCGGGCGGTAACTGAACGGATTTGCGCGCCGTGGACGGCCTGAATATCGTTGACAATCCTCTTCCCTACATAGCGAACCTGGACACCCGGCGGGTGGAAATCATCGACCTGGTCGTTATCCATTGCACCGAACTGCCCGACCTGGCCACCGCGCGTGACTATGGCCGGAAAATTCACTACCAGGACAGCCGTACCGGAAATTCCGGGCATTTCTACATAGAACGAAATGGTACTATCGAACAATGGGTGCCGGCTGACCGGGTGGCCCATCATGTGCGTGGTTTCAACCCGCGCAGTATCGGCATCGAACTGGTCAACAGCGGCCGTTTTCCCGACTGGCTCGACTCCCGGAAACAGGTGATGACCGAACCCTACCCCTACCGGCAAATCGAAAGCCTGATCGGACTGCTCTTACACCTGGACAACGCGCTTGGGAACCTGGAATGGATAGCCGGGCACGAAGACCTGGACTTGATGAACGCCCCGGCTACTGACGACCCGGCACAGCAGGTTCGTCGCAAACTGGATCCCGGGCCGCTTTTTCCGTGGACTAAAATTCTCGCAGAAATCCGGCTGAAGCGAATGTTTTCAGCGACAGCGCCCGGATCTGTGCCGGAATATGAATCCTAACGGCGCCCGACCTGCACAGCGGCCACCTTTCCCTTGTGAATCAATACGATGTGCTCCAGGCTTCGGGAGCTTTTTTTGTAATACCAGTGCTCGACGCTCGTCTCTTTGGAAACTCCATTGACCCGCAGAGTTTCTTTGCCTCTATCCTTTACCCGGGGTTCTCCGCAGGCCCGGACCAGTTCGCCGGCGGAATCGCCGACGCTGATCAGGTTCCTGCCGCAACGAAAGCTGTCCGCCATCAGTTCATGGCCAAGTGACATCAAAAGGCAAAGCAGCATGATCGGTTTTCGCGGCAACGGAAGCATATACCGATTCTGCAAGCGAGCCGAAAAATGCGGCAGAGGTTATCGTCCTGGAAATTGTAGGAATTATTCTCCGAAACGGTAGCCCAAACCGTACACCGACTGGATCATGTCTTCGTCCCCGGAAACCGCTGCCAGCTTTTTACGAAGATTCTTCACGTGCGTGTCAACCGCCCTGTCACTGACCACCCGGTAATCGGTATACATGGCGTTCATGAGCTGATCCCGCGAAAATACCCGGCCGGAAACCGCGGATAAGGTTTTCAGCAAGGCAAATTCCACCGGGGTAAGCCCAAGGTCCTTCCCGTTGAGTCGGGCCGTGAACTTCAGGTCATCAATTTCCAGCCCGGGATGCCGGCCGCCTTCCGGTTTGCACTCCGTTCTACGCAATACCGCTTTGACCCGCGCAACAACCTCCCGGGGTGAAAACGGTTTGCAAATATAATCATCAGCACCCAGTTCGAGGCCCAATAACCGATCAATTTCATCCACCCTTGCAGTCACCATGATGATCGGCACGTCGCTTTGTCTGCGCAATAACTTGCAAACCTCGATGCCGTCCATGCCGGGTAGCATCAGGTCAAGCAGGACCAGGTCGGGTTTTTCGGCCTGGAAAGCCGTCAATACGGCGTCTCCGCGGTCAACAACACGGGTGAGAAAACCACCCATTGTGCGCAGGTAGTCCGCCAGCAGGGCGGCTATTTTGGGTTCATCCTCGACGATCAGAATGTTTTTTTCCGTGCCGGACATTTTTTCACCCTTCAAACCGGCAGCGAGACATGGATCTTCAATCCGCCCAATTCGGAATGTCCGGCGCTAATGCTTCCACCGTGTGCCTCAACGATGTTTTTGCAAATCGACAAGCCCAGGCCGCTTCCGCCACCCGACCTGGAACGGCCGCTTTCCACGCGGTAAAACCGCTCAAACAGCCTCTCAATCTGATCGCTTTCAAGGCCCGGACCGGAGTCTTCCAGCGTCAACCCTATGGATTTGCCGGTCTGGCCCAGAACGATGCTTACCCTGCCACCCTGCTGCACATACCGGCTGGTGTTTTCGAGCAGGTTCAACAGCAGCTGTCTCAGCCTCCGTTGATCCGCCGTGACCCGGACCGCCCCGGTAAGCTGCAGGTCCACGGAGATTTCACGTTTGGCCAGGCGGTCACGGAACGAATCAACACACTGCATCACCAGGTCGGAGAGGTCCATGGGCTCTTTTTGGATATTCAAAGCCCCCGCGTCGGCCATCGCCAGGGTCTGCAAATCGTCTACCAGCTTGGACAGTTGATCGATTTCCTCCCGCAGGGACGCCGACATTCGCTCATCGGCTGGCCGGATACCGTCCGCCATGGCTTCGACTTCACCCTTGAGAATGGCGACCGGGGTGCGCAGTTCGTGCGCAATGTCCGCCATCCAGCGCTGCCGGGCGGTACGGTTTTTCTCCAGGGTTTCCGCCAGTTGGTTCACGTGTCCGGCGAGCATTCCGGTTTCATCGCCCGATTCCACCGGAGCCCTGGAATGATAATTACCCCGGGTGAGGTTTCTGACCGTCTCTCCAAGCAGCCGGACCGGGCGGCTCACTTTCTGCGCCAGTAAATAGGCAAGGGCGACAGCAACCACCAGCGCAACCACGAAAGAAATCACCGTAATCCTGACTTGCGCCCCCAGGAAACGCTCTGCGTCAGGCGGCAGAACCCGGCCCATCGGTGCAAACCCGATCCAGCCGACGGTCCGGCCATCGACCACGATCGCCTCAAGAGAGCCGGCTTGCAGCGGTACACCGCCGGCACCGCTGACCCAGTTCTGGTTTTCGTCCAGCAGGTAAAGCCGGTCCCTGAACGTTCCACGCTCGGGCGGCCCCATCCATCGAAGCAACGGGTATTCCGCCCGCGCATTGTCAGCCGGTCGTGCCCGGTCTCTTTGACCGCCACGGTTCGGACCCGGCCCGCCTTGCCGCCCCTCCCCGGCCTGGGGGTGCGCCTGGCGCCAGATGCGTTGCCAGGCCAGGGGATTGTCACGCAGGAAATCCCAGCCGTCCCTGGATTCATATAAATCCGCGAAAACCGGCACCAGCGATTGCAATATGCTGGGCTCCTGGGTCTCCAGAAAGCCCTTGAAACCCTGGTTCAGGCTCACCCGCGTTATGGCCGTCGTCACGACCAGCGCCAGCAACACGGCAACCACCTGTGCCAAGAGGATCCTGGAGAACAGCGTTTTCATAGCCCTCATCCTGCACTGCATCCAATCACCACGTTCAAGTAGTGCCGGAAAACTTCTTTTTTTCTCCACAATTTGTTCCATTTTGGCGCTCAGAATTCACCCTGCCATCAAGGTAAACGGGGTCGGGGCCCAGGCCCTGCCCGCATTAAACAAAGGAGAAAGTGATGAAAACGTTTTTAAAACCCATTGTTTCCGTGCTTGCGGTCACCAGCCTGTTAGTGGCAGGAAGCACTTTTGCCCAATACCAGAAGGCCGAGAAGAACGGTCAGAAAAGGAATGGCATAAAGGTCCGCCAAGCGTCGAAGAAAAGCTGGCCCGGCTCAGCGACGCACTGGATTTGAGCGATGAGCAGTCCGCAGAAATGCTGGCCGTTCTCCAGGAACAGGAAAGAAACCAGGCAGGCGTTACATGATCGGACCATGGAGCTCATGGGCGCTGAGATCTGCGCCCAGAAAGCCCAGTCTGAAGAAGCGATTCTCGCCATTCTGGATGCTGAGCAGACCGAACTGTTTCTGCAGATGAAAGAAGAGCGCCAGTTCAGGGCAAACGACAAAACCCGCACCAGAAAGGGCCGTGATGGCCCTGGACTGCTCCGGATACGAGGGCGGCGGCTCCTGAAGTTCCGTGAGCCCCTGACTGACGGTGCATGGACGATCCGGTTATTTTCTGGCCACGACAATGGCCCGGACCGGCGCCGGCAACCCTTCGACCGTGAGGGTCCGGTCCAGCGGGTCGAGCGCCTGTTCCAGTGATTCGAAACGCATCCAGTCCGTGCTTCTCTGCTCCATCGTGGTGGTGGGCGTTATGTCCACCACCTCCGCTGAACTGAACCCGGCTTCTGTCAACCCACCCCAACAATCGAACCGTTCCCGGAATGCCCCAGACATTGCGCATGCGCGCATAACGGTCTCCCGGAACCAGCAGGCACTCCTCCCTGCCTTTCGGCAGCACCAGGGTTTCCAGAACCAGGGTGCCGCCTTCTTTTAACAGGGAATGAATCCGTTCCAGGTGGCTTGTGGGTCTTTGCGGTGATACAGAACGCCCATTGAAAATACGGTGTCCCATTCCACCGGCTGTCCGGCAGCTCCTCGATCACCCAGCGGTAATACGTAGTTCGGTATGTCTCCGCTGAAATGGCGGCAGGCGAGCCATTGCATGACAAACACCAGCGTGGGGTCGATGCCGACCACGGACCGGGCTCCTGCACCCGAGCATCCGCAAACCGAAATAGCCGTTACCCGAACCGATATCGAGTACGCGATGCCCTTTCAGGTTCAGGTGCGACGCGACGCGTTGCCACTTCCAGTCCGAACGCCACTCGGTATCGATCACCAGCCCGCCCAGCTGCAACGGGCCTTTTCGCCAGGGGTGAAACGCCATCAGGGTTTCGCGCAGTGCGTCCTGGTCCGCTGCCCGTTCACCAAGCCGGCACCGGACCGTCCAGCAGCGCGACCGGCCGGCTGGACGGTAGCCGGCCCAGGGCCGCGCGCCATCGCGGCAGGTCGCCGTGGGGATGCGCCTCCAATTTCGCTTCCGCAAGGTCGCAAACTGCCGCCAGCCAGGCGTCTTGCGGGAGACAATGCCCTCAAGGAATCGAACGGACTGTTCAACCGGACGGCCTGATCGCTATCATGCGAAACGAAATTGAATCCCTGGAACCACTGGTAAACCTGACTTGAAGCCGGCGCCTCTCAGCCGCTCCGATGTTGTGACAGGCTGTCCGGCCGCATGACGTTTTCCAGGGCGTCGCGCTTGCGGGCAATTTCCAGATCGGAATAGCCCTGTGCCCGCTTGAATTCATGGTGCCAATGAACGTTGCAGTTGCTGCTCCCGGGGGTCATCGAAACGGACTTTCTCTGACAGGATCAGTACGCCACCGGGATTGAGGCCTTCGGCGATTCTTTGCAGCAGACTGCTTCCCGCCTCGAAGGATCCACGAACTGAAGCGTGAAGTTGAGAACAACCACAGAGGCATTTTCGATTCGCGTTTCAAGAATATCCTGGTGCAGCGGATGCACCTCCGGCAAGCCGGGGTCGTGGTTTTCCTCCAGCGTCTTGCCGAGCTGCCGGATCATTCCGGGAGAATTGTCCACGGCCAGGATGCGCGCGTCCCTGGCCCGTACCGCCTGCCTCATGGCGAGCGAAGCCGCTCCCAGCGAGCACCCCAGGTCGTACAGGTTACTGTGATCCTGTGCAAATTGCCTTGCCAGCAAGCCGATCATCGGCACCACCAGGCTGTATCCGGGCACCGATCGATTGATCATGTCGGGAAAAACACCGACCACGCGGTCATCGAAGACAAAATCCCCTGTTGCCAGGATTTCCGTGTCAAAAAGACGGTCCTTTTGATTCATTTTCGCGATACCGTGTTCACCCAAGCCGTTCTCCCGGATTTTCTCATGTCGTGACTTCTGGCGCATTACGCCGGAAATTCCTTTTGCTATGGTTCGAATGGGAAAAAGGCCCTGCAACCGCAATGTTTGATCGAGGGGGTTCAGGTTCTGCAAGTCGCATTTGCGGAGGTCATCATGCTGGATACGGTATTGGTTTGGGCGATTATTGCCGCTGTTCTCGGGGTTACGATTGTCCGCACGGCGGTCATCATCGTGCGCCAGGGATACGAATACACGCTGGAGCGCTTTGGTAAGTATCAAACCACCTTGCGGCCCGGTTTTCACTTCATCATCCCCTTTGTCCACCGCGTTGGCCACAAGGTCAATATGATGGAACGCGTTCTGGACGTGCCTTCGCAGGAAGTCATATCAAAAGACAACGCGGTGTTGACCGTCGACGGAGTCGTGTTTTTCCAGGCGCTGGATGCAGCCAAGGCCGCCTACGAGGTGTTCCGCCTGGAACACGCCATTCTGAACCTGACCGTGACCAACATCAGAACGGTGCTCGGTTCCATGGACCTGGACGATGCCTTGTCCAAGCGCGATGACATCAACGCCCGCCTGCTGATGGTGGTGGACGAAGCGACGACCCCCTGGGGCATCAAGGTCACCCGCATCGAAATCAAGGACATCAGCCCACCCAAGGACCTGGTGGACTCCATGGCCCGACAGATGAAGGCGGAACGAGAAAAACGCGCCACGATTCTCGAAGCCGAGGGTACCCGGCAGGCAGAAATTCTCGAAGCCGAAGGCCTGAAACAGGCGGCCATCCTGCAGGCGGAAGGCCGCAAGGAGGCCGCATTTCGTGATGCCGAGGCACGGGAACGTTTGGCAGAAGCCGAAGCGCGCGCAACCACGATGGTTTCTGAAGCGATCGGCAGCGGCAACATCCAGGCGATCAATTATTTCGTGGCGCAAAAGTATGTGGAAGCGCTGAGTGATTTCGCAAAGGGTCCGAACACCAAGACCCTGCTGCTTCCGATGGAAGCGACCGGGATACTTTCCAGCCTGGCGGGCATTGCGGAAGTGGCGCGGGAAACTTTCGTAAAAGACGATCGAAACTGAGGGTGCAGGCATGGAATGGTTAACCCATATCGTTTTCTGGCACTGGTGGATACTGGCCGGGATGCTGCTGATTGTTGAGCTGACGTCTCCTGTTTTCTTTTTCCTCTGGTTGGCTTTTTCCGCCGCTGCCGTTGGTTTCCTGCTGCTGGTCTTTCCCGACATTCCGGTTGAAGTGCAACTGGTGCTGTTCGGTATCCTGTCGGTAGTCGCGGTGCTGGCCTGGAGAAAATACCGCGAGGTCCGCCCGCCCACATCCGATCAGCCGCTTTTGAATCAGCGCGGGCAGCAATACACGGGCCGCATCTTCACGCTGGATCACCCGATCATCAACGGCGTCGGCAAGGTGCTGGTCGATGATTCCACCTGGCGGGTCAAGGGGCCCGATCTTCCCGCCGGAACCCATGTCCGCGTGGTCGGAGTTGATGGGGTCGTTTTCATCGTGGAAAGCTCCGACTAGCGGTGCTACTGTCATGAGCAGCCAACGGCTATACTACGCGGTTTGAGTTTCCAGATTCGCGCGACACGGTTAACTGCGTGCGCGGGTCTCTCCCGGGTGGCAAAATATCATGACTTTTCAGGAATTCATTCAAGCACTGGAAGCCTACTGGTCCGCGCAGGGCTGTGTACTGATCCAACCCCTCGACCTGGAAGTCGGGGCGGGAACTTTTCATCCGGCGACCTTTCTGCGTTCCATCGGTCCGGAACCGTGGAATGCCGCGTACGTGCAGCCCAGCCGCAGGCCGACCGACGGACGTTACGGTGAAAACCCCAACCGCCTGCAACACTATTACCAGTACCAGGTGGTCATGAAGCCTTCTCCGGAGAACTTCCAGGAACTGTACCTGGGTTCCCTCAAGGCGGTCGGGATCGATCCCGCAGTGCATGATATCCGGTTCGTTGAAGATAACTGGGAGTCGCCGACACTCGGGGCCTGGGGCCTGGGCTGGGAGGTCTGGCTTAACGGAATGGAGGTTACGCAGTTTACCTATTTCCAGCAGGCCGGCGGTCTTGAATGCAGACCCGTCATGGGAGAGATAACCTATGGCGCTGAACGTCTCGCCATGTATCTGCAGAAGGTGGACAGCGTTTATGACCTGGTGTGGACCCGCAGCGGTGGCCGCACCGTCCGATACGGCGACGTGTTTCATCAAAACGAAGTGGAACAATCACGCTACAATTTTGAACATGCCAACGTAGACGCCCTTTTCGGCTGGTTCGATACCTGTGAGGGAGAGGCCCGGAAACTGATTGACCTGGATCTTCCGCTGCCCGCTTACGAACAGGTGCTCAAAGCCTCCCATACGTTCAATTTGCTCGACGCCCGCCGTGCGATTTCGGTCACCGAAAGGCAACGCTACATCCTGCGGGTACGTGACCTGGCCCGCCGCGTAGCCGAATGTTACTACGCCAGCCGCGAATCCCTCGGGTTTCCCGGCCTGGCTAACGACGACTCCGCGGGAGAGAAATCATGACCCACCAGGCCCCCCCGCAAACAGAAAACGCAGACCTGCTGGTAGAACTGGGCTGTGAAGAATTGCCGCCCAAGGCCTTGGATGGCATCAGGGAGGCTTTTTTCGACGCCGTCGGGAAAGGGCTTGAAAACAGTCATATTGATTTTACCCGGGACGGCAGCAGGGCTTATTCCAGCCCCCGGCGCCTGGCGGTTTTTTTCAGGAACGTCAGCCCCCGGCAGCCCGACCAGGAACAGGAAAGACGCGGTCCCGCCTTGAGTGCGGCGTTTGATGCCAACGGCAACCCGACCGGGGCCGCCCTGGGATTTGCGCGTTCAATCAACAAGGACGTTTCCGAACTGGAAACACTGGAAACCGACAAGGGACAGTGGCTTTACGCCAGGATCCGGGAGTCCGGAAAGTCGCTTGGTGAATTGATCTATCCCTTGCTTGAGCAGGCCATAAAGCAGTTACCGGTTCCCCGGCCCATGCGCTGGGCTGATCATGACTTCAGTTTCGTGCGCCCGGTGCACTGGCTCGTCGTGATGCACGGCGAACACGTCATCGAGGGATCTTTGCTGGGTCAGCAGGCCGCGAACCTTACTCGCGGCCACCGGATTCACGCGCCGGGTCCACACGCGCTGCCAGAAAGCGCGGCCTACGAGCGTGTTCTGATGGACGCCTTCGTGATCGTTGACCAGGACCGGCGTAAAGCGTTGATCAGGGAACGCCTTCTGGCTGCCGATCCGCTGGTACATATCGATCCCGACCTTTTGCTTGAGGTGAATAACCTGGTGGAGTGGCCCGTCGCGGTCAGTTGTACTTTCGAAGAAGAATTTCTGGAGGTTCCGCACGCGGCTCTCATTGCCAGCATGCAGGACCACCAGAAGTTTTTTCCGGTGCGCGACAGCGCCGATCCGAATAAAGTGACCAATCGTTTCATCGCCATTTCCAATATCGAAAGCACGCATACGCCGTCGGTGCGGGAAGGTTACGAACGGGTCATCAGGCCGCGCCTCGCGGATGCCCGGTTCTTTCTCGAACAGGACAAAAAACAGCGTTTGGAAGCCTATTTACCGCTACTGGACCGTGCTGTTTTTCAAAACAAGATCGGCTCAATTGGCGACAAGTCGCGAAGGATGTCGGCTATTTCGGGTAAAATAGCCGAAGATCTGGCACTGGACAAAGAGCGCGTTTCTCGCGCGGCGCTGCTGGCCAAGTGTGACCTGATGACCCAGATGGTTGGCGAATTTCCCGAGTTGCAGGGGGTTATGGGCCGCTACTACGCCCTGGCGTCCGGTGAGCACGCGGAAGCGGCAGAGGCCATTGGAGAGCACTACGCGCCGCGCTTCGCCGGCGACACCATACCCGATTCTCTGGCCGGTAAAATCGTCAGTATCTCAGACCGCCTCGATACCCTGGTCGGAATATTCGCAGCAGGCCTCCGGCCCAGCGGCAACAAGGATCCTTTTGCGCTGAGAAGATCCGCTTTGGGGCTGGTCAGGATCCTGATTGAAGCGGGTATTGATCTGCCGTTGAACAGATTGCTTGCGCTGGCTTCCAACGAGCTTGCCGGTCAGATCGAGGTGGCTCCGGAACTTCTTTTGGATGCCCGGGAATTTATCGTGGATCGTCTCAGAAACTATTACCGCGACCAGGGTTTTGGCTCCGAGTTGATCAACGCGGTACTTAATTCCGACTGGGATACGCTGCCTGACCTGGATAAACGCCTCAAAGCCTTGTCCGAATTCATGGGACAGGAAGATGCTACCGGCCTGGCCGCCGCCAATAAAAGAATCGGCAACATCCTGCGCAAAGCCGAAGATTCCATTTCAAGGGAGATCGACACAAATCTACTTGTAATCGAAGAAGAAAAGCGGCTTTTCATGGAAATTGAGAAATTGGAGAAACAGGTCTCCCCCCTGCTTGAGAAGCGGGATTATGACACCAGCCTGACACTTCTTGCCGGTTTACGAAAGCCGGTGGACGGGTTTTTCGACGCCGTGATGGTCATGGACGATGACCCCGCTCTTCGGAAAAACCGGTTGTCGCTACTGTCGAAGTTAAAAACGCTTTTCGACCAGATTGCGGACTTGTCCGTGTTGGGCTAAACGCCGCTGATCTTTTTCACACATCCAGGTTGATGGCGTCCAGGGCGTTTTTCTCGATGAATTCACGTCTCGGTTCCACCTCGTCGCCCATCAATGTTGTGAAAATCTGGTCTGCGCCCACCGCGTCTTCTATCGTAACCTGCAGAAGTCTGCGGGTTTCCGGGTTCACGGTTGTGTCCCACAACTGTTCCGGATTCATTTCACCGAGGCCTTTGAAGCGCTGTACATTACGTCCTTTTCGGCTTTCCGACATCAGCCAGTCATACGCTTCACGGAACGTTGAGATTTCCTGCTGCGCCTTCCCTCGAACTACTACGGCGCCTTTCTGAACCAACCCGTTAAGGGTGTCAGCCAGCCGCCCGATCAGGCGGTATTCGGGTCCTTTGAAAAAATGCGGCTTGATGGTTTTCGATTCGGTCACGCCGTGCGTGGTTTTACTGAAAAGCAGTTCACTGCCTTCTTCTCCCGGCACAACCTTCAGATCATACCGGATGCTCGGTGGGCTGTTTTTCCGTAAACCGGCTTCCATGCGTGCGCACCACCCGGACATTTCGGTGTCGTCCCATTCTGTGGAAAAACGCTCTATTTCAATTAGTTGCCGTAAAAATATTTCGTCATAACGCCGCGCCATTCTCTGGCTGGTCAGGAACACCGCCAAATAGTCACGCATGAGTTGCTCCAGCGCCTCACCAACCAGTGGCGGCGCCGCCGGATCAAATACGAGTGCGGCATCATCCAGGGCGCGAGCCATCAGGTAGTCGTTTAATTCCGCATCGTCTTTCAAATAGTGTTCCTGCTTACCCTGCTTGATTTTATACAAGGGGGGTTGCCCGATATAAATATGTCCCCTTTCGATTAATTCCGGCATCTGGCGATAGAAAAAAGTGAGCAGCAATGTTCGAATGTGCGATCCATCAACATCTGCGTCCGTCATGATGATGATCCGGTGATAACGTAATTTATCCGGGTTGTACTCGTCCCTCCCGATACCGCAACCCAGCGCGGTAATCAGCGTTCCAACCTCGGCGGAAGCGATCATTTTATCGAACCGGGCCTTTTCAACATTCAGGATCTTGCCCTTGAGGGGAAGTATGGCCTGGAACTTGCGGTTTCTGCCCTGCTTGGCTGAGCCACCGGCTGAGTCGCCTTCGACCAGGAAGATCTCCGAAAGCGCCGGGTCTTTTTCCTGACAATCCGCTAACTTACCGGGTAATCCGGCGATGTCCAGCACCCCTTTGCGGCGGGTCATTTCGCGCGCCTTGCGGGCCGCCTCCCGGGCCCTTGCGGCCTCCACGACCTTCCCGGTAATCATCTTGGCTTCTGCCGGGGTCTCGAGTAAAAAATCCCTCAGGTTGCTGGCTACCAGGGATTCCACAACGGGCTTGACCTCCGATGAAACCAGCTTGTCCTTGGTCTGGGAGGAAAACTTGGGGTCGGGAACCTTTACAGAAAGAACCGCGATCAAACCCTCCCGGGCGTCATCCCCGGTGGTGGAGACTTTGTCTTTTTTCGCGATACCCGATTCTTCGATGTAGTTGTTTATCGTTCTGGTCAGCGCAGCCCGGAACCCTGCCAGGTGAGCGCCACCATCCTTCTGCGGAATGTTGTTGGTAAAGCAATAGACGGTTTCCTGGTAAGCGTCCGTCCACTGCATGGCCACTTCGACAGTAATATTGTTGGCCTCGTCCGAAACGTACATGACGGTCGGGTGCAGGGGGTTCTTGTTGCGTCCAAGATGTTCAACAAAAGATTTGATACCGCCTTTATATTCAAAGACGTCCGATTTTCCGGAACGCTCGTCCACAAGCTCGATCCTGACGCCGGAATTGAGGAAGCTCAGTTCCCTCAGCCGCTTTGCCAGGATTTCATAATGGAACACGGTTTCCGAGAAAATCGCCCTGCTTGGCCGAAAATATATTTTCGTGCCGGTCTCGTCGCTGTCACCGGTTATTTTTATATCCTGCTCCGGAACGCCCAGGTGGTAAACCTGGCGCCAGACATGGCCATCCCGCTTGATCCTCAATTCAAGGTGTTCGGACAAGGCGTTAACTACAGATACGCCAACGCCGTGCAATCCACCGGACACTTTGTACGAGTTGTCATCGAATTTGCCGCCCGCATGCAGCACCGTCATGATGACCTGCGCAGCGGAAACCCCTTCTTCTTTGTGCATGTCGACCGGAATACCGCGGCCATTATCCTTTACACTGACCGCGTTATCCTCATGGATGGTTACCTGTATCGCGTCACAGTGGCCGGCAAGCGCTTCGTCGATGGAGTTGTCGACAACCTCAAAGACCATGTGATGGAGGCCCGTGCCATCATCGGTATCACCGATATACATACCCGGGCGTTTTCGTACCGCATCCAGCCCTTTCAAGACCTTGATATTAGTGGAATCGTAGTGTTCTGTGCTCATGAATTCATTCAACCTTACGCTGGTCTTGAAGGTGCTCCGGGAGTTTTCCAACCGGGTGTTCTGCCGGTTGGAAACCTTGCTATAAACTGGAATTTTCTAACGGTTCAGGGACTGATGGATTATACCATTTCCCGGGCAACACCACGTTCCACGTGAAACATCTTGTGTGGCTCGTTGGTTTTGGGTTCGTTAATACCCGATATCCACACCTGGCTTCCCGAGTTCCAGGCTCCGGTCTAAAACGCGTTCGAAGTGAGACCCGTCAAACTCCGAAGCCAAATCATCCAATAAAATGATCGGTTTTTCCCCTCTTTCCGACAAAATGGACAGCCTGGGAAAGCAATAAAGTCGCGGCGAGAACTTTCTGCTCTCCCCGTGAAAGCATGTTGCGGGCAGGCGTATCCGCGAACAGCAGGGAAATATCACCGCGGTGCGGACCGGCAGCCGTCGCGCCACGAAGCAGGTCTGCCGTCACGATTTTCCTTTAAGCGCCTCCATCAAGCTTTTCCGCGCCCAACCCTGACAGTACTCCAGTCTGAAATCCGACATTTCCGGACTTAGAAGCTTCAACGCTTCCTGCGCCCGCTCCGCCACGGCGCGACAATGTGCTTTTCTCATGATATCCAGCTGAGACCCCAGTTCGCTGAACACCTCATCGATGCTGTCCAGCACTCCTTCCTGTCTTGATCTCAAAGCGGCGTTTCTTTGCTTGAGGATTTTCGAATAACGTCGGAAAGTCTCCAGAAACTCGTGTTCCACGTGAAACAGGCCCCAGTCGAGGTATTTTCTCCGGTTCTCCGGCGCACCACTCACCAGTAAGTGACTATTGGGTTCCATCAGCACCAGTGGCAGCACCCGGGTCAATTGACTGAGCTGGGCAAGATCCTGGCCGTTTTTTCTGCCCCGCCAATGGCTGTTTGACCTTTCCAGGCCCAATTTATTGATCCGCTGATCTTCGCTGACGGTTTCGGCATAAATGCTGAAGTGCTTGCCGGATCGGCCAATCAGCTCGCTGGCCTGGGTGGTGCGGAAGGATCGGCCACGGGAAAGAACCACGATAGACTCCAGGATGCTGGTTTTGCCGGCGCCATTGCCGCCAAACAAGATGTTAAACCTGGGGTGGGGCAGGATATTTACCTGCTCGAGGTTCCGTAAATTTTCAATCCTGAGACTCTTTATTAACAATCAGATTCCAGCTGGGGATCGATGTTTTCAGAGTTTTAGCGGCATCACGACATGTTTGTCTCTTCCGCCCGCTGTGCTGGAAATGAGACAACTGCTATTGGCGTCTTTCAGAGCCATCACGACAGAGTCTCCCTCGATAGCATTCAGGGCGTCGAGTAAATACGTCACGTTAAACCCGATTGCGATGTGATCAAAATTTAACTCCGCCTCCAGCTCTTCGATCGCCTCCTCGTGCTGGGGATTGTGAGCAACTATTTTTACCGAGCCTGCGGACGCCTCCAACCGGACCCCTTTGTACTTTTCGTTTGAAAGGATGGATGCGCGCTGCAGGGCGACGATGAAACTGTCGCGTTGAATCTTGATGTGACGGTCCGTGCCTTTCGGAATAACCGCCATGTAGTCCGGAAAACGGCCGTCGATCAGCTTTGATGTGAAGATCATGGACCCCTTGACCAGGCGAATGTGGTTTTTACCGAGCGCCAGTTCAACCAGGTCATCACTTTCTGAAAGCATTCGGGATAATTCCAGTACGCCTTTCCGCGGAACGATCATCTGGCGATCCTGGGCCACGCCAATGTCCTTTTCCAGGTCACAGACAGCCAGGCGGTGTCCATCCGTTGCAACCGTTGTGAGGCTGCCGTTGTGAAACTCGAAAAGAAGCCCGTTGAGATAATAGCGGACATCCTGGTTAGCCATTGAAAAAGACGTTTTCTCAATCAGTTTTTTTAGTTCAACTTCTTGTATTTTAACGTGTTTCCAGCGTTTCCACCTGATCCGTTGCCGGAAACTCTGTGGCCGGTAGTGTCGCCAGCGTATAACGACCCCGCCCGGAAGAGACCATCAGTTTGTCGCCGTCAAGAACAGCCGTGATGTTTACACCCTCCGGCAGTTTTTTGACGATATCGACCAACTTCCTGGCCGGCACTGTTATTTCGCCCTCGGCTTGAATGTCTGCAGCCACGGAGGCGATCAGTTCAACTTCCATGTCGGTACCGGTAATGGACAGGCGTTTTCCCCGGGCTGAAACCAGGAAGTTTGCCAACACGGGTAGTGTTTGTCTGCGTTCAACCACACCGACGACCTGGCTTATGGGTTGAAGAAGTACTTCCTGTTTAATGCTGAATTTCATAGCCGCCTTCCTGTAAATGTTTATTATGTTTTAAAGATAAATATATAAACCTTTGTAGTAATAAGCCCGGTGCACAACTTGATAAGCTCTATTTAATCATAAAATTCAGCGTTTTAACTTCAATCGAACGCAGCATAGCAGGGCTTAAAGACTGTTAACAGCTTGTGGATAAGTGCGGAGCTTAAAGTTATCCCGGGTTTTTCCACAGCTTCCGCCAAGGTCTGACCACATGTTAGTACACCCCAAGCCGGTTTACTCGGTCAAAAGCCGCACAAGCTTTGCCCGGTCTTCGCGAATGCGGCCGTCAGTTTCACACAGTTCCTCGATTTTACGGCAAGCATGAAGAACAGTGGTATGGTCGCGGCCACCAAAGGCGTTGCCGATTTCCGGCAGGCTGTGATCGGTCAGTTCCTTGCACAGGGCCATCGCTACCTGGCGAGGGCGCACGATGTTTCTCGGTTTTTTGCGAGACAACATGTCGGACACGCGCAATTTGTAATACTCCGCCACGGCTTTCTGGATGTTTTCCATGGTAATCAGACGGTCATGGACGTGAAACAACTCCCTGAGCACTTCCTGGGCAAAACTTTCAGTAATCGCTTTACCGGTGAAACGCGCCGTTGCGAACAAAGAATTCAAGGCCCCTTCCAGCTCGCGCACATGCGAACGGACTCTGCGGGCGATCAAATACGCGACAGCTTCATCGAGAACCACGCCCCGTTCCTGCGATTTGTTCATCAGGATGGCCACACGGGTTTCAAAATCGGGTGGCTCGATCGATACGGTCAAACCCCAGCCAAAGCGTGATCTCAACCGCGCTTCGATGCCGTCAACCTCTTTGGGGTAGCGGTCGCAGGTCAGAATGATCTGTTGCTGACTGTCCAGCAAGGCATTGAAAGTATGAAAAAATTCTTCCTGGGTCCGGTCTTTTCCCGCAAAAAACTGGACGTCGTCGATCAACAATGCGCCGGCAGACCGGTAGTGCTGCTTGAAGGCTTCAATGCGGCCACCACGCAGGGCGTTGATCATTTCGCTGACGAATTGTTCTGAGCCCACATAGATCACCCGGGCTTCCGGGTTGCGTTCGTAAATCAGGTTTCCAGCCGCGTGCAGCAAGTGCGTTTTGCCAAGCCCCGTACCGCCGTAAATGACCAGCGGGTTGTAGGCTGCCCCGGGCTTCATTGCCACCTGTTGCGCGGCGGCAAAGGCCAGCTCATTCGATTTGCCCTGGACAAAATTCTTGAAGTTATAACGTTTGTCCAGGCCGGTTTGAATCCGGGTTGGCTGCTGAACCGCATTGGCTTTGGGGGATTCGGAGTGGTTTAACCGGTTGACATCAACCACCACGGAGTCCCGGGTCGAACCCAGGTGTTCGAAAATATCCCGAACACGCTCGAGGTGGTTAAGTAAAATGTAGTCTCGAACATACTCGTTAGGCGCCAACAGCACGGTGCGGCCCTTGGCCGAGCGGATCTGCAACGGGCGGATCCAGGTGTTAAAGTCCTCCGCCGGCAGCTCTCGCTCCAGGTGTTTCAAGCAGGTTTGCCAATGTGATTGTGACATTCCGGGGTTTATTCGCAGGTTGTTCTCTTTTTAGCCGGGGAGCAGTATGGACGGCCTTGAGCGGATAAGTCTAACCCGCTGTGGATAACTTGACCAACAGAATAAAGAATCGATTGGAAGGCCTTGTTTGAAGTTACCATAAAAGTTACAATTCCCCTCTTTTGTCGGCCATTCGCTAAAGATCCTGGTTAGGGATGCTGAATGGCAGGCGGTAATATGAAACAAAACTTTAAGGACCAGTGAAATGAAGCGTACATTCCAGCCAAGCCTCCTCAAGCGTGCGCGCAGACATGGTTTCCGTGCACGGATGTCTACCCGTGCAGGACAGACTCGTCATCAAGGCCCGCCGGGCAAAGGGCAGAAAACGCCTGTCGGCCTGAAACCGGATCAAGCGAAATCGCATCTCATGACGAACGGTGCGGTAACGGGTGAAAGGAAAACAGGACCGTCCGGAAAGGCGGGCTTTACAAGCAAGCAAAAACTCACGAAAGCCATCGAATTTAAAAGGGTTTTTGACAACCCTTTCGTTTCTTCAGACGCCTGTTTCAAGGTCCTGGCGCGTACCACAGAGTGTGAGATTTCGCGCCTCGGGATGGCCGTGTCCAGGCAGATCGATAAGCGTGCGGTGGGGCGCAACCGCATCAAGCGGGTTGTCAGGGAAAGTTTTCGGCTCAATTATTCAGCGAAGGGGGTTCGTCTTGATATTGTTGTCTTGCCCCGGCGTGAAACCGCCACCATGTGCAATGAAAAGTTGTTTCATTCGCTAAAATGCCATTGGTCACGGCTGGAAAATCAGTTTGAAGGATAAGAACAGATGGGAAATCTAAGACCGGTTCTGCTTATCGGCCTGGTATTCCTGGGCTACATGATTTGGGTCCAGTGGCAAAAAGACTATGCGCCGGCGCCCAAACCCCCAACCCAGCGCTCGATGCCGCAAAACAATGTGCCCACGGTTCCCGGCTCAGAAACAACGCAAACCAGCAGCGCAGCCGATTTACCCCAACCGGTGGATGTGCCGCAGAATCAGGCCACGGCCAGCCCTCTGCCGGGACCCGCAGCTACAGCTACGGAAAGGTCTGTAATTTCGGTCATAACCGATGTTCTCAATGTTGAAATTGATCTCGTCGGTGGAACCGTGGTTTCGGCCGGCTTGCTGGATTACCCGGTTAAACAGAAAGAACCCGAAATCAAAGTAGACCTCCTCGCAGCGCAGGGGGACCACCTGTTTATTGCCCAGTCGGGTTTGTTGTCGCACCAGGATGCGCCAAACCACACCAGCCGCTACCAGGCATCAAAGACCCGTTTTGAGTTGCCGAAAGGTGAAACGGAGCTGCGGGTTCCGTTGACATGGAATTCGGACACGGGTGTTCAGGTCACGAAAACCTTCATATTCAAGCCGGGCGAGTACCAGATCACGGTCGTACACGAAGTCAGCAACAGGAGCGGGGAAAGCTGGTCGGGCAGCCGATATGATCAGCTCCAGCGGGAAATTCCCGGCGAAGAAGATAACGGCGGGTTTTCCGATCCGTCCCGGTACAGCTTTGTAGGCATCGGCTTCTACAATCCGGAAGACAAGTTCGAGAAAATTAAATTTGACGACGTGGCGGAAGAGCCCTTCAAGAAAACCACCAAAGACGGCTGGCTGGCCATGATTCAGCATTATTTTTTCGCCGCCTGGATTCCCCCGGCCGAGGAAGAGGTCACTTACTCCACGCAGGTTGTTACCGGAGAAGGCTGGCCGCGTTACATCGCGCGCGGGGTTTCACCGGTCCGCGTAGTCGCCGCCGGAGACAGCACCGAGTTTTCGGGCCGGCTATATCTCGGTCCAAAATTGCAGGACGACCTGCCAAAGATTGCGCCGGGGCTGGAATATACGGTCAATTATGGAATTTTCACGATTTTCTCCAAGCCGCTTTTCTGGCTGATGGAGAAAATCCACGACGTGGTCGGAAACTGGGGCTGGTCCATCGTCATTCTGACCATCCTGATCAAGGCGGCTTTCTTCAAGCTCACCGAGGCCCAGTACCGCTCCACCGCGAGGATGCGTAAACTTCAGCCCCGGATAGAGCAGCTCAAGGAACGTTTTGGGGATGATCGTCAGCGCATGAGCCAGGCGATGATGGAGCTGTACAAGAAGGAAAAAGTCAATCCACTGGGCGGGTGCCTGCCCATCCTGGTGCAGATCCCGATTTTCATTGCACTTTACTGGGTGTTACTTGAATCGGTTGAGTTGAGACAGGCGCCGTTTATCCTGTGGGTAGATAACCTTTCCGTTCGGGATCCCTATTTCATCCTGCCGCTTCTGAATGCTTTGTTCATGTTCGCAACCCAGAGGTTAACGCCGATGGTCGGCATGGATCCGCTGCAGCAGAAAATGATGACCATGATGCCGATCGTGTTTTCGGTCATGTTCGCATTTTTCCCGGCCGGTCTCGTGTTGTACTGGGCAACCAACGCCGGTTTGTCGCTCGCGCAACAGTTTTACATTACCCGGAAAATCGCGGCAGCAGACTAGATGGCCTGTATCTGCCAATAGCCGGGCGGGTGCGCTATGACGCGACGAACTGACACCATCTGCGCCGTTGCCACACCCCCGGGTGCGGGTGGCGTGGGGATTGTGCGCGTATCCGGTCCGGCCGTTCCGGAAATTTCCCGGGCGTTGACGGGCATGCTGCCTGCGCCGCGGTATGCCGCGATGGCGGATTTCCTGGATGGGCACGGGGACGTGATTGATTCCGGAATTTGCCTGTATTTTCCTGCGCCACATTCGTTCACCGGCGAACACGTACTTGAATTACACGCGCATGGCGGGATACATATCCTGCAGCTATTGATGCGCCGGGTGCTCGATCTCGGCGCACGTGGCGCCCGGCCCGGAGAATTTTCCGAGCGGGCTTTCCTCAACGATAAAATGGACCTGGTCCAGGCAGAAGCCATAGCTGACCTGATCGGATCAGGCTCTGATGCGGCGGCGCGCGCGGCCCAACGCAGCCTGCAGGGCGTCTTTTCCGCGCAAATACATCTTTTGCAGGAAGAACTGACTTCGCTCCGGGTGTTTGTCGAGGCGGCGATTGATTTTCCCGACGAGGAAATTGATTTTCTGGCCGAGAGCGATATCTCGCAAAGAGTGCGACAGGCTGAAAACAGCGTGGCGGAATTACTCAGGAACGCCCAGCAGGGGCGGTTGATGAGAGACGGTATCGTGTTGGCAATCGTCGGCCGCCCGAATGCCGGAAAATCAAGCCTGCTGAACGCCCTGTCCGGCCAGGAAAGCGCGATCGTAACCGAATTTCCGGGGACGACCCGGGACGTGCTGCGGGAACAGATCGATCTCGACGGAATACCGGTACACGTAGCGGACACGGCGGGAATCAGGGAAACCAGCGACGTCATCGAGGCCGAAGGTATCCGGCGGGCAAGACAGGCGCTGGGGGCGGCGGACATCGTTTTATTGATCCGTGACGCCAGCTGAAAGCGCCGGGCCGGACGAAGCCCTGTTTGCAGAAGTCCCTGAAGGAGTCCGGGCGATCGCTGGTGGCCAACAAGGTTGGATTTATTGGATCCGCCCGAGCTCAGGCAAAGGATGGAAGAAGAACCGGGAGAACAGGTCTGGATTTCAGCCCGGACCGGGCAGGGGATCGACGAGCTGAAGAAAAGAATTCGCCGAGGCCGTGGGCGCGTCGGACCAGGCTGAAGGCGCGTTCTCGGCCCGCCAGCGCCATGTAGACGCCCTGAAACGCGTGGCAAATCACCTATGCGCCGGTTTCGAAGCCATGGAAAGTCTCCGCGCAGGAGAACTTTTGGCCGAGGAACTGCGCCTGGCGCAACAGGCGCTGGGTGAAATTACCGGAGAGGTCCTGCCCAATGACCTGCTGGGAGAGATTTTCTCCAGTTTCTGTATCGGCAAGTAAAAAACCAACAAATCTTTAAGAATATCAGCGCAAAATCAACGGGTAAGGCTCCCGCTGCTTCAGGATTCGCAGTAAACACCGTGCAGCAGCTTGATGATGTTCATCGCGGCGGTATCGGCCAGGCGGTAATAAATGGTTTGGCTTTCGCGCCGGGTCTGCACCAGTTCCTGTTCCCTGAGAACGGCCAGGTGTTGTGAAAGTGCGGATTGACTGAGCTTGATTCGCTGGTTCAACTGGCCGACAGAGACCTCGCCCTCGGAAAGCACACACATGATCATCAGGCGGCTCTCGTTCGCGAGACCCTTGAGCAGGTTTACCGCGTCAGAAGCTTTGCTTTGCATGGCTTCGAAGTCCATCCGGTAGGGCTCTTCGATTTTTCCGGAGTTGATCATTACGCCTGATTGTATTTGCAATTTATCTAAATTACAAATATCTTAATAAGAAACAACTCATGTAACTGCCAGACAGGCCTTCAGCCATGGATATCAAGTCATTTTACGAGCCGGAATCCGGCACCTGGACGCATCTTTTGGCTGACCCCGTCGATCGCAAAGCGGCCATTATCGACCCGGTCTGGGTATTCGACCCCGTGAGCGGGCGGGTGGACGCTACTTTCATTGAACAGGTGCTGTCGGAAGCGCGTTCCGCCGGTTACACGGTGGAATGGGTTCTGGAAACGCATGCACACGCCGATCATCTGACCGCAGCAGGCCTGGTGCGGCAACGCACCGGGGCGAAAATCGCTTGCGGCCGGGGAATCCGCGAAGTGCAGAAAAACTTCAGCCGCGTGTTCAATTTGCCTGATACCCCCACGGATGGCAGCCAGTTTGACCGGTTGCTGGCGGAAGGCGATGTGATCATGGTGGGACGCCTGGAGGTTCGAGTCCTTGAAACACCGGGACACACCGGGGACAGTGTCACCTACCGAATCGGAGACGCGGCGTTCATCGGCGATACCTTGTTTTCCCCGGTTTTGGGTTCGGCCCGCTGCGACTTCCCCGGAGGAGATGCCGGGCAGCTTTACGATTCGATCCGCAAGTTATACCGCATGCCGGGGGATACCCGGTTGCTGCTGTGCCACGATTATCCCGGGAAAGGTGAAAAACCCTTGCGCGAAGTCACGGTGGCGGAATCAACAGAGCGTAATATTCATGTGAGTGATACAACCAGCCGGGAGGAATTTATCGCCCTGCGAACGGCAAGAGATCAGAAGTTGTCGTTACCAAAGCTGATATTTCCCTCGCTGCAGGTAAATATCCGGGCCGGCGAACCACCGTCACCCGAATCCGGCGGCGCAAGTTACCTGCGTATACCGTTTGACCGATCGATCGAAGAATTGATTAAAGGAGAAATTCAATGAGTACCATAGTCGTTTTGGGCGGAGGCATTGGCGGCCTCTCCGCGGCTTTTGAACTCAAAGATGAACTCGGCAGCAAGCACGAGATCGTGCTGGTTTCTGACCAGAAACATTTTGAATTCACCCCGTCTAATCCCTGGGTGGCGGTCAAGTGGCGTAAACCGGAAGCCATCCGGCTCGATCTCGATGAATTGATGTCAAAACACGGCATCCGTTTCGTCGGAACTGCGGTCAAGCGTGTTCAGCCCGAAAGCCACAGCCTGTTGCTGGAAAATGACGCGGTGCTGGCCTACAACTACCTGGTGATCGCCAGCGGCCCGCGCCTGGCGTTCGATGAAATTCCCGGCCTCGGCCCGCATGGCGGGTTTACCCACTCGGTATGCAAAACCGATCACGCATCGATCATGGCGGAGCGCCTGGAAGCGTTTTGCGCCAGTCCCGGCCCGGTCGTAATCGGCGCGGCACAGGGCGCCTCGTGTTACGGCCCGGCCTACGAATACACCTTTATCATTGAAACCGAGTTGAGGAAACGCAAGATCCGGGACCGCGTACCGATGACCTTTGTGACGCCTGAACCTTATATCGGGCACCTGGGGCTGGACGGCGTAGGTGACACCAAGTCGATGCTGGAATCGGAGATGCGGGAACGGCATATCAAGTGGTTCACCAATACCCGGATTGACAGCGTGGAAGCCGGCTTGATGAAAATCACCCAGGTCAATGAAGACGGCAGCGTCAAGGCCAGCCATGAACTGCCGTTCGCACACTCGATGATCCTGCCGGCGTTTACCGGCATAGAAGCGGTAATGGGCGTCGAAGGCCTGTCAAACCCGCGCGGCTTCATTATCGTGGACAAGAACCAGCGCAATCCGACTTTCCCGGACATTTTCGCGGTGGGGGTTTGCGTGGCGATACCACCGGTCGGTGGCTCCCCGTTACCCGTCGGGGTTCCCAAAACCGGTTACATGATCGAATCGATGGTTACTGCAACCGTTCAGAACATTACTGAATTACTCGCCGGCAAAGATCCGACGCATACCGCAACCTGGAATGCTTTCTGCCTGGCTGATTTTGGCGACCGCGGCGTTGCGTTCATGGCCCTGCCGCAGATCCCACCCCGCAACACCAACTGGTCGGGTTCCGGAAAATGGGTACACTGGGCCAAGATCGGCTTCGAAAAGTACTACCTGCGCAAAATCAAGCAGGGCAAGGTTGAGCCGTTTTTCGAGAGATTCGCGCTTCGCCTGATGGGGGTTCAGAAGCTCAAAGGAAAGGCCTGACGTTCTGAATAGTTGACCGGCCTTGCCGGCGATTACTCCTGCGCTTGGGGTCTCTGAGGCAAATGCCTGGGCAGCTTCCCGGGTGCCCAGGTTAATCACGTTGGTGTAACCAGCCCGCTGCAGTGTTTCCAGGGCAATCCCCGACCGTCGACCGCTTCTGCAATAAAGGTAGATAACCGCTTCCTTGTCTTCGGTCACCTCATCGATCCGCGCTCCAATTTCCTCATAAGGGATATTGACCGCTTCATTCACGTGACCCGACTGGTATTCTTCGGCACTGCGGACGTCGATCCAGTAAGCATCGGACGCCCAAAGACCAAACGATAAAACCAGGGATATCAGCAAGACAGAAACTCTGAAAAATGAGCGAGCCATCAAAAATCTCCTGTGTGAATCGACAATCACCATACCGTATTCCGTGCTTACCCGTTTCCTGCTCGACTGGCGCTAGTCAGTCTTAACGAGGTCTTCCAGCGCATCCTTGGTCGCACCCGGCGCCGCCATGAGCTTGGTGAAACCATGATCACCGGTCATGCTCAGATCCGGGAAGTGAACCGCCATCCGGAACTTCATGTGCAAGGCTTCGACGTTATTGCCGTCCACGAGTATTTCGTAAGGGAAGTAAGCCACCTTGCTGTAGCCTTCAAAATCGACAATCGCGAGCTGGTGGGCCGAATCGATTTGCACCTGGTCTTTTGCGTCGCTGTTTGCTTTCATCCCGACTCCGAATACGGTCTGTTCTTTTCCGGGAATGTCGATGCGGTAGACCTGGGTCAGGGCGTCGCCCTCAACCGCCAGGCCGTTTTCCACTGCAGCGATTGCAGCTGCATGACTGTCAAACGTTCCGAGCGTCATCGGGTCGTCGAAATAGGGCATCGCCATCATGTAATGGTATTTCGCCAGCTTTTTCGCGGTCAGGGACTTTTCGGCGCCGAAGGCTTCCATGTTACCCAGCGCTGCGCTCAACGCGTTGTAAATCTCCTGCATATCCGCGTCCATCCGGTACGCGTGCTGGAGGTAAAGCGGATTGACGAACGCGACCTCGGTCTTGCCGTCCCGTGCGGTAATGCTGACCCGCTCCCCGGCGCCGTAACCACCTTTGGGTGACGCTGCGGCGGCCGCCAGGAGTCCGGGGCTGGTAACGACCAGCACATTGGCATTTTCAACCGGCGAATACTGGCCGGCCAGCTTGAAGCCTGCGTTATTCAGGGCGTCGATCGTAGCCTGGGTTTGCGCTGCCAGGCTGGAGTCATTGACCGAGGCAAGAACAAAGGGTTGATAAGTGGTTTCTGCAAATGCATTCATGCAAAACAACAGGAGGGGTAGTGTGAAGAGAAAAGATCTGGTTTTCATGGTGTTTCCTGCAACTGGCTTGTAAAAAACATAGCTTAGACTAATATCTGGTTGGTGAACGCGTAAGCATTCATTTTTTCTAATATTTGTTGAAAACGACTGATTTGGATCAAATTCTTTTAACCCGTTCGTCCATCAACCTATGAACAGTGAAAAAATGGAACGAAAACGCCACTGGGAAACGGTTCACGGCCAGAAGACGCCCGAAGAAACCAGCTGGTACCAGGCGACCCCGGTTCTTTCCCTGTCGATGATTGCCAATGCAGGATTTGGTCCAGACGCTTCCCTGGTCGATATCGGCGCCGGCGCCTCTGTGCTGGTCGATCACCTCCTGGAACAGGGGTACCGGGACCTGACGGTAGTCGATATTTCCTCAGCGGCCCTGGCCCGGGCACGAAACCGTTTGGGTGAGCGGGCTGCGCTGGTCAACTGGGTCGAGGCCGATGTGACGGCGTTCACGCCCTCGCGTCAGTTTGACCTCTGGCACGACCGGGCGGCCTTTCATTTCCTGACCGAAAAAACAGACCGGGAACAGTACCTGGCGGTCCTGGGGAAAGCCCTGCGACCGGGCGGGCAGGCTATCGTGGCGACCTTTGCGCCTGGCGGTCCCGTAAAGTGCAGCGGGCTGGACATCGTCCAATACGATGCTGCAAGGCTGGGCAAGGAACTTGGGCCGGAGTTCATCCTGCTGGAGCAGGAGGCGGAACGGCACGTGACACCGGCCGGAGGGCAGCAATTGTTCAACTTTTTCCGCTTTGAAAGGCGGAGCTGATAAAACAGTCCGCGTCTTTTTCGGGTTACAATTCGGAAATTCCAGTGATGATCCGGCAAAGAGATCCATAAAAACAACATGACAGAACCAACAACAATCGACGCGAGCAAAATGGCCCGCGCGGCCCAAAAAGCCAGCGACCTGATGAAAACCCTGGGTCACAAAGACCGGCTGATGGTGCTCTGTCACCTGGCATCCGGGGAGAAATCCGTGGGTGAACTCGCCAGCCTGCTGGATATTCAGCAATCGCCGCTGTCGCAGCACCTGGCGCGTATGCGCAAGGAATCCCTGGTCACTACACGCAGGGAAGCCCAGACCATTTACTATTCGATCGCGAGTGGAAAAGCCGGGCGCATGGTCGAACTGATGCACGAACTTTACTGCAGCGAATAGATTTCCCGGGCTCAATGTGACACGGATCAGTTTTACGACTATTGATGCCTTTTGTTTAAACCATTGGTACATTAAAATTCGGTAAAGTAATGATCAGCATTACAATTAACGGAGGCACGAAATGAAAAAGAGACTGAACTGGTTAACGACCATCGCGGTGGTTACCGGATTGTGTGCGGCGGGGAGCGCCTATGCAACCAACGGGTATTTCACCCACGGCATCGGCACCAAGAACAAGGCCATGGCCGGATCGGGTATCGCCCTGCCGGAAGACGCCATCGATGTGGTCAACAACCCGGCCGTTGCGCCATTTGTCGGTGATCAACTGGTCTTCGGCGCAGCGCTGTTCAGCCCGATCCGCAAGTACAGCACAACCGAAAGCCAGCTCAACGGCAATTTCGGCGCCTTCACGATCGGACCGAACAATATCAAAAGTGACAGTAATTATTTCGCGATTCCACATATTGCCAAGAGTTGGCAACTGGCAAACGACAGCGCTTTTGCGCTCGCTTTCTATGGCCGTGGCGGCATGAATACCACGTGGAAGGGCGGTACCGCGACGTTTGACCCTGACGGTCCCGGACCGGCAGGACCGATGACCTTCGACGGCACTTACGGCGCAGGCAAAGCGGGCGTGAACTACAGCCAGGCATTCCTCGACATCACCTGGGCCAAGAAGCTTAATGACAACTTGTCTCTGGGAGTTTCGGGCATTGTGGTGGCCCACCTGTTCAACGGCAAGGGTGTTAAATCGTTTGCCGGTTACACCGAGACCTTTGCGGCCAGTGGCGGCACGACGATGCCAAGCAAACTGTCCAATAACGGAACAGACTCGGCTTTTGGTGGCGGCCTCAAAGTCGGACTTCATTGGCTGGCTTCTGAACAGCTTAGTCTTGGTTTGGCGTACCAGACCAAGATCTGGATGGGTAAGTTCAACGATTACTCGGACCTGTTCGCCCAACAGGGTGGTATGGATATTCCAGCGGACCTGAAAGCCGGCATGACCTTCCACGCCAACGAGAAGCTGGATCTGAATTTTGGTTTCGAGTACATCTGGTACAACGATATCAAATCGATCGGCAACCCCATACAGCTCATTTTCAACTGTCCGACGGCCGGCGCCGGCGGAACAGACCTGACCAACTGCCTGGGTGGTAGTAACGGCGCAGGTTTTGGCTGGGACAATATGGCTGTCTACAAGGTGGGCGCGAAGTACAAGGCCGGCGAAGACTGGACCTGGCGCTTCGGTTACAGTTACGGCAAGCAACCGATCGGCACTGACCAGATGACTTTCAACATCCTGGCTCCAGGCGTCATGCAAAGCCACTTCACGACCGGGTTCACGCTGGAGCGGACTCCGGGCCGGCAGTTCAACATGTCGTTCATGTACGCGCCCAACAAGAAGGTAACCGGGCCGCAGAACTTTGACCCGACCCAGAACGTCACGTTCCAGATGTACCAATGGGAAATGGAAGCGAGCTACAGCTGGCGGTTCTGATATCCGACAGCAAAATGAAAACGGCCAGCATTAGCTGGCCGTTTTTTTTGACTGTTAAATACTGTCTACGTCTTTCGAATCAGGAACTTGTAAACGCCACCTTCCTCGCTGTGCTCCACCAATTCGTTGCCGGTAGTGCGGCAAAAAGCCTGGAAATCGGCAACCGAACCCGGATCTGTCGACAGGACTTCAAGCGTGCCTCCGTCGGGCACGTCCTTCAGCGCCTTTTTTGCCTTGAGGATTGGAAGCGGGCAATTCAGCCCTTTTGCGTCTAGTACTTTGTCAGCCATATGGGTTTCCTTTTTTTGAATGATCTGTATTCGGGTCAGATGAACAGGTTGATGTGAGATTTGGTGGCGACCTCGATATAGGTCGCGGCTCCGCCTACTTCAATACCTTCGATCATGTCCTTGGCGCTGTAGTCAAACAGGTCCATCGTCATCTGGCAGCCGATCATGCGCACATCGGCCTCAACGGCCAGATCGCGCAGTTCTTCAATGGTCGCGACTCCATTTTTCTTGATCAGGTTCTTCATCATCCTGGAAGCCATCGCGTCCACACCGGGAATCGCCGCCACCAGGTTGGGCATGATCATGTGTCCGCCCATCATCGGCATTTTCATCGCGGCGTTGCCAAGAGGAGTGACTTTCAGGTCCATTTTCTTCAGCAACAACGGCAGGCCGTAAAAAGTGAAGAACATCGTCACGTCAAGACCCATGGCCGCTGCCGTAGTGCCCAGAATAAAGGGGGGATAGGCCCAGTCCAGGCTGCCCTTGGTAACGATGATAGACATGGTGTTGGGGTTGATAGCGTTGCCGCCTGTTGCTTCTGACATGGTCTTGAGACCTCCGGAAAGGGGAGAAAATAATGCCTGATTATATACAGTTTTCATTTATTAGTAAAATCGAATACTATTGGCCGTTCATGCAGAAAAACGCCCAAAATCCAGGCTTGGGACAAGGCAAAAAGGCTTTGTTCGTCGGCAGTGACGTGTATCGTGAAGCCGCTTTCGGTAAGCATCATCCGCTGTCCATCATCCGGGTTGCGGGCGTGGTGGACCTGTGCCAAATGCTTGGGTGGTTCGACGCCGAACAGTTCAGGCAGAGCCCGCGGGCCAGCGTGGACCAGTTGAAAAAATTTCACCATGCCGACTACATTGATGCGCTGATCGAAGCGGACGAGAAAGGCAGCGTCAGCCCGGAAGTGCGGGAGCGTTATCGCATTGGAACCATGGAGAACCCGGTCTTCCCCGGCCTGTTCAGGCGCGCATCCACCGCGGTTGGCGGTTCAATCCTGGCGGCTGAGCTGGCCATGGACGGGCGGGTGGTCTTTCATCCTTCGGGCGGCACCCACCATGGCCGGGCGAACCGCGCCAGTGGCTTTTGCTATTTCAACGATCCGGTTTTCGCCATCCTCAGTTTCCTCGAGCAAGGCGTCAAGAGGGTGCTGTATGTCGACCTGGATGCCCATCACGGGGATGGCGTGCAGGATGCGTTCGCGGATGATGCCCGCGTGATGACGGTTTCCATCCACGAGGAAAAACGCTGGCCTCATTCCGGGCTGGTCGAAGACCGTGCTGCCGGCAGCGCCCGGAATTTGCCGGTTCCTGCGGGCTTTAATGACAATGAACTGGATTACCTGATTGAAAATGCGGTGTTGCCCCTGGCCGGTGAATTCAGACCCGGCGCCCTTGTGATTACCTGCGGCGCCGACGGGCTCGCAGGCGATCCCCTGTCGCGCATGGCCCTGAGTAACACCGGGTTGTGGACAGCGGTTGAAAAACTGGTGCAGGATAGTGAACGGTCAGTGGTTCTGGGCGGAGGCGGTTATAATCCCTGGACGGTCGTGCGCTGCTGGAGTGGTTTATGGGGACGCCTCAGCGGAAAGGTCCTGCCGGCAGTGCTTCCACCTCAGGCCCGGTCTTTTCTGCAGGGTTTCGAATGTGATCTGATCGATGAGGACGAAGTACCCGAAAACTGGATCACCAGCCTGGCCGACCCGTGGAACGACGGACCGGTCAGGGAAGCGGTCAGCCGGCTACCGGGCCTTGTTTTACATTGACTATAATCTGGAACAGATATGACATGGTTTGAGTCCCTGCAGACAATCGAAGAGCTGGAAGACGCGGAATTCGATGCGGCGCTGGTCGCCGAGATGGAACGTTTCTCGGTGCCAAATGCGCAACGGATGGTGAGGTTTTCCACGCCGACGTTCAAAGAGTACGAAAGCTCCGAATTGCAGAGTTGCGGGAAGAACAGCTTTCCGGCTTTTTCCATTACGGCCGCTGGTTGTGCCCTGATGTGCGATCACTGCGAGGCCAAGATCCTCGAGCCGATGATCCCGGCGATCAAGCCGGAAATACTCGACAGAAAGGTCCGTCACCTGATCGAAACAGAAGACCTGCAGGGCTTTTTACTTTCAGGGGGCTCCAACAAGCGAAATGAAATCAATTATTCCCGGTTTTACCCGGTTATCGAAAAGTTGAAGCGGGACTTCCCGCAGTTGCGCGTCGCCATCCACACGGCGCTGACAGATCATGCGGGCGCCCGGGAAATGGAGGCGGCAGGGGTTGATGTCGCGATGCTCGACATCATCGGGGCGGAGGAAACCATTCGCGAGGTCTATCACCTGGACCGGCCGGTGGATGATTTCGAAGCGACCGTCGAAGCCTTGTGCGCCACATCCATGCAGATATCCCCGCACATCGTGATCGGCTTGCATTACGGGCGAATCCTCGGCGAAGAGAACGCCCTGGACATACTCAGCCGCCACGACACCAAGGCCCTGGTGCTGGTGGTCATCATGCCTTTTTATGCAAAACCCGGCACGTTTGTCACACCGGACACGCGCGACGTGGGGCGGATATTTCTCGAATCGCGCCGGCGCCTGCCGGATCGCCAGGTGCTGTTGGGCTGCGCGCGGCCGCCAGGCATGCACAAGCGGGTGACCGATGCCTACGCGGTGATGGCGGGGCTCGACGGGATTGCCTTTCCGGCTGATGGCGCAGTGGCTGTTGCGGATATGGCGGGCCGGCCGTTCCACCAGGCGCACGCCTGTTGCTCGATCAAGCTGGGTCAGACCGGCGGTACCACCAGCATCGCAACGATGGCCAGAACCAGCTGCGCCGCCTGACCGGATTAAATGGAGAAGATCAATGAGTTGTGTCAAAACTGAAGGCGCCCAGCCAGCCGAGAAAGGCCGCAACGGCCTGGACTTCAATCCCTATGAAATCATGGAGCCGCGGCTGCCCGGAAAAACGCCGAAAGACCGGAAAAACGGCGCCATGGTCAAGGCGCAGAACATTGAACCGGAAGGTGTCTATCGCCCGGACTACAACATACTGACGCCCAACATGCGCTCCCCGGAATACGTGCAGATGTCGACCGCTGCGGCCATCACGCTGGGTGTGACCACCGGCCGGATGTACCGTTGTTCCTGCACCCGCTGCCTGAACCTGCTGCTGACCTATCCCGAGGGGTGCCGGGCGAACTGCGCCTACTGCGGCTTGGCACGTCACCGCGAAGCCGAACGCAATTACGCCGACCGCAACTTCATTCGCGTTGACTGGCCGGCAGTGCCGATGGAGGTCGTCATCGACAAGGTCGCCAGCGACGGGGAAAACAGCCCGTTCCATCGCATGTGCATCTCGATGATCACCCACCCCCGGTCTGACGCCGATACCGTTGCGGTGCTGAAGAAATGGACCGACCGGATCGACCCGGACCTGATCCCGGTGTCGATCCTGTCCAACCCGACCACGATGGGACGTAAGGACGTCCAGCGTCTGAGAGACCTGGGAGCGGATATATTCACCGTGGCGCTGGATGCGGCAACCCCCGAATTGTTCGACCGGACCCGCGGCAAGGGGGTGCAATCACCGCACAAATGGGACAAATACTGGGAAGTGCTGCTGGATGCGAGGGATATTTTCGGGCCACAGAAGTTCGGCGTGCACATCATCGTCGGGCATGGGTGAAACCGAGCACGATGTCCTGAGCCTGGTGCAGAAAATCGTCGACCTGGGCGGTCACAACCACATGTTCTGCTTTTTCCCGGAACAAGGCTCGCTGATGGATCACCTGCCCGCCACGCCGCGTGATCAATGGCGTCGTGTTCAGCTCGGCCGTTACCTGCTCGACTATTGTGACGCCCGTGTCGATCACATGAAATTCGATGACCGGGGACGGGTGACGGATTTTGGTTGGCCCGGCGGCGAACTCGACGACATCATCGATAGCGGCCTGCCCTTCAGGACATCCGGCTGCCCGGGCAAGTTCCAGGACGACATATCGGCCTGTGACCGGCCGTACGGGGATTCGCCCCCCAGCGATATCGCGAGTTACCCGTTCCAGCCGGACCGGAAAGACATCAGGAAAATCCGCAAGCAGCTGGATATCCCGCATCGACTGGTTCAGTGAAGCGAGACGCCTCGATCCTCAGGGTCCTCGATACCGGCGTCATGGAAGGGCGCCTGAACATCGCGATCGGCCAGGCCATTGTCGAGGCACACCAGGATGAACGGGTGCCGGATACACTGAGGTTTCTGCGCTTTCCGCCAACGGTACTGGTCGGCCGCCACCAGGCCCTGGGACAGGAAATCAATCTGGACTACTGCCGTGAAAACGGAATCGGCACGGCCCGGCGGATTACCGGTGGTGGCGCCATATTCATGGAGCCCGGTCTGCTGGGCTGGGAGCTGGTTTTTCACCGCAGTACGCCCGGCGCCAAATCACTGTCGGAGTTGACCCGGGAGATTTGCGAGGCAGCTGCGGACGGTATCAGCCAACTGGGCGTGGAAGCCCGCTTCCGGCCTCGCAATGACATCGAGGTAAACGGGCGCAAAATCAGCGGAACCGGCGGCTTTTTTGATGGTGACACGCTGTTTTACCAGGGCACGGTGCTGGTGGACATGAACCCGCAAGTGATGGTCTCCGCCCTGCGCGTGCCGCAGGCCAAGCTCGAGAAGCGCAAGCTTGATTCGGCCAGCCAGCGCATCGTGACGCTGCGGGAATTGCTCGGTGACAAAACGCCTGGTTTGCAGCAGATCCAGTCGGCGCTCACGAACGCATTTTCTGATCGCTTCGGCCTGGAAATGACGCACGGCGAGCTGACCGGCGAGGAACGGTCCGAAGCAGACCGCTTGTACCGTGAGGAAATCGGCACCGCGGATTTTGTCGCCGGAATCGAAGAGCCGCCGGCCGCGCGCGGTGATCTCACCGGCCGGCAGACCAGTCCGGGCGGCACGATTACCAGTTATCTCCGCCTGGAAGGGCCGGCCCAGAACCGCGTGCGCGCAGCCCTTATCACCGGCGATTTCTTCGTCACGCCACCCCGGGTAATTTATGACCTGGAATCCCGCTTGCGGGGGGTATACCTGGAGGATCTTCCCGGCGTGGTCCGGGCCTTTTTCCAGGAGGCCGGGGTCGAAGTGTTATCGGTGTCTCCGGACGACTTCATTGCTTCTCTGGAAAATGCGGTGGCGGCCTGATGAACATCCTCAACGTCGTCCAGCACACCTCTGCCGACTATCTTGGCCTGATGGAGGATCACCTGGAGGGGCGGCGTATTCGCTTCCGCTACTTCCGGCCATTCACCGAGAAGGGTTCGATTCCCCAGGCCGGTGATTTCTGCGACGGGCTCTTTCTGCTCGGGGGCGGCCCCTGGGGCAGCGCGGGCGGCCGTAACGTGCCCACGCTGGATGAGGAAGTACGCCTGACCCGAAATATGCTGGACCAGGGCAAACCGGTGGTCGGAATCGGCCTGGGCGCGCAGATCCTGGCGATCGCCGCCGGCGGGGGCTCCGAACAGTGCGCCCTGGAATTTCAAACCGGTTATGCCCGGCGCGTGGAGCCAGACGCGTTGGCCGGATTCATGCCGGAACGCTTCCCGCATGTCAGCTATATGCGCGACCGCCCCGTGCCGCCGGTGGACGCGAGGATCCTGGCGGAAGATGAGGCCGGCCGGGTGGCGGTTTTCCAGGTGGGGAAAAATGCCCTGGGGTTTATCGGCCATCCCGGGTTCAAGACGGCGATGGCTGAAGACCTGATCATGGAGTTCGAGGAGTCGCCGGAAAATCCGGCGCCGGTGCTGCAGCGCATGCAGGTAATGATGCGTCAAATCGAAGATGCCCTGGTGCCGATCATGACTGGGGTCATCAAGCTTACCGGTTTGATGCAATCACGCCGGCGGATTCCGCTAGAATTAAAAGGTTAGGCATAGAGTTGGATTATTACATTAGACTATCGTAATATTACAGACCCACGAAAAAAGGACGGCGGAAAAATGGCAGAAAAACTCATTATCGTGATGGCCAATACAGACACCCGCAACGGCGAGGAGCTCGGGGCGCCCATCTTCCAGGCGACGGTTGCCGCGGCGATGGAATATGAAGTCGACGTGATTTGCACCGCCACCTCGGGGCGGCTGATGAAAAAGGGCGTCGCCGAAAAACTGTTCGTAAAAGAAGGATCTCCGAAGTCAGTCTATGACTTCATCAAGGACGCACATGAGGCCGGCGCAAAATTTTACTGCTGCTCCCCCAATCTTGACCTCTTTGATATGACCACGGATGACCTGATTCCCGAATGCGAGGGCATCGTCGGCGGCGCGCACCTGATCGAACAGGTCATGGAAGAAGATTGCAGGGTTTTAACCTATTAATTAATCAGGGCCGGGCGGTTCCCCAAAAATCGCCGGCACAGGAGAAACATGGAGCACGCGCACTCAAGCAGAATTCAGGAATTCATCGGCGACCCGGTTTCTGACAGCCCGGTTGTCAGCCGTGAGAAGATGGAAGAAATTTTCCAGGATATCCAGGCGGATATCCGGTTCGACCATGAACTCAATGGATGTCTTAACTGCGGCATCTGTACCGCAACCTGTCCCGCCGCCCATTATTACGACTTCAGTCCACGCGAAATCGTCCAGCTGCTGTGGACGGAAAACCTGGAAGGCATCTACGATGCGATGCAGGAAAAAATCTGGGCCTGTGCCCAGTGCTACACCTGCGCGGCGCGCTGCCCCTTCGAAAATTCGCCCGGCGGTCTGATCATGCTGATGCGGGAAGCCGCCATCAAGCATGGCATGGAATCGGCCAAAAACGTGCTCAGGCCTTTCAGCCGGGTCATGTTGAAACTGATCTCCACCGGCAACCAGCTGTCACCCGACATGATCAATGCGGATGGGTTTCCGGACTGGGGACCGAATATTTCCAAGATCAAGGCGCCGCTCGAAGTGCTGCGCAAGGCCATTCCGATGCCGACTTTGAATACCACCGCAACGGCCTGGGAAGTCAATCTGACAACCTCGATCGAGCTTTATACGATCTGGGAAGAAACCGGCGTTCTCGATCAACTCGAGACCATCGACGAAAATCTGTACGACGTGATACTGGATATCATGGATGAGAAACGCGAAGACCTGGCTGACTGGGAAGACGAACAATCGTAGGAGCGGCCCTTGTGGGAGCGGCCCATGGCCGCGATGACCCGAAATATGAGGCCGGTCTAATAAGAGCGGACGCGCTGCGGCTTCCGCAGTCCCGGCAAAGACCGGGAATTGGAGAGAGATGAATGAATAGTGAAAACAGCAACAAGGGCGAACGCTTCACCGGCCACGGTTCCGAATGGCGCGATTCCAACCTGAGCCCCGATGAAGCGCGAACCGCAACGGCCTGGGTAGAGCAGGTCATCAACAAGCGCTCCATGGAGGTCAACAAGGATCGCGTGAGCGACGTGCGCGATGTGATGTGGGAGCTGGAAAAAGACGGTGAGATCGTCGTTCACCGCATCAATGATGAGCACCAGCCCAGGGTCGCCAAGACCATCTATGGCTGGGACAAAAAAATACCCACCAACCAGCTTTGGCACCACAAATCCTGCGGCCAGTGCGGCAACATCCCGGGTTATCCGGCATCCCTGCTGTGGCTGATGAACGAGATGGACATCAAGTACCTGGACGAGACCGACCAGACGTCCTGTACGGCCTGGAATTATCACGGCTCCGGCATTGGTAATATCGAAAGCCTGGCCGCGGTATTCCTGCGTAATTTTCACCAGGCTTATGTATCGTCGCGCGCCCAGGGTCTGCCCGATGGCTACTTCTTTCCGCTGGTGCACTGCGGCACCTCGTTTGGCAACTACAAGGAAGTGCGTGCGTACCTGCTGACTTCCGCCAAGCTGCGTGAAAGCGTCAAGAAAATTCTCGGTAAACTGGGCCGCCTGGTCGACGGTAAATTATTGATCCCGGAAGAAATTGTTCACTATTCCGAATGGGTGCACATGATGCGCGGTGACATCGCTGAGCGCCAGACCATTGATGTGAGCAACATCCGGGCGACCATTCACCCGGCCTGTCACGTGTACAAAATGGTCCCACAGGACGCGATTTACGACGACAACATCCTTGGCGGTAATCGCGTGGCGGTATCCACCGGAATCATGGAAGCCCTGGGAACGCAGGTCATCGATTATTCCACCTGGTATGACTGTTGCGGATTTGGTTTCCGCCACATCATTTCCGAACGTGAATTCACGCGATCTTTCTCCATCGACCGCAAGATCAAGGTCGCGGTGGAGGAGGCGCATGCCGACGTGATGATCGGCCACGACACCGGGTGCATCACCACGCTGGACAAGAACCAGTGGATTGGCAAGGCCGCCGGCAAGGACTACAACCTGCCCGTGCTCGCCGATGTACAGTTCGCAGCCCTGGCCTGCGGAGCGCATCCCTACAAGATTGTTCAGTCCCATTGGCACGCGACGGCAACCGAAACGCTGATGGAAAAAATGGGTATTGACTGGCAAGCCAAAAAGGCGGAGTTCGAGGCTTACCTGGTACAGGTTGAAGCGGGAAATTACGACAGCCTCTACGATCCGCGGCTTGCCATCACCTCCGGGCCGGGATTCCAACCGGTTAAACAAATCGCTAACACAGAACAGAGCTGATCGAGAAACTATCATGTCAAAACCAATCCTGATTGTAGGCGGCGGACCGGCAGGCCTGGCCGCAGCTCATTCTCTGGCCACCTTCGGGCAGGCCTGTATCCTGGTGGAAAAGGAAGATCGGCTGGGCGGAGCCCCGATCCTGGAGGGTTACGCCAAGCTTGTTCCGTCCGGTGAATGGGCCAAAGACGCGATCGGCGGAATGGTCGAGCGGGCAACGCAACACGAACTCGTCGATGTGAAGACCGGAGCTACGATCACCTCGTTCAGCGGCGAGGCGGGTAATTTCACCGCAACCCTCTCCAGCGGTGACTCAGTCGACGTGTCCTCGGCGATATTGTGCACGGGCTTCACACACTTCGACTCGGCCAACAAACCCGAGTGGGGTTTCGGCACCTATCCCGACGTGGTGACCACCTCCCAGGTTGAGCAGATGATTTCCTCCGGTCAGGGTGTCCGCTGTCCTTCAGATGGCCGCAAACCCAAGCGTGTGGCGATTTTGTTATGTGTTGGCTCAAGAGACCGGCAGATTGGTCGCGAATGGTGTTCGAAGATCTGTTGCACGGTTTCAGCCAACATGGCGATGGAAATTCGTGAAGAGTTACCGGATTGCCATGTTTACATCTACTACATGGATATCCGTACTTTTGGTCTGTACGAAACCAAGTACTACTGGAAGAGCCAGGAAGAGTTCAAGGTCAAGTACATCAAGGCCCGTATCGCTGAAGTGACCTCGGACGGTGAAAAACTGATCGTCAAGGGTGAAGACACCCTGGTCAAGCGGCCGATCACGATTCCATTCGACATGGTCGTGCACGCCATCGGAATGGACCCGAATGTCGACAACGGGACTATCTCGTCGGTATTCGGCGTTGACCTTGAGCCTCACGGCTATATCGGTAAAGCCAACAGCTACAGCGCTTCCGGCCTGACCAACAAGACCGGCGTATTCGTTGCCGGCGCCGCGACCGGCCCCGAGACCATTGACGACTCCATCGCGCAAGGAAAGGCTGCGGCGATGGCGGCCCTGGAACAACGCCAGCTCGCAGCCCGGCTGGTCAGTTAGGGAATCCCGGTTTTGGCCTCTTTTTTCCAAGCAAAGCAGTCCCTTGATCCTGTCGTGCTGGAGCGGCCGGTTCTCGACCTGAGCGGTCCCGTATTGAAGCGGGCTTTCGAAACGCTGGTCCTGGGGACCGAAGCCCAGGGGGGTATTGAATTCTGGACCGACGCGCTCAAGCTGAAAAGCCGCATGTTTCAGCAGGCCCTGGCCCAGGGCCATCCGGCTGATCTGCCGCTGGAGACGTTCAAAGGCCTGTGCGCGTTCATGGCCAGTGTGCGGCGCCGTATCGGTCCGTATCTTGAACATTCGGCCTATGGCGAACTGGTTAACGCCATCGCCCTGTTGCTGGAAGACGCCCGGGACACGACCACCACCGACGCCAGGCTGAAGGCTTTCTGCGCGTGTTTTCCGCAGGACAAAAAGCATCGCTGGGTGCGTGACCTGGGTGCTGAAATCCTGCACGGCGTGGACCCGGAGCGTTATCCCCTGATGTGCCGCTGGGTTTGGGATCGCACGGCCAACACCGGTGTCATCCGTGAGATCTGGTTCGATGATGAAGTGGACAACATCACGATCAAGGTCAACGATGGATTCGGCACCTTCCTGATGTTGCGCGAGGAACTCAGCCAGTTCCTGACCGATAACGGCGTGTTCCGCGACGTAATCTGGTACGTGGATTTGCTGTGCGCCAAGGTGTACGCGGACTATATAGCGGCCCAGGGCGGGGTATACCTGCGGGCGGATTTCTCTGCGCCTGGAGACCCCATGGAACACACGCGCAGACTGCTTGGCCTGGATGGTGTCCGGGCCGGAAGCGGCCGTACCCGCCTGAAAGCCATCAGCGGTGAGGCTTTTGTGATTGATGACACGAACTTGCTGGATTGAAAAATGCCCATTCATGAAAAATCCCTGATCCGCCCTGAGAACCTGCATGTGCAAGAGAACATCGAGGTCGAGGGTGTGGACGTTTCCGGTCACTGGAGCACCTTCATCGAGACCCGGGTCGTTGCTGATTACAACGAGGCGATGGAAGAGGAAATTGCTGCGTTGCCGGGTGGTGAATTCATTCATCGCTGCTGGCAATGCGGCTCCTGCACGAATGCCTGCACGGTCCACGCACTCAACGCGGACTTCAACCCGCGCTACTGGATTTACCTGATCCGGACCGGCATGGAATCAGAGCTGCTGCGCGACAAGGACATCATCTGGCAGTGTGTCTCCTGCAACAAGTGCACCTATGCCTGCCCGCGCGACGTGGTTCCGGAAGCCGTGATGAAAGCGACCGCGCATTGGCTGGAACTCAAGGGCCATACGCCGAGATCCCATTCGACCATTTTTGACGACATCTTCAGCGAGCAGGTCATCGCGACCGGAAAGATCGAGGACGGCCGCACCATCAAGCGCTTTTTCAAGCAGACCGGCCAGGCTTTGCGGCAACCGTGGCTGGAGCAAATGGTCTTCAGCCTGCTGCGAAACCTGCCCATCGGCCTGCTTACCCGGATGGGTCTTGCCAGCGTTATCGCGCCAAAAACCCGCGGCTGGTCCGGCGCCCGCGATGCCATCAGGGAGTATGTTTCGGAACAGGAAAGCCACCATCGCGCCGCATTGGGCCTCGATGAACTGGTGCAAATGGCCGAAACCGAATTGAAATCCGGCGCGGCCAAATAAGCGTCGCCCGTAACCAGGAACACATTTATGTCCGATAAAAAAGCTGGCTCCAAAAAAGACAAGTACCGGGAAGTGGCTTACTACCCGGGGTGTGCGCTCGAGGGTACCGGCCACGCCTATAACCGGTCCACCAAGGCTCTGGGCAAGAAGCTGGGGTTGAAGCTCAGGGAAGTGGACAACTGGAACTGTTGCGGGGCGATGGAAGTAAAAAATATCGACCCAAAACTCCAGACCTACCTTTCCTCCCGCGTGATGTCGATCGCCGCCAACACCATGAAAATGGACGTGGTCATGGCGCCGTGTAACGGTTGCTATCACAATCTCAAGAAGGCGGAATACGATCTGAAGAATGACGAAAAGTCGAAAGAAGTTGTTGATCGCCTGTCAAAGAAAGCGGGCCACGAGACCTACCAGGCGGGCCAGGTGGAAACCATCCACGCGCTGGACTGGGTGAAAGAGTCCATCGGTGAGGAGGGTTTGAAAGAACGCGTCAAGAATTCGCTGAAGGGAATCAAGATCGCAAACTATTACGGCTGCATGTACACCCGGCCGCGGCACATTTTTCCTGAAAAGGACTCCGGACCGGGTAGCGAATCCACCTCCCGGCCCCACTTCATGGATGACCTGCTGGATGCCGCAGGGGCTACGAGCGTCGACTTTCCGTTGAAAACCGCCTGTTGTGGCGGTGCCCATACGCTGTCGGACAGCGACACGTCGACCCGGTTGGTGGCGAATATCCTGCGGACCGCGGAGGCTGCCGGGGCAGAAGTGATCGCGACCGAATGTCCAACCTGCCACAGTGGCCTGGAAATGCACCAGATCCGCGCTGAGAAAACCCTGGGCATAAAGACCAACGTCAAGATCATCTACTTCACACAGTTGCTGGGTATGGCCCTTGGGCTGAAGCCGAAGCAGGTGGGTTTGCACGAGAACGTATCGGATTCATTCGCCTTCGTGAAAGCCAAGGGACTGGCGTGACGGGTCTTGCAGAAATCGGTGTCCGTCTCGACGAACTGATCGCCGGGCCACCGGCACCCGCGGACGCCGGTGAGTTGCTCGCCCTGGGCGAACAGGCCCTGGAGCAGTGGGTCATCGCCCGCGGAAAAAAGCCCACACAGGACCAGCGCGAGGGTTTCCGCCTGCTCGCACTGCATCACCAGGGGGCGGAAAAAGAACCGAGCTTCAATGCCTGTCGCGAGACCTGCCGTGAGCTCGTTTATCATTACAATTTGCTGACCCTGCAGCCGGATCACCCGGAATCGGCTCAGCGCGCGTGCATGATGGGGTGGGTCGTAAATCACCTGTTCCTGTTCATCAGCGGCAAAATGGAAACCGAACAACTGGGCGATTTCTGCTGTGCGTCAAAACCTGTGCGGGAAACGGTTGACGCAGAGACGAATGCCCAGTAAAAAAGAATGCAAACCTGGCTGGCGCAGCCAGGAGGTTTGCCAGTTTTATCCGTCGAGTGAAGCCGCCTTCCGCAACTCTGTTGCGGGAGCAGGGAAGCGAGACACAATTACATTGAGGAGACCCTGATTATGCCAACGGTTCGAGGATGTAACCTTCCGGATGATTTGCTCTACGACGTCGATAACCACACCTGGTTCACGGAGGTCGGAGACGGCACCGTCAGGCTTGGAATGACAGCCATCGCCACGGCGATGGCCGGACAGCTGGTGGCTTTCACGCCGAAGAAAGTGGGCCGCTCGGTTCAGGCCGGCCGGTCCTGTGCCACGGTCGAATCGGGTAAGTGGGTCGGGCCGGCAAAATCCGCAGCCGGCGGCGAAGTGGTCGGTGTCAACGAAGCCCTGCTGTCCAACCCCAGCCTGGCCAATGCCGATCCCTATGCGGCCTGGCTGGTTCAATTGAAACCGGATGATTGGGACAGCGTCAAAGCCGGCCTGACACCCGGAAGCGCGGTCGCCGGGCCGTACGAGGCCAAGATGGCTTCGGAAGGTTTCGAAGGCTGCGCCTGATGTTGGAGCCCGCCATGCGGGCGATTTAACCCCAAACCGTGAGTCATCCCGTTTGCCCAAGGGGATTGGCAAACGATATTCACGCGTGCATCATTATGTGAATGAAAACGTTCACTTTTGATGATCCCTTGCTCGGCCGGATCAGTTACGTAGATAGAAAGCGCTACCTGTGGCTGTTTTCTGCGCTGTTCCCGCTGATACCACTGATTGGCATGGGGCTGATGGAGTGGAGCGGCCTGGAATGGACGTTGTGGATACCCCTGGTTTTTCTTTACCTGGTGATACCGCTGCTGGATTACCTGTTTCCCAACGACAGCAGCAATCCCCCTGAGCAGGTTGTGCCGCAACTGGAAGCGGATACCTATTACCGCATGCTCAACCATCTGACGGTTCCCCTGCATTTCCTGATCCTGTTCGCCGGCGCCTGGTTTGTCGCTGAAAACCCGCTTGGCTGGTCAGGGCTGCTGGCGATCAGCCTCACGGTAGGCGCCATCAGCGGTTTTGGCATCAATACCGGGCACGAACTGGGCCACAAGAAAGAGCGATCAGACCGCCTGGCGGCACGGCTGGTGCTGGCCGTCCCCTTTTACGGGCACTTTTCTTCCGAACATAACGCCGGGCACCACAGCGAGGTCGCGACGCCGGAAGACAGTGCCAGCGCCCGTTTCGGGGAAAGCATCTACCGTTTCGTTCTGCGGGAGATCCCCGGGGGCCTCAGGCGCGGCTGGCAACTGGAAAGCGAACGCCTGAAACGTCGCGGTTTCAGCACCTGGACCTGGCGAAATGAAATTCTGCAATCGTACGCGGTATCGGTTTTGCTGTACGGCGGCCTGGTGCTGGCCTTTGGCGCGGTGATCCTGCCCTATTTACTGATCCAGACCGCGTTCGCCTGGTGGCAACTGACCAGCGCGAATTATGTTGAACATTATGGCTTGCTCAGGCAAAAAGGCCCGGATGGCCGCTACGAACGCTGCAAGCCGCATCATTCATGGAACGCCAACCACACTGCGTCCAACCTGGTGTTGTTCCACCTCGAACGTCATTCGGATCATCACGCATTTGCCGCGCGAAGGTATCAGTCATTGCGGCATTACGATGACGTACCCCAGTTGCCCAGCGGCTACTTCGGCATGTTCCTGCTGTCCTATGTCCCGCCGCTGTGGCGCCGGGTGATGGACCCGAAAGTTTTGGCGCTGGTGGATGGCGACTTGGGCCGGGTCAATACCGGCTATGCCGCGGTACGCAGTTAAGCGTTAATCTGCCCGCACTACCCCGGGTGGACTCCAGGATTTCAGGGGCGGCTAATCTGACGTTCAGACGACTACTGGTCAAAGCCGGGCACAAAAGGTTCAGCCTTTTACGCTGGACTCCGGTACGGAAAAGAACTTCAACGCTTCGAGTTCCGAATCAGCATGGTGCTGTTGTGGCGGCTTTTGTGCGGCCAGTTCCTGCGCCAGGTGCTTTGCATAATCCAGGAATCCCGAGTACAGCATCGTGCGTTCCGCGGCGCTCAGGGTGCGCGACTGGTAGCCGGTGCATTCCAGGGCCGCCTCGAGTGAAAACCCTTCCATGCATCCACAATCTGCCTTGTGCAGCCACGCGCCGGTATGCATGTCGAAGTCATACAAGGACAGGAAGTGGTAGCCCTGTTCAGCGACAAACTCGATCGCGTCGAGGATGAAATCAGCCTCGATGTTGTCCATCGTGTAGTGCAGGCTGATCCGGCACCAGCCCGGCTTGATGCCGCAAAAGCCCTTCTTTATCCATTTACGGTACTGTTCGGATTTCTCGAAATCGATATCCAGCAGCCGGTGCCCATAGGGCCCGGCACAGGAACAACCGGCCCTGGACTGGATGCCGAACAGGTCGTTCAACAGCGAGGTGACAAATTTGGGATGCAGGTATTTGCCCGAAGGGTCTTTCAGGTTGAACGAAACGATACTGATGCGGCGTTCTGCATCGGGATTACCGAGTATTTCGATATTTGGATTGCCCTGCCAGCGCTTGAACGTTCGCTGCAGCAGTTCACGTTCACGTTTTTCAATCGCGGCAACACCAATCTGATCCTTGATCTGGAACGCGAGACCGGCTTTCAGAATTTGCAGCACACCCGGAGTACCGGCTTTTTCCCGCTCTTCGATATCGACGATAAAATCCTGGCTGGTCGGGCCGACATAATCCACGGTACCCCCGGCGCTCACGCTGGGTGGCAATTCGGGGTGGTAAATGCGCTGGTTAAAGACCAGCACACCACTGGCGCCCGGGCCGCCGAGGAACTTGTGCGGGGAAATGAAGATCGCGTCCAGTGATGCATCGCCTGGATATTTTCCTTCCGCCGGGTTCATGTCAATTTCGACGTAAGGTGCACTGGCGGCATAATCGAAACAGGCGATCGCGCCATGGCGGTGCAAAAGGGCCGCGATTTCCGGCACCGGCGTACGCATCCCGGTGACGTTGGAAGCCGCCGAAAATGATCCGATACGCATACGGCCCTGGTAAGCCGGTTCCTGCAGCAGGGCCTCGAGGTGGGCAAGGTCCACGGAGCCGTTGGCGTCGAGGCGCACTTCGACTACCGTCGCCAGGTTTTCCCGCCAGGAGATTTCATTGGAATGATGCTCATACGGGCCGACAAAAACGACCGGTTGCCGGGCCTGCAGGAATTCACTGAACGCGGCGTGCGCTTCCGCGCCGAGCGCTTCCTCCATCATCCGGGTCAGGTTCTGCCGGGTGGCGGGCGGAAGGGCAACTCCGACGATCTGTTGCAGCTTGTCGATCGCACCGGTGGCGCCGGTACCCACGCAGATGATCCGCCCGTCCGGTCCGGCATTCACCGACTGCTTGATGGCGTGCTCTGCCGCCTCGAGCAAACGGGTCATCGAGCGGCCGCTGATGTCGTCCTCGGTGTGCGTATTGGCGTAGATTCTCTGCAGGTTCTGGATGTACTTTTCGATCATCGCGAGGCAACGCCCCGAGGCGGTGTAATCTGCGTAAACCATCAGGCGCTCGCCGAACGGTGTGGTGACCGAGGCGTCGGCGCCGATGATCTGGCTGCGAAGGAAATCAAAATTCAGGCTGCAATTCGTGTTCATGGACGGTATTTTACCCGTGTTTTCCGTGTTGGAGGTTCCCTGATTGACCGCGGGCATTGAATAATGGTGCGGGAACCGCCAGTCTACTAGAATCAACCTCTTTGAAGTCGTCAACACGACAGGACATTCATCATGCTCGACACACTTAAAACCAAGTTGGAACTGAAAAATCCGGCGCTCTTGCGCGAACAGTCCTATATCAACGGCGAATGGGTTTCCGCCGCTGATGGAAAAACCTTTGACGTCACCAATCCTGCTGATGGCTCCCTGGTAGCGAGGGTGCCGCAACTGGGCGTTGCCGACGCCAAAAGGGCGATTGAAGCGGCTGATGCGGCCTGGCCGGCCTGGCGTTCAAAAACCGCGAAAGAACGGTCTGCCATTCTCAGGACCTGGTTCAACCTGATGCTGGCGAACAAGGACGACCTGGCGGCGATCATGACCGCGGAGCAGGGCAAGCCGCTGGCTGAATCGGCCGGGGAAGTCATGTACGGCGCCTCATTCATCGAGTGGTTTGCCGAAGAAGCCAAGCGGGTCTACGGTGACGTGATTCCGACCCACCTGCCCGACCGTCGCATCATTACCATCAAGCAGGGCATCGGAGTTGTGGCGGCGATCACGCCCTGGAATTTCCCGAACGCGATGATCACGCGCAAAGCCGGCCCGGCCATGGCGGCGGGTTGCCCGGTGGTGATCAAGCCGGCATCGGAAACGCCATTGTCGGCCCTGGCCCTGGCTGTTTTGGCTGAAGAAGCCGGCGTGCCGGCCGGCGTGTTCAACGTGATGACGACCACGGATTCCCGCGCAGTCGGCAAGGAATTGACCGAAAGCCCGCTGGTTCGCAAGTTCTCGTTCACGGGCTCAACCGAAGTGGGCAAGATCCTGATTCGCCAGTGTGCGTCGACGGTAAAAAAAGTCTCCATGGAACTCGGTGGCAACGCGCCGTTTATCGTTTTCGATGACGCTGACGTTGATTCAGCGGTGAAAGGTGCGGTGATTTCAAAATACCGCAATGCCGGCCAGACCTGTGTCTGTGCCAATCGCGTGTATGTCCAGGAGGGGGTTTACGAGGAATTCGTCGAAAAATTCACGGCGGCGGTGCGGGAACTGAAGGTCGGGCGCGGTGAAGAGGCCGGCGTCAATATCGGGCCGATGATTTCCACTGACGCGATTAGCAAGGTCGAAGAGTTGCTGAAAGATGCCAAAAACAAGGGCGCCAGTGTTCTCGAAGGAGGCGGACGGCACGAACGGGGTGGTTTGTTTTACCAGCCGACCGTTGTCAGTGGCGTAACGGCGGACATGGCCTTTGCCACCGAAGAGATATTCGGGCCGATTGCTCCGATCTTCAAATTCTCAACCGAAGAAGAAGCGATTGCGCTGGCCAACGCCACCGAGTTCGGCCTGGCGGCATATTTTTACGCCCGTGACCTGGGCCGGGTATTCCGCGTTGCCGAGGGCCTGGAGTACGGCATGGTCTGCATCAACGACGGTATCCTGTCGACCGAAACGGCGCCGTTCGGAGGAGTCAAGGAATCCGGTAACGGCCGTGAAGGCTCCAAGTACGGGATGGACGAATACGTGGAGATCAAGTACATCACGCTGGCGGGCATCAACACGTAGGAGCGGATTCATCCGCGAATTTTTTCCGGGATTCATCCGCGAATTTTTTTCGGGATTCATTCGCGATTGAAATCGCTCCTACCCTTCGCTGGCCCGGTACTCGTAGGCGTAATACACCACGGGTATCACCACCAGTGTCAGCACCGTTGAAACCAGGATACCGAAAATCAGGCTGACCGCCAGCCCGCTGAAAATCGGATCATCCAGGATGAAAAACGCACCCGCCATCGCGGCGAATCCGGTCAGCGCTATTGGCCGGGTTCGCACCGCGCCGGCGTTCACGACCGCATCGGCCAGCGGAACGCCACGCGCCACCTCGCTATGGATAAAGTCCACCAGCAGGATGGAATTGCGCACGATAATTCCGGCCAGAGCGATCATGCCGATCATCGAAGTCGCGGTAAACTGGCGGTCCAGCAGCGCGTGTCCCGGCAGAATGCCGATCAGTGTCAGGGGTATCGGCGCCATGATGATCAGCGGGATCCGGTAGGACCGGAACTGCGCGACGACCAGCAGGTAGATCAGGATCAGGCCAACCGCGTAAGCCAGGCCCATGTCGCGGAAGGTCTCGTAGGTTACCTGCCATTCGCCGTCCCATTTCAGGCTCGGCACATAGGGATCGGCAGGTTGTCGAATCAGGTACTGCGCGATTCCATCATCGGGTGATCCCGCATCAGGCAACTCACCCGCAATTTCCGCCATGCCGTACAGCGGGCTGTCCAGCTTGCCGCTCAGGTCGCCGGTCACCAGCACCATGGGTAACAGATCCTTGTGGTAGATCGCCTGTTCCCGGGTTGTCTGTGTGAAATGAACGACCTCGGAAAGCGGCACCAACTCGCCGGATGACCCGACCACCCTCAGGTTGGCGATGGCGTCCGGGTCGGCCTTGGCGCTTTCCTCCAGTTCCAGCCGGATCGGCACCGGGCGGCGACTGGTGTCGTCGTGCAGGTAGGAAACGTCTTCTCCCCGGATGGCCGTGTCGATCGCGGCCACGATACTGGACTGGGAAACGCCCAGTCGCGCGGCACGCGGCCGGTCCACGGAAACCAGCAGGCGTTCCTGCTCGGCTTCCAGCGTGTCGTCCACGTCGACGATGTCGGGCGTGTTTTCAAAAACCCGGCGTACTTCAATGGCCGTGGCCTCGCGCTGTTCGGCGGTCGCCCCGTAAATTTCAGCAACCAGCGGCGCAATAACCGGTGGTCCCGGCGGAACTTCCACGATTTTGACATTGGCGCCAAAAGGCGCGCCGATGGCCTGCAGCGGCGCGCGCACTGACATCGCAATTTCATGGCTTTGCCGCGACCGTTCGGTACGGTCAACCAGGTTGACCTGGATGTCACCCTGGTGAGGTTCGGCACGCAGGTAGTACTGGCGCACCAGGCCGTTGAAATTGATCGGCGCCGAGGTGCCCGCGTAGGTCTGGTAGTTCATCACTTCCGGTACTGACGTCAACTCCAGCGCCAGCGCGTCCAGCACCCGCTGGGTCTGCTCCACCGGTGTTCCCTCGGGCATGTCCACAACGACCTGGAATTCGGACTTGTTGTCGAACGGCAGCATTTTCAGAACCACCCATTGCATCCCAACCAGGCCCACCGAGGCGGTGATCAGGGCCAGCACGACGCCCAGCATCACCAACCGGCGTTTGCGGCCGGCCCGGCCAGACAGGAAGGGGCGCAGGTAACGGTCGAAGCCGCGGTACAGGAACTGGTACAAACGGTCGGTTTGTTCACCGGAGTGATCTTCACCGGCGCCTCCGGCAGGATGTTCCCGGCCGGAAAACACCCGGTAGAACAGCCACGGTGTGAAAACGAAGGCCACCAGTAATGAAATCACCATGCCCATGCTGGCATTGATCGGAATCGGCGCCATGTAGGGCCCCATCAGACCGGTGACGAACGCCATCGGCAGCAACGCGGCGATCACGGTAAACGTCGCCAGGATGGTGGGGCCGCCGACTTCGTCGACAGCCTGCGGAATGGCCCGGAACAGGGGCAAACCACTGATGTGCATGTGGCGATGGGCGTTTTCCACCACCACGATTGCGTCATCCACCAGGATACCGATGGAGAAAATCAGCGCGAACAACGATACACGGTTGAGCGTGAAACCCCAGGCCCAGGACGCAAAAAGCGTGATCGCGAGGGTGATCACCACGGCGGCTCCAACCACCAGCGCCTCGCGCCGGCCGAGCGCCAGCCCGACCAGGATGATCACGGACAACGTGGCGAACACGAGTTTCTTGATCAGGGTTTTCGCCTTGTCATCGGCGGTGGCGCCATAGTTCCGGGTGATCGTCGCGTGCATCCCGTCCGGAAGCACCGCGCCGCGCAGGTGTTCAAACCGCGCAATGACAGCATCTGCCACTTCCACTGCGTTAGTACCCGGTTTCTTGGACACTGCCATGGTCACAGCCGGATGTTGTATACCTGCAGCCAGCCCCAGGTCGTTGGCCGGACCCAGTCCAAAACTGACCCGTGTATCCGGCAGGTCCGGGCCCAGCGTGATCCGCGCAACGTCGCGCAAAAACACCGGCCGGCGTTCGCTGGTGCCGACCACCAGTTCCGCAACTTCCTCGGGTGTTCCGAGGAAAGTGCCCGCCTGGACCAGGATATCCTGGTTGTCCGAGGCAAACGACCCGGCATCGGCCGAGGCATTGGCGCTGGCCAGGGCAGTGCGCAGCTGTTCAAGGTCGATGCCGAAACCGGCCAGCCGCTCCGGATCAAGCCGAACGCTGACCACGCGGTCAGGCCCGCCGATGGTGTCGATATCCCGGGTTCCCGGCACCCGTTGGAGTTCCGTTTCGATCACGTGGGCGACGCGCCGCAGTTCATGTGCGCCGACCTGCGGATCATCGCTCCATAATGTACCGGTCACGATGGGCACGTCGTCGATACCGCGCGGCTTGATCAGGGCTGGCAGCACGCCGATACCCGGTGGCATCCAGTCCTGGTTGGAGTAGACCGCGTTGTATAGCCTGACAATTGCTTCGTCACGGCGTTCCCCGACCTCAAACTGCACCGTCAGGATGCTGTTACCGGGCCGGGACACCGAGTAGATATGCTCCACACCGTCGATTTCCGACAGGATGCGCTCCATCGGCGTACTGACCAACTGTTCGACCTCTGAAGCGCTCGCGCCGGGATAGGCAATGAAGACATTGGCAAAAGTGACGTCGATCTGGGGTTCCTCTTCACGCGGCGTGACGAGGATGGCGAAAAGGCCCAGCAACAGGCCCACCAGGGCAAGCAATGGGGTAATTTCGGTCTGCAGAAACCGGGCCGCCAGCGACCCGGAAATACCCAGTTTTTGTTCCTTTGTGTTCCTGTCCATCAGCGGCGACCGTTCACTGGCGCCCGGCGGCCACGACCAGGCGGGCCGCGTTGGGATCGGTGACGACGGTTTCGCCGGCATCCAGTCCCGCCAGCACGATGACCCGGCCATCAGGCAGCACCCGGCCCAGCCGGACCTGCCGCAGGCGCGGCATGCCGCCATCGTCCAGAACGTATACGGCGGTCAGTTCACTGCGTTGAACCAGCGCGGAGGTGGGCACGAGCAGCGCCTGTTGCTCCCCGGTCAGGAAACGCACCTTCACCCACATGCCGGGATAGATGCCGTGTTGGCCCTCAGATAGCCGCAGACGCACCCGGAACGTGTGGGTCGCCGGATCGGCGTAAGGGAAAATCCTCATCTCTTCTGCCTGAAGGATTTCGCCATTGGGCAGGTCCACCCAGGCCGCCGCGTCCTTTCTCAGTACCCCGATATCGGATTGGGGCACGTCGACAACCACCCTGAGGTGTTCCAGCGACAGTCCGCTCATCAGTGGCATGCCAACTGTCGCCATTTCTCCAAGTTCCGCGTGGCGCTCGACCACGATGCCACTGAACGGCGCGCGAACCACGGTGTTTTCAAACTGTTCCTGCGCCCCGGCCAGGGCGCCTTCGGCGGCGGCAAGCCGGGCCTCGGCTGACTGCAAATCGGCGGTAGTCCGGTCCATGTCGGCCTTCGATATCCGGTCCTGGCTGAACAATTGCTGGATCCGGCCATAGTTAGATCTGGCCTCGTCCCGTCGCGCACGGGCTTCCTGCGCTGCCGCTTGGGCCTGCTGGAGATCGGCAGAAGCCTGCAGGTCGCGGAAGCGCACTATGATATCGCCGCGCTCGACGTAGTCGTCCACGTCAACGGGTATCTCTTCGATTCGGGCCGCCACCTGGGATGACACGGTGGAGCTGCGCTCGGCCTCGACTTCGCCGTCGAAGCTGCGTTCCCGGGTTACCGTTGCCAGCTCCGTCATGATCGTCGGCAGGTCGGCCGCCCACAGCGGGCTGGCCAGAATGGCTGACAGGGTGCCGAGAATAATGGCAGCCCAGGTCGTCCGGGGACGCCTTCTGAATGCAGCGAATTCCAGGCGGTTGTATCCGTTGATTTTGCGGTTACTCGTTCGTAATACGTTCATTAGTCGCGATTCCAGGGTCTGACAGGCGGTCAGAGCGTGTTTTCCATGAAAAGGGAAACATTATATCAGCATATTCTAATATGCAAAACATTAAATTAGAAATATCTACTATAAACGCCCAGCCATCCCTTCGAGATGGGTAAAGGCCCTTAGACCAGCAGCGTCCTGGGTTGCATTACGGGCCGGATTATCGGTTGGTCCGCTGGCCTGAATGTGCTTGTCAGCCTTATTACCGGTTCACCACTACTGGCGAAACCCGGCATGATATGGCAGTCTCAATCGTCAGTATGACAGACTCTCAACTGGCTAACAGCCAGTTTCTCAACTACGTCGAAGGCAGGTACTTCAGGATGGGCACACACAATGTCAACCCGGTCACTGCAGCCGATTATCGGCGATTGGCTGAAAAACGGCTGCCGAGGTTCCTGTTCGATTACATCGACGGCGGCGCCAACGAAGAAATGACGATGGCTGCCAACATGGCAGACTTTTCGCGTTACCGGCTGAGACAGCGGGTCATGCGGGACGTCGGCGATATTGACACCGTTACGACGCTGTGCGGCAAGCCGTGCAACATGCCGCTGGCGTTAGCGCCGGTGGGTATGGCCGGCCTGATGTCCAGGCGTGGAGAAGCGCTGGGTGCCCGGGCGGCAAAAAAGGCCGGCGTGCCGTTCACGGCTTCGACGGTTGGTATCTGTTCACTGGAAGAAATCAAGGCTTCGACCGGTGAGCCCTGCTGGTTCCAGCTGTACATGTTGCGTGACCGCGCGATCGTTGAAAAATTGCTGGAACGGGCTGTTGCAACGGGTTGCGACACGCTGATCTTCACGGTCGACCTCGCGGTCACCGGAATGCGGCACCGGGACTGGCGCAACGGCATGATCACGGAGGGGTTCAGGTCCCGGGTAGCCAAGTTCCGGCAACTGGTCACCCGGCCGGGGTGGCTGCTTGATGTCGGAATCCGGGGCAAACCGCACTTTTTTGGCAATCTGGCCAATGTGACCGCCGAGCCGGTAGACCTGGTGACGCTCAAATCGTTTATCGCCTCGCAATTCGACCCGACCGTAACCTGGAAGGACATTGCCTGGTTGCGCGGGATATGGAAAGGAAAGCTGCTGATCAAGGGCGTTCTGTGTGCTGAAGACGCGTTGTCCGCGGTGGCGGCAGGCGCTGATGGGGTGATTGTTTCCAACCATGGCGGCAGGCAACTCGATTGTGTTTCCTCGGGGATTGGAAAACTTCCGGAGGTGGTCAACGCGGTTGGCGGCCAGGTCGAGGTGTTCATGGATGGCGGTGTCCGTAACGGAATCGACGTGGTCAAGGCCGTGGCGCTTGGAGCCAGGGGTGTTTTGATCGGCCGGCCATGGGTCTGGGCTGCCGCCGGCGCTGGCGAGCGCGGCCTGGCGGACCTTTTGGACGTGTTCCAGCAGGAAATCCAGGTTGCGATGGCCCTGATGGGCGTCAACCGCCTGGACGAGTTAACGCCCGACCTGCTGGAACCCGGTTACCCGGATTTTTGACCGCCCGTCTTGGTATACTGATGCCTGCTTTTTGATATGGTCCGGAAACCCGCATGGCTGATTTCGATCTTGAATTTATCCGCTCCTCCTTTCCCGCTTTCAACGAACCATCGCTGAAGGACTTTGCGCACTTTGAAAACGCCGGGGGATCGTACGCCTGCCGGCAAACCATCGACTGGCTGGATCGTTTTTACCGGCAAACCAAGGTGCAGCCCTATTACGATTTTCCGGCCTCGAAGACCGCCGGAGAACAGATGGATGCAGCCAAACTCCGCATGGCTGCCTGGTTGAATATCGGTGGTGATGAACTGCATTTCGGGCCATCTACTTCCCAGAACACCTATGTGATCGCCCAGGCCCTGCGGCAGGAATTGAAGCAGGGCGACGAGGTCATCGTCACCAACCAGGACCACGAGGCCAATATCGGCGCATGGAGCCGGTTGGAAGACTCGGGGATCGTGGTCCGGGAATGGAAAATAGACCCTGAGACCGCGGAACTCCACCCGATGGACCTGGAAGCCCTGTTGGGGCCCAGGACCAGGGCAGTGGCTTTCACGCACTGCTCCAACGTTGTAGCCAGCATCAACCCGGTTCGCGAAATTACCGATCTGATCCATGAGGCCGGTGCCTGGGCCATCGTCGATGGGGTTTCCTTCTGCCCCCATGGGATGCCGGATGTCGCCGCACTGGGCGCCGACATCTACCTGTTTTCCCTGTACAAGGTCTATGGTCCCCACCTGGGGGCGATGTTCCTCAGCAGTAAGTTGAATGCCGAATTGCCGTACCAGGGGCATTTTTTCAATGCCTTGAAGCCGGCGGCCCGGTTCACGCCAGCCGGTCCGGATCACGCCCAGATTGCCACGGTTAATGGTGTGATGGATTACATGGACTCTGTCTATGCGCACCACCACGAAGACGATGCGCCAGTAGGGGTCAAAGCCGCAGCCGTTCGCGATATGTTCCGTGACCATGAGACCGCCCTGCTGCAGCCGCTGCTGGATTTCCTGTCGGCACACCCCCGCATTCGATTGATCGGCAAGGAACGGGCCGCGGTTCGTGCTCCCACGGTCGCATTCTCGGTTGCGGGCCAAAGTTCGGTTGCCCTGGCGGCCAGGCTGTCGGACCTAGGGCTGGGTGTTGGAGTCGGTAATTTCTACGCCTACCGGCTGGTGGAAGCACTGGGTTATGACCCCGATGACGGCGTGTTGCGCGCCTCGTTCGTGCACTACACTTCGCCGGAAGAAATCACGAAGCTTATCGAGGCAATCGACCACCTGGCCTAAAAGCGGCTTGTTTTGTGGGAGCCAGCCTTGCCGGCGATTGTGCCTTTCCCCGCAGTCGGGGGCGGCATGCCCTCTTCAGGACACGCTCGAGACATCCCTGTTCGCTCGGCACGACGGTGAAATCTGCAATAGCGTCACACCGGCAGGATAATTTTCCATGCGGGATGCGAAAGCCCGCCAAAACAGTTATGCTTGCGCCAATTTCCCGGTGACCTACACATGAAACGGACTAACACTTCTAATCCGGATTATTTCCACAAGGTAGTCGATTGCCAATGGGGTTGCCCCGCGCATACCGACGTTCCCGAATACATCCGGTTGATAGCCCAGGGGCGGTTTACTGACGCCTATATGGTCAACCGCGAAAGCAACATCTTTCCGGGCATTCTCGGCCGCGTCTGCGACCGGCCCTGCGAGCCGGCATGCCGCCGTGGCCGCATGGATGAAAAACCGGTTGCCATTTGCCGCCTGAAGCGCGTTGCTGCAGATCACCGGGACGACATAACGGATCGCCTGCCCGTTGCGCCAAAGGAAAAGAACGGCAAGAAAGTCGCCCTGATCGGCGCCGGTCCCGCATCGCTCTCAGTCGCCAACGACCTGATGCCGCTGGGTTACGAATGTACTATTTTCGAGGCCCAGTCGGTGGCGGGCGGTTTGATGCGATACAACATTCCAGCCTTCCGCCTGCCCCACAAGGTGCTCAACGAGGAAATTGACTACATTCTCGACATGGGGGTGGAGATCCACTACAACCACCGCATTGAAAGCATGAAGGAACTGCTGGACCAGGGCTACGATGCCGTGTTTGTCGGCAGCGGGGCGCCGCGGGGCAAGGAACTCAAGCTGCCCGGACGTTACGATACTGAAAACATCCACATCGGCATCGACTGGCTCGAGTCCGTGGCCTTCGATCACATCAAATCCATCGGTGAGCGTGTTCTGATCATCGGCGTTGGTAACACCGCGATGGATTGCTGCCGCACTTCCCTGCGCCTTGGCGCCAAGGACGTCAAGGTCATGGCGCGCAAGCCCCGCGAATTTTTCAAGGCGTCGGTATGGGAGCTGGAAGACGCTGAAGAAGAGAACGTCCAGATTGTCGTCAACCATTCACCGAAAGAATTCGTGGTCGAAAAAGGCAAGCTCAAGGGTATGACTTTTGAGTTGATGGAGTATGTCATCGAAAACGGCCGCATACAGGACGAGGAAGTAACCGGGGAAGTATTTATTCCCTGCGACGATGTCGTACTGGCAATTGGGCAGGAGAATTCCTTCCCATGGATTGAAAGAGACCTGGGAATCGACTTCAATCCCTGGGAAGAGCCGATGGTCGATAAAGTCACCTACGAATCAACCCGTAGCGGTGTGTTTTTCGGTGGTGATTCCGCGTTTGGTCCGAAGAACATCATCTGGGCGGTCGAACACGGTCACCAGGCAGCGATTTCCATTCACCGGCATTGCCAGGGTGAATCCCTGAAAGACCGGCTGCCTGCCTTGCTGAACCTGCAAAGCCGAAAGATGGGCATGCACGAGTGGAGTTACTCCAACAGCTTCGATCCGGCGGCGCGCCGTAAAATGATGCATGTGCCCCTGGAGGCCCGGCTCAAAGAGCTTGGCAAAGAAGTTGAGCTGGGTTTCGACGCGGAACAGGTGGCCCAGGAAGTCGAACGCTGCCTGAATTGCGACATTCAAACCGTGTTTGCCGATTCTCTGTGTATCGAGTGTGATGCCTGCCTTGATATCTGCCCAACGCAGTGCCTGACCATCACGGCAAACGGTGACCGCGACGACCTGGTCAAGCGGCTCAAGGCGCCGGTTTTGGAATACGATCAGCCCCTGTTTGTATCGGACGAACTGAAGCAGACATCGCGGGTGATGGTCAAAGACGAAAATTTCTGCATCCATTGCGGTTTGTGCGCCGAGCGTTGCCCGACAGCGGCCTGGGACATGCAGAAATCCCTCATTAATTTTCCCAAGGCCGCTGGTTACGATGGCGGCAACAACCGTGGTGAACACCCATGTCAACAACGCAAAGCCGGATAAACGACTTTGTCCTGAAAATTGCCACGGTAAATGGCACCGGTTCCGCCAGTGCCAACGGGTTGCTGATGAAGGCCCTTTTCCGGATGGGCATACCGGTCACCGGAAAAAACCTGTTTCCATCGAATATCCAGGGCTTGCCAACGTGGTACGAAATACGCGCAAATCACGCCGGATACATGTCCGCTTCCGGCCGCGTGGACGTGATGGTGGCGATGAATGCGCAGACCTACCAAAAAGACCTGGATGAGGTCAGCCCCGGCGGTTTCCTGATTTACGACTCCACCTGGCCGCGCGAAACCACGCTGCACCGTCCCGATATCACCGTGCTGGGTGTGCCGTTGTCCAAGCTGTGTAACGAAGCATTCAGCGTGGCGCGAATCCGTATCCTGATGAAAAACGTGGCCTACGCCGGGGTGCTGGCCGCCTTGATGGATATTGATCTGAAGTTGATCAAGGGCCTGTTGGAAGAAACATTCGCGGCCAAGCCCAAGCTGGTCGACAGCAACCTCAAGGCCATCATGCTCGGTTATGACTACGCGCGGGAAAACTTCAGCTGTCCCTTGCCTGTGCGTGCAGAAGTCATGGGAGACAACAGCGGGAACATCATGATTACCGGCAACGAGGCGACGGGGCTCGGCTGTCTTTACGCCGGCGCTACCGTTGGCGCCTGGTATCCGATCACACCGTCCACCGGCGTTATGGACAGCTTCACGATGTATTGTGAGAAGTTCAGGATCGATCCGGAAACGGGTGACAGGCTCTTCTGTATCATCCAGGCTGAAGATGAACTGGCGGCTGCCGGCATGGTGTTGGGCGCGAACTGGGTCGGAGCACGTGCATTCACCCCGACTTCCGGCCCGGGCATCTCTCTGATGAGTGAGTTCATTGGTTTTGCCTATTATGCCGAAATTCCATCGGTGTTCATCGATGTCCAGCGCGTCGGACCGTCAACCGGCATGCCGACGAGGACCCAGCAGTGTGATGTCCTGCTGTGCGCCTATGCCTCGCACGGTGATACCCGGCACCCGCTCCTTTTTCCTTCCGATCCGCGCGAGTGCTTTGAAATGGCAGTGGCGGCTTTTGACCTGGCGGAACGGCTGCAAACCCCGGTTTTCATGCTGTCCGACCTGGATATCGGCATGAATGACTGGATGGTTCCCGAACTCAGTTGGGACGACAGCTACCGCCATGACCGGGGAAAGGTTCTGGGTCCGGAGGATCTGGCAAAAATGGAACGTTTCGTCCGTTACCTGGATGTGGACGGTGACGGCATCACCTACCGTACCCTTCCGGGCGAAGACCCCAAGGGCGCCTATTTCGTGCGCGGGTCAGGCCACAACCGCTATGGCGCCTATACCGAAAATCCTGACGAATACCAGGACGTGATGGACCGCTTGCTGGTGAAATGGGAAACGGCGAAGACCCTGGTTCCCAACGCCCTGCTGAGCAAGGCTGAGCGACCGACAAACCTCGGTATCGTCGCTTTTGGCAGTTCCGACGGCGCCGTCATCGAAGCACGTGACAGGCTGGCGGCGCAGGGCATTCACATGGATTACCTGCGAATCAGGGCCTTTCCATTCACTCAGGAAGTGGTCGAATTCCTGCGCTCCCACGACACGAATTTCGTCGTGGAACAGAATCGTGACGGCCAGATGAAGGCACTTTTGATGTTGGAAGCCAATGATATCGCCGACAGACTGGTTTCCATACGGCATTACAACGGGCTGCCCATACCCAGCGCATGTGTCGTGCAGGGTGTTATCGCTCACGTCCAAAAGGAGACAGCAGCATGACGTACGCCAGGCCAAAAATTGATTTACCCGGCCAGAAAGTCAATGCGCTCGGGCTGGCCCAGCGGGATTACGAGGGCGCCTTGTCGACGTTGTGCGCGGGCTGTGGCCACGATTCGATCACTGCTGCACTGGTTCAGGCCCTGTGGGAAATGTCGATCGCGCCCGAACAGCTGATCAAGATGTCGGGCATCGGTTGTTCGTCCAAGACCCCGGCCTATTTCGTCCATGGAGCGCACGGTTTCAATTCGGTTCACGGTCGTATGCCCTCGGTGGCCACCGGGGCGCTTGCAGGAAATCGCAACCTGATCGGAATTGGCGTGTCTGGTGACGGCGATTCCCTGTCGATCGGCTTTGGACAGTTTGGTCACGTGATCCGCCGGAACGTGAACATGCTCTACCTGATCGAGAACAACGGCGTTTACGGCCTGACCAAGGGGCAGTTTTCAGCATCAGCAGACGCCGGCAGTACGTCGAAAAAAGGCACGGTCAACCAGATGCAGAACATCAATACGGTCGCAACAGCCATATCCATGGGCGCCAGTTTTGTCGCCCGCAGTTTTTCCGGCGACCGCGAGCAACTGGTGCCGCTGATCAAGGCTGCCATCGCACATCCCGGCTGCGCCGTGGTGGATGTGTTCTCTCCCTGTGTCACGTTCAACGATCACGAAGGCTCAACCAAGAGTTACGCCTATACCCGCGCGCATAAACACGCCGCCACGGAGACCGACCTGATTCCGCCACGCGCTGAAATCAAGGCCAGCTATTATGCGGGTGATGCGCACCCGGTCCGCTTGCACGACGGATCGACCATCCTGTTGAGAAAAGTCGATCCGGACTATGACCCGACGCGCCGGAACAATGCGCTGGGTTACCTCGAAAGGCAGCGTACCCGGGGCGAGATTGTCACCGGGCTCCTTTTCATCGACCAGAATGTACCGGATATGCACGAGCAGTCCCGCACGGTTGCTACGCCGCTGAAGGACCTGGAGTTTGAAAAGCTCATTCCAGGCAGCAAGGCGATGGCCGAACTGCAAAAAGCAATGCGTTGAGAAGTGCTTGGCACTTAAGCACTTAGCCCTTAGTATTACTTGTTTGGGTCCGCGGTTTTTCCGTGATCCGACCAATGAAATCGTGAGGGTTCCCCATGTGCTCGATATTCGGCGTCCTGGAAATACGCCAGGACCTCCAGACAGTGCGGAAGCTGGCGCTCCAGCAGTCACGCCTGCTGCGGCATCGCGGCCCCGACTGGAGCGGTGTTTATACGACTGACAAGGCGGTGCTGGCGCACGAGCGTTTGGCCATTGTCGACGTCAACACCGGCGCCCAGCCGATCCTGAGTGAAAGCGGCCGTCAGGCTCTGGCCGTCAACGGTGAAATCTACAACCACCTTCCGATCCGCGAAACGTTTGCCGGCCGGTATGCATTCCGCACCGAGTCGGATTGCGAAGTCATTCTGCCGCTGTATCTCGAGCACGGGACGGATTTCCTTGAACAGCTGACTGGCATGTACGCTTTCTGCCTGTACGACGAGGACAAGGACTTCTGGATGATGGCGCGGGACCCGATTGGCATCATTCCGCTGTACTATGGCTATGATGCAAACGGCCAGTTATTCGTTGCCTCCGAAATGAAGGCCCTGGTGGACGTGTGCAACCAGGTGCACGAGTTTCCGCCGGGACATTACTGGTGTTCCGGCCAGTCGGCACCCGAAAAGTGGTACCGGCGGGATTGGGAAGACTTTGACGCGGTCAAGGATGCTGTGACCGATCGGCAAGCCGTGCATGACGCCCTTGAAAGTGCCGTGGTCAGTCACCTGATGACGGACGTGCCGTACGGGGTTCTGCTTTCCGGCGGCCTGGACTCTTCCATCACCGCCGCCCTGGCCGCCAGGCACGCCGCCATGCGCGTGGAAGACCATGAGCAGAGTCCGGCCTGGTGGCCGCGACTGCACTCGTTCGCTATCGGCCTGGAAGGTTCCCCTGACCTCGCTGCTGCGCAGAAAGCGGCCGAGCACATCGGCACGGTGCACCATGGCTTTATCTTTACCATCCAGGAAGGTCTTGATGCGCTGGAGGAGGTCATTTATCACCTGGAAACCTACGACGTGACGACCATCCGGGCGGCGACCCCGATGTTCCTGATGGCGCGCAAGATCCGGGCAATGGGCATCAAGATGGTGCTGTCGGGAGAAGGCGCCGACGAAATTTTCGGTGGCTACCTGTATTTCCACAAGGCGCCGAACGCACGTGCGTTTCACGAGGAAACAGTGCGTAAACTGTCCCGCTTGCACAGCTACGATTGCCTGCGCGCCAACAAGTCCATGTCAGCCTGGGGCGTGGAAGCCCGCGTGCCTTTCCTCGACAAGGAATTCCTCGATGTGGCCATGCGCATCAACCCGGCCGACAAGATGATTACCGAAGGAAAGATCGAGAAACAGATTTTGCGCGAAGCGTTCAGCTACCTGCTTCCGGAATCCATCGCCTGGCGGCAGAAGGAGCAGTTTTCCGACGGCGTGGGCTACGGCTGGATCGACGCAGTGAAAGATTTTACCAGGGAGCATGTCAGCGACGCCGAAATGTCCCGGGCGGCGGGGCGGTTTCCGTTCAACACTCCGGTTTCCAAGGAAGCATACTGGTTCAGGGAAGTGTTTGAAAAGCACTACCCGCTGGCCTCCGCAGCGCAGACGGTTCCCGGCGGGCCAACGGTTGCCTGCAGCACACCTGAAGCCGTACTGTGGGACAAGGAACTGCAGCAAATGAACGACCCGTCGGGCCGGGCCATGCGTGCTGTTCACAAGGATGCATACTAGTGTCCTGTAATTAGAGGGAGCTTTGTACGTGGGTGATATTCAACAAGGGGCCAGGAAACAACTGGTTCAGAAATTTGGCGGGACCTCGCTGGCCGACCTGGTGGGGTTCGAAGCCAGCGCGGACGTGATCGGTCGTTACACGGATCAGTACCAGGTCATCGTCCTGCTGTCCGCTGTCAAGGGCGTGACGGACCTGCTGCTGGCTGCGATCGACACGGCCGTCGAGGGCGGAGACGGCGCAGCGCACCTTGAAGAAGCGATTGACCGCGAGCGGTCCATTGTCAGGGACATGGCGGCTAAAGGTATCGCAACCCCGTTGGGTAGCGCCTTCCTGGAAGAACAACACGCCGTGCTCTCGCGCCGCGTCGAGGGTATCAGGCTATTGGGCCAGTGCCCGGATGAAACCCGTGCCAGGATCCTGGCCAGTGGCGAAGGTTTCAGCAGCCGCCTGATGGTGGACCTGTTAAACCACCAGGGCTTCAAGGCGCAATGGTCGGACACCGACGTGCTGCCCCTGGCCAACGAAAGCTGGCTGGATTCCCTGGTCGATATCGAGGCCGCCGCCCCGTTGCTGAAGGAGCGGTTCGCTGCCGCCAGCCAGGTCATCGTGTTGCCCGGTTTCTATGGCCGCAATGCCCGCGGCGACATCCAGCTGCTCGGACGCAACGGCACCGATTATTCGGCCGCGGCGATCGCCGCCGCGATCGAAGCTGGCCTGTGCCAGATATGGAAGGACGTGGACGGCTTCTTTACCGCGGACCCGCGCATTGTCAGCAATGCCCGTTGCCTCGACGAAGTCAGTTACGACGAAGCCATGGAGCTGACCTATTTTGGCGCCAAGGTGATCTCGGCCAAGGCGCTGGCGCCGCTGGCAGCCAATAACATACCGTGCGAAGTGCGCAATACCTACGACCCGTCCAAGCCCGGAACCCTGGTGCACAGTGAAGCCAAACGGTCCCACGTGGTTCGCGGCATCTCCCACCTGCAGGACGTTTCTTCGATCACCCTGCAGGGTGGCGGACTGCGGGGCAGGGTAGGTATTGCACGCCGCGTAATGGATGCTTTGGCCAGCGAATCGATTTCCATCCTGTTGATCGTGCAATCGTCATCCGAATACAGCATCACTCTGTGCGTGCGCCAGGCGGACGAGGCAAAAGCGCGAAAAGCGCTCGAGGAGGAATTTCACTTCGAGCGCCTGCACGGGCTGATCGAAGAAATCGGCGTGCAGAGCAACCGGGCCGTGGTTTCACTGGTCGGTGAGGGCATGAAGCACTACCGCGGTATTGCCGCCCGGTTCCTGACGGCTATTTCCTCGGCTGGCGTGAACGTGGAAGTCATCGCCCAGGGTTCAACCGAGTGCGCGATCGCGGTAGTGGTTCGCGGCGAGGACGCCCAACCGGCGACGCGTGCATGCCATACGGCATTTTTCAGCCATTCTTCGCACATCGATGTGATCCTCATGGGCTGCGGCAACGTCGGTGCGGAGCTTCTCGACCAGTTCCAACGCCAGGCCAAAACCCTGGTTGACCATCACGTGGATCTGCGTGTCAGGGCGATTGCCAACAGCGAACGGCTGCTGGTCGCCAGTGATGTCGTGGATCTTTCCTGCTGGAAACAGGCATTGGAAACACAGGGCCAGCCCTGGACCATCCAGGACGTCATCGATATCCGTAAAAAGCTCGGCCTGCTCAGCCCGACCATCGTCGATTGCACTACGGATCAGAAGCTTGCGCTCGAATACGTCAATCTGCTGGATAACGGGTTCAACATCGTTGCTGCGAACAAGAAAGCAAATACTTCCAGTTATGACTATTACGCGGCCATGCGGCAGGCCGAGCGCCGCAACTTCCGCAAATTCCTTTACGAAACAAACGTGGCAGCGGGCCTGCCCTTCATCGATACCCTGCAGGGCCTGATCCGTTCGGGTGATGAGTTGAGAACGTTCGAGGGCATTCTGTCCGGCTCGCTGTCGATGATTTTCGGCTTGCTGGAAGACGGCGTACCGTTGTCTTCCGCGGTGGCGAAAGCGATGGAGCTGGGTTACACGGAACCGGACCCGCGTGACGACCTGTCCGGCATGGATGTGGCCAGAAAGCTGTTGATCATCGCCCGTGAAGTCGGGTTGAAACTCGAACTCGATGACATCGCCGTGGAGCCGGTGGTACCGATGGAAGTTGTCGGTCACGTAGACCGGTCACAGTTGATTGACACGTTGCGGTCGCTGGATGAATCTTTTTCAGCGCGGATTGCACAGGCAGCCGGTAGTGACCGGGTGCTGCGTTATGTCGCGCGGCTGGAAGAGGGAAATTGCCGGGTGTCGATCGAGGAAGTTCCCCGCAGCAAGCCCCTCGGCGCCGTTCGTGATGGCGAAAATGCGCTGGTCATTCACACGCATTATTACCAGCCGATTCCAATGGTGCTGAGAGGATACGGCGCCGGCGCGGCGGTCACGGCGGCAGGGGTTTTCGGCGATCTGCTGAGAACCGTCTGGCGCCCCCTGGATCGCTGATGGTCAGTACCCTGTCGGTATACGCACCCGCCTCGATCGGCAACCTGTCGGTCGGTTTTGACTCGCTCGGATTGGCCCTTGCGCCGGTCGATGGTTCGCTGCTGGGTGACCGGATCCGGCTCCGGTCATTCACTGGCGACAAAGACGGGAGCGAGTGGAAGCTGGAACTGCAAGGGCCGTTTGCGGCGGATTTGCCGGCTGATCCGGAACAAAATGTCGTCATTTCCTGCTGCCGGGCCTTCCAGGATGCGGCGGCGGAAAAAGGCGTGGAAATCCGTCCGCTGCGGATTCTGCTGGACAAGAGACTGCCGATAGGCAGCGGCCTGGGTTCGAGCGCGAGCTCGATCGTGGCCGCACTGGAGGCATTGAATCGCTGGCATGATCACTTGCTCAGCAGTCGGGAGCTTTTCCGCCTGATGGCCCGGATGGAAGGCGGCATCAGCGGTGAAATTCATCTCGATAATGTCGCACCCTGTTTATATGGCGGTTTGCGGCTTTGTCCGCCGGGGGACTACCGGGAATATCCTCTGCCCTGGCCTGCCGCCTGGCGCGCCGTGGTTTGCTGGCCCGGCACCCAGCTCATCACGCGGGAAGCCCGGGCCGTGCTGCCGGAAAAAGTGCCCAGTAAACTGGCGGTGCGTTTCGGGGCGCAATTTGCCGAGTTTGTGCATGCCCTCCACACGGGAAACGTAAAACGCGCCGCCGAATGCGTGGTGGATCACATTGCCGAGCCACACCGGCGCAAATTGTTACCCGGTTTTGACGAAGCGAAAGCCGCCTTGAGCGGAATCGGCGCGCTGGCCGTGGGTATTTCCGGTTCCGGACCGACCATCTTCGCACTGGTGGATGACCCGGCGGTCGCCGCAAAAGCCGCAGCCTGGATGGCTGAAAACTACTGCAAAAATGAACAGGGTTTCGTGCACATTTGCCGGGCTGATCTTGGCGGAGCGCGCAGCATCAGGATGGAGGGGCCGGGTTAGTGCAATTGATCAACATCAAGCACAACAGCGAGCAAGTGAGCTTCCGGCAGGCCGTGCTGCAGGGCCTGGGGCGGGACCAGGGGTTGTTTTTCCCGCGGGAATTCACCGTGCTGCCTGATGCACCGGACCTGTTGCAGGAATCGTTTGTTCCCCGCAGCATCGCGGTCCTGGATCACCTGGTCGGTGATGAAATCGGTCACGCAGCGGTCCGGTCGATGGTTACTTCGGCGTTTGATTTTCCGGTGGCAGTGCCTGCGCTGGATGATCAGGTAAGTGCGCTGGAACTGTTTCACGGACCGTCACTGGCGTTCAAGGATTTTGGCGCCCGCTTCATGGCGCGCTGCCTGCTGGAGTTTCACGATGGCGGGCCGATGACGATTCTTACTGCCACCTCGGGTGATACCGGCGCGGCCGTCGCGCACGCTTTCTTCAACCAGCCGGGCATCCGCGTCGTCATTCTTTACCCCAGGGGGAAAATCTCGCCGCTGCAGGAAAAATTGTTCTGTACGCTGGGTGGGAATGTCACGACCATCGCGGTGGATTCGGATTTTGACACGTGCCAGCAACTGGTCAAGCGGTCCTTCGAAGACGAAGAACTCAAGCAGGACCTGGGACTCAATTCTGCCAACTCCATCAACATTGCCCGCCTGCTGGCCCAGGTTTGCTATTACTTCGAAGCAGGCGCCGCGGTGGCGGATGTTGGAAAAATGGTGCTCAGCGTGCCGAGTGGCAATTTCGGTAACGTCACGGCCGGCTTGATCGCCCGCCGGATCGGCCTCGGGTACAAACGGGTCATCGCTGCAACCAACATCAACGATACGGTTCCCAGGTTCCTTGCCTCCGGCCGCTGGGACCCCAACCCCACCGTCGCCACGATCACCAATGCGATGGACGTTTCGCTGCCGAACAACTTCCCGCGCGTCCTGGAGCTTGGAGAGCGCCACGGACTGCCGCTGGAAACGCTGTTGTCATCGACCTCCCTGGATGATGACGAAACCGCCTCGGCAATCCGTGAACTGTATTCCATGGGTTACCTGGCTGACCCGCACTCGGCGCTGGCCTGGGCCGCCCTGGATGCTTCTTTGCAGGATGACGAGGAAGGCGTTTTCCTGTGCACCGCTCACCCCGCCAAGTTTCTCGAAACCATGGAAGCAACGCTGGGAGTCCGGATCCCGATTCCACCGGAGTTAGCGGCGGTGCAGAATGAGGCGGTTTTGTCCAGCACCATCAGCGGGGATTTCGAGGCACTGAAACGGGAACTCGAACCGCTGCGGAAATAAACCCCGGTCGCAGCCATTTACGGGAGAGATCCATGCGCCCTGTTCCATCCCCCAGGTTTGGCCCCGCCTTGCTGGTATCGACCTGGCTGGTTCTTTTTAGCGCCGGAGTATCGGCGGATGAGGTCCGCGCTTACGAATGGCTGACTGCTGGCAAGGTCTCCGGCCAGCTGGTTCTGACCTTGCGTGAAGATGGTGCCCGGTTATCCGATTTCGAATTCAATGACCGCGGGCGCGGCCCGAAAATTCACGAACTGATCGAAACCGGTGAAAACGGCGCAGTAGTTTCGATGCAGATCAGTGGGAATTCCTACATGGGTGCGCCGGTGGATGAGCGTTTCCGCATTACGGACGGAATCGCGCGCTGGCAAAGTACCTTCGAAAAGGGCGAGGCGCCGGCGGGGCCGTTTTACTGGGCCAATGAAGGCACACCGGAACAACTGGCGCAGCTGGCACGCTCATTGCTGGCGTCGGACGCCGGGCAACAGGATCTGCTGCCGTCCGGCCATGCCTCCATCCGGAAGGTCGCTGTACATGACAATGCCGTCCTCTATGCGATCTCCGGACTTGACCTGGTTCCTCAATATGTCTGGCTGGACCCGCAGGGTGAATTGTTCGCCATAGCCTTGGGCGGGATGGGCCTGGTGCGGCAAGGCTACCGGGAAATATTGCCCGATTTACAGCAGATCCAGGACGCGGAAGACAGGAACCGTCAACGCGATCTGGCCCAATCCCTGACCCATGAATTGCCGGCCAACTGGATCATCCGCAACGTATCTGTCGTCGACGTTGAGAGCGGCACACTAAAGCCGCACCAGTTGGTTGCGGTGATTGACGGCCGGATTGCGCGCGTTGTCGATGACGAAGGGCTGGACTTGCCGGTTTACGGCGACCTGCAGCCGAAAATCATCGACGGCCAGGGTTTGACGCTGATTCCGGGCTTGTGGGATATGCACACCCATCTCACGATGGAAGACGGCTTGCTGCACATTGCCGCGGGCGTGACGAATGTGCGAGACCTCGGCAATGATCCGCCCCGGCTGGTTGAAATCCGGGCCGCTTTCGATGCGGGCGAAGTTATCGGCCCGCGTTCGACGGCGGCAGGGTTTATCGACGGCAAAAGCCCTTACTCGGCGCCCACTCCCAACCTGGTGGAAAACCTGGAAGAGGCATTGGTCCTGGTCGATGAATTCGCTGCGGCGGGTGTTCCGCAGGTCAAGATCTATTCCTCTATGGATCCTGCCTGGGTGAAGCCGCTTGCGGACGAAATTCACCGCAAGGGCATGCGCCTTTCCGGCCACATCCCCTCGTACATGAGCGCTCAACAGGCGGTGACCGACGGCTTCGACGAGATTCAACATGTCAATATGCTGTTTCTGAATTTCCTGGCCGGTCCGGAAGACGATACCCGCACACCACTCAGGTTCACGCTGGTGGCTGAAAATGCCGGCGGCATGGATCTTGATTCACCCCGGGTACAGGAGTTCATCGCCCTGTTGAAGGACCGGGGCGTCGTCGTTGATCCCACGGTTGCGGTTTTCGACAGCATGTTCCGTCACCGTTCAGGAGAACTTGATCCTTCGTACGCCATGATCGCAGACCATATGCCGCCCTCGGTCAGGCGCGGCATGCTGGCCGGCGAACTGGACATCAGCGACGCCAACGCTGCCGTCTACACCCGCTCGGCTGATGCCCTGCTGGAAATGATCGCGAAACTGCACGCCGCCGGTGTGCCGCTGGTCGCGGGCACGGATGGAATGGCGGGTTTTACGCTGCACCGTGAACTTGAGCTGTACCGCCAGGCTGGAATTCCTGATGGCGACGTGCTGAAGATCGCCACGCTTGACGCCGCCGGGGTCGCTCGGAGGGCGGCAGACAGCGGGTCAATCAGCGCCGGCAAGGAGGCTGATTTCGTGTTGTTGGCCGGTAACCCGCTCGAAGACATCACCGCTGTCCGGAGGCCGGTTGCGGTGTTCAAAGGGGATCGTTGGTTCGATCCTGCACAGATTTACGAGGCGCTGGGTATTCGGCCGTTTACCCGCTGACCGGCGGGGAGCGGGCCTTTACGGGCGCCGGTAAAGTTGCTGTCACGCCTGTGTATAATCAATCAGCCGTTCCTTGGAATGATGACAGGGAGTTTTAGCGCCTGAACAGGCGCAAAGGATGAGGAAAAACCATTGAACCAGACAATCCCTACCGTTTCGCAAGCCCGCCTGGAACACCTGGTGCTGGAGGCGCAACGACGCGCACCGCTGGATGTGGCGCAGATATTGCTCGAGGAAAGTGATGAAACCGTGGGCGCGGTGTTGCAGCATTTACACCCCGCGCCTGCTTACCGCATTCTTTTACGCTTCCCCAAGGACCGGCGTCACGCGATTGTTCCACTGGCCGGCGATCACGTGGGTGATCCGTGGAAAGAAGCCCAAAAGTTTGATGAAGATCACGTCGGGCGACTGATGGAACCCGTTGTCGCGTTGGTCGGACCGGATGAAACGGTCAGAATGGCGGTGGACAAACTGCGTGAGTGGGTGCACGAAGCGTTGATTACCTATGCCTACGTGGTCGACGATGAGGATCACCTGCTCGGTGTCCTGGTGATGCGCGACCTGTTGCTGGCTGACCCGGACGACCTGCTGAAAAATGTCATGCTCACGGAGCCTTTTTCCCTGCGGCCGGACATGACGGTCGAGGATGCGATGAAGGAAGTGGTATACCGCCATTACCCGGTATACCCGGTTTGCGATGGGGACGGCCGCCTGGTCGGCATCGTCCAGGGCTACATGCTGTTCGAGCAGCAACACTTCGAAATCAGTGCGCAGGCCGGCCAGATGGTGGGTGTGGATAAAGAGGAGCATGCCACGACCGATTGGCATCGTTCATTCCGGATGCGCCATCCCTGGCTCGAGCTCAACCTCGTCACCGCCTTTGTCGCTGCATTCGTGGTCAGCCTGTTTGAAGACACCATTGCCCAGGTCGTGGTGTTGGCGGCATTCCTTCCGGTGCTGGCCGGCCAGTCGGGCAACACCGGCTGCCAGTCGCTGGCGGTCACCATTCGCGGAATGACGCTCAATGAGTTCAAGCCCGGCGTGTTTCACAAGGCGCTGATCAAGGAAACCCTGCTGGGTACTTTGAACGGAGCAGTCGTCGGCCTGGTGGCGGCCGCAGCCATGGTGGCCTATGCGATCTTCTCCGGCGCGGATCAGCCACTCATGCTGGGTCTCGTCGTCTTTCTCGCGATGACCGGCGCATGCGTAGCCAGCGGAATGACCGGGGTGCTGGTACCCATAACGCTGCAGAGGCTGGGCGCAGATCCTGCGACTGCCTCCAGCATTTTCCTGACAACCGCTACCGACGTCGTGAGCATGGGGTTGTTCCTGTGGCTGGCCAATATACTGGTGCTTTGATGAACAGCCACCGCCCTGTCGTGCCTGGACTTCCGGTTTTCCTGTTAAAGGCAGCAAGCTGATGAGAAAAACCGCGGCCTGGCTGGTGCGCCAGGCACTCGAGCAGATCGGAGTCCGCTATACCTTCGGTATCCCGGGCGTGCATAACATCGAGCTCTATGACGAGCTGAATGAATCTGAAAGTATCCAGCCGCTGCTGGTGACGCACGAAGCCGGCGCGGCGTTCATGGCTGACGCCGTCAGCCGGGTTTCGAACCAGGTTGGCGTCCTGGTCGTTGTACCGGCGGCCGGCCTGACCCACGCGATGAGCGGGATTGGTGAGGCGTTCCTTGACGGGATTCCGATGTTGGTCATTTCCGGGGGCGTCAGGAACGACCTGGAGCAAGGCTTCCAGTTACACGAACTCGACCAGCAGGCGCTGATGCGTCCCCTGACGAAGGCTACCTACCGGATAGAGAGCTACGACGAAGTCGTGGCAACGGTTTTCCGTGCTTACCTCAAGGCCATCGAGGGTGAACCGGGACCGGTATACATCGAATTGCCGGCCAATCTGCAATTGTTGAGCGGCGAGGTCGGTGACGTCCCTGCTTTCGAAAACCAAACCGGGCGACCCGCACTGGATGAGGAGGCCATCAAGGCGGCGGCCACGCTGCTGTCTTCGGCTCAGCGACCGGGAATATTCGTCGGTTGGGGCGCCCGCGAAGTGGCCGGGGAGATCCGCGTGATCGCTGAGCACCTGGGTGCTCCGGTGGCCACCACGCTGCAGGGATTGGCGGCGTTTCCAGCGGATCACCCGCTGCACACGGGCATGGGCTTTGGCCCCGCTTCCGTTCCTGCATCCGAGAATGCATTCAAGGATTGTGACGCCATGCTGGCGGTGGGAACACGTTTTGCGGAAATTTGTACCGGCAGTTTCGGTGCGATTCCGCCCAAAAACCTGGTCCATATCGACATCAATCCAGGTGCACTGGGACGAAACCACCCCACGGCAGTGCCGATTCACGCTGATTCCAGGGACGCCGTGCCCGCGCTCGCCCGCGCCTTGCTGGCATCAGGTCCGGCTCGCGACGGCGGAGCGATGAAGAACGCCATTGCCGCGGACAAGGCTGCATGGATGGACGGGTGGCTGGGGCATGACTCAGGAGATCGCGTCAATCCAGGCCTGTTTTTCAGCGCACTGCGCGCCCGGCTGGATCGGGACGCGATCATCGTGGCCGATGACGGCAATCACACGTTCCTGACAGCGGAATTGATGCCGATATACGAGGGCGGGAACTACCTTTCGCCCACGGATTTCAACTGCATGGGTTATTGCGTGCCCGGCAGTATCGGGGCAAAGCTGGTGCAGCCGGACCGGCAGGTCATCGGAATCGTTGGCGATGGCGCATTCCTGATGACCGGGTTGGAAACCATTACCGCCGTCCGGAACAGTCTGGGCGTGGCCTGGTTCGTGTTCAACGATGGCGAGTTGTCGCAGATTGCCCAGGCCCAGGAGTTGCCGTACCAGCGCAAAACCTGCACCGGGGTCGGCGCGTTGGACTACCGCATGTTCGCTGCTGCAACCGGGTGCGAGTTCGTGGCGATCGAAAACAACCAGGTGGTCGATGCCGGAATCGAACGGGTGGTCGGCTTGATGGCGGAAAACCGTCCGGTAATCGTGGATGTGCGCATCGATTACTCCAGGCAAACCCGGTTCACGATCGGCGCGGTGAAAACCAACCTGAAGCGGTTCGACACGCGTAACAAGCTGAGGATCATCAGCCGGGCGCTGTGGCGCAAGCTGAAATACCGAAAATAAAAAGGGGTCTGTCCCCTTTTTATTCTTTTTATTGACCAAAACCCAGCTGAAACACGAAAATCCCGATCATCAGGAAGGCAATCGCCAATTTGGCCGCGGTCGCCAGGACCATGCCGATCCAGGCGCCGACACCGGCGCGGCCTGACTGAACCATGGTGCTGCCGCCGCTGAGTTCACCCAGCACGGCGCCGGCAAAGGGGCCCAGGAGCATTCCGGCGATACCAAAAAAGATCCCCACCACGGCCCCGATCGTGGCGCCCCAAAACGCGCGGGAACTGGCTCCCAGGTAGCGCGCCCCGGCAGCGGCGGCGAGGAAGTCAATGACCCAGGCAATGATGGCCAGCGTGGCGAGAATGCCGATCGTTGTCCAGCCGACAACCTCGAAATGACCGGCCCATGCGCCGATCAACAATCCCAGGAAAACCATCGGAACACCGGGAAGCGCGGGAACGACGGTTCCGGCCAGTCCCGCAATAACGATTATGCAGGCCAGGACCCACCATAGAATTGTCCAGTCCATTGAGGTTCCTTTAAACAATTGACCTGTGACCTACATGATAGAACAAAAAACGCGCTAAATTAGCAGGAACGATCAGAGGTTCCCCAGGATGGCCCTGCCCCGCACCGACCAGATGCAACTCGACCTGTTCTATGAGCAGTTGCAACAGGATGCTTCCAGGGAAATCGGTTACCCGGTTGCATTCGACTTTGACTACAGCGCCCTGGTGCCTTTCCTGTCGTTCAGTCTGAACAATGCGGGTGATCCCTTCATGCCGATGACCTACCTGCTCAATTCCCACGACTTTGAGCGGGAAGTCGTTTCTTTCTATGCGCAACTGGCCCGGGCGCCGGCTGACCAATGGTGGGGTTACGTCACCAACGGCAGCACGGAAGGGAATTTATACGGGCTCTACCTGGCCCGGGAATTGCTGCCCGACGGTATCGTCTACTTCTCCCAGGATAGCCATTACAGTGTCGGTAAAAACCTGCACTTCCTGGGCATGCGCCATATCATGATCCGCTCACAGCCGAACGGCGAGATCGACTACGAAGACCTGCGTGAAACGTTGCGCATCAGGCGGGATGCGCCACCCATCATTTTTGCCAATATCGGCACTACGATGAAGGAAGCCCGCGACGATATACACCGGATTCGCTCGATTCTCGACGATCTGGCCATAGAAAATCGCTATATCCATTGCGATGCCGCGCTTTGTGGTGGTTATGCGGCGTTTCTCGATCCGCCGCCGGCCTGGGACTTCAAAGACGGGGCGGACAGCATTGCCATTTCGGGGCATAAATTCCTGGGTTCGCCCATCCCCTGTGGCATCGTGCTGGCCCGGCGTGCGCATGTCGAAAGGATCGGACACTCCGTCGCCTATATCGGCAGTATAGATACGACCATCAGCGGATCCCGGAATGGCTTTACTCCGCTGGTGCTGTGGTACGCCATCCGTTCGCTCGGGCTGGAAGGAATGCGGATTCGCACCAGCAATTCACTTTCCAATGCAGCTTATGCCGAGGACCGGTTCAAAAGTGCCGGGATCGAAGCCTGGCGCAACCCGCAGGCGCTGACGGTCGTGTTTCCGGAACCCCCGGGCAAGGTTCGTGAAAAGTGGCAACTGGCCAGTGCAAACGGCCTCAGTCACCTGATCTGCATGCCCCATGTGCGCCGGGAGCAAATCGACGAATTGCTCTTCGACATTCAACAGGCCGGAGGAGATAGCGCATGAAAGTGCTGAATATCATCCAGGAAGACCATCCGGGGCTGCTGGCGGAAGTGACCACGTTGCTGGAAAGCGAAAACATCACTGTAACGGATTTTTCGGGGACTTCGGTTGGCAACACCGCGGTTATCAGCCTCAGCATCGACCGGGACAAGGACGCTTTCCGCCTGTTGAGCGACGCCGGTTACCGCGTGGTTGCCAGTGAACACCTGCTGGTGCGCCTGCGAAAGCATCCTGGCGCCCTGGCCGAATTGTCACGGCGCCTGGCGGAACAGGGGATCAACGTGCGCGGCATGCACATTGTCAATCGGGATGAAGACACCGCTGTCGTAGCGCTGGAAACCGCCGATCATGAAAAAGCCCGGGAGGTTTTGCAGGATTTCCTGGTGTAGAAGCGGAACGAACGCGGAGCGGCCCATGGCCGCGATTCTTCAGAGAAACCAGCATTCGCGGCCATGGGCCGCTCCAACAATGCGGTTACCCGTCCGGCCAGGCATCCAGATGCACATCCTTTCTGATGACCTGGGACGGGGAACCGACGATCAGTGGATCCGGCCCGGTTACGACATCAAGGTTTTTGTCCGGGTAGTCGAGGCGGCTCAGGAAATGCTGCATGCAGTTGAGCCGGGCCCGTTTCTTGTCATCCGACTTGATGATGGTCCAGGGGCAAGATGCTGTGTCGGTATAGAAGAACATGGCCTCCTTGGCCCGCGTGTACTCATGCCAAAGCCCGACGGAGGCCTTGTCCACCGGACTCAGTTTCCACTGTTTGAGCGGATCTTCCATGCGCGTGGCGAAGCGGTCGCGCTGCTCTTTGCGGGTCACCGAGAAGTAGTATTTGAACAAGCGGATACCGGAATTGACGAGCATGCGTTCAAATTCGGGGCATTGCCGCATGAATTCGAGGTATTCGGTGGAGTCGCAAAACCCCATGACCCGCTCTACGCCCGCCCGGTTGTACCAGGACCGGTCGAGAAACAGGATCTCTCCCCGGGTCGGCAGATGAACCACGTAACGCTGGAAATACCATTGGCCTTTTTCGTGCTCCGTCGGCTTTTCGAGGGCGACAACCTTTGCCGCGCGCGGGTTAAGGTGCTCCATGAATCGCTTGATGGTCCCGCCTTTGCCGGCCGCGTCCCGGCCTTCGAAAATAATGACTACTTTCTGACCGGTCATTTTTACCCAGTTCTGCACCTTCAGGAGCTCAATCTGCAGTTGGGCTTTTTCCGTTTCGTACTTGTCGCGCGGAATCCGGTCGGTGTAGGGGTACTTGCCTTCTTTGAACAGCGCGCTGATAGCCCGCGGATCCTGGCGCAGCTGGGAAATCGTATCGGAATGATAGGTGCCGCCCATTGCATGGACCTGTTCGTGTTTTTCCGCGGCTGAGCCGGGGCTTGCCTTTTCTTCCGGCGAGCCAGAAGCGGCCGGTTTTTTCGAATCGACGATTTTCAGATCTGAACTCATCCAGGGAACCTCTGATCAATGATGTGCGGAGCGCTTTTCCACCGAAAAGACCGCAAAACAGCTATTGCGGGCCGAGCGCGGGCAACACGATAATCAAATGAAAACACACCCGTTAACGCTGATCAACACCAGCGCCATTCAGGGTGTGCTCTGTTTTCTGGCTTAATCGCATGGCCCGAACCAGGCTGTGCGCCCGATTCGGGTCAGAAACCGGCCTGCTACTTTGTCAGAACAGGGCCTTGATTTTCTGCAGCAGCTGCACCGCCTGCTTGCGGTCGGACGGGTTCAAACCATCGAACTTTTGTTTCAAAAATTCGATGTGCCGGGGGAATTGTTGCTGATAAACCCGTTTTCCCCGACGGGTAAGCACAACGATGGTTTTACGGCCGTCACCTTCAACCGTCCAGCGCTCAACCAGGCCCTTTTCTTCCAGCCGGTCGACTACACCCGTCAGGGTTCCTTTCGTGATCAGCGTGATGTCACCGATATCCTTGCAGGTCATGCCCTCCGACTCGCCCAGCGTGAATATCACGCGCGCCTGCGAAGGTGTCAGGCCTGATCCGGATACGCGCAAGCCTTCCGCATCGTACAAGGAAAAAGCCTGGTAAGCCCCGGCCAGTTCTTCGATCAGGGGGATAAAAGTCTGTGCCGAAGCACTCTGTGGGGTCAGTTTAGCCATTTGATGCATCCTTTTGAATCAATACGTTCGCGTCAGTACATTATTATAGTACTGACTGAAACATATATCAATGACTGTTGGAGCGGCCCATGGCCGCGATTGGTTTTGTAAGAGCGGATGGAAAGGAGCAGGCCGAGCCGGCGATTTCGCGACCATGGGTCGCTTTTGCGTTTTAAAAATCAGGCGCGCTTGAGCTGTGGCTGTGCCAGCTCCAGGTACTGGATGATCGAGAGGGCGGTTTCCCGGGCGTCTGCAATCGCGGTGACGACCAGGTCTGAGCCCCTGACCATGTCGCCGGCGGCAAAAATAGCCGGGTTGCTGGTCTGCCCCCGGAGCCGGGCCGTCATGCTGACCAGGCCGCTGTCGTCGGTATCCACGCCAATGGACTGCAGCCACCGCGGCGGGCTTGGGCGGTAGCCGAACGCAAAAATCAGCGCTGTTGCCGGAATCACCTGTTCACTGCCGCTGATGACTTCAGGCCGGGCGCGGCCTCCCCCGGACGAAATCAGACGGGTCCTGGTGATTTCCAGTCCGGTCAGTTTGCGGTCTTCATGGATCAGCCGCTCCGGCTGCGAATTGAATTCAAACCGGACCCCTTCCTTCATGGCATGCTGGACTTCGCGCTGCGATCCCGGCATGTTTTTCTGGTCACGGCGGTATACACAATGCACCGAGGCGGCACCCTGGCGAATTGCCGTGCGAACGCAATCCATGGCTGTATCCCCTCCTCCCAGCACCAGTACCTGCTCGCCGGCCAGGTTGATGTGTTTGTATCCGGGTATTTCCATTCCATAAAGGTGCGCCGTTTGGCCGATCAGGTACTCCATGGCAGGGATGATTCCGCCCAGCTCCATACCTGGCAGGCTCGCCTCAACCGGCGTGTAGGTGCCGAGGCCGAAAAACAGCGCGTCATGCATTTTTTCGAGCTCATGCGCCTGGATGTCCCGGCCGATTTCACAATTCAGCTTGAAATGGACGCCGGCGCCTTCCAACACTTCCCGCCGCCGCCGCATCACCTGTAATTCGAGTTTGAAATCGGGGATTCCAAAACTGAGCAAGCCACCGATTTCAGGATAGCGGTCGTATACCGTCACGCTGATGCCATTACGGGTCAGGATATCGGCGCAGGCCAGGCCAGCCGGGCCGGCGCCAACAATACCGACGCTCCACGGTTTGGTCTGGACGCTGGAAAGGTCCGGCCGCCAGCCCTGTTTCAGCGCTTCGTCCACGATATAGCGCTCGATCGCACCAATCGTTACCGCGCCGAATCCTGTCTCCAGCGTGCAGGCCTGCTCACAGAGGCGATCCTGCGGGCAAATCCGGCCACAAACCTCGGGCAGACTGTTGGTTTCATGGCACAGGTCCGCAGCTTCCATGATGCGCCCTTCGCGGGCCAGTTTGAGCCAGTTCGGAATGTAGTTGTGCACCGGGCACTTCCACTCGCAATAGGGGTTCCCGCAATCCAGGCACCGTTCAGCCTGGTTCGCGGCTTCATCCGCATCGAGGGGTTTGTAGATTTCCCGGAATTCCGTTTGGCGGACGCTCAGGGGGTAGACATCCGGATCCGCACGCGGACGCTCGAGGAAAGCAAAGTTGTCGGTTTTTCGCTTCATTCCGGGCTCTTCCTACGCCTTCACCAACCGGAGAGGAACATCCTGCTGGGATATTTCATTGCTCGCCGCCAGGTTCTTCGGAATGATGTAAACCCAGTGCGGCAGCATTAACTCCCAGGAATCCAGCACCCTGCGGCCCCATTCGCTGCCAGTCTGGGCCACGTGGGTGGAGATCAATCCCTTGAGGCGCCTGCGGGGGGCATCGAAGCGCTGATCCTCGAGTGGGGAAGAAACCACGAACTCGGGATTGAGATGGCGCTCCGTTTGCCGGTTCGGATCGAGCAGGAACAGCTCGCCTCCGGTCATCCCCGCTGCAAGGTTGGGGCCGAAAGGACCCATGATGACGACCGTGCCTCCGGTCATGTACTCGCAGGCATGGTGGCCGGCGCCCTCGATCACGGCCCGGGCGCCGGAGTTGCGAACCGCAAACCGTTCACCGGCGTGTCCATTGGCAAAAAACTCACCCCCGGTGGCGCCGTACAGGCAGGCGTTTCCACAGATAACGTTGCGGCGGGCGAGTTCACGATCAGCATCCGCGGTCGTCAGTACGATGCGCCCTCCGGACATGCCTTTTCCAACATAGTCATTGGCATCACCTTCCAGGTGGATGGAAATACCCGGCATGTTCCAGCAACCCAGGCTCTGACCCGCGGTGCCGGTCAAATTTACCCTCAGAGAATCTTCCGCCAGACCTTCCCGGCCATGCACGCGGGCGACTTCACCGGACAGGCTGGCGCCCACCGTGCGGTCATAGTTATGGATGCCGAAATGCCCGGACCATTTTTCCCTGCGCTCCACGGCATCTCGCGCGGCAGCGAGAATTTCCTGGTTGAGGCGGCCGGAATCAAACGGTGGATTGCTCTTGACCGTGCAATAAGGCTGGTTCCTGTTGCGCGTGGCGGCCGAGGCGAGGATGGCACTGAAGTCAAGCGCCTGCTGCTTTGCGGTGTTTCCGGGTAATTGTTCAAGCAAGTCACTGCGGCCAATGACATCGGTAAAATTCCGGAGTCCGAGGCTGGCGAGGATTTCCCGGACATCCCGCGCAATGAAGCGGAAATACTGCATGACGCGCTCGGGCAGGCCATGGAAGTGTTCGGCTCGCAGCTGTTTGTTCTGGGTTGCGATGCCGGTGGCGCAATTATTCAGGTGGCAGATGCGCAGGTACTTACAGCCAAGCGCGACCATCGGGCCGGTTCCGAATCCGAAACTTTCCGCCCCCAAAATACCCGCTTTAACGACGTCCAGGCCGGTTTTCAGGCCACCATCCACCTGCAGGCGAATTTTATGCCGCAGACCGTTTTCGACCAGCGCCTGGTGGGTTTCAGCAAGACCCAGCTCCCACGGCAAGCCGGCATATTTCACCGAACTCAGCGGGCTGGCGCCGGTCCCGCCATCATACCCGGCAATCGTGATGAGGTCCGCGTAAGCTTTTGCCACGCCCACGGCAATGGTTCCTACCCCCGCGCCGGAAACCAGCTTGACGGAGACCAGTGCCCGGGGATTGACCATTTTCAAATCGAAAATCAGCTGGGAAAGGTCCTCGATCGAATAGATGTCGTGATGCGGCGGCGGCGAAATCAACGTGACGCCGGGTGTCGAACAACGCAACGCGGCAATTTCCGCGGTCACCTTGTGGCCCGGCAGCTGCCCGCCCTCCCCGGGCTTGGCGCCCTGGGCAACCTTGATCTGCAGAACATCGGCGTTGACCAGGTAATGGGCATTGACGCCGAAACGCCCCGAGGCGACCTGCTTGATCCGGGAATTCTTTTCCGTTTTGAAGCGTACCGGATCTTCCCCCCCCTCACCCGAATTCGAACGGCCGCCCAAGCGGTTCATCGCGATTGCCAGGGACTCGTGCGCCTCGGGCGAAAGCGCACCGATCGACATGGCGGCAGTGTCAAAGCGCGGAAACAGGTTGTCTTCACTTTCGACCCGGCTGACCGGTAGTGGCTTATCTGATGGCTTGAGCGCCAGCAGGTCGCGAATGGCCAGGGCTGGCCGGTGATTGACACTGTCCGCAAATTTACGGTAGTCAGCCCACTCGCCGCTCGCCACCGCCTGCTGAAGCTGCATGACCACATCAGGGTTATAAGCGTGCTGTTCTCCGCCATGCATATAACGATAAATCCCGTCACGCGCTGGCCGTGTCTGTTCGGTCCAGGCCAGGTTGGCGACTTTGCGCAAATCACTCTCGAGCTCGGCGAAACCGGCGCCGGCAATCTTGGAGGTCACCTTTGGACAGCAAAGTTCGATCACTTCCGGCGCCAGGCCGACGGCTTCGAACAACTGAGACCCGCGGTAGCTGGCCATCGTGCAGATGCCCATTTTGGACAGGATTTTCAGCAGACCTTTGCGGATTCCACGGCGGTAATTTTTGCGCAACTCGATCGGATCACCCTCCAGCGCACCGGATTCCTGTTGCTGATTGATGGTCTGGAAAGCGAGATAGGGATAGATGGCCGTAGCGCCCAGACCGAGCAGCACCGCGTATTGGTGCGGATCCCGGGCGGAACCGGTTTCGATCAGGATGTTGGAGTTCGGCCGTTCGCTGGCCTTCAGCAGCGCCTGGTGGACCGCACCGACGGCCAGCGGCGCAGGAATTGGCAGCCGGTCGCGGGCGATATCCCGGTCGCTGAGCACGATAATGGTCGCACCACCCTGAATGGCGCTGACACAGCCTTCAACCAGCTTTTCAAGCGCTGCGCGAAGGTCGAGTGTGGCGGGTTCATAGTTGAGGCTGAATCGAACATTCCGGTAATACCGCTGGTCCAGGCCCAGCAGCGTCTGGTATTTAACATAATTCAACACCGGCCAGGGCAGCAGCACCCGGAAAGCATGTGAAGCTGTTTCGTTGAACACGTTGTGCTCACGGCCAATGCAGGTTTCCAGCGACATGACCGCCGATTCCCTCAGAGGATCGATCGGCGGGTTGGTGACCTGGGCGAAAGATTGCCGGAAATAATCGTAAATGGATCTGTTTCGCTCGGAAAGCACCGCCACGGGCGTGTCGTCGCCCATCGAACCCACCGGCTCCTGCGATTCCAGCGCCATCGGCATGATGATGGTTTCAATTTCCTCGGCGCCCAGGCCGAACATTTTCTGGTAAGCCGGTACCTGCTCCGAGGACTCACGCATGAACTTGCTGGCGGCCTTGCGTTCCTGGTCGTCGTTGTTCCAGACCCTAAGGACGTTTTCGGTCATCCACTCGCGGTAGGCGTGCCTTGCTTTCAGGCTGTCGTCAATGGCGTTGTTCTTCCAAAACCTGCCGGTCTCTGTGTCCACGGCGATCATTTCACCCGGCCCGAGGCGGCCCCGGCGCTTGATTCGCTCGGGTGGGCAATCCCAGACGCCGGTCTCCGAAGCGACGGTAAAAATGCCGTCATGCGTGATGCTGTAACGTGCCGGGCGCAGGCCGTTGCGGTCCATGTTGCAACTGGCGATCGTGCCATTGGTGGAGACCACGCCGGCCGGGCCGTCCCAGGGCTCCTGGTGCATGGAATTGAATTCCAGGAACGCCTTCAGATCGGAATCCATGTCATCACGGATCGCGGGCGGCAGCAGCAGGCGCATCGCGCGGAACACGTCCATGCCTCCCGCCAGGAAAACCTCGAGCAGATTATCCAGCGACGAGGAATCGGAGCCATCGCCGTTCACCAGGTGTGAGAGCTTTTCCAGGGCGGGCAGCAGGGGGGAGTAAAGTATCCCGGAACGGGCGTTAGCCCAGTCCCGGTTGGCGTTTACGCTGTTGATCTCACCGTTGTGGGCAAGATACCGGAACGGCTGAGCGTAATTCCAGCGCGGCAAAGTATTGGTTGAAAACCGCTGATGACATATGCCGATCGAGCTGGTCATGCGCTCATCGAGCAAGTCAGGGTAGAAATCACCCAGGTGCTCGGCCTGCACCAGGCCCTTGTAGACCATGGTCAGGTTGGAAAGCGTTACCACGTAATAATAGGGGTCCGGGTCCGGCAGCCTGCGTTCTTCTTCAAAAGCCAGTCGCCGGGCGGCGAATAGCTGGCGCTCGATGTCATGCGGCTGCCATCCCGCCGGTGCGTTGACGAAAACCTGGTAAATGGCCGGCATGCTTTCGAGTGCCTGCTCACCCACGACTTCCGGCCGGGTCGGGACTTCACGCCAGCCCACCACGTCAAGTGCTGAACGAGCCAGGTGGCGGGTCAGAATCTGCTGTCCGCGCTCGATGAGCGCCGGGTCGGGGGTAAAAAATACCAGCCCTGAAGCAAACCGCTCCGCCAGCCTGAACCCGCATTCCCCCGCGACTTCACGCAGGAAAGGTTCCGGAAATTGCAGCATGATGCCGCAGCCATCTCCCGACTTGCCATCCGCCGCAACGGCCCCCCTGTGGGTCAGGCGTGCCAGCGACTTCAACGTAGTCTGAACCAGCCAGTGGCTTTTTTCGCCGTCCATATGCGCCAGGAGTGCGAATCCGCAACTGTCCCTGAAATCTTTTACAGGGTCATGTAACTTGGCGATTTTACGAGACAAATCAGCTCCCGGGAGACAAAAAACGAAAGGCGGGGCCGTCAGTCCCGCAGCTTCCAATCTAGCCGAACGCCAATCATTGTGATATTTAATATTTTGAATATAATAATGCTTATTATTAATAATGAGGATCCGTTCACGTGGGTAATTTGACCCGCGAAGCAAGACACCGTTTCCCTATAATGGGGAAATGAGTCTTGCTGGAATGAGAAAATGGCTGCTACCGCTGGCCCTCGTGCTGGTGGGCGGGCTGGCTTATTTGACGTGGAATCACCTCGCGCCGCCCGCCGGGTCAGAACCCGGGAAAGAACCCGGGCTCGATAAACCAGAGCGCCCACAGATCTACCTGGGTCCCGCAAATTCGATTGCCGTGCTGCGGTTCACCGGTGATCCGGCAGGTCAGGAACCAGAATTCTGGTCTTTTGGTTTTTCCCGGGAGTTGTACCGCCTGGTTACCAGAGCGCCCGGGTTACAGGTCACCTCGCATAATTCCTCTTTTTTCTTCGAAAGCCAGTCCGTTCCTCTACCCATCATTGCGGAGCGATTGCAGACGCGCTACCTGCTGTCGGGTGAAATACGGGTCTCCGGCGGGCAGATGCAGGTTAGTGCAAGCCTATTCGATGTCAAAAAGAAAGAGGATGCCTGGTCCCACAGTTTTGAAGGGAGTATTGGTGACGCCTTTATGATCCAGGATGAAATCCTGGCTGATGTCTTGGAAACCATTGCGCCACGACGGCTGGACGAGATGCCGTATTCACGGCCGGTCAGCAGCGAAGCCTGGGCAGCCTACCTGGAAGGCCTTTACTACCGTGAACAGAAAACAAAGGCTGGTTTCGAGGCGGCTGAACAGGCTTTCCTGACGGCGATCGGGGTTGAACCGGACTTCGCGATGGCCCAGGTGGGGCTGGCCGCATTATGGCTGGAAATCAGCAGCTTCGGGGTGGGGGATGTGACCCGGGTTGAACAGGCGCGGCAGGCGCTGGATGCCGCACTCCTGTCCGAACCCGACTTGCCGGAGGCGCTCGGATTGCTGAGTTATATCCAACGGAACCTGGATTGGAATTGGACCGCGGCATTGGAAACGGCCAGGCAGGCAGTCCTTCTGAGTCCCGGCGACCCGGAATTGATGGGCACCGCCAGCCTGGCGATGTTTTCCCTGGGGCAATTTGAAAAAGCCGGTGATTTGCTCGCTGCCTCTGCCGCTCAGGACCCTGTGAACCTGGTGCGGAGGCTGCAGCTGGGCTTGCTGCAGGAATTTTCCGGCCAATATGATGAAGCCCTGGGCAGTTATCGCCAGATCATTGGCCTGAACCCGGATTTTCCGGGCGTGCGAGCCTTCCGGGCGCGGGTGAAGATCATCCAGGACAAGCCGGAATCCGCTCTGAAAGAGAGCGAGTTGGAAGTAGACCCGTTCTGGAAGCGTTATTCATTGATCCTCGCCTATTCAGCGCTGGGCCGGGATGATGAGGCGCTGCCGCTGCTGGATCAGATGATTGCCGCAGACGGGGAGCGTTCGGCCTACCAGGTTGCCGAGATCCTGTCGTTCCGCGGCGCCGTTGACCCCGCTTTTGAATGGCTGCAACGGGCCTACGAGCAGAAGGACGGCGGAATGAGCGAAGTGATCGGTAACTTTTTTCTCAACAATCTTCATGCCGACACCAGGTGGGCAGGCTTTTTGAACCAGATGGGCCTGCCAACCGGCGGGACCGGCCAGGCCACCGCAACGCCTTCTGATTGATGGTCACAGAAGTCGTTTCCAGGCGCCGACCAGTTCATCAGCCGCCCGGTCAACGTGAATTTTCGTGGTGCCACGGCCGAGCGTCAGTCGAACGCTGCCCGCCGCTGATTCCAGCGGGATACCCATCGCCAGGATGACCGCGGACGCTGAGTCCTTTCCTTCGTGACAGGCAGAGCCAGTGGATGCGGCGACAGCCGGGCATTCCGCCAGCAGGGCATTGCCGGAAACCCCGGGAAAGCGGACGTTCAGCGTGTTGGGCAAACGATCGACGGGATGTCCGTTGAGGGCCAGGCCGGGAATCTGCCCGTTCAGACGGTCCCACAGGTGATCGCGCAGGGCGGTGATGCGCAAAGACTCCTTCGCCAGGTCCCGGTGTGCGATCGCGCAAGCCCGGCCCAGGCCGGCGATGGCGGCAACGTTTTCGGTGCCCGGGCGCAGGCCGCGTTCATGCCCGGCGCCCAGCAGCAAGGGTTCAATGCCGGTCCCGGAGCGAACGAATAGTGCCCCGACGCCTTGCGGCGCGTAAAGCTTGTGCCCTGCAACCGACAACAGGTCCACCCCTTCGCGTCGCACGGATACGGCAACCTTGCCAAGAGACTGGGCTGCATCGGTATGCATCAGCGCGCCCGATGCATGGGCGATTCCGGCTATTTCACCAATGGCCTGCAGTGTGCCCGTTTCGCTGTTGGCATGCATGACCGTGACCAGGAGGGTGTTCCCGCCAATGACCGAACGGATATCCGGCAGCTTCACGGCGCCCGCTTCATCCACGGCTACCCGGTCTACCTGGTACCCCTGGCCCTCGAGAAAAGCGCAGGGACCGGAGGTCGCCGGGTGCTCGATTACAGAGGTTACGATGTGCTGACGGCCGGGGTTTGCCGCGGCCACCCCCCGGATCGCCAGGTTGTTGGCTTCCGTCCCGCCCGAGGTGAAATAAATTTCCCTGGAATGACAATCGATCAGCCGGGCAAGTTGTTCGCGCGCCTGTTCCACGGCGTCGCGCATGGCCCGGCCATAGACGTGGGTGCTGGAAGGATTGCCATAGTGTTCCGACAGGTACGGCAGCATCGCTTCGAGCACTTCCGGCAACACCGGTGTGCTCGCATTGTGATCGAGATAGATGGGTTTGAGGAACCTCTGATCAGTCATCTCTCGATGATACGCTGAATAAGAGGGTTAATCCGGGTGCCTGCAGTGGTCCAAGCTCAGAGTTTGAATCAGGCAGTCTCCAGGCCGGCACTATAGGCGGCAAGATCCTCCATCATCCGCGCGTGCAGGTTTTTGCCTTTCTTGCTGAGCGACAGGCGACGGACCCGGCGGTCTGATTCGTCGATCACCTGTTTGATCCACCCCCGGCCGCCGCGGGTTTCACCAAGCTGGGAAATCACCCGGGATACCGTCTTGGCCGAAAGCCCGGTCAATTGGGCAACCTCGATCTGGGTCGCGCCATCGTTACTGGCGACGCACCAGAATACCGCGTAACTGGAAAGTGACGCCTCGGTCTGTCCCAGCAGTTTCAGCGGTTGTGAAAAGGCCCTGGAAAACAGGCCGGTCAATGCCCGTTCAGAAATGACACTGCTGACGCTGATGGGTTGGTCATTGTTGTTCATTAGATAATCTTAACATACGACAAAGCGAATCATTGACTGTACACGCCCGGCCATTACCGTTTTATGACAGCAGTTCATCCATCATCTGCAGGCCGTGGTCAATGTCCCGGCCCAGGGCCACAGCACCAGCACGGTTGATGGCATCAAATCCGTATACGGACGAAAGCCCCCCGACCAGGACCGGCACGCCGGCCTCGCTGACCAGCGCGGGCAGGCTTCTGGAAAGCGTCTTCAAAGAGGGTTCGATCGCACCGGAAAGGAGGATAGCCGAGCAACCTTTCATTTTTGCTACCGACGCCAGCTCTTCGAGCGGCATGTTGGCTCCGAGTGGAATGATGCGATAACCCGCGGCATCAGCCGCCAGGGCAAACAGAAGTAATCCAATCTCGTGGTATTCACACGGCAGCCCTGCCAGCAAAACCAGCGGCCCGCTGTTTATACGTGACCGGTGATGATAGCGGGCACCCAGTTTGTTGCGCAGGTAGAAAGAGAAAAAATGTTCCTCGGCGATACTGCCTTCCTGGTCTACCCAGCGCAATCCCAATTCAATCAAAAGCGGCGTCAGGAGATTTCGTGTAACCAGCCCGATCGGATACAGCGACAGCGCCTCGTTGTAAATCTCCTCCAGGCGTACCTCGTCGAACGCAATGATCGCAGCGATCATATTGTTGAGGTAATTCCTCCAGACATCCGGTTTGCTGTCCTGGCTGGCTGATAAATCGCTTTCCAGCATACCTGGGCTGATCTGGCTGATGCGAACCCCCTGCTGGGTCAGGGCCGTGATGCGGTTGATCTGGTCGATGTGCTCACGGGTATACAGCCGGTGACCACTGTCCTTCCTGACCGGCTCTATCAGGCCGTGCCGGCGCTCCCACGCGCGCAGCGTGATAGCGCCTACACCGGTCAGTTTCGATACGGTGCCAATCGTGTACAGCTTTTCGTCAGGGTAATCCGTCTCGTTTGCTTGTGCGTTCATTAGTAATCTCGTGGGAATTAGCTTTTAAAGAAATAATGCATTTGTAAATACTATACATTATATATACACGTTTGGCAAAATAATTAAATAAACACAAAATAATACTTGCAATAACTATACAGTAACTGTACATTACTTCATGCTCCAGTAACGAAGAACGTTGACGGAGCTGAATTTAAGGCGGTTTTTAGACTTTTTCGGACCAGCGACCGCCGCAGATGACACAAAAATTGTACAAAACTTAATAGGAGATTCACATGATCAAGGTAAAGGCCGCTGTCTCAACAGCCCTATTGATGACCATGAGTTCGTCTGCGTTTGCTGCAGCCAAGGTTGCCGTAGCGCACTTTGCGCCGTTCGCCGATACTGTCGACGGAACGGCTGTAAACATTTCAGTAAACGGAACCCCGGTCGATGCATTGCAGGGAGTCAAGTTCAAGGACTTTACCGGTTATATCGATTTTGACGCCGGCACTTACACGATCGACGTGATCCCGGTGGGAGCAACCGATCCGGCGATTACAGGTGAGTTCACCCTTACCGATGGAACCAGCTACACGGTTTATGCAGCAGGTGACGGCGTGAAGCAGGACCTGGAGTTGCGCGCGCTGGTTGATGACACAACCACGCCGGCAGCCGGGAACCTGAACATCCGGGTAGTCCACGCCGCGCCATTCGCAGCCGACCTGGCAGCCACCGAGGTTTCCATCCGCACTGCTGACGGGATGCTGGTTAACAACCTGACAGGCGTGCCTTACAACGTCGACAGCGGCTTTTTCGAAATACCTGCCGGCACTTACGACCTCAAGGTCGCTTCCAATGATGGTTCAGTGAACTACATTGATCCCCTTCCGGCTGCTTTGCCGGCCGGCGCCAATGTAACCGTGTATGCGGTCGGTGATGGCATGAACCAGCCCCTCGGTATTATTGCTTTCCCGGTCGGAGAACTGGCAACGCGCACTCCGGTTGACAACTCGACCAATGGAACCTGGGAAATCATCGAAGGGTCCGGCACCGGTTTTATCTTCCAGCCGATCCCTGCGCAGAATCGCGCCACGGGTACCTGGTACACCTATGATGCAGACGGAAACCCGCTGTTCCTCTCATTTGACAGCTGCCTGGAGCAGGTCAATGAAATGGGCGACTTCGAATGTTCCACCCCAGGCGCCTTTGATGGAGAAATGGCTACCACTTCACTGTACCTGAGCACCGGTGGCGGCCCGTCTGAAGACGATGTGGTTGAAACTGTTAAAATTGGTGAGATTGACTTCGAGTTCTCGGGCTGCCTTGATGCCATGGCCACCGTGCGACTGGACGGTGAACCGGCCGCGATGTACACGGCTGCGAATCTGACCGCGGCATTCTGCAACGACTAGTCATACCTCTTTACCAAAACAGGACTTACTGATGAGCACAGCCGCTATCAAAGCATCAAGTACCGTCCTTGACTGGACAGAACGCGGCCTGGTGCCGGACAGCGTATTACGCGCCGGCATCAGGCGGCTCTGCCGTCAACGACTGAAGGACATCAGGGCGGGAGATATCGAAACCTCCGGCCATATGACGGAAGCCTTTATCGATTACATGAACGGGTCGGAGATTGCCCTCGTACCCGAACTTGCCAATGAACAGCACTACGAACTTCCGCCGGAGTTTTTCAGCACCGTGCTGGGCCATCACGCCAAGTACAGCTGTTGTTACTGGGGCGACGGGGTCCGGACACTGGATCACGCCGAGGCCGCCGCACTGGAGATCAGTTGTCAGCGGGCAGACATCCGGAACGGCATGGATGTGCTGGATCTCGGCTGCGGCTGGGGTTCTTTAAGCCTCTGGATTGCCGCGCATTTTCCGGCATGCAAGGTCACCTCGGTCTCAAATTCAAAACCGCAGGGTGAATACATCCGGAAACTGGCCCGGGAACGCGGTCTGTCCAATATTGAAGTGCTGACCGCCGACATGAACAACTTCCAGGCACCCGGGCAGTATGACCGCATCGTGTCCGTTGAAATGTTCGAGCACATGAGGAATTACCGCGAGTTGTTTGCTCGCCTCAGCCAGTGGCTCAAGCCGGATGGAAAATTCTTCATGCACATTTTCTGTCACCGGAACACGCCCTACGAATTTCTGGATGAGGGGCCGTCCGACTGGATGGGCCGTCATTTCTTTTCCGGTGGAATCATGCCCAGCGATGATCTGCCGCTGCGCTTCCAGGAACGGCTGCACCTTTTGAGGCGCGACCGCTGGAGCGGAAATCATTACGAAAAAACCGCAAATGCCTGGTTGGCCAACATGGACAGCAGGAAAGACCGCATCATGCCGATGTTTGCCGAGACATACGGGGAGGCGGACGCCGAGCGCTGGTTCCAGCGCTGGCGCATTTTCTTCATGGCCTGTGCGGAGCTGTTTGCCTTTAACAATGGTGAAGAGTGGTTTGTCTCACACTACCTGTTCGGTCTGCCGAGTCACACAGGTGAAGGAGCGCAGCCGTGATCAGGGTGGTGGTCAACCTGGCGGCGTCTGAAGCCGGTTGGCTTGCCTGCGTTTCCGGGGCAGCCAACGGCATGCCCTGGGCCGGTCCGCTGGTCGTGCTGGCATTTGTAGCGACTCATCTGTGGTTGTCGAAACGGCCGGGCCCTGAATTAACACTGGTCATTCTGGCGGTATTGATCGGCCTGGTTGCAGACAGCGCTTTGGTTGTTACAGGTCTTGTCAGTTATCCCTCCGGAACCTGGATCGAAGGATTTGCGCCGTACTGGATTCTTGCCATGTGGGCGATGTTTGCAACCACTCTGAACGTCTCGATGAGATGGTTGCGCAACCGTAATGCCCTGGCCGCTGCGCTGGGGGCGGTCTTCGGACCGCTGGCTTACCTCGCGGGCCAGGAGTTTGGCGCGATCACGTTCAACCGGACGGCTATGGCGATCGCTGCGCTTGCCGTCATCTGGGCTGTGGCGATGCCGCTTCTCGTGGTGCTGGCCCGCCGGCTGGATGGCGTCAGTGAAAAGAGGCCTCCGGACTTTATCCTGCGTGACTGGAGGACATCACGGGCGCCGCAGGCGACTCGCCGGCCCCGGTTGGGGGAGTCTGGCAATGCCTGAGTTGAGCGCCTGGTTCTGGTCATTGCTCGCTGTGCTGATGGTGTCAGTAGTGGCGTGGCTGGTCAGTGTTGTCCGCCGTGATGTGAGCATCGTCGATAGCTTGTGGTCCCTGATGATCCTGCTGTGCGCGCTGGTCTACGTGGTTCTGGCCGAGGACACCGGCCCGCGGACCGTGATGTTAATCGCCCTGCTGTCAGCGTGGGCAATACGGCTTTCGCTCCACATTACCCTGCGTAACCACGGCCAGCCCGAAGACCGGCGATACGCGGAAATTCGCCGCAACAACCAACCGTACTTCGAATGGAAAAGCCTGTATATCGTATTCCTTTTCCAGGGTTTTTTGGCCTGGGTGATCTGTCTGCCCGTCGTCGCGGCTGTCGGCGGCCAGACACCACCCGGGCCGCTTGATTATGCCGGGATCGCGCTGTGGATGGCCGGCATGTTTTTTGAAGTCACGGGTGACTACCAACTGGCCCGTTTCCGCCGCAGTGAGCGGACCTCCGACGAGGTGCTGGATACCGGCCTGTGGCGCTACACGCGGCATCCGAACTACTTCGGCGAGGCCGTAATCTGGTGGGGTTTTTACCTGCTGGCGCTTTCGGCTGGAGCGTGGTGGACCATTTTTGCCCCGTTACTGATGACCTTCCTGTTGTTGAAGGTATCAGGTGTTGCCATGCTGGAAAAAGATATCGCAGGGCGCCGGCCTGCATACCGCGACTATATCAGGCGAACCAATGCCTTCTTTCCGGGCCGGCCGAAATATGAAGCGCACCAGCCCGGTTCACAACACACTGGCGGAGGTTAGCAGGATGGAATACAGAAGAAACAAGCTGATTGAAGTGCTGGTCGCCTCCGGCCTGTCGATCGTTATGCTACTCGCAGCCGGGCCATCGTTCGCAGAACCGGCCCCTGGCGACGACGGAGCCATGGGAAGCGCGTGGAAATTCCGGGTGTACCTGGATGACAAGGAAATCGGCTACCACCACTTTTACCTCGCAGAATCGGGAAATACCCGGCAACTCAAGAGCGTCGCCAACTTTGAATACAACCTGATGTTTGTCCGCCTGTTTCATTATGAGCATGAGAACAACGAGATCTGGAATGGCGATTGCCTTCAGAGCATCGATTCACAAACCGATTCCAATGGCAAGCCGTTCCGGGTTAACGGCCGCCGCGCTGCCGGTGAATTCCGGGTTTCGGCCAATGGCGGTGAGGAATCGCTGCCGGAGTGTGTCATGACGTTTGCTTACTGGAATCCCGCGTTTCTCGAGCAGTCATCTTTGCTCAACTCCCAGGACGGTGAATTCCTCGAGGTCGAGGTTTCCGAGCCTGTTTTCGAACAACTGGAAGTCGAAGGTGCACAACTTCCGTCCTATCGCTATCATCTGGCCGCCGGCGCACTTAAACTCGATCTGTGGTACTCCACGGACAGCAATTGGCTGGCCCTTGAAAGCGAAGTGCGGGGTGGCCGCATGCTTCGATACGTGAGGTATGATGATGCTTAGAAAATCACTGTTGAGCCTGTCCGGAGCAGTCCTGCTGTCAGGCTGCCAGGCCAGTCTGCCCGCACTCGAAACCGTCGATTACGTGGATCTCGAGCGCTTCATGGGGGACTGGTACGTGATTGCGAATATCCCGACCTTCGTCGAGAAAGGGGCGCATAACGCGGTGGAATCCTATCGCCTGGATGAAGACGGCACCATTGCCACGACGTTTACTTTTCGGAAGGATGCTTTCGACGGGCCGGAGAAACAGTACCATCCGCGGGGCTTCGTGCGAGACACCCAAAGCAACGCCGAATGGGGTATGCAATTTATCTGGCCGTTCAAGGGCGACTACCGGATCATTTACCTGGCGGACGACTACTCTGCCACCATCATCGGGCGAACGAAGCGGGATTACGTGTGGTTGATGGCCCGCTCACCCGAGATGAGCGCTGACGCCTACCGCGAGGCGGTGCAATTTATCGAACGCGCCGGATACGATACGGCTGATTTGCAACGTGTTCCGCAGAAGTGGTGACGCCTTGAAAATTGCAATCATCGGCACCGGGATTGCCGGAAACGTAGCCGCTTACCGCCTGGCGCAACAACATGACATCACGGTTTTCGAAGCCGATAGCCGTATCGGCGGCCACACCAACACGGTTGATGTCGTTGCCGCCGGCCAACGGTGGGCCGTGGACACCGGGTTCATCGTATTCAATAACGTCACTTACCCGAACTTCATTTCCCTGCTCGATGAACTGGGGGTTGATTCCCAGGACAGTGACATGAGTTTCAGTGTCCGCAATGAGCGCAATGGCCTGGAATACAATGGAGCCTCGCTCAACGCCCTGTTCGCCCAGCGCACAAACCTGCTGAAGCCCTCCTTTTACCGGATGTTGGCGGATATCCTGCGCTTTAACCGGGAAGCGCCGGCGCTGCTTGACCAGCCGGGCAACCCGGTAACCCTGGGTGAATACCTGGATTCAAACGGTTACTCAAAAGGTTTTATTGACCACTATATCGTTCCCATGGGCGCGGCGATCTGGTCTGCTACCCCGGGTGGAATGCGGGCTGTTCCGGCGACGTTCTTCATCCGCTTTTTCCACAACCACGGTTTGCTGTCGGTTAATCAGCGTCCCGTATGGCGGGTGGTCAGGGGCGGCTCGCGGAGCTACGTGGAAAAACTGGTGGCCGGACACCGGGACCGGATTCGCCTCGATACACCGGTAGAATGGATTCGCCGGCATCCCGGGTATGTTGAAGTCAAGGCCAGGGGTGCGGCGGTGGAGAAGTTTGACCGTATTTTCCTGGCTTGCCACAGCGACCAGGCTCTGGAACTCCTCGCTGACCCGACTCCCGAGGAACGCGCCGTTCTGGGCGCTATCCGCTACCAGCAAAACGAGGCGGTCCTTCACACCGACCAGTCACTGATGCCAAAGCGGCGCCTGGCATGGGCGGCCTGGAATTACCATATTCCGCAAGGCGCCTCGGATCCGGAAGGCAAGGCCGCTCTGACCTACAACATGAATATCCTGCAAAGCCTTGCCGCGCCGGTGCAGTTTTGCGTCACGTTGAATTACACGGCGGCAATCGATCCGGGCAAGATCATCCAGACCTTCAACTATACGCACCCGGTTTTCACCGAAAAAGCGGTTGCTGCCCAGCAACGTCACCGCGAAATCAACGGTGCGCGCCGGACCTATTTCTGTGGCGCCTACTGGCGCTATGGTTTTCATGAAGACGGCGTGGTCAGTGCGATTGCCGCACTGGATCATTTCAACGCAGACGGGGCCGGTTCTGAGAGTCTATATCATGAAGAGCGCGATTTACGCCGGGCGGGTTAGGCACCGGCGCATCAAGCCGGTCGCGCATGAGTTCAGCTACCGGATGTTCATGATGTATCTCGATCTGGCCGAGCTTCCGGAAGTTTTCCAGGGACGCTGGCTCTGGTCCTCTCGCAGGCCGGCACTGGCCCGGTTCCGTCGCGAAGACCACCTCGGTGATCCTGCCGTGCCACTTGCAGACGCTGTCCGGGATCTTGTCCGCGTTAAAACAGGGCAACGCCCTTCCGGGCCGATCCGGTTACTGACCCAGTTGAGCTATTTTGGGTACGTTTTTAATCCGGTGAGCTTTTATTATTGTTATAACGCGGACGACACCGAATTGGAGACCATCGTGGCCGAGGTGAATAACACCCCCTGGGGTGAAAGGCACTGCTACGTGCTGTCACCGGACATGAATCAGGGTGTCGCCGGCCACAAGCGCTATTTTCCGCCGAAAGAGATGCACGTGTCGCCATTCATGCCAATGGACATCGACTATGACTGGCGTTTCAATACACCCAATGAAGAATTAACGGCGCACATGGAGAATGCTCGCGAGGGGTGCAAGATATTTGACGCTACGATCGTGCTGCAGCGGGAGGAAATCAGTGGCCGCTCCCTGGCGCGCGTGCTATTTACTTTTCCCTTGATGACCGTAAAAATAATCCTGGCCATCCATTGGCAGGCTCTGAAGCTCTGGGGCAAGGGCGTCCCGGTGCATGATCATCCCGCTAAAGGCAAACCCGGACTGGAGAGTGCAGGATGAAGTCTGTTTCGCTTTCGTCGCCACGCCACCTTGCAGGCACCGTCAAGCCGACCATGCTGGATAACCTGGCCCGCCGTTCGGTGCGGCGGCAGCTTGAAAAACTGGACACCGGCTCACTCAGCCTGGTCGATGGGGCGCAGGAGCTTCGATTCGGGCCGGCCAACCCTTCCGGGGTCAGCGCGCACCTTCGGGTAAAAGATCCGAGGTTCTACAGCGAAATCGCATTCGGCGGGTCAATCGGTGGCGGTGAAGCCTACATGCACGGCTACTGGGACTGCGACGACCTGGTGTCCGTAGTCCGCCTGCTGTTACAAAACCGGCATGTGCTGGATGGCATGGAAAAAGGCATTGCTCGTGTGACCGAACCGCTGCAAAAACTGTTTCACTGGGTCAATCGAAATACGCACGAGGGAGCGCGCCGGAATATCTCTGCGCACTACGACCTGGGTAATGAATTCTTCGCCTTGTGGCTGGACGAAACAATGATGTATTCGGCAGCCATTTTCGAAAATCAGCAAACCAGTCTGCACGATGCTCAAATCGCGCGCATGAAGCATATCTGTGAGCGTTTACAGCTCAAGCCCGATGAGCACCTCGTGGAAATTGGCACGGGCTGGGGAAGTTTTGCCCTCTATGCGGCGCAAAACTACGGTTGCCGGGTCACCACCACGACCATTTCGCGCGAACAGTACGAGAAAGCCAAAGAGCGGGTCGCGCAAGCCGGCCTGGAAGACCGCATTTCTGTGCTGTTCGAGGATTTCCGGAATCTCGAAGGTCAATACGACAAGCTGGTTTCGATAGAAATGATCGAGGCAATCGATCATGCCTTGTTTGATACGTATTTCAGCAAGTGCAGCCAATTGTTAAAAGCGGATGGCGTCATGCTGATCCAGGCGATCACCATCGCGGACCAGCGTTACGAGGAATATCGCAGATCGATCGACTTCATCCAGCGCTACATATTCCCCGGCAGCGGGCTGCCGTCATCGGCCGTTATGACCGATTGCGTCGCCCGCATGACCGACATGCGCCTGCTGGGCATCGAAGACATTGGTCTGCACTACGCCACGACGCTGAACCACTGGCGCAAAAACTTTTTCGCGCAGATCGACGAGGTCAGGCAGCAGGGCTTTTCGGAAGCGTTTATCCGGATGTGGGAATACTATCTTTGCTATTGTGAAGGTGCTTTTCTGGAGCGCGCAATTTCCGATGTGCAGATCCTGTTCGCCAAGCCCGAAAGCCGGTTGAAAACCCTTTAGGAGAAGGCCCTTGAGTTCCCGCATGGTCGTCGTGAAGGACCGGATGCAATCCGGTTACCATTACCTGTGCACGGAACCCGAGGGTCGGAACTTCCACCCGGAATTCAAACCGGAGCTGACCCCGGCGCAAATGCTCGAGATGGGCGTTTTCGGTGGAAAATACCTGACCGACTGCCAGCAGGAGTTTCCCGCTGAGTGGTTTCAGAAGGCCAAGCTGAGCCCGGAGAAAGCAAACCACCGCCTCAATTTCTTCGGGGTCCATGCCTCCAAGCCCCTGGCTTACTGGATCGAAAAAGGCTGGATCTGGCCGGAAGATCCGCGGGGCTGGTTTCAGTGGTACTGCCGTTATTACATGGGCCGCCGTTGTGACGACGATGCCCGGCAGATCGGGCGCTGGAAAGCCATGACAAGGCACATTGCACAGCTTCGCAAGAACTGCATCAAGGGTGATTTGCTGTGCCGGCCCAGGCAACGCCAGGCCCTGCTCCACTGGGCCTACGATTCGCGCAAGTTTTGATCAGCGCAACAAACTACCTGAGGTAAAAAAATGAAGAAAGGGCTGATGGCTTTGGCTTTTGGAACGCTTGCAATTGTGGCTGAAAGACTTCCTGCAATTGAGGAAGCAGAGTACCTGGTCGTTCAGAAATCCGGGGATATCGAGCTGCGTGATTACTCGCCATCCATCGTGGCTGAAACGCTGGTCAAGGATGATTTTGAAGACGCCGGCAGCAAGGCGTTCAAAAAATTGTTCAAGTACATCTCAGGTGCAAACACGGCGCAGGACAAAATTGCGATGACCTCGCCGGTGGCACAGGAAAAACGCCCGGAAAAAATCGCAATGACCTCACCTGTCGGCCAGCGGGCGGCAACAGAGGGTTGGGCGGTGAGTTTCATGATGCCAGCGAGCTACACAATGGACACGATCCCCAGCCCAACAGACCCGCAGGTTGTGATCCGTGAAATTCCGGCCTATCGCGCGGCTGTTATTCAGTACTCGGGTCGCTGGACCGAAAAAAATTTCCAGGAACACCTCGCGCTTCTCCAGGACTGGATGGTGAAAAGTGAGATACGGGCAGCCGGAGAGCCGGTATGGGCCCGATACGATCCACCCTTCAAGCCTTGGTTCATGCGGCGCAACGAAATCCTGATTCCCGTTCAACAGCAGTGAGACTCTGAAGCAGGCGCCGGCCTTGGTGGAGCGCCTGTAGGAGCGGCCCATGGCCGCGATTGAGAACTCCAAACCCGGTAAGAAACCGGGTGTCTGTCGGCGGGACAAGCGCGAGACTCCCTGGCCGCTTTTCAGCTGTTCCGGACAGCTAAAAGTCCCGACAACGGCCCCCGGTCAGTCACCTGTTCTTGTTGCCGCCGGTCAACATTGCGCTCTATTTACAATATAGCGGACTTGTGACAATCTACTCGCGCGTTGGGCCCTGCGGCCCGGTCGAGGTTATCGGCGATGCAAATCAAATTGGCGGTTTCCGTTCGCGGGCATCGGTTTTTTGGTGCCTTGGCGGGAATGCTTGCCTTGTTTTCCCTGGTCCCCTCACCCATTTTTGCCTCCGCAAAATCACCGGCTGACACCGTCCATCTGGTTCCCCCAAAAGCCAGACATCTCAGCGCTTCCCGGGGTATGTTCGAAACCGAATTTGAATACTCGTACGGCGCTGATTTGGCCGCCGGTAATTTCACCCCCGAGTTCCCCCACTGATTGAACGCTGAATTTCTCGTCGCTGCCAGGCAGACGGCGTTACACCCATCCCGGCGACGACAGATCGAAACCGCGCCTTGTTCGGCGCGCCACCCTGACGGAACACCGCGTTTGCGTTCCGATCGAGGCCACCCCCTGACCGCTTGAGGATAAGTTCATGAAGTTTCATACGTTTGGCCAGACTACCCTGTTCACGATTTGCCTGACCCTGATCGGCCTTGCACCTCACCCGGCGCAAGCGCAGCCCGCTTCATCAGTTGCCTACTCGGCGGACTTCGTATTCGAAACTGCTGACATGGCGCAAACCGGCCGGATCTACGTGTCTGCGGGGAAGGAGCGGCGGGAGGCCCTGATGGAGGGAATCACCATGATCACCATCCGCCGCGAGGACCTGGGCAAGACCTGGATGCTCATGCCCGATGAACAGATGTACATGGAATTCGGTCACGGCCAGAAAAACCCCTCCGGCATGACGGCCGACAACCCTGCCGATTATGACGTGCAGATGACTGAGGTGGGCCCCGAAGTACTGGACGGCCTGGAAACCATCAAGCAAAAAGTCATCATGACCGCCAAGGACGGCAGCAAGATGGGTGGTTTCTGGTGGACGACCCCCGAGGGAATCACGATCAAGATGGATATGCTCGCCGTTGATGAAGGGGAAAAGATGCGCCTCAAACAAGTGTTGAGCAACGTGGTGATTGGCGAACCCGAACCCGCCCTGTTCGAGATCCCGGCCGGCTACGAAAACATGATGATGGGCATGGGTATGGGCATGGGTATGGCGATGCAGATGCCCGGCCTGCCGAAGCGCAACTGAGGCGGTAGCGTGATGCACAAGATGAGATTACCCCTGGCGCTCGGCCTGGCGCTGCTGGCCGCGACCCCGTTGTGGGCCGATGATGTTTGTTCACCTGAAGAACGCCGCGCTGGCGATGCCGCGTTGTCGCGCGCCCAGGCGGCTGAAAACTCGGGTGACCTGGTAACCGCGTTGAAACTGGCGAACAGTTACGAAGTAAAGGGCTGCGGCGATCAAAAGACCTCAGAAGCCCTGGTGCGGCGTGTCAACGAGAAACTGGGCCGGAAGGCCGAGGCGGATGGTGACCTGAAAGCGGCATTCAACTACTTCAATGCGGGCGGCTTTCCCGATGACGCGCGCCGGGTCGGCCTCAAGCAGCTGGCCGCTGCGCCCGGAAATTTCCAGCTTTCTTCCGACCTGATGTCGTTCATGCAGGAAAACGGCTTTGCTGAAGGTGTTGCGGCAGTGCGTGAGAACGCGCGGCAGCAGGCTCAGGAGCTCTTGTCCGAGGAAGAGCGCACTTTTGCAGTACGGAATCCGCAAAAGGATCTGCTGGAGAAAGCGCAAAAATGGCTGCAGCTGGCCGGCGAGCCGGTGGCGCCGGTCGAAGCACGGGCCTTGCAGCGCGCGGATGGCTACCTGGCGCTGGACTACGCGTTTGCCTTGCAGCAGGCGATGGAGTACTACGAGCTTGCCGGTCGTGCAGACAAAATCGAAGCAGTGCGTGCCAAGGCGCGCCGGCTGGCCGATCAACTGGCCGGGGGTGAAAACTGGGCGGCCGCAGTCGAGCTGTACCAGATCGCGGGCGATTCGGAGCGGGCAGACGAATTGGTTGTCCGGCGCGAAGCCAGCGCGGCTGAAACGGAAGCAGCGCGCAAGGAGGAGTTCCAGAAGGAACAGGACGACCTGGAAAAGGAACTCGATTTTTAGGCAAAGCACCGCCGTGTATTCCCCCGATTGCCCGGCGAACACCGAGCATGAAAAAGCCAACCTGGCTTCGAGCCGGCGTTTTGGCAATTGTTGTAACCCGAGGATTTCAAAATGAATTTCAGACTTTATGTTCCGAACCGTTTCAGCCCAGCTATCGTGCTGCTGGCCGCCATCACCCTTCTGCCGTTGCAGGCTGCCGCAGACGACAAGGTGCCAGCCTCATTAGCTGCCCTGTTGCCCGCAGGGGCTGAGCTCACGTCCCAATCCTGGGGTGTTGACGAAGATGAAGAATTCGGAGACAGCTTCAATGGGGGCATGTACGCGGACTTTCCCGGCAAATATCCATCCTGTTCCTGGAGCCTGTACAAGTCGAGGATAACGGTCGAAATCCAAGGCCGAAAGTTGGATAAAAACACATTTTGGCTGGAGAATGCCGCTGAAACCTATGAATCCGATTACGAAGCTTCTGGCCAATCGATGGCCGAAGACCTGGCCAGGTCATACAAAAACAATGACACTTTGAAGTCCATGGGCGCCGTGCAGGAAGAGCAGTTTCTCAGCGGCCGTATTGCCTATATCGAATGGACTGAAGACTGCGACCGACATCCCAACGGCACGAAAGCCAAGCTCAAGGGGAGCGCCCTCCGAGACGCCACCATCCTGACTTTTAACCTGGAGCTGAGCGCAACAGCTGCCGAGGCGCGCACGATGGCGCTCGAGATTCTCAGCAAGTTCGAGCAACTGGATATCAACGCGCTCTTCGAGTAACTACCGCCCGGCAAACGACCGCGATTCCCTTTGCCACATTGGACTGGTGCACCATGAATAGCAAAATCATAGCTGGCCCAAAACTGTTATCCGGCCTGGCATTAACCCTGGTGCTCACCGCCGGCTCTGCGACGGGAGCTGCAGACGAGACAGGAACGTTTTCCGGCACGGTGAAATTCAGCTCCACTCCCAGGACGGGCGAGGAGGGGATGGGGTTCACCATCACCGACGGCACTGCCACCGTGACCTGGACCCTGGTGGAAGAGTTACCGGATGTGCGCACCTACACCGCCAGCGGCACCATCAGCGGCGGGCTGGCCCCGGAAATTGAATACGGTAACTGCAAGCCGGTGCCGGTAACGGGCGCGATTGCCTCCGGGGACAAGCTCGTCGTTTACACCGAGCGAGCCAACTGGAATCCGGCCACTTACGCTTTCGCTCTCATGCTGGCCGATAACAACACCCCACTGACCACCACTTGCACAGACGAAGATGGCGACGAATTTCCGGTAACTTTCCCGAACACCCTCATGGTATCTGTGGGCCACAATTGCCTGCCTGACCTGACACCCAGGCCCGTTCCGTTCACTGATCCGGAAGTCCTGGAAGGCACCTTTGACTGCCCCGGCAACAATTTTTTTACCGGCATCAGTGCAAAGTGGAGCTTCACCGGAAAGCTCGGGGATGTGATTCTCGAAATCACCCCCTCCGGGGGCTATAAAAAGTGGCGCCCGAGTGCCGATAGGGACGGCGGCGATGGTGAACCGGTGGAATTCACCGCCACGCTCAAGACCAAGGATGGTGGCGTGCCGGAACAGCGCATCAAGGAGCTGGAATGGGAGTTGATGGAAACTTCCGCCGAGCCGGGCTTCACCATCAACTGGCCCCAGGTACCCGATAAAAACGAGCCTGATTTGTATTTCAAAGACCAGCCTGCAACCACTCCAGGTGCGGTCCGCAGGGCGGTAGGCGAAACGGGACAGAAGGTTATCGTCACGTACTCTGACGACGGCAAGCTGAGCGACAGCATCGCCGTCCATCCGCGTGACTGGGGTGGCTGGAGCACACTGCAGGTGACTGCCGTGCTGAACGATGACCGGCGGGTCAGCGGCCGCCTGGCCGGTGCCTCGGAAGACGGGGTGCGCCTGCCCGACCGCGACCCGGGGCGCTACATCGCGCGCTCCTGGCTCAGCGATAAGGGGATCAGCGATGGTGACCGTTCCGACCTGGAAGACCAGCCGAAGGGGGATTCGAACAAGGGGGATGGCCTGACCCTGTACGAGGAATACCGCGGCTTCTATGTCAACGGTGAACGGGTCGAGGGCGATCCCAAGCTCAAGGAGATGTTCATCGTGAACGAAGGCGAGGAACCCGGTTCAGCCGGGACAGCGAACGGCGTCGCCGGGATCGCGCTTTTCCAGAAGCTCACCGGCCTGAAGGTGCACGGAACCTTCAAACGCGAGGAGATGGACGCAGACCGGGTGGTGAACCACAACGCCAGCGCCAGAACCCCCCGGCTCGGGCCACAGCACGCGGTGCTGATCAAGGTCGATCCGGAGCTGGCGGGGCAAGCCAATGCGTTTACGCCCGATGATCGCCCGAAAACACCCGGCGGCGTCAAGTACGTGGGCCTGCCCATAGACATCCTCTCGCGTCCAACCATGAACCCTGGGGTCAGCTACGCCGCCATCACGGTGGCTCACGAACTGCTGCACGCGGTTAACGTTTACCACCATGGAGAGGGCGATGAGGTGGTGTCCTGGTCGCACGACGCCGAAGGCAGATTGTTCGAGCAGAACACAGAAGAGCAGAAGGATGGCACCTATAAACTGGTCGGTAAACGTATTGAGATCCGAGCATTCCTGGAATCCGGCCAAGACGTCACCGCCAATGCCGATCCCGGTCTCCGCTTTCTCGGCCAGCGGCGTGGTCAGCACTCCGGGCATGAAAACTGCGTGATGCGCTACGACCTTGCCCGTGCCTCGGTTTCAATCGCAAACCCCACCAGTTACCGCTATGTCTTCGGGGACACCAAGGATATGCAGGGCACCGGTCTGGACGATACTGCTCAAGGCACCGATTTCAATAAATTGGAAAGGGAACCACAATCGCGCTATGGGATGGCTGCACGGGGCCGGGGTAATTGCAAGGGCCAGATACTGGTCAACGACATGGTTCCACCACCCGCGCGTTAATATCACAGGAGACCCTATCCATGCTGCGACGTTACCTGGCCCAGATGCAGATTCCGCTGATCGTTTTGCTGCTGTTGGCAGCCTGCGGTGATGAACAGGCGCCCGTGGTCGTGACGACACCCGGGGCCGCCCCGTCTCCCGCTGCCGAAACTGCCGTAGCAGCAGACTTGGCAGACACGCCCAACGCGCCATTCAGCCTGACCGTCTACGCCACTCTGGGCGCGGAACCCGTCATTCACCGGGGTGAGCCGTTGCTGGTCGAAGCGCTGCTGATCCTGACCGGGGACGAACCCACCCGGATCGCCCTGGCGGACGGCGCGCCGTGGACCCGCGCACTGTCGTTGACGCTCACGGACGGCAATGGAAAAGCGGTGGCGGCCGCATGGTCCGGCCTGGAGCAGGCCGGAACCGATCTGGAGTTCAGCGCTGACGCCATCGAAATCCGGGCTGTCGCGGCCTTGTCGCCCGGGGCGCTTGATGCCCTTGCGCCGGGTGACTACCGCCTGACTGCCGTCTTCGATACCCGGGACAGCGCCGCCACTGGCGCCTGGGCGGGTCGTCTGTCCGCCCCTGGCGCGCCAATCACGATCAGCGGCTCTGCGCGGGGAAGTAGCGAAGACGAGCAGATTTTCAGCCGGCGCTTGCTGGCCCGCTGGCAACAGCTGGACAACCAGCCGCAGGCCGCACTCGAAACACTGGACGCCGCGCTGCAACTATCGCCCGGGGATATCGGCACGATGTCGGACAAGGCGGAGGTGCTGGTCGAACTGCAGCGCAATGACGAGGCCATTGAACTGCTGCAGCAAGCCATCGCACAGTATGGTCAGCGCTACCCGAACGACAACCACCCGCCCCGCGAGTTGATTCATCGCCTGAATGAATTAAGCCCGTACTGAACGCCGGTAGGGACGTACCCGTTAAACTTGTGACCTGGCGCGCAATTTCTTAAGCGCGGATTACGTTCATGCCACAATCGAAATGCGAACCGGAATCGCGGATAAATCCGCTCCTACAGGGGTCAACCCCGTCCGTGAGGCGCCCACAGGTCCAGCTTCGGGCCGGCCGGCACCACGCCGGTGGGGTTGATCATCGTATGGCTCACATAGTAGTGGTGCTTTATATGCTTCATGTCGATGGTTTCCGCCACGCCCTCGTGCTGGTAGAGGTCGCGGGTATAGGCCCACAGGTTGGGGTAGTCTGAGAGCCGGCGGATGTTGCACTTGAAATGCCCTACGTAAACGGGATCGAAACGGATCAGTGTCGTGAACAAACGCCAGTCAGCTTCCGTCAGGCGGTCGCCAAACAGGTAACGTTTCGACGCGAGTCGGTGCTCCAGCCAGTCCAGGGTTTCAAACAGCGGTTCCACTGCTTCTTCGTAGGCCTCCTGGGACGTTGCGAAACCGGCCTTGTAAACGCCGTTGTTCACACAGCTGTAAATGCGTGAATTGATTTCATCGATCTGGTGGTGCAGGTCTTGCGGGTAGTAATCCCCCGGGGTTGCGCCGATGTCGTCGAATGCGCTGTTGAACATGCGGATGATTTCCGATGACTCGTTGGAAACAACCGTTCCTTCCTGTTTGTCCCACAAAACCGGAACGGTCACCCTGCCTGAATAGTCGGCATCCGCATGGGTATATACCTGGTGCATATATTGGGCGTTGAACAACGGGTCCGGAATCACGCCGTCGCCGTGCTGGAACGTCCAGCCGTGTTCGGCCATGTGCCAATGCACTACCGACAGGCTGATCATTTCCTCCAGGCCTTTGAGGTGGCGGAAGATCAGCGTCCGGTTAGCCCACGGGCAAGCCAGTGATACATAGAGGTGGTAGCGGTTCGGCTCTGCCTTGAAGCCGCCCCGGCCGCTGGGGCCGGGGCTGCCATCAGCAGTAACCCAGTTGCGAAACTTCGCGGCGCTGCGTACAAAGTGGCCCTTGTGGCCCTCGGTGTCATACCACTGGTCGACCCATTGGCCTTTAATCAAAAGTCCCATTTGATAGCTCCTCTGCTGTTTCTAGAAACGGTTGTGCCGGTAATCGTCGAAGGCCTGCATGATTTCCTCTTTCGTGTTCATGACGAAAGGGCCGCCACGGGCCACGGGCTCATGCAGTGGTTGGGCCGAGACCAGCAGAAAGCGGGCGCCCGCGGACGTACTCACTTCAATCGCGCTTCCCGGCCCCAAGATTCCCAGCGTTCGTCGTCCCAGGCGGGTGTGTTGCCCGCCTGTTTCGAGTTCGCCGTCGATGACGAAAAGGAAAGCGTTGTCGGTGGTGTTAACCGCCTGTGTAAATGATTCCCCGGCCGGCAGCGATACGTCCAGGTAGGTCGGGTGGACAAATTCATTCCTCACGATCCCTTCTGTTCCTTCGCTGGTGGTTCCGGCAATCACCCGGACCTCGATGCCGTTGTCCCGCACTTCCAGCGGAGTCTGTGAAGGCGGGTATTCCTGGTAGCCGGGTTCCGACATCTTGGCCCGCGCGGGCAGGTTGACCCACAGCTGAAAGCCCATCAGCAGGCCATTTTCCTGTTCCGGCATTTCAGAGTGAATGATGCCTTTACCTGCAGTCATCCACTGCACACCACCCGGCTCGATCACGCCTTCGTTACCGGCGTTGTCCTTGTGCCGCATGCGGCCGGCCAACAGGTAGGTCACGGTTTCGAAACCGCGGTGCGGATGACTCGGGAAACCGCCGATATAGTCCTGTGGCTGGTCGGATTCGAAGGCGTCCAGCAGCAGGAACGGATCCAGCATGTTGAGTTCCTGCGAGCCGATCACCCGGGTCATCCTGACGCCGTCACCATCGGTGGCCGGTACCCCGGGTGTCGTGGCGACAACTTCGCGAACGATGCTCTTTTCTTCAGACCTGTTCATCTCAACTCCGATTTCGGTTGTCGATCGACCAGGAGCCCGCGCCGAGCGCAACGATCATCAGGAAGCCGCCGGCAATCGCCAGGTTTTTCATGAACATGATCATCTGCATCTGGTCGCCGATATTGCCATGGAACAGGATGCCGGACAGCAGGGTGAAGCCGGCCAGCAGGAACGCAGCCAGCCGCGTATGCCAGCCGAGGATGATGGCCAGGCCGCCCAGCAGTTCGAGGGCGATGACAACAGGCAACAACATACCCGGAACGCCGGCGGATTCCATGTAAGCCTGGGTGCCGGCGAAGCTGCCCAGTTTGTTGATGCCTGACAGGACAAAAATCAGCGCAATAAGGATTCGGCCTGCCGGTGCTGCCAGTGATTGAAAGGTATTCATGTTTTTCTTTCTCCGTTGGGTTGATCTATGCCTGTCATATTAACTGTTGCCTGATTAGCTAAAAATATCAATAATTACAAAATATAGTTCTGAAAAAGAGAACAATGAATCCATTCGAAGAGATGCGTAACTTTATCCGCGTGGTCGAAGCCGGCAGCATCAGCAAGGCTGCGGAACAGCTGGGTATGGCCAAGTCCGGCGTCAGTCGCCGCCTGGTCGACCTGGAATCCCGGCTGGGCGTGCGCCTGCTGAACCGCACCACCCGCCGGTCCAGTCTGACCGAAGCGGGGCAGGCGTATTACCAGGGCGCGGTAAAGTTGCTGACGGACATTTCAGAGTTGGACTCGGCTACGGCCGATTCCGGCGCCCTGCTCAAAGGGACTCTGCGTTTAGCGGTGCCGTTGTCGTTCGGGCTGAGCCACTTGTCACCGGCTATCGACGAATTCCTGAAAGCACACCGGGAACTGACCATCAATATCGACTTTTCAGACCGCCATGTCGACCTGGTTGGGCAAGGCGTTGACCTTGCCATCCGCATCGCTGACCTGCGCGATTCCAACCTGCAGGCAAGGAGAATTTGTCCGATCAGGTTACTTCTGTGCGCAAGCCCTGCTTACCTGGCGCAATACGGTGTGCCGGCCGTTCCGGAAGACCTGAAAAAGCAACGGATTTTGCAATACGATATCGGGAACGCACCGGTGCTCAGACTGCAGGATCAACTGGGGGCGGAACACGTGGTTCAGGTTAGACCGGCCATCGTCGCCAACAACGGGGATTTTCTCCGCGACATGGCCATGGCGGGGCACGGAATCATTCTCACGCCCTCCTTCATTGCCTGGCAGGCGCTGGCAGCCGGTGACCTGGTCTCAATCATGCCGGACTACTGCCCGCCGCAGCGCAGCGCATATGCGGTCTATCCCCGCAACCGTTACCTTTCCCGGCGTGCGCGGATGTTCATTGATTTCCTGGTCGAGCGGTTCGGGGAAAATCCCTATTGGGATCAGTTTTCCCGGCACGGGCAATGAAGTGAGACTCCTCTATAATGAGGTTGTCTCCGGGTTTGGAATGGGTCAAATGAAACAGTTGATGATCACGTGTATCACCCTCGTTTTTGCTGGAACTGCGCTCAATGTGCAGGCCGGAGAACTCGTTCGTGAGTTTTCCGGGAGCCGCAGCACCGAAACCGCGGAATTTGACGTGAAAGCGCCCTGGCTGATCGACTGGCGGGTAAACAGTGATTTTCCGAGCGCAATGGGTATCGCCGTCACCCTGGCTTATGGAGTGACCGGGTATCATGCCGGAAATGTCTTCAAAACCAAGACCCCCGGCGACGGCTTGCGCCTGATTGAAGAAAGCGGCCGCTTTAAATTCAAGGTTGACTCGGCTATTGCGAACTGGACGATAAAAGTGATCCAGCTCACGCCGGAGGAAGCAAAGCAGTACACTCCCAAAAATACGCTCAATTACTGAGGCGCTGCATTCCGCATGTCCTTCCTGAACGAACTAAAGCGCCGAAATGTCGTCCGCATGGGCATGCTGTACGTGGTGGCCAGTTGGGTCTTGCTGCAGATATCGGATGTGATTTTCGAACCGCTGGGTGTCCCGCCCTGGGTGTTCCGGATGATGATGAGCCTGCTGGCGCTGGGGTTTCCTTTTGCCCTGGTTTTTGCGTGGATTTTTGAGCTGACCCCGGAAGGGCTGAAACGGGAGCGGGACATAGACCGCAGCCAGTCCATCGTTCACCAAACCGGGCACAAGATGAACACGGTGATCGTGGTCTTGTTGGTGCTGGCGATCGGCGGACTGATTGCCGACCGTTTGATCCCGGAATCCGGCGCGCCTCCTATCGAAGTGGTTGCTGTACCCGGTGCGGTGAATTTACCGGCCGAGTCCGCGGATGATGCGCTCGCCGATGCCGCAAATGAAAATTCCATAGCGGTGCTGCCGTTTGTAAATATGAGCGGCGACCCGGAAAACGAGTATTTTTCCGATGGCCTGAGCGAGGAACTCCTCAACGCCCTGGTCAAGTTGGGCGGCCTTCAGGTGACCGGGCGCACGTCGTCATTCGCCTTCAAGGGCCAGAACCAGGATTTGCGTGAAATCGGCCGTTTGCTGAACGTCTCCAGCGTGCTGGAAGGCAGCGTACGCAAGGCCGGCAACCGGGTGCGCATCACGGCCCAGTTGATCAAGGCGTCGGATGGCTACCACCTCTGGTCAGATTCCTTTGATCGCGAACTGGATGACATCTTCAGCATCCAGGCAGAAATTGCCGGGCAGGTCAGCAAGGCGTTGCACTTGACGCTTCTAGGCGGCGATGAGCCGACACAGGCTGTAACGGTTCCCGCCAGCGAAAATGCGGAAGCCTACGAGGAATACCTGCGCGGGATGTATGTGCTGCAGCGTAACCCCGATAACGAGGCCGGGTTGGAGCAAGCCAAAAACCATTTCACGGCTGCTCTCGAAATTGATCCCGCGTATGTGGATGCGAACTGGGGGTTATTCCTGGTCTGGGACAGGAGCAACCGCAATGGCTTCATCCCGTACCAGGAATCCATTGAAATCATGAAAACTTATGCTGCGGAGCTGGAAAGGCTGGCTCCCGACAGCGAGCATGCATTGTTCGCGGTCGCCCGCATCGCAACCAATAATTACGACTACAGGCGGGCGGCCGAGTACCTGACGGAGGCTGCCCGGCTTTATCCCGGAAGTGCCAGTATCCAAACGGCCTACGCCTCGGCGCTGCTGCTTGCAAATCCGGCCAACCGTCCGGGCAGCTCGGCAGACGCCAGGGATGAGGCCGCGCAGGCCATTGAAAAATCCATACGGCTGGACCCACTTTCACTGGGAGCACTACGTTTCAAGGCTCTCTGGCTGCTCCAGCAAGGTGACTGCAGCGAGCTGGAAAAAACACTCAAACGCGCTTTGGATCTGGAGCCGGAAGCCGGCCGGTTTCATTACGGGCTGGCCACTTGTATTTACGCCTACGAAGGGGACGTAAACCGGGCACTGACCATTATCGAACAGGAACCGCTGCAATACGCCCGAAACAGCCTGCTGGCCATATTGCATCACAAGTTGGGAAACCAGGATTTGGCGCAGCAGTACCTTGATGAACTGTACCTGGAAAACAGTGATGCTGCGTCCTACCAATACGGCCAGATCCACGCGCAATGGGGGGAGACGGAAACAGCGCTGATCTGGCTCGAAAATGCACTGAAAATCCGCGATCCTGGGATCATCCTGTCCATCTGGGATCCGCTCCTCGATCCATTGCGTAGTGAACCGGAATTTCAGAAAATTCTTGAGGCGGCTGGTTACAGGTAGGCTCAAATCCCATGTCTATTCACATCCACAACGAAATTGAAATAGCCGCTTCAGCGAAGGACCTGTTCAACTACGTCACGCAACCGTGGTTGTGGCATGAATGGCACCCCAGTTCGAAATCCGCGAAATCCGCGCACAGTTTTCTTGCAGCTGGTGATGAATTCACCGAGTGGGTCGAGGTTCAGCCGCTGGCCCCGCTACCCCTGAGGATGAAGCGGAACGTAGCCTACACGGTCACGGAATCGGTGCCTTTTCATACCTGGGAAGCAGCAGGCGAGATGAAGGATGGCCGCATCCGGATTCGCTATGATTTCGAGGAAAAAGGCGGCGTGACCTTTTTTGCCCGCAGCCTGGACCTCGATATTAGCGGTCTGACCCGGATCATGCTGCCCCTGCTGAAACCGAAGATGGAGAAACTTTCGATGTTCGCGCTGACCAATCTGAAAACGCTGATGAAGGCAGAACCCGTTGAACCTTGACGCGGCGGTGCTCGGTGGCGGTTCCTGGGGCACGACCGTTGCCTCCCTGATTGCGCGCAACGCGCCGGTAATGCTGTGGGCGCGGGATCAGACCACGGTCGAGGAGGTCAACACCAGCCACAGCAACAGTAAGTACCTGCCGGGTGCCCGCCTCAATTCAAAGCTGCAGGCGACATCGTCAATAAAAGAAGCAGTCTCGCAGTGCGACGTGCTGGTGATGGGTGTCCCGTCACAACACTTCAGGAGTGTGCTGGAACAGGCCAGGGAACACATCAGGCCCTGGGTGCCGGTCATCAGCCTGACCAAGGGCCTGGAACCGGCCACAAAAATGCGCATGACTGAAGTGATCCGGGAATTGCTGCCCGGGCACCCGGTCGGCGTGTTGACGGGCCCGAACCTGGCGCGTGAAATCATCGCGGGCCAGGCTGCCGCCGGCGTGATGGCCATGGAAGATGAAATCATCGTGCGCGAACTCCAGCAACTGTTTCACAGCGGCCTGTTCCGGGTGTACACCAATACCGACCTGGTCGGCTGTGAACTCGGCGGTGTACTGAAAAACGTCATCGCGATCGCGGTCGGCATGGGTGATGGCCTGGGCGCCGGGGACAATACCCGCTCATCCCTGATCACGCGCGGGCTGGCCGAAATCAGCCGCCTTGGCGTTGCCATGGGCGGGCGGGCGGAAACCTTTTCCGGCCTGGCCGGCATGGGTGACCTGATTGCCACCTGCACCAGTTCGCAGAGCCGGAACCATTATGTCGGCTATGAACTGGGCAAGGGCCGGCCGATTGAAGAAATCGTTGCGGAAATGGTCATGGTCGCAGAAGGGGTTAAAAGTGCCCCGACCGTGGCGGCCCTCGGTGAGCAATACGGCATCGAAATGCCGATCACGGGTGATGTCCTGTCCGTACTGAGGGGTGAAAGAACACCGAGACAGACTTTTCGGGGTCTGCTGATGTCTTCCGTCGGCGCGGAATCCGAACCGGGTTGACGGTTAATGAAACCCACCGGTTGAGCCATGATTGAAACATGAAACAGCCCAAAGCAAAGGCGCAACGTCGCACCGTTTTTCCGACCATCGCTCAACTGGCGGAACTGCCCATCCAGTTCTCCGGGGCTATACCCCCCGAATGGGAAGACCGGAACGGACATGTCAATGTCCAGTTTTACGTCGCACTCTACGAGTTGGGTGGTTGGGTGATCTTTGAAGATTCGGGTATCGACGAAGACTGGTTCCAGCAGCGGGATCTCAGCGTGTTTGATCTTGAACACCACTTGCACTTCCGCGCAGAGGTCCTGGTGGGCGACGAAGTGGTAACCTATAACCGGTTGCTGAGCCGCAACGAAAAAAGCTTTCACGGTCTGTACTTCATCGTGAACCAGACCCGCGGCCGCCTGGCCGCAACCCTTGAATACGTGTCCGCCTGTGTGGATATGTCAACGCGGCGTATCGCGCCGTTTCCGGAACAACTGGCCGGGGTGTTGGACAGCTTGCTCGAAAAACACCGGCAGCTCGGCTGGACCGCTCCGGATTGTGGACTGATGAATGTGTAGGAACATCGATGGAATACAAGGATTATTACGACATCATGGGCGTCAAGAAGGACGCGACGCAGGACGAGATCAAGCGCAGCTATCGCAAGCTGGCCCGCAAGTATCACCCGGATGTGAGCAAGGAAGCCAACGCCGAAGCGAAGTTCAAGGAGGTCGGTGAAGCCTACGAGGTTTTGAAAGACCCGGAAAAGCGGGTGGCTTACGATCAACTGGGTTCGCAATGGAAGGCCGGGCAGGATTTCCACCCGCCTCCGGGCTGGGACGCCGGTTTTGAATTCAGCCAGGGTGGCGGAGGCCCGGACCTTGGCAGTTTCAGCGATTTCTTCGAGGCGCTTTACGGCCGGGCGGGCCACACGGCAGGCGGCCGCAGGCCGGGTAGTCGTGGTTTCCAGATGCGGGGCGAGGATCATCACGCCAAGGTCATGGTCAACCTGGAGGACAGTTACCATGGCGCCACGCGATCGATCACGCTGCAGGTGTCCGGCCTGGACGAAAAAGGCCGGGTCGTGACCCGGCCCCGAACGCTCAACGTGCGGATTCCCAAGGGAATACGCCGGGGTCAACAAATTCGGCTGGCGGGCCAGGGTGGCAGTGGACACGGTGGTGGCGAAGCCGGTGATTTGTACCTCGAAGTGGATTTCAACCCGGGCAGCAACTATACGGTCGAAGGCGCCGATGTGTACCTGGACCTGCCCCTGGCACCCTGGGAGGCGGCGCTTGGCGCCACCGTCAAAGCGCCGACCCCGGCGGGATCGGTCGATCTGAAAATTCCGCCCGGCTCGCAGGCCGGAAAAAAACTGAGACTCAAGGGCCGTGGTATTCCGGCGCGTCAGCCAGGCGATCTGTACATCGTGTTGAAAATCGTTCTGCCTGCCGCAAAAAACGAACAGCAGCGCCAGGTCTATGAGCAAATGAAGCAGCAGTTTTCATTCAATCCCCGCGCGGGAATGGAGGTTTAAACCATGGCGCATTCAGAACCCTTGCGTGGGCAATTGATCGATGAAGAAACCCTGATCACGGTGGACGAACTTTGCCGTCACTGCAGGGTCGAGGTCACCGAAGTGGTCACCTTTGTGCAGGAAGGCATTCTCGACCCGGCAGACGACGTGGTGAAAGTGGAACGAGCCGACCGTTGGCAATTTCATATCAGCAGCGTCCAGCGCGTGCGAACCGTGGTTCACCTGCAGCGCGACCTGGGCGTCAACCTGGCTGGCGCGGCGCTGGCACTGGAACTGCTGGACCGGATTGCCGAGTTGGAACGTCTCAGGAGCGCATTTTAGGAAGCCGAGTGCTGGTTTTAGCCGGGTACACTGCCCCACATCATGCGCAAATTTGCCATCAAGCTTTTTCTGGTCCTGCTGATCCCGGCGCTGGTTGCCTGCGGCTCATCCGGACAGTCCGGTTACCATGGCTACCTGTATTTCGCCAAGGGGGCATACCTGATGCGGTTCAGCCTTCGGGATAGTGATTTATCCGTCGCTGCGGTCCTGGGGGAAAAAACCATTCGCGATGTCAGTTCTTTTGGCGAAAACAAGCTACTGATCGCAGAATCGGAGTCGGTTAACCGGCAGGAAGTTCATCGCATTTCCTGGGTGGATCTGAAGACTGGCCAGTTGTCGGCGTTGTATTCCGGGGTTATCGCACGATACCTGGCCAAGTCCGGTTTGCTGGTTTACGACGATGGTTTGAAATTATACGAAGTGGCGATCGCCGGCGACTCGAGCAGCGAAATCATCTTTTCCCACAGGATGAACCAGATTTCCTCGGTGATGGTGGTTTCAGACAACATCGTGTTGTTCGAAACGATCGAGGCCGGGCAGCCGGTCATTCGATCGTACGACGTGGTCACTGGCGCATTACAGACGCTGGATTCGTTATCCACGCTATGCCGGCTGGAGCACGCGGTCTGGATCGATGACTTCGAACAACTGGCCTGCAAGCAGCAGACGAAACAGGCCAGTGACGCGCATTATCTTCTGGTGAACCTGGATGGTGAACAGGGTGGCAGCCTGCCGCTGCCTGAGGGCAAACGGTTCGACGCACTGGCATACGTCAGTGGCCAGGGCGCCCTGATTCTGACCGAGAGCTGGCGCGGCCTGTTCGGCGGCGAAGAGCGGTCATCGGTCTGGGTTTATGACATCCACAGCGGAGAAAGCCACCGCCTGGCTAAAAATCAGAACCTCGGATCATCGGTGGTATACACCGACTACTGACCAAAACCTTCCGGCAGCTTCATCCCGAGGTTCTCGAGCAAAAACGCCCAATTGTCGGAGTAATTTGCAATCAGTTTGTCGGTCGGCACCCCAGCGCCATGGCCGGCCCGCGTTTCGATCCTGATCAATACGGGGGCGTCGCCAGCCTGGGCTTCCTGCAACGCCGCCGTGTATTTAAAACTGTGTCCGGGAACCACGCGGTCATCCGTATCGGCAGTAGTCACCATGATGGCCGGATAGACGGTTCCTTCCCTGATATTGTGATAGGGAGAATATTTCAGCAGGGCTGCAAATTCTTCCGGGTTGTCGGATGAACCGTAATCGTCGGTCCAGAAACGCCCGGCCGTGAAATTATGGAAGCGCAGCATGTCCATCACGCCGACCGCGGGAATGGCCGCACCAAACAGGTCCGGCCGCTGGTTGACGACGGCACCTACCAGGAGTCCGCCGTTGCTGCCGCCAAAGATCGCCAGTTTTTCAGGACGGGTGTAGCCCTCGTTGACCAGGTATTCGGCCGCGGCGATAAAATCGTCGAATACATTTTGCTTGTTGAGCCTGGTGCCGGCCTGGTGCCATTCCTCGCCGTATTCGCCGCCACCGCGCAGGTTGGCAACGGCATAAATGCCACCCATGTCCATCCAGGTCACGCGGGTTGTCGAGTAGGAAGGCGTCATCGAGATGTTGAAACCGCCGTAACCGTAAAGCAGGGTCGGGGTGTTGCCGTCGGGCACAACGTCCTTGCGGTGCGAGATGAACATCGGCACGCGGGTTCCGTCTTTGGAGGTATAAAAAACCTGCTCCACGGTGTAGTCATCCGGGTTCATTGCAACGTCCGGCGCCCTGAAGACCTCGACCGCACCGGTCGCGACATTCAGCCTGCTGATCGTGTTCGGGTAAATGAAGCTGGAGAATGCGAAGAACGTTTCTTCATCATCAAATTTGCCGCCAAAGCCCACGGCGGTTCCGATGCACGGCAAATCGACCGTACCCGTTTGATTTCCTTCCAGGTCCATTACCTTGACCACCGTTTTCGCGTCCTGCATGTAGCTAGCGATGATCTTTCCGCCCACCAGGTTCACATCATCCAGTACGTCGTCGGTCTGGGCGATGACTTCACGCCAGTGTTCGCGGGCGGGCTTGTTCGAGTTGATCACGATAAGGCGGTTTCGCGGAGCGCCTTCATTGGTGCGAAAATACAGGTCATCGCCGATGTTTCCGACCAGGCTGTAGTCATAGTCGAACCCTTCGATAATCATGACCGGTTCGGCCGCAGGATCCGTGAGATCCTGGTGCACGATCGAGTAACGGCTATCCGTGCCCACGGAAATCGTTATCACCAGGTGTTTGCCGTCATCTGTGACCGTGCCGCCCATCAGCCAATCCGGTTGATCCGGCCTGGCGTATACGACCCGGTCCTGGTCCTGTGACGTACCCAGCTCATGGAAATACAACACCATGTTCTTGTTCAGTGACTGGAATTTTTCTTCTTCTTTGGTGGCCGGAAACCGGCTGTAATAGAATCCGGAACTGTCTCCGGCCCATGAGAGATTGGTGAATTTCAGCCAGTCCAGCTTGTCAGCCAGCTCTTCGCCGCTTTCGACATTCATCACCTTACCCACGCGCCAGTCCGAACCCCCGTCCTGCACCAGGTAAGCAACGTGCTTGCCGTCCGGGCTGGGGAAGTAAGACGCCAGCGCAACCGTGCCGTCTTCCGACCAGGTATTGGGATCGATCAACAGTTCCGGCTCGGCATCCAGGCCGGTCAGGGTGTAAATCACATCCTGATTCTGCAACCCGTTGTTATGGCTGTAAAAGTACCGGCCGTTTTCCTTGACGGGGAGGGAAAAACGCTCGTAGTTCCAGAGTTCCTTCATCCGTGAGTGAATCGCGGGCCGTTCCTCGATGGTATCGAGATAGGCGAAAGTCACCTTGTTTTCGGCATCGACCCAACTGGCGACCGCCTCGCTTTCGCGCACGTCGTCTTCAAGCCAGCGGAAGGGATCGGCCACCTCGGTGCCATGATAGGTGTCGACGTGATCGACCTTGTCTGTTACCGGATAAATCAGCGCGACCGGTATATCTGCTACTTCTGTGACTTCAATGCTTTCAGAAACCGGTTCAGAGCACGCTGCCAGAAAAAGTGCCGCAAGCAGCGCCAGGAGCAGGCAGTTCCTTCTCGGCTTTCCCGGGCTCAGCCAGGTGGAGGTTGAAATAGGGGCACTAGCTGCTTCATGGATATCGGTGCATTGGGAGTGGGCCAAAGCCGTCAGGCTTGTCGTTCCCAGACGCGGACTCAGTGCAATCGCTTTCAGTGAAAGAGTTTTCATTGGGTGTTCCTGCCTTTTTCAGTAACTACACTAATCGGAAAAATATGCGCCAACAGAAAGCTTTAACCGGAAATTGAAGGCCGCATTGATGGCCCTCATCCGTTTGGATTTGCACCGATCCATCATGAAACGGCGGCTTACATGATATTGCTGTGGAATCTTGGAGTCGTTGACGTAGAAAGGAGAAAGACGCCAACTGGCTCTATGCAGTAAGAGAATTTAGTCAGGAAGACAAAGTAAACTGGATCCTTTCACTGCCCGATGCCAGCGAACATTTACTTAAGGAAGGCAGTTTTATTTTTCCGGTAACGCAATGTGTAACGATGATGGTAAAAGTAGGCGAAACAGAAAGTGGCTGAGCCTCTTTTTGAAAAGAAAGAACTGGAAATAGCATTTGAAAAATGTATTCCTTTTGATTTTGTAAGAAGAAAGGCAAAGGATTTTATTTTATTAAAAGTAGACTGTACAGTGTACGCTGTACAGTGAAAAAATAGTATTGCCCTTCGTTTACTACTTACATATTATTGTTGTGGCATGTCGGTAGCTATGATTCCATTTGTATAGCAGTACGTTTACTGTGCTGTTATTTTTTTATCTTACTGATTCCCATTCAATTGCCTCAATGCCTGATGAAAGCCGGTGAATCATTTAAAATAAATACAACTTGAGCTTATGGGATCAACTGGAAGGTTTAGGTCAGCCATCGTTAGTTGGGATCTGAAAAACCCTGGCTCATATTGCATGAACCAGGGCAGCATTTATCTAGTCGACCAACTCTATCTCAATAGCCGAATGAACACGGATATTTTTATTCAACATTTTTGCCTCTTCAAAAACGGATTCAAGATATTTACCCATTTCCTTTAGTTCAACTACCCGTTGCCTGGAAAACAGATCCGGTTTTCCAAAACGTTCTTCGGAGCTCCAGTTACGCAGGTTATGAAAATTAATTTTACTGTGGATCATCTGCATAAGCATTTCTCTTATATCTCTTATTTCCACAGTGTCAAATGTACCTTCAATAAGTTTTAATGTTTCAGTCTTTGTCATAGCTATTTTGTTTTTTGTTATTATTGATTCCTGGAGTCCAGCACATACCGATTAAGGAGAGCAGGGCCAGGGAAGTAAAAAATTTATTTCCCAGTGCATCTGTTGTTGTATATGAATAAATAAATCCCATTACAAAAAGGATGGCACAGACCAATAGCAGGAAATTTTGTTTGAATCGTTGCATGTTTTATTTTTTAATATTTAGGGAATATCAATTCATCTGTATAGCGGCGTTGATATTTACTCCGGCCGTCTGGCTCTTCATGTGCTGCCTGAGTTGATCCAGTTCATGCTGCAGACTTTTTATCTTTTTTTCCCTCATTTTAATATCTTCCTGGTTATGGTTATTATTAATTTTCTCTTCGTGAAACTTAATCTTTACCGCTACCATTTTTGAAATGATATCAATACTTTCAGCTGGTGTAAATTTTCCTTCAATTAATGTCAGGTTCATGGTTTATCAGTTTATTGGCCTTGCCCCAGTGAGAAAGCCGGTTTAGAATCAAATGCATAGAGGTTTTCTGTCTTTATGCTATCAATATCATTTTTGATTGCATTATCCAGTAACGCCACAATGTGCTCTTTGGTAACAGGATGGCTATTCGCCTGCTTAAAGCGGCAACGCCAGTGATCGGTACAGAATGTTTCTTCAAAGCCATCGGGCCATACTTTGATACCCCGGTTAGTGATCATCGATAGTTGAATATCATTATTATCCAGTTTTTTTATCTTCTCCGCAATTTCATTGGGGTTATTACCAGTCCAGTGTACAAACATATCAACACCTACCAATTCTTTTTTGGCAGCTTTCTTACGCTGATAGGCCGGTAACTTGATGGTACTATCTTTTTTATAGACAACTGGTTTAAGTGTTGCTGGTTGCTCATCCAGGTTGGCAATCACTGCCTGTGCAAACTCCTGAGTGCCTACGCATTTTTTACTGGTACCCTCTTTATAAATATCATTGGTATGTATACCGTCTTCTATCGTCTTTAACCATGCGTTCTGTACTTTTTCTGCAACATCAGATTGACCGATATGGCTCAGCATCATAATAGCGCCTTGTAATAAGCCGGATGGGTTGGCTGAATTCTGTCCTGCTCTTTTAGGCGCCGATCCATGGATGGCTTCAAACATGGCGCAGGTTTCACCGATATTGGCGGAACCGGCAAGCCCTACTGATCCGGTGATCTGTGCAGCTACATCACTTAACACATCGCCATAGAGATTAGGCATTACGATAACATCAAAAGCTTCCGGTGTGTCGGCCATTTTGGCTGCACCTATATCAATGATCCAGTGTTCGTTTTCTATTTCGGGGTATTCTACTGCAATTTCATCAAAGACCTGGTGAAACAAACCGTCTGTCTGTTTCATAATATTATCCTTGGTGAAGCATGTTACTTTTTTACGACCATGCTGGCGGGCATATTCAAACGCATAGCGGACGATCTTTTCGCATCCGGGCCGGCTGATGAGTTTAAGACATTGTACCACTTCATCTGTTTGCTGGTGTTCGATACCTGCATACAGATCTTCTTCATTCTCCCGAACAATTACAATATCCATTTCCGGATGTTTTGTTTTGACAAAAGGATGGAGGCTGATACAAGGACGGATATTGGCATACAAGCCCAGGAATTTACGGGTTGTAACATTCAGGCTTTTATAACCACCGCCTTGTGGTGTGGTAATCGGTGCTTTTAAAAATACTTTGTTTCTGCGGATAACATCCCAGCTTTCTTTCGCTATACCGGAGGTATTACCAGCGAGGTAAACTTTCTCTCCTACTTCTATTTCTTCCACTTCAATTCTTGCTCCGGCAGCCATAATAATCTGCAGGGTGGCGTCCATTATTTCAGGACCGATACCGTCGCCTTTGGCAACTGTGATTTTTTTCATACTGTTTGTTTTTTGTTTTACGGGGCAAAAATGAATGTTTTAATCCATAAGCTTTTATTTAACTTTGCTATGGTTATTATAAAAATTATTTATGGATTATACCCTACACCAGTTACGCATCTTTCTGAAAATAGCCGAAACAGAAAGTATTACGAAGGCTGCGGAGGAATTACATCTTACCCAGCCGGCTGTTTCCATTCAGCTAAAAAACTTACAAGATCAGTTTGATATCCCCTTAACAGAAGTAGTAAGTAAAAAACTTTACCTGACCGATTTCGGTAAAGAGATTGCACAGTCAGCAGAGTTGGTGCTTAATGAAGTTTATGCGATAAACTATAAAACACAGCTTTACCGGCAACAGTTATCTGGCCGATTAAAACTATCTGTTGTTTCTACAGGTAAATATGTAATCCCCTATTTCCTTTCCGGATTCTTAAAACAACATCCTACAGTAGAATTGCAGATGGATGTAACCAATAAAGCCCGGGTGGTAGAAAGTCTTGAAAAAAATGAAGTTGATTTTTCACTTGTTTCTGTACTGCCCCAAAAATTAAGGATACAAAAAATTGAATTGATGGAGAATAAAATCTTCCTCATAGCAAATGCAGACAGTAAAATACCGGATAAAAAAATTACTTTGAGAATGCTTGAATCCCTGCCACTGATCTTCCGTGAACAGGGCTCGGCTACCCGCAATGCCATGGAAAATTATTTACATAAAAATCAGTTAAGCGTTGAAAAAAAAATCGAGTTGTCTTCCAATGAAGCTGTTAAACAGGCTTTACTGGCAGGATTAGGTTATTCAATTATGCCGTTGATTGGCATAAAAAACGAACTGGGCAATAAACAATTACAAATAGTTCCTTTAAAAGGGTTGCCCATTAAAACCGCATGGAACATAATATCACTTCTTGACAAAAAAATGTCGCCGGTAGCAAATGCTTTTATGAAGTATTTAGCTAAAGAAAAAGATCAGATTATCAGCCGTCAATTTAACTGGTTGAAAAATTATTGAATCATGATTATGTAGAAAAGTACTTTTTGTATAGGGGAAGGTTTTTTATAACTCATGTTGAGATGAGAAATTTTCCCGATCGATCTCTTCATTGATCAGCCAGTATTCCAGTTCTTCTTTCTGCACCGATAACCAGGGTATCCATTGCTGTTGGTTCCGGTAATACACTTCGGTAGCATCTTTTCCTGCAAATAATTTGTAATCAAATTTAGCATCTGCTGTACTGAGATAACCGGTATAATAATAATCCAGTTGCTGCTGTAGTGCATAGCCGATCTTTAACAACACCAGGTATTTACCCAATTGCTGTTTTGCATAATCGGGATGATAATAATTCAATATTCCCGCCATCGTTTTCTCTCCCAAATCAAAAAAACCAGCGGCAATCAGTTTACCTTCTTCCCGTATAGTAATACAATGCGTATCATAAATGCTGTTCGTTGTTTCGCCCAGCAAACTATCCTGCAAGGTTTCGCTCAGTTCAAAGTCCATGGCTACTTTATATAATTGATAAAGCTCTTCCAATTCTTCCGTAATATTTCCCTCTACAAAATCAACTGTATATTTTTTATTGGCGGTTAATAGTTGCTGTTGTTTTTTAGTAGCTTTGTATTTTGATAACGCCAGACGCAGCCAGAATACAGGCAGGAGGCGGTTATCTTTCAGAATTACATCTGTGGTAAAGATCATCTGCTGCATGCGGTACCAGCCATTGGCGAGGTAGTCGTCCAGTTTTTTACCCGCTAATTGTTCGGGATAATGTATGTCATAATATACCATTGAGCGGCAAGATAAAGAAGACAGTTAGTTTATCCAGCTAAAAAAGTAATAGTAAATTCTGCAAAATCTCCTTCCTCGGATTCTGCTTTTAGTTCGCCCTGGTGTGCTTTAATAATATCATGGCTTAAAGACAGACCAAGCCCGGTTCCTTCCCCGGTAGGTTTGGTGGTAAAAAACGGCTGATAAATTTTATCCAGGTATTTTGGTGCAATACCTAATCCATTATCCCTGATTTTTACTTTTATAGCAGCGCCTTCTTTATATGTACTCACCGTTATTACTGGCTCATACCCTGGTTTATTTAATTTCGTCTTTTCACCTACAGAATAAAAGGCATTATTAAACAGATTCATAAGTACATGCCCCACATCCTGCGGCACTATGCTTATTTTATCAAGAAGCGGGTCTAAAGCGGTGGTAAGGGCCACATTAAATAATTTATGCTTTGTCCGGAAGCTATGATAGCTCAACTTTAAATATTCTTCGGCTAAAAAATTAATATCTGTAAGCTCTTTAATACCACTGCTGCTCCGGGCATGCTGCAGCATATTTTTTACAATGTTTTCTGCCCGTTTACCATGCCCGATTATTTTATGCAGGTTTTGAATAACATCATCTAACAACAAATTAACTTCCTCATTGTCTTTATCTGTCAATGTTTTGTTTGTCAATATGTCTTTCATTTCAACTAACAACTCCGTATTTATTTCAGAAAAATTATTTACAAAATTTAACGGGTTTTGTATTTCATGTGCAATACCAGAAACCACTTCTCCGAGAGAAGCCATCTTTTCTTTTTGCACCAGTTGTAACTGGCTCGATTTAAGATCTGTTAACGCCAGCTGAAGACTTTCTTTTTGTTGCAGCAATTCTACCGTTCTTTCCTTAACCCTGTCTTCGAGTAAACTATTTTGCACTTTCAGTTCCTGCTGCTGTTGCTCATGAATGGCCTGCAAATCTTTATGGTATTGTAACTTCTTACGCTGGTTGGTGATGAACGCAATTAAAAAACTGCTGAACAAAACTACCATGGCAGAAATGCCAATAATTACCCTAGACTGTATACTGATGTCGAGCAGGTGCATAAAAGGCTTTGGTTATAAAGATGCAAAATAAGATATAAGCAATATTATGAACGTCCCATATATTCAATGCAAGTTTTATATCGTGGTGTAACATAGGAACGTAAAATAAAAACACAAAAAAATTAATTACTACATAAATACTGAGCCCGGTAACCAACCAGAAATCGGCTCCGCTTGTAATATCATCTGCTTCATCTCTCAGCTTAGCAAGGTAATACTGCATACAAAAAATCAGCAACAGGTAAGATTCTGTAGCCAGTAAATTACCACTTAAATGATCGGGATTACCAAAATTTTCCACAAAACTGAAGTTGATGATTATTATCACCAGAGAAAAAAAAGGCAATATTTTCTTCAACAGGGTAAAAGAAGATTGCTTTAGCATTATAAAAAAGTAACAGAAACAGATAAACCGGATGATGGAGTGAGCATTGTATAAGGGTGTATTACTCTCCATCCATCCTGGCAAATATTCATAATATTCGCTGATGATATCGCAAGTTAAATTGATGAATAAGGCAATAACCAGGTATATAATTATGGGTTTTAAAAACCTGGGTTGACGGGGTCTGAACAGTAAAATGCTCAGCGGTATCAGGGTTGCCCAAACCTCAGACCAATTCAGCAGTAATTTTAAAAAGCCACCCATTATTAAATAATTATTTACAAACCCTGTATGTGCCTATGTGGGAAAAAATTAACTGAATACTTATCAATAAATATAGTTTTGTCGGGTAGAAAATTACAGCTTATCTTTTATTGTTTAACCATTAAAAATAATAAGTATGAGAAAGCTACCTTTTTTATCTGCGTCCGGATCCTGGCTGATACTAATGATCCTATTTTTTGCTTCCTGTAATGGGAATAAATCTTCAGAGTCTAACACTGATAATGTCGATCCCACTATTATAACTCCAGAACCGGGGGATAGTAAAGCAGGTATTTTGACAGGAAGCCTCGATACATTGTGGATTGATGCTCCCTCTTTTTTAGCATTGGGAAATCCACCAATGCCAAGAAATTGGACCATTTTCAGGTTTTATATCGATAATTCAAATGCTTTAACCCTTGCAGGTTGGTCAGCTAATAATGGCAATGGCCAGTTCCACCCTTCTGGCGGCACACCACCATCACCTAACCTTATATTATTAAAAGGCAATCCAAGTACAATTAACTATGCAGCTGGCGATTACTTTGGTAATTTAATATTACGTCCGGCCCAGCTTAATAATATAAAATCGCTAATTAATTCTTCAAGTTCTAATTCTGTTTTGTTTGCACCATATATCGATAACCACCAGATTACTTATAATATTTTTCTTTCGGCCTCAAAAAATAAAAATGATGTTTCATCTAATTTAGTACCTACCGAGGAAGGTTTAAATCCATCACCACCAAGGAATTCAAATTAGTATATAATTGAAAATAAGAACGGAGGTAAAATCGGTACTATTCAATTGGTAACTTTATTTTACCTCCTTTGTTTTATACCTATCCTGCCTATAACATCAAGCAACTATGTCATCATCACCCTACCGCTATTTTATTCTCAATAAACCTTACAATATGGTATCTCAATTTGTAAGTACCCATGCGGTAAACTTGCTGGGTAATATTGGTTTCGAATTCCCGGAAGGGATACATGCTATTGGCCGATTAGATAATCACTCCGAAGGATTATTGATTTTAACGACGAATAAAAATATTACCCGATTATTATTTGAAGCAAAGGAGCCACATAAAAGAACGTATCTGGTACAGGTCAATCACACAGTAACAGATGAACGATTACAATTGATAAGAGATGGAGTAAGATTCCGGATAAAGGGTAGTGGCTATTATACTTCTGCTCCCTGTAAAGCTGAAATAGTTTTAGACCCCAAAATTTCATTTGCTGCTCCGTATGAAATGACAGAAAATATTTCCTACACCTGGCTGCGCATTTGTCTTACTGAAGGAAAATATCATCAGGTACGTAAAATGATGAGAGCTGTTCACCATCGATGTAAACGATTAATACGGGTAAGTATTGAAGACCTGACACTGGGCGACTTACAACCAGGTAGTATTAAAGAAATTGCAGAGAAAGATTTTTTTTCACTGCTCAAAATAAAAGATAGTTAAGCGTCGTCAATTCTATTCTTTGAATATTCTTTTATCAGATTGGTACAATTACTTTCCAGTATATAAATTTCTGCTACTTCAAACTTGCATATACCAACGATTCAAATTTGGCTTTTACATCGTTATGACTGTTTGGTGTTTGCTGTGTCATAAAAAGACAAACCAGCTTTGCTTTCGGATCGGCCCAATAAGTTGTTCCATAATAACCTCCCCAGGCAAATGCACCAGCATATCGTGGCCCTTTTGCTTCAGATTTTTTAGTGGTAATAGAAAAACCCAGGCCAAATTCATTTTCACCAAAAAGACCCGGCTCCAGTTGACTACTGGTCATCATTTCCACCGATCTTTTTGATAATATCTTTTTTCCATTATAGGTTCCGCCATTCAACAGCATCTGCATAAAAACAGCATAATCAAATGCAGTTGACGATAGCCCTGCGCCACCGGAGAAATAATGATTTTGCATGGTAGGATAATCGGGATCGATATGACGGAAAGTATGACTCCATTTAATGATATTGTTAGCTGCATCTTCAGTATATACCGTTGCCAGACGATTTGCTTTTGCTGCTGGTACATTAAAGTAAGTATCCTGCATACCACATGGTTGAAAAATATATTTTGAAAAGAATGCATCAAGATTCATCCCACTGATCACTTCAATCAAACAACCCAGCAGATCACTGTTTAATCCGTATTGCCATTTTTCACCCGGCTGAAAAGACAATGGAAGTTTTGCCATTGCTTTCATTCTCTCCAACAAATCTTCATTAAAATAACCCAAACCTGATGGGATATTATTTTTAGTATAGATCGCTTTTACTTTAGAGCTTCCGATATCAGGATAATCAAGACCAGAAGTATGTGTTAATAAATCACGGAAGGTGATCTCTCTTTTTGCTGGTACCTCTCCGTATAAGTAGTATCTGAGTCGTTAAATTGATCAAGTACAACCGGATTCTTAAAGGCAGGAATATAATTTGAAATCGGTTCGTCCAGTAATAATTTTGCCTGATCATATAATATCATGATGCCAGCAGTTGTAATGGCTTTTGTTTGTGACGCGATGCGGAATATCGCATCTTTTTGCATTGGTTTTTTTGTTTCCAGATCGGCATAGCCATACCCTTTGTATTGTACTACCTGGTTATCTTTAATTACAATCGTTACAGCACCGGCCAGCCAGTTGCTATCTACATATTCATTTACAAGCCCATCGATCTTGGTCAGTGTAGAATAATCAACCGTATTGTTTTTTGCGTTAGTTTGTACTACCTGTGCCGGTAGCAGTGTTGGCAGCAACAATAAAAAAGCAATAATAAGATTTCGGTAATACATCATTTTTTTCATGGCAATTCAAATTTTAATTAAAATACGATTTTTTAACATAGTGCCCGGTAATAGTTTACTATGGA